>JACRBI010000037.1 GCA_016234495.1 Chloroflexota bacterium | reverse complement strand
TGACAGTGGTATTGCCATTGATCGTGACCTTGTTGTCTGTCAGCGCAGGAGTCCAGCCAGTGAACGTCCAGCCTGCATCGGCTGCCACGCTCAGGGTCACTTCGTCCCCGTAGTGATAGGTCAACTGATTGGGTGACTTCGTCACTGTACCGTGAGCACTGACAACGGTCAATGTGTATTCGTTCTGTGTGTAGTTGGCTGTGACAGTCGTATCGCCATTGATCGTGACCTTGTTGTCTGTCAACACAGGAGTCCAGCCAGTGAACGTCCAGCCTGCATCGGCTGTCACGCTCAGGGTCACTTCGTCCCCGTAGTGATAGGTCAACTGATTGGGTGACTTCGTCACTGTACCGTGAGCACTCACAACGGTCAATGTGTATTCGTTCTGTGTGTAGTTGGCTGTGACAGTGGTATTGCCATTGATCGTGACCTTGTTGTCTGTCAGCGCAGGAGTCCAGCCAGTGAACGTCCAGCCTGCATCGGCTGCCACGCTCAGGGTCACTTCGTCCCCGTAGTGATAGTGGAGATCGTCAGGATCTTTCGTCACCGTGCCATGCGCGCTGATCACAGTTAAGGTGTATTCGTTCTCTGTGAAATTGGCTGTGACCGATTTGGCAGCATCCATTGTGACCGAGCAACCGCCAGTTCCAGTGCAACCAGCGCCGCTCCAGCCAGTGAAAGTGGAACCTAGCTCTGCAGCAGCAGTTAGTTCAACTACCGAGTCTCTGGTGAAACTGGCTGAGCAGGCTGCGCCGCAGTCAATACCGGCGGGGGCACTGGTTACGGTGCCAGAACCATCTCCAGTTTTAGAGACGCTCAGAGTATGTGTAGTGGTTGAGGTCAAGTCAACCCGCACATTCGGCCCGCTTTGCCAGGTCGCAGTCTGATCCGCCCTATAACTGCCTATGTAGAAGGCCACTGTATTCCCAGAAACACCACCTTCGATAATTCCTGGTGTCTCGGGGTCGTCACCGGGTACTTTTAAGGAGTAATAAGCAGCACCAGAATTAATGGTGACGGCTACCGAAGCATATTGAACGCCGTTAATGCGGGCCGAAACCATCGTGCCCGCCGGCACAGCTGCTCCATCCAGAGTGACAGTCCCCCAAAAACTTGATGGCAGGGGAGGCGCGGCTAATGCTGTCGAAAAGTTGCCAAATATAAGGGCAATCGTCAGAAAAACCGCACTGAAGATACGTTGAGTTTTCATTTTTTCACCTCTCGTTAGGTCCATCTAATTAATCCAATTGGTTGTTTTATAGATCAGGTCTTACACAGAAATAATGGACATTTATTAATTCCGGGCAAGGTCAGCGATGATCAAAATCAACTCTGACCTTGCCAATAAAACTCATTTACTCCGCGAGGTACCTCACATTCCAAGTGTGCTCCGCGCTGACCTTGACCCAGTATCCCCAGCCCGGAGACATTTCGGTCAGATCATTTAAGAAGATCGGTAATTCCCGGTCGAACAACTTCCAAGGAACCGCATCGCCTGCATGATATGCATACACCAGTGAGAAATCAGTACCAACACCGCGGTCGCTCAAAACCTCAGGCAGGGGACGATTAACCCCGGACGGATAAGCCACCAGATTCCAGCCGCCCGCATTGTCGTGTAAATTGATATTTGTTGTTACTGGAACCAGGCCGGTCACTTCCAGAGTGTCAGGAGCCGTCATGTGGATCCAGAACCCAATCGTCTCGTCAAGATGATCCAGGGAATTTAGGAACACCGGGACAGATGGGTCATACATCAGCCAATTGTCGCTGGCGCTTGACGCATCCCAGGCGTAGATCAAGTCGTAATTGCCATCTATGGTTGCAAGGACTGTTGCAACATCTGTGTTCTCCGGACTCACGTTGAATGAGATCAGGTTCCAGCCTGCAATCAGTGGAATGTTATGTGTGGCGATGGCCTGTTCGATGACGAGCGTCCCGTTGGCTGAGCCGCTGTAATTTGGATTAGTAACGATGGCAGCCACTGCATAACTGCCCAAGGCTGTTGGCGGAGTCGGCGATCCCTCATAAGTGACTTCAACGGTCAATCCATCAGGGACAGTTGTTACTGTTGCTGATTTCGGCGTGCCATCGTAGGCCTGTATCAGATTGCCGAGCGTGACTGTGGCGGCCGCTTTGGCAATGACAAGTGTGTCGCTTGCGCTGCCTGCGTAGTTGATGTCGTTGATCGTCGCAACAACTGCATAGCTGCCGGCATTGGTCGGGGCGGTGGTAGAGCCATCGTAGGTAAGGTCAACTGTCAGGCCGGCTGGATCGGTGATCGCAGTCGCCGACTTGGGCGTGCCGTCATATGTCTGGCTGAGACTGCCGAGCGTGACGGTTGCAGCCGCCTTGGCAATGTAGAAAGTTCCGCTCGTGCTGCCGGCATAGTTGATGTCATTGATCGTCCCAACAACTGTATATAAACCGGCGTTTGTCGGGGCGGTGGCAGAGCCATCGTAGGTAAGGTCAACTGTCAGGCCGGCAGGATCGGTGATCGCAGTCGCCGACTTGGGCGTGCCGTCATACGTCTGGCTGAGGCTGCCGAGCGTAACTGTGGCGGCCGCCTTGGCAATGACGAGTGTGCCGTTGTCTGTTGCTGCGATGTAATTTGGATCGGTGATTGTCGCAACGGCTGCATAGCTGCCGGCGTTGGTTGGCGCAGTGGCAGAGCCGTCATAAGTGAAGCCAACTGACAAACCTGCCGGGTTGGTAACAGCAGTGACTGGCCTGGGTGTGCCGTCGTATGTCTGTGCAAGACTGCCGAGCGTGACAGTGGCCGCAGCCTTATTTACTGTTAGAGCCTGCTCTCCGCTGCTGGCGAAGAAGTTTGGATCACCAGCATAATTGGCTGTGATCAAGTGTGAGCCGCTGCCGACGGAATTGGGCGTGTATGTCACAGAGCAGGTCGCAGTTCCATCGGAACCTGAAAGGGTGCATGGGCTGGTGACAAAGGTGCCGCTGCCGTTCGTAGCCCAGCTGACATTGCCTGTGGGGGTCTTGTCACCGGAGCCGCGTACAACGCTGGCTACACAGGTGATATCCGAGCCGTAGGTAACGATCGGGGTTCCCGCTCCACAGTCCACGGTCAGGTTGGAGCCGACCATTGTCACTGTGTAGGTGACCGAGATTTGCATATAGTCTACATAGGCAATTCTATTTACTCCGCTGATGACAGAGAGAGCCACGCCAAAGTTGCTGGCATTGATCTCCGCAGGCGTCCAGGTGGTTCCCCAAAGATCGGCAGTTGTGCCGTAAATGGCAGGTGATGCAGTTGCCGTCGGCCATTCGGTTCCGGCCGCGGCTTTATTGTTCCCAATAATGGTGCCTGCCTTCATCAGTTTGACAGTGCTATCGCGCACGTCGATATAGTCTTGTCTGATGCCGCTTTCATGGCGACCAATGGTGACCATGATCCCTTGAATGACTGCATTTTCTGGAATGGTGAAGCCGTAATTGGTGCCTTCCAGATAGCCGGAACTCAGAATACTGCCAGAAAGGGTTGCGCTGGCGTAACTGGTATCGTCAGCCGTGATGAAGCCTGGGTTGGCCCAGTCAGCGGTTCCGGCCTGTGTGACATTGGAGCCGGTCCCGGCATTCGTGGACGGGGTGGTGATGCCGGTAATTGATGGAAGGGTTGTGAAGGTTACATCCTCGCCATACGATGTGGTCACTGCGTTGGTGGCATAGGCGCGGACGTGATAGAGCATACCGGGCGTCAGGCCGGTAATACTGCTGGTAAAAGCGCCGGTCGCAGCGACATCGCCATCAGTTGTTTTATTATCTGCTGTGGTCGGGTTGGGCAGGGTGCTCCAAACAACACCATGCTGTGTGGGATTGGGAACGCCAAGATCAGTGACGTTGCCATTTCCGGTGGCATTGGTCGTTCCAATGGAGGAGACAGCCTGAGTGGTGACAGTCGTCGCAAGCAGGGCGGTGAAAGTGACATCTTCGCCGTATGATGTGTCTGCATCGCTCGTCGCGTATGCGCGGACGTGATACAAGGTGCCCGGTATCAGCCCGGTGATGCTGCTCGTAAAGGAGCCGGTTGCGCTGACCGGACCATCCGTGGTTTTACTGTCTGCTGTGGTTGGGTTGGCTGTAATTGCCCAAACAACACCATGCTCGGTTGGGTTGTACGTTCCCAACACTGTGATATTCCCGTTGCCTGTGGCGGTTGTTGTTGTGATAGCCGTAACCGCCTGCGTAGTAACTGTCGGCGCGAGGAGCGTAGTGAAGGTGACATCCTCGCCGTACACAGTGCCTGCCGAGTTGGACGCGTAGGCGCGGACATGATACAAAGTCCCCGGCGTCAGGCCGGTCATCAAACTCGTGAACGCGCCGGTCGCGCCTGCCTCACCATCCGTGGTTTTGTTATCAGCGACGGTGGGATCTGCAAAGGTGCTCCAGACGACACCGTGCTGGCTCGGGTTGGGCACACCAAGATCGGCGATGTTGCCGTTTCCAGTGGCAGTGGTGGTGGTAATGGCAGTCACTGCCTGGGTGGTGACGGTCGGTATGTGATAGGCAGTAAAAGTGACATCCTCACCGTAAGATGTGCCCGCTGTGTTTGTAGCATAAGCGCGGACATGATAGAGTGTGCCCGGGGTCAGGCCGGTGATATTGCCCGTAAAAGCGCCGGTTGCGCTGACTGAGCCTCCAGTGGTTTTGCTATCCTCAGTTGTTGGGTTGGCCGAAGTGCTCCAAACGACACCATGCTGGGTGGGGTTGGGTATACCGAGCGCGGTGATGTTGCCATTCCCGGTGGCTGTGGTGGTTGTTATATTGGTAACCGCCTGAGTGGTGACCGTCGGCACGATAAGGGAGGTGAAACTGACTTCCTCACCATAGACTGTACCCATTGTGTTGGTAGCGTAAGCGCGAACGTAATACTGTGTGCCCGGTATCAGGCCGGTCATCAAACTGATAAAGGGACCGGTCGCACTGACCGCGCCGTCTGTGGTTTTGCTATCTGACACAGTGGGTGTCCCTGTTGTATTCCAGACGACACCATGCTGGGTGGGATTGGGCTCCCCGGTAGCGGTGATATTGCCATTGCCCGTGGCTGTCGTGGTCGTAATTTCGGTGACCGGCTGGGTGGTGACGATTGGCAATGACTGTCCCAAAGGCAGGAACTCGTAAGCGCCGCGATCATCGAAAGCACGCACGCCGGCGCCGGTATCCGGGGTTGCCGGGTCGTCCACCCGGGCGTTCCCATCAATATCGGTGGCTTGCTGGCTGGGAGCGTTCGAGTTGGCACTGTCAATCGCCGGCGAACCAGGCTCCGGGTAGTAATTGCCGAATATTCCAAGGCCTACGTAATGCACCCCGGTTTGCCTCAGGACGGATGGGACTGGGTCCACAAATTTTGGATCTCCTTCCAACCCATGTACTTCCTGAGTGGGTACGGCAGCCTTAAACGTCGCCAGAGATGTATAGAAGAGGTCATTCCAAACGAGCTGGTAAGCGGCGCTCTCACGGTTGTAGAGGTTGTAATCAAGCGTGGTTCCGTCAACAGAAGCAGAGTCGACGCGTAAATTACCAGCGAAAGAACCTGCCGGGGGAGTAAATCCATTACCAGCGGTAATGTTATTGATCAACGTTGTGTGGTGTGAGCCCGTTGCCGCTTCGCCTTCAACATTAATACCAGCTGTGCCATTTCCATGTACTGTATTTCCTACAATTGTGTTGAAGGGCGAGTTGTTGACGTCAATGCCATGGTCGCCGTTTTCGTAGCTGAGATTATTAATGACCAGATTGTAGGTGGATTGCACATCTGTGGAGGAGTTCACATAGATATTGATACCGCTGTCCTCATTACTGTAGGTGACGTTATTAATAATGGTGTTATGGCTGCTGCCCGTTGTTTCGATCCCGGCTGCATCGCTTTCGACAATCGAGAAATTGGAATATGAAAGGTTGTTGCTGACCAGGTTGTAGTTACTATCACTGAGCAGCCGAATACCGATACACGTATTATGATCTGTGGTATTGCCGGAGATCGTCGAATTGGTGGTGGCTTTCAAATAAATGCCCTGCTCATAAGGGTGCGTGGTTGAAGGAGCGCCGGCATAGGTGACATGATTATTTGTGATGGTAAGGTAGCTCGAACTATCCGCATATATGCCCTTGGTGCCGGTTTGCGTGATGTAGAAGCCGTCTATGACGATATAGCTTCTGGTTGTCAACGCGAAACCCGGATAAGCGGTGTAGGGAGAAACAGTAAGCTGAGGTTGTCCGGTGACTGTAACGCCGGGGTCTCCCCAATAGGTAATCGGATTGCCGGCAACGCCATTTAATCTCGGATAAACAGTCTCTGCATACGTGCCGTGAATGACATGCACGATCTGGCCGGCAGTTGCGAGGTAAGCGCCCCTGCCAATGGTGCAGAACGGAACTGCGAACGAACCAACGGTTCCGACATCTGTACAGGCTGGATTCGTTTTGTCTACATAGAAGACACGGGCAGTGGTTGTACTGTAATCCTGACCGAATTGATTTGATGTCAAATTGGAATAGGTCCGCGTGGCGGGTCTGAAACCATAGCCGGAAAGGGATGGCGTGACCATGCCAGACCAGTTATAAGGAACCTCGAAGCTATACAAGCCGGTTCCATCCGCAGTGACCGTCTTGGGTGTGCCATCCATGTAACTGAGTGTGGCGCCAGCGACGCCGGCATTACCAGAGATGGTAAAGGTGACGCCTGTAGTAGTGTAGTCTTGTCCGGTTTGGTCAGCCAGCACATTGGTATAGGACATGCTGGTGGGTGAAAAGATGTAGCCAGCCTTGGAAGGCGTGACTGTTCCCGACCAGTCGGTGGGAACCTGGAAGTTATACACGCCGGCGCCGTTTGCCGTGACTGTCTTGGGCGTGCCATCTGTATAACCGAGAGTCGCGCCTGCAACGCCTGCATTACCGGAAATGGTATGAGCGGTCACGTTGATGCTCACAGTGCCGGGCACACTGTCCGAAGTTCCGTCATTGACCTTGAAAGTGAAACTGTCTGTGCCCGAGTAGTTTGTAGCAGGTGTATAAGTCCGGTTCGCGCCGCTGCCGCTCAGGCTGCCATGCGACGGATCATCCACAATGCTATAGGTCAGGGGGCTGTTCTCGACATCTGTGCCTGTCAGAATGAGGTCGATGGATGTATTCCAGGAAAGGCTGACAGATTGGGCTTCGGCAACTGGAGCATCATTAACTGGATTGACAGTCAACAGGAAGGTGTCGCTGGCGGTGGCGGTTGAGCCATCGATCGCAGAGACTGTGATGGTGGCTGTACCGTATTGATTTGCGGCAGGTGTGATGTTAATGGTGCGGGCTGCGCCGCTGCCGCCCTGGGAAATGTTTTCGCTGGGAACAAGTGTTGTATTCGAAGATGTAACCGCAACGGCCAGGAAGGCTGCGGGGGTTTCCGCATCACCCACTGTGAAGGAAATATCGCCCGTCGCAATGTCTTCATCTGTGGCCTTATCGGTAATATCGCTGATGGTTGGCGGTGTATTTATCTTTGAAAAGGTGCGTGACCAGACTGGTTGTGATGTGCCGACTTTATACATATTGTACGTAAACGAGAGGCCATTGACACTGATGGTGGCAAAGCCCTGCGAATTGTCCATATCGGAATATGCATAGTCCACTCTATCCGGGTAAAGATAAGGATAATAGGATGTGCCGCCGGCAGGGGAAGTTACAAATTGCTCATAACTTCGGGTTAATCCTGCGACACGGGTACTATCCATGTGTGTCCACGATAAAACATGTTCATGGCCATGGAATGTTGCCGTGACAATCGGATGGTTGTTGATGATGGTCATCAGAGCCGGGGGTGTGCAATTTGCATCGGTTCTGGTTGAACATAAGGAATGGACGCTTTCCACAGGGTATTCAGGCGAGTGGAAGAAAATAAAGGCGTGCGTTAATCCCTGACCTTCAGCATACGTCAGGCGCGCATCGAGGAAATTCATTTGCTCGGTGGTCATGAAGTCAATATCGCCCGGGACATCAATTCCGATGAAGATCGAGTTTCCATAATCGAAGCTGTAGGTTAATTGATCCGATGAGGAATTGATGGCTACTTTATTGGTGACATATGCCGGCGGCACTTTTATATTCGGGGCTGTTTCAAAATACGTCTCCCAAAGGGCTGCGCTGCCAGCAACGTGATTATCGGCATTGCCTCTAACCAAATAAGTTTTATTAAAAAGATTTGCGGCTTTCAGCGCGTTGACCATCGGGTTAATTTCAGTGGAAGTGAAACCGGAATCTTCCAGATCACCGTTGAAAATAACCAGCGCCGGGTTCAACGTTGCAACCTGGTTGACAGTGGCTGTGAAATAGGCGACTTCAGCATGGCCATCAGCTATTGATGCAAAGCTGAATGCGGTCGGCCTTGCGGTGTAATCCTGCGCGGTCTGATTTGAAGTTACATTGGTGTAGACCCTGTTGGCCGGCGAAAAAGCAAAGCCGGTCTTGGAAGGTGTGACTGTGCCAGACCAGTTGTTGGAAACCTGAAGGGTATACGCGCCAGTGCTATTTGCAGTGACGGTCTTGGGAGTACCGTCTGTATAGCTTAAAATGGCGCTACCTACTCCAGCGTTGCCGGATATGGTGGGCAGGATCGCTGCAGCAGTGTAATTCTGATTGGTCTGGTTGGACGTGATGTTGGTATAACTTCGACTGGGCGGCGTAAAGGTGAAGCCAGCCTTGGAAGGCGTTACCGTACCTGACCATCCACCCGGGACTGTGAACGAGTAATTCCCTGTAGTACCGTCAGCGGTGGTTGACCCGCCGGTGTAGGTGAGGGTGGCTCCCGCCCCCGCAGTTCCGGTGCTGCCGCTAATGGTGTAAGTGACCGCCGTGGCAGTGTAATTCTGACCGGTCTGGTTAACTGAAATATCGGCGTAACTCCTGCTGGTAGGCGAGAAGCTATAGCCAGCTTTTGAAGGTGTTACTGTACCGTCCCACCCATGCAGGACTGTGATCGTGTAATTCCCCGATCCATCCGCAGTCACTGAACCGTCAGCGTTGAACCACCCGTCGCCATTATAGGTGACAGTTGCGCTTGCCACCCCGGCGTTGCCGCTGATCGTGTGGAAAGTGGACGCGCTGGCTGGTTGAACCCCAACAGCAGCCAAAAGCATGGAAAGGATCATAAAAGCATACATGACCTGGAAACTGGTTTTGGATATTTTTTTGGTGAACTTGGTGTGCATATCGTCCCTCCCGGGGAAAGTATTCTTGGGTAGTACTTGAGCATCCTGATTAGCGACTCGCAAGCAATGAAACTATTTCGTTAATCGGATCATTGACATGAATTTTCGGAGTCCTTTGACCTCACAAGTTGATTCTTAATCTCCATCAAACAAGCTGCCTGACAACGCTACCTTGGCAAAAGGCTCCCTGTTCCTACCTTCAACACATCTGCCGCCTTGCGAAGGTTGCTAAGCGACATATCGTGGTCATTGAAATTTTGGAAGTGCTCGTACTCCCCACGCCAAATTTTTATAGCCGTAGGTTCGCTGCAGCCCCGTTTTCGCATTTCCCCGATGAATTCATCAAATGACATGTTTATCTTTTCAGCGAGTTGTTGAACGACGGATTCCATATTTATCCCTTTTGCTGTATGTTCACGCAATCCAATTTGAAAGAATTTGCGAATTGAAAAGACAAAACCGGAAAGAATTGTTTAATAATTTACATTTCGAAAGCAACTTAAAATTGGACACAGTCCTACTTTACTCCTATAAATATTTTTGTTTCTTTGATCTTTATTTGAATTATTTTGAGATAAATTTGAGTTGTTCAGTCGAAAATGTTTAATTCCGCCCTGTTTACTTAGCCCTGTTTTTTTAGAATCCCCCTTCGTTCGCAAAGGAATTAACAGTAAATGACGCTACCCAAAACCTTGTCAGAAGCTATCCGGTCGAAGATTCCCCCCGTTGTCAATTCCCATTTGCCGGCCAAAAGGAGCAGACAAATGGGATTAAGGTAAAACCGCAGGGGCATCATCAGTGATCGTGTCGCTATCAGCAGGGATATCCTGCGTGGCGTTTTGCTTATTTTTTGCAGGCCAGCGGGGAAGAATGTTTATACCCCGAGCCTGCTCCTGGTGATAAAGGGCCACGCCAATCACCCGGGAACCGGCCAACTGGAGTTTTTTCAAGGCGGCGAGAACCGAATCGCTGCGGGTGTGACCTGACCTGATCACCAAAAGAACCGCATGTACTTTGGAAGCCAGCATCTGCGTATCAGCTACATTCACGGGCGGGCCGTCAACGATCACCAGATCGGATTGTTTTTGAAACTCCTGTAATAACTGCTTCCATTTTTTCATCTCAAGCCAGGTCGCAGATTCTTTTTCGGCAATGCCGCCGGAGATCAAAGCCAGCCCACTCACTCCATCCACTGCGCGGCGGGCAGTCTTAATATCCACCCTGTCACTCAGCAGGTCTGCAAATCCTTTTTGATTTTCCAGCCCAAAGAGGTTGTGCAGGTAAGGGTGTCTGACATCTCCATCAAGAAGGATTACCTGCCTTCCCTGTTGCGCATTTAAGATGGCAAGATTTGCAGCAACGGCTGTTTTGACATCTGCCGGTTCGGCACTCACAATCATTAATGAGTGGATATTTTTTCCCGCGCATAAAATTTCGACGCTTGCGCCTAATGCGCAAAACGCCTCTGCTTCAACAGAACGTATGTCCTGCGACATGATCAATTTCTTGTCAGCCTGTCTGCCCTCAAAAACAGATCCCAGGACCGGTATTTCAAGCAGTTTTTCAATTTGCCTCTCCGACTTCAACGAGTCATCCAAATGATCGATCGTCAGAATCGCAGTGACTACGATAGAGAATCCCGCAACGCCGCCCAACAAAATATACAGAGCAGGCATCGGGCGCACAGGGTTTTTAGGCGGGATGGCAGATACGATTCGCATTACGTTTTGAGTATTTTGCATGCGTATCAACCGCACATTTTCGCGGTTATTGATCAAGTTAAGATGGATTTGCTGGTAGAGATCCAGCGTTGATTGGAGCGCAGCAAGCTGTAGATTCTCCAATTCCAAACCGCTTTGCCCGGGTTTCCCAATATAGGTCAGGTTGGTTTGAATCTGCCGATAAAGGGTCATCAATGAATGCAGCTGATCCAGCCGTGACTGTTTTTCGGCAACAGCCACAAGGTCAAGAGGAGCCAGCGATTGTGACTTCCCTGCGATCTCCTGTTCAATCGCAGAGATTTCCAAATTCAACTGCTCGATCTGTTGATTGACTTGTGTTAACTGATTTTGAATACCTTCATTATTTAGCTGATTGACCTGAGCCTGCAAATTTATTATTTGTTCCTGCGCCGCATCGATTTGCGCAGTTATTGCATTTTCAAAGCCTGCATAGCGCCCGGCTAACAGTTCATTATTTTGTTTGATGAGAGTCTCCACAAGCGCATTGGCGATTAACGCCGCCCGCTGCGGATCATTGTCCTGAACCTTGATCTGGATGATCAACGAGTTGGGGACTGCGCCAACCTGAATATTGTCCGAAGCGATTTTTCCGCCCACTTGAGAGGAGGCTTCACTCAAAACAGACGGAGACTTCGCCAGCTGGAGATTGATCGCCAGGAATTGCTCATCGCTCAGCGAAAGCATGTCCGAATTACTTTGCACGCGGGGTCTGCTGACAAATACCTTGGTGGTTGCCTCATAGACAGGTGGCTGGAATGCCGAGGCGCCGACCCCGAGACCCGCACCTACAACAAGCCCCAAAGCAATGTAGCGGAAATTTCGCCACATAAGAAGGATTAAATCTTTTATCGTCATGATCTGTTCCTCTCACTGGAAAGCTGACTACAAAGCAATGCGCAAATTCTTCCGTGAATATTATCCGAAATTACCCTCAGATTGGCAATCCCCCTTCCCCAAAATAATTGACAAAAAATCAGCAATCTTCGGGTGAACCCAAAAGTCATCTTTATTATCCGTCAAACTCGATTGAATTATTGGGGATGATTTCCATGCCGGGCCAGGCAGTATTGGCACTGGAAATTATCAAGGTGGCTGCCATCATCCTTGTCGGGCAGCTTGCCATCCAGGTAAGTTAATGACCCGAATATATCCGGCGCAACAACCACTCTGGTCGGATAAAAACTTGCCATGTTACGAAACTCGTTGTAATTCTTCGATGCCATCTGATTATCTGCCAGAATGATCAGCCCAATGTCGTTGTCTTTTACGATCTTTTGAATATCCTTGACCCTGCCGATGACCTTCGAGCCGTAAATCTTCATCCCTTGTGAAAGCAGGTCATCATCAATAAAGCCGATGATCTGGAACTTACCCGAATAGGTTGGGTGCCCCATTAACCATGCCATATTCTCCGCAGTCCGCCCCGAACCGACAATTAATACGCGCTCACGGATCACGCTTGAATTCAGCTTATGGGTCAATATCCGGCTAATCAGGCCGCTGATTAATTGTCCGCGGTAACGGATAACGATTATGCCTAAAAGGGAAAGTAACGACGCTCCGAGGATCACCCCATAAAAACGCAGGCTGCCAAATCCCAAATAAAAGTGGATACCAAACATGATGGCTGTTGCCGCGAACCAGCCAATCCACAGGCGCCCCGATTCCCAGGACGAAGCTTTGGGCCAGTTTATGCGGTTGGTATTTAAGAGCAGCCCTGCAATGCTATACAACAGCGAGCACCCAAACGCCATTTTGACAGCCGTCAGCCAATCAATATCCAACGGACCGAACAGGCGGACGAATGCGCCGGTAATGTTTATCGAAGCCCATACGATCAGGAAGTCCCAAATAAACCAGCTGACATAGCGTTGGATCAAGCGTGACACCGGCCCTACAAATAGCAGAGGTTCCGGCGGCGAGTAGGATTTGATCTTCGGCATTAATAACAAAGCCGTCCAGAGGATCACATCAAGGTCGAGCCAGAACGAGCGGTAACGGACGTAAAGCTGGTCCAGCCGCATTTTGTCGGGGCTTAACTCGTGCAGGTACTTGCGCATCACTTCCCCTGCATGAAGCATACTTTCTTCATCACGATACACAACCGAAGCCGGGCTTGTGATGCCGGGCCGCACGGAGAGAATCTCACGCGCAACAGTTGTCGGCCAGGTCTTGGAGATCGCGGGGTCTTCAGGCCGCGGACCAACCAGACTCATTTCGCCGATCAGCACATTCCAAAGCTGCGGCAGTTCGTTCAGCTTTGTATCACGCAGCCATTTTCCGAAAGGCGTGATGCGGTCATCCTCCTTGCTGGTAACGCGCGGACCGCGGTAGCTTTTCGGGGTTTCATACATCGTGCGGAACTTGAGCATCTTGAATACAACGCCATACCGCCCGATGCGCGACCCCCAAAAAAATATCGGCCCGGGCGAATCTCGTTTGATGAGTATTCCGATAATTATAAAAAATGGCGTAAGAAGTGCCAGCCCAATCAAGGCGGCGGTGAAATCGAATGCGCGTTTAAAAAATCCTGTCATCGTATTTCGAAGGGACTTGTCGGCCAGGCTATCCTTTCCCAAATTTTCAGACTGCTTTAGTTGCGGTGTTAAACGGATCATTTTTCCTCCACTAGAAACTTTCACATCGGTGCAGAGATACACCTATCCAGATATCTTTTCCAGCCATTCCTCGCGCCAGAATAGAAAACAACAACGGTCACACGGACCAAATGCCGGAGTCCCATTACAGATCACATTTTCCAGCAAAATAACTCCGCGCACTTTTTTTACTTTGTAATCGCGCTCATCCAAAAAGACCTGCATAGACTTGAGCACGCGCTGCTGCGTCCCGCAGAATTGGGTCATCTCCGGCAGAAACGCGCAGCCTTTCAACTCCTTGAATGGGTCAAGCGTTGATTGGATTTCCTCGTGCGAGCGCACCTTTACCAGATCACCTGTGACAAAAGGGATCTCGGGAGCCAGGTCTTTCGCCTTCATTTGCTGAGGCGAAGTCCCCTGCCAGCGAACGGACAGGTAATACGCCTTCTTCAGCCATTTTTTCCCGTAATAATTCCACGGAACCGCCAGCAGACGTTTAATACGCCTGATGGGTGATTGCCCGCCCACCTCGGCTGACCCGATGGAAAACTTTGGCACGCACGGAAGTTGACAGCCATCGAAATTTGACATTGTTTCTCCTTTCTGCTTTGGCAGATTCAACTTGCGCCGATCTCGCGTTGTGCGGGCAGGCATTTGGGCCAGGCTTGTTCAGTGATGCTGCGCTTGCCCTCCACATGAAAGCGCAGCATACCCTCCGCTTTTGCCAGCGTAGGATTCGATGGGTCGCGCTGAAGCAGCTTCTCGGTTAAGGCGTGAACCGCGGGTGTGGCAAAAGGATTCAGCAGCGGATGAAAATCCACGCGCTGGCGAACTGCCTTCGGTTCAAACCCCATGCGGAATTTAAATTCATCCACATTAGCCGGCGCATCCAAAGATTGCACTGTAAAGAAAATATTGCTCACGCCTTCGCGGTTCAACATCTCACAGCTGACAGAATAGAAGATGACGTTGTTGACATGGTCAGCCAAAAAGCGGCTGTGACTCATCGCAAACGGCACATTGAACACATCATCAATACGGCAGATGATGACCGCGCCCGCAAGCTCATTATTTGAGATCGCAGCCCACGTTTCAAAACCCGGCAAGCCTTCTGCTGATCGGCACAGGATTTCCCACTCTTGTTGGGTCATGCTTCGCAGGCGATCCTGCCGCGTCAAAGTATCCTGCTGCAAGGCCCAGCCCTCGGTGGCCAACCGTTCAAAAGAAATTTGTTCAACTTTGAAATGCTCCAGCCCGCGCTTCACCCCATTGCGCGCCTGCGACCTCAACCCATCAAGTTGATAGGGCTTATGCAAAACAACATGATAGCTCACCATGCCGTTTGGAAAATCCATCGGCGTTGAATATCGCAGGGCGGCAATTCCATGCTTCAACATCAGACCGCGAATCTCTTTTTCATCCGGCGTGATCAGCCAATGATATGGGAATGCCTGCAACACACGCGGGCCGGCATCGTACCAATAACTGCTGGCTGTGCGAATTACCTGATGTCCCTGGCGCCGCATCCATTCTGCAAAAGTTTCGGCATTCATAATGTTCCTCCTGCTCTGGCGGTTTCCAACAGAACCCGGTCACACAAAAGAGACAACATTTTTTCATACTCATCAACGCAATGATTGCGGGAATAAAATTTCTCAAGGCAGGCACGTCCATTTTGACCTGCCTGATCGAGCAAAGTTTCCTGCTCTTTTAATTGGATGATGACCTCTGCCAGTTTTTCAGGCGACTGGGGCGGAACATTCCACCCGCAGCCTGCTTCTTCCACGATCTGCATGATCTCACTTCCGGGCGGGGTGACCGCCAAAATCGGGCGCGCGCTGGCCATCACATTGAATATCTTGCTCGGCATTGACGAAAGCACCGCGCCTGCGTTGAGCGTCACAAGCCCAAGATCGGCGGCGGCGAGCATTTCAGAAAATACCTCCCTTGGTTGAAATGGCAGGAATAATATATTGGATAACTGCCCGGCTTGTGCTTCTGCTTCGAGCGCTTCTTTTTTGACGCCTTCCCCGACAATCACAAATTGAATGTCTTTATTCGCTCGCAAAGTTTCCGCCGCGCCAAGCACATCCTCAAGGCAGGACGTCAACCCGATGTTGCCTGCGTACATCACAATGAATTTATCGTCCAGCAAATGCTCACGGCGGAAGGCATTTAGCTTTTGCATGGGGCGCACCTGCTGCGGGTCAGCCCAGACGGGAATGATCTTGATCTTCGAGTTGCGGATTCCCTTCTCGAGCAGGTTCTGCCGAAAATTCCGCGAGATGACCGAAATACGCTGGGCATGGCGATAAAGGAATTTTTCCATTCCATGAAAAAAATTGATGAGTCTTTTATTCGTCATCACGCCGGCGGCAACTGCGGCATCGGGGAACAGGTCTTCGATTTGAAGCACCCACGGCACGCGAAAGATTCGGCTCAGCAACCAGGCCGAAAGTCCGAGTGGAAGCGGCGGGGAGTAACTGACGATCACATCCGGGCGGCCGGCGAACAATCCGCCGTAAAAAGCTGTTGCGCTGTACGTCCCGTAATGGAACAAGCGCGGCAGGATTTTCTTTGAAGGCGAAATATAGCTCCAGGTGCGGATGACCCGCACGCCGTCCAAAGCCTCTACGGCAAATAGACTGTTGCGATACCCTTCGAAAATTCGCCCCTGCGGGTAGTTCGGCGCGCCTGTGACAATGGCGACTTGATGCCCGCGCTTTGCAAGGTCAACGGCCAGCTCGGTGATCAAGACCGCTGCGCTGACATTCTCAGGGGCATAACATTGAGCCATGAATAGAATTTTCATTCGCGTTATCTCGCCATGCGCAGATCGGGAAAGACGATCTTCAACAATTGCGCAACAACATTTTTTGCATAAAATTCCTGCCCCTTAACATGGTTGGCTTCCCCCATTTTTTCCCTCAGGCTCGGGTCGAGCGCAAGCAGGATGATGGCCTGCGCCAGAAAGTCGCTGTCCCGGGTTGGGACGAGGAAGCCGTTGATCCCATGCGTGACCAGTTCGGGAAAAGTACGAACCTGGGTGGTGATCACTGGCACGCTGGCATGCATCGCTTCGATCAATACCCCGGGATGCCCTTCGGTATCGTAATAAGTTGGGAGCACCAGCACATCATATTGCGCGATCAACTGTGAGCCTGTCCCCGCCTCGGCCACGCCGCGATAACGGGCATTGGGAAGCGACTGTAATTCCTTCAGGAACTCATCGCGGACCTCGTCATGGATCGGGCCAAAAAAATCGCAGGTCACCTGTTCATCACAGATATCGGAAACGATCTTGAGCGCGTCGAGCAGGATCAGCGGTCCTTTGAGCCTGGTGATGTGCCCCAAAAAGATCAAACGAAGGTCAGAGGAGTATTTTTTTGGCGCCAGGGAATTTTGCGGCAATGGCCGGCAGCCGGGCAGATAAAACACATTTTTGCAGCCCAGTTTGCGCAGGTCATCTTTGAGCAGTTTGGTCTGCGTCAGTATGCCGTCTGTTTTGCGCAAAACGAAAAGCAGGTATTCCCGAAATATTTTTCTCTGCGCATTAATGAACAGGTCAAGCCCTGCGCCGACAGGTTTGAGGAAAAATGGTTTGTGAAAAATTCGGGCGATCAATAAAAGCAGCGGCGCGAGGGTGATGGCAAAGAGATCATTGGCAAAAATCAGGGCGGCATCACAGCGCGGAGCTTCGTAGATAAATTTCGGCAGGATAAGGATCGACCGCCAGACTTTCTCGAAGTTAAACCCCGTCATTTTTTTTCTGACATCGATCGCAGGCGAAGTATTGATCACCACGACTTGAACAGACGGGTTGCAGGATAATTCTTCGAGCATTGCCTGCACTGTCAGCGGCGAGCCGCCGATCGGCGGCGGCTTCGGGCCGACAAACAACAGCCGCTTAACCTGAACAGAGGCACACGCTTTGATCTTCTGGTTGGATTTGGTGATTTGCATTGAATGGTTTCCTTATTGAAGCGGGTCTGTGCCATTCAGGAATTCCTCGACATTTGTGTATCCGTCCCCATCTGCATCGGTGGAACCATCTGAAGGGTCTACGGGGTTGAAGCCAAATTTTTGTTCCCAAAGCTCGGGCATTCCATCATGATCTGAATCTTCGCAAGGCTCGACGGGAGGAATGGCCAGCCAGCCGCCGACCTCGGATGGGTCGTCAATAATTCCACCCGTGCCATTCCTGACCTCGCTGACGATGCGGGTGTCGATGGCGTCGCGTCGCGTAAAAAATGTTCCATCGCAAGCCAGTCCCGCCTGCGCCCCCGCGCCAGCCAGAACCAGGTCAAAAGCCTCCAGTGCAGAGGTTGAGGTGACCGGGGCAGCCGGGTTCCGCGCAGAGACAACATAAGGCCGGGCATCAGGGTCAACCATGTCAACTCCCGGCTGGGCATCACTCAGCCGCTGCGGGTCAATGTTCCCCTCAACATATATTTGCGCTCCCAGAATTTCCGGGCTGGCAATGTCAATGCCATAATTTCCCGGGTCGGTATTTGCGCCTGCCTTGAAATAATTCCCAACATAGTTGACCGGTATGACAGTCAATTGATGCTGAAAGTCCACGTGACTGAATGACCCAAACGGGTTGTAGGCGACATTGTTAACCACATCGGTGACGCCGCTTGTCGAAACCAATGGATTGCGTTCCCCGTTGTGCGCCATCAAATTATGATGGAAGGAAATATTGCCCGCGCCCGGTTCATCCTTATCCTCGTCGCTGGCATAACCGCCGAGCAAAACTCCCTTGCTATGACAGCCCTTGGGATGAATACTGCAATCCAAACCTTCGGAGAAAATATTCCATTGAATTGAAATCTCGTGAACGTCATACCATGTGGCCAGGTTTCGATTCACCGCCCAACTCAGCGAGTTGTGATCAATCATGACATTGTAGGTATCATGAGCATCGTCAGCCATGATCATCATCCCATCGCCCGCCGATGGCGGACCAGCCCGCAGCTTAAGAAACCGAACGAGAACATCATGAGTTTGGATATTGATCAAAGCCTCGACCTGCGAATTAATTCCGCGCACTGTGATGCCTTCCCCCGGCGCGCTTTGACCTGCAATGGTGATATAAGGCTCAGAGATCACCAGACCGGATTCAAGCTCGATCGTGCCAGCCACGCGAAAGATAATGATCCGCCTCTCTTCTGCGCCGATAGCTGCTCGTAAAGACCCCGGGCCAGAGTCGTCAAGATTGGTCACCTCGATCACCCTTCCCCCACGGCCGCCGACTGTCGCGGACCCAAATCCCTCCGCGCCGGGAAAAGCAGGAATTGACGAAGGACCCAAAGCGCTTGTTTCAATTGCCTGTGCGGGGGCGGCAGCCTCAAGAATCGATTGGTCTGGGGCACAGCCTGTGAAAATTACCGAAACCAGCAAAATCACAACCAATCCGATTCGCGAATTTATTTTCATCAACCTGACTCAGTTTTAGCGCCGGGTTCATTGACGTTGAAAAAAGATCTTATGTGTTTGGCAAGCCCCGCTTTCACCGCCCCAACATGCAATTGCTCGTACGTGAAACTCCCTTCGATAACAATGAAGTTAAGGAACAACCAGGTCAGCTTCCTGAATTCCCATGAAAGCGAGCTAACGCCGATGACCCATGTCAGAAAAATTGCCACCCAGAGTCCCGAGTTCCCATTGGGGATATTCCATGCCAGAAAAAAAACCAATGCCAGAATGGTAAGAAATAGCGCCAGGCCGATAAAACCTGTTTCGGCAGTCACCGATACAAAGGTGTTATGCGCAGCCGAGCCGATCGCCGAATCCAACGTGCCGCTGCCAAGGCCGGTGATCGGATGTTTTGAAAATACCTGAAGGGCTTGCAGCCATAGACCAACCCGTCCGCCGAGATCTCCCGCCTCAATCGATGCGCCCAATGTGCCAAGCCTCGCTGTGACTGACTGCGGAATAAACGGCAGCAGAATGATGAACGAAACCGTCAAAATGCCGAACACCAACAACTTCCGGTCAAACTTGATCTGCCGCGTCCCCACCAGATACACTGCAAACGGGATGACCGCGATCAGGGATGTGCGGCTCCCGGTAAGGATGATCGAAAAAAGAGCCAGCGGAATGTAAGCCAGATTAATTAATTTCCATACCGCCGCCTTCGTTCCCTCACCCGCCGCAAAGAACAACTGCATCGCGACAGGCAATCCCATCATCAAGATCAGCGTCAGGTCAACGGCGTTCACCCCAGTAGCGCTGTATCGTCCTTCATAGGCAACGGCCACATTCCCGTTGATGTAGTTGTAGATCGAACTTGCAATCAATACGTAGCAACCGTAAATATATGCCTGAAGCCCGGTCATGAGGTCTTCCGGTTTCTGGAAGACCTCCCAAAATATGAGCATCAGGAAAAGTATCTGGCTATAGGTTTTAATGCGCTGGAACGTACTATCTATATCCGGGCTCCAAAACACGCTCAAAAAATTCCACAGGAAAAATAACAGCACGATCGCGTGAAAAAGGTGGGGTATCCGGAAGCGTCCCTCCATCAGCATGGTTGCCAGCCAAAACACCGCAACCACAAGCCCTATCACCCGCGCCAGCGAACCCAAGGTCGTGACGGAAATGCTATCCTCCCACGGGACGATGAATATCAACAGCACCGCCAGCCAATAGGTAATCTTGCGCATTATGAAACTCCCGGCAACAAACTCACATACCGATCCACAACAAAATCCAAATGGAAGGGTTCCCAACTTTCCTTTGGAGGAAAAGAGCGGCGGTCATTCATCGACCCGATAATTGCTTCTGCTAAAATGAGAGGATCATCCACTGGGATCAGTCTGCCAAATTCTCCGCCCTTCAAGATTTCCCGCGACCCGCCGGGGCAGTCTGTCGCGACGATGGGCGCGCCTAAATACAACGCTTCCACCAATACAGTCGGCAATCCCTCCCATCTTGAGGGAAGCACGAACAATGAAGCATGAGCCATAAATGAATATGGATTTTCCACAAAGCCCATCAAACACACATCCTGCTCAAGGCCAAGCTGTTTGACCAAAGCTTCGAGCGCCGGGCGGTTTTCCCCTTCGCCAAGGATCAACAAACGTGCAAGATGGTTTTTCCGCACAATTGAAAAAGCCTGAATTAATACATCGAAGGCTTTTTGGTCTGTCAAACGTCCCACCGACAAAATCACCGGAGGCTCGCCATCTTTGAACCAGGGATGCTCCAACGGCGCTTCGGATTTTTCCTGCAAATCGGTTGTTACGATGGGGTTGTAAACAACCTGAATTAATTCGTGCGAGATCTTTGCCGTCCGCTCCAGGTCATTCGCCACATCTTGTGAAACGGCGATGATGCTGTCTGCCCAGGGATAGAATTGCCGCGCTAATTTTGGATACATCTGCCAGCGCAAATCGTGCTTGTTTTTCACGATGGAAGAAAGGGAATTATGTTCCGTGATGATCAACCGGCCGGGAAAACCACATAACCGTCTTGCCCACAGGGCAATGATGTTGGTGAACATCCCGGAAAACAAAGCAGACGGGCGTTCGCCTTGAAGGTACTTGATTAAAGCAGGTACGCTGTTTATTACACGCGCCGCCTTCAAGTCAATCAGCCTTACGCCGGCAGGTATTTGATCCATGTAAGGGCCTTCAGCCCGCGCGAGAACCAGGTCAACCGCATAGCCGCGCTCAGACAGACCCTTTGTCAGATTAAGAACAATGCGTTCAGCCCCGCCTTCATACAAGCCGGGCAAAAAGAATGCCAGTCGTTCCTTCGATGTTTTCATGTTGATTTTTTCAAGCCGATTTGAATTCAGATAAAAGTTGATTCGCGATCTCTTCTGTTGAGGTTTTGCTGGTATCAAATCGAAGAATTTTCAGCTCAGGCTGGCCTGCCATTAAACTGGAGATCACTTGTTCATAAGCCTTGCGGTATTCAGCCAAAAACTCAAAGGTTGTATCAGCCGATTCGTTTTTGACAACATGCCCCTTGTCCCGGCTGCGGATGCGTTTTAGCAGGTCTGTGTCTCCTGCATCCAGCCAGATGATCATGCCCAGCGTGCCTGACCAGCGTGAATACAAATCCGCCCACATGTTTTCTGCTTTTTTTCTTCTCAGATATTCGGGACCGAACCTGCCTGTCTCCGTCAGCAAATAGACGGGACCCTGATCAAGAATAATCGTTTTATTGTTTTTCAACTCTTTTTGCAGGAGGGCAGGCCATCCATGTAGAATGGAAAGCCATGCAAATTCCCGCCGCGTAAGTTTTCTGCTGATGCGGCGCGGGCAACTGAGAAGGGCGGGAGATATTTGAAGGCAGTTCCAGAAAAAGAAAGGGATATTGGATATTTTTCGGATATCGGGAAAACTGCCCAGATAAATATCTTTGCAGCGACTCAATGCATGGCTTAAAGTGGTTTTGCCTGCGCCTGCCGGGCCGACGATTTCAACGATGCGCGCTGCTGGTTTATTCATCGGCTGTTTCAGTGGTGATGACCGCCGTTCGAACACGACGCAGCATGTTTTTGCGTTGATCGACGGACAAGCCCGCGAAGAAGGATGTCAACAGCATCAAGATGCCTGTCACAGCGGCAGAAACAATGAAGCCAAGCCAGCCCATCATTCCTTTATCAAACGTAATTGGCACAAAGGCATCCAGTCCGATTGAGAGTGAAAAAAGCAGAAGAGTAACGATAAACGGGCGAAGCATCCGATTTAATTGAGAGGATAATGAAATGCCGAGGAAACGGCTGATCAAGACAGGATAGCCAATGCTGATGATTAACCGTCCGCTCATGATGCCGAGGCACAATCCGACAACTCCCATTTTGAAGTAACCAACCATAATGCCCGCAGCAGTAATGGAAACCACAACAGATAAAAGCCCCAGAAGCACTTTCTGGCTGAGACGCAATGTCAGGTCTATGATATTGCCGTCGCTGCGGATGAGAGCAAGCTGCATCGCGGCCAGAACAACCAACAGATTGGGAATCGAACCGGAGTAATGGTCAGCGCCTACCCATAATCCAATAAAAACTCGATTCCAGATCAGGATGGATGCGCCCAAAGTTGTCGCCGCAAGCCAGATGAATGAATTGATCTCATCGCGCAGGCGGACAGCTTTTTTGTAATCGCCTGTTCCGATGATGCTGCCAAGCCCGGGCATGATACCAAAAAGAATAATGACGATGACGCCGATCAAAGTTTCAGGGACATATTTGGTCAGTGAATAATTGGTTACTGACTCAACTGAGTTAAGCAAGCCCAGCACTACAACGTCGCTGGCTAAAAGCAGGGTCGTCACCAAATTCCAACCCATGAACCACCAACTCAAACCCAGCATTTGGCGCACGTCAGCAAGCCGCGGCCTTGCCGCGCCGAACCACGGGGTATAACTTTTTACGACCCAAAGGTAAAACAAACCAGTTGTTAAAGTTGACGTTATCACAGCGACGGCAACACCGATGATGCCTGTCTTTAAATACAAAGCCAGCCAGGTAAAACATCCGCCGGCGAGTACAAGAATCACCGACATGCCCATTCGTTTGTAACCAAGGTTTTCACCTTGCAGGGTTACCTGTGGTATGGATGATAATGTGTTGACGATCGTGTTCAAAACGAGCAATGCCGCAACCGCGCGGATGATCCAAATGTATGCGGCTGGCGCGTGAACCCAGTAAGGCGCAAACCAACTCACGGTTGCGCCGATGCCGATCAGCGGCGCTAAAAAGAATAACCAGATAAGGAGCGTGCTGCCAACATAGCGGCGTTTTTGATCGTAATCTATGGATGCCTGTTGATTGGCAAGAGTCGCTTTCAGGGCAAAGCCGGGTCGGCCGCTGACAGGATTAATATACCCAATCAGGCGATTCAGAATCTGCCACATCCCAAATAAATAATTTCCCAACCCCGCAACCATTAAGGGTGTAATGAGAAAACCAACGATCAAACTCGCACCATATTCAAGCACCACCGTCAGTGCGTTTAGGTATGCTTTTTTCGTCAAGCTTTTATCGGATAACAGGCTTGAGATAAATTTCATTGGATGAGTGATCGTCGACATGCTTATAGATGTTCCCAAACGATAGCCTTAACTTGAGAGAACGCTTCTTCCTTTGACCTGTTGGCGTCAACTTCAAAAGCTGACAGTGTTTTCCAATTCAAGTTCCATACTTCGGTCGATCGTGCCCGAACCGACACTTGAGTCTCGTTCGTTTTTCGCCGAACCGTGATCTCCGGATCGGCTTTTAAAACGATCAACAAGTCAGGCAATTTTATTTGCTCGTAATAATATCTTTCCTTTTTGACGAGGAATTCCAAAAATCGACTTGTTCTTTGCAACTCTGCCATTGCCGAGTCACACTGCGGACCATCCATTTTCATAAAGCCCGGGAAGGAATACCGATCACACAGCACCAGGCTTCCA
Source organism: Chloroflexota bacterium (assembly GCA_016234495.1). Taxonomy (GTDB): domain Bacteria; phylum Chloroflexota; class Anaerolineae; order Anaerolineales; family Villigracilaceae; genus Villigracilis. Next base: position 82,560 of record JACRBI010000037.1, on the reverse strand, counting down.
TTCGAAGAAAGTCGCCGCGCCTGAATATAGGTCAGGTAGCGGTCGCGGGCGGTGCATACGGCTCTGATAAACCAGGGAATTCCATGCGGCTGCTGCGCTTCCTCGTAGATATCTCCTTCAAAGGGATAAAGCCGCAAGAGCGTGCCTATTTTCAAAATGCCTCGAATTATGGTTGTCATCCATGACCAGGCTGGTTTCCCCATGTGAAGTTTTTTGACTTCGAACTTCCCTGAAAGCCAATTATCCAATTCATCGATCACTGTTGTTTTGCCCGCCCCATCACCGCCGACAATTGCGATGAACAGTCCGCCGTTTGCGAATCGATTCTTCGGCGCATATCTAAACCCGCGCCGTAAAAGGGGCTGCCAGATTCTGCGCGAGAATTTCAACACTACATCGAGCCAGTGGGAGCGCCGCGCACAAGTCCGCAGAGTTTTTTGCAAACGCTCCCCTGCCTTAACGCGCGTCCAATACGAGCAGCCGGGTTGAAGGGATTGCAGGCACAAATTAAACAAGCCACGATTCAACCCCGGGACGTGAGGCAATATCGCATCAACCTTCGACAAATTCTCTTTTGTCGAGAGGTCCTCCAGTTCACATCTTTCCGACTTGGAAAGTTGTCCATGCCGCATGAGGATCGAGTCCCATGTTGAATGTTTCAGAGCCATCCGTATGACCAGAATCACAAGTTCAAATTCAGGAGCGGGGACGCGAAACAGACCCCTTTGAGCGGATGATGCCAGGTAGGCTTTTTCCACAGGCAGGCGATAATTTTTTGAGAGGTCATTCCCCATGATCAACTGATAATGTGCATGGACATGAAGCAGCTTCCCCGTCTTTTGATCGACCCCGTAATAATCCTGCACGCCGGGCAGTACTTCTTCCCGGGGAATCGAGGCTTCCTTAAATCCGAGGCTGGAGAGAATTTCTGTAAAGCGCTGCGAGTGTGCTTTGTTTACCAGCAGGTCAAGGTCGTTTTCGCCGCTTGCTGAGCGAAGCAGGAAAGTATTGCTCTTCCAATGACAATAGTCGATGTTGTTTTCTGCAAGGGTTTTGCATATTTTAACAACGAGGTCGAGCACAACTTGTTCTTCCATTTTTCCTTCGTTTCCCATTTTCGATGTCATTTCCCCGACAGGGCAGGTTTATCCGATCTTTGGCGTCTTTCTGAAAACATCAATGACCGTCAGGTCTCCAAAATTTGCATAGGTGTGTGTGGCCAGGATTTTTTTGTCCCAATCCGGCCTGCAGGATATTATTCTCTTTTCGCGGTATTCACATTCCGAGAGAACCTCAACCTCATTCAAGTCAAATCCATATCCATAGGCTTTTGAGCAATCCTGTGACGGTCTGAACAGCTTCCCATCTTCCATGAATAAACTGCCAGCCGGGCGGGCGCGTTTGACATCGGAAACAATGGGGTTTTGCGCGTGTGCCCGCCATTCCCCGTCGAGGAGATTATCTGTATAAAACAGGAACAACTCAACGTTAGGCGCAGCGGCTTCGTTTTCAGCAATGGCTGTGAAAAGCCACCATTTATTGGAATGATAAATCAGGGTTGTATCCACAGCTGAAACATCCCGCATCAGGCATTTCTTGAAAACCCATTTATGCGGGAAATCAATACACTCATACAGGTCAATCGTTTTATTTTCGCGCGACTCCGGCACCATGTAAAACCTGTCATTCCACTTGAAGATGAACGGATAGGACAAATGATAGCTTTTTTCCAAAACCGTAACGGGCGGTTTCCACCTTCCAAGTTCATCCACCTCGATCACGGATATATGCCCCTTGTTTTTAGTCCGCAAAAATTCTTCGATGAAAATGTAATATACCCCATTCACTTGAGCGGCATGTGGATCAGCCCAAAACTTGTCCTTAGACGGAACGATCTTGTTGAACCGGCTGAAATCATCGGACATTTCATTTTTCAGACTGAACAATAAAAACCATTGATCTATGAAAAAAATCCGCTGGAAGAATTCCTTTACCAGCCGCAGGACGATTCTGGCAATTGCTTTTGCCGCTGCAAAATTTGACGGCGCTTCATATTTCTTGACCGTGCGCAGGGGGGCTGCGTTATATTTTTTAGTTTGCTGACAATACCTCTCTTCGCCAAGCCTGTTGAGGAGGTTTATCTGCCGCGGCAGGAATAAAGTTGACGCCCAAAAGTAGTAACTTCTATGGCGGGCAGGGGATAAGGGGTAGGTTATAAAATGCGACCTGAACAAAACCTGGTCTGGAAAGGCATCCCCCCCTACTGACAGCACGGCTGTCCCCGTTTCTGACCAATTTTCGACAACCTCCCAAAAGCCCGGCGGTCCGCCTTTCATTATCCTGTCATCGCCGTGATAATAAAACCATGTTCCATATTTGGCGGCATGGAGGGTTTCAAGCCGCAATCCTTCAAAGCCAAAACTCATCAAAATATCCAGCCGATGCCCTCTTATATTTTCCAGGTCCGCTTCGCTTAGCAACAAATTATCTCCATCCTGAATTGGAATAACTTTTAAGACCGACAGGCTGGGGAGGATATCCGCTATGTTTTTTGCGGCAAACGGATTCGGGGCTTTGGTGAATATTTTTTCATCGATCCGATTATATAAGGAATAGATACTTTTTCCTTTTACTGTTTTGTTGGTTCGGCTCTTTTCATCATTCAAAACCAACAGCACAAGTGTGCCCGAGCACCCATTCACAATGCGCTGAACAACGCTATATACCCACGCGGGGACGTTAAATGAATCAAGTAACAAGCCCAACCTTAATTTTTGAGGATACATATGAACCTTGTTTTGGGAGTGCTCCGCCACTCTGACAATAATTAATTGTCAGGATTACCGGGAATTCATCAAGTCATCTTCCCCCTTCGCTCAAAAAAAGAAGAAAGGTGAACAATAAAAATCAACAAATGCTGGCTGGGCACAGAAAGTCAGAGGCAAGACTCTTCCCAATCACCAAAGCCGCATCATGAGTTGCGCCATCTTTACCAGTTCATTTCCAGCCAGCAACCAGGTCAGCGCTGCTACCCATTACCCATACGCCATGATCACATAAGGCAATTTAAAAGGACTTTGGAAATTGAAATGGTAATTTACAAAAGAAATGACTATTGTTTTTTATTTTGAAAGCAACTTGAAAATTGATGCAAACATACTTTACCCCCATAAATATTTTTGAATCTTTGATCTTTATTTGAATTATTTTGAGATAAATTCGGGCTTTTCTATCGTATATGCGCCGACACTCCCCCTTTGTTTATAAATATCCTTATGAAGGTTCGCCGCCGTCTCGCGGTGCAAACCAATATCCCCGCCCCCACAGCGTGCGGATATATTGATGCCCATACTGACCGTCTTTCAATTTATTTCTTAGATAGTAAATGTAAAGCGACGATACAGCCTGACCGTTGATGTAAGGTTCTCCCCATGCTTCCCGCACCAGTTTGCGATGAGACATAATTTTTCCCTGTTCACGCACAAGGCAGGCAAGCAGATCATATTCCTTGGGAGAGAGTTCCACAATTGCTCCACGGAGCTTAACGGTCTTGGATGAAAGGTCGATCTCCAAAACGGGATCATTATATGTATTAATATATGGGGTCTCGGCAGCGCTGTCATTATTTGAGCGCCTGAGCAGGGCTTTTACACGAGCTTCAAGTTCATTCTTGCTGAAAGGCTTTCGCAGAAAATCATCCACACCGACATTGAAACCATGCAACATATCGTTTTCATGAGATCGGGCGGATAACATCAGAATCGGGAAACTGGTCAATTCGCGCAAACGTGAACAGACCTCAAAGCCATCCAGGCCGGGCATCATAATATCGAGGATGACCAGGTCAGGGTGAAGCGTGTACGCCTGCTTAAGACCATCATCGCCCGAGTACGCCTGATGAACTGTAAGCTCAAGCGGCTTTAGAATGGTCTCAATTAGTTTTCCCAATTCGGGGTCATCGTCTATTACAAGCACTATCTTGGTCAATTGCACATCCCTCCCAATCCATCTTGCATGGCGTCAAACATGTTTTTTATGAAGGTGACTGAAATCGCCGAACCTGAATTACCTTGCATATGATGGATAACTCTTCCGAAAAAACAATCAAGGCATTAATGATTTATTTCACGTTACTATAGCATATTAAGAATTGATTTACAAGCCCTGCCGATTCGGAGATTCGGGCAATCGCATCAGGATGGGCACCATGCCGCCAACTTCGTCGCAGATTTAAAAAAATGAGCATCACTGACAGCGTGATGCCCATTCGGTCGTTCGAGGGTCAGGCAAAATGGGTCACGGCCTCCACGATGGGGCGTACCAGTCAAAGTCGGTGGAAAGACCCGCGGCTTCCAAAATCCTCTCCTCCAATGTGGCAAGATTGATCAAAAACAAGTGACCGCCGCTCGGGGATGTTGTCTCCTCCACAAGTAGGTATTTGCCATTCGGCGAAAAGACCAGCCTCCCCACCGTCACCCCTTTATAAACAAGGGAAAGATTTTTCCCGTTGCGACTCACCACATAAACTTCCGCGAGCGGTTCTCCGCTGGAAAAACTGCTGTAATAATTAAACGCAACGAACCTGCTTTCCGGTGACCAGACAAGCGGATACAAACTTCCGCCAGTGAAGTTTGCCAGTGTCACTGCATTCGCGCCGTCAGGCTCCATCACCTTAAGCAGATGATTTTGACTCGTGTAATCGTATTCATCATACGCGAGCAGGCTCGCATCAGGTGAAGCGACGAATGGAGCTTTCGTCAGTAATGTTTCGAACATCGGGCGCGCCTGCCCATTGGCGGCACGCACTAAATAGATTGACCCTTCATGACCGGGCAACGCCGAGCGCATGATCACATTTTCGGTATACCAGCCGTCCATGATATAAGGTCGTCCACCAACGGGCAGCCTGGCAGAAATGCTTTTCAACTCACTTCCATCCGGGCGCACCACATACACATCTTCGCCGCCCAAACCATCCTGCGTGCGAAACGCAATCCATTGACCATCACGCGACCAGAACGGCGGATCAATATACGGGAACTGCGCGAGTGATATCCATGATTTTGCAGACGCATCGAACAGCCACAATTTTGTCGGTGTGCCGCTCGGAGTATCTGAATAAGCGAAGGCGGCATATTTTCCATTAGGTGACCAGCTTAATGCGTTGATCGTAAAATTAAATGCAAACGGGACCTGGATTTTTTCCATGGGCGGGCAATTCACGCTGTCAACGACGCACATGCCAGACACGCGCACTAATTGAATGGATTGACCTGCCTGCCGCGGTTGCAGGAAGAAATACAACTCACCCGCTTCTTCTTCGGTCATTGGGCCTGATTCTGTTACGATAGGCGTGATCGCAACTGAAGCAGTCTCAGCTCCGCTGGGCGAATCAAGCGGGATGGCAAACAAGGTCTCGTCAAAAATTTGATCAAAGCTGATCTTGTTGATGACTCGTTCGCCCTGCATTGCCCCGCTTCCGTCCTTTCCAAATTCCTGCAATTTCAAGATGATTGCGGTTTTTGTATCCAGCCACATCTTCCATGACACGAAGGAGTTTTCGCTGTACATCCACTCGACCACAAGAGCATCACGCCCGGCTACTGAAGACATCTCAACTGGTTTGAAGATGCCCGTATTTTGAGCATAGTCAGAAGGGAATGCAAGCTGCGAAAGCGGCGTGCCGATTTGTCCCCAAATGGGGTTGGGATGAGCCTCGCCCTCAACAAGCGGAGGAATGTATTGACCTACGTGCGCGAACTCAGGGTACAGCGAAACTTCCGCCTGCCCCGAGTTGACATTTGCGTTATAAACACTAACGCCGTCGCTGATTCTGATTTGCGTGTCTGTTCCGATCAGTTCAACTTTGTATCTGCTGTTAAGCGGGTCGATCCATACCTGTTCACGAAACGCCTGCACCGTGCCGTCCGGCGCATACCAGTTTATGTCGCCGCTTATTTGGATGGTTCGCCATCTTGCGGCACTCTCGAGCATGGCGAGTTGGATCTGCCCGGAGGTAGAGTCAACTGTCAGATTTAATGGAGCAGGCTCGGGCGCAGCCGTGAGCGGTGTGATCGTGTTGGGAAAAGTTTGAGAGGTGGGGGATGCTGAAGGGGCACAAGAAGTCAGCAGTAGAAGCATCAGGGTCAATATCTTTTTCATGAAACCTCCAAATGATAATTCGACCACTAGACGATTGCACTTAAAAAAAGTTCCCGCCGCCTTTCGGCAGCGGGAACTTTTTGCATTTTTTTATTACGGGGTGGCAGTGGCTGTGGGCGTGGAGGTTGCAGTGGATGTTGCTGTGGCGGTGGATGTGACTGTTGCGGTTGCTGTAGTGGTGGACGTTGTTGTCGGCGCAACAGACCCGGCATTATAAATAATGGGGCCAACCCAAAGGGCGCGGTCACCCGTGGCTGAACCGGTGGCAAGCACTGTCAGAATGAATTTTATATTCTTGCCGGCCAGCGCTGAGAGGTCGATGTCTGCTGAATAATACTGGCCTTCGTATTTTTCAGAGAACGCCCAGAAATTCGTGATGGTTGAACTGCCTTCGATTGAATAGTCAAGGCGGAAGACTAGGAAGCAGGATGTGGCGCCGTTCTCGCAGTTGACGATGGAGCGGAACTTGTCGCCGCTCTGTACGGCAATAGCAGGGTAGAAACCTTGAATGTATCCGTTGTTGATATTCTGCGGGAAGGTGATCAAGCCGGTGCGGTTATCGTTTGTGCCATTTTCCAGGCGGGAGGGATTGGTGATTAAAACAAATCCTTTTGCATCGCCATCGGTGCCGGGGCAGGGTAAGGCTCCCGCTCCGCTGTACCAGGTGGCTGCGCAAACGTTCGCAGCAAAGTCATAGCGTGTGCCGGTGATGGGAGTTGCCGTGGCGCCGGGTGTGGGTGATGGGCCGGGCGTCACTGCCGTGCCTGAGACCTTGATCTCAACCCAGAATGACTTCGTGCCGCCGGTGCCAATTCCGAAAGGAGTGCCGGATGCGGTCTTCAACTTCCAGTATCCGCGATATGTGCCGGCGACTGCTGGCGCTGTCAGGTTGATGCTGATATCTACGGTCTGACCGGGTGCTACTGTGGCAGGAATGAGCGCGGGTTCGAGACCGCCCATCTTTTCGCCGGTGTCAAAGATCAGGCTGTAATTCGTCCATGTGCAGGTGCCGATGTTCTTAAGGCGCCAGGTCTTCAAGAAAGGCGCGTTGGGCGCGAAAGTTGTCCCGTCTGCTACTGTGACATCTGAAATGAATTGCGCGAGATTAGTACAACTGGAAACAGCGGTTGGGGTCTTGCTGGGGGTCGCAGTGGGCGGAGTTCCCGTCACAGTCGGAGCGGGCGTGTTTGTTGCAACCGTTCCGCCCGAACGTGAAATGACCGGGTTGACCCACAAGCCGCGATCGCCGGTCGGCGAACCGTACGCAGAATTGACAAGGATAAATTTCACATCCTTGCCGGCAAATGTGCTAAGGCTGAGGTTTACGTTGTACGTCCAGCCTTCATATTTTTCACGGAAGGTCCAGAAGGTTTTTACCGGGTCAGTGCCGATCTGATAATCGAGGCGGTAAGTCACATAACAGGTCGTTGCGCCATACTCGCAGCCAATGGTCGCCTGGAAACGATCCCCGCTTTGCACGTTGAAGGCCGGGTAAATCCCTTGAACGTAACCATTGTCCACAGCATTGGGGGCAAACAACAAACCAGCCAGCGCAGATTCGACTCCGCTTTCGAATTTGGGTTTATCCAATTTAAGTGCGAAGCCATTTGCATTGCCGTCAGTTCCGGGGAAGGTGAAAGCCCCGGCGCCGGTCGACCAGGTTGCGTCAGCCGCTTTTGCGGTAAAGTCATAGCCGGTGCCGGAAGTTGAATTGACGTTGATCTCAACCCAGAAGGTGCTGTTGGCCGAAGAGCCGATTCCGAACACACCGCCAGCCGTGCTCTTGAATTTATAGTAGCCAAAGTAATGACCTGCCGCGCTGGGTGCGGTCATGTTCACAGTGATGTCTACTGTCTGGCCGGGGTTGACAGTTGTCGGCAGGGCAGAAGAAGCGGGCGCGCCCATCTGCTGGCCGCTGTCGAAGATCAACGAGACATCGCTCCATGCGCACGTGCCGATATTCTTAAGCCGCCACGTCTTGACGAAGGCTGCGCCCGGAGCGAAATTTGTTCCGTCGGGTATCGTCACATCAGAAACGAATTGTGCCCAGTAGCATGTCGCGGCTTGAACGGGCAGCACAGTCGCGGCAGGTAGAATGGAAACCATCAGGGCGATTAAGATCAGGGCTGTTGCAAATTTCGATATTAGTTTCATTTCTTCCTCCATACAATACAAATACTAAACAAGGACGTAAATAATCTAAAAAAGTTCCTTGACTATACGCCATCTCTAGTATAACTTTTCTTAAGAGATTGTTCAATATATTATTAAGCCAATTTCTTGGTCATTTTTTACCAGTCCTTGAAACATCTCGTCCCATCCCTGCACTATAATTAACCCAAGTTGCCATCTACACAAAAGCAGGTAAAAGAAAAAATCACTAGCCGCGAATTTCGCAGATTTTCGCGAATAAAATTAAAAATTCGCGTAATTCGTGGCAAAGGTCTTTGTTTTGATCTTAAGGTAGCAACTTAGGTTAATTATAAAATGCCACGCACAATTCTTCATTTGGACCTCGATGCTTTTTACTGTTCAGTCGAAGAGACTCAGAACCCCGCCCTGCGCGGCAAGCCGTTTGCTGTTGGCGGCAAACCCAACGAACGCGGCGTGGTCGCATCCTGTTCTTATCCTGCGCGTGCGTTCGGGGTGCGCAGCGCCATGCCCATGAGCCGCGCGATTCAACTGTGCAGGAATCTGATCATCGTCTCCGGGCGGCACAAACTTTATGGGGAATATTCTGAAAAGGTAATGACCAAACTCAGAAATTTGACTTCCTTGGTCGAGCAGATTTCCATCGACGAAGCCTTTCTCGACATCTCAGACATGCGCGAAGCCCCGGCACGCATCGCGCTTGACCTGCAAGCTGGCATCAAAAACGAAATGCATTTACCCAGCTCGATCGGGATCGCATCCAACAAACTCGTTGCGAAAATCGCAACCGAGGTCGGGAAAAAATCAGGCAAACAAAGGAACGAGCCGCCCTTCGGGTTGACCATCGTCCCGGCCGGCGACGAAGCTAAATTCCTCGCTCCCCTGCCCGCAGACATGCTTTGGGGCGTGGGGCCGAAAACCTCCGCGCGATTAACTGAACTTGGCATTCACACCATTGGCGACATTGCCAACTGGCCTGAAAAAGAACTCGTCAATTTATTCGGCGAAAATGGACGCGACCTTTGGCGTCACGCGCAAGGCATTGACAACCGCCCCATCGTCACAGAGTACGAAACGAAATCGGTGAGTCAGGAAACCACCTTCAACGTGGACATCCGCGATGACAGGACACTTGAAAAGACCTTGCGTGAACAGGCAAGAGATGTGGCGCGTCAGCTTCGTAAAAATGACCTTGCGGGAAAAACCGTCAAGTTGAAAATCCGCTGGCCTGATTTCACAACCCTTTCAAGACAAGTCACCCTGCCCACATCCACAGACAACGAAGATGAGATTTTCCGCAGTGCCGTCAAACTGATGAAAACCGTCCGCAAGCCGAATCAGGCCGTTCGGTTGATTGGAGTCGGCGTCAGCGGAATCGGCGCTCCGGTCCGGCAGCTCAGCTTGTGGGACGCAGGAAGCGAGAAGTCCCGCAAATTGCAGGAAGTCGTGGATCAGCTTCAAGAAAAATATGGAAAAGATGTCATCCACAAAGGAGAATAACTTTTCGAAATTTGAAAACAAGACGTGGATATGTCATAATTTGAAAAACGCATCTGTTTTTTTATGCGCGGGAATGGACAAATTTCATGAACGACAAAACCATCGAATGGCTTTTGCAAGGTGAACCGTGGATCGAATATCGAACTCGGGTTGACCTGCTCGGGCAAACGGAAAAAGATTCGCAGGTGGTTGCTGCGCGAAAAGCCATGCTGGCCGATGTAAAAATTCAATCTCTGCTCACTGAGTTAATGGATTGGCCGGGGACGGTTCTCAACAGCCACAGGTCTGCGAGCCAATCATTTCACAAATTGTCGTTTATTGCCGGGTTGGGGTTGAATGTCAGCGATTTGCCCGTGAAGAAAGTTGTAAAAAAAGTGATGGAACACCAATCCGAGCAGGGACCGTTCCAACTGACCACGAATGTCCCAACGCACTTCGGCGGCAGCGGACAAGACACGTGGGCTTGGGCATTATGCGACGCGCCGGTAATCGTCTCATCCCTGATTCAATTGGGAATGCAAGATGATCCGCGTGTGGAAACTGCAATCAGATATTTGGATGGACTCGTCCGCGATAACGGCTGGCCGTGCGCCGTCTCGCCGGAGTTGGGAAAGTTTCGCGGGCCGGGGCGCAAGGACGATCCATGTCCATATGCAACCCTGGTGATGCTGCAATCGCTGGCGAATGTTTCGGAATTACACAAAGGCAAATCTGCAAAAATTGGTGTTGAAACTTTACTCTCGCTTTGGGAAAAAAGCAGGGAACAACATCCGTACATGTTCTTCATGGGCACGGACTTCCGCAAACTGAAAGCGCCGCTGTTCTGGTACGACATCCTGCATGTGCTGGACGTGCTGAGTCATTTCCAATGGGCGCGGAATGACAAACGCTTCAAAGAGATGCTCGCCGTTGTCGAATCCAAAGCAGACGAAAATGGAGGATACACACCCGAATCCATTTACACGGCATGGAAGGATTGGGACTTTGGTCAAAAGAAAGTTCCGTCTAAAGGGTTGACGTTGTTTATCGGACGAATCCAAAAAAGAGTCAATGCGGCTTGAATAAAGGAGACTGACATGAAAGTTCTTGACCTGAAAAAACAGTACAAATATTTATATCAGCCATCCGCAAAAAAGATTGAGGTAGTACAAGTGCCGCGGCTGCAATTCGCCATGGTGGACGGCGCGATCGAAAAAAACTCCGAGCCGGGCAAATCGCTGAAGTTTGCCGAGGGGACCATGGCGTTGTACGGGCTGGCTTACACGCTCAAGTTCATGTTGAAAAAGCGCAAGACGAATGCCATTGATTATCCAGTCATGGCGCTCGAAGGCTTGTGGTGGGTGGAAGATGGAGTGTTCGACATCACGGTCAAAGACAATTGGTTCTACACACTGATGATGATGCAGCCCGAAGTCATCACGCAAGAATTATTCGAGGAGGCGCGCGGGCAGGTCCGCAGGAAGAAAGGGGACAGCGAAATGCTCTCGCGGGCAAGGCTGGCATTTTTTGAAGAAGGGCTGTGCGTGCAAACCATGCACATCGGGCCATATGCGACCGAACCCGCCACCATCGAGCGCATGAAAGAATTCATGCAGGAAAATGGTTTGCAGGATAATGTCGGCCCGGACGGCAAACACCATGAAATCTACCTGAGCGATCCGCGCAGAGCCGCACCCGATAAGATGAAGACAGTGTTGAGGCATCCAGCAACGAAGATGTGAAAAGTAAAAAGTGAGAAGCGGGGATGCTGCAACTCCTTTCGTTTTGCCGCGTAAACCAAACAGACAAAATGAAAGGAGTAAAAATGAACGAAGTTAAAACCCTCACCCGCAGCAAATCCAATCGCATGATCGCGGGCGTGTGTGCCGGCCTTGCAGATTACCTCAACATGGATCCGACCGTCGTGCGCCTGTTATTTGTACTTGGTTTCTTTGCTTTGAATGGCGGCCTATTGGTCGCCTACATCATCATGGCCATCGTCACCCCCGAGGAGTAAACACAAGTTGGCAGGTTTTCAGGTTTGAACGTTGAAACCTTTAAACCTGCCAACCTTTTAACATGTTCTAACGCGCCAGCGCGAGGAAGACATCCTCCAGGGTTGGTTCGCCTCTTTCGATTTTTTCCACGCTCAAACCTGCCTTACTTAATAAGCTTTGCATCGCTGTCTTTTTGACCTTTGAGCTGATGACTCGTAAATGGTCACCCGCCAACCCGACACGCTCGACTCCATCCATGTCGTGCAGAATTTCCAGCCCCTGCTCAAGCGGATGAGCGAAGACTTCCCACACATCCCCCTTAATTACAGTCCGTTTTAGATTAGTCGGCGTATCCATCGCGAGAAGTTTGCCATCGCGCATCACGCCGACTCTTTCGCAATATTCGGCTTCGTCCATGTAGTGCGTGGTGACGAAGATGGTCACGCCATTTTCTGCCAGCTCGTAGATCAAGTCCCAAAATGCGCGGCGGGCAGTCGGGTCAACTCCTGAGGTGGGTTCATCGAGGAATAATAATTTCGGTTCGTGGACAAGCGCAATGCCAAGAGAGAGTCGCTGCCGCCAGCCGGTGGACATATCCCTTGTCAGCGTTTGCTCATGCCCTTTAAGACCGACCAGTTCTAGGGTATGCAAGATGCGCGCCCTGTCTTTAATCCCATACACGCCGCCATAAAAAGTTAAATTCTCTAGCGCAGTCAAGTCATCATAAATGGCGAACTTCTGCGACATGTACCCAACCCGCGCGCGGACTTCCTCGCTTTGGCGGTGAACATCGTATCCAAGCACTGTGGCTTGACCTTCACTGGGAGCCAGAAGCCCAAGCAACATGCGGATGGTGGTTGTTTTGCCCGAGCCATTGGGGCCGAGATAGCCGACCACTTCGCCCGCGTTCACTTCAAAGTTGATGTGATCCACCGCGACGAAATCGCCAAATTTGCGGGTGAGGTTTTCGACCTTGATGACTGTTTCCATAAGCGTTTCCTAACCAAGTTCAATGTTTAATGTTCAGATAAGGCGATGAACACATCTTCGAGGGCGGGCGGCACAACACGCAGTTCATCCACCTGACCGCCGGCGCTGACGATTTCCTTCTTCAATTTTTTCAAGACTGCTTGAGATTTCCCTTCGCTGACGCGGATGTGCAGCCTGTCGCCGAAGGCTTGAACATCTTCAACATCCGAATCCTTGTGCGCGGCATGGCGCAGAAGATTCAACGGTGAGCCGCGCAATTCGAGGATGCGTCCGTTCAATTGCGAGCGTAAAACTGACGGCGTATCTTCGGCGATGATCTTTCCGTTCTTCATGAATCCCACGCGGTGACAGCGCGAGGCTTCATCCATGTAGGGGGTGGAGATGATGACACTTACCCTGCCCCCCTCGGCACTTCGCGCCACTCCCCCCAAATTCTCCGAATTTTGGGGGAGATGGAGGGGGGTAGAAACAAGTTTAATCACCAACTGCCAAAAATCCTGGCGGGTGACGGGGTCAACGCCTGTTGTTGGCTCATCCAGCAGCAGCAAACGCGGACGAGTTACGAGCGCGGAGGCAAGGCCAAGTTTTTGTTTCATGCCGCCGGAGAGCTGACCTGCGCGGCGGTCTTTGAAATCGGCCAGCCCAACGAATTCAAGAATCTCCATCGAGCGCGGCAGCCATTCGGTTTGAGAGAGTCCGCGCACCTCGGCAAAGAAGCGGATATTTTCCAGCACGCTTAAATCTTCGTACATCGAAAACCGCTGCGAGAGATATCCGATCTGAGAGCGCACCTGCTCGACCTGTTTCGCTACGTCAAAACCGCAGACGGTGATCTCGCCCGCCGAAGGTTTCAGCGCGCCGACCAGCAGACGCATGGTGGTCGTCTTGCCCGCGCCGTCCGAGCCGACCAGCCCATAAATTTCACCGGGCTTTACATGCAGTGAAACGCCGTCAACGGCTTTCACGGTTTTGAAATATTTTTTCAAATTGGTCGCTTGAACGAGATAATCTGTCATATTCAATTCTCACTAAATTTCGTTGGATGCAGGATTACGAAAGCCTCTGTCTTTGCCAGCTCTTCCAATTGTTCGCGGCTGGGATGCCTGGGCAAACCGTGGGCCTTCTCCATGATCAAACCGATCATACGCGGATGCCGTTCGAGGCGCACTTCCAAAAAATCGGCAAACTTCACTGGGTCGGTCACAACTTCAGCAATACCTTGAAAGTGTTTCGAACCCGCGCGAACTTCAACCTGTGGATTTGATTGGATGTTACGCACCCAATCTGCCTTTGTTCCACGTGCCGCGCCGACATAGTAATCGTCGCCGATCATTTCATATTGAAGTGGAGTCACCCGCTTCATTCCTGGCCTGCGGCCTGTTGTTTCCAAAAGGAGAATGATCCTGCCGATGAGTGGTCCAAGACCGATCGCGTAAAAGACTCGATGAATCTTTTGAATGTTCTTCATCTTCGACCAATCGATTATTGCAGGTCTCATGGCGCTATCCTCTCATCGTACACGTGGTCTCGATACGGCTGGGAAGAGCGCCCAGCCTACTCGACCACCGGCTAATTGCTAAAAGCTAACAGCTACTTAAACACCACATCCGCCGGCATCCCGATCTTCAACTTCCCTTCGGGATCATTGACCTTCAACTTGATGGCATAGACCGTGCTGGAGCGTCCCTCCACAGTCTGGACGTTGCGCGGGGTGAATTCGGCTTTGTCGGCGATTTGGATGACTTCCGCGGTGAAGGTGATGCCGGGAAAAGAGTCAACCGTCACTTCGGCGGATTGACCGAGTGAGATTTCGCCGTATCTATTTTCAGGGACATAAACGGTGATGGTTAACTCGCTGAGTTGGCCGAGGACAAAGGCCGTCGCGCCGGGTTGGACGAATTCGCCAGCCTCCACATTGCGGGTTAGGACAATCCCGTCCATCGGCGCGGAGATGGTTAACTTTTGAATCTGCGTATTGATCAAATCAAGATTCGCCTGAGCCTGCGAAACCGAAATCCGCGCCTGCTCCAGCGACTTGAAGGCTGCAACAACAGCGGGTGAATCTGCGCCGGTCTGCAGTGAGAGCAGGCGGGCGTAGGCGGCATCGTAACGCTGTTGGGCTATGAGCACTTGTCCGCGAGCGTATTCGACATCGCCTGCTTCGTCGGTGTTGAACAGGTCGTTGTAGTCTTCCTGGGCTGTGTTGAGTTCGTCGAGGGTAAGGTCGTAGTAATCCTGTGCGGCGTCAAGCAGCCCCCCGCTGTCTGAGGCGTCACTGGCTTGATCCTTGACCTGCTCGGCGATGATGAAGGTGGCGCGCGCTTCGTTGAGTCTTTTTTCGGCGGCGAGGTAATCAGAATTTTTCAGGTCGGTGATGACTTTGTTAAATTGAGTCTGCGCATCTTCCACATCTTTTTGGGCGGCATCGAGTTCAACCTGCGCGGCGGCGATTTGAGCTTCCTGTTCGACGTACCAGTTGGGCTGGTCAAATTCGCCGGGCGCGGGAGTCCGCCAGTCTTTGGCGCGCTGGGCGGCTTCGGCGGCGATGGCGGTTTGCAGGGTTTGATCATATTTGAGTTGAGCGGATGCAAGGGCGGCGTTGGCAGAATCCACAGCGGCGGTGGAAACTGCCTGTTGGGCTGTCAGCAGGCTCGGGTCCAGACGAAGAAGCGGGTCATTCATCGAAATGGACTGGCCTTCCTCTGCCAGGACTTCGGTCACCTTTCCAGCGAGTTCGGGGGCAAGATTCACCTGCACGGCTTCGATGGTGCCGGAGGCGGTTAGCGCGCCGTTTTCGTCGGCTGCGGTTTGGGTGATGATGAAGTATGCGCTGACGACGACAAGCAGCAAAATGATGATGATTGCGGGAAGCGGGGGGCGTTTGTGGTTCATGAGGAATCTCCTTTGAAATCTTGAGATGGGTCAGGTAAATTAATCGAGTCGCTTTCTAAATCGCAGGGCGGCGGCGGTCATGATGCCAACCGCGAAAAGGGTCATGGCAATCACATCGGTTTGGATCATGTCGAGACTGACGCCCTTCAGCAATAGCGAGCGGATAATGACGAGGTAATAACGCAGCGGCATGAGGTAGGAAAGCGCGCGCAGAAATGCGGGCATGGCTTCCAGCGGGAAGAAAAAGCCGGAGAGGAAGATGCTCGGCAGAAGGGTCATCCAAACTGTGAGCATGGCTTCCTGCTGGGTGTTGGCAATGGTGGATGCGAACAAGCCGATGCCAAGGCCGGTGATGAGGAAGACGATGGAAAGGATGATGATCAAGCCGAGGTCGCCGCGGATGGGCATTCCAAACCACCAGTGACCGACAGCCAGCACTTCGATGGTGTTGAAAAAACCAAGGATGACATAGGGCATTAACTTGCCGACGATCAATTCCCACGGACGGATGGGCGTGACGATGAGCTGCTCGATCGTCCCGCGCTCGCGCTCGCGCACGACAGATGAAGCGGTGAGGATGGCGGCGATGGCATACAGAATCATGCCGATCACACCGGGGATCATAAAATGCGCGCTGATCAGATCGGGGTTGTACCAGACCGTGGTGCGGACTTCGACCGGCGGCTTCACGCGCAGGTTAGAGCCTGTGCGCGAAAATCGTTCGGTCAGCAATTCAGTGGAATGCGCCTGGCTGATCAACTGCGCCGCCGACAGCGCGGTGGATGCGCTGGTTGGGTCGGAGCCGTCGAGGATGAATGCCACCTGCGCTCCGCCTTCGTTGAGTTTCCGGGCATAGTCCGGCGGGATGATGACCGCCGCGCGCGCGTTGCCCTTGGAGATGAGGTCTTCGATCTCCGCTTCAGAGTCAACACTATATGCAATGCGGAAATAATCTGCGGCGCGGTACGAATCCAGCAGCGATCGCGATTCGGGGCTACGGCTTCTATCCAGCACGGCCAGTGGAATATTGCGCACATCGTTCGTGGCGGAATATCCGAGCAGGAACAACTGCATGATCGGGATGACGAGAATCATGATCAGCGTGCGCGTATCGCGAAAAATCTGAATGAATTCCTTGCGGGTGATGGGCATTAAACGCGAATTCATTGGGGCTCCTTAATGATGCCGTGCATGTAAATATCCACATAGGAATCGAGTGTGTTCTTTGGCATGAGCTTGTTGAGGGTTGAGTTTGAAACGATCACATCGGTAATGATGTAGGAAAGAACCATGCCGATAAAAGAGCGCATCAAAAGCGCGGGATGGGCCACACGCAGATCCTTCCTTGCCTTGACCAGTCTCTCAAAAACCGGCAGGATCTTCGGCGCAATTTCGCGGATCAGCAATGAACTGTGGCTGCCATTGAATTCCACGAACTCGATGAACAGCAACTTGACATAATACGGCTGCGACGTTAATTCCCTGATGACCACGCGCGCCGCATGGCTGAGGAATTCATCCATCGTCTCACCTTCCGCCTCGACGATGACAGGCAGAAGTTTTTTGTACGGGTGCTTATCCACAATGATGGCTTCGAAGATCTCCTCCTTGCTCTTGAAATGATTGTAAATGCCGCCCAAGGCCAGGCCGGCACGCTCTGCGATCTGCCGCATGGACGTGGCGTGATAGCCCTGCTCCATGAACAATTCTATCGCCGCATCCTCAACTTGCAGGCGGGTGCGCCCGCCCTTGGTTTGTGCTTCCTCAGCCATCTTCACTCCATAAAAAATGAACGATCGTTCGTTTTTTTATTTTACGCAAAAGCCACTATCTGTCAAGCGAAAAATCTCGAATGGTAAAATCAAATGATGCTCCCCTTCACAACACTTGAAAGAAAAATACGCGAGAACCTGAAGCACAACATCACCGTCAACCTTGTAGACGGCGGACTGTTCGGTTTGGCGCTCGGCTTCGCATCCTTCAGCACGGTGCTGCCACTCTTCGTCGCATCCATGACAACCTCGGCGCTGCTGATCGGTCTCGTCCCAGCCATCCACTCTGTCGGCTGGCAATTGCCGCAACTCTTTACCGCTAGTCATGTCTCGCGTTTGCGCAAATACAAACGCACGGTATTAATGACCACCATCCATGAACGTGTCCCATTTTTAGGATTCGCCATCACTGCCTTGCTGCTTCCAACTATTGGCATACAGGCGGGACTCATCATCACCTTTATTTTATTGATCTGGCAGGGACTCGGCGGCGGCTTCACTGCCAACTCGTGGACTTCGATGATCTCCAAGATCATCCCGCCCGAAACGCGCGGCACTTTTTTTGGGATGCAAGCCGGGCTGGCGAATCTGTTCATCAGCGGAACGGCGGTTGCGGCCGGCTATCTTTTGGATTATCTCGCATCACCCTTCGACTTTGCGGCCTGCTTCTTCATCGCAAGCATTCTCTTCGCTGTATCATGGTTCGCCCTCGCACAGACGCGTGAACCCGAAGATACAGAAAAAATCATCCCCGAAAAAAAGACACACTTCTGGGATGACTCTAAAAAAATATTAAGCCGCGACAAAAACTTTGCATGGTTCCTCAGCGCGCGATTCCTATCGCAATTCGCAACGATGGGATTCTCGTTCTACATCATTTATGCCCTGCGCCGCTTCAACATGGACGCAGTTACCGCGGGCTTTCTGACAGCCACGCTGACAATTGCACAGACCGTCGCCAATGCCGTCATGGGCTGGCTCGGTGACAGGTGGGGACATCGCTCGATGCTGATCATTGGCGCGGTTGCCGCTTTGGCAAGTTCGATCCTGGCATGGTCAGCCGCATCCATTGCATGGTTTTACCCGATCTTTTTGCTGGCAGGCATCGCCAATGTTTCCATTTGGACCATCGGCATGGCAATGACCGTGGACTTTGGCTCGGAAAGCGAGCGGCCGCTTTATATCGGCCTGTCGCAAACGCTGACAGCGCCCGCCACCATCCTCGCTCCCCTGCTCGGCGGCTGGATCGTTGATGCGGCTGGATTCATCCCGACGTTTTCAATTTCAATTGTATTGGCGTTCGTCACATTGGCGATCCTGATCTTCATGGTGAAAGACCCGCGCAAAAATCTGACCGTTGACCGTGGGTGATAGACCATCAACCCTTTCAAAGGGAGTAAATGCCCATTGAATAGAATCAACTCGCGGCGCAGAGAGACGCGGTTCTTCATCCAATAGGTATGCCTTCCGTCACTGGCTTCATTAATTGTGTATGCTATACTTCTATTTGTGAAATTTATCACCTAAAGGAATGGACATGACCAACGAAGACCCAAGAATTCTTGAACTGCGAAAAGTCCGCGCCAAGGCGCTTGAAGGCGGCGGCGAGGAGCGAATCAAAAAACAAAAAACAAAAGGAAAGATGACCGCGCGTGAACGGGTTGAGATGCTGCTCGACCCCGGCACGTTCAACGAGATCGAGCCGTTCATCACCCATCAGGGCGATGAGATGAACCTGCTCAGCGAAAAATTTTACGGCGACGGAGTCATCACCGGCTACGGGCAGATCAACGGGCGGACAGTTTATTTATATTCACAGGATTTCACAATTTACGGCGGCACGTTGAGCGAAATGCAGTCGCATAAAATTTGCCGCGTGATGGATCTGGCGGTGCGCAACGGTGTGCCGTTCATTTCGCTGATCGATTCCGGCGGCGCGCGCATTCAGGAAGGCGTGCGTTCGATGGGCGGCTATGCTGAAATTTTCAGGCGCAACGCGCAATATTCCGGCGTGGTGCCGCAGGTGAGCGTAATGCTCGGGCCATGCGCCGGCGGCGCGGCCTACTCCCCTGCCCTGACGGATGTGGTCATCATGGTCGAAAAATCATCCTTCATGTTTTTGACCGGCCCGGATGTGATCAAGGCTGTGACCGGCGAAGTGATCGATTCGGAATCGCTGGGCGGTTCGAGCGTGCATACTTCGGTCAGCGGTGTGGCGCATTTGAGCGTTGAAAGCGAAAAGGCCGCGCTTGAAATGGCGCGTCACTTTCTTTCGTATCTGCCTTCGAACAATGTCGAGAATCCGCCGTATGTTCAGCCTGCCGATTCACTTTCGCGAATGGATGAAGAATTGAATCACATGATTCCGTTGGATGCAACCGAGCCATACATCATGCACCAGGTCATCGAAAAGATCATCGACAAAGATACCTTCCTTGAAATCCAACCTGACTGGGCGCGAAACGCCATCGTCGGGCTGGCGCGCATTGGCGGACACAGCGTCGGCATCGTCGGGCAGGAGCCTGCCATCATGGCGGGCGTGATCGATATTGACGCCGCCGACAAGATGACGCGCTTCGTGCGCATGTGCGACTGCTTCAATATTCCGCTGGTCACATTCGTTGACTCACCCGGCTTTCTGCCGGGCATCGCGCAGGAACATGGCGGCATTATTCGTCACGGCGCGAAACTACTTTACGCTTATTCAGAAGCCACCGTGCCAAAGATCTGCGTCATCACGCGCAAGGCGTATGGCGGCGCGTATGTGGTTATGTCCAGCAAGTATCTCGGCACCGACGTCACATACGCGTGGCCGTCGGCTGAGATCGCAGTCCTTGGCGCGGAAGGCGCGGCGAATATTTTGTTCAAGAAACAAATTGAATCCGCAAACGACCCGGGAGCAGAGCGCAAAAAACTTGCCGATGAATACCGCGAGAAATTCAACAACCCATATTATGCCGCATCCACCGGCTACGTGGACGACATCATCGAGCCGCGCGAGTCAAGGCCAAAGATCATCGCGTCGCTGTCTGCGCTGCGCGACAAGTACGCGCCCGCCCCGCCGAGAAAGCATGGGAATATTCCGGTATAGATGATGGACAAAGGACGACGGACGGTAGACCGTAAAAACCGTCTATCGTCCACGGCCTATGGTCAATTGAGAAACTATGACTGACTTTCTACTTTCACTACAAATCACCGCTCTCGGCATGGGACTTGTCTTCGGCGCGATTCTTCTTTTATGGCTGATGATGGTTCTGCTGACACTTTTCACTGCTGAGAAAGAATCCGCTTCATTGCCTGCGCCCGAGCCTGCTCCCGTTCCTGAAACAGGATTCAAAGCCCAGGCCGCCGCGATTGCCGTTGCGATTGCACTTGCCGAGCAGGGGCAATCCTCCGCGCATCCGCTGGCCGAACCGCCGACAGCCATTGTCTCTGCCTGGCAGTTGGGTATGCGGACGAGTCAACGCTCGCAAAAGGGAAATTTTAGAAGGCGTTAGGTCTCGATACAGCGGCGATGGTCGAGCGCTTCGCAGTCGAGACCCGCCGCCTACTCGACCACCAAGAGATAAATTATGAAATATAAAATCACAGTCAAGAACCAAACGTATGAAGTTGAAATTGAGAACATCAATGCGCGACCCGTCATTGCTTTCGTGGACGGTGACCGGTTTGAGGTCATGCCCGAGAACGCTGACCAAGCCGAAACAAAGAAAGAAGCGGGCAGAAAAACGGAGAGCAAACCATTTAATCCGCACCCTGCTCCAGCCGCCGCATCTTCTCCCAATCTCGCATTAAGCGGCAATGCCCAAACTGCGCCGCTGCCTGGAACGGTCATTGAAGTTTTTGTAAAGCCCGGCGAAAAAGTGGAAGCGGGGCAGGTGGTGGTGATCATCGAAGCGATGAAAATGAAAAACAATATTCGCTCGGTGTACAGCGGAACGGTGAGCGAAGTGCTCGTGAGCGCAGGACAAAGTGTGGCGCACAAGCAGCCGTTGATCAAGTTTGCAGATGTGGGCGAGGCAGCGTGGATGTAACAATTTACGATTTGCGATTTATGATTGACAATTTTCGATTGACGATTATGAGACTTTTATGGACTTGACTTCATTGATCCCCGAATTGCTAAAAGGTTTCAGTCACTTCACCCTCGGCAACGCGGTGATGATATTTGCGGCGTTGATATTAATTTATCTCGCGGTTTTTAAAGAGATCGAGCCTGTGCTGCTTTTGCCGATCGGCTTTGGGTGTTTGCTGGCGAATATTCCGCTGGCAGGCATGACTGCCGCCGAAGGCATGACCAAAGTTTTATATGACGCGGGCATCAAGACAGAATTGTTCCCGTTGTTGATCTTTATCGGTGTAGGTGCGATGATCGACTTCTCGCCGCTGCTGGCTCAACCGCGCATGGTGCTGCTCGGCGCGGCGGGACAATTCGGAATCTTCGGCACGTTGATGCTTGCGATAGTTTTAGGCTTCCCGTTGAATCAAGCCGCGTCCATCGGTGTAATCGGCGCGATTGACGGACCGACCTCCATTTTCGTGGCGACAAAACTCGCGCCAGAATTGCTCGCGCCGATTGCGGTGGCGGCCTATTCATACATGAGCCTGATTCCCATCATCCAGCCGCCATTGATGAGATTGCTCACCACAAAAAAAGAGCGCATGATTCAAATGGAATATGCGCCGAAGCCAATCTCAAAAAAGACGTTGATTCTTTTCCCTGTTGTGCTGACAATTGTCGTGGGCTTGCTTGTGCCTGAGGCGACTCCGCTTATTTCCATGCTCATGCTGGGGAATCTGCTCAAGATGTCCGGCGTGGTGGACAGACTCAGCAAGGCCGCAGAAAACGAGATCATCAACATCGCCACATTATTTTTGGGTCTGGCAATTGGGTCAACCATGAGCGCAGCCGCGTTCCTGAATTTGGACACAGGCAAGATCATGGTGCTGGGATTGTTCGCTTTTGTGCTCGATACCGTTGCGGGATTGTTATTCGGCAAGTTGATGTGCGTCATCTCAGGCGGCAAGATCAATCCGCTGATCGGCGCGGCGGGCATCTCCGCTTTTCCAATGGCGGGACGCTTGGCGGCGAAAACAGCAAACGATGAAGACCCGAACAATTTCATCCTCATGCACGCGATGGGTGCGAATACCGCAGGTCAACTGGGGAGCGTAATCGCGGGCGGAATTTTGCTTTCGGTCGTGAGCAAGATGCTGGGATTGTAGAAAAGAATAAAGAATCGTCCTGCAGGTTTATAAACTTGCGGGACGTTTTACTGATACAAAACTTCCATCCCCATTTTTTGCGCAGCGTCCAGGAGTTCTTTATCAAAACTTGCAAGGGAAACCTGCGTGCCAAGCAAGTCCTGCCATGTCAATGCGCAGGCGAGATGGATGGCGTCATATCCGCGCAGGGAATATTCACAAGCAAGCAAATCTGCCCGTGCGACAAGTTGTTCGGTAATTGGAATACGGTTGAAAGATTCCCAGTCAATGCGGAATTCGTGCAGGGCTTTTGTATAATCTTCCGGGATAATGTATTTCATCCGCAGCAAACGATTAATACCCGCCGATAATTCCGCCCTTGTGATTAATCCTGTAGCTTTGTGGTCTGATGAACGAATCCATTCGCGAACACTTTCCGACCCAGCTTCCTTGATATATCTTTTTACAAGGGCACTGGTATCAAAATAAAGATTCATCGCGCATCTCCACAACAATATCTGAAGCAAGTTTTTCACCGCGATTTATTGCAACGGGAGAAATATCGCGCATTTTCTTTCCATTCCACGAGATCAACCCCGCCTCCTGCAATGCCTTGATGCGGTCTGCCAACTCCTCCCTGTTTGGAGTGAGGTTGGCAATGGGCTTGCCGTGCGAGGTGATAATAATCGTATGCCCCTTTTGCACTTTTTCCAGATAAGAACTAAGATGCGTCTTCAAATCACGAATGCCAACTTTGTACTGAGCCATAAGAACTCCTTGTGGTCACATTATAGCATTAATAGTCTCATTAATTCCGCCTGTCTGGGCGTACAATTATCTTAAACATTTCAACACAAGCTGGATGTGCGCTATAATCAAGTTGTCTGACAACTATTCATCAGGAGAATCCCATGACCACAATTGACCTGACCATTCACAAAGACCGCCGCGCCCGCGCCATTCAACGCGCCAAAGAGCGCAACATCATCATCCCCACCTACGCCCAAATGAAAGACCCTTCCAAAATTCCTGCCAAAGTCAAGGAGGAATTGAAGAGCATCGGACTCTGGGACATTCACCCGCGCAACTTGTTTCGAATCAACTGGCACAACCAACCCACCGCATCAGGCGGGACCTTTGGCGGGGTCAACTTTCTCGAGCTTCCGTCTTCGCTGACAGGAGTCAAAGCGCGCATCATTGTCGTCGTTGGCAAATGGTTCCCGACGGGAGCGCACAAAGTCGGGGCGGCGTTTAGCTGTCTGGTGCCGAGACTGGTCACAGGTCAGTTTGACCCGACCACTCAAAAGGCAGTCTGGCCGTCCACAGGAAATTACTGCCGCGGCGGCGCATACGACTCCGCATTGCTTGGATGTGAATCAATTGCCATTTTGCCCGAAGGCATGTCAAAGGAAAGATTCGAATGGCTGGAAAAAGTGGCAGGCGAAACGATCAAGACCCCTGGCTCTGAATCCAATGTAAAAGAAATTTTCGATAAATGCTGGGAGTTGAAGAAGTCCGGTCAAGACCTGATGATCTTCAACCAATTCGAAGAATTTGGAAATTATCTCTGGCACTACGAAGTGACAGGTCACGCAATGGAAGAAGCGCTCAAGCAAGTCATGGGACCGAATGACCGCTTCCGCGGCATGGCATCCGCTACTGGTTCGGCAGGGACAATCGCCAGCGGTGATTATCTCAAGCAGATTTTCCCATACAGCAAGATCATCGCGAGCGAAGCCCTGCAATGCCCCACCCTTTTGGAAAACGGATTCGGCGCGCATCGCATCGAAGGCATCGGAGACAAACATGTGCCGTGGGTTCACAACAGCAAGAACACCGACTTTGTCACCGCCATTGACGATAATGCCGTGGTCAACATTGCGCGCCTCTTCAATGAAGAAAACGGACGCGCCCTGCTCGCAGAAAAAGGCGTGCCTGAATCTCTAATCTCCAATCTCGATCTTTTAGGCTTCTCTGGCATCTCGAATGTTCTTTCCTGCATCAAGGTCGCCAAGTATTACGAGATGGACGAGAACGATGTCATGATCACCATGCTGACCGACTCGATGGAACTATATCGCTCACGCCTGCATGAGATGCATCAGGAATTCGGCGAATACAGCGAGCGTGACGCCGCCGCCGATTTCGCTCATTACCTGCACGGGCAATCCACGGACAACATGCTCGAGTTAACCTATCCCGAACGCCGCCGAGTCCACAACTTGAAATATTACACCTGGGTCGAACAGCAGGGACGCAGCTACCAGGAAATTCAAGACCAATGGTACTCACCCACTTACTGGACCGATGTCCAAAAGCAGGCTGATGAAATTGACGAGTTGATCGTCGAGTTCAACAAGGAAGTTGGATTGTCGTAGAAAAAAAGTAGGTCACGCTTGAAGCGTGACCTACTTTTTACAACGCCGCCTTCAACCCCACTGCCAACAGAGCCAAACCCAGCATTTGAATCCAATGGAACATCCCATTGTTGTCAAAATTCCAAAGCATGGATTTGCCCGCCCTGCCGACAGCCTGCACTACCGCCGCAATGATGGTGACAAAAACTCCCGCCAGCATCCAGCCCGCGCCGGGCAAGGTTCCTTTGAAGGTGAGGAATCCATATACGCCTAGCGAAAACAACATGGCAGCCGCTTCATAAGCGATAAAGGTCATGAAGGTACCGGGAACAAAAACTGTGACCAGAAAAAAGATAAATCCCGCCACGATCATAAAGGGAAGCACACTCCGGGCAACAGCCTCACCGCTTAAGTCAAACAGCGCCGCAACGACAAACAATCCCAACACAAGTCCAAGCGATAAATTCAACGGCATCCACAGCCGGGTATTTATCTTTTGACTCATTTCAAAGCCATGCGCGGCTGCGCCTAAAAGTGATGAGAACGCGAGCAATCCAAAAGCCCATGCCCACACATCCCATTTGAAGCCTGTAAGTGGGATGAATTGCACGGCAAGATAAGCTGAAAGGATTCCCAAAAACACATCCGTCAGCGCGGTGGTCTGCTCAAATCGTGATGAGTGAATCTTCATGTTCTGCTCCTCAAGAAGTTATGTAATGCCCTCGGTCACAAATTGCGTTTTTTTTATCAATTTGTGACCGTGATGGGTATAATTCGATGCGATGATAAAACCCACTGACTTGGTCCTCGTTGCCCTGCTGCCGTCACCACGGGATTTGGAGATCGCGCGGCTTTTGGGATGGTATCGCATCCCGCTTCGCACCGCGCCGAAAGTGGTTGCCGTGGACTATCTGGCTTTTTACCAACCCTCGGCATTCGCCGAACGCGGCGGACGGATCGAGTTCGCAGCCAAGGTGAACGGTCACGAATTAACCACACGCGCCGACCTGCTGCGTGACGAAGCAGAGCATGCGCGCGCGAGGGAAGAGTATTACAAAATCCAGATCGGCGGGCTGGAAAAATTATCCCAACCCATCAGCGCCGAAAAATGGAAGCGGCTGACCTTCCTGTATTCCACGGGCGAGTATCTGCTGAACGCAAAAACATTGAACGACCTCGTTGTCAGCGGAGATGAGCGGCAAACGTTGTGGCGTTCCTTGCGTGAACGAGCGGAGAACGACCAGCTCTACAAGGTTGACCTGCCCGAAGCGGAACTTCCACCCGAAGTGCTGATGGCTTTATTGGGAATAAAAGAACTGCAAGGCGATTTCGATGCCTCCGCGAGAAACCCCAGCGCAGATTGACCCACCTCACAGAATCGCGAAGTTGTCTGGCTTGATTCCGCCCCGTATCGGTGATAAACTGAACCCAAATGCCCGCGGATGTTCTTGTAGTCACCCCATCTTCCGCCCTTGGCGAAACGATCCGTCGCACATTGGAAGAGACGGCGTTTTATCGTGTCCATGTGGTGACCAATAAATCAACCGCTGTGGTACGCGCAGATGCAATTGGCGTCCCGCTGGCTCTGCTTGACCTGGCTCTCGGCGAGGACATGCTCATAGAAACCGGCCTCGCACTGCGCACCATTCGCCAGGGCATCAATCTCGTCATCCTTTGTGATGATGGCGCATCCGTTCCACTTTTCGATGACCTGCGCCCCTGGATCCTTGTTCGCAAACCTTTTAGAATGGCGGACTTTATGAACGCAATCAGTCAACCTCAACCGACACCTGCTTCTGCAAATATAAACACAGCCACCCCCTGGCTGAACGATGCCACCAAGGCCGCGCAACACCTGACGCGCATCACTTTGGAATCTTCGGCTCAAGCAGCGCTGATCACCCGCAAGAATGATCTTTGGGCCTACGCGGGCGGACTTTCGCAAAGCGCGGCACGAGAAGTGGCTCAAACCGTCACACGAAACTGGGATGGGCAAAGAGGCTCAGACTTGCTGCGATTTATCCGGCTTGAAAGCACAAAGGCCGAACACATGCTCTACGCCACCCGCCTCACAACCGACACCGTACTTGCTCTTGTTTTCGACGCAGAGACTCCCTTTAGCACCATCCGCGGACAGGCCAACCAACTTGTCAATGACTTTGGCGCCGACCGACCTGAGGTTCAAAAACCGATCAAGCCTGCCCCCAAGCCAAGCGCGGACTTCCCCGCCGATTTTGACGATGAGGGCGAAGACCTTAATATCGCCCCCATTTCACAAATCCTCACCAATATCCCTTCGCCAAACCCCGAGCCTGCTTCAGCTCGTGAAGCAAAATTCGATCCCAACGAAACGCGCATCTCGTCCTCGCTTTCGAATGCAGGCGTATTCAACCGCGAGCCGTCCCCTTCCATTCAGCTCGATAAACTTGTGATGAACGACCCGGATCAATCCGTGAGGCCGTCATCAGCGTTCGAAAAAATAGATGGCGCCGCCCAGCCCAAACAAAGACCGGAGACGCCTGTGGCAAGACCCGCGCCCGGCGAAATGGATGTCACCCGCGCAAGCCCGACCACGGAAGCGGCGCGCAAACTCGTCATCGAGCCAGCCTCGGCAGGCTTGTATCACCTCACCTATGCGTGCTTGCTTGTGCCGCGTTTTTCAGCCCATTACATTACCGGTGACCTGGCTGAACGCCTCGGCGAATGGCTGCCAAATATTTGCATTGCCTTCGGCTGGCGGCTGGAATATCTTGCCGTACGCCCGGAATATTTGCAGTGGGTGGCGAATGTGCAGCCGAATACATCGCCCGGCTATCTCATGCGGATTATGCGCCAGCAAACCTCCGACAAGATTTTTACCGAGATCATTCGCTTAAAGAAAGAGAATCCATCCGGCGACTTTTGGGCGCCCGGATACCTCATCATGGGCGGAACACAGCCCCACCCGCCACAGCTGGTGCGGGATTACATCCGCCAGACACGCCAGCGGCAGGGACAGGAAATTCCTCTTTCACCCCAGCGCTCGCGAGGCTGACGAAAAAGCGCAGAGTATAATAACTCTGCGCTTTATTTTTAACCCCTCACACAGTAAGGGCGACCCATCAAGAATATAAATGCCTTGACTTTATAAGGCGGGTCGCCCCTACGCAACTATCAAATCAAAAAACCTATGCCACCTACACTTTACTTAATTGATGGACACGCCCTCGCTTATCGTATGTATTTTGCCCTGACCGCCGGCGCAAGCAGCCAGCGCTGGCAAAACTCCAAAGGCGAACCCACAGCGGGAATCTACGGTTTCGCGCGCGAACTCTTCCGCGTTTTGGAACAGGAAAAACCCGAATATCTGGCCGTGGCTTTTGACGTGGGCAAGACCTTCCGCGACGACATCTTCCCCGAATATAAAGGCACGCGCGAAAAAATGCCCGATGACCTGCGCCCGCAGATCGAGCGCATCCGTGAAATGGTGGATGCGTTCAATATCCCACGCCTCGAAATGGACGGCTTCGAAGCTGACGATGTGCTCGGCACAGTTGCGCGGCTCGCCGCAGAACAAGGCTTGGGCGTAAAGATCATCACCGGCGACAGAGACCTGCTGCAGTTGGTCAATGACCGCACGGCAGTTTATCTCGCAGGCGATGACCAGACCTACATCACAGATGCGGATGTAATCAAAAAACTGGGCGTGCGTGCCAATCAAGTGGTGGATTACAAAGCCATCGTCGGCGACACATCCGACAACATCCCCGGCGTGAAAGGCGTAGGCGAAAAAACCGCGATCGCGCTGCTTGAAAAATTCGGCACACTGGATGAAATTTATAAAAATATAGATCAGGTGGAGAACCGCTGGAAGGGCAAACTTGAATCAAGCAAGGATGCCGCTTACATGAGTTACGACCTCGCGCTGATCCGCACAGACTTGAAAATAAAACTTGATCTGGATCATGCCAAAGTCGCTCCATTTGATCCGACTGCTCTTGAAGAATTTTTCAAAGAGATGGAATTTAAAACCCTATTGAGCAAAGTCCCAGCGATCAGCAGCGGATCATCCTCCGCGCCGACAACTGCTCCTGTTTCGACAGGCACAACCGTCAAACCGGTAAAAACCAAAAGCGGACAATTCTCGATGTTCGCAAACGAACCGCAGGTGGTGGCGACTCTGCAAACCTCAAACATTGAAGTTGTCATTGTCGATTCACTGGACAAGTTGAATGATCTCGCGAAGGAACTTGCCAGAGCAAAGATAATCTCCTTCGACACAGAGACAACTTCCACCGAAGAAATGCGAGCCGAGATCGTCGGCATCTCGCTGGCGGTCAAAGCAGGTCAGGGATATTACATCCCCGTTGGGCATACTTCCGGAAACAACCTGCCGATCGAAAAAGTGATCGCCGCGCTGACGCCATCCATGACGGATGCAAGAATCGGCAAGATCGCGCACAACGCGAAATATGATTACATCGTCCTCGCGCGCTACGGGCTGGTCGTTGCGCCGTTGGCCTTCGACACGATGCTGGCCGAGTTCATCATTGACCCGTCCTCGCGCAACCTCGGCTTGAAGAATCTCGTCCTTGCGCGGCTGGGTGAGGAAATGACTCACATCGAAGAGTTGATCGGCAAGGGGAAAAATCAACTGAGCATGGCCGATATTGCAATCGAGTCCGTTGCGCCATACGCCGCGGCTGATGCGGAAACGACTCTGCGCCTGATGCCGATTCTGCAAAAGGATTTGGAACGGGCGAATGGTGCGAAACTGCTCGCAGAAATTGACCTGCCGCTCACGCCCGTGCTGGCCGATATGGAAATGACAGGCGCGTTGATCGATACAAAATTCTTCAGCAAAATGTCTGTTGAGCTTGCGCTTCGTCTGGCAGAAATTGAAAAGGAGATTTTCCAGCTTGCGGGAAAGTCTTTCAACATCAACTCGCCGCAGCAGCTCTCGGATGTGCTGTTCAATCACCTGCGCCTCGAACCACCGGATAAGGGACGCAAAACAGCGACGGGATTTTATTCCACATCCGCAGATGTTTTGGAAATGCTGAGAGACAAGCATCCGATATTGGAATGGATTCTCGAAAACCGAGAACTGGCGAAACTCAAATCCACTTATGTGGATGCCCTGCCCGCCGCAGTCGATTCAAATACCGGGCGCGTGCATACCTCCTACAGTCAGATCGGAGCGGTGACCGGGCGGCTTTCATCGAATAACCCAAACCTGCAAAATATCCCCATCCGCACCGAGACAGGACGCCGCGTGCGAAACGGATTCATCGCCGACAAAGGCAATGTGCTGCTTTCAGTGGATTACTCTCAAATTGAGTTACGCATCGTCGCGCACATGGCGGAGGATGAATCCATGCTCAAGGCATTCCGCGCAGGCGAGGATATTCACGCCACGACCGCCGCCGCCATCTACGACATTGAACTGGACAAGGTCACGAAAGAAATGCGCCGCCATGCCAAAGCCATCAACTTCGGACTCATCTATGGCATGTCTGCCTTCGGACTGGCTCGCTCAACAGAATTGACTCTGGCGGAGGCCGAAGCCTTTGTCAAAGCTTATTTCACAAAATTCCCCGGCGTCAAAAAATATCTGGATGGCATCCGCAGGCAGGCGGCGGAGATCGGCTACGTGGAAACCCTGCTCGGGCGCAAAAGATATTTCCCGGCATTGCAGAGCAAGCTCAACGTCCAGTTGAAGAACCGCGAAGAACGCGAAGCGATCAACGCGCCCATTCAAGGCACAGCCGCAGACATCATGAAGCTTGCGATGCTGAAGATTCCATCCGCGCTCAAAGCGGCAGGCTTGAAAGCCAAAATGCTTTTGCAAGTGCATGATGAACTTGTGCTGGAATGCCCGAAGAATGAGCTGGAAAAGACCGCGCGCCTTGTGCAGGCGACGATGACAAATGCCTACCCGATGAGCATTCCGCTCGAAACAGAAGCAAGAGCGGGCGCGAGTTGGGGCGAAATGACGGTACTTCGGTCATAAGCACTTTCCTTCACAGAGCTTTTGCGAATGAAATTATTATCCACTAATCCGCGCCAATCTTCGCGAATTTAAAAGATTAGTGTCAGGACTTACGCAAAACCCCCAAGAGCAAGCCGCGAATTTCACCAATTCACACGAATTATTTTAAAAATTAGCGAAAATTCGCGCTATTCGTGGCTAAAGTTTTTGAACTGCGTAAGCCCTAAGTGTAAATTCGTGAAGATTAGCGGACTCTTTCCAGGTTTTACTTACGACCTACTTCATCTTTTAACAAGGTTATAATTGCGCGATAAACAGCCAACCATCAGTGGATCAAACACATGCCCGGACGAGAAGACATCTTTCAAAAAGCAATGAACGACGGCCACTCCGCCGCGTGGGATCGGGAATGGGATAACGCCTGCGTTGCGTATCGCCGCGCCCTCGAAGAATTCCCCGACCACCCCAAGGCATTAAACAGCCTCGGCCTCGCTCTGTATCAACTCGGCAAGATCGAAGAAGCTTTGCAGGTTTATTCGACCGTCGCCAAACAATCAACAGACGACCCGGTGCCGATGGAAAAAGTTGCACAGCTCTCAGAACGGCTCGGCGATTTACGCGGCGCAGTCGATGCCGCCATGCGCGCCGGCGACCTGTTCTTCAAACAGCGTGACACCGACAAAGCGCTCGAAAACTGGGTGCGTGTCACAAATTTAAATCCCGAACACCCCATTGCCCACTCGCGTCTCGCCCAGGTGCATGAAAGACTCGGCCACATCCAA
This sequence comes from Chloroflexota bacterium, assembly GCA_016234495.1. Taxonomy (GTDB): domain Bacteria; phylum Chloroflexota; class Anaerolineae; order Anaerolineales; family Villigracilaceae; genus Villigracilis. Next base: position 50,799 of record JACRBI010000037.1, on the reverse strand, counting down.
CAGGCGGTCATGGAATACCTCGCAGTCGCAAGCATCATCCAGCGCGCAGGCAACGCCGAAAAATCAAAAGAGATGGTCGACAAAGCCCTCTCGATCATGCCCAACAGCCTCGAAGCAAAACAAGCGCAAACTTTATTGAACACCGGTCAACTGCTGCCAAAGCCGATGCGCGGCAAAGGCGGGACTGGACCGATTCGCATGGCGCAGGTGAAGGAATTACAACAGCCGGGCGATTCAAAATCCGCATCGGGGCTGGACCCGGTGGCTGAGGCGCGCCAAAAGGCATTGACTCAGCTGGCAGAGCTTCTCTTCGAATACTCCGACGACAGCCCCGCCACCCAGGAACGACGCGGACTGGCAGCCATCATGAAAGGCACGGGACAGATTTCGCTGCAACAGGCTGAGCAAACGAAGGTGGTGCTGCATCTCAGCCAGGCGATCGACGCGCAAAGCAAAGGCAGCGAGACGCAAGCCGCAGAGGAATTTGAAGGCGCGCTCGAGGCGGGCTTCAAACATCCCAGCCTGTATTACATGATCGGACTTTTGCGTTTCAAAGGCGAGCGGCTTGAAAGCGCGCAGCGCTTTTTGCAGAACGCCGTCAAGCACAACGATTACGCGCTCGGCACGCGCCTGCTGCTCGGACAATTACTCGCGAAAAAATTCCATTTCCCTGAAGCCGCTCTTGAATATCTCGAAGCGTTGAAACTCGCCGACTCGATCACCGTACCAGTTGAAAAGGCGGATGAGATCCGCCAGCAGTATGAGCCGCTGATCGAATCACATCAAAACCAAAAGGATGAAACCATCCTGCGCAAAGTATGTGAAAACATCAAGAGCCTGCTCATGCGCCCCGACTGGCGCGAACAGCTTCACAAGACCCGCGACCAGATGCCGAAGCAGGATGGTGAAATGCTCGCCACTCTGGCAGATGTGATCCTGCAGGCGCAATCGAGCTCGGTCATTGAGTCGATGAACCGCATTAATCAGTTTGCGCGCATGGGAGCCTTGCGCTCGGCAATGGACGAAGCCTATTATGCCGTGCAATACGCGCCCACCTACCTGCCGCTGCACACACTGATGGGCGACCTGCTGGTGCAGGAGGATCGGACTGCGGATGCCATAGCCAAGTTCAGCGTCATCGCTCATTCCTACAGTGTGCGCGGTGAAGTGGTGCAGGCCTCAAAACTTTTGCGGCGCGTCATTCAACTCTCGCCGATAGACACCGGCGCGCGCAACCGTCTGATCGACCAGCTCATCGCGCGCGGACAGATCGACGATGCCATTCAGGAATATCTCGAATTGGCCGCCATCTACAATCGGCTCGCCGAATTGGATATGGCGCGGAAAACTTTCACCCGCGCCTTGCGCGTTGCGCAGCAGGGCAAAGCCCACCGCGAATGGAACACACACATCCTGCAGCGCATGGCCGATATTGACTTGCAGCGGCTGGACTGGAAGCAGGCTCTGCGCGTCTATGAGCAGATCCGCACGCTCGCGCCGGACGATGAAACTGCGCGCAAACAACTGGTTGAACTTAACCTGCGCATGGCGCAAACCGACAAAGCCATGAGCGAGTTGGAGAATTACACATCGCATCTTGATAGTCAGGGTGGAAACAACGACGATACCGCAGTCATCTTTATCGAAGACCTCATCAGAGATCATGACGATGAGCCGCTGCTCAAGCGCGCGCTGGCGGCAAGGCTTCACCACGCTGGCCGCGTCGATGAGGCGGTCAATGTGCTCGACGCGCTGGCAGAGGACCTCGTCAAACAGGGTGACAAACAAGGCGCGTTCGAGGCGGTCAACCAGATCGTGTTGATGAATCCGCCCAGGGTGGATGAGTACCGCCAGATGTTGAATCAACTGCAAACTCGATGACCTGCAAATGAAGCCACCAAATACCCGCGCTTTGCTGCGGGTATTTTTTATGTAGCGCGACATTAATGTCGCGTTACGCGAGATAGGCTTACCGCGAAATTCGTTGAATTGGCGTAATTCGCGTTAAAGATTGCAGGCAGTTTCGCAGCCATGTTCGCGGCATTTTCTCAAATCTTCCCATGCTATAATCCGTGCGATTTCAACTTCGGAGAAACCACATGCCAAAAACAAGAAACACCGCCGTGATGAACTGGCTTTTGATCTTCACCTTCGTCGTGGCCTTCCTCGTCGTCTTCGGCGGATTCGTCCGCTTGACCCGTTCCGGGCTGTCCATCGTGGAATGGAATCCAATCAGCGGAGTCGTCCCGCCGATTGGCGAGCAAGCCTGGGCGGAGGAATTTGCGAAATATCAAAAAACGCCCGAGTTCGTGCATATCAACTCAGATATGACCCTGCCCGAATACAAATTCATCTTTTACATGGAATGGATTCACCGCATCATCGCGCGGCTGGCGGGGTTTTTCTATGCCTTCCCCGTCTTTTACTTCCTGTTCAAGAAGACGATTCCCTTCAAGGAATTTGGCGTGTACTTCGTGATGGGGATGCTCTTCATTGGGCAGGCTTTCATGGGCTGGTACATGGTCTACAGCGGATTGATCGACCGCCCTGCCGTGAGCCACTTCCGCCTGACCATTCACCTGCTCTTCGCGCTGGCGCTCTTCGCCCTCGCCCTGTGGACGTATTTCGGACACAAGTACGGTTTCCCCGACCCGTCAAAGAAAGCCGTGTGGTCGCTGCCTTCGAAGCTGGCATGGTGGTCAACGGTCATCCTGCTGATTCAAATCTCCTACGGCGGCATGACGGCTGGACTCAAAGCCGGTCACGTTTCGGATACCTGGCCGCTGATGCTCGGTAAATGGATTCCCCCCAACCTGTTTACCTCGTGGATCAACCTGCTTGAATCGCCGTTCACCATCGTCTTCATCCACCGCTGGTTTGCGTGGCTGGGACTGATCCTCGTGCCGGTTGTTTTCTACATCGTCAGGAAGCAAAACTACCCCGCCGAGATCCAAAGCGGACTCAAGTGGCTGGTCGGCGTGGTTGCCTTGCAGATCACGCTCGGCGTGTACACCATCCTGTCGTATGTCAATATTGTCCTCGCCTTGACCCATCAAGCCAATGCGATTTTGCTGTTTGGGCTGGCGCTGTATTTCATCCACAGGTTCAGGGCATTGGACGGGAAATAACAAAAAAACATCGTCCACCTGTTGCATCAGGCGGACGATGAGATTCAAATTGTGCAAAAGTCAGGCATGAATGGATTCAAACGAACACAAGGAAATTAGGAGGGGCGTACAGAAGACGCTTGCGCATTGGCTCAGGGGACTGGGTTTCGCAAAGATGGCGTAATCGTGTCATCTTCTCGGCAGATTGAAGGAGATAGAAAGGTTCTTGAAGCGCGCCGATTGTTTTTGTCCATGCTGGGGGAGTTTGATTCTGACGGGAAGCCAAAAGTTCCGCCAACGAGGCGGATAGCGCCAGCAGGCGCGGGTCGTTTGTTTTTGGGCGCGGGACCATGCTCCAGTTTATGGGGAAGCGGGCAATATCCTGCACCAGACTGCGAAGCCGTAAACTATCCCTTTGCAATGCCGCTTCGGCGAGTTGGTCAATCAGTTCCATTTAGAGTCTCCCATAAATCAAGGAAAGCGTATTGGGCGGTCAACTCGTCGCCCGGAATAAGATAGGGTTCAAGGCTTGCCCATACTTCATCCCTGCCGCGCCCCGGCGTGAGTTCCAGTAAAAGACGGCGGGCATCCGAAATGTCGAGATCATCACGCCATGCGCACAGTTTCATGGCAAGCAGTTGCTCAAGTGACGGGGAGAGCGCTTCGATACCCGGCGCACTGAATAAAAGCACTCCTTCGCTGATACCAACCAGATAGCCCTTTGCCCCATCATTCAACCAGTCCTCCGGCCAGTCCCGTTCAACGGCTACCTTTTTTACCAGGTTTCTAACCAGCCTTGCCTCTGCGGGAGATAATATGACAGCATCCACGTCGCGGGTTGATTGGCGGGCTTCATATCCCAATACCATCGCGGCGCCGCCCACCAGCGCGAGGCGTATATGCAGTCCCTGCGCCTGTGCCAGTTCGCCAAGCCGCCTTAAGCCATCTTGAATTTCTTCACGCGAGAATGTTGCCATGCAAATATTTTACCCCTAAATACCGGGCGAACCTTACCGGCGCGTCTCGGTAATTTCAAAGTGAAGCCTGCTTTTTATTGCTGCAAATTATGGAAAGAGGCGGGCGGAGAATAACTCCCGCCGTTCCTGGCTTTGAGCAGGAGAATCACGATCTCTGCGCGGGTGATGGCAGAAGTTGCGGACAGGTGTGGTGACGCATCTACGTTGCCATTATGGGTGAAGTGGGTCACTGCAACTGGCATGATCACTCAATAATATATAAATCAAGAAGGTTTCCATATCCTTTCCAGTCTTGTAAGTTGTAGCTCTGAGGATCAAGCCCAAAGGAAGATAGCCATTCTTCAATTGTCGAGGGCTTGAATAACCTCACAAACTCAATCTGATCGGATGGCGCAATCTGCGCGCCAGCTTCAGTCCAAGATTCCTCACAAGTAAAGTGAATTTCAATGCCGTTTATTGCGTAATACAACGTTACGCACCAATATCGATACTTGCCTTCTGGAATATCCGTACAATCAATAACATCGATTTTCTCTGGCGGACCGAATCTGTTTATAGCATCTCCGATTGATACATAGGGAAATGTTGTTAGTTCCATGATCTGAACGACCCCATTAGACCACGTAATATTCCCTTGTTCGTCTGGAAGTACATTGTTAATTTTCCAATACCAATCCGCACCACCAAATCCAGATATGGAGCCATCTGATCCAAGTGTGTTTTCTGAAACCAAAGCTGAATTATCCAACTTTTGGAGCGCGTCGTCGCTCGTTGTAATTCCAGGCGTAATTCCTTGCCAGCAGGGTAAAGAACAGGGAGGAGTTCCAAACAGGTTGTCAAGTGCTGTGTCAGGCAATATGTTTTCGGAGTGTGCCTCATCCATTGCAATTCCGATAAGGATAAAAACAGTTGCTAAAGACACGATAAGGACAAGAACCATTGTTTTGTTACTTTTCATAACAGGCTCCCAATTTAGGTTAAAAGGCTTCCGGGGATAATCGAATTAGGCTGTGTGAAGCGTCCCAGAGCGGGGTCAGATGCCATGAGTGATTTTACTCCTTCGCGTTACAACCGCATATAAAAGCCGTGCCTCAAAGTAGAAAAATCTTTAATGCTAATTACGCTAATTGAGCGAATTTCGCGAAAACTTTAAAAAATTCGCGCAATTTGCTTCATTCGCCAAATTCGCGTTAAGGCTTTGCCGCAATTTTATAAAATAGTCAAGCTAATTTGAGAACGCCCTACATCGGGAAATTCCAGCAGGCAATCAATAACCTCATACGCAACCTGTTTTATAGAATATCCATGGTTCTCCTTCATTATAAAAAAAGCAAAATTTGCGACCGCCTTGGGTATACTTGAGTTGATGAAACAAATCCGCCGCGCAGCCGCCCTGCTCATTACCGCGCTCATTCTGACCGCGTGCGGGTCAAACCTTGCCACCAGCACGCCGGCTGTGCCGCCCCCCACCGCCACGCAACAGCCGCAGCCGCCCATTCAAAACGCCGCGCCCAGCTTCAACCGCTCCATCCGTTTTGAACACATCAGCCTCGAACAGGGACTCTCGCAAAGCGTGGTTAACGTCATCTTCCAAGACAGCAAGGGCTTCCTCTGGTTCGGCACCGAAGATGGATTAAACCGCTACGACGGCTACAGCTTCAAAGTCTACCGCCCCACAGCCGAAGATGAAAACAGCCTCAGCAACGGCTGGATCACCGCCATCGTTGAAGACCAAAGCGGATTCATCTGGATCGGCACCCGTCAAGGCGGACTGAACCGCTTCGATCCACGCTCCGGCCTGTTCACCGTCTTCAAGCATGACCCCGGCGACAGTTTGAGTCTCAGCAACAACCGCGTCAACTCACTCTTCATCGATAAAAACGGAGATTTATGGGTCGGCACCGACTCAGACCTCGACCGCTTCAACTCTGTGGACGAATCCTTCATCCACTACATCGGCAGCGAAGGCGGGCTGGATAATCCCGTCACTGCCATCTACGAAAGCTCGACCGGCTTTTTATGGGCGGGCGTGGCAGAGAACGGCCTGTACCAGCTAGACGAATCAACCAATCTGTTCAAGACCTTCCAATCCGGGAAAAGCGCCGCCAGCCTGAGCGACAACAACGTCACCGCCATCGCCGAAGACCTCGCCGGAAATTTATGGATCGCCACCCAAAACGGATTGAACCGCTACCAGCCCAACACACAGACCTTCGCCCGCTATGTTCATAATCCCAATGACGCTGAAAGCCTGTCCAACAACGACCTGCATCATTTATACCTCGACCACAACGGCGTGCTGTGGGTCGGCACCAACAACGGGCTGGAGGTTTACAACGCCCAACTCGATCACTTCATCCATTACCGCCATGAGCCTGCCAACCCCGGCAGCCTGAGCAACAACATTATCCTGAGCATCTTCGAAGACCGCGGCGGCGTGATGTGGGTCGGCACCTTTGGCGGCGGACTGAATAAGTACAACCGCCGGCAGGATGAATTTGCCTATTATCGCGGCGACCCCTCCAACCCGTCCAGTTTGAGCGGGAATTTGATCTCATCCATCTTCGCCGAATCAAAAGGCACGGTCTGGGTCGGCACGCTTGAAAACGGACTCAACCGCTTCACACCCACTACCGGCGAATTCAAGCAATATCACCACGACCCCGCCGACCCGCAAAGCCTGAGCAGCGAACAGGTCTATTCCACGCTCGTGGATCGTCACGGCCAGCTTTGGGTCGGCACCGCCAGCGCGCTCGACCGGTTCGACCCGCAGACCGGCAAGGCGAAGCGCTACATCCCGATCGAAGAATCCAATAGTTTATCCGGCCTGCCTGTTTACACGATCTTTGAAGATCGCAACGGACGGCTCTGGCTCGGCACCGGCAGCGGCCTCGATCAATTCGACCCGGTCACTGAAACCTTCTTCCACTATCGTCCCGACCCCGGCGACTCGAACAGCCTCAGCGACCAGCATGTGACTGCCATCGAAGAAGACCTGCAGGGCAATCTGTGGGTCGGCACCGCCGACAGCGGACTCAACCGCTTCAGCCGCCAGACCGGAAAATTCACCCGCTATCAAAACCGCCGCGGCGACCAAAAAAGTTTGAGCAACGACGCCATCCTCTCCATCCACCAAAGCCGCGACGGCAGCATCTGGGTCGGCACCGCAGGCGGCGGCTTGAACCGCTACGACCTGATGACCGACTCGTTTACCTCCTTCACCGAAAAGGACGGCCTGCCGAACAACGTCATCTACGGCATCCTCGAAGACCGTGAAAATCATTTATGGCTGAGCACAAATTACGGCCTGTCGCGCTTCGACCCGCAGCGCATCAATTTTAGAAACTACACCGTCAGCGACGGACTGCAAAGCAACGAATTCAACTCCAACGCCTACGCCGTCACGCCGCGCGGCGAGATGTATTTCGGCGGCATCAACGGCCTCAACTTCTTCAACCCGCTCTCCGCCGCCACCGACAGCTATATCCCGCCCATCGTATTGACCTCCCTCACCCAGAACGGCGAACCCATCGCAACCGATGTGCGCGTTGAATCTTTGCAGGAGCTTACCCTGCGCTGGCCGCTCAACTCATTCGAGTTCGAGTTCGCGGCGCTCGCCTATGGTCAGCCCGGCAAGAATCAATACGCGTACATGCTTGAATATTTTGACGATGAATGGAACTTCATCGGCGCAAAGCACAGCAGCCGCTACACCAACCTGCCCGGCGGCACATATACCCTTTTACTCAAAGGCAGCAACAGCGACGGCACGTGGAATGAGACTCCCCTGCGGATTAAAGTGACTGTCATCCCGCCCTTCTGGCAGACGAATTTATTCCGCATCCTCTTCGCGCTCGGGCTTGCTTCTGCCATCGCAGGCGGATACAGGCTGAGGCTGGCCGCCATCCAGGCGCGCAACCGCGAACTTGAAAACGTGGTGCATGAACGCACCGGGGAACTCAAGAAGCGCAACACTGAAATGGAAGCGCTCTATCAGGCTGACGAAAAAATTCTGCGTACGGTCAGTTTAAATCAGGTCTTTCAAACTCTCGTCAATGTGGCGGTCGAAAACTTGAAAGCCGACCGCAGCGTTGTGCTCGCATGGGACGAGGAACAGACTTGTGTCAGTCCGCGGGTCAGCTACGGCTTCAGCAAAAAGACCTTGAGCGTTTTGAAATTCGCCAAAGGCGAGGGCATGGTCGGCAGGGTATTGTCCACCGGCGAAACCCTGATCGAACCGGATATTAACCTTGACGACCTGCGCCCCGATGTGCGCACCGCCATCCTCGAGGAAGGCATCCAATCCTTCGCGCACCTGCCCATCAAAGTGGATGAAAAAGTCATCGCTGTTTTCAACATCGGCTTCACGCGCCCGAATGCCATCAACGACGATATTGTCCGCATCTACACCGCGCTTGTCCAGCGCGCCTCGCTCTCCATCGCCAACATGGAGCTCTTCGAGCAGACCAAGGACCTGGCGGTGATGGAAGAACGCAACCGCCTCGCGCGTGACCTGCATGACAGCGCCAAACAAAAGGCATTCGCCGCCCTCGCGCAATTGGGGACGGTCAACGTCATGTTGAAGCAGCAATCGGACGGAGTCAACCCGCATATTATCGAAGCCGAGACGCTGGTCTATGAAGTCATTCAGGAATTGAATTTCCTCATTCAGGAGATCTACCCGATTGCCCTGCAGGAGAAAGGTCTCGCCGCCAGCCTGCGCGAATATGTCTTCGAGTGGGAAAACCGCAACGACATCGAGGCCAGCCTTACGATCCGCGCCGAACGCCCGCTGCCCCTCGAAGTGGAACAGGCCATTTACCGCGTGATCCAGGAGGCGCTGGCAAATGTCTCCCGCCATAGTCAGGCGAAACGCGTGGAAATTTCGCTGCTATATAATATCGATTCGCTGCAAGTATCGGTGTCAGACAATGGCTGTGGATTCGACATGGACCGAAAATCAAAAGACATGGGTTTCCGCTCCATGCGCGAACGCATCAACAGTATCCGCGGCACGCTCCAAATTCAAAGCGCTCCCGGTCAGGGAACACACCTGACTGCGCACGCGCCGATCAAAAGTTAAAGCAGGAGAGAGTTTATGAAACATCATCGCACAAGCATCCTGATCGCCGACGACCACGAAGTTGTCCGCAACGGTATCCGCTCATATCTCGAAACGATTCCCGATATGCAGGTGGTGGGCGAAGCCTCTTCCGGGGAAGAGACTCTCGCCATGGTCACTGAATTGATCCCCGACATTGTCCTGCTCGACCTGATCATGCCCGGCATGGACGGCATCGAGATCACGCGTCGCGTGAAGCGTATCAGTCCGCGCACGCAGGTGGTCATCCTCACGTCGTACCATGACGATGTGCATATCTTCCCCGCGCTGAAAGCGGGGGCGATCTCTTATATTTTGAAAGATATGAAAATGGAAAAACTGGTGGAGGTTCTGAGGCGCGCCTCTCAGGGTGAGGTGACCCTGCATCCGCTGGTGGCTTCGCGCGTTCTGCAAAATATCCGCGGCGAAAGCGGCGAGGAACAGCCGTTGTTCACCGAATTAACCGAACGCGAAACAGGCGTGTTGAAATTGATCGCCAACGGACTGACCAACAGCCAGATCGCGCAGAAACTCGTCATCAGCGAAAACACGGTCAAGGGACATGTTAGCAACATCCTCAGCAAACTCCATCTCGCAGACCGGACTCAGGTGGCGGTCTATGCCTGGCAGCAGGGCATCGTCAACCGCAACAGCCCGACGGAAAAATAATTCTTGACCGTTGATATTAGCTATCCATTAATCCCTTTTAACGCGAATGTCGCGAATCAGTAGGTCATGTTTGTAACTTGACAGTCACGCTCAAAGCATGACCAACATTTTCACGAATACTCTGCGGCAAAATTAACTCAAAACAAAAAGGACACGAAATTTTTCAACCGTGTCCTTTTTGTTTATTCAGTCAAGTTGTTTTAATTCTGCGCTTCGGCGATGGCGGCGACAATATCCTCATACGAGGGGATGAATCCCGGTTTTACCATCACCCCATTGACAAAGACGCTCGGTGTTCCAGATACGCCCATTTCATTGCCGAGATTGAAATCAGCCTCGATCGCATCGGCATATCGGTCTTCGTCAAGGCAGGTGGTGAAGGCGTCCACATCCAATCCAACTGTTTTGGCAAATTCCTTGAGGCGGGCATCGTTGAACGCGCCTTCATTTTCGCCATTCCAATTGGCGAATAATACATCATGATATTCCCAGAATTTACCCTGCTCGCTGGCGCACATGCTGGCGCTGGCTGCCTGATGAGATTCCTTTGTGATCGAGTTTTTATCCAGGAACGGATACTGGTGGAAGACATAATAAGCCTGTCCGGTTTTCACCAATTCCGAAAGCACGCGCGACTCTACCGATTCAGTGAATTGCTTGCAAGCCGGGCATTGGAAATCTTCAAAGACATCGATCTTGATCGGGGCATCCGGGTCGCCAAGCGCGAGCCCTTCACCTTCGGGACGCTCCACAGCCTCGGGCGCAATCACCGCCTTTTGCGGTTGCGCAGCCTGATAGATAAATACGAAGGACAGGAACACTGCGCCGAGCGAGATCAAGCCGATCGTGGTCAGCCGCCTGCGGGTGGCTTCGCGCTGTTTTCTATCCTTCCTCAATTGCCGATTGCTCTTTTCTTGTGTCATTGATCTCTCGATTTTTTATTACTGAGAAACGATCGCCAAAGCCGCGTCAATTTTTTCCTGGAACACGCTGAAGGGCTGCGCGCCTTCGATCAACTCAGTGACCTCATTGCCGTTCGCGTCAGTGTAGGTCAACACAAAGGATGGCGTACCCTGCACGCCCGCCAACAGAGCGTCCTTGCCATCCTGAAATGCCTGATCTGCAAACTTATCGCTCGAGTAACAATCATTGTATTGATTCATGTCCAGCCCGGTCTTTTCAGCGATGGCGGCCAGGCGGCGGTCTGTAAAGGAGCCGACATCCTCGCCGAGCACGTTGGCAAAGATCATGTCGTGCATTTCCCAGTACATGTTTTGGTCGCCTGCGCAGTAGGCGGCCTTGGCGGCGTCTTCAGATTCGGTCAAACCGCCGCCGATGTTTGCGCTGACCCAGTTGCCTGTCGAACGGTAGGTGAAATACACCTTGCCTGTCGAGATGTAGTTCTCAACCAGTTTCGGCTCTGTTTCGTTAAAGAAATTCTCGCAGAATGGGCACTGAAAATCGGAATATTCCACGATCTTCACCGGCGCTTCGGGGTTGCCCATGCTGTTGGCATTTGCCTGCGGACGGGGGGCAGGGTCAATGATGGTGATACCCGTAATTGGTTTTACGTTCGGCCAGATGATAAGAAATGCAACCAATAAAGCACCGATCGTAATCAGGCCGATGCCAATCCAGCGTCCGCGCTGTTCTTTGCGGCGAATCTGATCACGACGGATCTGCCGCTTGCTCATTTCACTTTGATTACTCATTATGTCTCCTGTAACTTGTTTAAGATTGCTGTGGATTTTCCCATGCGGGAAATGTTTTGTCCAGTAAAGGGTTAATGGGTTCTTATTATAAGGGCTTGCGCATTTCAATAACTTTTCCACGAATTGCACGAATTTTCGCTAATTTTTTAAATAATTCGTGTGAATTGGCGAAATTCGCGGCCAGCTTTCGGGGTTATGCGTAAGTCTTGATTATTTTATTCGCGCAGGCGGGCATCCATCCAGAGCGTCAGGGTCTTGAAGACTTCGTCCTTGATCGGTTCGTTATGAAGCTCGTGATAGGCGTCATCCCATAAAACCAGTGTACATTTTTCCTTCAATGGCGCGGCGAATTCAATGCTGCTGGATGGGAAAGCCAGCGCATCCGCCTTGCCGTGCATGAGCAGCAGCGGAAGCGAGAACTCGCCGGCGTGAGCCAGCGTCCAGGCTGTCACGCCGATCATTACCTTCCCAAAGCCAAGCGAGATTTTGTCATGCACCAGCGGATCGTTGTTGTATGCCTGCACGACCTTTTCATCGCGCGAGATGGTTTTTGAATCCAGCCCGCTGGGAATGGCGACGGACGGCAGGAGCGAACCAAGCACCTTCGCCATCAAGACCTTCACGGCTTGTTGTTCGATGGCGGTGTGCAGCCCGGAACTGGTGGCGATCACGCCTTTGACCTTTGGCTTGCGCGTCAGCCCGTAATGCAGAACCTGAATTCCGCCGAGACTGTGCCCGTACAAATAAAGCGGCAGATCCGGGTAGCGGGTGCGCGCCTGCTCAAACAACACATCAATATCCTGCATGAAGTCTTCGATGGAAGAGATATGTCCGCGTGGACCGCCTGAACGGCCATGACCGCGCAAGTCTGCGCCGAGGAGCACGAAGCCCTCCCTGCTCAACGCTTCGGCAACATGGGCATAGCGCGAAACATGCTCGCCCAATCCATGCACAAGACAGACAACCGCTTTGGGCAAAATGACTGTCGGCTCCCAGCCTTCTGCGAAAATATCCAGGCCGTCGCGTGATTTCCAGGTTGTTTCATAATGATGCATATTATCCTCCGATGGTGATCTTGAATTCACATTGCCTCGCGCCCAGAGCTTTGCACGCGCGTTCTTCAATATCGTGTTCCTGTCCATCTGCCCAATGTAAGCACTCGCGGATCAATCCCAAAGTCACAAAGCAGATCGGAGCGTCGTCAGATTGCTCCAGGGTGGTCGGCGATGTCCGGTCGACCAGAAGCAGGTCAAGGTCAAGGGTATGAACCGCGAGGTTTCCCGATCCAACGCTCAGCGTGCGCGCAAGCAAATCCAGCGCAAGTTTGCGCCGCAAAGTTTTTGGAAGCCCGCGAATCAACGCGGCTTGGGTCTTTGTCCAAAACGATGCATCGACGAGTATTTGTTTCCACAAGTTCGCGCCGATGCGTAACAGGATGCCGCGCGCGCCGCGCCCATAATAGGTGCGCAATGCCGATTGCAGCCGCGCGTAGGCCTGCGCGGTACGCATTTCATCCAGCGCGATGAAGTGCAGCGGATGCGCCCATTCTTCGGGCAGGCCTGCTTTTGAAAGCACGGCGGAAAGTGTTTCGTGGCCGACCTCGGAAGAAAGCGCCTCGACGAATCTTTGCATGACCCGCAGCGGAAAGGCGGCCGCCGTCATTGAATCCCTGCCTGATAGATAAGCACAGGGTAATGTTCACCTGTTTGAACAAAGCCAAGTTTTTTATAGAGCGCCAGTGATGCGGCATTATCAGCCTGTGTGTTGACTGACAACCGCCCGAGCCGATACCCGCCAAGCCGCTGGATGAGATCGCCCACCAGGGCAGTTCCCACGCCCTGACCTTGCGCTTCCGGCCTGACCCCGAGCCTGGCGAGGTGCGCCCCAAGCGGATTCCCGGTGCTGATCTGATACCCGACCACGCCCGAGGCATCTTCAGCGACAGTGGCATTGACCGCCTGCATGCGCGCTCGTGAAAGCGAATCAAGGCTGTTGTGCCAGAAGTGACCGAAGGCTTGCAGGTCAATCTCTTCGACGGCGGACATATCCGCCGGCTGCATCGGTCGGATGTGAATCTGCGGCGGCGTGGTGAATGGGCGGATGTTTTCATGCGCCAGATGAAGCAGGACAATATTTTGTTTTAGTTCAAAGCCGCTGGAAAGCAGAATATTTTGGAACCATTGCTTGACGATGATGGCAGCGATCTGTGTTTTTTTATTGGCAAACAAAATCTCGTTGCAGGCTGATCTCCAGAGGGCAGACCATGCCTCAGTTCCAGAAAGATGCGGGTAATGTCCGAAGAGTCGAATCCATGCCACCTGCGGCGGGTCTTCCGGGCAGGCAAGCGCAGCCACAATCCGCTCATCCTCTTCAAGCACCCAGTAATTTGGAGCGCCGATCCAATCGAGTGGGGAGCGCCAATCCAAATGGCGGTGGGTGTTGGATTCATATGAGCCGAGGTTCGCGATCTGTTGATGGTCTTCTGCGACCGCGCGGCGGACATTTAAATTTACGTTGATCATTTGATGAAACGAAGGAAAAATTTTAGTATGCGTTCGAGGAAGCCCGGGTTGTCTTTGACATCCAGCGAACCCATCATCTTGAAGGCCGAGTCGGTGAGCCTGCCTGTTTTTAGTTTAATGGCGGCGGCGGATTTCAATACCATGGCTTGCAGGTCGCCTTCGCCGGCGCGGGCAAATAATTCGGCAGAACGCGCATACGCCGCAAGCGCTTCGTCAAGGCGGCTCAAACCTTCGAGCGCGGCGGCTTGATTCCCGAGAGCCATTCCCTGACGTTTTAAATCGCGCGCGCTTTCAAAGATTTGATCTGTGCCAAGCGCGGCATCAAGCGCTGCTTGAGGTTTGCCCGCCTGCAAGAATGCCACGCTCGTGTTGTTCATCATCTCTGCTGCCAGCAAACCTGCGCGAGCGGCAGTGTAGCCTGCGGCGGCCTGACGGAATAATTCGGCGGCTTCGATGAATTTTTTATCTTCAAAAGCAAGTTTGCCTTGCGCGGCGATCTTGTCAGGTTCGAGTGTCATAAGGTATTCGTCAGGGGCTGCGAAACAATTTTCAGACTCTTAACCACACATTTTTTAGAATCAGGACGCTGAAAAACGCTGACATTCGCTGATAAAAAAAATCTCCGTTTTCCGCGTTCATCAGCGTCCAAAGAGGTTTTGTACGATTGGGAATTTTCAGGGGGAGGCTAAAGCGTAATGTCGAGCAGGCCTTCGGCGACGGAGCGCAATTTTTCCTTCGACATTTCGCTGAGTTTCATTGCCAGTTCAACGTAGGGACGATTGACCGGCTGACAGACAAATTTCTGCATTTCTTCAGACAGGTCGAGGAATTTTTGCAGGCCGCGCTGGCTGTTCATCCACTGCCCGACCGGGCCGCTCTGGTCAAAAAATGTTTCGATGCGGCTTCCGAGCGCGGCAAGGATGGTCTCCAATTCGGGCACGGGGATGGCGCGCTCGCCCAGTTCGTAGGCATTGAGGCGCGACGGCGCGATCCCTGTTTGAGCCGCAACCTGGCGGACAGACATGTTCACGTTATTGCGTTCCTGCCGCAGCAAAGCGCCGATCATGCGCTGGCGCAAAGCGATCAAACGCGCTGTGTCCAATTCATCCATCGGCGAGATCGAATCAGATTTTGTCTGCTTGCCCCAAAATTGTGAGATCGGCAGCTTGAGATAATAAACCAGCGTTTCAAGTTCGGGCAGCGAAGGGGCGCGGCGGCCTTCTTCATAGGCGCGAAACAAGCCCGGCTTTATGCCGATCGCATCAGCACATTCTTTAATGCTGCGGCGTTCAGACAAACGGGCATCCCGAATGAGCAAACCGAGTTTCTTTTCGCGAATGGTGATCTGGGCGTTGTTCATATTTCCTCTAAGTAAGTGATTTACACAACAGGGTTGAACATGCCTGTAGGGGCGACCCGCCTAGCAAGGCCGCCTTTCTGATTAATCATGAAGGGTCGCCCTTACTGTGTAAGGTGAATAAGTCGGATGGCTGGATTATAGCAGAGTGTTTCAGCGCCGCACACTTTGATTGGCGGATGACTTCGGGGCGAAAATATCGGCAGTGAGTTTGAAACCTGCCGCTTCAAGCCGCGGCGTGAAGTTGGGGCGAATTCCAGTGGCAGTTACGTCGCCCAACACTTTTCCTTCCGCTGAAACGCCGGTCTGGATGAATTTGAAGATGTCGGTCAGGACGATGATCTCGCCTTCCATGCCTGCCACTTCGGTGACGGCTGTCACTTTGCGCTGACCATCCTTCAGCCGCGACTGCTGAACGATCAAGTCCACTGCCGAAGAGATTTGCTGGCGCACCACCTTGAGGGGCAGGTCCATGCCAGCCATGAGCACCAGCGTTTCAATGCGCGAGATGGCGTCGCGCGGCGTGTTGGCATGGACTGTGGTCAATGAGCCGTCGTGACCGGTATTCATGGCTTGCAGCATGTCGAGCGCTTCTCCGCCGCGCACCTCGCCCACCACGATCCGGTCGGGGCGCATACGCAGGGAATTTTTGACAAGCTCACGAATGCTGACCGCATGCAGTCCTTCGGCGTTGGCCGATTTTGTCTCCATGCGCATCACGTGATCCTGCTGGAGCTGAAGTTCGGCGGCATCTTCAATGGTGATGATCCGTTCGTTTTCAGGGATAAACCCAGACATGACATTGAGCAGGGTGGTCTTTCCCGAACCTGTGCCGCCGGAGATGATGATGTTAAATCGCGCCTTCACGCAGGCTTCAAGGAAGTCTGCCATTTGTTTTGTGAGCGACTCGAAGGCGATCAAATCCTCGACCTTCAACTTGTCCTTGCGAAACTTGCGAATGGTGATCGAGGGGCCGTCAACGGCTACGGGGCGGACGACCGCGTTCACGCGCGAACCGTCAGGCAGGCGCGCATCCACAGTCGGAGAATCAGCATCGACATGGCGTCCGAGCGGCAGAATGATGCGGTCGATCACCCGCAGGACATGCTCATCATCATCGAAGGCGGTGTTGCTCTTGATCAGTTTCCCGCCTTTTTCGATAAAAACCTTTTTGGGACCGTTGACCATGATCTCCGAAATATCGTCATCTTCCAGCAATGACTGGATCGGGCCATAGCCGAGCAGGTCATCCAGCACCTGGCTAAATATTTGTTTACGCAAATCCTCAGGGAGTTTCAGCTGAGTCTGTTCATACATATGGGCGATATTTTTTTGAACAAAGGCATCACGCTGGGCGGCCGGCAATTGCTCAGATTCCACCGCACGCATGAGGTTGTCGGCAAGGTATTTTTTTAGTCGAGCCAGGTCTTCGGCATTAAATCTATTCGGCGCGGAGGGGCTGGGAGATGTCATTCCCGCATATCCTCCAGCTTATCGTCAGCAGGCATGACCCAAACGATCTGGGAGCGTCTGACCGCCAAAAACGGCGCGGTGAATATGACCTTATCCTCCGCCCCGACGACACTGGCTTCAGTGACCGCAAGAAAATCTTCATCGCGCTCAAGTTCGTTCTTTAACCGTTCCCCCTGCCGGACGTGAACAAAGCCGCGCACCAAATGGGTGCTGGTTTGAATCACTGCCGAGACCGGCAGTTTGGTGATGATGTCGGTGTAATACTTTCCTTTTTCATCAAATTCAATTGACATGGTGATACTCCAGTATGTTTTTTATCCGCCAACTTGTACAAATTTATTGCGTTCGGAATTTACGCGCCAGCGTGGTCATTTCCTTTGCCATTTCGAGGAAAACGAATGAGGCCGTATCCTTGGGGAATTTTAAAGTAAACGGCTGGTGATGGCTGTTGGCGAATGCAAAATTGCTGCTCAGATAGGGCATGGATGCGCTGATCGGAATTCCGATCATTTTCTCCGCGTCCACTTTGCTTAGACCTTCCAGCCCCACTGCGCGGTTGAGGATCGTATAAACAGAAGCCGCTCCGACACCTTTGCTGCTGAGGTATTTCCACAGGGTCTTCGTGAGGGATACGGCGCTGGTGTCTGTGCTGATGATCAGTGTCACGACATCCGCCTGCTGAATCAGCGGCAGGGTAATCTTGGAAAGCGAACGTCCAATATCAACCAGGACGTAATCGTATGATTCTTTCAGCGCCAGAACAATATCCCAGATGCGCCCGGCTTTTATATGATTGCTGCTCTCGGGGTCCGGCGAGCCGGCCAGCAAATTAAATCCCCAAATATTCATGTCTGGCAATTCCTCTTTGAAGAATTTGGGAGTGGTTTCAGCGGGCGACATATCGGTGATCGTGGCGATATTTTGCGATCCTTCATAGCCGACAATTGGCGCGATGGAGCCGATCGGCAGGACCAGGTCGAGGACTGCCACGCGAGCTTCAGGCTGGCTTTGCGATATGTTCTGGGCAATGTTCGCACACAGGGAGGATGTCCCTGCCCCGCCCTTTGCACTGAGGAAGACGATCAACGAACCACCCTTTTTCTCAGCCACCGCCGCAATACCCAATAACCGGGAAATGGTTTCGTTGAGCATTTGCACTGCCTGGCCGGACTTGGTGATGTATTCGCTGTAACCGGCATCGAGGCAGGATTTGATGCGAACCACACTTGAATCGCTGCTCAATGCAATCAGGGGCAGGCTGGCAGTGCGGGCATCATGTCTTAATTTTATGGCGATCTCCTCCCCTCTTAGATCAGCCAAATTTGGATCCAGGATCGCGAGGTCGGGGCGGTCGCGCCAGGCGCAGATCAGCCCTTCCTTGCCGGAACCGGCCTGAATAACTTCATATTGTTGGTCAGACAGGATGCGGGCAATGAAGTTACGGCTGGCCACATCTGCATCAACAATGAGGATTTTCTTTTCAGGCATGTCGGTATTCCTTTTTTTGATCTCTTTCAAAAGTCTTTATTGCCACTGATAAAAAAGAGTATAAGACTTTTTTCTGAACCCTCTGCAGGCTTTAACGAGAGGTCTATTAAATCTGTATGTCGAAAATCAAGATTCACGCGGCGGCATCAGGTAGCCCAGCCCGGAGCGCGTAACAATATGACGCGGGTTATGGGCATCCTCTTCCAGTTTCTGGCGCAGGCGCGCAATGCTCACCCATAAAATCTCTTTATCTGTTTTGTACTCGGCTCCCCAGACGCTGGTTAGAAGGTCTTCAGAAGTGAGAATCTTGCCAATATTGTGGGCGAATTGAAGCAGAAGGCGGTACTCTGTGGCGGAGAGTGAAACAGGGTCTTCGCCGCGCCACACTTCTGCGCGCGCAAAATCGATCTTGAGGTCATCATGCGTGAAGAATCGCGCCTGACTCGTCTCAGTTGGAATCTGCGCTCGGCGCAGCACAGCCCGCACGCGAGCCAGCAATTCAGTTGCGGAGAACGGCTTGACCAGATAATCGTCCGCGCCAAGGTCGAGACCGCGCACACGGTCCTGCTCCTCGCCGCGGGCGGTCAGGATGACGATCGGCACGCTGGAGAACTCGCGCAGACGCTGACAGACGCCAAAGCCATCCAGACGCGGCATCATCACATCCAGCAAAACGAGATCTATCGGCTGCGCTGAGAACACATCCAATGCCTGCACCCCGTCCTGCGCAGTTGCCACTTCATAGCCTTCTGTGCGCAGATTCGCCTCCAAAAGACGCAGGTAGCGAGGTTCATCATCCACGATCAAAATACGTTTAGCCATATGATCTCCTTGATAAGAGAATAGTAAAGCGCTTAAAACATCGGCGCATTGGACAGCTCGATAATAAAGGTTGTCCCTTCACCCATTACTGACTCTACCCAAATGTTACCATGATGTGCCATAACAATTTGCTTGCAAATGTATAACCCCAGCCCTGTGCCGGTTACGGTGCGCTCGCCGGGCACACGGTAGAAACGTTCAAAAATAAAGGGCAGATAAGCCGCCGGGATGCCCTCGCCTCTGTCGGTGATGGTGATGCGGATCTTGTCGCCATTCGAGCGCACACTGATGATGATCTCGGAGCCGGGCGCGTATTTGATGGCGTTGGTGAATAAATTGTCGAAGACCTGCGAAAGGCGCATGGCATCGCCCCGCACAGGTGGAAGCGGCTGGAGGTCAAGGGTGATTTGTATGTCGGGGTGAATCGTTTTCATGCGGACGGTCACATCGCGCAAAAGCGCGTCGATTCGTACGGGCGAGAATTTGAATTGCAATGTGTTGCTTTGCAGGCGCGCCGATTCGAGCATGTCCTCGATCAGCCTCGTCAGGCGGTCGGCTTCTTCGTCAATAATGTTGAGGAACTCGCGCTGGGTGGCTTCATCCCAGGTTGTGTCCTGCCGCAAGAGACTGGTGCTGTAGCCTTTGATAAACCCAAGCGGCGTGCGCAGTTCATGTGAAATGGTTGAGACGAAATCATCCTGCAGGCGCATTTGCCGCTGGACCGAATCCAATTCAGCGCGCGCCTCCTGCAAGTCGCGGCGTTCGATCAGCGCCGCCGCCCAGAAAGCCTGCAAAGACGCAATTTGAATATGCAGCTCTGAATATTCCGGTCCGCCAAAACGGACAAAGACCAGCGCGCCGCTCAGCTTTGAACCAATGTATAACGGGAATCCCACGAGGTTGGCAGAGGTGAGACGCCCCAACTGACGCGCGTCTGGCTTTGAATCCATCAAAACCATTTTCCCATTTTCAAGCACCTCATACGAGAGAGCCTCGCCCCACACTGCATCAGCCTCGGCTGTTTTTCCACGACCTACAGCGCGGGCGTACACAACCTCGGGAGTCTTTGTCTTCGGGTCAAACAGATAGATCGCAACATTATCAAAAATAAAAGAACCGCGCAAAGACACAAAAAGCGTATCAAGCGCGGTTCTCCAATCCTGCTTCTGCTGGACTTCCTGAAAAATCTCATGCAAAAAGGTGAGGGTTGATATGTCCATGTTAATCATTCGCAACCATTAATGGGAATTTGAGGGTTGTGCCTTTTCCTTCCACCGATTGCACATCCATTAATGAGCCGTGCGCTTCCACGATCTGCCGCACCAGTGAAAGCCCCAACCCTGTGCCGCCGTAATGGCGCGTCGAGGAGGCGTCCAACTGGTGGAACGGTTCGAAAATTTCCTTAAGACGACTATGCGGGATGCCGATGCCTGTGTCGGTCACTGAGATTTGGACAAGGTGCTGACCTTCCTCTTTGAGGGTGACAACCACGGTTCCACCCGACGGGGTGAATTTGATCCCGTTATCGAGGAGTTGATTCACCACCCAGCCGATCTTCTCGGCGTCAGCCTGCACCAGTGGAATATTTTCAGGCACAACGGCATAGACCTGCACACCGCGCACCTCGGCTTTATTCAGCGCAGACCTGGCCGCCTGAGTGATGATGGCGCCAAGGTCTACGTGATCGAGCTTCATGCTCATCTCGCCGCGCGAGGCAAGCGAGAACATGATCAGGTCTTCGATGATGCTTTCAAGTTTAATCGCCGCCCGTTGACTGACCTGCAGGGCGCGGCGTTGTTCATCTGAAATACTCCCCAATGATTCGGCGATCAATAGCTCAAGATAACCTTTCAGGTGCGTGAGCGGCGTGCGCAACTCGTGGGAGATGCTCGCCACGAAGTTGGCTTTCATTTGATTTAATTCCGAAAGTCTTTGAAGCGCTTCATTCAGGTCGGCGGTGCGTTCCTTGACGCGCTGTTCAAGGTTGCGGTTGGATGCCTGCAAGGCGGAGCGCAGCTGCAGGATCTGCTCGGTGATGACCTGATCGAGCGTGGCTTGATCGAGCATTTTCAGATCCATCAATGCCTGTCCAAGCAAATAGTGCTCGCCCTTGTACATTTGTTCCTCTTGATAGGCAAGCGCTTTCCGCAGGTCGTCTTCGCTGATCAATCCTTTCTGCACGATTGAATCGCCCAGCCGGGGAATCAGCATTTCAGGGGTGAGTTTCGGAATATTTTGTGTCATAGGCTGCTCTTTTAGATTTCGCGCAACATCCATTCTCCATTCACCATGGTGGCAGCGGCGCTCATTGTCAACAGTTTGTCCGGGTGGACGGAGAATATGTCCTGCTCCAAAACGATCAGGTCGGCGAGATAATTTTCAGCTATTTTACCAAGACGGTGCTCCGCGTTGGCGGCGTAGGCGGCGCCGACAGTGTAGGCGGATAATGCCTCAGCCAAAGTCAATTTTTGGGTGGGGTACCAGCCGTCGGCGGAGGGGGAACCGTCGGCTCTTCGTCGAGTGACAGCGGCGTGCAATCCCCAAAATGGATTCGGCGATTCGACCGGCGCATCCGACCCGAAAGCGAGAAGCGCGCCGTGATCCAGTTGAGTCCGCCAGGCATAGGCCAATGCGGAGCGCTCACCCCAAAAACGATCGGCGGCCGTCATATCGGACGGCGCGTGGATGGGCTGCATGGACGCGACCACGTTGAGCTGCGCGAGGCGCGGCGCGTCATCGGGATGCAGAACCTGCACATGCTCGATGCGGTGACGCAAATGCGGCAACCCCTTTTCGGTTTCGTATTTGCGGAGTTGTTCGTAAGCATCGAGGACTTCGTGATTGGCGCGGTCGCCGATGGCGTGGACGGTCATGCTCAAGCCGACATCTGCGGCGCGGCGGCAATGTTCAAAAAGTTCCTCGCCGTCCATGTTGAGAATGCCGCGATTCTCTTCATCGCCGAGATACGGCTGGAACATCGCGGCGGTGTGCGGACCTAATGCGCCATCCATAAACCCTTTGACGGAACCGACCCACAACCAGTCATCGCCGAAGCCGGTACGCAAGCCCAGCTCGTGAGCATGGTTAAGGCTTTCGAGCGGAATATTTTTGTTGACGCGCAATTTTAGTTTGCCTTGCGCATGTAATTGCTGTAACGCGATGAAAGCAATGCGGCGGTCAAAGTCATGAATGCCGGTCAAGCCCATTTTCCACAAAACAGGCTGGGCAGATTCAATCGCGTTTGCAATTTCATCAATCGAAGGGTCAGGGACGACATTTGAAACTAAAGCCATCGCCGTTTCAAGCAGTGCGCCGGTTGCGCGGCCTGTGTCATCACGTTGGATGACTCCATCTTTTGGGTTGGGTGTGTCGCTGGTGATGTTCGCCAGATTCAACGCGGATGTATTCGCCCATGCGGCGTGTAATGATTTGGCTGTGAGATAAACAGGGTTGTTTGGGGCGATGGCATCGAGGTCGGCAGCAGTTGGCAGTTTGCCTTCGTCAGTCCATTCATTGTGATTCCAACCATGACCGAGAATCCATTCGCCGGGCTTTGCCTTTTTGGCGCGCTCCGCCACACGTCGCAGACATTCATCTTTTGTCTTCGTTTCGCAATCAATTCGTCCAAGAAAAAGCGCGAAATGTTGAATATGAATATGCGCGTCGGTCAGGCCGGGCAAAATCGTTCTGCCTTGCATATCCTGTTTTTCCACTTTGCCATGCGCGATGGTTTCGAGTTTGTCCCTGTCCCCCACAGCGATGATCCGTCCGCCGGCGATCAAAACCGCGGAAGCGTGCGGATGAAGTTCATCCAGTGTGTAAATGTTTGCGTTATAAAGAAGTTTCATATTTTATTTGTGTAGGCGAAGCATGCTTCGCCTACACTAGTTATGTCAATTTTTCCAGAAGCGCATCCAACTCTTCGCCGGAGTAATAATAGATGGTGACCGTGCCGCCTTTTTTGCCGTGCTTCAAGGCGACTTTGGTACCGAGGCTGCGCTGTAATCTCTTTTCGACATCGTTCACATCCGCGCTGCGAATTGGTTTCTTCGCCTTGACAGGTTTCTGTCCCGAGAGTTTTCTCACGTACTCCTCGGTCTGGCGCACATTGAACGAGAGGTTGACGATCGTTTGCAATGCCGAGGCTTGCGCCTTCTGCGTGGACAATGCCAGCAGCGCGCGCGCGTGACCTTCAGTAATGACGCCGTCCACAAGAGCCTGCTTGACCACATCTGCAAGGCCAAGGAGGCGAATCGTATTTGTCACAGCCACGCGGCTTTTTCCGACGCGCTTCGCAACCGCATCGTGCGAAAGACCGAACTCTTCCACCAGTTGACGGTAGGCTTCGGCTTCTTCCATCGCGTTCAAGTCGGCGCGCTGAACATTTTCGATCAACGCGACTTCAAGCATTTGCTGGTTATTCGCTTCACGCGTGATGACAGGGACTGTCCGCAAGCCAGCTTTTTGCGAAGCCTGCCAGCGGCGCTCACCTGCGATGAGGATAAATGTCCCGTCTGATTTCGGCGTGACAATCAACGGCTGGATGACTCCATGCTCGCGGATGGATGCCGCCAGTTCTGCCAGTTCCGCTTCCTTGAAGTGGATGCGCGGCTGGCGCGGGTTTGGCTGAATGGATTCCACCGCCACCTGTTGAACGCCACCGACTTGCGAGCCTGTAGAAACTGGCGGGGTTTTCCCGCCAGTGGGGATAAGCGATTCCAATCCTTTGCCGAGTCCGGTTCGTTGAGCCATAGTTATTCCTTATATCAAAATCATCACCACGGAGATCACAGAGACCACTGAGAAATTTTTTTAAAAACTCTGTGTTCTTCGTGCTCTCAGTGGTTAACGCTCTTAAGCCTTGTCACTCTTCAACAATTCCTTCGCAAAAGCGTCATACGCCTGCGCGCCAATGGAAGCCGGCGCATAGACCGAGATGGGCAACCCGTACGAGGGCGCTTCCGCGAGACGAATGCTGCGCGGGATGACACTCTTAAATACCTGCTTGGGGAAATGCTTGTTCACTTCCGCAACCACATCGTTGGCAAGGTTTGTACGGCTGTCGAACATGGTCAGCACCACGCCGCGCACACGCAATTCAGGGAAGAGCAGCGAACGCACACGCTCAATGGTCTGAGTCAACTGACCCAATCCCTCGAGCGCGAGATATTCACATTGGACAGGCACGATCACGCCATCCAGCGCCGCGATCAGCCCGTTCACGGTCAGCAGCCCCAAGGAAGGCGGACAATCAATCAGCACATAATCATATTTATTGGCAAGCGGTTCGAGCGCTTTTCGCAGGCGCACTTCGCGCGCAAGCTCATCCACCAGTTCCACTTCTGCGCCGGCCAGCGCAGGCGAAGACGGCAGCAACGATAGATTAAGTCTTTCGTTGAACAAAACATAGGAAGTGATGTTTGTTTCACCAAGCAAAGCTTCATAAGTTCCGCCCTGCACGCCAAGTTTATCCACCCCCAGGCACGAAGTCGCATTCGCCTGCGGGTCCAGATCCACAACCAGAACGCGCTGACCATGCTGCGCGAGATATGCGCCGAGATTGATCGTCGTCGTGGTTTTTCCCACGCCGCCCTTTTGATTCACCAGCGTATAAATACGCGTCACAATAATACCTCCATCAAACTTTCTTCTATTTCTTTTGCGGTCGGAATTCCATTCAAGCCTGCGCGCGTCACAGAATGCGCCGCGAGATTCGTGGCAAAGCGCGCCGCCTCCCACGGGTCACGTGTGGAGTACAAACGCGTAAAAAATGCCGCCGCAAAAATATCGCCCGCGCCGGTCGCATCCACCTCATCCACAAGAGGCGGACGAAAGCGGCGGCGGTCTCCATTCCAGTGCAACACTGCGCCGGCCGCCCCTTCTGTCAGGCAAAGGATGCGCGTGCAGTGAGACATCTCCTCGACGAGTTCGAAGTTGCGATCCACATCTTCCACACTAAAGACAACGGCTCCAGCCTGACCGAGAGCCTGCTCGCTGTTTTCCCAGGCACAGGCGGCCACCCGGCCATTTTCATCCCACGCGCGCATCCAGCCCTGCGGAGTGATTCCCAGCAATGAGCCTGAAAGTTTTTCTGCGAGCGAAGAATCCAACTCCTGCGCGATCGGCGCAAGGTGAATGATCGGCGCATTGCGCCAGACCTGCGGAATATGGTCAAGCAAAATTGGCGCGGCTTGATGATGAAGCGTCTGCCTGCGCCCTGTTTCTATTTTTATATTTTCAAAAGTCGTGCTATGTTCAGCAGGGACATTGACAATGGGGATGCCATCCAAGGCCTGTATCGGCGCGCCTTCTGCAAACGATGTGACGATGCCCACGCGCAACCCCAGCGCGCGCGCGGTGAGGGCTGCGTATGAAACCGTCCCGCCCAATTGCAAACCATGCGCTGTAACATCCACAGCCACATGGCCGACCACGAGATAATCCACGGGTTGAAGCGGCACAAGTTCAAGCATGGGCGAATTATACCGTAGGGGTAAAAGAGCGAAGGATGAAAGATGAAGGGTGAAAGAAAAAGACCGTCTTTCGACGGTCTGATTTTTCTTCTTTTATTCTCTCGGTAAAATGACAACTTTACGATGCGGTTCTTCGCCTGTGCTTTCGGTTGTGACCGCGGGGTGGCCGCGCAGTTCAATGTGAATCAAGCGGCGCTCGTTGGCTGTCATGGGTTCGAGCGCGGCTTTGCGCCCGGTCTTGACCACCTGTTCGACCATGCGCAGGGCGATCTGTCGCACTTGCCTGTCGCGGCGTTCACGGTAGCCTTCAACATCCACGACCAATTGCACCCATTGCTGGGTCTGCTTGCCGACGATCAGCGAAGCGACATATTGAAAAGCGGTCAATGTCTCAGCCTGTCTGCCGATGAGCGCGCTGAGATTATCTCCGCGCACATCCACCTGGATGGTGCGGCGGTCGTCGGTGCTGGCTTCGTCAAAGTGAGCGGAGACTTGCGCCTTCATGCCAAGGTGGTTGATCAATTTTGAGACTACTTCCTCAGTGGCATCGAGAAGCAGGTCAGGTTCTGTGCGTTGAGTTTTTTGCACAACCGCAGGAGTTTCTTCCTTTTCAGGTTTCTTTACCGCCGCGGGACGCGCGGGTTTGGGTTCACGCGCTTTCGGCGCTGATTCTGCTTTTTGGGCAGAGGCAGGTTTCGGCGAAGCCTGATCGGGGGTTTTCGGCTTGGGCGCTGCTGCGGGCAGTTCCTGTCCCGGAGGCGGGTTGACAGTCAGGCGGACTCGCACCTGGCGTCCGCCAAGCCCGAACAGGCCTTTGCTGCCTGAATCCAAAACCTCAACCGAGACAGCATCGGCTGTGAGTCCCAACTGGGATAAGCCTTGAGAGAGGGCTTCTTCAACGGTTGGGGCAATGATCTCAAGCGTAGTTCGGTCACTCATGGTACCTCCCTATTTTTTCTTTGCGACGGTTTTTTTGTTGCCACCGGGCAAGAGGTTGCTCCAGTTGGCACGCCCTGTTGCGGCGTATTGAATGATGCCGAGCAGGTTGCTCGTAATGAAGTAGATGGAAATGCCTGAAGCAAAGGTCAATGCGAACCAGCCAAGCATGAGCGGCATGTAAATGCTCATCATGCTGGACATCTGCGCACTCTGGTCAGTTGGATTGGTGGAGGTCGGCATGGTAAGTTTGGATTGAACGTAGGTGGTGAGGGCAACGATCACTGCCAACGTGGGGACTGCAAAGCCCAATATCTGAACGGACTCAGGGCTGCCCAGATTCATCCAAAGGAACTTGCTATTAAGCGGGATGATCCCTTCAACATTTTGGAAAGGATAAATGGTGCGCGCAAGTTTGAGCATATCCAGCGGCATGACGGACAGCGCGCGGATGATGCTTTGATACAGACCGATGATGATCGGAAATTGGATCAATGTCGGCAGGCATGAAGCAAAGGGGTTGATGCCGCGTTCCTTGTACAGCCGCATTTGTTCCTGCGCCAGTTTTTCCTTGTCTTTGGCGTGCTTCTTTTGAATGTCCTGCCATTCCTTGTCGTTTTGAAATTCCTGCATGGCTTGCGAGCTTTTCACCTGAGAAGAGTTCAGCGGCCAGGTGATCAAACGCACGACGATGGTGAACAGAATGATGGCAAGACCAAACATATGAGGGCCATGACCAAGCACATCATAGATAAACAATAACAGGTTGGTCATGGGTTGAATGATTAATTGTTCCCACATGGGACAGTCTCCTTATTTAGCTGGCGTAAACGTCCAGGCTTGTTTGCCTTCCGCATCGTACGCGGCAAGCGTAAATTCAGCCTGATAGGGCGCAACAAGGATCAAGTCACCTGATGCGGCAGGAGTGGTGTACAACTTGCCACCGACTTCCTTTGTCCAGATGGTTTTACCTTCGCGATCCAACGCCACCAGTGTGCCCAATTCGGACGAAGGATCCGCTTCGCTCGCAACGTAGAGCTGGTCGCCCGCCACGAGCAGACTCGCCACGACAGAACCGTTCGGCTTCACCGACCAATTCTGTCTGCCGCTGGCAAGGTCAAACGAATAAACATTGCCGTCCAGGTCTGCAAAATAAAGCGTTTCGCCGTCAAGGACAGGCGAACCCCAAATCCGATTTTCAGCCCTGGTGACGACTTCGTGATCATTGTTGGATTTCACAAATTCAATGGTAGATGCATAACCAACATACGCCCCGTGAGCGCCGATGGCCGGGCTGCTCGGAATCGCGCCGCCCAAATCGAACGTATAACTCACTACGTCTTCGGTAAGAGAGATGACAGACACACGATGATCCAATGACGAAAGATAGATAAATTCGCCGTCTGTGACCGGCGCAGACCAGAGCGCTCCGCCAATTTCAATAGGGTCTGCAATTTGCTTTCCACTCATATCAAGGATGTACAGAAAACCATCTGTATTGGGGGCATAAATCTTGCCGCTTATTATGAGCGGAGAAGCCACCCACCCGCTTTTGGCACCGGTGAAAGCACTGGCCCATTTCTCTTTCCCGGTCGCAGGGTCTAGGCTGATGAAGTCGTGGTTTTTGCCGGCGCTTCCAATCAGCAATTGTCCATCTGAGGTAAGGACGGGGTTGGCAAAATATAGAATATCATTGTCGGCTTTTGTAGGGTAGCGCCAAACTTCACTGCCGTTTTTCATATCCACGGCATAGACGAATGAACCCGCGGAAACATAAGCATGTTCGGCATCCGCGGCAAGCCCATGCCAGTTATTGGAAACCGTGCCGCCCCCCGAGCACGCGCTTAAAAGCATTGCGCCAATGGCAAGCAGCGAGATCAAAATTAATCGTTTTGTTTTCAAGTTGGTACCTTCTCCTATTGAACGCAACAACAAAAGTTGTCACAGGAATGTGCTAGGGAACTGGGTCGTAGCCGCCGGGGTTGAACGGGTTGCAGCGCAACACGCGCCAGACCGCCATGAGCGAACCTATTAACGCGCCGTTTTTATAAACTGCCTGATAGCCATAATGAGAACAGGATGGGTAAAAGCGGCAGGTGTTGGCCGGCAAAGTCGGGGAGATCAGCATTTGATATAAACGAATCAAGGCCAGCACAGCAATGCGCGGCCAATTGACCAGCGTGCGCGGCATATCGCGCAGGCGTGGTTCGTTTGGGTACTCATGTAAATGGAATTCTTCTTCAGGATTCATCCGCGGGGAGGATTTGAGCGCGTTGCAGGAGGGATGTCAACGCGAGACGGGTTTCTTCCAAAGAGGCGGTCACAATCGCGGGTCTGGCGATCAGGATCAAGTCCCAGCCGGAAGCGAGAGAAGCCAGCAGGGGCTGCATCGCTTCGCGCAAGAGTCGCTTGGCACGATTGCGCTGCACTGCGTTTCCAGCCGCCTTGCCTGCCGCAACACCCATGCGGACAGGGGTCGAGTCGCCGCGAGCCTGGATTACCAACACAACAAGCGGGTGGGCATAGGACTTGCCAATTCGCCGCACCCGCTTGAAATCTTCAGATCGGGACAGGCGGAACTTACTCTGCACCCGCGCCTCAAAATGGATATTCGCGCGCTAAGACACTCGCCGACCTACCATCGAGTTTTCTTAACGTGTTCGTTCGACCTGACTGTGAGTTTGTAGCGGCCGCGCAAACGGCGGCGCTTAAGCACATTTCGGCCGTCAGCCGAGGACATGCGCTGTCTGAAACCATGCACGCGGACACGGCGGCGAATCTTGGGTTGATATGTTCTTTTAGTCATTCAAAATACTTCCTTGTTTAAAGATGATTGCAAGTCCCCTTATCGGGAGCAGGCTGTTCAGTTAGTGGCGCAAAATTATACCTCAATGGCTCGGATTCGGTCAATTTGGATTCAAAACCGAAACCACCTCCCTGCCGGCTACATGGCAGGAGCAAAGTACTTATCCCAAATCCGTTGTTTGGCGGCAGGGTCAATAAAGGATGATTCAAATGCATAACGATTACAGGTCGCAATATCATCCATGCTCATGCCCAACACTTCATGGGCAATGCGGTATTCGTTATTCACATTCGTTTCCAGCACCTCGGGGTCATCGGAGTTGATCGTCACCCGCACGCCAAGGTCAAATAATTTTTTCAGCGGATGCTCGTCTATCGTACGCACAGAATTTGTCAAATAATTACTCCACGGATTCACTTCGAGCGTGATGTTCCGCTCCTTGATTAGCTCGACCACCTTCATATCTTCAATGCTGTGGATGCCGTGCCCGATCCGGTCTGGACCGAAAGCCTGAATCGTCGCCTCCACCGCTGAAGCGGGGGTATCCTCCCCGGTGTGGATGGTGACCTTCAAGCCGGCCTCCTTCGCCTTCAAGATCGGATTCACAAAATTGCTCATCGGGTAAAGTAGTTCGCCGTCGGCA
Organism: Chloroflexota bacterium; assembly: GCA_016234495.1. Taxonomy (GTDB): domain Bacteria; phylum Chloroflexota; class Anaerolineae; order Anaerolineales; family Villigracilaceae; genus Villigracilis. Next base: position 20,713 of record JACRBI010000037.1, on the reverse strand, counting down.
AGGTCAACCGCTTGAATGTGCTGCCTATGGCGGATCGCCCAATCCACCGTTTTGACGCACGACTCCGCGCCCATGCCGCGCGAGGTGATGGCGATAATGCCGATCGCCATGTCGAATTCTGATTCGGCGCAGTCTTTGGCATGCAGCAAACCGTCGAGACAGGCATCCCAATCCAGGTTGTGACCGTGAAATGCCCAGTCCGGTGAAAAGCGCACCTCAAAGAGTTTGATGTTCTGTCGCGCGCAATCTTCAAACAGTTCCCATGCGATGCGCTCGAAGACCGCCGGCGACGTGATGCTGTTCTGGAAAATTGCAAACGCATCCAACACTGCCTGCAAGTCGCGCAATTGATCGTACACTTTGACATGCCCATCCAATTCACTGGCATTGTAGGAAGGTAGTTTCAAATTATATTCATACGCAATGTCAATAATCGTCTGCGTGCGGATCGCGCCTTCAAGATGGCAATGGATTTCGGTCTTGGGAATATCGTTATATTTCGGGTCGAAGTTTTTCATGGGTTCACCTGCTTTCAGACGGTAGACAATGGACAATTGACCATGAAAGATGGTCTGCGGTCTACCGTCCAGGGTTTGTAAATTTTACCCGTTCGCTGAATGTGGCGCGGCTCACGCCGCCGTCGCCCGTCGCGCCGATCAATGCCAACTGGATAAACGTATCAAGCATACGGTCAGAATTGACGCGCAGTGTCGAAAATGATTCAGCCATGGAACAAATCTCCGATCAAGAATTAAAAAGGAGTCGAACCTCTCTGGCTCGACTCCTTTGCGTATGAAGAATTTATGCGCTCAAATATGTGACCAGCGAAACGATTCCGTAAATTGTGCCGAAGCAGATGATGCAGATCAGGAGCATTTTGCCGAGCGTGACAAGTTTGTTGTCTGGTTTTTGCATGGCTATTCCTTCGCGCGTTTGTAATCTACAAAACGATAGCCAACTCCGCGTTCGGTGAGGATGTACTTCGGGTCGGCGGGGTCTTTCTCCAGTTTCTGGCGCAGGTAGTTGATGTAGAGGCGGACGTAGTGCGGCTCGTCGCGGTATTCGTAGCCCCAAACTTTTTGGAGCAATTGATCGTGCGAGACGACCCAGCCCGCATTTTGAACAAGGTGGAAAAGCAGGCGGTATTCTGTCGGGCGCAGTTTGACGAGTTTGCCTTCGAGCCAGATCTCGCGGCGGTCAAAATCTATTTTGAGGCGTTTGTCTATTTCGAGCAGACCGTGCATTGATCCGCTTGCGCTTTCGGTGCGACGCAGCACGGCTTTGACACGGCTGACAAGTTCGCGCGGGCTGAACGGCTTGGTGACGTAATCGTCGGCGCCGCGTTCGAGTCCGCGCACACGGTCATCTTCCTCGCCTTTGGCGGTGAGCATGATGACGGGGACATTGCTGATCTCGCGCAGGGTTTCAAGCACTTCGAAACCGTCGAGGTCGGGCATCATAATATCGAGCAAAATAAGATCGGGGGTGACGTCTCGCAGTTTTTGAATGGCCTGCCTGCCATTGAAAGCTTCGCTGACCTGAAAGCCGTCATGTTCCAGGTTCATGCGGATAAATCGCACCATGCGTTCTTCATCATCCACAACGAGGATGCGGCGGCGTTCCAAATTTTCGGGCATGTTAATCTCTCACAAAACCGATGATCTTCTCTTCCTCGGCGCTTTCAAGGATCTCAATAAAACTGAGCTTGGCTAATGGCCAGATCACCTTGACGACGTTCTGGTCGATGTAATGCAGGTCCTTGCCGTCTTTCTGGCGCGGATGCATGACCACGATGATGTTGTCTGTGGGCTTGGGAAGATCTTCTATTTCACCAGCCACGGAGGTTTCACCTGCGATGTGCAGGATGACAGAATAGGGCATGTTCAATCCTTTATGCGTTCTTGAGCAGAACCTGCATCTTCAATTTTCCAAGCGCGACAATGTCACCGTGATTGAGAACCTGCTCAACGTTGGAGGAGAGGCGCTTTCCATTGATGTATGACCCATTGGCAGAACCAAGGTCCATAAAGACGATGCGGGTTCCGTCGCGTTTGATCACTCCATGCAGGCGCGATACGCCCGCGGCGTAGGCTTGATAGGGCGAAAGGTCAATGTCGGGCATGATCGGCTGACCCTCGCTGATGCGCCCCATGGTAAATTCATTCCTTGTGGAGAGCGGGAGTACCTGGCCGGTATCGAGTAAATGCAGGCTGCCCCACGCGTCGCTGCCTTCGAATGTTTGGTACACATCCTGCGTGGGAATATCCTTGTTTAATTCTTCAAATTGCTTGGTGGTGATGTTTTGTGTGGTTCCATCGGCGCCAACCAATTGAGCGCCACATTCTGCACAGAACATGGCCCCGTCCAAATTTGAATGTTTACAATTGGAACATATGATCATCTCGTCTTCTCCTTTGTACTTGCCAGCAGCAGCGCACGGGTATTATATTTGATTTCCTTGTTTCCGCTCGCGCTCCAGGCGTGCTTCCTCTCAAGATTATCCGCTTCGAATAAAGCAGTTTTGGCCAATGAATGCTCGCCTTGTGAAAGCAGGTGAGTAGCCAGGTTTTGCAGGTGACGCGCCGCCACATTATATTGACCCTGACTTGCCGCTGCGCGGGCGCGATCCTGCATCCGATATAGGTTGAGGCGTGAAAGCGCAAACAGGACGCGGGCTGGCGGAGGCTCGGGGGTTGGGTTGGTCCGCACTTCGCGGTTGAGCAGCAGCCGCAGCGGTGGGACAGGGATTGGGCGCGCGGTAACTGATGCTTTCAGAGCGCCGTTCAAAAGGGTCAGCATGTCCTCATTTAAGGCATCAGGGCTGACTAAAAACTCGAACAGCACATGCAAAGAGGTGTCTCTTAAAATCGGTCCAAGCCGCATGGGTGATTCAATCTGCACAGAACCGCCCTCAGGCTGCAGGCGAAACACATAATTGATCTTTACATGTTCCTGCTCTTTGAATTCAAGCAGTACTTCATCCGCATAAGTGCTGATGAGCGCATTGAATTTATCAACCAGCAGCCGTTGAATATCCTTTGGTTTTGAGATATATGCGGAAGACCCTCCTGTTTTGCTGGCAAGGGCGTCAAGAAAGATATCGTTCCAGTCATTGCCAATGCCCATGCCTGTTATGCCAATATTCTCAGCGGCGGCTTCTTCGGCAAGTTCAATGCAGGCTTGTTCATCCCCATAAGTTTGACCATCGGTCAACAGAATAATATGGTTGACCCGCGAAGGATCCAGCGTGCGGCGGATCTCCTTCAAAGCGGCTTGCAATCCGTTGAATATTTCAGTCGCGCCAGATGTTTGCATCATCTGAATGCGGCTTTCCTGTTTTTTATTATCCAAATTAAGAGAGGCGGGGATGATCACTTCGGCGAAATCGCTGAAAGCCACCACGCTCAACACATCTTCCGCGCGCAAATTGCGAAGCAGTTGGATGGCTGTCGCCTTGACCATGTCCATTTTATCGCCCTGCATGGATGTGGAACGATCCAATAACAGGCAGATATTGAGCGGCGGCGTTGGCAGCTTTTCCTTGTCTTCGTTCGGGCTTACTTCAAGCAGCATATAGACGAGCTGCGGTTCGGTCAGTTTTACAAGATTGGGGCGGCTAAAGTAGACAGTATGTTTAATGAGGGATTTTTCTTCAATCACCGGCGGCAGTGTTGCATCGTACAGACTGCGGCGCTTGGGATTGGAGAGGACTTCATACGCCTGCTGAATTTCCAGGAACAATTCTGTCTCGCCCGGCGCGACGTTCCTATCCGGATGCAGTTTTTGAGCCGCATCGAAATAAGCGCGTTTAATTTCCTCTTGCGAGGCATCGCGAAAGACTCCCAGAATTGCGTAATGGTCCAGCTTGTTGGAGCGCATGATTATCCGATCATTTGAGCCAGGATAACGGAAATATTATCGGGTCCGCCGGCGGCGTTGGCGGCTTCTACTAAATTTTGACAGGCGCGGCTGAGGGTGGGCGCGTCGTTAATACAGCGCAGAATTTCCTTCTCGCTGATCACGCCCCACAAACCGTCGCTGCAGATCATGAGATAGCCGTTTTGCGGGAAGGGGATGGTAAAGATATCGGCTTCAAGGAATTCACCCTGCCCCAAAGCGCGGATCAACACATTGCGGTGAGGGAAATTTTCGACTTCGTCTTTGCTGAGGTGTCCGAGTTCTTCCAGTCGCTTGACCAGTGAATGGTCGCGTGTGATCGGGTCTATTCTTCCGTCAGGATAAACTGAATAGGCACGGCTATCCCCCACATGCGCAACGGTCACTTGCTGTCCCAATACAAGAGCAGCCGTGACTGTGGTGCCGCTGCCCGGCGCTTCACGCTGAACATATTGGTGCGCTTCAGAGATGGAGGTTTCCATGACCTCCTGCAAAGATTCCTGCAAGGATTGTGTCGGCAGGTTATATAAGTAGGAATGGAATTTTCTGGTGATGTTACCGCCCATGATGCGGACGGCGGCGTTGCTGGCGACTTCGCCGAATTGATGCCCGCCCATGCCGTCTGCCACAATGTACAACCCGAACGGGATGCTGTCGGTGTTGCCTACGATCGTGGAGGTAAGCGAGAGCACGCTGTCTTCGTTGTGATCCCTTTGCTTTCCAACCGACTGCCCCACGCTGGAAACAAGCTGCTTTGTTTCAGATTTTAGACTCTGAATTCCCATGATGGAGTTAAGCTGTTGGTCTGTCAGCGGCGCGGTCGTAGCCACATCAACCTGCTTGGGCTTTTCGGGTTCTTCTTTTTTTCCTAGTAGTTTTCTGAAAAAATCAGCCACAAGAACTCCTTTTAGGCGAACAAAGCATAAACATGATGGTCAATCGATCCGACATATACAATGTCGTCAAATACGATCGGAGAACCTGTGATCGCCGCCTTCGCTTCAAACTTCCAGCGCAAACGGCCGGTGCGATATTCAAGACAGTAAAGGCTGCCGTCGATGGAGCCGCAATAAATGGAATCTTTGTAAACGGCAGGCGAACTGCTCACCTGGTTTTCGGTCTTGAAACGCCAGACCTCTTTTGAAGTGCGCGAATCTACGCAATAGATGAATCCGTCCGCCGCGCCGATAAAGATGTAGTCATCTGCGATCGCGGGCGAGGAGACCGAGCCTTTGCCAAGACGGAATTTCCAGATCGCCCAGCCATTCTTTGAATCCAACGAGTAAAGCGTCCCGTCCAGTGATGCGACATATATGGACTGTCCTTTGCTGATTGGCGAGGATGTAATCGCCCGTTTGGCTTGAAAACGCCATCTCATCTCGCCCCGAAAATCAAGGCCATAAAATGAGCCGGACTCAGTGCCAAAGTAGATCATCTCATTTGCAACCAGCGGCGTGGAGTGGATCGGTCCGTCTGTGGCGAATTTCCAAATTGCGCGGCCGGTGACCACATTTACCGCATGCAGATCCTGGTCTTCCGAGCCGAGGAAGATGTGCCCTTCAGCGATACGCGGTGAGGAATATATCTTCCCGTCGGTGTAATACGTCCATAATACTTTGCCGGTACGCGCAGTCACCGCGTGCAGCCGCTTATCTTCCGAGCCAAAAAATACCTGATTATCGTAAACCGAAGGGCGGGAAACAATTCCTCCCTCAGAGGCATACTTCCACTGAAACTGACCATCTGCCGCGTTCAAGGCGTACAGGTTATTGTCATAACATCCGATGAAAATTGTACCTTGATTCAAGGCCGGCGTGCCGCGGATTTCGTCTTCACATTTGAAAGCCCACAGCGGCTTGATCCCTCCGCTGGAGACAGGCAGGGCAGATGTGATCTTCGAAAGCGCGCCAGTTTTTCGCGCGACACTCATTAACGCATCCTTCATCGCGCTCGCGCTGGGGAAACGATCCGCAGGGTTATATTGTAAAGCAGTATTGATGACCGCTTCAAATTCGCTTGATACGTTTGGGTTAATACGGCGCAGCGGACGTTCGGCAAAAGAGAACGGCGGCTCAAGTCGCGGATCGCGGCGGGTGATGGCGTGATGCAACGTTGCGCCAAGGGAGTACACATCGGCGAGCGGGGTGGCTTCACCGCGATACTGCTCGGGCGGTGAATAGCCCTCGGTGCCGATCATGGTTCCCTTTGTGCCGGTCTGGAAGGTTTTCGCGATCCCAAAATCCACCAGCACCACATTTCCGTTGTGGTTGATCATCACATTCGAGGGTTTCATGTCGCGGAAGATGATCGGGTCTGGTTTATGCGCGTGCAGGTAATCCAGCACATCGCAAAGTTGGATCGCCCAACTGATGACCTGATCCTCGGGCAGGAAGCCGTTCGCGTCGCTGATCACTGTTTCGAGGTCCTTGCCGTGGACGAATTCCAGTACCAGATACGAATGTTCGTTGTGAGAAAAATAATCGTAAATGCGCGGAATGGCGAGATGATTCAGCGTGGCAAGCAGGTTTGCCTCACGCTCAAAGTTTTGCACAATGGTCTTGCGTATGGCCGGATCCGGAGCAAGGTTAATCATCTCCTTCACCGCCACCAGCTTGACCACGTTGGGGAAATGCAGGTCGCGGGCGCGATAAACCGAGCCCATCCCCCCGACGCCGATCACATCCTGAATCGTATAACGGTCAACAAGTGTAATGCCGGTCTGAAGCTGCTGGCGCGAAGTCTTATCACTCCCTGATTCCATGCCTATGGATGATGTAATTTTTCTTGTTTCCAGAGCGGACTCCTATTTTCCAATGGGAATTTATAGATTATAGTGTGCAGTAGAGGGAATTGCAAATGGCTGGAAAATGACAATTTTATTATTAACTGACTTGCGGGGAAACAGGTTATACGGCAAAATGAAAGCGTGAAAATCCTCGCGGTAAGTGATCAGGCCGAAGACCGTATTTATACGCTTTCTTCCAGCGGCCATTTTCGGGATATGGAACTCATCCTCGGCTGCGGAGACCTGCCTTACGAATACCTGGAATACCTGGTCACCATGCTGAACGTGCCGTTATTTTATGTACCGGGGAATCATGACCCGCAATTCGACCCGGGCAGCACGGCAGCGCGTGTTCAAGGCGGTTCCAACCTGGACCTGAAAACTGTCCGTCACAAAAAGTTTTTGATCGGCGGCTTCGGCGGAAGCATCCGCTACCGTCCCGATGGGACCAATCAATATACCCAGGCAGAGGCTTACACCCGCGCATTCAGCATGATTCCAAAGCTGCTGCTCAACCACATCCAATACGGCCGCGCATTGGACATCCTCATCAGTCACTCCCCGCCCCTTGGCATTCACGACGACACCGACCGCGCCCATCATGGTTTGAAAGCCCTCAACTGGCTGATCCGTTTTGCAAGACCGCGCTACCATTTTCACGGACATACTCATTTCTTCAAAAACAACATCCGCAGCACAGAAACGACAGTCGGCATTACAAAGGTCATCAATGTATTTCCGTATAAAACCATCAATGCAAATTTATAACAGGACAGAGAAAACAAGTAATGGACAATGAATTCAATTCCCGCGCGCGCGCAGATTTCAGCAAGGCGCGCTTCAAATCATTTATCAACCAGCTCATCTCAAATTTTTCAGGTCACCCGACCACCCTGCTTTCGTATGACGAGATCAAAGAGAAGCTGCACATCGGCGGCCCGATCTATCGGGGAGTAAAAACCATTCGCGTGGATCAGATCGCAGGGAGTCTGAACCGCTATCATGAATTTGACCGCGCCTTCCTCCCAAAAGAAGATCAACTCGCCAGCCGCTGGCAAAAAGTCGACCGCGCCTTTTATCAGGATATTCACCTGCCGCCGGTGGTGCTGTATAAAGTCGGCGAAGTTTATTTCGTGGTGGACGGTCATCATCGCGTTTCGGTCGCGCGCGAGCAGGGACAGGAATTCATCGAAGCCGAGATCCGAGAATGTGCCACTCGCGTGAACATCACACCCAACATCAAACCCGAAGACCTCGAAATCCTTGGCGCGCAAGTTCACTTCCTTGAACGCACCGCGCTCGATCATATTCGCTTAGACGCCAATATAAAAACCACCATCCCTGACGGCTTCGAGCGCATGTTGGAACACATCGCTGTGCATCGCTACTTTATGGGGCTTGACCTCAAGCGCGACATCTCCGAAGAGGAAGCCGTGGCGCATTGGTATGATACGGTGTACCTTCCCATCGTTGAGATCATTCGCAGCAGCAAAATTTTAAAAGATTTCAAAGGCCGCACCGAAGCCGACTTGTATTTGTGGACGCTTGACCATCAGCATTATTTATCGCAGGAACAGGGGCAAGCGCTTCAACCGCCCGAAGAAGCCGCGCGTCAATTTATTGAGGAAAAAGAGTGAACAACATGACTGACCTTCATCCTCTTGCAGGAGTCTACGCTGCAGCAGTGACTCCACTGAAAGACGCTTCAACATTTGACCTTGAAACTGTTCCCGCACTTTTGCATTTTCTAGCCGCAAGCGGATGTCACGGCGCGCTGCTCTTCGGCACCACCGGCGAAGGACCATCCTTCTCGCCCAAGGAACGCGAGATACTCATGCGCTCTGCGCGAGTCTATCGCCAGCAATTGCCGGGCTTCAAATTACTGGCAGGGACAGGCACGCCGAGTCTCTCCGAAAGCATTGACCTGACCAAGCTCGCTTTTGATCTCGGCTATGACGGCGTGGTGGTTTTACCGCCATATTATTTCCGCAAAGCAAGCGATGAAGGGCTATTCAATTGGTTCAGCGAACTGATAAAAAAATCCGTGCCGTCCAAAGGACATTTGCTTGGCTATCATATCCCCGGCACATCCGGCGTCGGCTTTTCACTAGACCTGCTTGCGAGATTGAAGGCGGCATTCCCAAATCAATTTGCGGGCATCAAAGACTCATCCCACGATGAATCTTTTTCTGCCGCAGTGGGTCAGCGCTTTGGCAAAGACCTGCTCGTCCTCAACGGCACGGACTCGCACTTGCATCACGCGTTGAAGAATCACGCGCAGGGAGCGATCACCGCCGCAGCGAATCTCATCTCTGAAGACCTGCGCGAAATCTGGGACTTGGTTCAGGCAGGCAAAGACCCAAGTGAAGCACAGGCGCGTGTCACAGAGCAAAGGCATATCCTTGAAAATTACATGCCCTTCCCGCCTATTTTGAAAGCCTTGCTTCATAAATTACACGGCTTCCCCAAGTGGACAGTCCGCCCGCCGCTGGAAGAAGTTTCATCTCAAATCGAAGAACAGGCGATAAGTGAGTTGGAAAGTTTGCAGGTTTAAATGTTCACAAGTTTAACCTTTCAACTTTCAAACCTTGCAACCTGCAACCTGAAAACACCATGAACTGGCGACTCCTTTACACTCCCCCATCCTCTGGCGCGTGGAATATGGCCGTGGATGAATCGATTCTTGAGCATATTCACCGCGGCGAGTCATTGCCTACTTTGCGGCTGTACTCGTGGAATCCGCCGTGCCTGTCGCTCGGTCACGCCCAATCGTTTGCAGATGTGGACTTGGAGCGGGTCAAGGCGCGTGGCTGGGAAGTTGTCCGCCGGCTAACGGGTGGACGGGCGATCCTGCACACCGACGAATTGACCTACTCTGTAACAGGCAGTGCCGAAGAACCTGTCCTTGCGGGCGGGGTGCTCGAATCCTATAACCGGCTGGCGCAGGCTTTGATGTTTGCCATGCGTGAGTTGGGATTACCGGTTGAGATAAAGGAAGATATAGGTCATGCCTCTGGCGTGACATCACAAAATCAAGCCAGCCACGCTGGAAGCGCGACCTACCAAAACCCTGTCTGCTTTGAAGTCCCTTCCACGTATGAGATTACGGTGCAAGGGAAGAAACTCATCGGTTCGGCGCAGGCGCGCAAGAAGGAAGGCGTGCTTCAGCACGGATCGCTTCCATTAACAGGCGACCTGACTCGAATCTGCGAGGCGTTGGTGTTCAAAGATGAATCCGCGAGAGAGAATGCGGCGCAAAGATTGCTGGCGCGGGCAACGACGGTCGAATCAGTTATAGGCGTGGAAACTGCCTGGGAAACAGCAGCCCAGGCTTTCGTTAAAGGATTCGAAGCGCAGTTGGGAATCCACTTTCAGCGTGGAGAACTGTCCCAATCCGAATTAAAGAGAGCCGAAGACTTGGTCAAGGAAAAATATGCAAATCCAATTTGGACGGAGCGAAGTTGAAAAATTTTCTGATTTACGGTTCGTACGGTTATACAGGAAGTTTGATCGTGGAGCAGGCAGTCAAAGAGGGATTGCGCCCGCTGCTTGCGGGGCGTGACGAAAAACAATTGCGCGCGCAGGCTGAAAAGTTTGGCTTGGAATATCGCGCTTTCCCCATTGAAGATTCCGCCGCGCTCGACGCGGCATTAATGGAAGTGGACGCGGTCTTGCATTGCGCAGGTCCGTTCGTGCTGACCTTTCGGCAGATGGCAGAGGCTTGCATCCGCAACAAAAAACATTACGTGGACATCAGCGGCGAGATCGAAGGTTTCGAGGCGCTGGCCGCGATGGATGAAGATGCAAAACGCGCAGGCATTATGCTGCTGCCCGGCGCAGGCTTTGATGTAGTGCCTTCGGATTGTTTGATCGCGTATGTTGCAAAAAAACATCCGGGCGCAACTCATCTTGAACTTTATATCAAAGGAGTCGGCGGCGGGGTTTCGCGCGGCACGGCGCGTTCGGGCATTGAGAACAGTCACAGGCAGGGACGAATCCGCCGTGACGGAAAAATTGTCCGCGTGCCGAATGTGTGGGACAGCCAGGAGATTGATTTCGGGCGCGGAAAGACGCGCCTTGTTTCTGTCGGATGGGGCGATGTGAGCACGGCATATCACAGCACGGGCATTCCGAACATCACCGTGTACATGAGTTTTCCAAAAGCAATGGTCAATGCCATGCGCCTCATCCGCTTTGCCGGGCCGCTTCTTTACACCCGCGCCGCAAAGGACTTCATCAAATGGCTGATCGGAAAATTCTTCGCGGCGGGCCCGTCGCGCAAACAAAACGAAAACGGATTCAGCCTGTTGATCGCGCAAGTGAGCGATGACAAAGAAACTGTCCGCGCGAAATTACGCACGCCCGAGGGATATTATTTGACCGGGCTCACATCGGTCGAAATTATGAAGCGCATCCTCTCCTCTAACCTGAAAATTGGTTTCCAAACCCCAAGCAGAGTCTACGGGGCGGATTTCATCCTGCAGTTCGCAGGAGTGACGCGCGAAGATATGTAAGTTTTTTGGAAAGGTGTGCCATGAAAAAAATTTTGGTCTGCTTTCTCGTCCTCATCCTGGCTGCGTGCGCGCCGGCGCCGGTAACGCAGCCCAACGCCACAGCGCCTGTCCAGCCGGTTGATACGCTCACCCCGCAATCACCCAAACAGGAGGTTAAGATGGTTTTTGAAATTTCCAGCCCTGCCTTCAAAAACGGAGAAGCGATCCCCGCGGACTTTTCCTGCGACGGGCGCGACGTTTCGCCCGCGCTCACGTGGGGCGAGCCGCCGGCCGGCACGCAAAGTTTTGCGCTCATCATGGATGACCCCGACGCGCCGATGGGAACCTGGGTACACTGGATCATCTTCAACATCCCCGCCTCAACCCGCGACCTGAAAGAGGGCGCGCCTGCCGGGCAGAATCTCAGCGACGGCAGCCTTCAAGGCATAACTTCCGCAGGTTCAAATGGCTATCACGGACCGTGTCCGCCCTCTGGCACACACCGCTACTTCTTTAAATTGTACGCGCTGGATTCCATGCTCGCCCTCGGCGCAGACGCGGACAAGGGAACGCTGCTCGCGGCTATGGAAGCCCATATCCTTGCAAATGTTGAATTGATGGGAACGTTCAAACATTAAGAACATGAAAAATCATCCCCTCCTCGAAAAAACAAAAAGACTCGGAAACCCACTGATCGAAGGAAATCAGGCCATATTCGTCTGGCAGGGAAAATCTGCCCCGCGCCTGATTGACGACATTCACATGTGGGAAGAACATCCACAAAAGTTGACGCGCCTCGAAAAAGACCTGTGGGTGTATTCATTGCAACTTCCGCCTGATGCATATTTGGAATATTCCTTTTATGATCCGCGCACGAAACGGCGCATCGAAGACCCGCTGAACGGGAATACCGTCTACAACGGCGTGGGAAATTACAACCATTTCTTTTACATGCCCGGACATGCACCGACCGAGCTTGCCGTCCGCAGGAAAAATGTGCGGCGCGGAAAAGTGACCCATCACCTCGTAGATACGTGGATGCTGGCAGATGAGGGCCAACGGGACGTGTATCTTTATCATCCGCCTGTCAGCGGACCTGTGCCCCTGCTGATAGTGTACGATGGCGCAGATTATCTTGAGCGTGGAAAATTAAACATCATCGTGGACAACCTCATTTACGAGAAGCGGATCCAGCCCATTGCAATGGCTTTCCTGCAAAACGGCGGCGACTACCGCGGGGTGGAATACGCCTGCTCCGACGCCACCATCATGTGGCTGGATAACATCATCCTGCCGCTGGCACGCAGGAAGTTAAATCTGCTTGATACCACAAAATACAAAGGCACATATGGCGTACTTGGCGCATCATTTGGCGGATTAATGTCCATATACACCGGGCTGCGGATGCCTGAAATTTTCGGGAAGGTCATCAGCCAGTCGGGCGTGTTTGAATCGGAGGGGCGTGATTTCGCCGCCGTGGATTTGATCCGCGCCGGGCAGGCACGCGGGATAAAAATCTGGATAGACATCGGTCGCTTTGACTGGCTGTTGGAGGATAACCGCCGCCTGCAGCCGATCCTGCGCGAAAACGGATACGACGTCACCTGCCGCGAGTTCAGCGGCGGACATAATTACACCTGTTGGCGTGATGAAGTCTGGCGCGCGCTCGAATATCATTTTAATTGAGGATAAAATTCAACACTGTTCGCGAAAAGATATAGTTTTAGATTGAAATGTGCATGTAAACCGCCATTGCGCATAACGCCTTGACGCTTTAAAGGTCATGTGCTACCATCTCTTAAATTCTTGTAAGAGGAGTAAACATGAGTAATAAACAACGCGTCCTGCTGGTCATCTCAATTTTCATGATTTCAACCTTGTTGATCTCCGCATGCACGCAATCACTATCAAATGCGCCAGAGGCAACACCGACATTGATCGCAACCGGGTTGTTCGTTTCACCCATGCCTTCTGTTGAAAATCCAATGGCAATGATCGAGGAATTTGCAAAGCAGACTGCGGCGGCGCAAACGGCTGAGGCAAGCCACGGCACCCCCGCCACACCGCAGGCAATTACAACAACTGACGCGCACACCACTCCTGAAGCAGGGGGAACATCCGCCCCCACGACCGATGCACATGCTGTTGGCACACCCACCAACGCAGCTGGCGGCTCAACCGCCACAACTCCGGTGGTTGTCACTCCGGGCGCCACTGGCGCACCATTCACTCCCGGTCCGCGTCCGGCGACTTATATTCTACAGGCCGGAGAATTCCCCTATTGCATTGCGCGCCGCTTCAACGTAGACCCGGAAGCCCTGCTTGCCGCAAGCGGACTAACCTCCCCTGACCTGTATTCAGTCGGCGACAAGTTGACCATCCCCCAAAGCGGAGCATTCCCCGGTGGCGGCGCATTGGCCGCGCACCCGGCGACCTACACAGTTGTTTCCTCAACCGAAACAGTTTACAGCGTAGCCTGTAAATACGGGAATGTTTACCCCGAGGCGATCGCATCTGCAAACGGGATTGCCGTCTCAGCAAAATTGACGGCTGGGCAAAAGTTACAAATCCCCTAGTTTGAAAATCAAAAGCCCAGGCAAATGCCTGGGCTTTTTTGTTACAAGGAGAGCACCATGCCATTTGAATTAATTCGCTCAGAAACTTTGCTCAAAGGCCGCGCTTTTTTAATCCGCCGCGACCATCTCAAAACGCCAGATGGAAAAGAAACTAAATTAGATATCATCGAACACGGCGGGTCGGTCATCATCGTGCCTGTGGATAAAAACGGCGATCTGCTTTTTGTGAGGCAGTATCGTCATGCGGCAGGCATGGATTTGCTCGAACTGCCCGCAGGAACTTTGGAAGAAGGCGAGGACCCGGCGGTGTGTGCCGCGCGCGAGATCCGCGAAGAGACAGGCTTTGCCGCAGACAGAATCGAAAAGATCGGCGACTTTTATCTCGCGCCCGGATATTCAACCGAGTTCATGCATGTCTATCTTGCGCGTGAGTTGAGGCACGATCCGCTCGAAGCGGATGCGGATGAATTTCTCAGCGTAGAAAAAATTCCTTTTGCAGAGGCAGTTCAAATGGCAGAAAGAGGCGAGATGCCGGATGCCAAGTCGCTGGCGGCGCTGCTGCTGGCAAAGTCGCATTTGAAATAATAAAACCATTATCCACAAAGAGCACGAAGGTTTAAAAGATTTTCCTTCATGCTCTCACCTGCACTGCACCGAACGCAGCGCGGTGCAAGTGTTGTGTGCTTCGTGGTAAAGCATTTGCCTTTGTTATTTCTACAATTCTTGTCCAAAATATGACAACTCTCAGGGATATTCGGGTCATTCATAACTAACCAATGCGCACAGGGGTGATAAACTTGTAGGTTGAAGATATTCCTAAAGGAGTAATTAATAATGAAACGACCTGTAGTTACCATTGATGGCAATGAAGCCACCGCATCAGTGGCGCATCGCTTGAGCGAAGTGATCGCCATTTACCCAATCACCCCATCCTCAGCCATGGGCGAATTCGCAGACGAGTGGACTTCAAAAGGCAAGAAGAATCTTTGGGGCACGATCCCCGCGGTAATTGAAATGCAATCAGAAGGCGGCGCGGCTGGCGCGGTGCATGGCGCGCTACAAACCGGCGCGCTGACCACCACGTTCACCGCTTCGCAAGGTTTATTGTTAATGATCCCCAACATGTACAAGATCGCGGGCGAACTCACCAGCACAGTCTTCCATGTTGCCGCGCGTTCGCTTGCGGCGCAGGGACTTTCGATCTTCGGCGATCATCAGGATGTGATGGCTGTGCGTCAAACAGGCTGGGCATTGCTCGGTTCGGCATCTGTTCAGGAGGCGCACGATTTCGCCGCCATCGCGCAGACCTCCACGCTCAAGAGCCGCATCCCCTTCATTCATTTCTTTGACGGATTTAGAACTTCGCACGAAGTAGCCAAGATCTTCCAGATTACGGATGAAGAACTGCGGTCGCTTCTGGACGAGGAGCTGGTGCGTGCCCATCGAGCGAGAGGACTCACGCCTGAGCATCCCGTCCTGCGCGGCACGGCTCAAAACCCCGATGTGTACTTCCAGGCGCGCGAAACGGTCAACCCATATTACGCGGCGACTCCCGCCATCGTGCAGGAAATGATGGACAAATTCGCGCAAGTCACTGGCAGGCATTACAACTTGTTTGATTATGTCGGCCACCCCGACGCGGAACGCGTGGTGATCCTCATGGGTTCAGGCGCGGATACAGCCGAAGCGACAGTCAACTACCTCGTGGAAAAAGGCGAGAAGGTCGGCTTGCTGAAAGTCCGCTTGTATCGCCCGTTTTCGGTGGAATATTTCATCAAGGCGCTGCCCAAATCCGTGAAGAGCGTTGTTGTCCTCGACCGCACCAAGGAACCAGGCTCCATGGGCGAGCCGCTTTACATGGATGTTGTAAATTCGCTTGTCGAAGGGCAAAGGTCGAACGTCAAAGCAATTGGCGGACGGTATGGGCTTTCCTCCAAGGAATTCACTCCGGCCATGCTGAAAGCGGCTTTGGATGAATTGAAGAAACCCGAACCCAAGAATCACTTCACGGTCGGCATTAACGATGATGTATCTCACACCAGCCTCGATGTGGATGCTTCCTTCTCCATTGAACATGCTGAAACTGTGCGCTGTCTGTTCTTCGGTCTCGGCTCAGACGGCACAGTAGGCGCGAACAAGAACTCGATCAAGATCATCGGCGAAGAGACGGATAATTTCGCGCAAGGCTACTTTGTGTACGACTCGAAGAAATCCGGTCAGATGACGACCTCTCACCTGCGCTTTGGATCACAGCCAATTCACGCTCCATATCTTATCGAGCCGAATCAGGCAAACTTTGTCGCCTGCCACCAGTTTAATTTCCTTGAGCGTTTTGACATGCTGAAATATGCCAAAGAGGGCGCGGTCTTCCTGCTTAACAGCCTGTCCAACAAGGATGAAGTTTGGGATACGCTGCCGAGCGAAGTGCAGTCGGCGATCATCGAAAAGAAACTCAAGTTTTATGTCATCAACGGCTATGATGTGGCTGAAAAGACAGGTATGGGGCAGCGCGTCAACACCATCATGCAGACTGCGTTCTTCGCCATCTCCGGTGTGCTTCCGCGGGAACAGGCGATTGAAGAGATCAAACATGCCATCGAAAAGACGTATGGCAAACGCGGCGAAGCGGTGGTGAAGAAGAATTTCGAAGCTGTGGATGCAACTGTCGCGAATCTTTATGAGGTCAATGTCCCGGCGGCGATCAGCTCAAAGATGACGCGCCGCTCCCCGGTCCCGAATGATGCGCCTGATTTCGTCCGCAATGTGCTTGGACCGATGATCGGTTTCGATGGCGATAATCTGCCCGTGTCTGCCATGCCTGTGGATGGGACATATCCGCTTGGCACGACGCAATGGGAAAAGCGCAATCTCGCGCTGGATATTCCTGTTTGGGAGGAAAGTTTGTGCATCCAATGCGGCAAGTGTGTGATGGTTTGTCCGCACGCGGTCATCCGCCACAAAGTGTACGATGAAAAATTATTGGCTGGCGCGCCTGAGACCTTCAAGCACACGCCTTCCAAATTTAAGGAGTTCTCGGCGGGCTATGCCTACACGGTGCAGGTCGCGCCCGAGGATTGCACGGGCTGTACCCTGTGCGTGGAAGTTTGCCCTGTGAAGGATAAGAGCGCTGTCGGGCGCAAGGCGATCAACATGGCGCCTCAGCCTGCGTTGCGCGAAGCCGAAGCAAAGAACTGGGATTTCTTCATGAATATCCCAGACATGGATAAAAAATTATTCAACCCCGGCACGATCAAGAATTCGCAATTGCTGCGACCGCTGTTCGAGTTTAGCGGCGCGTGCGCGGGCTGCGGCGAGACGCCCTACGTGAAGCTGGTCTCGCAGCTTTTCGGCGACCGCTCGGTGATTGCAAATGCGACCGGTTGTTCATCCATTTACGGCGGCAACCTGCCCACCACTCCTTGGGCTGTCGACTCGAAGGGACGCGGCCCCGCATGGTCAAACTCATTGTTTGAAGACAACGCCGAGTTTGGTCTGGGTATGCGCCTGACAATTGACAAGCAACAGGAATATGCGCTTGAACTGGTGAGGATTTTTGAAAAAGAATTAAGCCCGGATTTTGTGAATGCGATCGTGAACGCGAATCAAAGCGACGAAGCAGGAATTGAGGCTCAGCGTGAACGAGTAGCCGAGCTGAAAAATAAACTCTCAAAATCCACTGACAGCCGCGCCAAAGATTTGATCAGCCTCGCGGATAATCTCGTCAAGAAATCGGTCTGGATCATCGGCGGCGACGGCTGGGCATACGACATCGGCTACGGCGGCCTGGATCACGTGATGGCTTCGGGACGCAACGTGAACATCCTCGTGCTGGATACCGAAGTGTATTCAAACACCGGCGGACAATCCAGCAAGTCCACGCCGCGCGCGGCAGTCGCCAAGTTTGCAATGGGCGGCAAGGGAATGCCGAAGAAAGACCTCGGCCTGATCGCGATGTCGTACGGCTATGTCTATGTGGCGAAAATCGCCATGGGTGCGAACGATCAGCAAACCCTGCGCGCATTGATCGAAGCTGAATCCTATGATGGGCCGTCGCTGGTCATCGCGTACAGCCACTGCATCGCGCACGGCTATGACATGGCCAAGGGACTTGAGCAGCAAAAACTCGCGGTGCAGTCCGGTCACTGGCCGATGTTCCGTTACGATCCGCGCCTGATCGAAGAAGGCAAGAATCCGCTCGTGATCGAATCGAAGGAACCGAGCATTCCGATCTCACAATATGCCTACAACGAAACGCGCTACAAGATGCTCACTCAAATCGATGAAGTCCGCGCGGAACAATTAATGAAGGAAGCGCAAAAGGATGCCAAGTCACGCTGGACGCTCTACCAGCAGATGGCGTCAATGCACTATGGGAACGGCGGCGAGGAGAACAAGTCATGACCGATCTCTCTACGACCTATCTTGGGTTGAACTTAAAAAACCCGCTCGTGGCTTCGGCCTCTCCCCTCTCAAAGAACGTTGACAAGGCGCGCAAATTGGAGGAGGCCGGCGTTTCAGCCATCGTGATGTACTCACTCTTCGAGGAGCAGATCATTCACGAAAGCCTCGAACTCGACCATTACCTGACGCGCGGCACCGACTCATTTGCAGAGGCTCTGTCCTATCTGCCTGACGGCGGCATGTATTCAGTGGGTCCTGAAAAATATTTAAATCAGGTGGCTGGATTAAAAAAAGCGCTCAACATTCCCGTCATTGGAAGTTTGAACGGCGTCTCCAAAGGCGGCTGGACAAAGTATGCAAAACAAATCCAGGATGCCGGTGCGGACGCGCTGGAATTGAATCTGTACTTCATCCCGACCAACCCAGACTTGACCGCGCAGGAACTTGAAAACGCGCAAGTCGAATTGGTCGCAGAAGTAAAATCTGCGATCACAATTCCGCTGGCAGTCAAACTAAGTCCTTTCATTACCGCCCTGCCGAACTTTGCGCGCAGAGTTGTCGAAGCAGGCGCAAACGGATTGGTGCTGTTCAACCGCTTCTACCAGCCCGACTTCGATCTCGAAGAATTGGAAATTATCCACAACCTCGACCTGAGCACTTCCGCCGATCTGCGCCTGCCCTTGCGCTGGGTCTCGATCCTGCACGGAAAGATCAACGCTGATTTTGCCCTGACGAGCGGCGTCCATACCGCTGCCGATGTGCTCAAAGCCATGATGGCAGGCGCGAAGGTTGCCATGATGGCATCGAATCTTCTCGAAAACGGCGAACAGGTCATCCCGTCCATGTTGAACGAACTTGGCTGGTGGATGAAATCACACGAATACGAATCCATCAAACAGATGCAGGGAAGCATGAGTCAAAAATCCGTCAAAGAGCCTGCGGCTTTCGAGCGGGCAAATTACATGAAGGTGCTCAACTCCTTCAAAGACCTGCGCTAAACAAAAAAGTCCTCCGCGAAAAACGGAGGACTTTTTATTTCAAAAAAAAATGAAAACTAACTTTCGACAGGCGCAGAGGCGTTCTTTCGCTGGCGGAAAGTGATGCGGGCGCGGGTCAGGTCGTAGGGCGACATTTCCATCGCAACATGGTCCCCCAAAAGGATGCGAATATAATGCTTGCGCATTTTCCCTGAGAGGTAGGCCAGCACCTCGTGCCCGTTATCGAGCCGCACGCGGAACTGCGTCCCGGGCAGGGCTTCGATCACAACTCCATCAACTTTGATTTTGCCTTCTTCTTTTGTCATACACGCCTCTGAACTATTCCGTATCCTTGAATGATTTCCGTTTCATACGCCGAATTGCCTTCTTTTTTTCCATGCGGCGGGTTTCGCTCTTGGAAATAAACCAGCGCTTGTTGCGGATGGTGCTCAAAACGCCGCTCTTGACAACCTTTTTGCGGAAGCGTTTGAGCAGGGAATCCTGCGACTCACCGTTGCGTAAATGGACTGAACCCAATGAAATCACCTACTTTCCTTCTGAAAATAAAAAGCTCGACCATCTCAAGAATCGGTCGAGGCATTTCAAACAAGGTCGGAAACGAACTAGATGACCAAAGGATCAAACGATGCGCTTCACACTCCTCGTTTCAAAATCAGCAGCATAAATGCCGCGCGCCGAAACTTTATCGGCATTATACACGATACATTCACAGATGAAAAGATTTTTTCTGGAATTTCGATATTATCAGGTTTCCCATCCCCTAAAACGGATCAAGCCGACCCGCAGGCTGGTCGCACATCCCAAACTTCCACTCCCCGATTCATCCTCGCATAAAAAAAGCCCTCCGTACTCACAGAGGGCTTCGAGGCATTCAAATTGAAAAACTAACTGCTGGTGGAAACTGGCGCGTTCTTGCGTTGACGGAAGGTGATGCGGGCGCGGGTCAGATCGTACGGAGACATCTCCATGGAGACATGATCGCCCAGCAAAATACGGATGTAATGTTTTCGCATTTTCCCTGAGAGATAAGCGAGCACTTCATGTCCATTATCGAGCCGCACACGGAACTGAGTCCCGGGCAGGGCTTCGATCACAAGACCGTCCACTTTAATTTTGCCTTCTTCTTTCGTCATACACGCCTCCCGGTCTATTCGTTATCCTTGAAGGACCGTTTCTTATTGCTGCGTCGAATCGCTTTTTTCTTATCCATGCGGCGGGTTTCACTCTTCGAGATGAACCAGCGCTTGTTGCGGATGGTGCTCAAGATGCCGCTCTTGACAATCTTTTTACGAAAGCGTTTGAGCAAAGAGTCCTGAGACTCGCCATTGCGTAAATGTACTGAAGCCAACGAAATCACCTTCTTTCCAAAGGGGTTATACACAACACACGCGCGGATGGAAAAATCCCGCGCGTGTTATGTTAAAAAGAAAAGCCCCTTGGCAATGACCTACTCTCCCAGGAGGTCGCCCTCCAAGTACCATCGGCGCTGACGTGCTTAACTACCGGGTTCGGTATGGGACCGGGTGTACCCACGTCGCTCAAATCACCAAGGGACAATTTCAC
>JACRBI010000038.1 GCA_016234495.1 Chloroflexota bacterium | reverse complement strand
CGTCCACTGCCACACCCACCCCGTCGCGGACACCCACGTTCACACCGACCATAACTCGCACGCCGACAGCAACCTTTACACCCAGTCTGACGCCGACGTTGACCTTCACGCCGACCATGACGTATACGCCCACGGCGACCTATACCAATACCCCGTCGCCCACACCGACCCCGCTGCCACCGCAAATTACAGGAGTTGTGGTTTGCGATCTGTGGGGCGATGCCGGTTGGTGCCGAGGGAATGAGACTCTGGAACTCTCTGCCAGTGATCCGCAGGGGTTTGATGTGACCATCGCCGGTGATTTGAACGGAGTACCGTTTACATGTGGAGATTCCTGTGACTTGCCTTTACCGGAGGGAACTGGTACAGCCAACTACACTGTGACATCCACCAGTGGGCGGACCGCCAGTGGTTTATCCACATGGCAGCGGGATGGGACGCCACCTGATCTTGAAGTCAGCCTTCCGCCTGTTGATGGCAGGAATGGCTGGCACATCTCGGAAGTGGACCTGTCTGCTACGGCAACAGACGTGATCTCTGGACTTTCATCCCTGCTGGCAAGCGCTGATGGTGGAGCAAGTTGGGTCACTCCACCCATGCACTTCACAGATGGGTCACATGCTGTCCTGATATATGCCAGGGATGTGGCTGGAAATGAAGTGACGGTATCCAAGGTAATCCGCATAGACACGGTTCCTCCGGTCGCTCAAATCACATCCCATTCTAATGGTGAGGTTGTGCAGGGTGATGTACGCTTCGACGGAAATTTACTGGACGACACATCCGGTCCAGAGGGTGGTGACATCTCGGTTGATGGAGGGAATACCTGGCAGGCAGTCTCGATGAACACAGGAGATGGCTGGTCTTACAATTGGCCTTCCGGTGAAGTGCCGAATGGAGAATACACCATCCAAATGCGCGGCATGGATCGCGCCGGCAATGTTGGCAATGTTGTTTCAGTTAAGTTGACCGTGGACAATGCCCCGCCTGCTGTGTCTATTACGGAACGGTGGTGGATATGGGAGACCGGAATATTGAAGGTGTCCCCCAATCATTTTCCGATTGCCAGCATCCAGGTAACCATCCGTGATCCGCAAAAGCGTTGGAAGGAGTTGGTGTTGGACTTTGATCCCGGCAAGAATTCCTATATCGTGAAATGGGATCGACGCTTTGGCGATGGAACGTTGGCGCCAGTTGGGGAATACCCGGTTCTGGCAGAGGCATGTGATGTCAACGGGTTGTGTGGACGGGATAGTGGCAGGATCATAATCCCAGCGATGGCGACCTCGACCGTTACCCTAACTCCATCCCCAACCGCAACCAGCACCCTGACACCTTCAGCAACACCAATCCCAACACAAATATTGCCGTCGGCAACACCGGTATTTGTAACGCCGATTCCTGAAAAAACTCCAGAGCCTTCTCGTTCCTCTTTTCCACTCTGGCAAGTCCTTGGATTGCTGGGCTTGTTCCTGGTGGTTGCATCTGCCAGTGTGGTGGATCCCCGTCCCAAGGCATTGGGCCGTTTAGGTGAGACGTTCAGGGTAATGTCTGCTGAGGCAAAAGATGATTCGTTCGATAACAAACAAAATTAGGAAGACAGAAAAGGATATATAAAAAATGGAAATAATACTTGCCATTGTAGTGGCCTCCGCCGTGATCTTCTTTGGGGCGTTGATCAGCATGGGAAATGAAAGACAAAGGAAAGCGATTGATGGTCTGCGAGAGCAGTTGGTTCTTTGGGCTGTGCAGGATCTAAAGATCAAGCACGAGCACCTGGCGCAGACTGTGCAGGTTCATGATCCTCTGCATTGGCTTAGTCAAGTGTCTGGACGGATGCTGGGTCAGGAGGTCAGTTTGCAAATCCTGGAAGCATTTCAGGAAACCCAGTCCATCGTTTGCGCGGATACAACGGGAGATCATAAGATCATCTTCACTACCCTTTCGCCAATTGAGATAAAAAAACTGGCATTTGGACGGCAGGCAAAGCTTTCCAACTTTGCAACAGGAAACCCATTGTTATCCCTGCCCAAAAGAGTTGTGATTCATGAATTTTCCATCCTAAGTTGCGGTTTTTTATTCGATCTTGAATTTCCGCTTGCTTGGATCAAGTTGACTGGGTGGAGCGTTGAAAAAAGGGAAAGGTTGTGGATGTATCTAATCCCTTGATATCAACTTTTGGCGCTTTAAGCTTTATCTTCAGTCAAATTCCGCTAACGTTCTTTAGGAAGTTGAATGTTCAACCTGGTGGCCAATCGGAGGCATTCAGTGGCCTGCTCAGTCTGGTACATATCAGATTGTGTACGTCATGCGTGGTATCTGCAGGCTGGCATGATTGGAAAATTGGAAGTGGTCAAATAAATCTTCATTATTTTTTACATACCTTAACAAAGGAAGCGGGAGATCCGATCTCCCGCTTCCTTTGTTATCCTTATATTCTTATTTGTTAATGATCAATCCGGACTCCTCCCAAGCGGTTGTCCCACCCTCGAGCATCCAGATATTGGTGTACCCTTGACTCAGTAAACTTGCCACGGCCTTTTTCGCCATACCGGAAGTTAGGCAGTAGACAACGATCTTCGCGTCTTTCTTAGCCGGTAGTTGACCCAGATTCCCATCAATTTGATCATACGCCAGGCGCAAGTCCGTTTGCGGAATATCGCCCTCCCACGGAGTATGAACATTGATCATTGTGAAATCCTTGGTTTCGAGCATACTCTGCAATTCCTGCACAGACACTACGCGATAGGGTGTTCCGTTCATTTCAGCTTGAATACCGATCTGTTCCTCCGCCTGGCAGGCGGCAAGCAAAAACAGACTGACACCGAGTAGCGCCAGCCACATTCTTGTTTTGGTAAACATTGAGGCTCCTTTTGTGTTTTATCTCAGGGTTCGACGGGATAACCCGCATTCATCCAGGCTTCATAGCCGCCGAGAATCGGGGTAACGTTGGTAAATCCATTGTCAAGCAGGATGGACGCCGCACGGGCGCTCGATTCTTCGCTGGGTCAGGTACAGTAGGTGATGATCCATTGTGCCTTATCCAATTCACCAAGACGGGATTCGAGTTCGGCGAGCGGGATATTGAGCGCGCCTGCAATATGACCGCCCGCATAAGCTTCCGCGGAACGGACATCCACTATCACAGCATTATCTGCATCCAGTGCGGCTTTGGCTTCTTCAAGAGACGCACGCGGAATCTCAGGGTAGGTCTCTTCTTCATGAGAGGCAGAGGCAGGTGTCGGTGCGGCAGGAGCGTTTTGAGTCGCCAGCAGAATTGCTGTAACGATCAACAAGAGTCCACCACCGATCGTCAGGTAGAGTGGAACCAGGGATTTTTTTGTCTTTCGTTTCTTCATACTATCTCCAGGTATTAAATTGCGAAGCAAAACCATCCGATGTACTCAAAGACTCGACATCGGAAAACGCCAGAGATTCTGGCGGGATATTCATTTGCGTTAGGATGCGATGGGGGGATGCAAAATTGAAATGGCGCGTTCCAGAGGATATAGGGCAAGTAGGTTGCTTATATGAAATGCGCCATCATGAATCGGACAAACCGGGCAAGAGGTTGTATAAATTCCAATTTGCAACTGGCAGACCAGACAAAGGTCCAAGTTTGAAGCACTGGTTTCATCCTGCGCAACGAATGTGCATCCACATGGGGAAGCAGGCAGGGAATGTACCGCCAACCCAAACAAAAACAGGATCAAGGTCGCTGCCAGGAGAATTCGTTGGTGTAATTTCATGTCATTGAGCTGACTTGTCATCTGGCTTAAATTATATCTGCTGATGGCAATTCCATACATAATAGTCTGATTAAGGAGCTTTCACAGGTACATCAATCGTTAGGCTTCCCGCATTTTCAAAATTCAACACGAGTGGGATTGTGTCACCCACCTTCAAATCACGCGTCAAGTTGACGAACATCACATGCAGTCCGCCTGGTTTGAATTCCACCTTGTCCCTGGCAGTCAATGTGACGGACTCCTGCATTTGCATGGACATAACGCCATTGGCATCTCCCATGCTCATGTGAACTTCGGTGGCTGAGGCAATCTCGGATGTGATGCTCAACAGTGTGTCGTCCGCGGTTGTACCGTTTGTAATGACAAAGTATGCCGCGCCGTTTTCTCCTGCACGTGCGGGGCGCACCCAGGCGTCTTGAATGGTTAATTCGCCTGAAGAACCGCCACAAGCGCTAGTCGCCAAGACTGCTGCCACCAGAATAGAAAGCAACTTGATTATTTTCATTTTATCTCCTATGGATTTTACTGTTTCGATTGTTTCAAAAGTTGAGCCAGATCATTCGCCATATCAATTTCGGTTGTACCATAGGGAAATGTCATAAGCAGACTTCCATTCGGATCAAGCACATATACGCTCGAAGTGTGACTTACAAGATACCCCGCCGCACTGCCTGAATCCTGTTTTTCAACAAATACCCCAAGCTGTTTCCAAATAGGTTCGAGAGCAGAACGGTTTCCGCTCAACCCGATGAATTCAGGGCTGAACCGCGCTACATACTCCGAAACCTTATCAGGTGTATCGCGGTCAGGGTCGGCGGTAATCATGACGAAGCGGACCTTTTGCGAATCCTCTCCCAGGTTGTCATAGACCTGTTTGAAGGTTGCCAGAGTGACGGGACAAACATCGGGACAACTGGTGTACCCAAAAAAGAGCAAAACGATTTTGCCCTTTTGGTCACTTAGGCGAAACGCCTCATTATTGGCGGTTTGAAGGGTAAAGTCGGTCACAGGCAGCGGAGGGTTGATTACCGTGCCATGAAAGGAATAGGGTCTCCTGAATACGACTTCAACCAGAACTCCCAAAGCAATAACTGCTGTCATGATAAACAACAGGAAATACTGATTCTTTTTAATCATGTTTCTCTCTTTTATCAGTTAAATTTCGCGCGCCAAATATCCCAAGCCCGATGGCTGGCATAGACAACAGGAGTAATAGATAAACATGACCCTGTCGCGCCAGTGAAATTCCCACACTGAGCATGATCAAATTCAAGATGAGCATCAGGACAGCCAGGTTTCTATCCACATGGACCGTGTCAAACCCAAATACGGCGACGGAAAGCAGACTGATACCTGACGCAATCATTACCGCAACATCCACGGAGTGCGGCAGAATTCCTGGAATTAGAACAAGGAGGTACAAAACTAATCCCGCAAATAGCAGACTCCAGTGCCATTTCATGCAGATTTATAACCCAGCAATCTCAATGCGTTCGCCACAACGACCAGCGTACTACCTTCGTGGAAGATGATGGCAATGCCGATACTGACAATGCCTGTCAACGAGGTGATAACAAGAAAGGCGATCACGCCGAGCGAGATGAACAGGTTCTGCATGATGATCGCGCGTGTAGCGCGACCGAGACCAACCGCAAAAGGCAACTTGGAAAGGTCATCGCCCATTAAGGCGACGTCTGCGGTTTCCAGTGCAACGTCTGTTCCCGCGCCGCCCATTGCGATTCCTACCGTTGCATTAGCCAGCGCGGGCGCGTCGTTCACGCCGTCGCCGATCATTGCGACCTGACCATATTCCTTTACCAACTCGCGAATGATGGTTAACTTATCTTCGGGCATGAGTTCGGCGCGAAACTCGGTCAGTCCAATTTCTTTGGCAATTGCAGAAGCAGAACGCGTATTGTCACCCGTCAGCATGATGGTATGAGCCACACCCGCTTGCTTGAGGGCTTTCATGGTCGGCGCGGCTTCGTGGCGCAAGGTATCGGCGAGGGCAATGATTCCAATGACGGTTTTATCTTCGGCGATCCACATCAGGGTCTTGCCTGCCTGTTGGAACGAGTCCGCCTTTTCAAGCGCTTCGGCAGAGAGTGTCACCATCGCTTCATCCATCAATTTGCGATTGCCGATCCAGATCGTTTTGCCGTTCGAGATAGCGCGCAAACCGCGTCCCGTCAGCGACTCGACTTCGTCCATAACGGAAGCAGGCACACCCTGAGTTCGAGCCGAGCGGACAATTGCTTGCGCAAGCGGATGGGCGGACCGAGATTCCGCGCCAGCCGCGATGGATAATACATCCGCCTCTTTCTTCCCCGATTCCTGAATCGCCACGATATCCGTTACCTCAGGCTTACCATGAGTCACCGTGCCCGTCTTGTCGAAGGCGATGGCTTTGAGGCGTCCCAGGTTTTCAAGATGCGCTCCACCCTTCACTAGCACACCATTACGCGCGGCTTGCGCCACACCCGCGAGAATGGTCGCAGGTGTGCCCAGCGCGAGCGCGCAAGGCGAGGCGGCAACGAGGAGAGTCATTGCACGCAGGAATGATTCACGGAAGGGGAAACCGAACAAGGGTGGCACAATGATAACCAGCGCGGTGAGAACCAATACTGCTGGAACAAAGACACGCTCGAATCTTTCAACCGTTTGTTGGGTGGGCGATTTCTGCGCCTGCGCCTCTTCCACCATTTTCATCACGCGCGAGAGCGTAGAGTCTTTGGCAAGACGCGAGACCTTCACTTCCAGCGCTCCTTCGCCATTGACCGTGCTTGCAAAAACCTGATCACCAGGGACTTTATCAACGGGAAGCGACTCGCCCGTGACGGAGGCTTGGTCAACTCCAGAATTTCCATCCAGAATGACTCCATCCACAGGGATGCGCACACCAGGGCGGACGATGACAATATCTTCGAGTTGCAATGACTCAACAGGGAGTTCCTGTTCCTTGCCGTCACGTTTTACGAGGGCGGTTTTTGGCGCAAGGTCCGCCAACGCACGGACTGCGGCGCGGGCGCGGTCTAGGGCGCGTTCTTCCAGCGCGTGACCAAGACTAAAGAGGAATAGCAACAATGCACCCTCGGCGAATTCACCGAGGAATGCCGCGCCGAGCGCCGCCATAACCATCAGCAGGTCAGTATCGAAATGTTTCTCTTTGATGGCGTGCCAGGCGTGTTGTGAAATATCCCAACCGCCGAAGATATAGGCGGTGATATAGAGAGTTGTGGCAATCAATACTGGTAAACCGAAAAAGGTCTCACCTAGCCAGCCAATGAGCAGGAGCAAACCTGCCGTCAGGCTGAATACGATTTCACGGTTTTCCTTGTACCAACTGCGAAAACCTTCCACGGGAATTTCATATCCCAGTGAGCGGACGCGTTTCTCGATGGAGGCGCGATTTACTTTTTGACTATCGTATTCGATCCACATTTTTTCAGCGGGGTAGTTGACGTTGACAGACAGCACGCCATCCATTCGTCCCACGCTATGCTCGATTACGGTCACGCAATCTGAACAGTCCATGCCTTCGACGGCGATTGATTCGTGATGGAAGCGGTTGATGATCTGCGCGCCTGCGCGTTCGGCGAGGCGTTTGACATCGGAGAGGGTCAACAAATTGGGATCATAGTGTATGCACAAATCCACAGGGGATTTATCTCGCTCGACATGCGCGCGGATGATTCCTTTGTAATTTTTAAATGATTCTTCCAGACGATTTAAGCATTCATCTTTATCATTTTCAACGCCTGGCATTAAGAGCGGGATTTCGAGATCAATGGTTTTTTCCATAAGATATATCCTTGTTTATTATCTGGTACGGGAAATGGTTAATAGCCCTCGCCTTGAACAGGTAGGGCAACAGGCAGAAAAGTCGAAACTACATTGTTGGCGGGTGGGAAATATTTTCGCGCAAACACCAGGGGATCGTCTGATCTGGCTGCGGCAGAAGGGAAACATTGGGTTTGTTTTGTGAGGGTTTGGGTTGTTCTGGCAGCAGAATCCCCGCATGAATGACACAGACCGACTCACTGGAAGCGTGAGCCGTGATTTTTGCTGAGCTCACCCAATGCCCCACCATCCCGAACAGGATGAGGAGGAGTAGGAGTGTTAGCAGAACTCGTTGAACAGTGTTCTTCATATCAGCCATGCAGGACGTGGTCGAGACCACGTTTGAACAATTCGATCACATGATCATCATCGAGGCAAACAAAAACGTTGCGCCCCTGTTTACGGGTGCGGATAAGCCGCTTGTCGCGCAGTCCGCGCAATTGGTGCGAGACGGCGGACTTGGTCAACCCCAGACGCTCCACCAAGTCGCCGACACCAACCTCCCCATTGAGCAAGGCGCTGATGATGAGAATGCGTGTCGGGTCGCTTAAAGAATCGAACAGAGTAGCAAGGTCGGATGCAATTTCTGGTGTGACAGTGGTCTTATGCATGGTTGTATCCACTGGAACGATCAATAGATAAATGGCACATAGCGCTTCGTTCGTTTTTTATACTCGCCATAATCTACTCCGTGGACTGATGATAAATAATCCTCTTCACAACGTACCTGAATTTCCAGGAAAAGGATAAACAGGATATTCAGCAGGAAGACTGTCCACGTGGGCCAGATCAACCAGACACCGATATTGAGCAGAAAAAGTCCGAGGTAAGTTGGATTTCTGACGAATTTATACAATCCGGTCGTGATGAGTTGCGTCTTTACTTTTTCGTCTATTCCCACCCTCCACGATGATCCCATTTTGATCTGCGCATACAGACAAATTGACAAACCAAATAAGCCAACAAAGAAACCCATCACATCTACTTTTGCGGAAGACAATAATGGATAACGGCTGAACAGTGATTCCCATTGGAAATTGGTTGCATGGATCAGGATCACGATTCCTGCATACACGGTCAGAAAATTCGTAAAATGGCTCATGAATTGCTGAACGTTGGATGTGGATTCTCCCATTACCTCTGGATCTATGCCAGTTACTCTTTTCTGCTGTATTTTCTTGACTTTCCAAAGAAGCATATAAAGTAGGAATAGTGCTACAACAAAGATTGATTCCAACATGTTTTTATTTCCTTTACTTGTGCCTCGAAATTAGTTGAATGATTGCTCAACTATTGAATGATACTAATATCAGTAACGAATGTCAAGGCAAAGGTCAATAAATGAAAATATGTGCATCAATCTTTTGTGGGCAATGTAAATCCAAATATCGCTCCCCGACCTGGCTGGCTTTCCACCCACACCGTTCCTCCGTGCGCCTCCACCAATTGCTTGACGATAGCCAGTCCAATTCCCGAACCGCCGCTGGCGCGCGAACGGGATTTGTCGGCGCGATAGAATCGATCAAAAACATAAGGGAGAGCGGCATGCGAAATTCCCTCACCCGTATCGGATACGGTGATAAGCAATTGATGCGATGTATCATTCTTGCAGGTTACTATTACCTGCCCGCCTTCGGGCGTGTGACGCAGGGCGTTACTCAACAAGTTCCGTATAACTTGTGTTATCCGATCAACATCCAATTCAATCGGAGGGAAATTGGAAGCAAGTTCGAGGTTTAATTTCACATTGCTGGACTGTGCCTGCAAACGGAAAGGTTCTACGGCGCGCGCAACCAGTTCAGCTGGATTAGCCTTGACGTGTTCCAGTTTCAATTGACCCGACTCAGCCAAAGAGAGCAATCGCAAGTCCGAAACGAGACGCGTCAACAATGCGGTCTCATCACGAAGGGTGGCGATCTCCTGCGGGCTGGTCGGCAGGACTCCATCCAGCATGGCTTCAAGATTGCCTTGAATTACAGTAAGCGGAGTCCGTAGTTCGTGCGCGACATCGGCGATCAGATTGCGGCGCAGTTCCTCATGTTGCGAAAGCGAGTCTGCCATTTGGTTGAACGCGGTTGCCAGCATTCCGATCTCGTCCTGTGACTGATTTGGAATCCGTTGTTTCAGGTCACCAGCGGCGATTTTTTGTGCGGCGGAAGTCAACTTCTGAACAGGGGATACAATTTGGAAGAATAAGATCGAGCCGAGCACGAACGCGACGAGGGCTGCAATTCCTCCCGCCAACCAGGTGGATTGATTGACGGATGAGACAAATTCTCCCGCCGCCCCCGATACGTTCGTTCCTGCACTGACTGGCAGGAGCGTTCCCACCTGTTGATTCCCAACCAGGATGGGTACACCCGTCGTGAGGTCTGCCGACGAAATGGTCTTCCCCGTATCCAGCGCGGCACTATCCGCGATGATGGTTCCCTGCGTATCGGCAAGCAGGAGGCGTATTCCCATCATGTTCCACGGATTGGAGTCTCCCATACCCATCCCGCCGTTTGTCTCCATACCATCCCAGCCCTGCCACATGCCCCAATCCCCTTCGTCCATCATCCCCATGCCATCCCCCATCATGGAACCACCCCAGGGATTATTGAGCAGATTTTCCACACCCTGCCAGTTTCCTTGTCGGCTGTAATACTGGGCAAGGGTTGGGGCAAGTTGTTGCGCGAACACTCTTCCGTTTTGATCAATGTACTGACTGAATTGAGTCCGCGTTGAACGGCTGACCAGGTAGGTATCAATGCCGCCGCCGATCAATACGATCACCAGAAAAGCTCCCATCAACTTAAGCCACAGGCTACGAATCATGTCGGAACTCTGCAGAGAAACGATATCCCACGCCGAATACAGTTTGGATAAAACGCGGCGCACGGGCATCGTCACCCAATTTGGCGCGCAGGTTTTTGATGTGCTGGTCAATGACGCGCTCGTACCCTTCATAGGCTACACCCTGTGAGGCTTCCACCAATTGCAGTCGAGTGAATGCCTGCCCAGGGTGACGCATGAATGCAACGAGGATATCGAACTCGGTGGGAGTCAGGTCAAGTGACTGATCGGCTTTTGCCGCAGTATGCGCCTCGAGGTCCAGAATAAGCGTATCGGCGCGCAGGATGGGCGGCGGCTGCACCTGTCCATGACTGCGGCGCAGGACCACGCGCACCCGCGCCGTCACTTCACGCGGACTGAACGGCTTGGTGACGTAGTCATCCGCGCCCAGTTCCAATCCGATTAATTTGTCGCTCTCTTCACTGCGGGCGGTCAGCATAATGATGGGCGTATCGCCCTCGCGGCGGATCTGGCGACAAATCTCCCAGCCATCCACATGCGGCAGGTGAAGATCAAGAATGACAAGATCGGGTTTTTCATGCCGAAAGGCTGGCATTGCCTGTGCGCCATCTGCAATGATGACAACCTGGTAGCCAGCCTGTTCGAGGTATAGACGCAGGGTGCGCGTGATATGCGCTTCATCCTCTACGATTAAAATTTTGTCTGCCAAGATTAATCTCCTGCTACTCGCACCCGACCAAGATGGTCATGCCTGTTTTTGCGTCAGGGTGCGAACGAGCCAGAAAATTCCACCGACGATGAGAGCGAGAACGCCGAGTGGTACGAGCCACATGAACGCCATGCCGAGAAAACCAAAAGGCATCATGCCCCATCCACCCATCATGGGCATAAAACCGTGATTACCTATCATACCGTAGCCGTTCCAACCATCACAGCCGTAACCGATTGCTGAGTTGTTCCATCCAAAGGGCATGAACATACCGCCAAACAAGCCGAGGGCGAAAAGAGCAATTGCGCCGATCACGATCCAGAGTGTAACGTTTTTCATTTTATCATTTCCTTTCGTAATAGATTTTTCATTAATTATTGGGAGCGCCCAAAGCAATCCAATCCAGAATGGTTTGAATTTCGGTTGAAGTAAGCGGTGCGTTACGAAAAGGCATGTAACCACTATATACATAATAGGCAAGGCGGCTGTTGTACACATCGCCAGGGATGACGACTACGCCGTTTATGCTGCCCTTCAGAACGTTATCGTATGTATCGAGGGATAAGCCATTTGTCCCGCCGTGACAGGCAATGCAACGCGCTGCAAAGATGGGCTGAACGTTATTTCTGAATGAGACAGAGGCGGAAGGGGTGGGATAGTTTGGCGAAGTGTTGGGGACAGTCTGCGTAGGATACAAGTTGGGATTGGTCTGCCAGCCGTTCATCATCCCATCGTGCATACCATTCCCATTTTCATAATCCTCATCATGCATGCTCCAGCCTTGTTGACCTTGAGGTGCATAGTTGGGCTGCATCATCCAGCCGTGTTCCCATTCTCCCTGAGGATCCATCATCCATCCACCTCGTCCCCACTGTCCCTGCGGTGGAATGGCAAGTGGCGTGGACTGCGGGGCGGGTGTTGCCTGGGGTTGTTGTGGAACTATCGTGGGTTGAAATTGCTGTTGAGGAACTGCAGTGGGTTGGATTTGTTGTTGCCAAACAAATGTCGGCTGGACAAATTGCTGAGCGGGGATGTTGGCAGTTCGTTTCTGGGTGATGAATGTCCCTGCCGCAAAGCCGCCTGCTAGCAAAACACCAGCCGCGACCAATCCGAGAATGATCTTTAAAACTTTCATGAGCCATCTCCTGTTTGTGAAGTTACACACAGGATACCTGCCAGACATGTAGAAGTTGTGTAGAAAAAGTAAAAGTCCGATATATGCCTTGACAATTCATCTTAAATGGGTAAAATATTATCATATACTGATACGATGATATGAGGAATGTATGATTACCGTCTCTGCCCCTTCTAAAACCAACTTACAAGCCAAACTCTTTCGCGGCTTCGGCGATCCCTCGCGCTTGGGCATTCTTGATGCGTTGCGTAATGGACCGTTAACCGTAAGCGAAATCGTCGAGGCTACCAGTCTTTCCCAACCTAATGTCTCAAATCACTTAAGTTGTTTGCGTGATTGTGGTTTGGTGGTGGCTGAACAACAAGGACGGTATGTCACCTACCATTTGAGCGACGACCGGGTGGGTGAACTGCTGGCTCTTACCGAGTCATTGCTCGCCGATGTCGCGCTCGGCGTCTATGAATGCACGCGCTATAACATCCCTCGCACAGAGAAATAGAAGAAGGCTTTGAATGAAACCGATTTATCGCGCGCTCGTCTCCCTGCTGATTGTCTTGTCGTTGGATTGGATGACCAAAACATGGGTTGAACAAGTTT
This sequence comes from Chloroflexota bacterium, assembly GCA_016234495.1. Classification (GTDB taxonomy): domain Bacteria; phylum Chloroflexota; class Anaerolineae; order Anaerolineales; family Villigracilaceae; genus Villigracilis. Next base: position 195,415 of record JACRBI010000038.1, on the reverse strand, counting down.
TGATCCCCTTTCAGCCGATGCCGCTTGCCGGACAATTCTTCCGCCTGACACTTGGCTATAACACAGGCGTTGCATTTGGGCTGTTCGCCAACGGCGGAGTTGGACCGCTGGTTCTCACCGGGATCATTATTGTGGGCATGGTGATCTGGCTGGTAAGTACGCTTCGCAGTGGCGAATTGCCGCCTACAGCGGCCGCGCCCATCGGACTGATCCTTGGCGGGGCAATTGCCAATTTTGCCGATCGCTTACCGGATGGCCGCGTTACCGATTTCCTCGATGCTGGCTTCGGTACAACTCGTTTTCCGACATTCAACGTGGCAGATACGTTCATCGTGCTGGGCGTTGCCCTCTTATTGTTGTTTAGCTTGACGGATAAACGGCCTGTGGGAAGTGGCGGATGAAGGTCCTTAGTTTCGGATATCATTTTCAATTACTTATGGAGAAATTACTATGAATACCAAACAACTCGAACTGCGCGTCGGCAACCTGGATTGCGAACATGACGCCAATGCCATTGAGCGTGGCTTGGAAGGATTTAATGGATTGGTGAATTTGAAGGTGTACTTTAAATCTGCCAAGGTTGCAATCACATACGACCCCGCCGCGACCAAACCTGAAACGCTGAAAGAGAAACTGGAAGCGCTCGGCTTTCCGCCACAAAAAGGTATGGAGATGGCTGAACAGCCCAAACCTTGGCAAAACCCCAAGGTGCTGACCTCAGTGGCATCCGGCATATTGCTGCTGATCGGCTGGCTGATCGGTCTGGCTGGCGCACCGGCAATCTTTTCCACCGTGATTTTTGTTGCCGCAATCCTGATTGGCGGATATTACTTTGGACGCGAAGCCCTTGAAGAATTGATCTTCGAGCGTGAAATTGGCATCGAACTCCTGATGACCATCGCCGCGGTCGTTGCCGCGGCGATGGGTGAGCCGTTGGAGGGAGCCATGCTGGTCTTCCTTTATTCCATCAGCGAAGCCGCGGAGGGTTATACGGAGGAAAAAACCCGCGCCGCGATCAAAGCCTTGATGAACCTCGCGCCAAAAGTGGCGTTGGTACGGCGCGATAATATCGAGCGTGAAATCCCGGTTGAGGAACTCGAAGTCGGTGACGTGTTCATCGTCAAGCCTGGTCAATCGATGGCAACCGACGGCGCGGTCTTGGTCGGATCGTCGAGCGTCAATCAGGCACCCGTCACGGGCGAAAGTGTCCCCGTTGAAAAACAAGTTGGTGACGCGGTGTTCGCGGGGAGTATCAATGGTGAAGGCGCGCTTGAAGTGCGTGCAACGAAAACATTTGCCGATAATACGATCAGTCGCATCATCCACATGGTCGAGGAAGCACAGGAAAAGAAAGGCAAGAGCCAGCGCTTCATCGAGCGCTTCGGCAAACGTTACAGTCCCATCGTTTTGCTCATCGGCATTCTGATTGCCATTGTGCCGCCTCTGTTCTTCAGCGCGGGCTGGGTGATGTGGATCACCCGGGCGACAGTCTTCATCGTCGCCGCCGCACCATGCGCTCTGGTTATTTCCATCCCAATCACATTAGTAGCTTCACTTGGCACTGGTGCGCGTAATGGTGTGCTGATCAAAGGCGGAGTGTATGTGGAAGAGCTCGCCAAAGTGAAGGTTGTGGCGATGGATAAGACTGGCACCCTAACACGCGGCGAGCCGGAAGTGACAGATGTGATCCTCTTCCGTCAGGACCTGGACCGCTTAACAAATTCCAAGCAGGAGTTATTAGCCGCGGCGTCTGGCATTGAGCGGCGCAGTGGTCATCCCCTGGCACAAGCTATTGTTCGATATGCAGAAGCGCAGGGTGTTCAACCGGTTGAGCTGGCAGACTTCCACTCTCTCACAGGGGCTGGCGCTTCCGCTCGTTTGGATGGACGCACCATTTATATTGGCAGCCCCGATTTATTCCACTCGAAACTGAGCGTCTCGCTGGAGCACTCTTGGGGGGACATCAACCAACTGCAGAGCGAGGGCAAGACCGTCGTTATCGTGGGCGATGAACAGGATCCCTGGGGATTGATTGCCATCCGCGACAACATCCGCCCCAACGCTCAGAAAGCCATTGATGCAATACATGCTGCCGGAGTCGACAAAGTGGTCATGCTGACCGGTGACAATGAGCGCACCGCCCAGGCTATCGCCCGCGAACTTGGGATCGACGAAGTGTATGCTGACTTAAAGCCGGAAGATAAGGCTGTCAAAGTGCGCGAACTCACCTCCCGCTATGGACATGTGGCGATGGTTGGGGATGGAGTCAACGATGCCCCTGCGCTGGCGGAAGCGACCGTAGGGGTTGCGATGGGAGCGGCGGGAACGGACGTGGCTTTGGAAACCGCCGATGTCGCGCTGATGGCAGACGATTTGGAAAAACTTGCATACGCGCTCAAACTGGCAAAGCGCAATCAGTCCGTCGTCAATCAAAACCTGGCCCTTTCGGCCCTAGTGATCGGTGTGCTTGTCATCGGTGCAGTAGGCGGTTGGTTCACCTTGCCTATTGCAGTACTGGCTCACGAGATCAGCGAGTTCGTAGTCATCGGCAGTGGTCTCCGTATGCTAAAATCATAAAAATTTCAAAAACAGAGGACTCACATGTCTAACTTACAAACTTTAGAGGTGCCCATCTCGGGCATGGACTGCGCCGAATGCACCCAGCACGTCCAACATGCCATCGAAAAACTGCCCGGCGTGCAATCCGTGAATGTTTTTCTGGGCACAGAAAAGGCAGTTGTCAAACTCGACCCTGCCCAAGTGGATATTCCCACGATTCGCTCTGCTGTTCAGGGTGCGGGATATGACGTGCCCGCTTCCGACTCCCCGAAAGCTGATCCTATTTCAATGGGCGATTTCAACCGCCGATTGACGATCCTGCTGGTCAGCGTGTTCGCCATCATTTTGAGTGTGGTGATCTTTGGCGAAGGCTTGGGCTTGTTCGATTTTCTCAATGACCTGATCCCCTTCCCGCTTGGTGTCGTGTTCGTCATCGCAGGCGGCTACCCCGTCTTTACGAACGTTATCCGCGCCACGCTGAAACGGCAGATCATTTCTCACACCTTGATGACCGTCGGTGTAATTGCCGCGCTGGTGGTGGGTCAATGGGTTACGGCGGCGCTTGTGGTTGTATTCATGCGAGTTGGAGACTACGTTGAGAACTTCACCACCGAATCCGCACGCCGCGCCGTAAAGGAATTGACATCCCTTGCGCCACAGACCGCCCGCGTGGAACGCGAAGGTGCAGAATTGGAAATCCCCGTCAGTGAAGTGAAACTTGGTGAGACTATCATCGTGCGTCCTGGCGAAAAGATCGCCGTGGATGGTGAAGTCATCAGCGGACAGGCAACCATCGATCAATCTGCCATCACAGGAGAATCCATGCCCATTGAAGCGGCAAACGGAACTCATGTATTTGCCGCCACCATCGCGAAACTCGGCAGTCTGCGAATCCGCACTGAAAGAATTGGCACAGATAGCACCTTTGGGCGTGTGGTCAAAATGGTGGAGGAGGCGGAAGCGCATCGTGCCGACGTCCAACAAATTGCCGATAAATTCAGCGCCTGGTATCTGCCCGTGGTAGCTGTGATCGCAGGGTTAACCTTCCTATTCACCCGCAATCCATTATCCACCGCCGCTGTCCTGCTGGTCGCATGTTCCTGTTCCTTCGCGCTCGCAACACCCGTTGCCATGCTTGCTTCGGTCGGTGCCAGCGCCAAACGCGGACTGCTCATTAAGGGCGGCAAGTATCTTGAACTTCTGGCTCGTGCTGATGTTTTACTGGTGGATAAGACGGGTACGCTTACCCTCGGTCAACCGCAGGTGACAGATGTGGTTTCATTGAATGGGCTTTCACGTGCAGATCTGCTTGGTCTTGCCGCCTCTGCCGAACGCTACTCTGAACATCCTCTGGCAGAAGCAGTGCGTGTGCTTGCCCGTGAGGAAAATTCCGCGCTGGTTGAGCCTGAAAAATTTGAAGCCATCCCTGGGCATGGTGTGCAGGCAACCATCAATGCTCAAATCATAAGAGTGGGTAATCGACGCATGATCCCATCTGCCGCATCCCTTTCGGTTGCCACTGAGCTCGAAGCACAGGGTAAAACTCTTTTGTTTATGGAAAGGAACCAGGAATTGGTGGGCGTGTTTGCGGCGGCTGACACATTACGTTCCGAAGTGCCAAACGCACTTGCTGAGGTGCGTTCACTGGGTATTCGGCATATCGAACTGCTCACAGGAGATAATGAAAGAACCGCATCCGCACTCGCAGAAAAACTGGGCGTCTCCTACCGCGCCAACCTTCTTCCAGAACACAAGATCGATGTGGTCAAGGAATATCAAGCAAAGGGACATGTTGTGGTCATGATCGGCGATGGTGTGAATGACGCGCCCGCGCTTGCCCAGGCAAATGTCGGTATCGCAATGGGTGCGGCGGGCACAGATGTTGCCATTGAAGCCGCGCATATTGCCCTCATGCGCGAGGATTGGAATTTGGTGCCAGATGTATTGAAGATCGCCCAGCGCACCATGCGGATCGTTAAGGCGAACCTGGCATTCACCACGGTTTATAACATTGTGGGATTATCCCTCGCAGCGATTGGCGTCCTTCCACCTGTCCTCGCTGCCGCAGCGCAGTCTCTGCCTGATATTGGCATCATGGGGAATTCGGCGAGATTGTTGAAGCAGAAATAAAGATAAACGCCTTCGGAAAGTTCCGAAGGCGTTTGATTATCTCGTTGTCACTTTCACAGGGCTTTGTTTCCTTCTCTGGGTTAGGAGGATGGCAATCAGAACCGCCAGGTAACTAATGTAAGCGCCCACTTCCGTCAGGGAAGGATTGCCGTTATACCCGACGAGGGCTTTCAGAATTAACCCCATCTCGCTCTTGTCACTCAGAACTCCATTGACATCCCAAATATGCTCGATCACTGAGGGGATTACACCTGCTTCATTAAACTCGTGAACACCCAACCCAACCAGCCCAGCCGCAAAAATAACCAACAGAATATTGGTTGCGCCAAAGAAATTACGCAGGCTGAGTTTCATGGTGGATGTAAACAATATCCATCCCAAAATTCCTGCGCTAATCAACCCAAGTAATGCGCCCGTTATCGTCTGCAACGGACTGGATGTCAACCTTGCGGCGAGCAGGAATAACGCCAGCTCGATACCTTCGCGGAACACAGCTAGAAATGCCAGCGCGAATAAGGCTTTTTGTCCCTTCCCCAGTGTCGCCTGATTGGTTTGCTCCTCAATTTCATTCTTAAGCGTGCCTCCGTGATTTTGCATCCATAAGATCATCCAGGTCAGGACACCTGCGGCAAGAAGCATGGCAATGCCTTCAAAAATTTCTTCGCCTTTGCCTTCGAATTCCATTCCAAGCAGGTTAAGGGCGATAGCCGCGAGAAGACTCAATAAGGCTGCCAGCCCTACCCCGCGCCAGACAACAGCATTCAAGTCGGTACGTTTTAACTTCACCAGAACGCCCAACACGATACCGATGATGAGGGCGGCTTCCAATCCCTCGCGTAGTGATAACAGAAAACTTGCTAACATTGAATATAGACCTCCAGATTTTATGGGATCCAATTGGATAATACATTCACAATCAGATCAGGATTTGCAGGGTCGTTCGTTTTGAGATGAACCCCGAAATTATGCGGACCATCCATGCCTTCGTGCATCATGAAGACACTGGATTCAATGATCGTGCTTTCGCCAGGTTTGAGTACCATCGAACCGATGGTAAGTTGAGGAGGTCAGCACCCCTCCAGTATTTCGATATACGGCTCTTCTTTGAAGCGCAATGTACCGTCACCCGTATTGGTGACTTTGATGGCAAAGGTTTTATTGACACCAAATTTCACATCGCCGTAATCAATCTTTTGTTGATCGACTGTAATGGATGGAGTACCACCGCCATCGCCGCCCCGATTGGCAAGGAAGAAAGCCGCGATGAGTAGCAAGACACCGCCAATCGCTACAATCGACCAGGGAAAACTTCTCCTTTGTTTTTGTCTCTTATGTTTTTTGCTCATAGAGTCTCCTTAATTTTGATATTCAAACTGGAACGAATATAGATATGCGATCAAATCCCAGATTTGTTCTTCGGTAAAGATTGAGCCCCACATGGGCATACCCGTACCCATGCCGCCGCGCAGGATTTTTCCCTGCAATAGCGCTGGGCTTGCACCCAGCATCCGCGTCGGATTGGTGAAATCAACAGGGGATTGCATCATCATATTTTCTGCACCAGTCATGGTCTGCATGGATGCTTCACCCGATGCGGCGAGGTCATCGGCAAAGACTCCATCGCCCGCGCCATTCTCGCCATGACAAGCCGCGCAGTTTTGGGCATAGAGTTGTTGTCCATTTGCGAGCGATTCAGGTGTCGTGTTGGATTTCCAGATGGAAGCAACCAAATCCCAGCGTTCTGATTCGGTGAGAACTGCGCTACTCAGTTCATCGAATACTTGATAGGGTGAATTTGCGCGATAATAGTCGGTGGATTGGTTAATTGGCAAATTGGTTACTAGTTGCTGTCCGTTGATTGCAGACGGCTGACCACTGGGAATAACAGGCGCGTCGTGCGGAGCGTCAATGTCGAGGTTGAGAGTCACATACAACGGAACAGAAACAGGTTCAGGGTCCGAAGATGAACCGCTGACTTCAATTGTGCCGCGCATCCGCCAGTGATTGAGTCCGCACCAGCGCGTGCAGAAGAAGGTGTAAATTCCAGGCTTATCGAAGTTCAAAGTGATTTCGGAGACTTTCCCTGGGAGGATGTCCACACTTTGCATGTCCATCTGCCCCACGGCGAAACCATGTACAACATCATCCGAAGTAATCTTTAGTTGGAGGGGCTTGCCAACTTCTGCTTGAATAATATCTGGATTCCAACCGCCATTCTCCGCCATGCGCGCGTGGATGAGCGGCGTGCGAGTCCAAAAAACCAATGGCGCTCCAATTGCGAGGATGATTCCTGTTATGACAAAAATGCGTGAGAGGAGTTCGGAACGATTCATAGTAGTAACCAGAGCATGATGGATGTGACAATAAATGAATAAATAATCACTGGGATGGATGAAACTTTTACTTCGTTTGCGGCTTTCTGCGCCGTGCGGGCGGACCAGATCAAGCCACCGACCAATGCCAGTGTTTGAGCAGGCGCAAGAATGGAGAAGAGCATGGGCTGCCACACGGCGTTGGCTGTGCCAAACAAATTCCAGCCGAGACCAAGCGGATCGGAAAGTGCGGCGATAATGTAAGATGCGTTGGTCAGGACAAAAGATAAACTGAATGCCACCCAAAACATCAAGCCTAATGGAATGAGAGCGGTTGCGAGAGAAGCAAATCGTTGCTTCAGTGGGAGAGCGCTCTTCGCTTTTAGAATTCCGAGTGTGAAAAATCCAGGGAGAATGACGAAGATAATTGAAAGAAAAATAACGGCATAAATAAACCAAGCACTCGTGCCGACGTTATAAGCCGCATCTTTGAATGCACCCCACGGACCAAGTAATACACCCGCATAAATCATGGCTGAACCGAGCATGATGAAGGCTTTGAAGGCTTCATCCATTCTTGTAGATGGTTTGGCAAGGTCGGCAGAGAAGGGACGTAGATTGACCGCAATATTATCGTGAGGGCAGGTGCGGATACATTCCATGCACAGACCACAATAGGTGTTCTTTGTTAATCCGCCAGGGAAAACATCCCACGGACAACCGTAACCTGCTTGCGAACCGTTGTAGCAAGGCTTGCCTTCACAGCTTACGCATATTTGTTTATCTTTGATTCGCAATTCAATCGGCGCCGTTTGAGAATATAAACCGATAAAGCCACCTACGGGACAGAGATAGCGGCAGAAAGCGCGTCGCTCGAAGATGGCGCTCAATCCAATTGCGGCGAAAAGCATGGCGGCAAGCACAATACCCGTGATATTTGGAGTGGTAAGCAGGACACTGCTAAAGAGAGCAAGAAGAAGAAATGAAATATTCTGCAACCAGATGTTGCGAAACATTTTTGGCACGCGCAGGTTCAGCCACTTAGGTCTTTTCTCTGGCGGAGTTAATACTGCGCCACGCTGTAGCCATTCACCAGGAAGCGGGATTGGGCAGACCGCACACCATCCGCGCCCAAAGAATGGGACAGCGACAAGGATGAGGATCGCCCACCATGCGATCCAGACGAAGACAATGCTAAAGTTGTGACTCCCCACTGGAGTACCGATGAGTCCTGCAAGGATGGCAAAGATGTACCCAACCAACATCACGATAAAAACTGCCAGTTGGGGGTAACGGCTTTTGAGCGCGTTCTTTATGAAGGGGTTACGGGTAAGTTCGATCTTTGTCATGATGAGACTATGCTTTTTGCTTTGTTGAGATGAGTGCGCCAAAAACAGCCAATGTTGCTAATCCCAAGGAACGAAAGAGCCAATTGTTTGTGCCGACAGTCAACTTGCCGATCATGAAGGGGTGCATGGCTCCACAGGTGAGATTGCAGCGAAAGCGGAAGGAACCTTGTTTGTCGGCAACGAAGGTAAGGGTTGCGGATTGACCTGGGTCGGCTTCAATGGAGATGTCGTAGCCATCCACGTAAAGTCCATGTACGACATCGGTGCTGACGAGTTGGAGGGTCACGGTATCGCCGGGATTGACTTTCAGCTCGGAGGGAGAATAGGCAAATTGTCGCGCATCAATCCGAAAGGTCCGCTCCTGAGGCGCAATGGGAGGAACTGGCAAAGGCGCGAACGCCACTACCAGTCCAGCCATCACAAAGAGGAGAAGATGGAAATAAAAGCGCATCAGGTTAGGGGATGTTGGAAGGTCCGTACTTGGCATAGGTTGCATCTACATATGCTCTGGCTTCTGCAGGCGTCTGCCCCTCTTGCAACATCCGCATGACATCTTTGGTGATGTCCACGCAGATCGAACATCCAAGCGCATGGTTATCGAACTTGATGGCACCTTGGGCATCCACCTCTGAAACATAGCAGTCATAATTCGATGCATGTCCGATATCGCTGCAACCGCAATAGCAGGGAATGTCCTTCATAACATCGGGATTGATGGAGGCAAATTGATATGCCTCCTGCACTGCCACAGGCGCGGCTTGCACGTCCGCAGGCATTTGATCCATCGGCATCATGTAGAGATGGACATCACTTGATTTTGAAGTTGAACAGGCGGAAATTATTGTGGACAACAAAACCACGATAAGTGAAAGAAATAAGAGTTTGCGTGTTTTTGAAAACATATTGGGCCTCCAGTATCGGATAGCCCAATAATAGTCTGACAAGTCGATTGTCTCCAGCGCAGGATAGCGTAACGACTTATACGCCAAATGGCTTATGACAAATGTCATGGATATAAATTCAGTTTCGGTTTTGAAGATAATAAGGATTTACTTGTTATGGAGTGATCAATACCCGCGTTCCGTAACCAGGAGTAAAGATACGATCAGGTTTGTACAGAGGTTGAACCCAACGAAACACCCACTTGGCTTCATCAATACGCATGTTAATACAACCATGACTCATTGGCGTGCCAAAGTTATCGTGCCAATACGTGCCGTGGAAAGCGACTCCCGATTCGGTAAAGAAGCTAGTCCAGGGAACGCCAGGCAATTCATAATCATCCAGATCAGCAAATAGGCTGCCATTCCCCATATGTTTGGATGGATATTTCGACATGATGCGAAATTCGCCGCTGGGCGTCTTTGTTGAAATTACATTGGGGCTTGGCCTACCAGCCGGGATACCTGAGGAGATATTCGTCTGAAACACAATTTGATCATACTCGTAAGCGGTCAAAATCTGAGTGGGTAGATTAACTTCAATACGCTTGTTATCGAGCGGCACATCGGGAGTAATGGGAGCCCATTCTTCAAATGGAATCGGGCGCAGGTGGATCGCCAAAACATGATATGGAAAACCGATCAGTTCATCGAAGATACGATACCAGGGCTGACCATCTGGACCTTCGTCAATCCCATCAATCCAATGTACGGATCCATAATAAAGCCGCAAGTTGGGTTGCCATCCATAAGTTTTTGTATAACGCATCGCTTGTGTGTAAGGCACGGTGAGTTCGGAAAGCTGGCGCGTTCCTTCGGGAATCGTGGCAAGTGGTTCGTTGAGAATAACCTTGACCTTTTGCAGACGTGCGCGGTGCATAAACCCACCCCAAACACGATACCAGATTGGATTGTAAACCGGTGTGCCAGAGTTTACCTCTTCGTAGATATTGACTAGTTCGTCTCTGAACCATTGACCAACGATCAAACTTTGATCATTCGGGGTGCTGAATACACTAACAGAATTGGATGTCACGCGCACCTGTTCTGTATCCTCGAAAGTTCCAAAACCTGGCAGGAATGGAGAAAAAGCCAAGCTTGCAAAAGTGGATGTACTTAGTTTGAGAAAATCGCGTCGGGAGATAGGATTCATTTTTTTTCTTGCTCAAATCAACTTTATTTAGAGGGAACCCGAGCTGTGATCAACTTGAAGATTCCGCCAGCTCTTAAATCCTCAATCTGCACGATCTCCAGCCCAGAATTACGCACATTTTCCACAGTCCTGCGATTAATGTTTGCGCCCATCAATCGCACGATTAACGGGTTGAGAAAATCCATCACAACTCCTAAAAACGGATTTGGGGAACGCATATGTTCAAGGAGCAATACGTATCCACCTGGCTTCACCACGCGTTTAAGTTCACGCAACCCAAGCACTGGATCAGGCACTGAACAAAAAACAAAAGTGGCAACAGCGGAATCAAAATTGTTCTCCGGGAAATCCAATTGTTGAACGTCGCCTGGTTGAAGCTCAACCCTTGAACTTAATCGAAATTCGCCGGCTTGTTTTTGGGCGCGCTGTAACATACCGGGCGTCAGGTCGATGCCGATGATCGAAATGTCAGCAGGATAAAAAGGCATATTCTTGCCAGTCCCAACACCGACCTCCAGGATACGTAAACCCGATACCTGCGACCATAGTTTTGTGCGCCAGGGATGGTAACGTCTCTCAGACATTCTTTCCATCGCATCGTAAAATGGAGAGAGGCGCTGATAACGGCGGCGCGTTGTCTCAGTGGCAGAGGGATCAGGTTTGGAAGAAGCAGTATTAAGCATATTGGTAGCCAACCATTCCACTTAAACTTGTTTATGGCAGATAGCCCAACGGATTGAGGAATGCGCCGTTTAGAAGGATGCGGAAGTCGAGATGATTGCCAGTCGAATTGCCGGTATTACCCGATTCAGCGATTTGTTGTCCTTTTACAACAGTGTGCCCTGTAGCAACGAGGTTTGCTTCATTATGGCCGTATGTGGTCTGGAAACCATTGCCATGATCTATCACAATAAAGTTTCCGTAGCCAGTATCATCCCACCCGGAGAATACTACCGTTCCACTGTCGGAGGCAAAAACAGGCTGTCTAAAGTCAGTTGTCAGATCAATGCCGGGATGACCACTCCAATATTCCTGAGACAGACCATACACGTTGACGGGCCAGATAAAATAGCCTGATCCAAGGTTTGGAATATCGCTCGAATATCCTCCCCCTGATCCTGTCATAGACACGACGGGCACCTGCGCTTCTGACCAGAGGATAGTGCTGTATCCATTAGGAATGATGATCTGCTGACCGATCGTTAGTTGTGGAGGCTGCGTCAAGTCAAAGTTGTTGCCAATAAATTCAAAGATTTCCTGCGTGGGCGTCCCGTGTATACCCTCAAGTGTTTCAAGGGTGTCTCCTTCTTTAACGATGTGCAAAACGCCATCCACTGGAAGGATCATCAACGGATCACCGGTTTTCAGGCTGCCGGCAGAGGCATTCAACTCATCGTTGCTCCATAAAATGGTTTCCGGTTTAAGACCGAACTTCTCTGCAATAGACCAGGGTGAATCTCCCATCTGCACAACGTATTTAGTTACCTTATTGCTGGCTCGTTTTGGGATGACTGTTTTCAGTTGTAATCGACGAGTAATTCCGTCATCCAGCAGAGAGGGCAAGGAATTTGTATTAAGTGGTGGCAGGGACGACGCCACAGCTAACTCAGCTGGGACCACTGGTACAGTACGCGCAAGGGATGTCCCTGCGGGCTTTACTGAAATTATAAAAGTTGCCGCGATGGACAAGACACAGCCAGCAACCAAAAGAATGTTCCATATACGGGTCATTTTGCTCCGTGAATATCGATGTCAGTATAGAATTGATATTACGTGCGAATGGATATCAAGAGCTGAACATTTCACCACCGAATGATATTGCCTCGAGAATTAAATCACCAGCGCCATTTTGCTAGTCTGACAAATAAGCAAAATGGCGCATGGGATCATCAGTAGTGCGCAGGGTTGAAACCTATGTCTTTTTGGAAGACTCCTCCGAGGCCGTGAGAAGAAATTTCTTTGGTTCTTTCAAAAATTCATCCCGACAACCGCGCGCGCAAAAGTAAAAAACCTGTCCTTCCCATTCTGCACTGACCGCCTTTTCGCGTTCGACAGCCATGCCGCAAACGGGGTCAATTGCCATCGTGACTGTTTCCTTGAATTCGCCATCTTCGAGCCACAAAATGCGGTCGGCGATGTCTTTGATGCGCTGATCGTGAGAGACAATGATGACACTGCGGCCTTGCTCTTTGGCGATGTTTCGCAGCAGGCGCATGATCTCATGACCGATCTTCGAGTCGAGGTTGGCGGTGGGTTCGTCAGCCAGAATCAGGCCCGGGTCATTGACCAGTGCGCGGGCGATGGCCACGCGCTGTTTTTCGCCGCCTGATAATTTTTCAGGTGGAAAATTCAACCTTTCGCTGAGGCCCAGTTCATTCAGGATTGAGGCGGCTTTTCGTCGCGCTACGCCGGACTTGGTCCCCGCGAGTTCCGCCACAATGGCAACGTTTTCCAATGCGGTCAATGCGGAAAGCAGGTTGAAATCCTGGAAGATAAAACCAAATTGTTTGAGGCGAATATCGGGCAGACGATTTTCCGCCAGCGTGCTGATCATCGTGCCGTTCAACTGGATCGTGCCTTCGGTCGGTTTAAGTAAAGCGCCGAGCATGGAAAGCAGCGTTGTCTTGCCAGAGCCTGAGGGTCCCATGATAAGTACAATTTCACCAGGATTAACGGTTAGGGATACATTGCGAACGGCGGTCACTTCGGTTGCGCCAGAACCGTAACTTTTGGTGACATGATCGATCTGCAAAGTCTCGCCTTGAACGTGAGAAACTTTTATCATTTTTACCTGCCTCGAAATACCATGGCTGGGTCCAACCCGGCAATCTGACGGATGGGAAGCATTGCTGAAACCGTGGCAATCACCAGGGAAACACTACCAACCTTGAACAGTGAAGCGCGGCTGACTTCCAACGCCAGGTTTGACCCGAAAAGGGGAATCACAACAGTGAGCAGCAGTGTGAGGATCAGACCGAAGAGAAAGCCCAGGATCACGCTTAATATCGCCTGTGCCAGCACCGTTACATAGAGATCACTATTGCGTGCGCCGAGCGCTTTCAACATGCCATATTCCCGTCGGCGCGAGAGCGTGGAGGTGTATACGGTCAGCGCCATCACCGCCAGCCCAATCAGAAAGCCAATTAGGTTCATGATGGTGATCACGTCCGTGCTCATATCCTTGATGACCTGGCGCTCCTGCGCGGCAAAATCGCTTTTCGTCTGGGCGGTGACATCCCTGACTTGAGCCTCGATACGGTCAGTTACTATTTCTGGAGATTCTCCAGCGCTGACTTTCACCAGCAAAAAACTGACAGTGTTGTAACTCCCGCGCATCTCTTCAAAATCATCCATTGTTATGAAAGCCACCGAATTGACCAGGCTTGCAGTTCCCTCAGAAAAACCCGTTACTTTGAATTCATCACCGAGGATTTCGACTTCATCTCCCAATGCGACACCAGAATTCGCTGCAATATTGCGGTTCAAAATTACTTCCCCTTTACCGGGCAGACTACTCCCGGACGAGATACTCCACGGGACACCGAATTCAGCATTTTCCGGCAAGCCAATAATGTATGCCAGACTTCTCTCATCACCCGAAACCACGTTGTTCGTAAGATATAGGATCGGCGTGACCGAGGCGACACCGGGAACGTACTTAACTTTTCTTGCAACGGAATATGGTAACGACGATGACGCCATATGCATATTACGCACGTCAGCCTGTGAAACCCATATGTCCGCCCCGCTGTGTTCAACATAGGCAGTAACCTGCCGCTCGACACCGCTAAAGATGGCATCCAGTGAAAGAATAAGCAGCAATGCAAGGGCTACTCCGCCAACAGAGATGACCAGGCGGGCTTTATTCTGAAAAAGATTGCGGAAGGCCAGCCTGATCATTTGCGGAAGACCTCCGCCGGCGCAAGGCCGGCCATTACGCGGGTTGGAAAGATAGACGCGATCAGCGCCATACCGAGGCCGGCAAGCAGTGCCTGCCCGCTATCGATAGGATCAAAGACGATCAGAAACTGAGGGCGGGCGGACATGATCAATTGGGCTGTGCCATTCGCCAGCAAGATGCCAAGCGTTGATCCGGCTATGGATGCGAACAGTGCTTGCGTCAGCACGACCTGATAGAGGAAGCGATTCTTCGCACCGATGGCTTTTATGACGCCGTACTCGCGTTGACGCTCAACCGTGGCGGTGTAAATGATCAACCCGACGATCATTGTCCCCATTAGGAAGGATATGCCAACCATCAGCTTGAGCGGCGCCGAGAAGACTTTGGCAAAGAGTTTGAGATCATTGGCGGCCATTTTCTTCTTGGTAAGAGCATTGACATCGGATATATCATTTAGTTTTTGGAGGATGCCATCTTGATCCCCGCGATTCGAAATAGTGATAAGCAAAAAGCTGGTTGCTTCTGGCGCCAGCAGTAGTTCCTCTGCATCTTTTTTCGCACAAAGAAATAGCTGGTCATCCAAGAGGTGGCCCCATCTGATAAGCCGACAATGGTGAAATCTTTGTCCATTACCTCAACTTGCTCGCCAGGTTTTAAATCATGGCGGTCAGCGAAAATACGATCAAAGACTATTTCCCGCTTCGAGCGCGGCTCGCGTCCCGCGATCAACTCCCAAGGTCCGCCGCCCTGCTTGGGGTCATATCCGATCATGTATGCGGGTTGTTTTTTGTCATGCAGGTCAAGAATGACGAACTGTGAAAGGATTGGAATCGCTTCAACCACGCCTCGAATTGTTTCTGCTTTCTGAGCGATTCCCTCCGGCAGCAGGGATGTTGATCCGAGCAGATTAACAACATCCTCCTGAGCCAGAATGATTGAGCCGGGTGAATTGTCTATGTACGAAGTGATTTGGCGATTCATCCCGGTTAGAAAGCCCTTGAGCACCAGGATCAGCATAACAGCCAATGCCACCCCGAAAATGCTCAGAGCTAAACGGGTCTTGTCTTGAAAGAGATTACGGCGCGCAAGAGACATAGTCAGTTTCTTATTAGTGTAACGAATGTATCCACGTTTCCAATATAGCACCGCCGCCCTCAGGGCATAAGCGCAAATCAGCGCAACTCATACAGGCAAAACCGCCTAGTCAAACATAAGCCCGACAATCTCTCGTCGGGCTTATGTTTGCGAATTTTTTCAATGTTCAATTTGACTGCAAATCGATCCTTAAGTTCGCATTTCTGCGAGTACGCGCTTTCCACGCCAACCGACCAAAGCAAACAATAGTCCTCCGACCAGGCTTAGAACAGAAATTGTCAGTGTTCCGTCGAACCAAAACTCCACCGGAAAAAGGCGAATAAGCGTATCAGAGTAGGAAAACAGCCATGAGCCTGGTTTAAAGAAAAACAGGTGGAACGTTTCAAACCAAAATTGCCAACCGAAGATTGCCAGCAAAGCAATTGACAGAATGATCCCGGACGTCAACAGTCCGCCCGATTGAATTGCTGAGGTGAGCGCCTTCCGCTCTCCTTTTTTCCAAAAAATGAAGCTCAGTAATATGAGCAGAATCAATGCAGCCTGCCAGACACGCAAAACAGATTGAAAGACTGCTTGGACGTCTGCCATGTGCGATACCTCACGTGGATTGTAAACAGGCACACCGTTCAGGAATTGTTTTGAGAGCTCATCACTGGGAAGATGAGCACGTACGTAATGAATATTCGTTGAAGCAAGGATGAAACGCTGTTGTTGAGTGTAACCAAATGGGTCAGGTGGAAAATCTGCCTTTCTGTATTCGGAAGCCAGATATGAGTCGGTTGCCAGTAACTGTACTGCGCCGCCGACAATAAAAATCGTAACAAGTACAACTGTGATTAATTTCAGGGTTTGGGTTAGCAGGCTTGGCATGGCGTCTCTTTTCAAAGCGGGTGAATCACCTGTCAGAGTATGGCTGATCGACCTTCCGGCCAAACCTGCGAAGGTGCCGCATAATACGAGAAGAACATTGCGCCATAGCAAACGCCATGACGTATCTCCTCTGGAGTGACTTGCTGAATTTCGATTACGGATTTGGAATCCTGAAAACGCGACCACGCAAGGTGCTTAAGGGCTGTCAGAAATGTGTCATCAAGTATTGCCCCAAGTTCCTTTATCGAAGGCACGAGTTGGGGTATCAATACCAGAAGATGGATCGTGTTATCCCACTCTTCCAATCTGTTTTTTCGTGAGGCATCAAACCTGTAAACCGTTTTAACACTTGGAAGCCACTGTACGATTTTTTGAGCGATCTCGCTTTCCAATGTTTGCTTAAAAACCTCCAGAAATTCATAACGGTGACCTAACTTCTCCAAATCAACTCGTTGAAGAAGGGGATGTAGTTGACCTATGGCAACCTTTTGTGCATGCCCGCATAATTCGCCTACTATTTGCCTGAACTCATCCGCATTCCTGGGAAAGCAATCTGCAACCTCTGGCACGTAGAACCTGTGCTTATTGGCCGCCTTTGCTCTGTTTCTCCAGAAGGTATGTATCTGTACTGTTTCGTATTGCATGTCGTTCCTTATTAAGGTATTTATGATTTGTCGTCTTCGATATACTACAAACTAATTGTGTCAAGCACCCGTGGAACCGAATTCACCAGAGGTTTCCTTACAGACATTGACTCTATTGAGTGTGAGGGCGATGAGGCACCTGCAGTGATTTTTTTGCCTTCTCACCTAATTCCGGCCTGGCATATAACTTCAGATTGTGTTCGAATTCCGTCTGACATCGTGGGCAACACAGAAAATAATTCACGCCTTCGACCTCGATAATGATATGAGCCTTACCGCGTTGAAGACGCTTGCCACAAACAGGATCTTTGAATAACATGGGAACAACTCCTTGTGAAAATATACTGATGAGGGTACGCGAGTGCTGCCCCTAGTGGCAACTACCGGAATGACCGGCATGTTCATCTTTATTCGCTTTGTCAGTGTTCGAAGCCACGCCTGGCTGGTGTCCGCCATGTCCACCGTGCATAAAGAAATGGCTGCCGATCATCAACGCAAGGAAGCCGTAATATGCAACGGTATTGATTGCCACATTGAAAAAGAAAATTGCCACCAGCGCAACAATCAAACCAACGCCTAGAAACCAGGCGATGGGTGGAATGCGAACGGGACGATCTGTTACTGAGGGATGGGATTCCATCTATTACTCCTTTTGAAGCAATCTGCTTCCAAAAATGAGTCTACATGACTTGAGGGTTGGGAGTGAGAGGCGTTTAGCCTATTGTAGATATACGCCGTTTTGCGGATGGCATTTATGTCCTTACGAATACATTGGATCGATTCTCTATTTATGAATACGCAAAATTGCCTATCGGACCGGATGCCATTTGGCGCTTGCCCTGGGACATGAAAAATTTCATAATGAATTGAAATGAAAAGACCAAAATATTCCAGATTAATTCTGATCTTCCTTATCGCACTCATCCTGGGAATCCCTGCAATCTACAACCTGCCTATGGTTCAGGAACGAGTTGGGTGGCGGGTAGCTGAGTTGACGGCACGTATCAAGTATGCTCTTTCACCTCCGGAAGAAGTGATCTTTGTTCCTGAGGAAAATACAGTTTCGCCAACCGGGGCTGTCATTCAGTCCACTTCTATTCCCACCAATTCAACACCAGACGCCCCATCAAATCTTCCACAGCCCACTTCAACTCAACCATTAACACCGATTCCAAAAAGCATATCGCTAACGGGTGTTCAGCACGAATACCAGACTTGGAACAACTGCGGTCCTGCCACGTTGGCAATGGCCCTTTCGTATTGGAAGTGGGATGGCGACCAGCGCATCATCGCAGACTTTACCAAGCCAAACCCGCGCGACAAGAATGTGATGCCATACGAACTGACTGCCTACGTTGAAGAGAAGACCCAGTTGCAGGTAGTTCTTAGAGTGGGCGGAGAGATTGCATTGCTCAAGCATTTTCTGGCGGCAGGATTTCCCGTCATCATCGAAAAAGGTTTTGAAGGCCGCGATTTCGACGGCTGGATGGGTCACTATGTATTGGTGACCGGTTACAGCGATTCCGACCAGCAACTCAAATTCCAGGATTCCTACTACGGTCCCGATCAGGTCATGGGGTACAAAGATTTTGAGTCATACTGGCGGGCATTTAATTTCACTTATCTCGTAGTGTATCCGGCTGAACGCAAAGAAGAAGTTGCAACGATCCTTGGGCCACAAGCGGATGAAAAGTTCAACTACCGCTATGCCGCACAAAAAGCATCGGATGAAATTTACGCACTGACTGGACGGGATCAGTTCTTCGCGTGGTTCAATCGCGGCGCCAACCTGGTAAGCTTGCAGGATTTTGCAGGCGCTGCCTCGGCCTATGATGAGGCTTTTGCAATCTACCCTGACATCCCTGAAAAGGAAAGACCGTGGCGAATGATGTGGTATCAGACCGGACCATATTGGGCATATTACTATAGCGGCCGATATCAGGATGTAATCGAATTAGCCGGCACAACCTTGGACGCGATGAGTGAGCCGGTACTTGAGGAAAGTTACTATTGGCGCGCCTTATCACGCGAGGCTCTTGGTGATACCCAGGGAGCCGTCAAAGATCTTCGTTCGGCACTTAAGTTTCATCCGGGTTTTGAGCCGGCATTAACACGACTTAAGCAATTAGGTATTACGCCGTAAATACTTTAAAAAAATCCATCCTGAATCCTGCAACATCACATCATGAGCAGAAATGGATTGATCCCTATGGCATAAAAAGAGCATTCACTTGCAGTACAAAATCTCTTGATCTCGCACAGAAGTCAGGGAGTTTGGACTCTGTAAAAGTGAATGCCCTGTTGGCAAGTTACCATTGAGTCAAACGAAAAAAAATTTATCTATCAACAACCTAGAACACATCCCCGCGCCAGCGATACCAGACCCAGCCAACGCCGACTCCAAGAACACCACCTGCTATACCA
Source organism: Chloroflexota bacterium (assembly GCA_016234495.1). GTDB lineage: Bacteria > Chloroflexota > Anaerolineae > Anaerolineales > Villigracilaceae > Villigracilis. Next base: position 176,037 of record JACRBI010000038.1, on the reverse strand, counting down.
ATGCTCCAGTGATAGGGATGGGGATAACCATCAAGAACAAATCTGGCAATGATGTAGCTAAGGAGAGCCAGTCCCAATGTCCAAAGATAAACCACCGCCGGCCATTCCTTACTTTTCTTTGTTTCATTTGTCGAAGCAGTTTTCGAGACTTTGATTTTGCTCATGTTTTTATCCTGACAAGAATCGATGTAAAAAGTATTTTAGACAACCTCGACGAGAGTCCCCTCGCCTGGCTGATATAGATATGGCGTTTCAAGCGGGACCTCGGGACGGGTCCAGCGATAAATGAATTTTGCATCGCTCGAAGTTAAGTTCACACAACCGCGGCTGCTTGGCCGCCCGTAATTATTGTGCCAGTACGTACCATGAAAGGCGACCCCGATTCCAGTGAAGAAGGTCACCCAAGGCACGCCGGGTAGATGATAGGTATTCTCCGTCCCATCACCCTGATTCGTCATATGAATGCTCGGACCCTTATGAAAGGTGCGGAACTCACCCATAGGAGTTCTTGTTCCTTTACTACCGCTGGAACAACGCGCCGCCAGCACAGGCTTGTCACCTTCGAAGGCTGTCACGAACTGGGTAGCTAAATCCACATAAATGCGTTTGTCCTTTTCTGGAACTCCGGGCGAAAACAGTGTAAGTTCGTTTGGTGAGATCAAGCGCATCTCGTATGCCGAGACATAAAACGACTGCTGTAACTGGCGGTCATAAATCCTGTACCAGATACTCTTCTCTTTCTGATTCACAAATACGCCAGTGATCCAGTGAGTGGATGAATAATACACACGGTAGCCACGCTTGGCCAAAATACTCATGTCAAGCCGCGCATCGGAAAACGGAACTGTAATCTCTCCTAACACACCGGCCTCGGGAACATCAAAAACTGGCTTTTGATACAGAGTCTCGACCGGCTGGATCGCTCCTGAGTAGGCGTAACCCTCTCCGTTGATTTGATACCATGAAGAGTTGAATGGGTTGCCGTAGCCTTGATCGCCTCCGACTTCCCCACTGATGTCCACGATCTCGTCCATGCCAAGGAGACGCACCCTTTTGGCATTGAAGGATGGCTCATTAAGAACCTCAACCCCACTCAGCGTGACGCGACCCTGTTTGGGAGATGCCTCAGCAAAGACACGCTCAAGGTGCAGGTCTGCGAGAAACAATCCCAGCAGACCTGCACCTGACGCTTTCAGAAAGTCACGGCGGAAAAAACTCAAGGTCATCTCAAGTTCACTGCTTTACAAATCGCGCCACAGGCTGCGAGACATCTTGTCGTGTGGCGTTATAGAATTGTCCACCGAAGAAAACCACATAGAGTCCGTAAGCAACGACCATAAGAAAGGTTGGAGCGGCTTCGTATCCAAAAAAGGCATGCAATAACCGTCCTGCCAGGCCGTCGTTTGAAATGATTGCCTGTAAATTCCAGGCAATGGTTGTACCAATGGGCAGCCATCCAATATCTTGCAAAGCCATCACGCTATGTCCAATCAGTCCGGCCGCGATCAGGATCAGAAATATACCTGTGACGACAAAGAAATTTCTCAGGTTGAGGCGGACGGCAGAACGGAAGAGCAGGTATGTAATGGCAGCGGCTATTACCAACCCGAGAATGGCGCCGGGAAACAACAGCATATCCCGCGAGGTAACAAGCATTGCGCTCAGGAACAACGCCGTCTCCACGCCTTCACGCAAAACCGAAACAAATGCCAGACTGCCCAGTGCAAACGCCTGCCCACTGGAGATTGCCTCATCGGCTTTTTGTTCGAGCTCACCCTTGACGCCACGGCTTTGACGCTGCATCCACAAAACCATCCATGTCAATACGCCGACGGCCAGCATGGCCACGACCACTTCAAAAATTTCAGCAGATGTCCCCTCAAATTGAAAAGCCATATACTGAAAAATAATCGCCAACAAAGCGCTAACGATCAACGCAGCAGCTGCGCCAATCCAAATATGGATATTGAACTGCATACGCTTGGTCTTGGTCAGGTAGCCAAGCAGGATGCCGATGATCAGGAAGGCTTCCAGACCTTCGCGAATTGTGATAAGTGTGCCGGCGATCACAATGGCTTTCCCTGGAGTTGCTTCTTCACTCGTGATATAACAACCGGCATCGAGACAATCAGGCTGAGCAATCCTATCCAGACCATCCCCCCGACGCGCGTCATGATTGGATAGTCGCCGCTAAATGCAGTTGCCAGAAGAAAGAGCAACGCAGAGCCAATTGAAATCGGCAGATAAATCAGCGCGCTTTTCTGTGCCACTTCCTTTTCAACTTGTTCATGTTCCATGTTTGATTTCCTTTTTTAATATCTGATGGCGCAAAGAAGAATGTCCCGCAGGTCTATTCCAAAGATCAGCTTGCACCATGAACCTGCGAGACGATGAATGCAGTAAATTAATCGTCTCCAACCGAAGCAGTGGCAGGGCGCAATTGTGCATTACCACTACCCTGTTTAGGCTTGTGTCCACGTCCGACCGACGGCTTGAAGCGTTTCAACAACAGTGTATTGAGTGTCACCGAGATGGAACTAACAGCCATCATCAAACCAGCCAGTTCGGGGCTGATGACAACCGAGGCAAAGGCATAGAACAAGCCTGCGCCCAGAGGAATTCCCAGCGTGTTATAGAAGAACGCCCAGAACAGATTCTGCTTGACTTTGCGCATGGTAGCCTTGGCCACTTCCAGTGCTACCACCACATCTCGGATGTCATCCTTGATAAGGATAATATCACCTGTTTCTTTGGCTACATCGGTACCAGAGCCAATCGCCATGCCGACCTCTGCCTGCGCCAATGCTGGGGCATCATTCACACCATCGCCAACCATCGCGACCTTCTTACCCTGCGCCTGAAGCTTCTTAACTTCTTCGGCTTTATCCTGCGGCAGGACTTCGGCGAGCACACGGTCAATACCAACTTTTCGTGCAATGGCATCTGCGGTGCGTCGGTTGTCACCGGTGATCATGACCACTTCAAGTCCGAGTTTGTGTAAATGTTTAATCGCTTCGGCAGAATATTCCTTAAGTGTATCGGCAACAGCGATTAGACCGCCTGGTTTGGCATCGACTGCCACAAACATGACGGTCTTGCCATCAACTTCCAATGCTTCTGCTTGCGACATCATTGCAGCGAAATCCACACCGCGTTCCTTCATCAACTTGCGATTGCCTAATAGGATTTCAGAACCATTCACATTCGCTTCAACACCGTGACCCGGAATGGAGTTGAATGAATCGGGTCCGGTAACTTGCAGCCCGCGACTTTCCGCGCCATGCACAATTGCTTCGCCCAACGGATGTTCAGAGTTTTTCTCAGCGATGGCTGCAAATCTCAACAACTGATTGTCGTTTACTAATGACAGGCCACTGACAACTACATCCGTTACCGAAGGCTCACCTTTGGTCAGCGTGCCGGTCTTGTCAAACACGATGGTCTGCAATTTGCTGGTGTTCTCGATGGCTTCTGCGCCTTTGAAGAGCACACCAAATTCAGCAGCCTTGCCCGTCCCGGCCATCATGGCAGATGGGGTTGCGAGTCCCACCGCACACGGGCATGAAATGACCAGCACTGTGACGCTTAGCAGTAACGAGAACCCGAATACACCAATCTCACCCAACTTGTAAGGCGACATAATGAAACTTGAATTCGGATCGAAGAACATCTGGTAGCCAAAAAAGAACCAGAAGATGAATACGACCACCGCCAGCAAATGCACACCTAAAATAAAATGCCCTGCCACCCAGTCGGCCAATTTTTGAATCGGAGCTTTGCTCGCTTGTGCATCTTCTACGAGTTTGATGATCTGAGCCAGCGAAGTATCTTTACCAACACGTGTAGCTTTGAACTTGAAGGCGCCAGTTTTGTTGAACGTTCCGCCAATCACTGGATCGCCGGCTTTCTTTTCAACGGGCAGGCTTTCACCGGTCAGCATCGACTCGTCCACGGCTGAATATCCTTCAAACACCTGACCATCCACCGCGATGGATTCACCGGGGCGGACTAGGATTACATCGCCAAGTTCGACTTCGTCTGCAGGTATTTCCTCTTCCCGACCATTGCGCATCACACGCGCGACTTTGGGCTGGAGCTTCATCAATTTGCGAATCGCCTCTGACGTTCTTCCGCGCGTCAACGCCTCAAGCCAGCGGCCAAGGATGATGAAAGCAGTGAGGAGTGCCGCGCTCTCAAAGAAAGTCGCGCCCTCACCGCCGAATCCGGCTTTGGGAAATACTGTGTTGATTACCGCGATACCATACGCCGCACCGATTCCGGTTGCGTAGAGCAGGTTCATATCCGTGACGCCATGCTTGAGTCCGCGCCACGAGTTCGAGAAGAATTGTCTTCCGGGGCCAAAGACAATCGGTGTGGTCAATAAGCCGATGACCCACTTATAAGAAAGCCAGACTGGGATGAAGGCTTTGAACGGGCCAGCCATGTCATAGAATGTGCCGATCATGACGATCAGACCAATCGTTCCGGCAATGATCAGATTGCGTCCCTGAATTTTTATTTCATCCTCGCGCGCCTGACGTTCTCGGTCGAGGGCATCCGTGCCTTCACTGCGCTCCTGTGCTTCATAACCGACTTCACGCACGGCACGTTTCATACTGGCAGTGGAAACCACGCCTGGGATATAAGTCACACGTGCTGTATTGAGTCCAAGGTTGACGACTGCATCTTGTACGCCGTGCAATTCCTTGAGCGCACCTTGCACATGATCGACGCAGGAGGCGCAAGTCATACCGCGTACATCAAGGGTCTGTTCGGCAATGGCTATAGCGTAGCCTACATCTTCAACGGCACGCCGCATATCATTCAGTTTGACACGTTGGGGATCGTATGAGAGATTCGCTTTGTTGGTCGCCAGGTTGACGAGGACGTTGGATGTGCCTGGCAGTTCCTTGAGCGCGTCTTCCACGTGCGCGACGCAGGAGGCGCAGGTCATGCCGTTGATGGGCAATGTTATTTCAGAAATGTTTTTAGTCATGAGAAACCTCAATTTGATGGTTCGGATAGTGTAGGAAAATCGTATATAAGGATTGGAGATGTTGTAATTCGACAAGCCGTTGTTTGGGCGACGAACTGTCCAGAATGATGTTTTGGATGGATTGAGCTTCACAAATAATCAGCTTTGATCCGGCTGCGCGGATGGCCGCTTCCACCGCGCCGAGTTGGTGAAGCACCTGCTCATATGGCTTGCCTTCTTCCACCATTTCAATGACAGCGTTTAAATGTCCTGCTGCGCAACGTAAACGGCGGATGGTTTCAGACTGTTGCGTGGGTTTCATGGGTTACCTCGATGGGTGCTGGTACGTCAGTGCGGTGGGGCATAAGGATCCGTCGGATGGCCACCTCCAGGTGCTGATTGCTATGTCCATTGACCGGGATTGCCAACGAGAGCCAGGCTCTTCCTTCCTGTCCATGAATAACCAATGTGGCAGGATCGCCTTGATGACCATAAACAAGCACCACGATCATTTGGCAATTGCAATCATCGGTTCCGTGCTGCGGGCAGAGGCAATTTGGGTGTGCCTGACGGGCGACGTGCAGGTCGAAAGTTTTCACGAGACGAAAATTGGCATCGGTTAACTTTCCATTGATCCATGCCAGAACCTGCTCGCAGGTTTGATCGAGAACTAACAAAGGCATTATGGTGCTCATTTTGTACTTCCTGTTGTTTCCAGTATAGACGGACGGGAGTCAAAGCCAAAGCGCCAAATCCCTTGTTCAGGAATAGGCATTTTCGCTTACCCCATATTGAGCAGGTATGACTTCTTGTCTTAAAACAACAGGGCTGTCTTTTTGAGACAACCCTGCTTGAAGAGAAGGTAAAAAGTGTGATTTTTGGTCGCTGAATTACTCCGCCGTTATGAGTTCTGCAAGGTACTGGTGGCGGCCATCGTTCCCCGCGCTGGATACTGCGTTCAAGAGCGCATCGGGTGAAAGCTTCTTACTTTCGTAGCGGACTTCGGCCAGCGCCATGTTCAAGAATACATCCACACCATGTACGCCTTCCAGTTCGAGCAGACTGTTGCGGACACGTGTAGCACAGTTCTCACAGCCCATGCCCCGAACAGCCAGGGTTGCAACTTCGGCATTTCTAAACTTGTCCAATGAAATATCTTTGTAGATCGGTTCAACGTAGCAATTTTCGTCCATTGTTTTTCTCCTTAAATTGTCTGTTTACTTAACCTGCGCGGCAACCATGCCAGCAAAGCCACGCCGATGGCAAATCCAATCACGGCAATAATCTGCGATTGCGCCAGCCCAAAGGCGATGATGCGATACGAACTGGTGAAGCCCAGGAAGAAACGCTCAAGGCTGTAGAGAGTCAAATAGACGAGAAACAGCCTCCCGTCAGGCCAGTTGCGTTTTCGTAATCCCCAGAGTATGGCAAAAATTCCCAGATTGACCACGAGTTCATAAATGGGCATCGGCGTGTAATAGACCCCAAGTTGCGGCACCATCACGTTCGGGTTGGTGTATGCAAAACCGAATGGACCGTTTGTTGCCTTACCCATCGCGTCGCCAGTGATGACACAGGCGATACGTCCAATGGCTTGCGCCAGAACCAATCCTGGAGCGGCGGCGTCGAGAAATTTGGTGAAACGCCAGCCGCGCCGCCAAGCGATTAATGCACCCGCGATCAATCCACCGATGAGCGCGCCCCAGATCGCCAGGCCGCCTTCCCAGATGTACAGCGCGCGGATCGGATTGGCCGCATATTCGTCCGACCAGTGATCGAGCACGTGGAATAAACGCGCTCCGATCAATCCGCCGATGATGATCCAGACGGCGGCATCGTAGACATCATCCTTTTTGAAGCCTTTGCGTTCTGCTTCGCGAGCGGTCAGCCAGATACCTATTCCCATGGCGATCATGAGAATGATGCCGTACCAGCGCACGGCAAAGTGGCCGATATTGAAAATGATTGGGTCAATGGAAATTGTGAACATAATTATCTAAACCTCATGACTTAAGTATTTGTTGTCATATCATCAAAGCAACTTGCAAACTTTCTTTACATCAACCATTCCTGAAACTCAAACTCCCTGTATTGTATGACCTTGAATTGAAATACCTAAGCGCCGTTTATCGCATTCCAGTGTAGGCTTTTTTGCTTATACGAGCGTAGCAGTCCTGTGGATAAGACATCAGGCTCTGGATTTCCAGAGCCTGACATAAGGGTGGGCACAAAATTTTCACATAACCATTAGGTGTCATCTTCTTCAAGCGGATGTTCCACTTCACCTGCCATGAATAAATCAGGATCCTGGTTAAAGACTCGCAAACACGCGCGTGTGCAGAAATAGATTTGTTCGCCGCGATACATGGCACTGGGATAATTTTTCGGGTCTTTGAGGACCCCTCCACAGGCGGTTTTATATTCAGGCAATGGAGTCGGGGTGGTTTGTGTCAAATCTTTGAAATCCTTTTTGAAATCATGCAAAGCGATATGACGCAGGATTATAGCCTGCGTCATATCGTAAACGAGTGAAAAAATGTGAGATTACATTCTCATCGCCATCGGAAGAGTGAAGAGGATCACATTCATTACAGTGAGGACGACCATCAAGACTGCATAAGGGACAAAGGTTCCCCAAACATTTCCGTTGGTGTTATGCATTTTTGCGATGCGATACGCCACGTATAGCGACCCGATGAAGCCAAGCCCTAGCAATCCAAATTGCAGAAGTTGAATGGTAGCCATATCGAGAATAGCGGGGGATGCGCCGTGAAATGCTACTCCGAATAATCCCATCGCTGTATAGTAAATGGACTTGCCTTCCGCCAACAGGTGGAATAGATTGTGAGCGATATGTCCTGCCATGTCCAGCGCGATGATGGCATACCCAAAGCGGGCGAAGTTTTCTACGAGTGAAACTTTATTGAACTTGCCTGCAACCCAGGATGTGAGGCCGAGCAAAGCTACAGGGATGGCGAGTGCAATCGCAAAAGTGATACTGAAGGTGACTGCGTAATTGGTTGTGCCAACTGCACTTTCCAGCCACTTCAACATCGAGCCCCACACTTCAAGCATGGTCACATTTTGTACAAAGACTATGCCCATGATGACTGCTGAAAGAAAAGCCTCTTCGATTTTGGGTTTGCGGATGAACCATAATTCCTTTGTAGGCGGGCGCAAGGTCAATTGAATGGAGTCATTGGGGCAGCCTTTGATACATTCCGCGCAGAGCACACAGTTGGCGCTGGAGGTCATGGTCTTGGGAAATTCGTACAAGGGACAGGGCATGGAATTATCTGTGCCTTTATAACAGGCGGCCACTGTGCAGGTTGCACAAATATCAGGAGTTCCGCGCAAGCTCAACATACCGTTTCGCGCATAGTTGCCAGATAGCCCACCGAGAAAACAAACGTAACGACAGAAGGTGCGGCGCTCGTAAAATGCGCCCGAGACAACCACGCCCGTTGTGAGGGTCAACATCAAAATGCCAGAGCCAAGCGGATTTTCCACCACACCCCAGACATGGTCACTCCAGGTGATAAAGATAAAGAGTGCGTCAATAATCCAGATGCCATATTTTTTCAGGAACTTTGGCACGGGTCGTTTGTTACCGACGAAGTTTTGAACCAGGTCATTGATCTTCGCAAACGGACAAATGGCGCACCAGAACCGTCCAAGGAACAGGAAGATGATCGGAATGAGAGGCCACCACAACACCCAGGTCAGTGCGGTGCCGAAGTTGTCATGCGCGGATTCTGGTCCCAAAATCAGCTCGAACATGATGACCATGAAAATGATCAGGGTCGGCCATTGAATGATGCCAGGATACCAGCGGCTGCGCAGGAAATTATTAATCAACTTGTTATCGAGCAGATTTCTGCCATTCAGCCAGGATGTGTTTGGAGTGTTGATCGGAGTTGTCATGGGAATTTTCCTCTAAAGATTAAAGTTACTTGCGAACTACAACAGGTTTGCGTTTCAGGAAAGCCGCCGCCGCAATCACAGTGCCATTAATACCGAAGAAGCCAGCCAGGACTGCGTAATTCAAGCCAAGCGTGCGGGCAATCTCAATCTGGAAGTCAACTTCTGTAGTTTCACCGTTGACCGTGAAATGCACATTGAACATCCACTCGCCTGATGTCTCAAAGTGCAGTTCGCCTGCATACTCACCTGATTCTGCTGTGGGTTCAAGCATAACCGTCAGAGCTTCTTCACCATGTTCATCTGCCGCAGGTTCATTGGGTTTCATCACACCAGTGGATGGGGCTTCCGTCGCCATGTCCATGCCATCCATAGTGTTATTGCTGGTCATCACGCCAACGGATGGAGCTTCCGTCGCCATTTCTTCATCTTCACCATGTTCTGTCATTCCTTCAGAGGGCATGGCAGAGACTTCCACTTCCGCGTTTGGAACGGGCATACCCATCGAATCCGTGATCTGGATATGGAATTCATTTTCACCAGCCATTACAGGCTCTTTAAAGACAAGTTCAACCTGATAACCGTTTGCTGTTGCAACATATCCATCTTCAGCACCACCATCAGCCAGGGCCATCGTGGGCGTTACCAACAAAATAGCGGTGACCAATAACACCGCCATATTTCTGCGCATCATTCTGTTCATGAGCAACTTGCCTCCTGTAATCAAAGATGCCAAATCTTAGCTTGTCAGGTTGAATCTCCAGAGCGCGATATGGCGTGAATTTTCGTAGGCTATATGACTGATGTCAAATATCACGCAATATATGTGACAATCGTTTTCCCATTTCAATAAATTAAAACAGGTCGTTGATCCAGTCCTATCTGGATCAACGACCTGTTCGCCTTCAAATGCCATCGTCAGCGGTCGTGCTTTTCTGAATGTTTCAAAATATTCCATGCGCCAATCAAAAGCACAGATACTGCCACGGTAATCGCCGCCTCCTATGCTCCAGACTCAGATACAGCAACACGAGTCTGCGCTTTGGGCGCGAACCAGAAATACCAGGCGATGAGAATGGTTATCACGGACCCTGAAAGAATCATAAAGATCTGTAGATTGGACATATTAAACTCCTTTGACGGCCCGCCATAAAGAGAGCGGACCGAATAATGTGACGAAGTGCTGCGCTTCTTTAACTTCGCCGAAACCTGCCTCTGTTACGAAGCGCGGAATCAATCCGTTGAAATTGTCGGCGGTCTCTTCGAGGCGGCGCATGTAGCTGGTCATGAAGCGCGTGAGTGAAGAATGTGGCGCGCCAAAATCAAGCACATGCAATTCACCATGTGGTTTCAACACACGGAAAATCTCTTTGAACGCGCGGCGCTTGTCGTCGGTGACGAGGTGGTGAATGACAAGGCTGGTGACCACTCTGTCGAAAACAGAATCAGGATAGGGGAGGGAAGAGGCGAGTCCTTCGTCCCATTGAATGTTTGTGCCAATGGATTTCTCGCGCGCAATATCCAGCACTTGTGGGTCGCCATCCAAACCTGTGACTTCAGTTTCGGGCTGCGCCCGCTTGAGCATGAGAGTCAACGTGCCTGTGCCGCAACCGAGATCGAGGACTTTCATATTTGGCTGGATATTTGCCTGCTGAACTAATTTGCGCTTGAAGGTTTCCTCACGCATGATCCATTTGAGAAGTGGATCGTAAAGCGGCGTGAGCCAGCGAAAACTGAGCGCAGGAATGTAACGTTTTTCATCCGATTTTTGATTCATGTTCATCCTTTCCTTCCCAGTTTCTAAGCAGGGCAAGGCAAACCACCAGAATACCAAGACCGACCACCTGCGCGGTACGATATCCATCAAACAGGATGGCGCTGTCGCCGCGAAAGGCTTCGATAAAAACGCGGGCAATGGCGGAGAGCGAGAGGAACTGCACGAACCGCAAGCCAGGCGCATTCGTGGGGATCATACGCGAGAGAACGATCATGAAAACCACCAACGCGAAAAAGATTTCATAGAGCTGCGTCGGCTGGCGATAATCAGACCATAAGTAGACTGCCCAGGGAACTCGTGTGGGTGTGCCATAGGCATTTCCACTTAAGAGATGCGAGACGCCAGTCATGATCATGAAAAATGCCAGGCCAGGTGTGAGCGCGTCCAGCACTTTGCGGAGTGGGAGTTTCTGGCGATAAGCATATATGCCTGCAATTAATATTCCGAACACCAAGCCCGCTTCAGGCAGAAGCGTATTGGTGTTCAACGAAAACAGGCTGAATGGGTTGGGTAAATATACCGAAGCATATTGCGCGGCATAGGCAAGCCTTGCCGAAACGATCCCTCCAACCAACCCATAGAAAACCAGACTACTGATTTTTTCCTTGTTCAATTTGAGCCGAACGGCTTCTCTTTCGACAAACGTCAGCCCCATCCATACGCCAACCACCAAAGCGAGCAAGGGCATTTGTAGGAGGAAGGGTCCCAGGCGCAGATACGGGAACATTATTGATCCTCCTGCAATAATTCTTCAACTTTGGATTGGATTACCGCTTCGTTCATCGGTCCGCCGACGATCACTGAGCGGATCACGCCTTTGCGGTCAATAAAAAATGAAGTAGGCAGGGCGGTTACTCGATACAAAGTGCCAACGGAATTGTCCAGGTCAAGTGCGATGGGAAACGTGAGGCCGACCTCCTGCGCGAATGAAGCCGCGTCCTGTTTGGAATCTTGGGCGGTCAGGTTCAGCCCGATTACCACCAATCCAATTTCCTTGTAACTGCGATAGACTGATTCAATGGCAGGCATTTCCTTCCTGCATGGTGGACACCATGATGTCCAGAAGTTAACCAGCACCACCTTGCCGCGCAATTCGGATAAAGTGATCTCACCACCATCCAACAAACTTAGCGTAAAGTCAGGCGCAGTGAATCCCTCCTTTGGGACAGAGCCTGTCTGAGCCTGCGACTGATCGGGAGAGACGCGCGAAACTACAGTCCAAAACATTCCAAAGACCAAAGCCCAGGTCATCCATGCGGCAAAACGAGAATTACTCATGCAACTAATTTATCCAGGGTATGCAACTTTTCCCGTAACATTTCCACGGTCGGCCAGCCTTTCATTCCTTCGGATGTGGGATACACACGGCAACTGAGCGCAAAAGTCTCACGTGTTTCAGTCCACAACTCTACATTGTTGACGCGGAAGGACGGGGAGCCTAGAAACTCCAGGCGGATTGCGTCTGCATCATCCTGAACATTGACCAAATTCACTTCTGCTTTAATCCCTTCCAGTTGCAAGGCAGACTTCAAGTTTTGCAAACCTGCTTGCCAGGAGGGACAGCCATCGAAGTAGAGCAATTCAATTTTCATATTTAACTCACACTGGAGCTAACGAAATGCCAGCGCGGAAGAAAGGCAGGCGTTTTCGCTTCATAAGCAGCGTACTTTTCACCAAACTCTTTCAGTGACTCCCGTTCCTCGCGCCGCGCCAGCCTGATATACATCGTCACCAGGATGGGGAACATGATCAGTGTGATAAGCGTTGGCCATTGGATCAGGAATCCCAACATGATGATAATGAAACCAGCATATTGAGGATGGCGAAGATAAGCATAGGGGCCGCTGGCGGCAACTTGATGGGTGCGCTGGGCTTGAAAGAGCACGTTCCAGGCAGCGCTGATCAGAATGAATCCAGCCGCGATCAATCCATTGCTCAACAAATGTAATGGGCTAAAGTGCGGATCGCCCTTCCAGCCCAGAAGTGTTTGCAACAGATGCCCGTTGTTATGCGTGAGCAGGTCAATACCCGGGTAGCGGCTGGCAAGCCAGCCTGAGAGTAAATAGATCGTTAACGGGAAGCCATACATCTCTGTGAATAGCGCCACCAGAAAGGCTGAGAATGCTCCAAACGAGCGCCAGTCACGCGCAGTGCGTGGTTTGAAGAAGCTGAAAGCAAACATGATAAATATGGCCGCGTTAATAATGACCAGCGGCCATAGTCCATAGGCGGGTGTGTCTTCGTTCATTTTTTCTCTCCATCGGTTACATGATTGGCGTGGTTGGCATGATCGCCATGTCCACTGTGCATGAACAGGTGCAGGAGCGGGCACAGCAGTAACAAGGCGTACGGCAGGAACCCGAAGAAATGTGCGGTATGTTCGGTGATCAAAAAGAATGCAGCGATAGCGAGGAAAGCGATAAAGACCATCCCTGTTCTCGACCATAACCATTTGCTAAATGTAAATTTTTGTGGGGTGTTCATAATGTATTTACTCTTTGTTTTGCTAGCACACAACCGTAGTTGATAGACAGTAGTTTGTAGCAAGCGGTCTCATCTCGCTGGCACAACATTCAGCTGTGCGCGTCGTGTCCTTTGTCATGCTCATGTTCCTGCGGGTGACCGTATTTATGCGGGTCGGCTTCGAATTTATTCACGCAATTCTGCGAGCAAAAATAAAATGTGCGGCCTTCATGTTCGCGCTTCGCGAATGCTTTCTCTGCATCGATCTCCATTCCACAAACTGGATCTTTGACTTTCATGGTTGTCTCCTTTTAGGGTTGAACTATTTGAATGTTGAAACTTACTGCCCGTCCAGCTATTGCGAACTCGCCCAATTGACGCAATTTTTGCACGTGCAGTCCGGCGGTTTCCAATTCCGAGCGGAATTCACCCCCATAGAATTGGGTTGCCTGTGGATGGTTAAAAAAGACCGGCGCGGGCCACGTTGAGATGAGTTCCTTGAGTAAATCTTCAAAATAGAACGTGCCTCCCGGTTTAAGCACGCGCTTGATTTCTTTTAGCGCCTGCTGCCAGTGAGGAATGTGATGGATAACGCCATAATCCACCACAACGTCGAAGCTGTCATCAAGCGCATCAATAGCCTCGGCATTGCCAACGAAGACGCGAGCGCGTTCGCCATATTTTTCCAGGCGTTTTTGCGCGAGGGCGATCAATCTTGGGATCGAGATCGAAACCCGTGACATACTCCGCGCCGAGCGAGAGCAAAATTTAAACTCCCACGCCGCGCCCACAGCCAATCTCTAACACGTGCTTCCCTCTCAGCGTTCCGCGCGGGCGGAGTTTCAAACTGCCGCTGTAAAGCCGTGCGTAGCGAGTTATTCATTATTGCAAATTTCAGGCTATTGAGTTTCATGGCGAAAATCTCCATAGCTTTTGTTAAAGGTTTAATCTCTTGATCGGTGTCATTCCGCCGTGTTCCACTTATCGCGCCAGATAACCGCCATCTACGGCGAAATAGGCACCGGTAACGAAAGAGGCTCGCTCGGAGCTTAGCCAGATCACCAACTCAGCTACTTCTTCTGGAGTGCCCAAACGGCCCATGGGATGCAGAGAGATGAGGGTGTTCAAAGTTTGGGCGTCTTCTTCGAGTTTGGCGATCATCGGTGTCTTGATGAAAGCCGGCCCAATTGCGTTGACACGGATTCCAGATGACGCATACTCAATGGCCGCGTTCTTTGTCAGACCAACCACTCCATGTTTTGCCGCGACGTACGCGGGAGCGGCGGCGAAGCCCACTTGCCCCAAGATTGAGGCCATATTGACGATTGCTCCCCTGGTTTTGAGGATGGCTGGAATCTCATACTTCATGCAATAAAAGACTCCGGATAGGTTTATCCCGATTACCTTCTGCCAACCTTCTGGACTGTAATCAGCCGTGAGATTCTGCTCACCACCAATGCCGGCATTGTTACATGCATAGTCAAGGCGTCCATATTTTTCGATGGTTTGGCTGATCAGTTTTTCGCAATCAGCAGGATTTGACACGTCGGTTTTGATGAATAACGCATCGCCACTTGCTTGTTTGATCAACTTTACTGTCTCTTGCCCACCAACCTCATCAATATCTGAGACAACGACTTTAGCGCCTTGCTTGGCATAGAATTGGGCACTTGTTCGCCCAATGCCGGAGGCTGCGCCTGTAACCAATGCAACCTTATCTATAAACTGTTCCATATTGTAAAATCTCCTTTCTTACTCAACAATTAACTTGCCGCGCAGCATGCCCATCTGGCATTGAAAGCCATATTCACCAGGCTTGTCAGGCGTAAACTCCACATTGACTTGTTCTCCTTCTGGTAACTTGGCGCTCTGATTGAAATCGGGGAAGAGTACCGTCTCCGAACACGCCGAACTTTCCTGGCGCGTGAATGTCAATCGCACGGGTCGCCCTTTTTGCACGACAATGACATCGGGTGTATAACCGCCCTTCACGGTGATCGCTACTTCCTGCGCGCCAGACGCGGACATGGCAACGCGCGTCTGTGCTTTGGGTGCAAACCAGAAATACCAGGCGATGAGAATTGTCAACACAATGCCAGAAAGAATCACAAAGATTTGTGGTGTATTCATTTTTTACTCCTATTTCACACTGAATTTTGGCTTAAAGCCTCGCAGACGATTGGCATTTCCAACCACTGTCACAGATGAAAACGCCATCGCTGCGCCCGCGATTAGCGGACTGAGTAACAGGCCGAAGAAGGGGAAAAGCAATCCCATTGCGACTGGCACACCCAATACGTTATAGAAAAATGCACCGACCAGGTTTTGGTAAATGTTGGTCATCGTGGCGCGGCTGACTTCGATGGCAGTGACTACACCTTTGAGGCTACCTTTGATAAGCGTGATATCGGAGGCTTCAATTGCAACGTCCGTGCCTGTGCCAATGGCGAGACCGACATCCGCTTGCGCAAGTGCGGGCGCGTCATTGATGCCATCGCCAACCATCGCGACCTTCTTGCCTTCTGCCTGTAACAATTGAATATTATTTGCTTTATCTTCTGGCAACACTTCCGCCAGCACACGTGTTACGCCAACCCTGCGCGCAATCGCTTCGGCAGTGCGGCGGTTATCACCCGTGATCATGACCACTTCGATGCCCATACTTTGCAAAGCTTTGATCGCTTCGGCAGAATCTTCCTTGACTGTATCTGCCACTGCAATGATGCCTGCGGCTTTGCCATCCAGCGCGATAAACATCGGTGTCTTGCCATCATCTGCAAGGGATTTTGATTTTTCTTCCAGCGAGCCGAGAGCAATATTTTCGCGGTTCATCAACTTGAGGTTGCCAATCAATATGCTACGTCCTTCGACTTTGGCTGAAACACCGTGACCAGGAATGGCATCAAAGTCTTGTACTTCCGCCAGTTCCAATTTGCGCGCCTGCGCACCTTCAACAATTGCCTGTGCCAACGGATGTTCGCTGACTTTTTCAACGGACGAAGCTAATCTCAATAGTTCATCATCTTTCACGATTGGCTGGTCGCTGATTAGGACGTCTGTTAATTCAGGCTTGCCTTTTGTGATTGTGCCTGTCTTATCCAACACCACGGTTTGAATCGCACGTGCCGTTTGAAGCGCTTCACCAGAGCGGATGAGAATTCCATTTTCCGCGCCTTTGCCGATGCCAACCATCAAACTCATTGGCGTGGCAAGTCCCAGCGCACATGGGCATGCGATGATCAGCACGGTCACGCTTGTGACCAGCGCATAAACGAGTTGAGGTTGCGGTCCAATCACGAACCATATGACGAAAGTCCACACAGCCAGGATCATCACGATGGGAACGAAGTAACCAGATACGGTATCGGCAAGACGTGCAATTGGCGCTTTTGAGTTCTGTGCGTCCTGCACCATCTTGACGATTTGCGCCAGCGCGGTATCTTTACCAACTTTCGTTGTACGGAATTTGAACGCGCCCGTCTTATTGATCGTCGCGCCGATAACTTCATCGCCCATCTTTTTGGATGCGGGCAATGACTCGCCTGTCAGCATGGACTCGTCCACTGCGGAACTGCCTTCGACGATGATTCCGTCCACGGGTATTTTCTCGCCAGGGCGCACCTGGATCACATCACCGACCAACACTTCTTCAACGGGAATGTCCATTTCTTTGCTATCGCGAATCACGCGTGCGGTCTTGGCTTGCAAACCCAACAACTTTTTAATTGCCGAACTGGATTGTCCCTTGGCGCGCAGTTCAAGCGCTTGTCCCAGCACAACCAATGCAATCACCACAGCAACGACATCATAAAAGGGTTCCGATGTGCCTTCGGGAAAAACGGCAGGGAATGCAACTGCAAATGTTGAATACAACCATGCCGCGCCTGTCCCTAATGCAATCAGCGTGTTCATGTTTGCCGAGCGATGTTTGAACGCCGCCCATGCGCCCGTGAAAAAGTCATAGCCTGAATAGAACAGTACGGGAAGAGTCACAATCGCAGAAAGCACCCATGACCATCGGATTGTCTCCATTGATAGATCACGGATCAATGGCACGTATTGCGGGTACGCAAACAACAATACAGGCACTGAAATAATCGCCGCAAACCAGAACATTTTCATCAAGCGGCTGTATTCGCGAGCATGAGCCTCTTCCTGTTTGTCTATGGGTGCATCGCTCAACGCGGGGCGCGGTTTGTAGCCCCAGGTCTCAATGGCTTTGTTCAAATCTGCAAGCGTTGTGTTTTGTGGAAGATAATCCACCGACGCTTCCTGCGTGGCAATGTTGACAGTTGCGTTCAAAACGCCTGGCGTGGATTTCAATTCGTCTTCAATAAAGTTGACGCATGAGGCGCAACGGAGATTCTCAATGCCAATGCGTGTCTGTGCACCATCAACGGTATAGCCAGCGGATCGGATGGCGCCAGCCAGCCCGACGAGATTGATTTTTTGCGGATCATAATCGAGCTGCACCAAACCTGCCCCTGCATTCACGGTCACCCGATCCACTCCGTTCAGGGATAGCAAACCTGCTTCAAGCTTTGTCGCAGGTCTGACCATAGGCAGGTCTGCAACGGGCAGTTCGATGCGGGAAAGAGTCTGCTCAGGGTTGAAACCTGTTGTCGCAGACGTCATCACATAACGGTGTGGGTCTTTGTCGAATTGATCCACACAGGATTGCGAGCAAAAATAAAATGTCTGCCCCATGTGCTCGCGTTTGGCAAGAGCGCTCTGGAGATCGATTTCCATTCCACAAACTGGGTCGCGTTGAGTCATAGTTACCTACCTTGTAAAGAGATACCATTAGTGTATGTCCATTTGACGAGGCGTGCGAGCGATTTTCAGCCTATTTCGATATAAGCAAAATAGCCTATCTTTTGGACAGGCTATTTGCTAAGGTGTGATTGGATTTTTACTTCAAAGCAGAGCCGCAGTACGGACAATTCTGCCAGTCGGCTTGCGTGGTTTTCCCACAGTTGGGGCAGGGAGTTTGAGAAACTGTTGGTGTGGGATTTCCCGCATTTTTTACCAATGCAGCAACCCCGAATGCAATGAGCGCAAGAATGCCAATGGGGATCAACCACATGAAAGCCATGCCAATCCACCCGAAGGGAGAGTAACCCCAACCACCCATCATGCCAGGTCCGCCCATCATACCCCAGCCGCGATTGCCCCAGCCACTCATCATGCCTCCTCCAAAGAGGAAGAGCAGAACAATGACACTAATGACACTTACAACAAGCCAATTGATTTTTTTCATTGCCTTTTCCTTTTATAAAGCCTGTCCGCAGTGCGGGCAGTTCTTCCAGTTATTTTGCGCCGCTTGATTGCATTGCGGGCAGGTACGGTCGGCAACAGGTTTCAATACAGTGACAAGTTTATTGCCTGAGATGGCATAGACTGCAAATCCAATCAGTAACAGGGGAACGATCCACATGAGAAACATAATTTACTCCTTTTTGATGATCCAAGAATAGCAGGCGTTAGTAAAGAATGTGTAAAGGCAGAACAAAGTGTTCATGAAGATTTCATATTGGGCACATAAATGACCACACAAGAAGAATGACCTGTCTATAAGACAGGTCATTCGAGGTGAAGAGAAGCGATTTAGTGCTGGTGTGCGTGTTCGTCAGTTTTACCTAAATATTTTTCAGGCTCTTTATCAAAAGACTTCTTACAGCCAAGCGAGCAGAAGTAATAGGTCTGTCCATTGTATTCGGACGTGCCAGCGGCGGTGGCGGGATCAATGTCCATGTGACAGACGGGATCGTGTACGGTAGTTGTCATAGGTTATCTCCTTTCGTTAGGTATAATTATCACATTAATAGATTGCGCTACTGAGAGCTATATTACTTGTTGTCATATAGGCGTTATTGCTTATTGGAGTAAAGGGTCAATTATTGTTTTGATCTCATCCACATTTAGAAAGGGTCCAATTTTGACATAATTGAGGATGCCGTTGGTGTCAATGATATATGTTTCGGGCACACCCTTGATTCGGAACATCTGGGAGATTTCTGTGCGTATGTCCGGCCCGTTGGGATAGGTGTTGTTGAATTTTTTGAGGAAGGCGCGTGCTGGAATTTCAGTATCCACATAATCTATCCCCAGGAAAACCACCTTGCCGCTGGGCTGATAATATTCCCAGGCCTGCTCCAAAGCGGCGGCCTCCTGCTCACAAGGCTTGCACCAAGAAGCCCAAAAGTTAATGAATACTACCTTACCGCGTAAATTTGAAATTTTCACCTCTGATTGATCGTTGTATTCATAGCCGCTGTACAACATAAGACTGAAATCAGGAACCTCATCTCCAGGCTGAATGGTTCCCTGCCGCGCACGCGCCAAGCCAGTTCCGACAAGAATCAGCAAGCCAGTAAGAAGAGTCCAAACAAGGATCTGGACCCATAACGAAACGCCGCGACGTGGATTTTCTACGACTTGTGTCATCATTTCCTCTTCAAGATTTATTTTTCCAAGTTGAAGCCAGCCTGTTCCCAATCCACCATACCGCCTGCAAGATCCCAAATATTCGTATACCCTTTCTTAACCAATGCCTCTGCGGCAATGGCGCTCATTCGTCCGCTACGGCAATACAAAACAATCTTTGCGCTTTTATCGGCAGGCAGTTGCTCGAGATTGGCGGGGTCGATGATTTGATCATAGGCAATGGACAAATCTGTGCCAGTGATATTCCCTGCAAAAGGTGTGTGAACGTTGATAAACACGAAGTCCTTGTTCTTCATCATCGTGTTTAATTCATCCGCATTCACGCTAATATAAGTACCGCCTTCTACAGCAATCTTTTCTCCAGCGATTTCCGCAGGCTTGCTCTGACAGGCTGCCAGTACAACCACAACGAATACCGATAGCAATAATATTTGCTTCATTGAAAACTCCTTCTTTGTAAACTACTTCGGGATTTCCCCCGCCAGTTCCTTGTCAATTACCTGCTTGAACGCTTCAAGTGGTTGTGCGCCGACCAATGCCAGTCCGTTGATGAAAAAAGTAGGCGTGGATTGCACTCCCAGATTAATGGCAAAATCCGAATCTTGTTGAACTAAATCCTTGTATTTTCCCGTGTTCAAACAATTTTCAAATGCCGTCACACCCAAGTTGAGGTCACTTGCAATTTGCATATAAAGTTCGCGACCCAGTTTGTCTTGGTTCTCGAATATCTTGTCGTGGTATTCCCAGAAGGCATTTTGCTCATTGGCACACATGGAGGCTTCTGCCGAGGGGAACGCTTCGGGGTGAATGGAGGTCAATGGCAGGTGGCGATAGACAAAACGGATCTTGCCAGGGTAGGCCGCCAGCAATTGCTTTGCGGTCTCGTCCTGGAAGCGTTTGCAGAATGGGCATTGGAAATCGCTAAATTCAACGATCACTATGGGCGCATCCTCTGGTCCAATGCCTGGGAAACCATCCGCAGGAATATCATAGCGAGTGAATTGGGGCGGCTGGGTTGCCGCAGGTACTTCAGCAATAGGCGCTTGTGCCGCTGTTTGCTCTTGAACGGATGTACGTCCCCAAACGACATATCCAGTAAGTATCCCAACTGCAAAAGCCAGCACCACCAATACCGAATAAAAGTGGGTGCGTTTGAAGGTAATCGTATCTTCTGAGTCGGATGTAGATTCCATAATTTTCCTTTTTCCTATAATTTATGCCTTTTGCATGGTATGTCCACTCAAATACCCGAGATACGCGGGCACGAGCGGTAACACACATGGCGAAAGAAAGGATAACAAGCCTGCGAGTATGGCCGTTAGATAAGTCGGCGCGGCGGCATAAGCGGCGAAAGACTCGATGAAGTAACCATTTTTGAATGCCCAGATCGCAATCAGGCTCATGGTGTTCGTCAGTAACAAGACGCCGATCGCAATGATGAACACGCCACTGGCGATCTTGAAATATTTCTGATAGGGTCTCATTCGTTTGAGCCAGCCAGAAGCACGTTCCAGTCCAAGCGCCATTGCGAGAAACGGAATTCCCAACCCGAGCGAGTAACCAGAGGATAACCACATCGCCTGTCCAACAGTTTGCTGGCTGAGACCCATTGTCAGGATCGCACCCAGGGTTGCTCCAATGCATGGGCTCCAGCCTGCGGCGAAGAAAATGCCCATGAGGGCAGACCCGCCATACGTCCCGCGTTGACCCGAGTATTGGGCGCGCGTATCCGCATAAAACCAGGGAATGCGAATCACTTCCAGAGTCGCCAATCCAAACATGATCACTATCACACCGCCAATTTGCGCGATGACTCGTTTATATGTGCCAAATAGTTGACCGAGTGCTGTGACCGAACCGCCCCAGCCAACAATAAAGACCAAAGAAAAACCGAGGACGAATAGAAACGCGTGCAAAAAGATTTTCAATCTTTCAGTTTGGGATGGGACGAGTGTGCCTGTGGTTTCAGATGTCATAAGCCTGCCTGCCTAAATTGAGATGGATACATCATAAGCAAAACCCCGCCCCTGCATGAGCGCAGAATGGCGGGGATGTAGATAAGCAAAACGGCTTATGACGTTTATCGCTTCATAATCGGACCATCAGCCTGGTTCCCTTTCCCAAAGCGGATTCTATCTCTAGCCGCGCACCGATCAGGTCGGCGCGTTCATGCATTCCCATCAAACCGAAATGCCCATTGGGAGCAAATTCGGTGGGACTTTTTGGCACCATGAATCCGCTGCCGTTGTCACTCACTTCCATTTTGATTTCCGATGTGTCAAACACAATTTTCAAATCTGCATGGGTGGCTTTGGAATGTTTGACTACATTATTGAGCGCCTCCTGTGCGATACGATAAAGTGATAACTCCACTTCGCGTGTGAGGCGGCGCTCCTCTCCTGTTTTTTGAAAATCCACAACCAAATGATTATTTTGGCTGGTTTCACGTGTCAGCATTTCGAGTGCGGTAACAAGCCCCAGATCTTCAAGGTAGATGGGACGCAAAGCTCGCGTTAGTCGGCGAAGATTTTCAATAGTTTGTTCGGCCAGAGTTTCTAGCTCATTTAGTGACTGACGTCCATGCTGGTCCTTGACGGATTTCTGCGCGAGTTGCACCCGTTGTTTGAGCGCGATAACGGCTTGGATTGTGTCATCATGCAATTCACGCGCCAGCCGCATGCGTTCATCTTCCTGCGCAGAGGTGATCGCGCCGATGTAGTCGTGCAGTCCGTTTTGAGCGGCTTGCACCTTACGGGACATTTCGGTCAATTCTAATTGCAGATGTTGCACTTCCGAAATTCCGCCGACTGATTCCTTGATCGCATTAAAGTCACCCCATGCCAGCGCAGCGGCTTTGGATTCAAGTCTCTGCAGAGGTTGAACAATTTGCTTCGCGCCAAACCATAATGCGATTAGTGCGAGGATGAAAGCAGGCACCATCACAAGCGGAGCCATTTGGGTTAACTGCAACGATGGACTAACCACCATTTCCCATTCTTCTTCTGTGATCAGCGCCCAGCCTGTCGATTCGATTGGACTATAGGCAACAACATGTTCGGTCTTATCCTTCTTGACATACAAAACTCCGCTTTGCCCTTGTAATGCCTCCGTCACACCTGGATGGTCTGATTCCAATCTGTCCTGCGCGAGTGCCCCGCTGACGAAAAGCAGTCGGCGCGATTCGTCCAGCAGGTAGATCGTTACATGACTACCTGTGGGGTAGGTGGTTGAGAGGGTTTCAGCGGCAAGTGTTTCAGGTGAAAACGCGCCCGCTACAATCACATCGCGAGAGGCGGAATATGCTGAAACGATGACAAAAAGTCGCTTTGAGTTGGGGTCAAGGATTGGGGTGGAGAAAACAGGCTCACGGTCCGAAGGAGAAGCGAGAGACAGGCTTTGCGCGTTTTGGGAAACCCATGTCCAAAAACTCTCATTGCCTGTATTGGCAAGTAAGCCCCCATCGGAATCAAGGAAAGCCATTTCGCCATTGAAGTCCTCAGCGAGGTCATTTGTGGTGGCAAAGATTTCATCAAAGGTTAAATCCTCGGAAGACAACACAGCCATGCTGGTAATGGTGGCAATGCGGTGATGTAATTCAGATTCAAGCGCAGCGGCGGAAGATTGAACCGCACGCTCATCGCGTTCCCCGACGAGGGCGCGCATATCCTGCTGATGCATGTTGACGCCGCCGAATGCGATCACGAGTAGTAAAAGCGTAAGCGGCAGAATGGTGAATGCAAATAGTTGGGTGAGACCGCGCCAGCCAGGGACGAAACGTTTCATTCTTCTTCAACGATATTGCCCGAGCTTTGAGAAATCAATCCCAATGAAACGGCACGCATGACAGCTTCGGTGCGGCTGTTGGCTTGCAATTTGGCGAAGATATGTGCGAGGTGTCCCTGCACGGTACGGTCACTGATTGAGAGTTGGACACCGATGGCTTTATTGGTGAAGCCTTTTGCGGCAAGACGAAGAACATCCAGTTCACGATCTGTCAGCGGCTCAACGATTTTCTTTTCTGTTCCTTTGAAGATATTGGACATTAATTTGCGCGTGATGGCTGGGTCGAGCGCAGACTTGCCTTCATTTACATCGCGCACGGCTTGAATGAGGTCGTCGGCTTGTGCCGTCTTGAGCACATATCCATTCGCGCCTGCTTGCAGGACTGCCATCACATACGGATCGTCATCATATGCAGTGAGGATCAAAACTCCCACTTCGGGCAGGTGCGCGCGCACCCAACGGGTCACTTCAATTCCGCTGGCTTTGGGCATTTGGATATCCAGGACGGCAACATCAGGTTTGTGTTTCTGGATGAGTGCTTGGGCTTCTTCGCCATCCCCCGCTTCGGCAATGACCTCGAGGTCTTTCGCGCTCTCAAGGAGTTGACGCACACCCGCGCGGACGATGTGGTGATCGTCAGCCAGAAGAATGCGGATTTTGGTTTTTGATTTGTTCGATGACTTTGGCATAACTTATCTCATCCAGTTTTTGATTATAGGCTTGTGTCTGGAAAATATATGGGAAGGCGAGCCAGACAATGCCAAGCCCAGCCAATAGTCCAGTGATGAAGCGCATGATGGAGTTGAACGAACCGAGCGCGTCGCCAGCATAGAATGTCGCGGGTAATACATTGTTCGTCAACACAGCCAACCATGCATTTGTATCACGGAATCCCTGTCCGATGCCAGCGAAGTCGCTGACTGCATGTGTGCCGCCATCCAATGCGAGAGGCAGTAGGATGACTATGAAACCCCACCATGTAATAGGTTTAATTTTGCGGCGCATAGGATACCAGAGTAACGCAAAGAACCAAACGCTGGTATAAAACGAGATCATTCTATCCGACCAGGCGACCTTCCAACCCATTGTTTCATTGCCAATAAATTTGCGCAGGATGAGCGGATTCATCGTATCCTGCCATACGGCTTGAACTTCGCTCAACGAATACATGGTCTTTTCGCCAAAGAGAAAAAAGGAACGCTCTGGCAGTTGGTGACAGAAAAATGAATAAATGAAGTAAATCGCTTTTCCCGCGCCAGTCCAACCAATATACATAAAGAAGGGCGCAAGAAAAGGGGTAAGTACCCACAAGCCATACACGATCAGGAAAGCCTCAAACCAATGATTGCCAATCCATTGGAAGATGGTTTGTTTTGGTTTTGGAAGAGCATGTGTTGTGACTGTGGACATTCTTGCCTCTACGGTGCATTGGGTTCTGGCGCTTTGTTCAGATTGGAACGATAAAAAGCTTTGGCTTGCTCCGAATCAAATGCTTCAAATTTTTGCAAACGCCCCCAGGATGTCATGACAAGAGGAACATCAATAGTGTTCCAGGGATAGGCGATCAACTTCGTGCCACCCAGATCATCCATTGTGGTTTTAATCTGCTCCTTCAAGTTTGCACAGCCAGATTCATCGAGAAGGTCGCAGTTGTACCAGAAGATCACATACCCGTGTTCAAGGTTGTGAACGAGATAGCCAGCAGGGTACTGATAATTGTTATTATCAAAAAATCCTGCCCGGGCTTCTTCTGGATAATGCGGACCTGATGTCGGCGGATCAGAGTTGTATTGACCTGGATCGCTATCAACTGGGATATGCGGATCGCTCACCATAATCTGGACAGACTCGCCCGCTGCTGGGCGAACACCCTGCCAGACGACAAGACCGACGATGGCGAGTATGACTACTCCGATCCCACTCCAAATAAGATTGGTTCTGAGCTTCTGTTTACGTTGGCGTTCGTGCATTTTCTGACGATTGGATTTTGAATTCATAAGATTTCCGAATTTTTTTATAAACAGGCATCAGGAAAAATCCTGACACCTGTTTATAGTTGAGCTACTGAATTGGGAACTCGATTTCTTCCTTGTAGTCCAGTTCACCTTTACGCACGTAGATGGTCAACGCCCAGTCGCCAGCATCACTGAAATTGGCTTTGATGGAATATTTTCCACCACCTTGTTCGGTGGCCTGGCCGCTCATACCCATCCCCGCCATCGCAGGATGTTCCGCATTCACATCTACTTTGGCGCCTTCGATTGCCGCACCGCTGGCGTCAGTAATCGTGAAGATCAATTCAATATCACCCTTTACGGCTGGGGCAGGACTGGTCTCCAACTTAATGTTCGCTTGCCCAGATGAAGTTGTGTCAGCAGGTGTTGCCGCGCTACCGCAAGCCGCCAGTAAAACGGATAATGCAACGAGCAGACTAACAAAGGTAAATTTACGCATTGTTCTTTCTCCTTTTAGTGAAATGATTATTCAGTGACATTGATCATCAACATCAAGCCGCCTGGCTCAACGTTGTCGTTCGTGGTGTGGTGCAGGATGTGACAGTGCAGCATCCATTGCCCTGTTTCTGTAGCGACGAATTCAATATCATATCGTTCGCCTGGTGCAACACTGACTGTATCCTTGGTTAATTGTGCGCCTTCTGGCACAGGATGCCCATCGGTCGCAACGATTTTGAAGGGCATTCCATGCAGGTGCATGGGATGGATAAATTGACCGATTGCAATAAAGCGCAACCGAACCAAATCACCTTTCTTGACGGTGATCGTTTCCGTGGCTGGGAACGACTTGCCGTTGATTGTGAAGTAGTTGGGTTCCATGCCACCCATCGGCATCGCGGCAAAGGTCTCTCCATCCGTCATTCGTAATTCAGAGATCATCAAAACCTTGTCCACAGCAGGCGGATTGGCTTCAGGTTCCTTTGGTTCGATGATAAATGGGGCATACAAACCCGCGCTTACCTGCACATCACCTTCAAAATGTGAGTGATACATGAACGTGCCTGCGGGCTTGGCGGTGAATTCATACGTGAACGTCTCACCGGGCTGGATTGGATCCTGTGTGACTCCAGGTACGCCATCCATCGCGTTGGGGACTTCGACTCCATGCCAGTGAATGGTTGTTGGATCAGGAAGTTCATTCTTAACGATGATCCTGACTTGATCTCCTTCTGTGACCCGGATCATTGGTCCAGGTACGGTCCCATTGTATGTATATGCCGTTACTGTAACGCCATCCAAAATCGGCCATTGCACCGCTTTTGTTGTCAGCTCAAATACTTTGATACCATCTTCCTCGCGATATGCAAGTGGCTGTCCACCTATTGTTTCAGTGGCAGGTTGAACGTTCGGGGCTGTGATCGGCTCCATCATGTGCGCGGCTTCGGGATTATCAGCCATCATACTGCCTGGGGTGGCAGTCAGTATTGGGTCGTCGCCCATCGGCATCGTGGTATCTGATGGCACACCAGCAGGCGCGCACGCTGATAGTGTCAACGCCAGAGCAATCAGCGAAAAAATCATTATCTTCTTTATTTTCATATTTCCTCTCAAGAGTTGGAATAGCCCGTAACTATAAGGAATTCCCCATTTCCTAACCAGCGCAATTTGACGCGGTTGAAGATAGGCAAAATTGCCTACTCAGCCTGTGAAATAGAAACAGGCTCCTTGATTTCAAGCGCCTGCCGAATTGAATTAATCAATTTTGTATCTGTCCGTTGTTGTGGATCGTTCGCAATGGAAACCCAGGTTTGTCCGTCATTACCATGCAGAATCAAGGTTGCAGGTTCTGCTACTTTCCCATAAACCAATAGAACCACCATCTGGCAGTCACATTCCTCTGTCCCATGATTTGGGCAGGGACAATCGTGCATCGCCAATCGTGCGGTATGCAAATCAAAAGTTTGTATTGGACGCAAGCCCGCCTGCAACAATTGTTGCTTTGTCCATTGCAAAGCTTCGTCAGAAGGATGTTTGATGGATAATAACGGAAGAGTATTCATAGGAGCCTCGGAAAATCCCATTCATTTGATAGTCCCATTGTATGGAATATTCCAAGTCACTTGAAGAGCCGCGTGGCGTATTCGTGAATAGGCAGAATTGCCTATGAAAACTCCCTCGCGTAGGGACGCAACGAGGGAGTTGGAAAAATGGAGAATGGTTCAATGGGTTACGGCATTTGCATCCCATCCATTGCGATATTCAATTCGATCTCAGCAGGAACATTCGACGGCGCAGGGAGTGGTGAAAAACTGATGCCATTTGGGGCTGCGCTGGTGGGGACGGTGGCGATGACTGTCAGAGTTTCAAGGTCAATAACCGAAGCCGTGTTCCCGTAGATGTTGCTGATATAGGCGTAACGGCTGGATGGGTCAATAACCACGCCATGCGCACCCTGTCCTGTTTCAATGGATGTTACAACAGTGAACGTTGCGACATCCACCACTGAAACGTTCGTGCTTGGGTTGTCCTTCGTTCCCTGGTTGGCGACAAGGATGTACTTGTTGTTTGGCGTTACAAAGACCTGAATAGGACCTCCACCCACCTCCACTTTGCCGACCAGTTCACGTGTGGATACATCCACTTTGCCGAGCGAGTTTTCGCCATTCAACGAAAAATAGTTGAACATGCCATCGGGCGAAAAACCGACCTGCACAGGACGCTCGCCCACTTCAATATCGGCGGCTTTCACATCCTGTTGCGTATCAATCAAACTCAACGAGGTGGATTTGGCATTGGCGACATAGACCCATTTCCCATCAGGGCTGACGCGCAGACCGTGCGGGTAGTCGCCGACGGTGATCGTGGCAGTCGCAGTCATCGTCTCCACATCGATCACTGTAACCGTGTCATCCTCACCATTGGTGACATACGCTTTTTTACCATCGGGCGTAAGGACGATATGCGCAGGCATCATTCCTGTGGGAACAACACCATGAACCTCGTAGGTTACAGCATCGATCATGATGGCAAGCGAATCATGCCCGCTGACCGCCCAGACCGTTTTTCCATCGGGGGCAACTTGCAAGTTATGCGCGCCTTCGATTCCAGTCAGCGTCGTCAGCACCTGATTCGTGGCCGCATCGATCACTGTGATACTGTTGCCTTCCTCATCAGCCACCCACACCGTTCCCACTACATCTGCTTTTGGCTGACTTGCCGTTGGTGGAATTGCTGTAGGCTGGTCCGCAGTGGACTGGCTTGCAGTGCCACTACATGCGCTCAAAACGGCTGTAGCTGCCAAGAGTAGGACGATTACCTTCCCAATTACTGGTTGTTTCATTTTCTTTCAACTCCTTTGAGATTTGCTGAATAACGATTAATCTTATACAGCATTCAAATGAAGTTGAATATAAGCACTATTGCCTAACACAATGCTATTTGTCCAATTCCTCTTGTTGACGACAGCATCGTCTATTCGCAAAGAGGCGAAAATGCGGACAGCCAAATGATTAAGTCTCTTCTGTCTTGATATATTTCTCTGGAACACGTTCAAACAAATGTTTGCATACTGCGGAACAAAAATAATACATCTTGTCCTTATACAAAATCTTGAAGGGTGGATTCTGTGGATCAACCTTCATTTCACATACAGGGTCAATCTCAAACGTCTGACCCGTCGCATTAAATCTTTGCATATTGAAACCACTCATGGTTTTCCTCCATCATAAGATAGTTAACTTCCAAAATCTTATTCATTCCATCCTAACAGGTTCTTTTGTTGGTCCCTATAAGCAGAATTGCTTATCTATATTGAAGCAATCTGGCGCAAGACGCCCACAGACACAAAAGCTATGATGAGTAAAAGGAGATTCATGGTGAAACGTTATCTAATTCCCCTCGCAGCCTTACTGCTCGGCTCTGCCTTCATTGCTTCATTCTACATAGGCATTCTCACCTGGGCGCAAGGCTGGGAGTACGCCTCCTCGCAATTCATACGTGACCGCTGGTATGTCATCCCGATCATTGTCGGCTTTGGGGTTCAAGCCGCCCTCTATACCATTTTGCGATTTCGTCTCTTCATTCCAATTACATCCACAGGTCACACAGGTTCCATGATAGGCGCAAGTGGTGGCACATCCGCCACCGCTATGGTCGCCTGTTGTATCCATCATGTCACTGATGTTTTGCCCATTCTCGGACTCAGCGCGGCGGCGAGTTTTCTCACCCGCTACCAACGCCCGTTCATGCTTATTGGTCTTGTCATGAATCTGATTGGAATTGGCGTAATGCTCTTTGTGCTTTATCGTGAACGACAAAAACTTCAACCTATTCTGGAGACAATATGAAACGAATTCTTCTACCCGCGCTTTTGACTTTATCACTTGTGCTTTCCGCATGTTCCGCGACTGTCGCTCAGAACGACCCTCAGCCTGCTCCCGTTTCGGGAGAGTCTTCTTCCCCTTCAAATGACTCTGCTATGCGTATTGATGAGCAAGGCGAAATTATCTTCGAAATCACCCCACTAAATCTTGACTCGCCGACTGAAACATTCGAGTTCGATGTGGTGATGACCACTCACTCCATTGACCTAAGCATGGATCTGGCAACACTATCTACTCTCACTACTGACACAGGCGTTAGTGTGGAATCAACTCTCTGGGACGCGCCGCGCGGCGGTCATCATGTCGAAGGCAAGTTAATCTTTCCCGCAACAAAGGACGGCAAGTCCATCCTCGAAGGCGCGACGAAACTTACACTCACTATCACTAATGTTGACGCCCCCACTCGTATCTTTGAATGGGAGTTGAAATAAAAGTTCACAAAAGGAGATAACCATGAACAAAAAACACACGCTAATTATGCTCATCTGCTGCCTGCTTCCAATTGCAGGTTTTGCCGCTGTATTTCTTTTCAAGATTCCACTGAACACAGCATTACTTGTAGGGCTCGCGTTGCTTTGCCCCTTATCTCACCTGCTCATGATGGGACAGATGGGACATGACCACGGAAATGAACCGAACCCCGTTCCAATCCATGTTGAATCCGATAATGAGAAAAAACTATAACCCTGTCTCGCGCCGTGATTTTCTCAAACTCGCCGCGCTTGGCGCAGGTGCGATTGCCTTTCGACCATTTGCAAAACAGGATCTACCTGAGTTTCCCCAGGCAGACAAATTAGGCCGCGTAACAGTTGGCAAGGTAGATGTCTTCATACGACCCGACGAGGGCAGCCAGATCATTGGTGCTTTATATGAAGATAATGTGGTTCCTTGGATTCGCGAGTCTGTTGGGTCAATGCCCGGGCGAATCAATCAACGCTGGGTCGAAACTCCCTATGGATTCATCTGGGGTGGAAACCTGCAACCCGTTTACAACCAGCAAAACGCGGCTATGGATACATTACCATCTACAAGTCTGGGACAAGGGATGTGGGTGGAGGTCACGATCCCGTATGTGGACTTAACTCTTGAAAACCCTCCTGCACGCGCACCCTGGCTTCAATATCGCGAATCCATTGGATTACCTCCCCGTTTTGTTTATAGCCAGGTTGTCTGGGTGGATCAAATCCGAGCCGAAGCGAATGGTCAGACCTGGTATCGTCTCAACGAAAAATATGGATCCGGTGATTTGTTCTGGGGTCCCGCTGAAGCATTTCGACCTTTAACTTCGGATGAAATATCCCCCGTCAACCCACTTGCAGAAGAAAAACGAATCGTTGTCAATATTGATTATCAAACCTTATCCTGCTTTGAGGGTGAGAACGAAGTCCATTTTGCACGTATTTCAAGCGGTGCGTTATATGATGCCTGGGGCAACCGTGTGAACGTGTGGGAAACACCTGTTGGTGAATTTCCCATCTGGCGAAAGGCAATATCTCTTCCATTGAGCGGTGGCAGTGCCTCGGCAGGATGGAGTCTGCCGGCAGTAGGTTGGGTTAGCCTATTTGTCGGAACAGGAGTTGCAATTCATTCCACCTACTGGCATAACAACTATGGAGAGCCGTCTTCAAGAGGCTGTGTCAATGCCAGCCCAGAGGATGCAAAATGGATCTTTCGATGGAGCCAGCCCCAAGTTCTGTATGATCCGGGTGATGTCACAGTGGAGATGCCGGGCGGGACAAAAGTAAAAGTTGAAAAACAGGAATTCTAATTTCAACCGAACGACATGTTAGGGATACTCGCTCATCAAAATCATTAAAATGGCTCTATATGTTATACAGGCAATATGGCATCACAACCGCAATCGGGTTTGCCTAATGTGATATATATCATGTATACAATAATGCCCATAAAAATCTTACATCAACATTTTCCCTTGCCACTTATCAGCATGGGCTATAATCTTCCACAAGTTATTCTTGAATTTACTCATAGAGGTATTCAATGCCTAACCATCTTGTCTCGGAAAACTCTCCTTACCTGCTTCAACACGCAAATAATCCCGTGGATTGGCATCCTTGGGGTGAAGAAGCGCTGAGCAAAGCCAAAGTTGAAAATAAGCCCATTTTTCTGAGTATCGGTTATGCTGCCTGCCACTGGTGTCACCGCATGAGGGAGGAAAGTTTTGAAGACCTTGAAACCGCTACATTGATGAATCAAGAATTTATTAGTATCAAAGTGGATCGAGAAGAACGTCCAGATGTAGATGGAATATATATGCAAGCTACTGTTGCCATGACCGGCTCCGGCGGCTGGCCCATGTCTGTCTTCCTCACACCTGACTTGCGTCCGTTTTACGCCGGCACATACTTTCCACCTGTTCGGCGTTATAACATGCCTTCCTTCAAAGAAGTATTGTCAAACATCGCCAAGGCATGGCATGAAGACATTCAGGAAGTGGATCGGGTTGGAAACCAGGTACTCGACCACATTCGTCCGCCCATACACAAGCCTGAGAAAAGAAATGAAATAACAACAGATGCTCTCGAAGCAGCTATAAAGAACCTGCTTGAATCTTACGATTGGGAGTATGGAGGCTGGGGCTCGGCGCCGAAATTTCCACAACCCATGACCATCGAATTTCTCTTACGCCGCGCAACCACGGATACAACTCAACGTGAACAAATCATAAAGGCTGTCACCCATGTATTAAGTGCCATGTCTCGTGGTGGAATGTATGATGTCGTTGGCGGTGGTTTTTCCCGTTATAGCGTCGATAATTTTTGGAGAACGCCTCACTTTGAAAAAATGACATATGATATCGCCCAATTAGCCCTGGCATATCTGCACGGGTATTTGGTCACTGGCAACACCGACTATCGCAGGATTTGCGAGGAGACGCTGGATTTTGTCCTGCGCGAATTAACCCATTCGGAAGGTGGATTTTTCAGCAGCTTGGATGCCGACTCAGAAGGTGAAGAAGGGAAATTCTATGTCTGGACTCAAGACGAACTCGAGAGGGCACTCGGTTCGGACTTCGACTTTTTCAAAACTGCGTATGGCATTAACCCATCAGGGAACTGGGAAGGCAAAACCATCCTGCAACGTGCCCTGGATGATTCCACACTCGCAGCCCGCTTTAAAATGGAGCAAGAAGAACTTTGGCAGAAATTGTCCAAATGTCACGCAAAACTTTTAGAAGCAAGAAGTTCACGCATCCGCCCAGCCACCGACGACAAAGTACTTGTAATGTGGAATTCCCTGATGCTCAAAGCCTTCGCAGAGGCTGGACGTTATTTGAATAGGCAGGATTATCTTCAAGTTGCCATTCGTAATACACATTTCTTGTTGGATAATCTTTACGTAAATAATCGGCTACACCGATCCTGGCGCGAGGGACAAGCAAAGCACAATGCCTACTTGGAAGATTATGCCGGTCTGATTTTGGCGCTTTTGGCGTTATATCAATCCGATCCGAATAAGGAATGGTATCTTTCGGCTTTGAAACTCGCAGATGAAATGGTTGAACACTTCATTGATCCCAATGGAGGTTTTTTCGATACCCGCGACGACCATGAAACCCTCCTTGTACGTCCGAAAGATGTTCAGGACAATGCCACCCCGTCTGGGAATGCACTCGCCGCTACTGCCCTACTCGAGCTGGCAGCGTATGGGGATAGGACGGATTGGCGAGATCTTGCCGAGGAGATGCTTTCCTCAGTATATGGGGCCATGCTACGTTATCCAACTGCCTTCGCACAATGGTTGTGCGCGGCTGATTTTGCTGTCGGTCCGACTCGTGAAGTGGCAATTATAGGTGACTCACAGCATACTGAAACCAAAGAATTATTGAATACCCTTTGGAAAACGTTCCGGCCCCGACAGGTAACAGCGATTTCCGCTTACCCACCGGAGCCGGATGCGCCAGCCTTGCTGAAGGATAGACCTTTATTTAATGATCTCCCAACAGCCTATGTGTGTCAGGGATTTGTTTGTTTACAGCCTGTCAATTCGCCCATTGAGATGGAGTCCCAACTGGCGGGCAACTCAAATCCTTAGTGAGCCATCAGACCATAACTACCGACTGATAACCGTGCTGAAAACACAACTCCGTTTGTACGATTGGGTACACCATTACGAAAAAATGCTTAACGATAACGCCTTGCTTGTCCGCGCATATTTGCACGCGTGGCAGGTCACAAAAGAACCAGCCTTCAAACAGGTTGTCGAAGAAACACTCAACTTCGTCATGCGCGAGATGACCCACGAAATGGGCGGCTTCTATTCCTCGCTTGATGCAGACTCAGAAGGCGAGGAGGGTAAATTCTATGTTTGGACTCTCGAAGAGATTCGTGAAGCCCTAAAAGATGATTCGGAATTTTTTGAAGCGGCTTACGGCATCTCCATCACCGGCAACTGGGAAGGAAAGACGGTTCTTCATCGAATGTTGGATGACGCATCCCTCGCCGCCCGCTTCAAACTTAATCTGGAAGCTGTTCCCGTCAAACTGGCAGAATCTCATTCCCGGCTTTATACCGTCCGCGCCTCGCGCCCCCGCCCCGCCACCGACGACAAAATCCTCACTGCCTGGAATGGCCTCATGTTGGCGGCGTTTGCAGAAGCGGCACGGGTATTTGGCGAAAACGTCATTGCGAGCCACGGTAGTGACGAAGCAATCTCAACTCCAATGGCAGGATTGCTTCGTCGGGAAGAGCTGCCTCCTCGCAAGGACATAAGCTATTACAAAGTGGCTACCCGCAGCGCAGATTTCCTGCTTTCAGCCCTGAGGCCAAACGGCCAACTGTGCCGGGCTTGGCGGGATGGCGCAACCACGAGAGCAGTCTTTCTTGAAGATTACGCTGCGTTGATTCTAGGGTTGCTTGAGTTATATCAAACCGATTTTGATAACAAGTGGTTTACCTCCGCCCACGAACTCGCAGATGAAATGATCGAAAAGTTTAGCGACCTCGAAAGCGGATTTTTTGACACCCCGCATGACGGCGAGACTTTGCTCATTCGCCCGAAAGATATTTCAGATAATGCAACGCCTTCAGGAAATGCACTGGCGTGTGAGGTGTTATTAAAATTAGCGGCATACACAGGTGATGGGAAATATCGTGATCTGGCAGAACAAACCTTGGCGATCGTAAGCGACTCGGCCTTGAGGTATCCGCTGGGGTTTGCGAGATGGCTGTCAGCGGCGGAAAATGCACAGGGGAACACGAAGCAGATTGCAGTGTTGGGCGAAGCGGGTGAGGAAATGTTCGAGCGGATGCTTAAAGTT
Organism: Chloroflexota bacterium; assembly: GCA_016234495.1. Taxonomy (GTDB): domain Bacteria; phylum Chloroflexota; class Anaerolineae; order Anaerolineales; family Villigracilaceae; genus Villigracilis. Next base: position 141,053 of record JACRBI010000038.1, on the reverse strand, counting down.
ATTCGAGCAGAATACAGACCGAGTGTGGTGGCGGCCGCATCCTCATATCCCCCACCTGGGAATGCTCCAGCTTTGCTTAATAACCGCGTGCTGAGAAATGGGAAGGCAACCGCGTATGTGTGCGAAGGCTTTGTTTGCAAGCAGCCAGCGATCGATCCAGAAATTTTGGCGAACCAATTCAAAATATAAAAGAAGGCCGCTAAGCGCGGCCTTCTTTTTACTTGTTTTCTTCTTTTGTCTCAGGTTCTTTTTCTGGTTCTTCTTTGGAACCCAGGCCGTCACGGAAGTTTTTAATTCCTTTTCCGAGTTCCCCGGCAATCTTGCCGATGCGCCCCGGCCCAAACAAGAGTACAACTATAACGAGAATGATGATCCATTCTGCACCGCGTGGTAGTCCTAGCATAAAACTCTCCTTTTTTGAATTTCGTCCTTATGCTACCACAACTGAATAAAAAGTGATTAAACCTCTTTGCGCGAGTAGAGGCTTTCGATGTAGCGAATGGCGCGGCGCACGAACCTGCGCAATCGCGCAAACAAACGATACTGCTCGGGATGGATTTGCTTCTTTGTCGGGATGGGGCCCGTCCACTCGACAACCATGGCTCCCCAGGTGAGTCCTGCGCCGAAGCCGACAAATACAACTTTATCGCCGGGCTTAAGCTGTCCTTTTTGAACCGCTTCCACTGTGGCGATGGGTATCGAGGCCGTGGAGGTATTCCCGTAATGCTCAACGTTGATGACAAATTTATCGAGAGGCATTTTTAAATATTTCGCAGCCGTCTCAATAATGCGGAAATTCGCCTGATGCGGAATGATCCATTGCACATCGTTCGTGGTCATCCCTACTGCCTCCAGCGCTTCGATGACAGCCCGCCCCATGACGCGCGTGGCAAAACGGAAGACTGCCTTGCCATCCATTTGGACAAAATGCTTGCCTTCGTGCAGAGTCAATTCTGTTGCGGGGTGACGCGAACCGCCGCCAAGCAAAGTCAATGAATCCGCGCCTGAGCCGTCCGAATGCATTACAGCAGAAAGGATTCCGCCGGGCTTTTCGCTTGCCTGCAAAACAAACGCGCCTGCCCCGTCGCCAAAGAGGATGCAGGTGTTGCGGTCTTTCCAATCGACAAAACGTGAAAGGGTCTCCGAGCCGATGACCAGCGCATTTTTGATCGAACCGCTGCGGATGGCTTGCGCGGCCATATTTGCAGCGAAGATAAAGCCCGAACAGGCGGCCAGCAGGTCAAACGCGCCGGCCTTGGTTGCGCCAATTTGATCCTGAATCAGACAGGCGGTTGCAGGGAAAATATACTCGGGGGAGGATGTGGAGCAAATGATCAGGTCTAATTCGGTGGGGGCTAGGTTCGCCATTGCCAGCGCCTTGAGCGAAGCCTCGACAGCCAGCGTTGACGGGAATTCTGTCTCACGGGCAATGTGTCGCTCACGAATCCCGGTATGGTCGCGGATCCATTCGTCGTTGGTGTCTATTATTTTGGCGAGGTCGTTATTGGTCAGCACCGGTTCTGGGACGAACATTCCCCAGCCCGTAATATGCGCGAATGGCATTCTTTCTCCTTTATTGGTTAAAGCGTCCCAAAATCAAAGTGGCATTATGTCCGCCAAACCCAAATGAATTTGACATGACATAATTCGGTTCGGCATTGCGCGGCTGGTTGGGTACATAGTCCAGGTCACAGACAGGGTCGGGCGTTTCGTAATTGATCGTAGGCGGCAGGATGTTCTTCATGATCGCCATCGCGCTGATCACACCTTCCAGCGCGCCGGATGCGCCCAGCAAATGACCTGTCATGGATTTGGTGGAGGATACGGGTATCTTGTAGGCATGTTCGCCAAACACGGACTTGATCGCGGCAGTTTCGCTTTTATCGTTCAAATAAGTTGACGTGCCATGCGCATTGATGTAGCTGATATCTTCGGGATTCAATTCCGCGTTCTGTAAAGCGAGACTCATGGAGATGGCTGCGCCGGCGCCATTCTCGGCGGGAGCTGAGATGTGATGCGCGTCGTCAGTTGTGCCATAGCCCGAAAACTCGCATAGGATTTTTGCGCCGCGCGCCTGCGCATATTCGAGAGATTCAAGAATCAACATGCCCGCTCCTTCGGCCATTAAAAACCCGTCACGGTTTTTGTCAAATGGGCGCGAGGCAGTTTGCGGGTCATCGTTGCGCGTGGATAAGGCAGTCATCACATTCATGCCAGCCATCGAGAGAGCAGTGATTGCAGCCTCTGCCCCGCCTGCAATCATCACATCAGCCGCGCCGCGGCGGATCATTTCCGCAGCTTCGCCCAAAGCATTCGTCCCCGAGGCGCAGGCAGTGGCGAGCGCCATGTTCGGTCCCCGCGCGCCGAAGCGGATGGCGATGTTGCCCGCAGCATTATCCGAGATCATCATCGGAATTAAGAATGGGCTCACCCGCTCAGGTCCGCGTTCGCGAAGAACCTCGTATTGTTCAAGCAGGGTAATGATTCCGCCAATGCCGGTGCCGATCAGCACGCCGACACGGTCACGGTTCGATTCGTTAATTTTGAGCCCGGACTGTTCCAACGCCTGCATGGTGGCGGCTGTGGCGAACTGCGCGAAGCGATCCATTTTGCGCGCGTCACGCGAGCCGAACAATACCACAGGGTCAAACCCTTTTACCTCGGCAGCGAATTTTGTTTTATGCGCGCTGGCGTCAAAAGCAGTGATAGGCGCCGCGCCGGATTTGCCGGCCAGTAATGCCTGCCACGTATCATTTACATTATTTCCTATCGGGCTAACGCAGCCCAACCCTGTTACAACTACGCGTCGTCTCATTCATGTTCTCCTTAAGTTCAAACAATAATCCTCAAATAAATAAGGGACAAGAGGTGAACTTGTCCCTTATGGTGCATATAACACTATATTTCGCTGGAAGACACGCCAAAAATCTATATTTTCTTCAGGGTACTCCACGCCTGCTGGATATGCATTCGGTCGTGATCCGCAATAAAACCGATCACTTCGAGGAAATTCGTCGGGCCAAAGATCGCGTGACGCGCCTTGTGATTCCAATCGTCGCGGTCAAATTTATTCAGCAGCGCCAGAGTCTCGCGCCGCGCGTCGTTAAATTCCTTCAACGCTGCCACGCCGTTTTCATGCAAATAATCCCTCTGGCTCGCCCACACGCCGGTATCAGGCCTTGGAATAAACGGCTCACCTTGTTCCTTGAACAACCTGATTTGCATGTGATGTATTTCGCGTTCGGTGTCGCGCATGTGGCAGATCAACTCGGTCAACGACCAGTCATGCGGTGTAGGCTCATGCGTCCAAGCAAACGAATCGATGCCTTGCGACAAGCCGTTCAGCGCGGCGGGGGTTGCAGATAAAATTCCCAGCACAGAGTCAACTGATTTGAAGGATGGGGTCAGGGATGCAAGGTTGGTGGATTCCAGCCAGGGACGCAAATTCTGCAACTTGCCGCCGGCGCCCGCATCAGGTCCGGACCTGGAAGCGGATTCTCCATCCACATGATAGGTAGCCAGCCCGAGCATTTGCGCCGGCAGAATGTCGCGCTGCATATCATTGCCCACCATGAGCACAGGGCCGTCCGGCCAGCCCATGCGCCCGAGAACTTCGGCAAAATAAGCGGGGTGGGTCTTTGAAAAATGGAAATGATCGAAGGTTGAAACAAGCTCAAATTGCTCTGGCTCAAAGCCCGCCCAGCGCAAACGATGATACGTGGCCTTGCGGGGCAAAAGCGGATCGGTGGCGATGGCAATTCGATAGCCTTTTGCGAATGCCCATTCGATAAATGGTTTTGCAGCAGGTCTTTGCGAAGTTAAATTAGAAAGTGACGGGAAGATGTGATCGTAAAATTTCTCGATGGCGGGTTCAAGTTTTTCACGCGGAATGTTCAACCGCGGAAAAAAATCTGCGTTGAACACGGCTTCCAGCGTGAGCGAAAAATCCTCGCTTTCGCTCATCTGGCGCATGCCAGAGATCAAGGCACGAAACATTTTTTCAGGCGCAATGTGCGGCGTTAATTCCGTTGCCAATGCCTGAAAGTAGGCAGGGACAAAAGAATCTAAATTTGTGTTTAGCAGGGTATCATCGAGGTCGAGTAAGAGCGTCAGCGCCATGTTTATTGACTCCCCCGGAGTCAGGGAATCATTCTTTTATTTCAAATTTGAACGGCAGGTCGTGGCATTCTCCGCAGCCAATTTGCGGCTCGGAAACATCCCGTTTGGTTTTTTCGCAATATGCGCTGACCTGCACTCGTCTCTGAAAAAATGAGGTGAACGGGCGCGCAACCACAACATTTATTTTCATGTGCTCGCAAGAGTTGGCGCGGGTAATTTCAGGCACGGGACAGGTCTTGCACAGATCAGGCGCCCATACCTGACCGTTGATCTGCAACAGGCGGCATTCTTCCACGTTGCGGCCGCGATAATAATCGCCGAAAAAATGTGGGCATTCACGCCCGGCAGGGGTTTTCATGGGGAAGGGAAATTCGGGAACAAGCAGGCTTTTAGGAACTGCCTGTTCCCGGTACCTACACTTTATACGCGTGTGACGTATTCGCCTGTGCGCGTGTCCACTCGAATGGTGTCGCCTACGACCACGAAATTCGGGCACTGGACCTGAATGCCGGTCTCGGTGGTGACCTTCTTCGTGACGCCGGTGGCTGTGTCACCGCGGATTGCCATGTCGGCTTCAACGACCTTTAGGTCAACCGAGGTGGGCATTTCTATATCAATCGCCTCACCTTTATAAAAGGTGAGTTTGACTTCCATGCCCTCTTTTAGATATTGGGCGCTTTCGCCGAGTGATTCCTTCTTAATGCCGGGCTGTTCAAACGTAACATTATCCATGAAATAATATATGTCGCCGTCATTATATAAATAGGAAACATTGGCGAAATCAAGGCTCACATCCTGCACCGATAAACCGGAGTTGAATGTCCGTTCAATGGTGGCGCCGGTTAACAAATTGCGCGCCTTGACCTTGATATTGGCGTTGCCGCGTCCTGTTTTATTGTGGCTGTAATCCAATACCTTGAGCAGGTTTCCATCCAATTCAAATGTGACGCCTTTGCGAAGTTCATTTACATCTATCATGCTTGCTCTTTCCTTGATCGTTTGATTTTTTAGTTTAGCGGGCGGATTATACCAATGAGTTGCAGGTCGTGGCTAGGTTGAAAAAAAATTAATGCGAAGCCTCTGAGGCGGGATCATCGCTAAGCAGTTGAACTGCGTGCGACAGGACGGGCAGTATCGTCTGCAAATTCTCAAGCGCGCCTTTTGGGCTGCCGGGCAGGTTGACGATAAGTGTCCGTTTGCGGATGCCGGCAACGGCACGCGAGAGCATGGCGTGCGGAGTTTTCTTCATGCTTTCGGAACGCATGACCTCGGCCAACCCGGGCGCATCGCGCTCAATGACGGCGCGTGTGGCCTCGGGGGTGACATCGCGCGGGGCAAAGCCTGTGCCGCCCGTGGTGAGGATGACGTCGAATTTGCGGCTGTCGACCCAATCTGTCAGCGCGGCGCGGATGGCTGATTCTTCGTCGGGGAGAATCGCCTGCTCGGTCACCAACCAGTTTTGAGCGCGGACAAGATCCGCCAGCGCAGGACCGGAAGCGTCGGCACGTTCTCCGCGCGAGGAGCGGTCCGAGATTGTTAAAATTCCAAATCGAATCGTCATGGAAACTCTTTTCCGTAGATGCGGTCATCTTTCATTTCGCGCCAGTTATTTTGTTCATAAAATTGAGCTGCGCCGGTGTTTTCGGCGGTGATGAGCAGATAACATTTCTTGCATCCCCTGGCTTGTAAACGTTTTTCAACTTCTTCCAGCAGCATGGTTCCAATGCCCTGCTGGCGGACTTCCGCTTGAACCGCGAGGTGATAGATCATGCCGCGGCGGCCGTCAAAACCGCCGATGATGGTGCCGACAATTGCGCCTTCAATTTCTGCGATCAAAAAAAGATCAGGGTCGCGTTGAAGTTTTCTTTGTATTTCTTCGGGCGTATCCGAGCGCCCCACCTGCACGCCGACTTCCATACCAGCCCACAGTTTCAACGCGCCATCATAATCTCTGTGAAAATTAAATTCACGTATCTTCACTGGGCTTCAGGCAGGTTGAGGGTGTTTTGTAAAATTTTTATCAATTCGTCGGGCATGTATGGCTTGAGCAAAAAGCCATTGGCGCCGTGCTTCATGCATTCATGTTTCAGGTTGGAACCGGATGACATGATCACGCGCACGCCGCTTACATCCTGTGTGTTGCGGATTTCGTCCAGAATATCCAGGCCGCTTTGGTTCGCGAGATGGACATCCATCAACAGGATATCCGGCTTCTCGGTGCGAAGCGCTTCAGGAACATCAGCCTCTGCGAGCAAAGCTGCCACCTCAAACCCCTCCATGTTCAGCAGCGTCTTTAACAACGAGAGCATGGTCACATCATCTTCTGCGAGCAGTACTTTTGGTTTTGACATTTTTCCCTGCTTTTACTGGCGCCGGTTGTTTTTTCTTAATCGGTTTTTTGGGTTGTTTTTTCTCAGGCTTTGCCTTTTCCAACGCGGCGTTAAGTACATCCTCAACGGATTCGGCAAAAATAAATTTCATCGACTGCCTGATCTCATCCGGGACATCGTCAAGGTCCATTTCGTTGCGCTTGGGAAGGATTACAGTAGTTAGCCCGTTGCGATGCGCCGCCAGGACTTTTTCCTTGACGCCGCCGATAGCCAGCACTTGTCCTCTTAGGGATATCTCGCCGGTCATTCCAACCTGCGGCTTGACCTTGCGTCCTGCGATCAGCGAAACCAGCGAGGTTGCCATGGCCACGCCCGCAGACGGTCCATCCTTGGGCTGCGCGCCTGCGGGGATGTGCATGTGCAAGTCGAACTTATCAAAGAATTCCTGAGGGATGTTCAATGATGCCGCGCGCGAACGGACATAGGACAAAGCCGCGCGCGCTGATTCCTGCATTACATTGCCGATCGAGCCTGTCACCTGAAAGCCGCGTCCGCCGGGCATGGCAGTCGTTTCAATGAAAAGGATGTCCCCGCCAAAGGAAGTCCATGCCAGGCCGGGCACCACCCCCGGAATGGATGTGCGCTTGTTCATTTCTTCCGGTCCAAGGTAGATCGGATGGTCGAGGAATTCTTCAACCAACTCAGGCGTGATCTCAAATTTTTCTGCTTTGTTTTCGGCGATCTTTGTGCCAACTTTACGGCAGATCGCGCCGATCTTGCGCTCGAGATTCCGCACGCCGGCTTCGCGCGTATATTGACGAACGATCATTTTCATCGCATCGTCATTAAACGATATTTCGTCTTCGCGCAAACTATTTTCGCGGATCTGGCGCGGAATCAGATAACCGCGCGCAATCGCAATTTTTTCATTCTCGGTATAGCCCGAAAGAAAGATCATTTCCATGCGGTCGCGCAATGGGCCGGGGATGGTCTCCAGCGTATTTGCGGTTGTGATGAAGAACACCTGCGAAAGGTCATAAGCCACTTCGAGATAATTATCGCGGAACTCGCCGTTCTGTTCCGGGTCGAGCACTTCGAGCAAAGCCGATGAGGGGTCGCCATGAAAATCATAAGTGAGCTTGTCGATCTCATCGAGCATGAAGACCGGGTTCTTCGAATCCACGCGGCGCAGGGATTGCAAAATGCGGCCCGGCATTGCGCCAATGTATGTGCGGCGATGCCCGCGGATTTCGGCTTCGTCGCGCACGCCGCCCAAAGAAGCGCGGATGAACTTCCGCTCCATTGCGCGCGCGATGGATTGGCCAAGCGAAGTTTTTCCCACGCCGGGCGGCCCAACAAAACAAAGGATCACCCCTTCCCGCTCGCGGCGGATCATGTCATCAGACAGGGTTTTCGTTTCATCCTTGCGGTCAATCCGCAATTTGCGAATCGCCAAAAACTCGAGGATGCGGTCTTTTACATCTTCAAGCCCAAAATGATCCTTGTTCAAAATTTCGCGCGCGTGAGAAATATCAAGATTATCCTGGGTCGATTTCGACCAGGGAAGTGTGACCAGCCAATCAAGGTAGGTGCGGATGACGCCGTACTCTGCCGCGGCAGTGGGCAGACGCGACAAGCGGTCCAACTCGCGTTTGGCCTGCTTCAGCGCTTCTTCGGGCATTTTCGCCTCTTCGATCTTTTGACGAAATTCCTCGGCTTCTTCAGACTGCTCGTCCCGTTCGCCCAATTCGCGCTGAATGGCTTTCATCTGCTCGCGCAGAAAATAATCACGTTGTACCTTTTCGATCTCGCCGCGCGCTTCATTTTGGATCTTCTGCCCGATCTGCAGCACTTCAGCTTCACGCACAAGCAGCCCGATGAGTTTCTTCAACTTTTCGTAAACGGAATCCAGTTCAAGGATTTCCTGCGCATCTTGCAAGTTAATCCGCTGGAAGTTGGCAATGGTATACGCAGTTTGAAGCGGGTCTTCGAGCGAGGTGATCGAGCCTACCAACTCGTCGGGGAACGAGGGAATCATCTGCGTGATCTGCTGGAACTGGTCACGGGCATTGCGCGCCAGCGCGCTGGTTTCAAGATTATCTTCGGCGGTTTCAGGGAGCAGATGGACGTGGGCTTTGAGGTACGGTTCCTCTGCGACAAATTCACCGAGGCGGAAGCGCTCCATCCCCTGAACCAGCAGGCGGACTGTTCCATCCGGGGCGCGCAATAATCTATGGACGGTGGCAATCGTGCCGATCTGATGGAGTTCATGCGGTCCGGGCGTTTCCTTCTCTGGATCGAGCGCGGCCACCAATCCGACGAGTTTGTCTCCGCCGACAACATCATCCACGAGCCTGATCGACCGCGCCTGACCGACTGTCAACGGGACGGCGGTATTGGGGTAGACAACGACTCCGCGCAACGGCAGGATGGGAAGCACATCGGGGAATTTCTGCCCTTCGTTTTTGTCACCATTTTCCGGTACGGATGAAGCGGCGTCCTTTTTCTGAATGCGCGAAAATGCCGACGACATGAACATCCTGGTCAGTTCGTCGTCTGCTTCGCCCATCGATTGAAAGAATTCGTGGATTCCGGATTGCCAGCGTTCTGCGGCCATATTTTTATTCAACCTTGTTTTGATTTGATGCTGCCTTGGGGAGGATGATGGTCAGGAAGCCGTCTTGATATTCTGCGCGCGCCTGTTCGACATTTACAGGCCCGGGCAGGTTTACAGCGGTTGTAAATTTACCAAAACGTATTTCCATCTGCTGGTAGGCGCGCCGCTCGAGAAAGTCGGGGCGGGAGCCTGAAATCAATAATGTGTTGTTTTCGAGTGAGACTTCAAAATCATCGTCGCGCATCCCCGCTATTTCCACGAGAACAATGTAGGCTTCGCTGGTTTGGTACACGTCTGTGGGCGGGCTCCAGACATGGGAGCGAACCTGCCAGCTCACCGCGTGCAGAATTTCTCGACGGGTTTCCAAAATCGCTGCGTTTGATTTACGAATAACGGTAGGCATTTTACTTGCTCCTTACATACACAACCGTGTGAAGGTGGTATAGTGCCTCTACTAGGAATCGAACCTAGATCGACGGTTTAGAAGACCGTTGCTTTATCCGTTAAGCTATAGAGGCTCGTATGAGAAAATGTAGCTCATGTCATCAACAAAAACCAGAAACAGAGTTTTATAAAAAGGGAAAGAACGGCCGATTAAATTCCCTTTGTAAGGAATGTTTCAATGATTATTGCCAGAAGCGATGGGTGAATCGAAAAAAACTTGCTGTCGAATATCTGGGTGGAAAATGCTCGCGTTGCGGGTATGACAAACACTTTGCCGCGATGCAATTCCACCATGGTAGGAAAAAAAGATCTAACCTGGGTGAAACTTAGGCTCCTCAATTGGGAAAAAGTTACACAAGAATTGGATAAATGTGTTCTCCTTTGCGCTAACTGTCATGCAATTCTACACTCGCTGGAACCTTAATTCGCTTTGTCATAGATTACATCTAATTACAAAAATCCATCCTCTTTAACAGGCTCTGGAGCGGTCTGTTGATATGGCCTTAAACCACGATAGACACGCGGTCCGGCAATAGTTCTTAAGATGGTATCCGCAGGGCGGCCAAGCCGTTTTGCGAGGTCTTCAGCAGAAAGGGGCACGTTTCCATTTACCAGAAAGTTTCGGAAGATTGCTTCGACCACAGCGGTGCGTTCATCGGAAAATTCCGGCAGTAAGGCGCAATGGGTCATCAACGCGTGTTGAACGCCATCCACCTGTTTCACTTCGGCGGTCATCGGGTCGATCCAATCGATCATTCCGCCTTCCTCGGTTTCTGCGAAGATTTGCTGATGTTCGGTGCATAACAAGGAACGCAAAAATACGTGCCAATCCCGTTCGTTTTGTTTCCACCATTCGAAATCAATATGGAACGGTGTTTTTATTGTGGGCTTAAGCAGGCTCATGCCGACTCCTCATCCAGGCGGAAGTGTAGATCGCCGACGTGCTTGAAAACCGGGTTTGATTCCAATAAAGCAAAAAGCGGGGCAGGCGGGACGCGGCGCACAAGGTTCACTGCCGCATATAGCTCCTGCGCATGGACATGACCCTGCGGGTTTGATTTGGTCAGTTCGCGCATCACTAAAAGCACGAGGTCTTCAAAGGAGCGTTTCTTTTCCCAAACAGGATCGAGCGATTTAAAGTCAGGCACGTGAATGACCATGCGGTCATTGAATTCTGCCGTGATGGGCTGCTTTAACATCGCGAAGACAAAGCCGCCGTCCTTGCCGATCAGGACGGTCCTTACCCAGTCTTTTGAGGAACGCTGGCTTTTCACTTCCACGATCACTTCGGCTGGTTTTTCGCCGCGCCGTACCTGGACAAGCGAGCCGGGAATTAGCTGGTGCATTTTATACCATTCGCGCAGGCCAAAGACATATCCATGTTTGAGAACGACCCATGCGGGAATGCGCTGTTTGGTCTTGCCGTCCACAAGTGTAAAACGAACTCGCGGAGATTCGTAGGCGGTTGGGAACAACTGTCGTGCCCGGGCAGACATGGGCAAAGTCCCTGCGCGCAGATGGGGATAGATCAACGCGATCGTGATCGAGGAAATGTCTCCGCGGGAATCATATTCCTCGGACAGAGTCAATTCATCGTCCAGTTGCGCTTCGAGATTCTTCATCGCGGGGCTCAGACTGTCACGGTCATGGTCGATCGGAATATATTGCAACGGCTGCGGTACTTCCCGGACAAAATCCGGTTCAAGGCGATGCAGGCACCATAATACTTGCCCAGCCGGGCCGACTTCATCAAAGCGGGCGTCATCCTGCAGGGCATGGTTCAATGAGAATTCTGCCAGTTTGGGATTTACGCCCGCAGGGAGTTCAATATCTTTAATGAGCGCTTCTGTTGGAAGCGGCTCCCCTGCAGACATATCCAACACAGCTTCTGCGAGGTTTAACTGTCCTTGAGTTATGTCAATCAGGAGCGCGCGCGGAAACCAGCGTCCCGCGATCTTGACAAGACCTTCGTCCGCGTTGAAAGCGGCTTCCAATTTCTTCTCGATCAAATCACCGTATTCGAGCGTGACTGCGGCAGAAGTCACTTCGTCACTCTCTGGGATGGAGATCGGCGCATCGTTTAGAAAATGTGAATTGAGATGCGCGGCAAACATCCGCTCGGAGCGATCTTCCATCATGACAGTCAGGACATCGAAATCACTGACAGATGGGTTTTCACCCAATCGTGTGGCAACAACCCTGCCCCGTTTCCACTCCAGGGCTGGAAAGACGAGCTCATCACCGACTTGATATTTTTCCTTTGGCAGGAAGCTTTTTCCGCCTGCCTTTTGTTTGCTCTCTGCAGCAACACGCTCCGACTTGATCCGCGCTTCGACGAATTCAATGGAAAGATCACGAATAGGCAGCGGAGTCTCGCGATCAAATAAGAATGCATGTAGATTTTCAACATCTAACGGGGTGACTTGAAGGGACGACCAATATTCGTTGGGAAGTTTAAATGCGCTTGACATACTCAGCCTTGAAATGAAATTGCAGATTTATCCGCAGTTTTTAATTATACCTTACCTTTTTTGTTCTTGCGAAAAAATGCACGCAAGAGGATATAAACAGCCATCGTACTGAAAAGAGTCTAATGTTCTCCACGATATTTTCAAAATCGGTGAAGGCTTGTTTGAATAATCCGGGTTATATTACTCAACGAGCAGGTTTTGTCAAATTTCCTGAACCGCCCATGACCAATATAATGCGCCAAAATATTAATCGCAGAAAAACATCAATTTCCCAAACAATGGTAATTTCACATTTGTAACTTTCATCCTCTTGACTTTCCGCAGCAACCCTTATAAAATCATATTAATCTGATTAATCAGATAACTCTCATGCTTACCCGCGAACGCACTTCCCCACAGATCTCTGAATTCCTGCGCTATCTTGCCTCACACGAAGAAGCCGAAGGCAGTCTTCCGTCTTTAAACGATTTGAGTCGCGAGCTTGGCATCAGCGTGGCTGGGTTGCGCGAACAACTCGAAGTGGCGAGAGCGCTCGGTCTTGTGGAAGTCCGCCCACGGACAGGAACGAGGCGCCTGGCTTATTCGTTCGCCCCAGCCGTCAAGCAAAGTCTCGTGTATGCGCTGGCACTCAATCAAAGCCATTTCGAAAAATATTCCGAATTGCGAAATCACATCGAAGCCGCATATTGGGATGAAGCCGTTACGTTGCTCACTGAAGAGGACAAGCGCGAATTACAAAACATCATCGCGCGCGCGTTCAATAAATTAAGCGGTAATCCTGTGCAGGTTCCGCACGAGGAACACCGTAAATTACATTTACTGATTTACAGCCGCCTCAACAATCCATTTGTGACGGGGTTGCTCGAAGCCTATTGGGAGGCATACGAAGCCGTGGGGTTGAACATGTACGCCGGCGGTATGGATTATCTCGAAGAAGTGTGGGGCTTTCATAAAACAATGGTTCAAAATATTTGTAATGGAAATTACGCGGCGGGACGCAAAGCGCTGATCACACACATCGACCTGCTTGCAATCCGCCCGTCATAAATTTAAGGAGTCAAATGAACAAGGTCATCAACGATTTTTCCATAACAGTCGGCACAGTGAACGGCTCAGGCAGTTCCACAGCCAACAACACCATCCTGCGCGCCATCTTCAAGATGGGCATTCCCGTTTCAGGCAAGAACCTCTTCCCTTCCAACATTCAGGGATTGCCGACCTGGTACACCATCCGCGCCAACAAAGACGGATTCATCGCTCACAACGAACGCCGCGACATTGTCATTGCGATGAACCCAAACTCGTTCGCCCGTGACCTGGCATCTGTTACGCCGGGCGGGGCATTTTTCTACGCTGACGATATCAAGCAGCCCATCACCCGCACAGACGTGGCTGTTTACCCGATGCCGGTAAAATCCATCGTCCGCAACGACCCGAATGTGCCGTCTGACTTCCGCGATCATGTGGCCAACATGGTGTACGTTGGCGTGCTGGCGCAAATGATAGACATGGACATGGACAGGATCTACGCCGCGCTCGACTTCCATTTCAAGAAGAAGCAAAAGCCAATCGACATGAACTTCAACGTGGTCAAGGCCGGGGCTGAATGGGCAAAAAGCAACCTTGAAAAGAAAGATGCGTTTTACCTCGAACCGATGAACAAGACCGAAGGCATGATCATGGCGGACGGCAACATGGCCGGCGCGCTTGGTTCAATCTTCGGGGGCGTGCAATTTGTGGGATGGTATCCGATCACACCTGCTACTTCGCTGGCAGAATCCTTGAATGACTACCTGCCGCAGCTTCGCAAGCGCGAGGACGGCAAACACACCTATGCTGTTGTACAGGCAGAAGATGAACTCGCCGCGCTGGGAATGTCCATTGGCGCTGGCTGGGCCGGGCTTCGCTCAATGACTTCCACCTCAGGTCCGGGGCTTTCGCTGATGACCGAATTTGCGGGTTTGGCATATTACGCGGAAGTGCCGGTTGTGATCTGGGATGTGCAGCGCATCGGCCCAAGCACCGGCCTGCCCACACGCACCTCACAAGGCGACCTGACCTTTACACACTTCATCGGCCACGGCGATTCGCAGTCTGTCATCCTCCTACCTGGCGACGTGTACGAGTGTTTTGAATTCGGCTGGAAAGCATTTGACGTGGCTGAACGCATCCAAACTCCGGTCTTTGTGCTGAGCGACCTCGACATGGGCATGAACCAGTGGATCAGCAAACCGTTCAAATATCCAGACACACCCATGGATCGCGGCAAAGTTTTGGTCGAAAGCGACCTTGAAGAACTCAAGGGAAACTGGGGACGCTATCTCGATAAAGATGGCGACGGAATTGGCTTCCGCACCTTCCCCGGAAACAAGCACCCGTTGAGTTCATACTTCACCCGCGGCACCGGTCATGATGAATATGCCAAATACACCGAGGAAGCTGATGTGTATTTGAACAACATGGACCGCCTGAAGAGGAAGCATGAAACCGCGAAGAATTACGTCCCTGCGCCTGTGCTCCACGAAATGAAAGGCGCGACCGTCGGCATCATTGCCTATGGTTCGACTGAAGCGGCGATCCTCGAAGCGCAACATCAACTTGACAAGGAACATGGCCTCAAAACAGATTTCCTGCGTATCCGCGCTCTGCCTTTCACAAAGGAAGTGGATGCATTCCTCGCGAAGTACGATCAGATATTCATCGTGGAAATGAATCGCGACGGTCAAATGGCTCAAATCCTGATGACTGAATACCCCCAATACGCGCCAAACTTTAAAGTTGTGGCATATGGTGACGGTATGCCTGCTTCTGCAAAATGGGTGCGTGAAGGCGTTCTCGCGAAGTACGAAAGCAAGAAGGCTAAAAGCGGAAAGCAGAAAGCAGTAAAGAAGGTTGCCGTAAAGAAAGCCGCGCCTGCCAAGAAGGCGGTTGTAAAAAAACCGTCAGGGAAGAAAGTGACGACGAAAGCCGTAGCAGGCTCAAAGTCAAAAGCGAAGCGGAAGTAAATCAAGAAGGAGCAATAAAAAATGACTGAGACTCTCCCCATGGCTGGCGCAACTGCAAATGTCAACCTCGCCGGCCTTTCAAAAAATGATTATCGCGGCGCCCCGAGCACTCTCTGTCAGGGCTGCGGACATAACTCGATCTCGAATCAGATCGTGACCGCCTTGTATGAAATGAACATCGTTCCTGAAAATGTCGTCAAATTCAGCGGTATCGGTTGTTCCTCGAAATCGCCAACTTATTTTCTCAACCGCTCATTCGGATTCAACAGCCTGCACGGACGTATGCCCTCCATCGCAACAGGCGCGCTCTTTGGCGATTACCGCCTCAAAGGCGTCGGCGTTTCAGGTGACGGCGACTCGGCCAGCATCGGCATGGGACAGTTCAAGCACATCATGCGCCGCAATGTGAACATGGTGTACATCGTTGAAAATAACGGCGTGTACGGGCTGACCAAAGGACAGTTTTCCGCAACGGCTGAAAAAGGTCTGAGCCTTAAGAAGCAGGGCAAAAATGATTACATGCCCGTTGACATCTGCATGGAAGCGCTCGTTTCAAACGCGACTTTAGTGGCGCGTTCATTCGCAGGCAATCCAAAGCAGGTTAAAGAATTGCTCAAAGTTGCGCTCGCGCATGACGGCATCGCTGTGCTGGACATCATCAGCCCGTGCGTGACATTCAACAATCAGGTGAACGCCTACCACTCGTACACGTGGGGCAAGGATCACGAAGAGCCTCTGCATGAAATTTCCTACATCGCGCCGCGCAGCGAGATCATGCTTGAAAACGAAATGGCAGATGGCGAAGTCCGTGAAGTATCCATGCACGATGGCTCGGTTGTGATCTTGAAGAATCTCGAAAAGGGCTACGACCCATCCAACCGCTACGACGCTTTGCGCGTGATGGAAGAAGCGCAGGACAATAATTGGATGCTGACCGGCCTGCTCTATCTGGATACATCCAAGCCGAATCTGACCTCGATCTACAATCTGGTGGACACGCCTCTAAACCGCCTCACCGAAGCGGACCTGAGACCTGCTCCTGATGCGATCGACAGGGTCAACGCTTTGATGTTCTAAAGTCAGACCACAAGTTACAATTTGAAAAGCGTGGATTTGCGAATAGCATTTCCACGCTTTATCTTTTCACCTGCGCAACTTATAATCCAGCGAATGAAATCACTTGAACAAGAAATCTCATTCGAATATATCCGCGCCAGCGGACCCGGCGGGCAAAACGTCAACAAGGTTGCAACGGCGGTTCAATTACGCTTTGACGTGATCAACTCCCCGTCACTCGCGGCGGATGTCAAAACGCGCCTGATCAAACTCGCAGGCAAACGCATGACCGATGCAGGCGTGCTGATCGTCGAAGCGGGCAGATTCCGCACGCAGGAAAAAAATCGTGAGGACGCCATCGAGCGGTTGTATGAATTGGTGCGGAAAGCCAGCGAAAAACCGAAGCTGCGCCACAAAACCAAACCGACAAAGGCATCAAAAGAAGCAAGGTTAAAGGCGAAAAAGAAGCGGGGCGAGACCAAGAAATTAAGAAAAGATGGACGGGGGTTTGAATAAAGAGCACAAAAGCAACTTGTAATCCTTTCAAAGTGTTGTAAAGTATGAATAGGGACGTTACTCACACCAGTAGCGTCCGGGAGCATACGATGGAAAAGAAGGATGTTCTCACCAAAATCCTTGCAATTGCAGGAACCGCGCTCGTTTGGTTGCCACTCCTTGCGCCGATCTTTTTCGCTGTAGCCGCTTTCATGGCGGACGGCGTCTTCCGCTTCGACTACCTCATGCCCGCCGAGTTATTCCTGTTTGCGCTGGCTGGCGGAGGGCTGCTCATTTGGGCGGCGCTTCGGGCACACATCCACTGGAAGCTCATTGGCTGGGGGCTTGGCATCGCGGTCGGCTTGCTGGTTGGCGCCCAGGCGCTTGCGGAAGCCACAGGACTCGCCTCAGGTGAAATTGAACCGGCCGGCTGGCCGTGGACAATCGTGCTGACTGCGCTGATCGCTTTCACACTGGCGTTGATCGCCGTCGGTGTTGGCGGAATTTTATTGCTGCGCGAACTGTTCAAATCCCCTCAATTACGGATCGCGAGTCATTAACTTCGATATAATCGGGGGACTATGCACAGCACTTTGCAAAAACATCACACACTCGCAGGATTGTTCGCAGGTCTCGCCGCCGCATCCATTTGGGGCGGCATGTATGTCGTCAGCAAGATCGTGCTTGAGGTGATTCCTCCCTTCGCACTGCTGTCCACCCGTTATATTTTAGGCGCGCTGTCTTTGGGCATGGTGATTTATTTTCGAAAAAATAAATCACCGATCAGCAGGGAATTTTTCTGGAAAAGTTTTTGGGTTGGCTTTGTCGGCTACGGCATCTCGCTCGGGTTTCAATTCGTGGGCACAAAACTCTCGACCGCATCCAACGGCTCACTCGTGACCTCAGCCACGCCAGCCTTCGTTTTGCTTTTCGCGCCGTTTTTGCTGGGCGAGCGCACCACCGCAAGACGCATCCTCGCGCTGGCAGTCTCAACGCTTGGCGTCATCGCCGTTATTGACCCGCGCAATGCGGAAATCTCGCCGACCTTATTTTGGGGCAACATGAGCCTGCTCTCAGCAGCGCTCACATGGGCTTTGTACTCGGTGCTGGTGCGCAAAGTTTCAAAGTCCGGCGACCTGCTGGCATCCAGCACGATCATGCTGTTGGGCGGGCTGCCTTCAAGTTTATTATTTGGGATTTTTGAAATACAAAAGACCGGCATCGGCGAGATCACAATCGGCATCATCGGCGGGATATTATTTTTAGGGATCATCTCGACTGCGATTGCGATGTTCCTTTGGAATTATGCCTTCGCTGAATTACCCGCCGCCGTCGCATCATTGACGTTCTTTGCCCAGCCGGTAGTTGGTATGCTGCTCGGATGGTTTTTCCTCGCTGAAAAAATCACTCCGCTATTCCTGGCCGGCGGCGCGTTGATCGGGGTTGGGATTTTAATCGCCACGCGGGAATGAGAATTCACCGGCGACATGTTGCAAATTAACAATTAAACAAAGCAAAAACCTCAACGCGAATTCCGCGAAAAGATCGAATGCCGCGAATTTTTTTGCGAAATTCGCCCAATTCGCGCCACACTGACCTGCTCTGCACCGCGCTGCGTTCGGTGCAAGTGTTCGCGTTAAAAAGCATCACAAACGGGATTGCTCTATTAAATTAAAAAAAATCAAAATGTCGCGGCACAGAATCAACTGTCAGTTAAATAAAGAAGCGGATGCAATTGAGGAGTCAACTGCATCCGCTTGTAAATTTAATGAGGGTGAAAATCCCACAGCGTGGAAATCTCCAAAAAATTATTTCTTCACATTGCCTTCCGCCAATTTGCGGGCGAGACCGATCTTCGCATCACTGCCGACGGTGTGGAGCAATGCCATATTTGGCGCGCGCTGTGCCCCGACAGGATATCCGCAGATAAGCACCACCTGCTGGCCAGCCTGGATGCCTGATTGCAGCAGAGCCGCATCCACATCGGCGATCATTTCATCCATCGTGTTGGCATATTTTGTGAGATACGGTTGAACGCCCCACAAAAACGCGAGTTGATTATATGTTTCCTGTTCCGGCGTAAACGCCAGAATTCGTTTTGACGGACGGGCTTTCGACATCAGCCAGGCGGAACGTCCCTGCATGGTGAACACAGATACCGCGCGTACTTCGGGGTCTTCCGCGAGAACTTTCGCGGCAAACGCCATCGAAGCGGCGTCGCTTTCGCCAAGCCCAAGCCTGCGATCCTGGCGGCTGCCCCACTCGCGGAAGTTGGCTTCGGCTTCCTTGACGATGCGCGACATCATCGCCACGGCTTCAGCGGGATATTCTCCAGAGGCAGTTTCAGCCGATAGCATGACCGCATCAGTGCCGTCGAAGATGGCATTCGCTACATCTGACGCTTCGGCGCGCGTGGGCAGCGGATTCTGAATCATGGACTCGAGCATTTGCGTGGCCGTGATCACCAGTTTGGCGCGCGCATTCGCGGAATGGATGATGTGCTTTTGCAGCGAGGGCACGCGTTCCGGTGGAAGTTCCACGCCGAGGTCGCCGCGCGCGACCATCACGCCGTCCACCACATCGAGGATGGCTTCCAATTCATCCAACGCTTCAGGCTTTTCAAGCTTTGCGATCAGCAGTGGCATGTGTTTGCCAACCGAAAATTCTTCCAGCGCGGCGCGGACCGCCTTTACATCCTCTGCGCTGCGGACAAACGAAATCGCCACCGCGTCCACGCCCTGCGAGATGCCGAATGCAAGGTCGGTTTTATCTTTTTCGGTGAAGCCTGCAATGCGGAGTTTGATGCCCGGCAGGTTGATTCCCTTGTGCGATGAAAGCGCCCCGCCCACCAAAACCTTCGCATGGACAATGCGCCCTGCGGCAGAGAGGACTTCCAGCGCAAGACGTCCGTCATCGAGCAGGAGCCTGTCACCCGTCTGGACTGAATCGAACAGTTCGCGAAAATCCACGGGCAGAAGTTGATTTCCCGTCTTCGGCGCTTCATCCTGTGTTGCATACAAACAAACCTCTTCGCCAACTGACAATTGCAGCGGCACGGATAATTTCCCAACGCGGATTTTCGGTCCTTGAAGGTCCTGCAAAATTCCAACCGGCTTTCCTAGTTTTTTGGCAGCCGCGCGGATTGCCGCCACACGCGCCTGATGCTGGGCGTGCGTGCCGTGTGAAAAATTCAAACGGGCTACATTCATCCCCGCCTTAATCAGCGACTCTAAAACCTGCTCTGAATCAGAGGCAGGGCCGATGGTCGCAACGATCTTTGCTCTTCTCATGTTGTTTCCTCAACTTTGGTATTGGCCTAATTAACAAAAAAACTGCCGCAGGGTTACGCGCCTGCGGCAGGTATCATAACCCAAAAGCCTTACAGGTAATGCAATTCCTTCGCCTGCTGAGTCAATCCCTCGCGGAATTGCGGATCGGCGACATTGATGAGCGCCTGCGCACGCTGGCGAATGGTTCTGCCGTATAAATCTGCGACGCCGTGCTCGGTCACCACAAAGCGGACATGGTTGCGGCTGGTTACAACTCCCGCTCCCTGTTTCAGCATGGCCGCGATCTTGCTGACCACTGTCCCATCGCGCAAGGTCGCTGTGCTGGGCAGGGCAATGATGGGCACGCCGCCTTTCGAACGCGAAGCGCCGTAGATGAAATCCAACTGACCGCCGACGCCGCTGTATAACTTGGGGCCGATGCTGTCGGCGCAGACCTGCCCGGTCAGGTCAACTTCAATTGCCGAGTTGACCGCCACCATGCGGTCGTTCTGCGCGATCACAAAGGGATCGTTTACGTATTCCGAACGGTGGAGTTCAATCATCGGGTTGTCGTCCACCCAATCGTACAATCTTTTTGAACCAAGGATAAACCCGGAGACGATCTTGCCGGGGTGCAGTGATTTGCGCGCATTGGTCAGCACGCCTGCGTTGACAAGGTCTATCACGCCTTCGGAGAATAACTCGGTGTGAATTCCCAAATCCCTTTTATCAAAAAGGTATTTCAGCACGGCGTCGGGAATCGCGCCAATGCCAAGCTGCATGGTCGCGCCGTCGGGAATCAATGCCGCAATATAGCCGGCGATCTTTTCAACAATATCCGAGTTGCCTTCAGTCGCCATGACATGTTCCGGGATCGGATAATTCACCGGCACAATATGCGTCAGGCGGCTGACATGGATGAACGAGTCGCCCAAGGTGCGCGGCATTTTATCGTTCACCTCTGCGATGATTACCTTGGCTGACTCAGCCGCTGTTTTGGTCAGCCCCACCTCGACGCCCAAACTGCAAAAGCCATGCTCGTCCGGCGGCGAGACGTGGATGATCGCGACATCCAAAGGCAGGACGCCGCGCTTGAACAGCAAGGGAAATTCGGACAGCAGCACGGGCGTAAAATCGGCGCGTCCGGTTTGCACTGCCTGGCGGATATTAGCGCTGATAAACATGGAGTTAACCCGTAAATGTTTCGCCATGCGGGGATGCACATAATCTGCCGAACCGACTGTCAATGCCTGACAGATCTCGACATCGGTCACATTTGGCGCATATTCCACCAAAGCCGCAAGAAGTGTCTGGGGCACCGACACGTTACCGGTAAGGAAGACGCGATTGCCCGACTTGATAACCTTCACAGCCTCCTGGGCTGTCGTCACTCGTGATTGATAAATGCTTGTCGCAACCATCTTACAGCTCCTGCGCGTTCAGGCGTACCAGGTTATGAAGTTTGCCGTCATGGGTATTTATAGCAGGCTCAATTGACGGGTCGTTCAAGACCGCATCCGGCCCAAGCGCGGCGATTTCTGAAATATACGGCAATGCCGAATTGACAAAGGCATGTGTGGCTGTGCGCGCCACTGCCCCGGGGATGTTCGGCACGCAGTAATGCAAAATGCCTTCCTCGATAAAAATCGGATGTTCATGTGTGGTGGGGCGGGATGTTTCAACACAACCGCCCTCGTCAATGCTGATGTCCATGATGACAGAGCGCGGCTTCATCGAGCGCACCAATTCACGCGTCAACAAAATCGGCGTGCGCTGTCCCGGCGAAAGCACCGCGCCGATCACTACATCCGCGTACATGACAGAGCGCTCAAGGTTGCGCTTGGTGGACATCTTCGTGACGATGTTCGGGAAGCGGTCCCAAATCTTTTGGAGCGCGCCAAGGTTATGGTCAATGACCGTGACGTGCGCGCCCATGCCGAGGCACATTTGCGTCGCTGATGTGCCGACCACGCCTGCGCCCAAAATGACGATCTCAGCCGGGGGAACGCCCGGCGCGCCGCCCATCAAAATTCCCTTTCCGCCCCAATTATTTTGAAGCAGGCGGGCTGCGATCTGCGCCGCCATCACGCCGCCGATCTGGCTGAAAGGACGCAAGACCGGCAGCGATCCATCCGCCGCTTTGATCTGCTCGTACGCAATTGACGTGATCTTCTTCTCGAGCAGGATGTCGATCTTGTCCTGCTGGGTTGAAGCCAGGTGCAGGAAGCCCGCCAGCATTGTGCCGGGGCGCAGCCAGTTCAATTCCTCCTGAATCGGACGCGCAACTTTCAGCAACAAGTCAGCGCGGCCAAAGGCTTCTTCGGTCGAATAGACGAGGCGCGCGCCAGCCTTCTCGTAATCTTCGTCGCTGAAACCAGCCGTCACCCCGGCTCCATGCTCGACGAAAATCTGGTGCCCGTTCTGCGAGAGGATCTCCACCCCGGCCGGGGAAAGCCCCACTCGATACTCAAAGGGTCTGCTTTCTTTCGGTATTCCAATATACATGATATGCCTCCATAAAAAACCCTAAAGGTTTCCAAAACCTTTAGGGTTTCAAAATTATTGCATATTAAGCACTTCACGAATTGACGGAAGCGCCCAATCAATGGTTTCCTTATCAATCACAAGCGGCGGAGCAAAACGGATGACATTGTCGTGCGTCTCTTTTGCGAGGATGCCTTTCGTTTGCAAAGCCTCGCAGAAACGGCGCGCGCCTTTCGCCTCGGGCTTGAGCTCCACGCCGATCAACAATCCGCGCCCGCGCACTTCTTTAATATGCGGACTGGGAATCTCACTCAACTGTTCGACAAAGTACTCGCCCAACTGCTGTGACCTTTCTGCGAGTTTCTCTTCGCGGATCACTCTTAAGGCCGCGCGGGATACTGCCGCGGCGAGAGGGTTGCCGCCGAAAGTTGATCCGTGCTCGCCGGGCGTGAACAAGCCGAGAATGGGCTTGTCTGCCAGCACCGCCGAAACAGGATAAAAGCCGCCAGCCAGAGCCTTGCCGATGATGGTTACGTCAGCGCGGACATCTTCATGATGAGCAGCGAACAGCTTCCCCGTCCGGGCCAGACCCGTTTGAATTTCATCCGCAATAAAAAGCACGTTATTCTTTTTGCAAATATCAGCGACCTTCTTCAAATATCCAGCCGGCGGAATGACAACGCCCGCCTCGCCTTGAATCGGTTCGAGCATCACGGCGGCGGTGTTGGGCGTGATGGCTTTTTCGATCGCATCTGCGTCGCCGTATGTGACAGTGACGAAGCCCGGCGTGAACGGGCCGAAGTCGTCGCGGTAGGACGGCTCAGTTGAAAATGAAACAATGGTCACGGTGCGCCCGTGAAAATTCCCGGCCGCGACGATGATCTCGGCTTGATGGCGCGGAACTTTCTTGACCTGATACGCCCACTTGCGCGCAAGTTTGACGGCGGTTTCAACAGCCTCTGCGCCGCTGTTCATCGGCAGCGACATTTCGTAGCCGGTCATTTCGGAGAGTTCCTTGTAAAGCAGAGGCAGCTGGTCGTTGCGGAACGCGCGCGATGTGAGCGTGACGCGTTTTGCCTGGTCGAGCAATGCCTGCAAAATTTGCGGGTGAACGTGTCCCTGATTGACCGCGGAGTACGCGCTCAAACAATCGAGGTATTTCCTGCCTTCAACATCATAGACCCATACGCCCTCAGCCTTTTCGATGACCACATCCAAAGGGTGATAATTATGCGCGCCGTACTGTTCTTCCATCTTGATAAAGTCTTGTGTATTCATTTATTGTCCTTTTAAGAGATTCAACCACCAAGTGTCACAAAGGAACACAAAGGAAATTCTTTAAAACCTTTGTGACACTTGGTGTCCCTTCGTGGTTAATGGTTTTTACGCCACATCAAACAAGCGCGCCAAAATCGCCTTCTGCGCGTGCAGACGATTATGCGCCTGTGGGAAGATCACCGAGTGCGGACCGTCCGCAACATCGTCGGTCAATTCGTGGTTGCGGTGCGCGGGCAGGCAATGCATGACGATCACGTCCTTGTCCGC
Source organism: Chloroflexota bacterium (assembly GCA_016234495.1). Taxonomy (GTDB): domain Bacteria; phylum Chloroflexota; class Anaerolineae; order Anaerolineales; family Villigracilaceae; genus Villigracilis. Next base: position 117,218 of record JACRBI010000038.1, on the reverse strand, counting down.
CTCGCCCACCAGTTTGGCATTGACTTGATACGGCGGGAAGACCTTCTCGCGCTTGGCGGTTTCCTCCTCCTGCCCCATCGAAGTCCATGTGTCGGTGTAGATGACATGCGCACCTTTGACCGCTTCGTGCGGGTCGCGCAAAAAGGTCAATTTGCTCTTAGTCTTCTTTGCGATCTGTTGCGCGATCTCAACCGCCTTCGGATTTGTATCATAGCCTTCGGGAGTTGCAACAGTGAAGTTCCAGCCGAGCAGAGCCGAGACGTGCATGAGCGAAGTCGTCACATTGTTCCCATCACCGACATAACTGACATTCAAGCCTTTCGAATTTTTGCCGAACTTCTCGATGATGGTCAGCGCGTCAGCCAAGCCCTGACAGGGATGGTTGTAATCGCTCAAGCCGTTCACGACGGGAATCTCAGCCCAGGTCGCCAGTTCCAGCACATGATCATGCTCGAAGACACGCGCCATGAGTCCTTGCACATAGCCCGATAAAACTCGCGCTACATCCGCAATGGATTCGCGTTTGCCCAGACCAATTTCGGCAGGTGAAAGATACAGCGCGTCGCCGCCACAGTGACGCATGGCCATATCGAACGAAATGCGCGTGCGCAGGCTCGGCTTCTGGAAGATCATCCCCAGCACCTTGCCTTTGAAAATCGGTTTGTTGCCTTTTTTGAAGTATTGCTTTTTGAGTTTTACCGCCAGGTCGAGCAGGTCTTGAATTTCATCAGATGAATAATCTGAGATCGCGAGAAAATCTTTCATAAAAGTCTCCTTAAAGCTGAGTATAACTTTAATATCCCATTCCGGCATGTTTCAAGCATCACGCATTATGCGTGACATTTGCCATCCGCACCTTTTTCCAATACCTCATCAACCCATCCGCAGACATGCCAAGCGGATTTGCAAGGTCGTAGGCGCGAATCACATCTTCGCTTAAATTTTGAGCGCGGCTTTGCGCATTCATCCAATCTTCAAACTTCGCGCGCAACTCGTCCACGGGCGGGTCGGCGTGCATGATCTCTTCGAGCCACTTTTCCGTGGCATCGAGAATTTTTTGCAATTGAGATAACTGCCAGTCAGCGTCATCAAAGATCCCAAAGTGGGTCGGCGCAATGTGCGAAAATTTCAATGCACGCAGCCGCGCAAGGCTCTCGCGCCAGCGGCCAAAATGCAATTCAGGTGGGGGCATCGGCGCTCGCAAATATGGGTAGCCCGGAATCCGCACGCCGCCCACGTCACCGCTGAAACATAGATCTTCAAATAGATAGGAATAATGATGTTCCGCATGGCCTGGCGTATTGATCGGGATAAATTCCAAATTGCCGATGTGGATCGCCTGCGCGTCATTCGGGACTGTGAGTTGATTCTCCGCAACGGGCAGGAACTCACCCCAAAGTTGATTCATCCTATCCCCGTAGATGCGCGTGGCGCTGGCGATGAGTTTTTCCGGGTTGAGCATGTGAGCCGCGCCATTCGGGTGGACGAATATCTGCGCGCCCTGACGTGACAGCCAGCCCGCCGCCCCGGCATGGTCAAGGTGAATGTGCGTCAGCAGGACGTGGGTAATGTGGCGGGGAGATAAACCCTCTTTCGCAAGACCAGCTTCGAGTGAAGAAAGAGTCGAGCCGGGTCCGCTTTCGATCAGCACCGCGCCATCCTCATGTCGAATCAAATAAGACGCAATGGCCTGCGTCTTATTTTGAAAATTCAAATCTAGTGTGACAATACGGGGGCTTGCCATGGGCTCATATCCTTTGTATTGATTGTCGTCGGGATGATTGAAAGAGCCTGCGTCAGGTCGGCGTCGCATTGGATGACAACGACTGGCACGCGCCGCTCGCGCAGGGAAATGATGAGTTTGTCTGTGCCGCGCACACCGCCGAATGTTTCTGCGTCGAGCAGCACAACAACGGGGCGCAAGAATCTTCTTTGCAGATCATCCACCGCGTGAATGAGATCAGGCCGCACGGACGGCGTAACGAGGATGACGCTTGAGCCTTGCGGCAATTGAGAAGCCTGCACTGCAACCAGCGCGGCAATCGAAAGCCCGCCGTTGGCTTCCACGAAAGCCAGCGTTTCCAAAATCTTGGCTTCCTGCCTTTCGCTGTGTTCGGCGGAAAGCACATTGAATGTTTGCCCAGCGCTGACATACCCCACCGCACGGCGCTGGCCGATAAAGTAATGCGCGAGTGAAGCCGTGATGCTGATGGAATATTCGAGCGTGGACGGCGGCAATTTAAATTTTGGCCGCTTTTTCAACATCATCGCTTCGACCGGAATTTCCTCCACCTGATGCGGCTTCGAGTAATGCACATCTTTGTGCGAATCAAGATACAGCCATATTTCAGCCTGCGGATCCTGCTCAAATTCCTTGACCATTAATTGATTGCGGCGCGCGCTGGTCGGCCAGTGGATGCGTTTCATCGCGTCGCCATGAACGTACTCGCGCACGCCCGCTGCGTGCGGGGTGATGTCCGCTGACTTCCTGCGGATGACCTGTCCGCCGGGCAAAAGGCCGGGCGGAAACAGGAATGATTTTATTTCAAAAATAACCGGGAAGACGACCAGAGTTTGGGAAGGCGCAACCTCTTTGCTGGCGCTGAAAAAACCGAACGGGTCGCCGCTGGAGATGCGCGTCGGTCCGAGCGGGAATCCGCCGCGGCGCGTGAGCCAGGTACGGGCAAGATAAGACTGTTTTTGGCGTCCCTTCACATAGGTAAACAGGCGCGAGCCGGCAGCGAATGGAATCGCAGACTGGTTGATTATTTCGATCCACGGTACGAGCACGCGGCTGTTATTTGCCACTTCAAATTTTTCTTCGAAGACATCGCCGACATTGGCGCGCTGGGTGCGCGCATTTCTGGTCACGCGCAAGCCGACAACTGCCCAACGAGTCCACAACCAACTGGCGACCGCCAGCAACACACCGAGGTAAAGGAACCGCGTGTAGATGGCGGCTCCGTTAATCAGCACTCCCACAGAACCGATCACAAACAACAGGGCGAGCAGGATTCGCCCAGCTTTCATTTTGTCTTCTTCCGTTCGAGGTCGGGAGCAAAGTCGCCGCCGGGTACCGGCATGGCGTGGACGACTTCCTGAATGATGCGGTCTGAACTCAGGTCACTCAATCGCGCCGCCGGGCTGACGATGATGCGGTGCGCGAGCACGGCCACAGCCAAAGCCTGCACATCATCCGGCAGGACAAAGTCCCGCCCCATCAGAGCAGCACGCGCCTGCGAGGCTCGCGCAAGTGACAGGCTTCCGCGCGGGCTTGCGCCGAGGTACACATCCGCGATTTGGCGGGTGCGGGTGGTCAATTCAACAATATATTTTTTAATGGCCGGGGAAACGTAGATTCGTTTCACATCGTCAACTGCCTGCAAAATCTCTTTCAACTTTACAATGGATTTCAACGCCTCAAGCGGATGTTGAATCTGCTGGTCATCCAACACGCGAATCTCATCCTGCATGGATGGATACCCCAATCGCAGGCGCAGCAGGAAGCGATCCAGTTGGGCTTCGGGCAGTGGGAATGTTCCCTCGTACTCAATCGGGTTTTGAGTTGCCAGCACCATGAAAGGCTTCGGCAAAATATGGGTCATACCGTCCACGGTCACCTGGCGCTCTTCCATGGCTTCAAGCAACGCCGCCTGCGTCTTGGGCGTGGCGCGATTAATTTCATCGGCAAGGATGATCTGCCCGACGACCGGCCCCGGGCGGAATTCAAATTTATTCTTCTGCTGGTTGTAAATGGACACCCCGGTCACATCGCTGGGGAGCATGTCCGGCGTAAACTGGATGCGGTTGAATGTGCAATCCAGCGAACGCGCGAGGCTGCGCGCCAGCATGGTCTTGCCGACACCGGGCACATCCTCGATCAACACATGTCCCTGACAGAGCAAACCGATCACAATCAGTTCAATGGACTGCCGCTTGCCGACGATCACCTTCTCAAGATTGCCGATCACCCTTTCGCTGAATGCTTTAATATCTGCCATGAATAGTCATCCTTTTTTAGTTGCATGCAAATGAATTTAGAACCGGATCAATTTCTTCAATCAGCAGCTGCTCGCCTTGAGCAGAGAGATGCAAGGGGGTATCTGAAAAATATTCTGAAGGAATTGCATTCCATAAATCCAGGTAATTCCACTGGGAGGTAAGAGCTGCGGCATGAAGAGACTCGCGGAATTGGTCATACGCCCAGCGGGGGTAGAAGTCATTATAGCGGATATCTTTATTCACTCCATCTGCTATAAACATCGGTTCATTAAAAATGATTATGGGGGTTGAGCCTGCGATATCGTGCCCTGCCTTGATTGCGTCAAAAAGCATCATTTTATTTAAATCGGGCGCCGGCTTCATTCCGCGATACCGGTCATCGCCATCAATATCCGGCGACAACACAGAGCCGCTTGCAAGCGGAGTTTTCATGTCTGCGCTAGTTGCAGCCCAAACCACCCCGAGCGCTTGAAGTTTTATCAGGCGGGCAAGGAGCGACCTTTGGCCAACCAATGTTTTTTGAAAAAAAGTGGTTTCGCTGGCTAACAGCGCATCTTCCTGCACGAAGGGAATATCATAAGTATCCAGAACGCGCACAGCCCGTTCATGATTGGCTGCCAGGAAAGGACTTAAACGACGGGGAATCAGGGTGTTCAGAGTTACAAACCAAACGACAAGGTCAGGGTCATACTCCATAGCCTTATCGAGAATAACCAAATCCTTTATGACGGACGGGTGTGGGTAGGCAAGATTATAAATTTTTACAGACCTGTCTCCGCACTGAATGTCTTTCGCATTCCACAGTACTGAAATCGACTCATGAGCAGCAAGGTTTTCGCCCCAGATGGACGAATCTCCAATCAGCACGACTCGATATTCTTTGGTTGTCTTTTTGTGAGAGACAGAATGCGAAGCGAACATCACATCCACATCGTCAACCATCACCGCAAAAGGGTCGACATCGTTCCCGAAGGGCATACGCACCCGCCCGGGGAAAATAGTGTTATATGCCGATACTTGAGAGATGGGCGGGTCAATTAAAGCATAAATAATATTTAAAGCCACAAACAGGAATAAGGCTTTTATAAGAATTCGAAGGGGATGGACGTCCATTTTATGCAATTCCGAACAATTTTAATGCCGCCTGCCACGCCAGCGCAGGTGTCGGCAGAATAAAAAATAGCCAACCGAGTGAAACAAAATTAAAAGTCACAAATATGCCTGCATATTTAACAACTGATTGACCAACCCCAAACTGGGCGAGAGCGGACATGCGTGTCTGCGCAAAATCACTCCAGCGGTTCTGAATAAATAATCCAATCCCGTGCCATAAACCCCAAAGCAAAAAACTCGCGCTCACTCCATGCCATAAACCGATCAAAACCATGGTGCTGACTTGAGCCACAAAAACAATCAACGGTTGCGGCAAAGGGAGCTTTGAAGAGCGGATGGCGCGTGTCAGCGGGTTGAAATAATATGCGCGGAACCACTGGGTCAAGGTCATGTGCCATGAATTCCAAAATTGGGTCAGGTTGGGCTTAAGATAAGGAGCAGCAAAGTTTTCCGGCAGCCGCACACCCATTAATCTCCCAAGCCCAATTGCGATATCGGTATAACCGCTGAAGTCAAAAAATATCCGCAGGGAATACGCATACAGGAACATCCACATCCATCCTGAAGTTTGCAATTGCCGGGCAAACTCATCATTTAGGGCAATCCATGCCAGCGCATCAGCAAGCACAAATTTTTTGAACATACCGGCAAAGATGCGCTCCCCCGCATCCATCCAGCCCTGGCGATCCAGCAATGCAGGCGAGTTCAATTCATTGGAAAAATGCTCAAAACGGTCGATTGGTCCTGCCGTAAATGACGGAAAGAAAATCACATAATTGACGTACTCTGCCAACGGGACAGAGGGAAAACGTCCTGCTTTTCGGTCCAGTATGGTATGCAACAAACGGAAGGAGACGTACGAAAAACCCAGCCATGAAAGCGGAACCAATTCCATCGCCTCATTCCCCCTGAGGGTTGATACCACACCAATGAGCCTCTCCAAAGCTGACGGTGTTTTGATAAGAGCCAGCAAGGCAACCAGGCCGCTTGCTGCAATTGCATAGTAAAGATGCTGAAATTTCCCCAAAAGCGGCATCAATAAAACAAGGGCTGCAACAATCGCAACTGCCGCGGCTGCCCATTGCAGCCTTGGAGTCATCGTTATAAAGACCTGTTCGATTTGGAAATAACGATTCATATCCACAAGAAGGATAACGCCAGTTAACACCAATGCCGCCTGCCAATTCCGCTTCCAGCTGCGCGCTTCGGCGGAAGCAGTGAGCGACCACGCAAGCACAGTCACAGCCAGCGTCGCTGTCGGAAACCAGAAAGTCATATTTACCATTGCTTGAGGCGGTTGTAACCAATAAAGAACAAAAGCACTGGTGCCAAGTAATCCCAGCAACCGCGCCTTTTTCCATTGGCCAATGATGACGGCAAAAATTGTAAGAATGGCAAGCTGTAATATCGACATCAAAACCCCTGATATATCCAGGTTGGCGATGTGTCTGCAGTAAAAATAACAATCGCAATCAGGATCAAGCAAAGCAGAATTGCCAGCAGGTTTTCGCGAGTAAATACAATGTCAAATATTTTCTTCATATTACGACTCTTGCCGAATAAGTTTAATTATCTTTGAGGTTATGCTGATTCTCAGCCGGGATTCAATCGTGCCCAAGCTGCATTTCTGCAATACACTCCAGGCACGCCCTAATCTGGGTGAGGTATATTTATTTTGCTTGCGGGGCTTGCTGCTAGTTTGCTTTTTAACTGGGAATATCAATTGTATTTCCGCACTCATCGGCGTACGGCAATGTTTTTTCGCAATGAAACCTTAAATATCTTACCATGAATTCATTCAAGTTACCTTCCAGCAGAAGCATCCGCAGTGGAGGAAAATGTGGCCAAGACCCATGCAGCCCCTTATATTCATACCGCTTGCAATCGTGTATAATTTCGGGTACGCCCCAGTAGCTCAATGGATAGAGCGCCTGACTTCGGAAAAGGCGAGTTCAAAAGCACGCCCCAGCACTATATATAGCTTTATATTTTGAGTTGATACAAGCGGACTTTTCAAGAGTCCGCCGTTCTATTTTTACGCACCGCGCCCCATGTAAGGCACGTGCAACAGGCTTGCTGCCTTGCGCTTTGCTTCTTCGGGTCTTCGATCGTAGCGTGCCGTTGTTGTGACGTTTGCATGTCCCGCCATTTTTGAAACGGTCGTAATATCCGCGCCTGCGTCAAGCAAGTCACTTACAAAGGTTCTGCGCATATCGTGAGGGCTGAAGGACTTAACGCCCGCTTCAGTCGCACGCTTCGCAAGCATGGAGTAAATGGTCTTCGGCGTCATGTTCTTGTAGTTCATAATTCGCCCCGACTTATTGACAGCCACAAACAACGCGCCAGGATTAGCGCCGCGAACGGTCAGCCAGTCAGCCACAGCGCGAGCCGCGCCGTCTGTCAGCCAGGCGGTTCGTTCCTTGTTGCCCTTGCCGCGCACAACGAGCCGCCCCTCGGCGTCATAGTCCGCCAGGTCGAGCGTCACAACTTCTTCACGCCGTAAGCCGCAAGAATACATCAGCCCAATGATGGCCGCATCCCTTGCGCCCGCGTTCGTTATGTCTGCTTCACAGTCAGACATCAGCGCGGTTATTTCGCCGCTCGTCAATTCGCGCCCAGCGGGTAACGATTCGCCTTTGACGCTTTTGACACTCGCGGCTTTGTGGAAATCCTCGGCATTCATTTGCCCCGATAGCCAGGCCGACTTCAAAACACCACGCAACGCCGCAAGCATTTTGTTTACCGTTGCAGGTTTATAAACCTCGGTCAAGCGGGTTCGGAGTGCGGTCATATGCTGAAAGCGGACTTCATGCCACGCAAAGGTTAAGGCGTTTGCATCACTGGATAACAAACCCGCGCATAAGTTCAACGCTTGCCGCATGGTTCGCCGACCTGCTTCACTGTTCAGCGAAGTTAAATATATTGCCGCCGCGTTTTGGTCAATGCGGCTAACATCATTTTTGTTGGTTACAGTCAATTTGTTCATGTTGTTTTATCCTTTCGTTTTAGTCTTTAGAAGGTTTATTCTCGCACCCAATAACAGGAGGGAATTTAGGGCATGTCCTTGCTAGACATGCCCTAAATCGCAACAGGAAGCCCGTAGGGACTCGCGCCGCCCGTCTGTGTCGTTTTCCATCACCCAAATTCAAAACAAGCTAGTTTTTTTAAGGTTCGCCTTCAAGCAGTTCAGCGCCGCGAAAAAGCAGGCGGCTTTGTTTGCTCATCTTTTTACGGTTCGCCTGCCTGTATCGGCATATGACTTCGTGACGTTCGGCGGGAGTAAGTTTGTATTCAACGATATCAACGTCAAGCACAATGCCGTTTTGAACAGCCACCCAGGCTTTGAAGTTTCGGCCTATAAAAAAAGTCGTCACCGTGTCTTCGGTCATATCGTCACCGCCTTTCGTGCTTTGCGTTCCCTGTATGCCGCCTGCCTGCACGCCCCCGAACAATACCGCCCGTGCAATACGCCTTCAAATTGCACACCACAACGCGCACAGGTTCGCAATTCGTTTGACGTTCGGGCGTTCCCGTTCACAGGAGTGCTTTGCTTGTATTGCTTGCGTTCACGGTATGCTTTTTGTTTGCATGAGTTCCCACAGTAACGCCCATGTAAAGCACCATCGTAAAAATTTCCGCACCGCGCACAGGTTCGCGCCGCTATTGGTTCGGCGCGTCTGTAAAAGACTTGCCGTCTTCGGTTGGCTTGACTTCGCTCATAATGGGCATGACGCTTTCGTCTGCCTTCGCGCCAAACAGGCCAGCCCATATCGCGGCAAGATCGAATTTCTTTTCCTGCCGCGTTTGCGGTTGCACAATGGCCAGCGGTTGCACATCTTGCGCGGTCGCGTCAATAGCAGGAAGTTTGCCCGTGCCGACATAGGACATATACCGCGCGTGTGTTTGCGCCTGCCAGTCCGCCGCCATAATAGGCGCTAGTTGTGCCGCCAAGCCGTCCGCGTTCCTTGAAATTTGTTTCAATGTCGCATCTTCAACTTTTGCGAAGGCTTCTTCTTCGGCTTGTTCACGCAGTTTGTCAGGGTCGGTTATATGGTGTGCTATGGTTGCAAAAATATTCAGCGCGATAATGCCTGATAGCGCAAGCACCGCGTTTGTTATCGCTTCGGGGGTCATGGCTTTGGTCATGCCTGCCTTACCAGTGTTGTACAGTGTGTCCAGGGTGAACATCGCAATAGCTCCCGCCACGTCAACAAGCACCATCAGAATACTTATCGCACGTTGCCAGCTTCCCCGAGATCCGTACAGGTAAGATAACAGCCAGGCCACAAGCCCGCCGTCAAGCGCGGCAAGCCCGAAGTATGCAAGGACTTGACGGTCAGCGGGTAAGGTCAACGAAATAAAGTCCAGGCTTCGAGTCGCGGAATACACAAGCAGCGCACCGCCCAGAATGGTCACAAGTAAAAGACCGATTTTCTTGGTCATGGCTCATTCGTCCTTTCCTCTAGCAAAGTTCCCAAAATGCCCATAAGGCTTATGACTTCCTGCTTGTGCCCGTCCTTTATCAGTGCATCAAATATACTGACTGTCTCTGGCAAGTTTTCAAGCACAAGGCTTGTGTACTCCACCATCTTGCGCCCCGTTTCGCTCTTGATTTTCGGAAGGCTCCGCGCTAGGAATGCTTCGTATTCCTCTTGCGTTTTAGAAATGTTCATGGTTTATTTTCCTTTGCAGTAAATCGAATTTATCCAGCCCGTCACGCCGTCTTCAGTTGTGACGTTCGCCCAAGCGCCCGCCGTGATAATCGTCAAGCGGTCGCCTTCGGTCACTATGTCCAGGACGCCGCAAGAAGTCCCCGCACAGCTTCGCAGGTTCACAGTCCCAGCGTCAACGCCTGTATAAACTTTGCAGGTTTCAGCGGTTGCGATCCGCGCCGTCTGTGCCGTGTTCGTTGGTACTTCTTCAACGCGGTCGCCCTTTGCGGTAGCCGTCATGTAGAGTCCAGCCACCAAACCAAGCAGTAAAAACAACACGTTTACTTTCTTTGCCATTCGTCACCTTCTTTGAAGTAAAATAACCATGTCACCTCCGTTCAAGTAGTGACACATGCCGCCGAATTGCTTCCACAGTTCGGCGGTCATTGCTTTTTATGCGCCCCTTGCGCCAGCCCGCCCCCGCGCTAATCCCTCTCCGCGTTACCACCGCCGCGCTTTATGTCACGCGGTTCACGGTAAACGGTTATAAATTTGTTAATGTCCTTGTTGCTTTTGTATTACAATTGTTGTACTACAAAGTATAATGACAATTGTAAACCTAGTGCAACAAATCGTCAAGCATGTTATTCTAGTGCTACATGGAGTAAAATTATGAATGTGACAGTAAACAATCGTTTCGCCGCCTTGCTTGCTGAAAAGCGTATAAAAGAACGCCGCAACATTTCACTTCAAGAAGTTGCCGAGGCAACCAATGTTTCAAGGCAGTCTCTCTACAAGTGGGAAAATAACAGCGTGAATCGTTTTGACGTTCCCGTTATTAATGCCTTGTGCAAATACTTCGGCATCAAGCCAGGCGAGTTATTTGAGTACGTCCCTGACGAAACGCCCGCCCCAAAGAAGCCGAAAAAAAAATAGCTCCTGTACCAAGCAAAACGCCCCGAAATATTCAGGGCGTTTTTGTTTTGCGCGGATCCGTGTTAATGCGGCTATTGCTTCCCGTACACTTTCTCCAACATTTCAGAAAGCCCGTCCACTTCAAGACCGCCGTCAATTTGGACTCTTTCGGCTACCTTCCCCTCCGCCCTGTCCATTAGCGCATTGAACAGCCCCGCGTTAGGTTCGGTTGCAAGAACAGAAATAACCCGCGCAACAACGAGATATTTCACCTGCACGTCTTGCGGGAGTTTCAGAAACGCCCTTCCCAATTCGCTAGACCTGCCCACAAGGGAAAGGATATCCTTACCCTTCATGTTTGAAACATCGGCAATGATGCTTTTCCAGCTTTGCCCTTCCTTCGAGCGGCCAGCAGGATTGGGCGAAGGCATACCTTTGCGCCAGGTGGTCTTATTGGCTTTCTTCTTGTTCTTGAAATTGTCCGTGATAGCAGGCATAGGCATTATCCTTTGAAGTCCCAGTTATAAAGGTTGACTAGCCACGATGGAACACGCTGGTTATATCCGCCTCCACCTCCGCCCCCACCGCCACCGCCTCGATAACCGCCGCCTGTGTATCCACCACCTGCACCACCACCGCCACCCGTTGTAGTAGTAGTCGGCGGAGGAGTCACAAGCGCGTAATCGTTATTCGCATTTCGGGTGTTTCCCGTCCACGAGTAGTCTTCGCCACTCGGCGGGTTCAGCGCCGCATTCCCCCCGCTAAAGAATGTGCCCGTCAACATCCCAGGCTGCCAGGGGATCGCCTGATACCCGTCCGCCGTTCTCACCCACCTGGTAGGTATGTTTGTTGCGCCTACATGTTTATTAGATACATTCGTGCCGATGCTCGTCTTGTCGGGGTTGGCAAATGGATTCAGTTGGTACGATGGAATGCTGAAACCGAAACCGCTTGCGCTCACTCCAAAATGCGGAGTGTAAATCGGCATGTTCCTGTTATCCCATAACTCGCTGCCGATTGTCGGTTGGTTCAATGCGCCTTTCAAAATTTTCAAGCCGCGATTAGCCCATCGAGGGACAGGAAAAGAAACATTGGTAGCAGGCACACCGACAGAGCCGCCTGGCGTCATAACCTCAATGCCGCCAGGAAGATTGACATTTTCGGGAATATCCATGCTCCAAGCGGGCAGTGAGAATCCAACTTGTGGCTGTTCTTGTACATGCCCATTCTTTGTTCTCTGTGGTCTCGGCGGCTTGGGCGGCTTCGGCGGGTTGTTCCACTTCGGCGCGGGCAGTCCTTCCCATTCAGCATCACTTGGCATTTTATTTACCTCCGTTGTTTTTATGAGCGCGTTCAAGAAATGTCCTGCCGCGTGTGGTATCCTGCTGGGCGTTCGCGGTTGTCAATTGGGTCTTTGGTCTTTCGCCATGTGCCCATTGAAGCAACGTCCTGCCCGTTGCTTTGCGTTCTTCTTCCTTGCGGGCTTCCTGAATTGCGGCTCGATTCTTCGCCACTTTTCGCGCCGTTGCAAGTATGTGCTCGATGTTTATGTTTCCATCCTGCACCCCTTCAAGCAAGGCGGCTTGAAAGTCTTTATGGTCTGGTTCGCTTTCATCGGGCAGGGATGCACCCTCGGCGTCAAAGACGCTTTGTATTGCGGCGCTTACCGTTTTCACAACTTCTTGTGATGTGTAGGTTTCGTCTGTCATTTCGCCGCCTTTCTTGCCTGGCTCATGAATTCAGGAAAGCGCGGCTCAAGGTCTGAGAGCTTGCCAGTGATACCCAAGTCGCGGAGGTGAAACCAGAAGTTGCGCACCAATTCCCCGCCGTCTGAAACGTAACCAGCAGGCGGGACAAGGCGGATACTTGCCAATGCCGAAGACACGTCAAACAGCGCTGCTGCAGCAGTGAGAAGTTTCTTTCTCGCTTCGGCTACCTCTTTCTCGTACGCTTCGATCGCCAGCGTTCTGACGTGGCTGTTGCGCTCTGCTTCTAGTTCTGCAAGTGTCGCGGCTGCGTGCTTTTCGGCTACTTCCAGCCCTTCAAGCCGCACCCGTTCGCCTGAAAGAAACTTGATACTTTCGGCGTAGGCATCACCGTTCAACAGTTGAGCGCCCAACTCCGCGGCTCGTTCCTCGATCGCCAGCCGTGCAATCCGTTGCGCCTTCTTCACATCTTCGCGCCGCTTCTCGACCTCGGCTATCTTTGCATTTACCTTTTCCAGTTCTTTGAGTACGTTCATAACTTATCTCCTGTTTATTTCAGTCAGCGAAACCGCGTCCGCTGTAACCTTCTTTTTCTGCCTTTTATCGTGTTCGAGAATAAGAGTTCTCGTTCTCTTTCCGTGAGACTGCCAATAACAACTCGAGACGATAGACACCGTAACAAATTCACGGCTTGCTTGCCTTGTAATGATTGGCCAATTGCTTGACCAGTCTGAAAGCCCGTCCGTCACGCCCAGCCCTCGCCGCGCCTTCTTGTGTTGGCGCAAATTTATATTTTCCGTCCAGCGTTTCCAACCACACCGCGCCTTTGAATTTTCCTTCCCGTCGCCATTCTGCCAGTTCCCTAGCATCTTCTGGCAATGATTGAATGTCATCCGCTGTCCTCATTAACCTCTTATCGAATCGGGGAGTGACCTCGATGTTCGCCCGCTTGCAGTAAGTTCGTAGGGTCTTTGGAGAAATACCCATCGGCTTCGTCAATTGCTTTATGTAATATTCGCCCGCCTTGTGTCTTATCTTTGCCGCCATGACTTCAGCACGATATTGAGCCGCGTTTTGCCGACTGTATGCAGGTAAGTCCGTTTGCCACGTTTCAGGCTGCACGTTCAGAGCAGCGTAAAGCCTTGTCAGGTCAGGTACCTGTATACGTTTTGCGGGTCTTCCCTTCGACTTGCTGTTTTTTTTCTTTTCGGATTTTTTGAGGGTTTTTCCCTCCCCATATCTTCCAGCATTTGAGGGGGGAATTTCCCTCAAAAAATACCCTTTTCCTTTGGCTTGCTTTACTGCTTGACGTATAGTCCAGGGGGATAGGTTCGGACAAGTAGCGTCTATTTCCTTCACGGTCAGCACTTCGCCGCCTGCCAAGCCTTGCTGGTATAGTTCGTCAAGAAGCCGACACAAGGCAGTAAATCCCAAGCGGATAAGTTCTCGTTGCGCTTCTACTGCCAGTTGTGGGCTTGCAAGAATGACGGTCGGCTTTTCCTGCTTGAATGGTTCAATTCCCAATACCGCGCCGACTTCAATCCATTTGTACCATTTCATTTCGTGGAAACAATACAAGCCCTTTGTTTCGTGAAAATGCGCGGATGGTTTTTCTTCATTGTGAATCCGACAAAGCACAAGATTTGAAAAACCATCGGGCTTTATTTTGGTCACGCCGCAAGCATCCATTATTTTTTTGCGATAGTCGGCGGGAATGTCGCTCCATTCACCAGTTGAAACAACAAGCGGGGTTTGTACCTTTGGCTTTTCAGGTTCGGGATACCATCGGGGCAAGCCAAGCAAATAGTAGATAAAAGGGGTTTGGGAATTGTCTTTTATCCAAGCCTTGCCAATATCGCCGTGTTCTCCAAGTTCAGCAGGAAGTTGCCGACAGTCTAGCTCGATCCCTGTTCCAAGCAAAGCTGCTGCTACTTTACAGGCAAACGCCGCGCCTGTTTCGTCCAAGTCAGGGGCAATATACAAACGCTTTACACCCATACTGTGCAGGAAGTCAGAAAAGTTCGGGTTAATTACCTTTTCAGTAAAGCCGCTGAAAACGTGCGGAATTAATGCGCTTCGCATTGCCCAAACATCGGGTTCGCCTGAAACATACCAACAAACGCCACCGCTCATGGCTATTTGGTCTTTCAGGTCATCAGCGTAATACAACGATCCTGCACTCTCGCTTTTACCATCAAGCCATTGGTATTTCGGAGTCGCGCCACTATCAAAGTTTTTCCAGCGTAAGCCCCCGCCAGGGGTGGGATATTGCCAGCCGTTTAAGCGTGATTCGATTTGAAAAGTAGCTATGACTTCGGGAGTTATGCGCCTTCCTAAAAGACGTTGTATTTCAAATTCTTCCGCAGTAATATCGTGGGCATTGATAGTATTTGTAGTCATCGCCGCCCCCCGAACAATGGTAGCTGCACGCCGTTGAACACTGCGCCTTTCGTGACGCGGCTCTTATATTTCAGCGGTTTTACTTCTGGTTCTTCTGTCGGGGTTGCATACCCAGGGGCTTGAGATTGAGTCCAGTGACCTAGCCCTAGCGCGTACTGGTCGCCATATCCAAAATTCACATGCCGCCCCCGCTCGAATATTTCAGCAATGGACGCCGTGTAAACTATGCCCGTGTTAATGTTCGTGAAGACACAGTAAATAGCGCCTGCCCGCTCCGCATCCGTCAAGGCTTGGATGTCATTTGCGATCGCTGGGGGAGTTGTCAGCATGTGGCGGTTGGTAATGTCTTTGACGTAATTGGGCGGGATGACCTGCCCAACTATCCGCCCACTGACTCGAATCGGCGTCCCCAAAATTTCATGTTTGCGTTTCCTGCCATTTCGTGCTATATTCGGTTTATCCATTTGTTCCTTTCTCCCGCAAAATCCGCCAGGCCAGGCGGACTTTGCATTTAATTACCGCTTCATGTTCGCGGTCTTTGGCATGGTAGCCAGTGAGAATGATGCCAGTCGTTCGCGTACCAGGACACGCACGGCCTCGGTTTGCGACTTGCCCATATTCGCCGCCACGATCCGCAAGGCTTTTTTATCGGCGTCATTCAAACGCATCGCAATCGTGGGCGGGTTCTGTCTTTTATTGGTCATTGGTCATCCTTTCAAATTCGAATTAAACGGAAACGGGACACAAAGGCCATGAGGCTTTGTGTCCCGTTAGTATCTGTCGGACTTGGTTATTTAGTTGTTGTTCTTGCCTGTAGTATAGCATAAGCGTTTAAATAGTCAACCCCGTTTATTTTCCTCAAGCTTAAAATATCCTCACAGCACACCGTCAACAGGTGAGCCGCGTTCATGCGATCCGCGCAAGTCTTCGCCCGTGTGTTTGATATATCTTTCAAGTATTGACAGGTCCGAATGCCCCAGCAGCCGCGCAATGGTCAACAGGTCAACACCCGCGCGGTTCATGGTCAAAGCGAAGGCACGTCTAAAACTATGCAAGGACGGGACAGGCACGCCCGCCAGCCTTGATCGTCTCACCATAATTTGACGAAGCCCAGCCATTCGCAGCCGTTCGCCTTCATCCGTGACGAATAAAGCCCGCGCCATGTCCTCACGCATTTTCAGATAGGACCGCAGCGCCCGCCGTGCCGTTCGCCCGATAAACACCGTCCGCGGCTTGCGTGACTTTGACTTACGAATAAGAACGTCACCCGTGAGAATGTCCGTGTCTTGACGATCCAAAGCCAGCAGTTCACCCGCACGAACGCCAGCGTCAAGCAGGAATAACAGAATAGCGCGGTCCCGTTCGCCTGTGAATTTGCCCCGCTTGCAAGTGTCCAATAATGCGCGGACCGTATCCATGGACACGGGTTCAAGCGGTTCAATGTCCACCTTTGGCGGTTTTACCTTTCGCAAAGGATCGCGCCATTCAAGCGGTTCAAATTCCATTGCATACCACCGCAGGAAGACCCGCACGGTTCTATAAAACGCAAGCACGCCGCCCGCCTTGTGTCCTTGTTCGGACATGGCAATAAAAAACGCCCGCAGCGTTTCGGGCGTCAATTCGGTCACAGTCTTCACGGCTTGGGTGTCAAGCCAGCTTATAACCGTCTCTAAATTTACGCGGTAAAAGTCTAGCGTCTTCTTCGTCAAGTTTTGCGCTTTACGGTCAAGCAGAAAAGCCGCCGCAAGTGTAGGTAAGTAAACATCCTGTGACAAAGAGTCAGGCGCTCTACTTTGTATTATTTTATTCAAGTCCGTTTTCGTCATGCGGTTCACATCCCTTCATACCGCCATATATAGCCGTTTTATTCGCATTATGCCCGCGTGTACTAGCCGCTTGCAATCGTGTATAATTTCGGGTACGCCCCAGTAGCTCAATGGATAGAGCGCCTGACTTCGGATCAGTAGGTTCCGGGTTCGACTCCTGGCTGGGGCACTTTTTTTCTTAACATGGATGAAACCCCGTCTCTTGACCTGATTTGGTTGCTGTTTGCCCGGCTTGAGAGAATCTCAGCTGATTCAGTTTGGGCACACCGCGCAAGCGGAGTGCGCGGTGCGCTGTTGAGGCTGCTGGAAAAGCTCGAGAACGACCGACCTGTTCACAGGTCAGAGGTGAAGCGAATGCTCGAGATGGGATTCTTTATTTTGGAGCAGTCAGCCAAAGAGAAGTTTTAATGCTTGCGGCCTGCCAATTCCCGCAGGCAGTTTTCAAATTGAGTCAGCACTGTTGTTGAGCCCCAGTGACTGACGGCATATTCCCGCCCTTTTTTCCCCAATTCGATTCTCTTTTTAGTTGAGGCAGCCAGGTCAAGAATGGCAGCGGCAAGCACGTCAGCGTTGTCTGGTTGAATGAGGCAACCTACCTCGCCTACAATTTGACCCAACTCGGTCTGCGGGTCGGCGGTTGCAATGACAGCCTTACCGCTGGCCAACATGCCGCTGAGCTTGGATGGCATGACCAGATCCGCGGCGTTCGCTCTTTGAGGTAGAACGTGAATATCGGCAAGATTCAGCAATTGATTTAATTTTTCGATGGGTTGAACTGGCAGGAAGCGAACGTTGGGTAAACCTTGCGCGGCAGCTTCAAGTTCTGCGCGGACCGCGCCATCGCCGCACAGGATAAATTGAATTTGGGTTTGATCGCGCAAGCGGCGGGCGGCGATCAACAGGTTTTCCAATCCTTGTTTTTTTCCCATCGTTCCAGCGTAGAGGACGATCAATTTTTCATCGGGGATGCCAAGCATGGTCCGCAGCGGGTTTTCCGCCATAAGTGGGTAAATCAGGTTTGTGTCGACCCAATTTGGAAACAGGCTGGTTTTATGGGGGGAAATCCCTTTTTCATGCAAACGAGTCAACATGCGCTGAGATATGGTGGAGAGATGGTCGAAACTATTTAGGAAGGAGGACTCAAAACGTGCAGCAAAATCTGCCAGTCTCTTGCCAACAGGAAATATCCCCAATTTTAACGCCGCATCCAGCTCAAAATCCTGAACATGGATCCACGCCTGCGCCCCGCTCAAACGGGCAAAAACCAACGCGAAAGGCGCACTCATCAACGCAGGCGCAACGCAGATCACGACAGACGGTTTCCAACTTAACTGAGCGGCGAGCGCGGGGAGGCTTGAGAGGGCGAATGAAGCCAGGTGAATCAGGCGAGTGAATCCAGTGGGTTTGCGCGGCACCCATAATGGGCAGCGTTGAATCTCAACTCCCTGCCAGGCTTCTTTCGTATATCGCCAGGCGTGATAACCATCCCGAATTTTCCAATGAGGATAGTATGGCGGCGTGGTGATGACGCGGACAGCATGTCCACTAGCTGCGAGGTAGGCGGCTAGTTCTCCAGTATATTTGCCGGTGCTGATAAGTTCAGGTGGGAAGTTGAGGCCGACGATGAGGATGCGCATGAATTAAGAGGGGTGCAGCCGGGGTCGAATGGGCTTTGCCGGATTGCCATAACATATCATACCGACTGGTAAACTTTGGAGAACGGCACTTCGCACGCCGGACAAGATCTGCTGGTTGAGTATGCCTCCCTGTGAAGCAGAGCGCGAAATCCATATTTTTAGTCCACGGCGGAGGCGCTCCCGCTGGCGGAAAAGCTAAAGGAAAGCCGCGTGAAGCATATCCATTATCTCGCCATCCATACGAGCGTGGAATTGTATGGAGCGGTGAGAGCATAAAAGGTTGAATTTTGAAGGTTCGCTTTGTTACCAACCTACCATTCCTCGTTTAAATAAAACAGCTCTGAAACTTCCTGAACCTTTTCCCTAACCCGCTCAATTTCAGCTTGAGTCAGGCGGTTTTTCCAACTCTTCACATTCTGAGTGCTGTTTCGCCGCAATGCTGAAAAACGGTTGCTTATGAGCGCCCTTTTATTTTCGGTTTCGCTGTAACGCTTAATATTTTCCTCGACTTGAATAGTGAAGGGGATCTCCAATTTATTGAAAATCATCCGGTACTGATTAACGGGGTCACGGGAAATATCCTCATGCCGGATAAAAAGCCAATCCGGGTGCTTTTCACGGTAGACGGAAATTACATGGTGGATCATTTTCCATAGCAAGGCCGCCTGATCAATGACGTCCTGCTTTTCACGTGTAAACAGTTCAATTTCTTTTGAAAACGGGGATAAATAATCCCGTATTAATAATGGCTGTGCGGTAAAGTGGTCAAAAGGGTGATCTGCCCAATTATTATTTTTCAAACTTCCTGCAAACGCCGCCGGGTGGCGAATTAGGATAATAGGGATTGCGTCAAACCTTTCGGCCAGCCATTCTGTAGAAAACACAGCGATGGGGTCTTTAATCAGTGGGCGGAAGTTAAGCAATCGGAAATTTGCAAACTGGAACAATGTCCGAACCTGACGGGCATACTGCTTTACCGTTCGAGCTGTCTCTATACCCTGCGAAAAACGGGCGCGATAATTCAGCATGTCCTGCACAGGAAATATGAATGCTGCTTCATTTTCAATGCAAACATAAGGAAACCAATATGGGAAATCCGCTTTGCAGATCGTCCTGTCCATTCCTGTTTTAAACGGCTCGTATAAATAAGCGACCCGGGGAGCGTAGGCGATCATGCGCCCAACCCAGGTCGTCCCTGAGGCATGTGAACCTGTCACGAGAATCGGCCTCTTGGATTTCATCTGCATTTTGCTCCGGTCAATATCACCATTTTTTTAGATTCGCGGTAAATTGCCGCCATTGATCTTCCGCCATCCTTCCGGCAGATTCGCTCCTTTTGGTCGCATTTCGAACATGGCGCCGGTAAACATCTGAATCGGCCGCCCAGGATTTAATTTCCTTCTGTGCAGATTCGACAAACCTGGCACTGCGCGGGATGATTTTACCAGCGTCGCAAACCTGCCCAGAAATACATCCCCTGTCATAGGCGATCACGGGAACGCCAGCCAACAGCGCCTCCCATATCACCAATGGTTCTGCTTCGTTTACGTACTCTGTCGGAAAAATAATTACATCCAGCGAATTCCAAAATACTGATTTTTCAGGACCGTAGACCGGGCCGAGCCACTCCAGGACTCCCTCCGCATGAGCCTTCGTCAGTGCGGCGACCAGTTCACGGTCATGGCAGGGACCTGCTATCCTGCATTTAATGTCCCATCCATTTTCATGTAGTTTTTCAGCCAGCCGAATCATCTGCCAACCGCCTTTTTCACGGGTAATGTTGCTGATATATCCGATCGTTCTAAGGGCATCCCTGTTCCTTCGCTGAAGAACGGGATGCAAAAAACCAAAATTTGAGAGCAAGGAAACTGATTTACAGCCGTACAAATCCTGCAATTTATTTTTCATCTTCATGCATAAGGCAATATGAATTGTATCCACGCCTGCGGCTTGGAAAAGAAGCGCCGAGAGCGTTCGCTTATTTTCCAGATAATTCATGTTGTGGTGATGTAAAACAAGTCTCTGCCTCATCATGCGGCAAAGTATACATGTTATTAGGTCGTAGAGTTGTCCCCAGCCATCAGACAGGGAAATATAAACGACCGCATCAGATAGATTGTTTTTCAACAACTGAATCCAAAAGGATAAGAAGGGGCGTAAGCGCGAAATTCTTGAAAGAATGCTTCGGGAGGAATCGATTGGGGATGTGTCTATCTTCTTAACATCGAATTCATCCGCCTGCAGGCATTCAAAAAAAGCTTGGGTGATAACAGCCATGCCGTTTACAGGTGGCGGGAAAGTACCAACCATAAAAATATTCATTCGCTATTCCTTCTCTTTTTTCCGCCCCAGGGTATTGGGCATTGGGTCGAAGCCATACCAATTCAAGTCCAATGTGTGTGCCCAGCGGAGAATTCGCTTTTGTTCTTCAATGGATAAGGCAGCCTGCCATTGAGATAACACCTTATCCGTCTTTATACTGTTTACTCCTTTTTGAGTCATTCTGCTTGGTTTTTGGGCAAGTCTCTCAAGGTTTAGCGGCGCCTCTCCCCTGCCCAACCATTCAGATAGTTGGTTACCAATCTTTACCGGCTGGGTAACTGTTTCTTCGTAAAAGATAAATTGATGCGGACAGGATGCGAGTTGCTTGGAAGCGACCATATTCTCAACAGCCCACCAGACCGCATGTGCGCCTAATAGGTCCTTTTCTTTTTCGATCAACCCGACCCAGGGGCGCAGATATGTTTCGACAAGTTCCTCCTGGCTTAGGATATCTTCCACGCCTGCTTGCCACGGAACAAGAAGACGAGACGCGATCACTGCACATGGATGGCGCACCAAATGAACGATTTTTGGCTGAAAGTTCCAATAGACAAAACCCAGCATCAGGTTCGCCCAAACTTCCTTTACCAGATAACAATCAGGAAAATAAGATTGGCGGTCGGCGTCAGTCCAGTATGTTCTATACCTGCCAGTTAATATATCCGCCCAGTGAGCTTTCCAAGATTCAGAAGGGTCATTTTCAGCAAGATAAAAGGCCCGGATATAGGAAACGTCAATGGGAGGAAGTTCCCATCCTGTTAAATCCCTGACTATTGGATTCCGGCTCGGCGCTAAAGGCTCGAAAATTGGCTGTGCTTTCGCCATGGTGGAAATCAAATTACCGAGCCAGGTTGTGCCGCTCCGCCCCGACCCAGCCAGAATGATCGTACTCGATGGATCAACCGCACCGTACATGGCAGAGCGGGCATGTTCGCCGAAGCGGTTCAACGCGACAAAACCCTTGCGAAAAAAGTCGCCCCCCCCCAGAGGATCTGCAATAGACTTAAAGGCTTTCCGCAATAAAAATGACATCGTCAATTAAGTTCCCAATATTCATTGTTCATTTATGCGGCCTGTTGCCCACAAAGCAGACGGCCGCTGCCCTTCGGAAAAAAAATGGTGTTGAAAAACATTCAACAAATATTTCGCGCCCTCTTCAGGAGAAATTGCACTTCCAACCAGAAGAGCCATTTGCCGCATTTTAGTGATCAATTCGGGCTTTTGAAAAAGTGCGCTCAATTTAATGGTCAGGTCCCCACCATCTTCCAAACTAAAAACTACACCGGCGCCGCTTTTTTCAATCAGACATTTTGCCCCCACCCGGTCACTGACAATGACAGGCACACCCTGCAACAATGCCTCATTTACAACAACACCCCAGCCATCATGCCGGCTGGGCAAGATGAGCATATCATAATGCGACATCACAGCTTGCACATTCTTCGGCAGAAGTGCACCTTTGTAGAAGACACAGGTGGAAGGTAAGGAAAAAAATTTCTCTGGTGAACCATGCCCGTAAACATCCAGGGTAATATCAAAGCCAGCGCGATTCAAATCCTCAATTGACTGGACGGCAAGATCCAAGCCTTTTCTCAAAAGCAAGGAGCCGACAAAAATCAGGCGCAGTTGATGTGTTTTCTGGTGTAGCCTCATGTGATTTACAGGCTGCCCCGGGACGAAATATCCAAACGGATACATTGTTTTCGAATCAAAGCCGCCCTGTTTAAACTGCTCCATGGCGATCAAAGACAATGGCAGGATACAGGGCGGCACCTGTTGTTCAGCATATGTCAGTAATCGCGCCATGCCGCGGTAAAGATATGGTCTCGTGCCTACCTTCAAACGAGTCTGCCAGCTTGCCTCCTCCTGAAAATAGCCAACAGGATGGATCGAATAAGGTTCGTTCATTACAGCCACTTTGATGTTATGAAAAAGGGCATAGCAAATTAAAGGAAAAAAATACCATACATTCCTAAACCCGGTGAACACGTGTATGGCATCAGGGTTTTGTTTCATAATAGCCAGCCCTGCAATCCACCGAAAACCGGCAGGGAAGATTATCTTCCCCAGTTCCTGCAACTCTCCGAGGCTAACTTCTTTTGTCTGAATCTCCTTTTGACTTTCAAGCACAAGCGTAAATTCACAGCGGGACATTTCCCGAAATGCTTTCCACATATGGAACTGATGAGTGCTCATGGAATACTGCCAGTTGACTATCTTCACAGCGCCTCACATATGATCTGAAAGACGGCGGCCAACATCATTGGGCACATGCAATAATCCTCACCTGAAAAGAAGAGCGGTTCAGATGGGCATAGACCCAACTGGCAAAGTCAAATACCCGACGGCCGGCCGCACGCGCAAGCAACCGGAACTTTACAGGCCACTTGTGCATCAACGGTCTGGATTCCACAACCAAATATCCAGCCTCTGTAAACAAATTCCCAAGGTTCATAGGATTCCAAGTATAAAGATGATGGTTAATATCGTTGGGAAAGTATTTGCCGCGAATATTTTCACATGGCACAATAAAAACAGCCAATCCGCCGGGCTGTAATTTCGGCCTTAGGGAAATTAATTCGTGTAAGGGGTGCAGAACATGTTCAAGCGCATGGTTGGAAATAACAACATCAGCAGCCAAATCAGGCACATCTCTGGCTGCGCCAAATATCTCAACGCCATTCTTCCGTGCCGCATCTGCCGCAACAGGGTTTACCTCTACCCCAAGCCTGCGCTGGCAAGAGATATTTTTTAACAGCCACCCGCCGCCGCAGCCAAAATCCAGCACTGCATCACTAGGCCTTATAAATCTGCTGAACAATGGAGCATTTGCCCAGCCGCCAAATTCGCCAATGTCACTCTGCCAGGAAAAATAAGACTGGTCATAATGGCTGCTTGCAAGGTTATTCCTCGATTCGTTTCTCATTTATTTTTTGCCTTTGAGTAACTCTCTGCGACAGCTTTCGAAAAAGCCAGAGTGGAGTGGTTTGTGATGAATTTTTGAGGAGGCTTCAAAACTGGGGAGTTTGCAGCCTCTAGTACTGTCGCCGCCATCTGCTCCACATCCTCTACCGGATAGAGCCAGCCCAAATTATGGTTCGAGATCGTCTCGGCTAGGACGGGGAGATCCGGCGACACTATCTTTGTCCCCAGCGCGGCAGCAACGGTCAGCGGTCCGCTTTGGCCTGAGAAATTTTTCCGATAGGGCATCAAAAATATATCGCAGCCGCAAAAATAGTCAGGCCTCTCGCTCTCCGGGATAATTCTGTTATCGAAATGAACCCGGTTAAGTACTCCATGATAAGAAGCCAATTCCTCCAAATATGCCTGGGGGAAAAATGTCCCTTTGCCGGCAATTAAAATATGAAATTGTGAAGGTAGCAGGGAGAGCATTTTTATGGCTAGGTCTGCACCTTTATCGTGACGAGTTCCGCCAAAAACCAGCAAAAGCACCTCGCCGGCCGATAGTCCCCACCTTGCGCGAATGTGAGCCCGAAAAATTCCTCTTTCTTCCCCAGTGACGAAAAATTCTGCCACCGGATATGGGACATAATCAAATTTTTGCTGTCCGGTAAGGATTTTTAATGAGGATGTAATCTTCTCCGAGTGCAACATGATGCGCATGCCATTTGATACCAACAAGCGAAGACTCCAAAAATCCACCTGCCCCTTTAGTACGTGCGCCCTGCTCGGGGTGAACTCAGGTAAAAAATATACTGTATGAAGCGTTGCATAGATGGAGGATGTTTTGTTGCGTAAGACTCCGCCATACAAGGCTGAGGTCAAATAACGATCAATATAAAGGAAATGGCAGATCTCCGCGCCGGTCTTTCTGCACGCGGTCATGGAGTTTTGAAAGAAACGGAACCGCGTTCTCTCATTGGCAAAATAATTGGAACCAAAACTGATTTCATCAAGGGGGATTCCATCCTGTATCATCGAATCCGAAGTAAGAGCATCCAGCAAGGAGGATGGCCCTGCAAAACAAACCTGTATCCCAAGAGCTTTCAATCCCGAGGCGAGTAATACAGCATATTCAAGATGATGTCCAGTTCCAACTGGATCGATGAGAAGCACCTTCATTTCACTGGTCTGTGGTTCGGAGGGATTCAACTGCGGGCGCAGGCAGGCTTATGTGCGCGAATAACAGGGTGATCAGTACAAAAGCCCATTGCAGCCTTAAACTATTACTAAAGGGGGAAAACAGGACGTTCCAAATGCCATAAAAGCCCATGAATATCGTGGCTATAAAAAGCCCATTGGGAAAACGATAAGCTGAGATTAACGAGCGGGCAATGAAGATCAACGCAAAAATCCAGAAGACGCCTCCAGCAAGGCCAGCCCAAACCAACCCTTGGAGAAGATGCGAATGAGTGGGGATGAAATTCCTTGAAGCAAGGTACGCGTCCATTTGCTCATTGTTTACGACATAACCCAGGCGGTTCAATTCATAAAGATACTGGCCGTACTCTGTATTGCGCGCGTAGGATCCATAACCGAGGAGCGGTGAATCGGTAACAGCATACATGGCGGGCAGCCATTCCCGCCGGCCGCCAAGTAAAATGCCAAAATCTCCCGAAGATTGTGATTGGTTTATGACCCGCGCAGCTTCTCCGAGGTAGCCCTGCCCGGCTGCAAACCCATAGAGTTGAATAATGCCCCAAACAACAGAGAGCAGCAGAAGGAAACTTAAAGCAATATTCATCGAACGGGTAAACCGTGAAGCCAGTCTTTGCCCGGCACGGGTATATCGAAACCACACTACAAAAGCAGCCAGTAATGTAGTCCCGCCCAACGAGCGCGAGCGGACATAAAATGAGAACAAGGCAAGCATCACCAATACAATATTCCACCACGCAATATTGAGTGGCTTTTTATTGTAGAAAAAAAAGATCACAACTGATGCCAGCAAAGTTAATGCATATCCTGCCCCAAACTTCCACGCATTCACCACCATATGCGAGGTCGGTTGAATAAACAGTTGGAGAGCAAGCCCAAGCGCATGTCCCAGTAATCCAATGGCAATGCGACGGGGTTTGGGAAACACCAGCAGATAAAGGGATAGAAAATTTGTCAGAAAGATCCCGATCAACGCCCAGCCCTTCAACATATCCTGTGTCGATGTGCTGCGGTAAAAATCTGTTATCGCCTGGTTTAATAACCATGCCAACCCAAAAACCAGCAGCCACTTTACAAGCCCAAAGTGCAAAAGTCCTTTGCGGGCATACAGCAGGTAAGGCAGCAGAATCAAAAGCAAAGCTTCGGCCAGATATAAATTCCCTCCCACGTTGATATAAACAGCATTTGACAACCCAACAAAAAACACGAGCAAATCCACCCAGCCAAGCGTAGACCGCTGCACTGTATTGGTTAATATATGTTGCGGAACCTGCCTGTCAGTATCAAAACGGATCGTCAAAGTCACTTCTCCAAAAAATGGAATAATGTGGATTTAAACCCGGTCCGGCGTGACCGTTGGCTGCCGCTGCACTTCGAACTTGATCATTTCATCAATGATATTGCCCAGTGAACGCGTGATGGACCATTCCGGGAAATGCTTTTTGAACTTGCTCAGATCGGAAATATAACAGATGTGGTCGCCGACTCGATTCCTGTCCACGTAAGTCCAATTGACTTTATATCCGCCAATTTCCTGAATTAACTGGATGCACTCCAGCACCGAGATGGAATTTCCGCGCCCGCCGCCAAGGTTATAGACTTCGCCCGGACGAGGATTTTTTATGAAGGCTTCCATAGCCAGGATCACATCACGGCTATGGATCTGGTCGCGCACCTGCTTACCTTGATAGCCAAAGATCGTATACGGCTTGCCGGTCACTGCCACATGAACCAGATACGACAGGAAGCCATGAAGCTCGACCCCTGAATGGGAAGGCCCGGTCAGGCATCCGCCGCGAAATATTCCGACCTTCATCCCAAAATAACGGCCATATTCCTGAGCGACAATATCTCCAGCCGCCTTGGATGCTCCAAAAAGCGAGTGCAGAGAACGGTCTATGCGGCATTCCTCATTGATTCCATTGAAGTCTTCGGCTCGCGCATATTCATAGCGCGTTTCTGTTTCAACGAGGGGAATTTCATTCGGCGCATCGCCGTAGACCTTGTTTGTGCTCATGTGTAAAAACACGGCCTCCGGGCAAAACAGCCTTGTTGCTTCAAGAAGGTTGACTGTTCCAAGGGCGTTTACCTCAAAATCCAAAATGGGGATTTCGCAGGCTTTGTCATGCGAAGGCTGCGCAGCGCAATGTACTATGACGTCAAAGCGCTGATCGCGAAACAAATTAAATATCGCCTCCCTGTCACGGATATCCAGGTCTTGATGCGAAAAATAACGGGTATGCCGTTTTAGCCGCTCGAGATTCCAGGTGGTATCGCCTTTTGGTCCGAAAAATTCCCGGCGCATGTTGTTATCAATGCCAACGATCTGATTCCCCCGAGCGTCAAAATACTCCACTGCCTCAGAACCGATCAAACCGCTGCTGCCCGTCACTAAAATTTTCATAATCGTTTACCTAATCAAGTTGCCTGGATCGAATGGTCACTGCTTTTGAAATTTTACTATGAAGTGGTCTTTCGCAGTCATCCAATTGGGGGGCAGGAGTGCCAGTTCCGGGTGTAGATTCACATTCTTGTCGCTTAAACCCTGCCGCCTCAGCCCGACAAAGAAGGGTAGAAAAAACCGGTACATTATGTTCAATGCAATTTGCTTGATTCGCAGGTAAATGTTATTAAATATCGCATGAGAGAACCTTCTCTCAGCAATCAAGGTCACACCAATTTCGCCGGCAAGTCTTTTGCACCATTGGGGGCTGATGAAGGACACATGTTCCGCATTCACCACAAAATAGTGACGGCTGCCCAACAGCCTTAGCGGCAGTGACAAGGCATTTCCAGTGGAAATAATGATTAATCCGCCGGGGCGAACCACACGGACAGCCTGCTTCAAAAACCCGGCCGGGTCGGTTATATGCTCCACCACATCAAATGCAGTGACTACATCAAAAGCATCTGAAGGTAACCCTTCAATCGCTTGAAAATCAGTCCCTATAATTTCTATGCCTTTTTGGCGCGCCTGCTCAGCCGCCTGCGGATTTATTTCGACACCAGAGAATTTGAATGCTGGCGGCAGCGTGGAAAAAAATCTGCCGTCGAAGCACCCAACATCAAGCAGGTCAAATTTAATCGGTGTTGCAAGTATCCAGTCCCTTGCGACTCCCCACTCAGCCCGGGCGCTTGAATCAGATTGCCAATGATCAAGACCGGTCAAAGAGTATAAGGTTTTCAGTTCGGCCGGTTGGATCTGCGGGAATTTAAATCTCAATTCGCATTCATGGCAGTTAAATAAACTGCCTCCTGGAATCAACTCAGGCAGCGATTGCCCTGCAAAAATATTGGTAGTGGGCACCGGGCCGAGATGCTTTATGTGCCGACTCTTGCAGGCGGGGCAGATTATTTGGTTTCCCATGACAATGCAATTATACAGGAAGCGCGCACTGTCTTCATGGCTCCACCTTGGTCAAATGCACCCACTGGGAATCTCCAGTTCTGGGCTTCGTTTTTACAAGCACAATTGCAGCTGGTATCAAATGAATCGTCAATCCCAATACCTGCATCACTCGAAGGAAAAATCGATTCCTCGGCCGAAAGAGCAGGTTCTCAAAACTTCCGGCCTTCTGGGACCTTTTCAACAGGCGATAATTTGTGAATTGTTTTAGCGCGGAAAAGAAACCAAACTTTTCGATCTCATGCCCGGCGATCGAAAAGCCATTTCGCATTCCGATTTCTATAAAACATTTTTTATTCCAGCGCCCAATGTGATTGGGCGGCATGTCCAACAAAGCGCCGTTTAATTCGTTAAAAGCGATCCTCTCAGAATTTGGAACGGCGATAAAAAGGCTACCGTCTGCCTTCAAAAGCCAGTTCAGTTTTTGAAAGAGGTCGTCCAGGCCGTCCATATGCTCCAGCACCTGGAACATACAGATGAAATCCATGCTGGATTTCATCCCGGGCTGCGAGAGGTTTCTGACATCCTCTGAAAGACATTGAATTCCAAGCTTCTCTATCTGGCGCTTCCCGAACGCGGAGTATTCCGTACACAGGATATTCTCCCGTAGCAACAGTTTTTCTGCAACCTGCCGCACAAATGCGCCGTCACCGGCACCAATTTCCATTAATTTCATGCCCGGCCGGGCTGAATCTTTTAAGGCATTAAGGGTGACCTGGAATTCCCATTTCCACACCGGGTATCCGGAACGCAGATAAGCAAGTTCGTAAAATCTTGCATCGCCCGCAACGAAGGGAACGCTGTAACAAAACCCGCAAGCATCGCACCGAACCACTTCACAAGTGTTCTTTCCCCAAAGACGCTCAATGTGTGCCACCAAATCTGTAAATCTTTCGGGATATTTTTCCTGTAAGATGTAATGTTGAGCGGCTTGCCTGCTTCCTGTGTTCCATAAAAGACGGGACGCGCCGGCGAAACAGACAGGGCAATTGATCTCCATTGGGGTTTGTTTATAGCTTTCCATACGGCTGCTCACTCGGCCAAATCTTCCTTCTATAAACAACATCGTAGTAATTCCCCCCGTTCGGGCGGGAAACAAATTTATGCCTTGAATACTCCTCATATCCCTGCTCTTCCATGAACGAGCTGATATCCGCCAGTTGGCAACAGCCTGCATAAGCCTCAAAATCCGGCACTTCGGTTTTGATATATTTGAAAAAGGGTAATAGTGAGATGCCGCCCTTCAAGACCATCAGCTCACTGCCTTGCGTATCCATGATTAATGCTTGGCATTGGGAAAGGTCGATCATTTCTTTTTCACATAGAGATGCCAGCGTCACGCTCTTCAACGCAAGGATGCCGACATAGTCAATATTTGGCCAGACTTCCCTGTGATATTTCAAGTCCAGAATTGACGAAGAAGCCCCGTTGTTATTTGCAACATGAAAATCGTAATCTCCGCCATCGCGGTCGGTGACGAGATATTGAAAAGCCCGCTGTTTGGATAAGCCTTCGATATTGGTTTTTAATTTTTCAAACACCTCGGGGATGGGTTCGACCCAGATCACATGCAGCCCATGTTTATCATAAACTTCGCGCTCCTGGCCTGAGTTCGCCCCCACATGAATCACGCCTGTTATTTGTCGAAGATAGTTGTCATGTTTCTGGTTTATTCTGGACCTGACCTGATTTAAAATTTTTTTGCCAACCGAAACCACATTCATGACCATTGCCTCTTAAGTGTCACCGGCTCCCTGCAAGACGCGCCTCATCTGAGGGACTGGCCAGTTCGAAGGTTACGATAAACGTAAACAGGAATGATAAATAAAACGCCGATCGCCCCGTTCGCCAGCGCGGCTCCGGGCAGGCCGAGTTTTCCGCCAAGGATAATAATTAGTATGATGGTAAATGAACCCATTAACAAAGATCCTGCGGTATTGATCCACGGATACCCAAGCGCATTTGCGGCTTGATAGGCCGGCGCAATGCATGACACGCTGGCATATATTACCACCAGAATCCGCAGGCTCGGTAAAACAGCCGTCCCGACTGACTCGCCCAACCATAGAACCATCAACGGGCGGGAAAAGAAAAGAAGCAGGCTTGCAGCCCCAAGGATGGGGATGGATACGGCTGCAATCGCAGTTGTCAGTTTTTGGGAAATTTCAGAGGCCTTCAACTCCTGCTTCCAGGCGCTGAAGGCAGGCACCAAGGCTTGCGTCACAGCCGTTGAAACGGCAAGGAATTTATTGGCAACACCAATCGCAATGGTGTAATAACTGACGGCTGTCAGGCCAAGCAGAGCGCCGACTGCCAGGCGGTCGGCAAAACTAAATACCACACTGCCGACACTGGTCAGGCCGACAAAGACCGAGAACTGGTAAATCTCCTTTATGAATCTCAGCCTGATCTTTAGGTAATGAGGCGGGATTTTCATCGCGCGGATTTTGTTTCCGGTCACGATGATCGCCGCAAAACATGATCCCCACAAAATGACCACCATCGAGACTGTCATTTTATACACATCCCCGTCAACTACCGCGATCAGAATGGCGAACCCATTCAGGAATAAGTTTGTCCATATTCCAAAAAGTGTGACAACTTTGAAATCCTGAAAACCCTTTGAAACCGCCAACATGGCATTACGGATCGTCATCGGTGCAAAGCCCCAGATCGTAATACGAATCACCTCTTGGATTTGGGCATCTGTGACGGTTTCCTTTAAAAACAAGCCGGATAATAAAGGCGAAAAAACAAAAAGCAGAAGGCTGATCAACACAGCCAGAGTCAGGTTCAAAACCAGCGCAGCGGAAATAATACCTGCCGTTCCTTCGACATCCTTTTTCGACCAATATTCGGCAACGTATTTTATGATGGTGGGAGCCAGGCCAAAATTAAAAATACCCAGCATTCCCAGAAGCGCATTGCTGACGCTCCATAAACCAAATTGTTCAACTCCTAATTTGTATACCAGCAAGGGAGTGACTATCAACGTTAAAAAGGAGGATGCAAAAAAATCCAACAGGCCGAAAGCGCCGTTGCGCACGACCTTTCGATGGTTGAGCAATTTTTCAATGAGTCGTTTTACGGCAATGGTTGTTTCATAAACCGCAAAACGGGCGGGAGTTTTTATCATGAATAGCCTTTAATACGCTCCATGCCTGCCCAAAACAACCCAAATCGTACGGAACAGGATATAAACATCAAGCCAGACAGACCAGTTGCGGACATAATAGACATCATACATCACCCGCTCGTCATAGGTGGTATTGTTACGACCAGAAACCTGCCACATTCCAGTAATGCCAGGGCGGACTGTGCTATAGACATCAAAATTATCCTTGTAGCGCTTCACCTCATTTTCTACGATCGGGCGGGGACCGACCAAACTCATATCGCCAACCAGGATGTTGAACAACTGGGGTATTTCATCCACGCTGAGTTTGCGCAACCACTTCCCCACACGCGTGATGCGCGGATCGTCACGCAGCTTCTGAGTCTCGTCCCATTCCCTGCGGGCCTGCGGATTGGCGGCAAGGTAATCAGCCAGAATTTGATCGGCGCCGACCTGCATACTGCGGAATTTTTGAATACGGATCCTGCGGCCATTCCTGCCGATACGCTCCTGTTTGTAAATTGCCGGCCCGGGCGAATCCAGGCGGATCAACAAGGCGGTTAGAAAGAAAACAGGCAGGAGCAAGACCATCAGCATGCCAGCCAGAAGGATATCCATGGCGCGTTTCAGAAAAATATGTATCGGCGCAAGGAAGTTTTGCTGCGCCTCCATCCCGATCATGCCTTCAAAGTCATGATAAGCGATCGAGACGCCTTCCAGCCAATCCATATCTGAGACAAAGATCATGCGCTTGAACTTTTGGAGCAGGTCGTGATTAATTTTTGAGCGGGATAATTCAGAACCAATCTGGGTGCTCACAAGCACGGTGTGGATGCCCTTGTTGAAAAAATATCCATGCGGCAGTTTCAGCAGGTCTTCCACCTCCATGATCTGCACCGCAGAAGAAGCGTGGCTTCCGGCCTTTTCGGTGACACCCAGTACTGGCAAAAAACCAAGCCGGCGGCGATAGTTAAAGTAATTTGTCATGTCCGAGACTCTGTCCCTGCCGGCTATCACAACAACAGGTTCCCCCCACACACCCAGCTTCACAGCGATGATTCGCGTCAACCAGCGCATGCCCAATATGAAGGGGGCAGATAATCCACTGATCAGGATCAACATCAATTTGTCGATTGACCACGACGGAACGCGGATCATGTCAAAACTGAACACGATCAGAAACCCAAGCACGGTCAACTGCGTGACAGTTTTCATTTCCATGGCAGGGTTAAGGCCGATGCCGGGATACAGGTTAGTGGCCATGAATAGTGATAAACAAATCATTACAAACAAAACATGGTCAATTTCACTTACGCCGCTGCCGCTATACAAAGCAGCCAAGGATAATCCCCAATGGACGGAAAGAACAGCCAGGATGAGAGCGCTCAAATCGCTAAAGAGCGTGACGCCAAACATGCGGCCGCGATGATCGATCAACGGTTTGGTCCTCATTTCAAACAGCTCTACACTATGCTTTTTTTGAGTATCAACAAAAGTCCAGTTCATATCTGTCTCCTGGCATACGTTGGAGAAAAAATCCAGATTACTCTAAAGTGGGTTACCAGATTCACTTAAGCGTTATACGGTAAATGTAAAAATAATATCCTACAATCAACCTGGGCGACATGGACAAAGATGGAGAATCTACCCTGACCTTAGTCTAAAAAATTTAGGACTTTGGTCGCAGGAGCGGTTTCTGCAAAGATAAAAATAAATCAGAAAATAGTATCCGAATCCCCTGTCTGAGAACTCGGATACTATTTTTATTACACCTGAAAACAAAACCCCAGGTTCAAAATCGAACTAGCGAACAAAGGTATAGAAGTCTCCTGTGGTGAAGTTGCCAGTGCCCGCGCCTGTTCCGCCGAGACGGTTCAGGGCTGTGTCGCGAATGCTGTCGTTATCGATCAGGTCAAGGCGCAGCGTGCCCGCTCCGGTGCCCGTATTCACGATAACCGTGCGAGTGTTCGTTCCATTGACGCCGCCGACACTGGCGATTGTAGCGCCGACAACAGTCGTGCCAGCATTGGCCAGAGTGAAATCAGTGCGATCCACGCCGGTCACACCTTCAGAGAAGGTCACCAGGAAGGTTACGGTCGCCGCGGCGGTTGGGTCTGCGTTGACGCGGGTGATCGAGAGCACGGTCGGAGCCTTCTTATCAATCGTATAGAACTGGCCGGTCGTGAAGCTGCCGTTTGGCTCGCCGAGAGATCCGCCCAACGGGGTGAGCGCGGTATTCTTGATGGTATCGTTGTCGATCAGGTCGAGGCGCAGCGTACCGAACTCAGCCAGCGGATCAACAGTACCGGTCGGGTCGACCCTGATCGTGCGGGTGGCGCCTGTTCCAGAAACCGTCCTGACAACTGCGCCTGTGACGGTTGTTCCGGCATTGACCACGCTAAAGTCCGCCGCATCCACACCCGTTACTGATTCAGAGAACGTCACTATGAAGTTCACCTGGTTTTCCCTGGTGGGATTCGTATTGGCGCGGGTAATCGAGACGACGTACGGCGGGTTCTTGACGATCGTGTACATCTCGCCGGTGAAGTCACCAACCGGGTTGCCAGCCGGGCCGCCCAAAACATTCAGAAGCGAATCCTTGATGGTATTGTTATCGACCAAATCCAAACGCAGTGTGCCGGAGCCTGTGCCTGTATTGACGGTCACGGTGCGGGTCAGGCCTGTGCCACCCACAGATGTGACGGAGGCGCCAATGACTGTTGTTCCGGCGTTGGTAAGGCTGAAGTCAAACTTATCCACGCCTATCACTACTTCGGAGAAGGTAACTGTATAGTTCACGGTAGACGCACCGGACGGGTCGGTTGAAGAGCGGTTGATCGAGACTACGGTCGGGGCAGTCTTATCGAACGTGTAGACTTGACCCGTGAAGCTGCCATCCAAGATGCCGCCTGCGCCACCCAAAGGATTGCCGGTTGCGTCCATGATGGTGTCGTTGTCAACCAGATCCAGACGTAGCGTGCCGGAGTCGGTGCCTGAATTGACGGTCACGGTACGGGTCAGCCCGGTGCCTGTCACAGAAGTGACGGAGGCGCCAGTAACAGTTGTTTCTGCATTGAGCAGGCTAAAGTCTGCGATGTCAACACCGATCACCGATTTCGAGAACGTGACAATGTAGTTCACGCTTGAAGCGGCCGACGGGCTCGTTGAGGAGCGGTTGATCGAAACCACCGTCGGGGGCTCCTTGTCGATCGTATACGATTCGCCGAGTGCGAAATCGCCGTTGACCAATCCAGCCCCACCCAGTGCGATGAGTGTTTCGCTCTTAATCGTGTCATTATCAATCAGGTCCAGACGCAGCGTGCCTGAGCCAGTGCCTGTATCGACGGTAACGGTACGGACAGCGCCCGTGCCTCCCACGCTGACAATATCAGCGCCGATGACAGTTGTTCCGCCATTGACCAGGTTGAAGTCAAATCTATCCACACCGGTCACGATCTTGGAGAAGGTTACTATAAAGTTGACAGTGGTTGCGCCGCTCGGGTTGGTGGAGGAGCGAACGATCGATACAACCGTCGGCGGGACCTTATCAACGGTATAGCTTTCGCCAGCAGTGAAGGTGGTACCTGTTGTGGTGCCGTTCAACTGGTTGAAATATCCGTCCACGATCGTGTCGTTATCCAACACATTCAGGCGGAGAGTGCCGCTGCCAGTCCCTGTGTTGACGGTAACTGTGCGGGTTGCACCGGTGCCACCCACGCTCGTAATCGAAGCGCCGGCGACCGTTGGGCTCAAACTGAAGTCAAACCTGTCTACGCCAGTCACGACCTCAGAGAAAGTCACTGTAAAGGCCACAGTAGGCGTGCTGGTCGGGTTGCCAGATGCGCGCACACTGGAGACAACAGTCGGCGCAACGTTATCAACCGTGTAAATTTCGCCGGTGAAACTGCCGTCGGCTGCACCGAGAGGACCGCCTAGCGAGATCAAGGCAGCATCTTTGATGGTGTCATTGTCAACCAGATTGAGTCCGAGCGTGCCAGCGTTGGTCTTGTATCCACCAACGGTCACTGTGTAGACTGCGCCGGTGCCGGTAATCTTGGTCACAGCAGGAGTGGTCAGGCCAAAATCACCAGTGGTGGCAAAACCGAAGTCGGCTGCGTCCACGCCGGTTACGGCCTTATCGAAGGTCACGGTGTAATTGACGCCTGCTCCGCTGCTGGGGTTGGCAGAGGCACGAGCGATTGAAAGAACGGCCGGTGCGACCTTCTCGATTGTATAGAATTCACCTGTGTTGAAGGGTCCACCGAGGGCGGGGTTGACCAGGTCAAGGCGGAGCGTGCCGCTGCCAGTGCCGGTATCAACCGTGACAGTGTATGTGGCAGACGGTCCCGCAGTGACTGAAGTAATAGATGGCGCTGGAAGGTCTGTGGCAATTGTGCCAACGCTGGTCAAAGCCAGGTCACCAGCAGTAAGAGCAGCCACAGGTTCAGAGAATGTCACTGTGAAGTTTACGCTTGCGGCATTGGTGGGATTCACCGCCAGGGCCTCACGCGTGATCGACATGACTGCCAGAGAGCCCGCGGTGCTGTTTGATGGGCCGGAGCTGACATTCTTGACAGGGAAGTTCTTCGCGCCCGGGGCAGTATCGTAAATAAAGGTGTCGCCAACAATGTTGGTGGCCATGACTTGATAGGTGTTGGCTGAACCAGCGGGTACGATATCAGTGTAGGTTACAAAGCCACCGGTGATCGGCCCGGATGTGGAGGGAACAACAATGCTTGTCGTTCCACCGGAGCCGGTTCTTAGCAAGGTGAATTCAGTCTCGTTGGTAGAGTTATCCATCCATTGCAAACTTACGGTTGTTGGCGTGCTTCCAGTCACAGTCAGGCCGGAGGGCGCAGTCGGTTTCACTGCAACTGCCATTGAGTGCATCATGTCCATTTCTTCATGGCTTAAGATGTGGCAGTGCCAGACATATTCCCAGCCATAATTGATCACATGATTGAGAGCGTTGGTCTGTACTTTTCCGGGTGTCAGAATGCCTTGCATACCTCGATCCAAGGCAACGCCAATGGGTTTGGTCGGGTCAATCGGGCGGATGCTGTTTGGTACTTCAAAGGGCTGCTTGGCCTTCTTCGGGCGCATCGCGACAATAGTATCTTCCAAAGGATTGATGCGGATGGTTTCCTTCCAACCCAGTTCGTTGGCGTCCGGCGGCATGAGGAGTCCGTCCCAACCGACGCGGTTGATCAATTGCAGGTTGAACATGTGCCAATGGATCGGGTGTGTATCCACGCCATTGTGCATGATCTTCCAGATCTGAGTGCCATCACCCAGAACGCCGATCTGTGTGGCGGTTGTGTCTTCTAAAACATCCACTGGAGGGGCCGCATAG
Organism: Chloroflexota bacterium; assembly: GCA_016234495.1. Lineage (GTDB taxonomy): Bacteria > Chloroflexota > Anaerolineae > Anaerolineales > Villigracilaceae > Villigracilis. The sequence goes on along the minus strand of JACRBI010000038.1, from coordinate 80,652 downwards.
CCAGACAGAATAATATTCTGGTTTACACTGTTCGGCTGCGGGATATCAAGACCCAGCATACCGCTCATGCGTCCGAAGACAGTGTCGTAGACACCGCCCATTTCATCATGGATGGCTTTTGTCTCGAAGACGATATTGACCGGGGTGGTTGAGCCGATCGGAGTAAAGGTCTTGTTCCAATCGCCGATCTGAACGTACTGGCTGGGGGCGTCTGACGGGAAGTTCGCGTCATAAGCAGAGTTGTAGGCAGCCTGCGGGACGATGATTGGTTCATCAGGGTGAGCCGCTTCGAAGACGCCGGCTTTGCCTGTCGCGATATTCTTCATCCACACTGTCTCAAGAGCGGCCACATCGTAGGCAGCAGACGGCGCGATGTTCCTAACGCGAATCTGCATCACGGTGCGGGTATTGGGGCCGTAACCGCGCTGGGTGGTGGGAGCGCCGCCGGAATCCATCTGGCTGGGATTGCCCGAGTAATAGTCGTAGCGCGGGTCAAGCGCAGGGAAGGCTGTCGGGGCGTCGTTGTAAAGGATAAGGGTCTTGCCGGCATAGGCAGAGAAGTCAACGAGCACATCGGCGCGTTCGGCATTACCCAAAAGGAGGGAGTGATCGAGCACATTACCGACATTGAAGAAGCCGGGGTTACCCTGCCAGGTAATTGGCTGCTGGGGAATCACGACCGGAGCAGGCAGGAATCCGCCTTCGGTGCCGATCTGGATCCATTCAGGACCAGCAAAAGCGGGATCTGGCGCGCCGCCAGCGCGGCCATCAGTTGGCCAAAGGGCGGGGAAGCCGGCGGTGGCATTGGCTGGCACCATCTTGACTTCTGTACAGGTTACGCCGCTGGCTTCAGCCGCTGGCGTGGGGTTGGTTGCCACATCGCAGGGCTGATCGTTCGCGTCAACAGCGACGTACATCTGCAAGTTATAGAAGCGGTCATTCGCCGCGTTGAGAATGCGAAGGCGGACCGTGGACGGGTCTACTTCCATGAAAGGATAGATCGCGCCGTTGACCAGGGACGTGTCCATATAAGCTTCCATACCCATGGAAGGAGTTGGCACGGCCGGCTGGAACTGAGGTTCGCACCAGGTAACTGTGCCGTCACATCCCGGATCATAGTATGGGTTGAGCATCGGGCCATGTTCAACATTGGCTGTAGGCGGATTGAACCACGGACCATATTGCCAACGGCCATAGGCATTCGCGCCAGCGAGGTCGTTGGGATTCTGGATCGGCATATAAACCGAGGGAAGCCACAGGTCGCCGGTCTTGGGCTCTTTGCGTCCGGTAATGTCCGGAGCACCAGTGCCCCACTTCCAGGTCGGGTCTTGAGCCGCGATGGTGGTCGCATCCACAAAGGTTCTATCTTGAATTACCAGCGGAGTTCCAACGCCGGGCAAAAATACGCCCAAACCAGGGTTGACGCCGGAAAGGTTCGTGCCGCCGATCAAGTCTGCTTCGACCTGGTCGGTGATGACGTAACCAGCAGCTTCACCCGCATACACATTCAGACGGGTGATGCCGTAGGCGTGGTCATGGTAGAACATGAGGCGCGCACCCTGGGCGTTGTTGTAATAGAAGGTTTGAGCGCCATCACCGGGATCTGCCATATCCGGGACGTTTGAAACGCTGACGCCCTTGGGGTATTGAGTGGTCTCGCCGGCAGGGGTAATCCACTGATGAGGCGTGCCGTCGCTGATCCACGGAACCAAACCGCCGTGCAGATGCAAGGTGGCGCGATTCTGGGTGTACATTTCACAAACTTCAAGCATGGGATCGCAATCAGCGCCTAGGGCGGTCTTCGGTCCTTCGCCAGCACCCATGACGGTGGTATCGGTGGGGATGAATAAATCCCCGGCTTCACCGGTCGGCAGGAAGTTATAGAATTTGATACGAACCGGGGTGTCGCTCGCAGCAACGATCGTCGGGCCCAGGTAACGGGGTTGATCCACTGCGAAAACGGGGTTGGCAGTTCCGGGGTAATAAATGGGGCTGCCATCCGGGTAGAACAGTTGAACATGCGCGCCCGTTACTTGCGTTGTCTCTAATTGGACATAGCCGCGCAAGGTGGTCGGGGGCAGGTCTCTGTGTAGCTGCTGGGTATATTGAACCAGAGCGATCTCATAATAATGTGAAGGCCTTGCGTCCGGGTGGGGATTGGCAAGGACAAAATCAGGGCCATATGTAGTCGAATCGGGAACGGCGACTGGAATGTAGTTCCCAAGTCCGTTCGCGCCGGCCGGAGTCAAGCCGGGTACGGCATCTACGAACTTGCGGATACCGCCGGTAAGGCTGAGAGGATCAAGAACCGGGGTCGCAGCGGCGCCTGTACCGGTCACATCATCAATAATAACGATGGGCGCTGTATAGTCTGCGCCACTGGTGTTGACCGTAATGCCGGTAATGACACCGCCAACGACTGTTGCTGTGGCTGTAGCATCCAGGCCTGTACCGTACACATCCAAAACGGTGACGGTGGGTGTGGCAGAATAACCAGTACCGCCGTCATCAACTGCGATGCTGCCAATCCCGCCTTTGGGCATTGGGCTGTTGGCATAGTTGGCAAATGGTCCGAAGTAATGCGGGGTCACGCTCGGATCAACCGCCGGGCCGCGCTTGCCTGACCTGACAACAGGCAATGGCGCCGCAAGACCTGGCAACTGACCAAGCGCCGCGGCGCGGTCAGCAGCAGCTTGACGTTCAGCAGGTGTCATTCTGCGCTGGGGCGCGTCTTGTTGAAAGGATGTGAGCGCGTCTTGAGTTTGCGCCCCAACTTGCGCAAACCTCTGGATCGGCGTCATGGCTTTGCCTTGCGGAAGCCTCGGACCTTTTTGTTTCGCGCTCACCGTGGTGTAGTTTCCTCCGAAGATGAGGGAAAAAATCACCATGGCTGAGGTCAAAACATTTAGAAATTTATTTCTTGCCATTTTTATTCTCCTTTATTAATGGTTCGATAATGATGCGATTACTTTGAATAAAATTGTCTTGCTTATTGAACAGGGTGCAATTGGAGCTCACCCTCAACAACCGAAATAAAATCAGACGCTTCGTGAATGCAAAATTGTTTTTTGTTATAGACATCCATTGAATTGTTATCAGGATTGACAGTGATCACTGCCATGTCCGGGTAACTCCACAACAATTCTGCAAGCAGATGCGCGCTTTTTAAACAAGCGCGCTGGTAAATAATGACCGCATCTGTATGCGCGCTTTCCATTTCAGAAAACAAACCATCAATGCCAAACTCATTTGAAAGACTGATCACATTCCAATCCTTGTGGGCAGATAGAAAAAATTCAACCGCCCAGCTCAACAAATCAGGTTGTCCCCAAACGATGACTCTCTTTTGTTCGACAGTTTTCGCACTCAAATTGCCTCTTGTTGCCATAAATTCCCATTACATTTTTGTAACTTTCGATGCAAGGATAGCAGAATACAAAAAAAAGCGCTTCTATCGCCAAGAATAGAAAAAGCCCATCCTAAGGATGGGCTTTTTGACGGAGAGGGGATTAACTCTGGTATTAATCCTTTTTTATAATCAAGCCATGTTCGCGGGCAAAATTCGCCGCTTCTTTCCGGTCTGTGAGGTTTAATTTTGCCAGCAAGGAATGCACGTGGAATTTGACTGTATTCTCAGAAATAAAGAGATGATTTCCGATTTCCTGATTGGTCAAACCGGCGGCAACTGCGCGTAGCACGTCCAATTCCCTCAGGGTAAGGGTATTTTCAGCCGGCCGTCCCCTCTTTTTAGATCGAGAAAGCTCCTCCATCAGCCGCATGGTCATGCCCTGGGATAGCGCACTTTCCCCACTTTGAACAGATCGTATCGCTGACACGAGTTCTGGGGGGTGGATGTTTTTCATCAAATATCCCTTGGCGCCGCTGCGGATGGCCGCAAACAGATCGTCGTCATCTTCAGACATGGTCAGGAATATTATCTTGCATGCTGGTACTTCCTCGAGGATCGTGCGGGCAGCTTCTGCTCCAGTCCCATCAGGCAGGTTGAAGTCCATCAAGATGATGTCTGGTTTCAACGTCCTGGCTAATTCGATTGCTTCACGAACCGATCCGCCCATCCCGGCAATTTCAATATCTTCCTGGGGGCGGACGATCGCCGCCAGGCCTTCGCGGAATAGCACATGGTCATCGATGATCAGTATTTTCATGATTGGGTAACCTGTAAATTATGAATTCCTCTCTACTTCCACATAGGGCACAGAGATCGTAATGTTCGTCCCAGCGCCAACTTCAGAATCGATCGCGATCAAGCCATTCAATAATTCAGCCCGCTCGCGCATGAATTTTAATCCATAATGGCCGTCATTTCGAAGATTTGCCGGTTCCATCCCTTGGCCATTATCCAAAACAATGAGATTAAATCCATCTTCAGCCCAAATCAATTTTACAAACACCTGAGTGGCTCCGGAGTGTTTTTCAACATTAGCAAGCGCTTCGCGAAATATGTAAAATAACTGGCGCATCTGGTTGGCCGAAAGCACCTTCGCCTCGCCATCGCTTCCAAAATCGATCTTGATCTTTGAACGCTCCTCAACTTGATTTGCGTAGCGGGTGAAAAAGCGGAACAGGTCTACAGTATTCTCGGATTGCAACACAGCCAGTGTGCCACGCACGAGGTCATAAGATTCGTTTGCGACCTTGGCCATGCTCTTTATTTCCGGGTGAATGCTCGCCGTTGATTCTTGTGGCGTGCCTGAAAGTTGATCGAGTTTCAGTCTCAGGTAGCTGATATTTTGCCCAATCGTATCGTGCAGATCGCGGGCGATATTAATCTGCATGGTGTGAATCGTTTCTGTGAGATTTTTCTCTCTTTGATTGCGTTCTCTGATCTCTGTCTCAATCTGTTTTTGCTCGGTGACATCGCGGTTGCTGACCCGACGCCCCAGATATCGGCTATCGCCCCCGAAGAGCGGTCGGCAATTGTGGCTGATCCAATGCTCACTTCCATTACAGGCTATGATGCGGTACTCTACATTGATCGCCCCCACGGCTTCATCATGGGCGTGCTTGATGTGCTCTTCAAAAATCTCACGATCGTCAGCGTGAACAATGCTGGCAAGCAGTTCGGGGTTGGCAATGAAATCGTCGGGCTGGTACCCTGTGACCCGTTCGCATGATGGCGAACTGTACATGACATTATTCTGTGCGTCAATCCAGATTTCCCAGTCATAGGTCCAGTCCAGCAGGTTGCGGAATTTCTCCTCGCTTTTGCGCAAATCAGATTCGGCCTGCTTGCGTTCCGTTATATCCTGCTGGATCGCAATAAAATTTTCGACTTCTCTGGATGAATTGAGAACCGGCGAAATGGTTATCTCACCCACGTAGTAATTACCATCCTTGCGGCGATTTACAATCTCGCCGCGCCAAACATGACCGGAAAGAATGGTCTCCCACAAATTCTGATAGAAAGCCTGGGTGTGAACTCCGGATCTTAGAAAACTCATTTTCTTACCTAGAATTTCACCTATGAAATATCCGCTAATTCTGGTAAACGCCTTATTTGCCCAGATAACCCTTCCTTCGTTATCAGTGATAACAACCCCATTCGCCGCCGTTTCAAGGGCGGTGGTCTGCACCCGAAGCTGATTCTCTGTTTGCTGGCGTCGAGCGATTTCCGCTTCACGCTCGGAGATTACCTTTAATAAAGGACGTAGCGATAAATAAAAAAGCAGAGGAGTCGCAAATAATGTCAAAATTAAAGAATCGATGATCGCAGTTTGCAGATATGAAGGCGCATCAATTATCACAATGATCCCCATCGAGATCATTTCAGAGACGAATAATCCGCCGATGATAAGTAAAATGAGTCTGGTGGGAGTTGAGCGCTTTATCATTTTTCGACCCTGTTGAAACAATTAATAGCCTGCTCCCCTAACTCGTTAGGACATTGGAAGGTATTCCATTGATGTAACTTTATTCGATCTGGTAAAGAAGATTTATGTCCCATACTTCTAATGATCCTGCACCGCAATTCAATAATGAAATAATCAAATTATAAAAGGCAAGTAGCGAATATTTTTTTATCAGAAAGGCAGATCACAGATTTTCTGCAATAAAATTCAAACCCGAAAAGTCTACCTTGAAAAATTTTCCCAATTATACAGCACAAGGGCGGCAAAATTAGTAAACTCAGACCACCATTTTGAGGTCAGACTCGCCTTACCCAAACAGTTTCGGCAGCCCCCTCCCCCCCGTTTTTTGAAACATCTTCATCATCTTCTGCGCTTCACGGAACTGCTTGATCAGGCGATTCACATCCTGCACTTCCATGCCGCAGCCGGCAGCGATGCGCCGCCGGCGGGAAGCGTTCAAAATATCCGGGTCGCGGCGTTCTTTCAAGGTCATCGAGTGGATGATGGCTTCGGATTGCTTGAATGACTTTTCGACAAGGGTCGGGTCAATGCCGCGCGCAGCCTGCCCCATTTGGCCGGGCAACATTTCCATGATCTGCGCCAGCGGACCCATCTTCTTCATTTGCTTCATCTGCTCGAGCCAATCCTCCAGCGAGAACTGACCCTTCATCATCTTCTGAGCCTGCCGCTCCAGATCCTGACCATCATAGGCGGCTTCGGCTTTTTCGATCAAGCCGATCATGTCACCCATACCCAGAATCCGCGAAGACAAACGCGAGGGATCGTACATTTCAAGCGCGTCGAGTTTTTCACCCGTGCCGATAAATTTAATCGGAATCCCCGTCACCGAGCGGATGGAGATGGCCGCGCCGCCACGCGAGTCGCCGTCCATTTTTGTAAGGATCAGCCCTGTCAGGTTCATCGCGTCTTTGAAACCCTGCGCGATGTTCAACGCCTCCTGACCGATCATGGAATCGACCACGAGCAGAATGTCTATTGGATTGACATTCGCGGCGATGGCTTTTAACTCATCCATGAGAGACGCATCCAACTGCGACCGACCGGCTGTATCCACGATCACCAGACCGAATCCACCCTTTTCAGCTTTGTCTACAGCGCGTTTGGCAAGCTGCGGCGGCGTGAGTGACAGATCGGTTTCGACTTCAACATCCAATCGCTCACCGAGTTGTTGCAATTGCTTCACAGCCGCGGGACGGTACGGGTCGCCTGCAACAAGCAAAACGCGCTCCCCTTTCGATTTCATCAACCGCGCCAATTTACCGGAAGCGGTCGTTTTACCTGCGCCCTGCAAACCGACCATCATGATGACACGCGGTTTCGGACCAGTGAGATTCAACCCGACAGGTTCGCCCAGTGACGCGATCAATTCTTCGTTGACAATCTTGATCACCTGCTGACCGGGATTCAGCGCCTTCGATACTTCCGCGCCGACAGCCCGCTCACGCACACGCGCAATGAAAGTCTTGACCACGCTGAAATGCACGTCTGCTTCGAGCAATGCTAGGCGCACTTCACGCATGGCGGCATCCACATCCGCTTCGGAGAGTTTGCCGCGGCGGCGAAGATTATCGAAAATTTGGTTGAGTCGTCCAGTGAGAGTTTCAAACATGAGGTTATCCATTATGTCATTGCGAGGAGGGCACTTGCCCTTTCCGACGAAGCAATCTCCCAAACGGTGGAGGTTGCTTCGTCGGAAGTACATCCTCCTCGCAATGACGAAAACTTAAAAGGTAGGACAAGCATTTTAGCCCGTAGCAGGTTGAGGGTCAAGTATGATGCGGGGTTATATCCACAGGCCGATAACAATTTCTTTACATTGAGCCCGAAACTACTTATACTCGCGCGTGTTTCCTTTCTAACAATCAAATTCAGCTTGGAGGAATGATGTCTACAGATAAACCGCTGGTAAACGATAGGAAAGAAATTTTCGGTTGGGCCATGTATGACTGGGCGAACTCGGCATTTAGCACCACGATCGGGACAGTGTTCCTCGGGCCGTATGTGGCATCACTGGCGCGGGCTGCGGCGGAGGCGGCGGGGAGTTCAACCGTTTCGTTTTTTGGAATTCCTGTCGCGCCCGACTCATTCCTCCCCTACTGCATTTCATTTTCAGTAGGGATGCAGGTTTTGTTCCTGCCCATTCTCGGCGCGATCGCAGATTATTCACATTTGCGAAAACGCATGATGCAAATCTTTGCGACCATCGGTGCGCTGGCTACCATTTTGATGTTCCTCGTCAGCGGCGGATTATGGTGGCTGGGCGGCGTGTTGTTCATTGTCGCCAACCTTGCCTTTGGCGCAGCGATGGTTTTCTACAACGCCTACCTGCCCGATATTGCCAGTGAAGATGAAAGGGATCGCGTTTCATCGTACGGCTGGGCAATGGGTTACATGGGCGGCGGAATTTTGCTGGCGCTCAACCTGGCTTTCTTCACTTTCAGCGAAGACCTGGGCGTGCCCGGCGATCTGGCTGTCCGCATAAACCTCGCTTCGGCCGGTATTTGGTGGCTGGGATTTTCATTCCTCACATGGCAAAGACTGCGCCCGCGTCACGCGGCGCGCCAACTCCCTGCCGGGGATACCTATGTCAGCATTGGTTTCAAGCAGCTTCGCAAGACGATCGGCGAAGTAAAGCATTTCCCTGAAACATTGAAATTCCTGATCGCATACTTTTTATACAACGATGGAATTCAGACTGTGATCGCAGTCGCTTCGACATTCGCCGCCGCGCCTCTGATTCAGGGCGGGCTGGAACTTGAACAAGCAACATTGATCGCCGTTATTTTGATGATCCAATTCGTAGCCTTCTTCGGCGCATTGTTCTGGGGCAAACTTGCAGGCTGGATCGGCGCAAAGCAATCGGTGGTCGTCAGCCTTGTCATTTGGTCTGGCGTGGTGATCTATGCCTACGGCGGATTAAAAGGCCCGAGCGCAACCGCGCAGTTCTTTGTGCTTGGCGTTTTCATTGCGCTCGTAATGGGCGGATCGCAAGCCATCAGCCGCAGTTTGTTCGCGCAGATGATTCCCAACGGCAAGGAAGCAGAGTTCTTTTCGTTCTACGAAATCAGCGAACGCGGCACATCATGGATCGGACCATTGGTGTTCGGTCTTGCCAACCAGATGTTCGGCAATTTACGCATCGCCATCCTGTCGTTGATCTTCTTCTTCGTCATGGGGTTGATCCTGCTTCCCTTCGTGAATGTGAGCAAGGCCATCGCTGACGCAAAGAAGTATGACGGGAATCAGTGATCAGTAAAACAAACTCGCCCACGAAAAACTACATCGTGGGCGGGTTTGTTTTTAACCTTGTATTGAAAATTACTGCAAGTAAGAATTCAGCAAGCCTCTGAATTCTTCCTCCGAAATATGGCCGATCAGTTTCTTCAAAACATTTCCATCAGCATCCAGAATATAAAACTCAGGCTGATATGCAAAACCGAGTGTGCGCTGGAATGAATCAGTGTTGGGGTCGTCGGCATCGAGATAGGTAAACTTGACTCTGCCAGAATACTCCGCTTCAAGCCCATGAACCATGGGCGCCATTGCGCGGCAGGTACTTCAGGTAAAGCGGAAAAATTCAACGAGCTGTAATTGACCCGACGCGAGGTTGACCGTGGCAGGGTCGGTGGCTTCGAGATTTGGCCCGCGTGATGTTGGGACTGCGGCAACTGCTGTCGGCGCTTCGTTCGTAGCCTGGGGCTGGGCGGTGCTTTCAGGGGGCTGTGTGGCCGCTGTCAGCGGCGCGGGAGGTTGAGTCGCTTGCGGGGCGCAAGATGCCAGTAAAACAGCAACCAGACCAACCGTTAAGAAAAAGAGGCGGGGCTTCATCATCATATCTCCTTATTTTCAGACAAGACAAGTCCAATTGAAATTATCTTACTCCTACGCTATACTAGATTTGTCGGTTAGTCTTTTAGTCAGATGGTCATCTGGTCGCTTAGCCAGATGGTCAGATGTCACGACGAATTGACCACACGACAACACGACTACCAGACAAGGAGACTTATATGACAAACTTTAAACTGACTTACGCAACCATGTTCAATCCGCCCGAAGAACTGCACACGGGATTCGACAAGGCTGTTGAAAAACTCAAACAAAATATGGGCAGGGAATACGGCATGTTCATCAACGGCAAAGAGGTTTTTGCCGATGAAAAATTTGACGACCGCTCCCCCGTCAACACGGACTGGGTGCTGGCGAAAATGCAAAAAGGAAATGCGGCGCACGCGCAGCAGGCACTGGCCGCGGCGCGAGCGGCATTCCCGATGTGGAGCCGCACTCCCTGGCAGAAGCGCGTGGAATTGCTGCGCAAGGCGGCTTCGTTGATCGAAGAAAGAATCTTCGACCTCGGCGCGGCAATGGCATTGGAGGTCGGCAAGAACCGCATGGAGTCATTGGGCGATGTGCAGGAAACCGCCGACCTTATTTATTACTCCTGCTACCAAATGGAAAAGAACGAAGGCTACATGGTTGAAATGGGCAAAGACCCGCTCGTTGGGTATGACGCCCGCAATGTATCCATCCTGCGCCCGTACGGCGTGTGGCTTGTCGTTTCGCCGTTCAACTTTCCGCACGCATTGACCGGCGGACCTTCCGGCGCGGCGCTTGTGACCGGCAATACGCTCGTCATCAAGCCCGCCACCGACACCGCCTGGATCGTGCGTCTGCTGGTGGATTGCTTCCGCGATGCCGGCATTCCCGACGGCGTGGTGAACTTCGTGACCGGCCCCGGCTCCACGCTTGGGCAGGCGCTGGTTGATAGCCACGAAATAGACGGTCTCACTTTCACCGGCTCCTTCGACGTCGGCATGAAGATGTTCCAGGATTTCGGTAAACGCAATTACGTGCGCCCGATCATTTTGGAACTCGGCGGAAAGAACCCCGTCATCGTTTCAGAGAATGCGGATTTGGAACGCGCCACGATCGGAATTGTCCGCTCGGCATTTGGTTTGCAGGGACAGAAATGCTCCGCCGCTTCGCGCGTGCTGGTGGCTGATTCTGTTTACGAGGAATTGGTCAGCCGTTTGAAAGAGACCGCCTCCAAACTGGTCATCGGCGACCCGACCGACCGCAACACCTACAACGGCCCCGTCATCAACAAGTCGTCGTACAATGATTTCAAGAACTTCTGCGAAGAGATTAACCAGGGCGGCGGCAAGTTCCTCGTCGGCGGCAATGTGAAGACCGGCGGCATGTTCGACAAGGGCTACTTCTGCGAGAGCACCTTCGTCACCGACCTGCCGTACAGTCACCGCTTGTGGAAGTATGAAATGTTCCTGCCCATCACCACCATCGGCAAATTCAGCACACTCGATGAAGCGATGAGCATCGCCAACGACGTCAACTACGGCCTGACCGCCGGCTTCTATGGCTCACCCGAAGAAACCGACTGGTTCTTCGACCACATCGAAGCAGGTGTAACCTACGCGAACCGTCCGCAAGGCGCAACGACTGGCGCGTGGCCGGGCTTCCAACCCTTCGGCGGCTGGAAAGGCTCCGGTTCAAGCGGCAAGAACGCCGGCGGGCATTACTATCTTCCGCTGTACATGCACGAGCAGATTCGGACACTGGTGAAGTAGACATCAGGTTTGCAGGTTGGAAAGTTAACAGGTTAAAGAAGAGAGAGCTTCTGCAGAGGTTCTCTTTTTTTACGTTTCCTTGTTCAGTTCTCCCTTCCGCAGGTAAAATAAGCGCATGGAACACAATGATGATCCTTTCATCGTGCGGGTGGGGACTTTCTTTCTTGTGATGGGAGCGGGGAGTTTCCTGCTTTTCGTCACATCAGACCTCGCTGACAAGGTGGATTTCGATTATCTGTTCATATCGGTGCTGCTGATTTTTATCGGCTGGTATTTTCGGCGGGGAAAGGCTCCGCCGCCATCGGCCGGGCGGTTTGCCATCATCAGAAAATCGCGCGAAGATGCGCAGAAGAAAAAAGAAGAAAAATCAAAAGCAAAACAGGATGCAAAGAAGAAATAACATGTCCAAACTCATTTCACTCAAAAAAGCAATTGCAGAATTTGTGAACGATGGCGATATTGTCTACGCCGCAGGGTTCACGCATCTCATCCCGTTCGCGGCGGGGCACGAGATCATTCGTCAGGGCAGGAAGAACCTCACCCTCGCGCGCGCCACACCAGATTTGATCTACGACCAGATGGTGGCGGCGGGTTGTGCGAAGAAAGTCATCTTTTCGTACATGGGGAATCCCGGAGTTGGGTCACTGCGCATCGTGCGTTCCGCCATCGAAAAAGGCGAACTGGAATGGGAGGAGTATTCACACTTCGGCATGATCACTCGTTTGCAGGCTGGCGCATCGGGTCTGCCTTTTCTGCCGATGAATCAAACTGGCGCGACAAGCCTCGAACAGGCGAATCCGCTCATCAAACGCATCCCTGACCCGTACGGCGGCAAGGATGTGATCGTCGTGCCGGCGTTGAAACCAGATGTGGCGATTGTCCACGTGCAGCGCGCGGACAAAAACGGCAACGCGCATTTATGGGGCATCATCGGCGAGCAAAAGGAAGCCGCGTTTGCCGCGCAAAAAGTCATCCTCACCGCCGAAGAGATCGTGGACGAATCAGTCATCAGGTCCGACCCGAACCGCACGATGATTCCCGCCAATATCGTGGACGCAGTCTGTCATGTCCCATTCGCGAGTCACCCATCCTACTCGCAGGGCTATTACGACCGCGACAATGAGTTTTATCTCGCGTGGGACAAAATCAGCGAGTCGCCGGAGTCAGTCAAGGCATATCTTGATGAATGGGTGTACGGCGTGAAAGATAGAAACCAGTATTGGGAAAAACTCGGCGCAAAGACGCACAAGCGTTTGAAGGTGAAAGCAAAGTACAGCGAGAAGATCAATTACGGAAAATACTAGTCCGCTAACACTTGCACCGTACTGCGTACGTTGCAGTGCAGGTGTCTCCACAAATCTGCGCGAATTTTTAAGCCTTCATCAAGATCTGTGTAATTCGCGAAAAAGAGGTAAGGATGGAATTGATTTATAAGGATGAAGTGTACGCAATCATCGGTGCAGCCATGGATGTTTACAATAATCTCGGCCCAGGTTTTCTTGAAGCGGTATATCAAGAAGCAATGGAAATTGAAACTCTGGCGAGAAAAATCCCAGCACTGCCGGAACAAAGGCTGTACATCCAGTATAAAGGCGCAGCTCTCAAAAAGTTTTACGAAGCTGATTTAATCTGCTATAAAAAAATCCTTGTTGAAATCAAGGCAATAGATCAATTGACCTCGCGCGAGGAATCGCAAATACTCAATTACCTGAAAGCCACGGGTTTTCCTGTCGGCGTATTGATCAATTTTGGCGCGCATAAAGATCTGGAATGGAAACGCATGGTATTGACTCAAGACAAACACCCCCGGAAGTACCGTCAAATAAACGAATTAAAAAAGATTAGTGAAGATTAGTGTGGATTAGCGGATGAAAACTATTCCACACTTCGATTATGGCGGTGAAGGCGTGCCGTTACATTTTTTACACGCCAATGGCTACCCACCAGAATGTTACCGGCCGCTGCTCGAAATTCTAAAAACGCATCACCATGTCTTCGGGATGAAACTTCGTCCGCTATGGCCTGATGCGAAAATTGAAGACCTCAACGATTGGCACCCTCTTTCTGATGACTTGCAACGCTTCCTCACTACGGGCGGACTTGGTCCTGTCATTGGAGTGGGTCATTCCATCGGAGGGATCGTCACCCTGCGCACCGCACTGCGCGACCCGTCAAAATTTCGCGCATTGATCCTGCTCGATCCAGTGCTGTTCATGCCATCATTTTTGCTGGGATGGAATCTCGTCCGCGCCCTTGGTCTGGGAGAAAAACTGCACCCGCTGATCGCAAGCGCGCGCCGCCGCCGCCGAACATTCGATGATCTCGATAGCGTCTTTCGCGGCTACCGTAATCGCAATATTTTCAAATATATGAGCGATGAAAATTTAAAGATTTACATCGAAGGCATCACCAAAGCCAAACCCGATGGCGGCTACGAATTGATCTATTCCCCCGAATGGGAATCACACATCTACCTGACCGGCCTGCGTGACTTTGATTTATGGCGTGAACTTCCCAACCTTAAAGTGCCCACGCTCATCATCCGCGGCGCCGAGACAGATACATTCCTCGAGAAGAATGCAAATTTAGTTAAAAAGAAAAATCCAAAAATTCAAATTGAAACGCTTGAAAAATCCACTCACCTCCTGCCGTTGGAACGTCCGCGGGAAGTGGCTGCCATCATCAGCGATTTCGTATCCGACATTGACCATAGACGATAGACCGTAGACCATCGTCAACATGAATTGAACTTTCTTCACAGGAGAAATTATGACCGAAATTAAATATTCATCCGCTGAATTGATGATCGTCAACGCCGCGCGTTTGCTCAAAGACGGTGACGTTGTGTTTGTCGGCGTGGGACAACCCAACCTGGCCTGCAACCTCGCCAAGCGGACTCACGCTCCCAACCTCGTAATGATCTACGAAGCCGGCGTGATCGGCGCAGAGCCTGAACGCCTGCCGCTTTCCATCGGCGACCCAACCCTCGTCAGCGGGTCGCTTTCGGTGGTGAGCATGTACGATATTTTTGCAAACTACCTCCAGCGCGGCAACGTGGATGTGGGCTTCATGGGCGGCGCGCAAATTGACAAACACGGCAACATCAACGCGACTGTGATCGGCGCGTACGACCGCCCCAAAGTGCGCCTGCCCGGCTCGGGCGGCTCGCAGGAGATCGCCGCGTGGGCCAATCGCTGTTACATCATGACTCCGCATCAAAAGCGGCGCTTCCCTGAAAAAGTGGAGTTCATGACCTCGGCTGGATTCATCAGCGGCAAAGGCGCGCGCGAAGAAGCAGGCCTGCGCGGCGGCGGCATGGTCGGCGTGGTGACGGATATTGGAATGCTCGAGCCTGACGAAAACGGCGAAATGATCCTGACCGCATTGCATCCCGGCAAAACCGTCGACGATGCAAAAGCCAACACAGGCTGGGATTTGAAAACAGCGGAGCATGTGCGCGTGACCGAACCTGTCACGAAAAAGGAATTGAGAATCCTGCGCGAAGAACTCGACCCAACCGGCATCTACCTCAAATCGGCGGGATAACCTCCCACAAACTTCCCCTTTACGAGAAGCGTTCATCAGGGTATACCAAGCCATGATGAACGCTTCTCCCATTCAACACATCCTCTTCGATCTCGGCGGCACGCTCATGCACTCGCGCGGAGATTGGGCGCCCATCCTTGAAAAGGCTGACCAGGCACTCACTGAAAAATTGCGGCAGTTCGATATTGAACTCGACAGCCATACCTTCCGTACGCGCCTGCATCAATACTACAATCAACGCGATCAGGACTTTCAGGAAACCACCTATCACTTCGTGCTGCGCGAACTGCTCAAAGAGTTGGGATATGCCGAAGTCGCGGAATCAGTTCTCAGGTCGGCGCTGGATGCGATGTACTCCATCACCCAAAAAAATTGGATGCTTGAAGATGATTCGCTGGATACCATCCAAAAACTAAAAAATCATGATTATCAACTTGGGATTTATTCAAACGCGGGCGACGATAAAGATGTGCAGGAGTTGATCGAAGGTTTTGGCATCCACTCATATTTTGATTTTGTTTTAACTTCCGCGTCGTGCTATTACCGCAAGCCGCATCCGCGCGCGTTTGAGATCGCGCTCGCGCAATGGAGCATCGACCCCGAAGATGCAGTGATGGTCGGCGACAGTTTGACGGCTGATATTTTCGGCGCTCAAAGTTTGAACATGCAGACGATCTGGCTCACGCGCCGCGCTCAATTCACAGCGGATGAAGAGCAGCGCATCAAACCGGACTTTGGCATGGCCGGCCTCAATGAACTTTTGCCGACCCTTGAAAGGATCAACCTCGCCCGCCGCTGATCACGCCGCTGGTACAATCCCATCATGCAAAATAAATATTTTCCATACATCGCGCTTGCGACCGGGATCAGCGCGCTCAGCCTTTCGGCCATGTTCGTGCGCTGGGCAGAAGCCCCAGGACCCATGACCGGTTTTTACCGCCTGCTCATTTCCACGATATTTCTCACCCCAATTTTTATCCGCCAGCAAAATAAACTTGAACCGATCGACAAAAAATATCTGGTCTTTCCGATGCTGGCTGGAATTTTCACCGCGTTCGACTTCGGCTTTTGGAATTCCTCGCTGAAATTTACAACCGCCGCAAATGCAACCCTGCTTGGAAATACGTCACCATTATGGGTGGCGTTGTTCGCGCTCTTTTTCTTAAAAGAAAAACTGCGCGGATTTTTTTGGGTCGGACTCATTCTTGCCCTTGCAGGCGCAGTCCTCGTCATGGGCAGTGACTATCTGAGCCACCCCACCCTCAGCCTGGGCGACCTGATGGCAAGCACCGCCGCCATCTTTTACGCATCCTACCAGCTCACCACCCAGCGCGGACGAAAGCACATAGACCCGCTGCGCTACACCTGGCTGGTCGGCGTGAGCGCCACGATCGCCATGTTCTTCATGAATCTTGTTTTGGGAAATTCATTCAGCGGCTATCCCGCTCAAACGTGGGTCATCTTTTTTGTGACAGCCATCGTTTCTCAAATGGTCGGCTATCTCGCCATATCCTACGCACTCGGACATTTGCCCGCCTCGGTTGTCTCGCCCACGCTGATCGGACAGCCCATTCTGACCGCGCTGCTTGCCATCCCAATGCTCGGTGAAATTCCCAATCCTGTGCAATGGGTCGGCGGAGCGGTGGCGCTGGCTGGAATATACATCGTCAATCAATCACATTTGCACGCAGAGCAGGAAATTCCAAACGCTTGAAATTTCTCTTCCACGCCTATATACTGATATTGCAACATTCCACATCACAAGCACAAGGAGACCAACATGCAGCTTGACGCCCTTCTCGAAATCGCCATCGGTCTGGTAGTGACCTGGCTCATCATCAGCATGGCAACCAGTCAGATACAGGAAGTGATCATGGAAATGCTGAACTGGCGCGCAACATTTCTTGAACAGCGGCTTCAGGAAATGTTCAAAGACCGAACCATGGTGGAACAATTCTACAAACATCCGCTGATCGAATCCCTGGCGACAAAAACGATCTGGGGCAGAAAGCGGAATCCGACCAATATTCCAAATCCCATTTTCGCAAAAGCCGCAGTTGACATTTTCCTGAACGCGGGCAAGGCCGCCAACGACATCCCGGCCGGAACGATGAGCCTGTCAGCCATGAATCTCAGCATGCAGGAAAGCTTTAAATATATTGATAATAAAAACAAAGTCTTTGCGCGCACCCTGAAATACCTTACCCCAAAATTGGATGAGGAAACCGCAAAAGTGGAAGATAAGCTTGCCGAATACCGCGGGAACGTCGAAGCCTGGTTCGATACCACCATGGTGCAGGCGACAATTCTCTACCGAAAATATGCATCCACGATCGCATTGACCATTGGGTTTGTCATTGCGCTGTTCTTCAATGTTGACTCCATTGCCATTGTCAATCAACTTTGGCGCGACCCCACCTTGCGTCAGGCGATTGTCGCGCAGGCAGGCAACATCAACCCGGAAGAAAGTTTCAGCGTTGGCAGCATTCAAGAAAAGCTGAATGAATTGTCCCTGCCCGTCGGCTGGGATGAAAAAACCACCCCGCAGGATGCAACCGGCATCGGGCTCAAAGTTCTCGGTATTTTCCTCACCGGGTCAGCCGCCTCCCTCGGCGCACCGTTTTGGTTCGATGTACTAAATAGAATGCTCGGCTTGAAGAAGGAAACTAAGGAAACAAAGAAAACGTAACAGGCTGCTTTATTTCACACCTCAGACCCTAAAGGATTAAAACCTTTAGGGTCTCTTCGTTGTTATAATCACAGCATGTCTCAAGACCTCTTCGACCACGCCATGCACGAGCGACTGAAAAGCGAAGCGCCGCTTGCCGCGCGGATGCGTCCGCGCACCCTGGATGAATACATCGGGCAGGAGCATATTGTCGGCGAAGGCAAACTTCTGCGGCGCGCCATCGAGGCCGACAAACTTTTTTCGTCCATCATTCTTTGGGGGCCGCCCGGCACTGGCAAGACCACGCTCGCACAGGTCATCGCCAACACCACCAGGAGTCACTTCACCACCATTTCCGCCATCCTCGCTGGCAAAGCAGATTTGCGTGTCGTCATTGACGAGTCACTGGAACGCAGGCGCCTGCACAACATCCGCACGATTCTTTTCGTGGATGAAGTCCATCGCTGGAACAAAGCCCAGCAGGACGCGCTCCTCCCCCACGTCGAAAACGGGACCTTCACCCTGATCGGCGCGACGACGGAGAATCCATACTTTGAAGTCATCAAGGCGCTCATCTCCCGCTCGCGCGTTTTTCAACTTCGCAATCTGAATCAAACCGAGACTGGGATTCTGATTGACCGCGCGCTCACCGACCAGGAGCGCGGCTACGGAAATAAACGCATCATCCTTGACCTGGATGCCCGCTCCCATTTAATTGAAGTTTCCTCAGGCGACGCACGCAACGCCCTCAACGCAATCGAACTCGCCGTGGAGTCAACGTCTCCCGACATTGATGGCGTCATTCACATCACGCTGGATGTGGCTCAGGAATCCATTCAACGACGGGCCGTGCTGTACGATAAAGACGGCGACGCGCACTACGATACGATCAGCGCCTTCATCAAATCCGTGCGCGGGTCAGACCCCGACGCGGCATTGTACTGGCTGGCAAAAATGATCTACGCTGGCGAAGACCCAAAATTCATCCTGCGCCGATTAATTATTCTGGCTGGCGAAGACATCGGACTCGCAGACCCAATGGGGCTCGTGGTTGCAAATTCGGCGGCGCAGGCTTTTGATTACATCGGGTTGCCCGAAGGAATTTATCCCCTCGCCGAAGCGACGTTGTATCTTGCCACTGCGCCGAAATCCAACAGCGCGGGCGCATACTTCAAAGCGATGAAAAAGATAGAAGAAGAGGGACAGGTTTCTGTGCCGCGTCATCTTGCGGATGGGAACCGCGATGCGGCGGCGATGGGACACGGCAAAGATTACGTTTATCCGCACGACAGCGATGGACATTTTGTGCCGCAACAATATCTACCCAAGCGATTGCTCGGAACTTATTTTTATGCGCCGTCACAGGAAGGATACGAATCACAGATAACCGCTAGATTGGAAATGTGGCGCGAAGCTCAACGCAAAGCCTTGAACATCGAAAAGACCGAACATATTCCCGACATGAACGAAGAACAGATCAAAGAGATGAAACGGAAGATCAAGTAATCTCCTCGCTACTGCTCATCACATCACAGAGTTTTTTTACAAAAAAACGTCTCAACCCGCAGTAGGGTTGAGATGTTTTAAAGTTTTATATCTTAACCACAGCGCAAGGATCAATTCTCAGAATTGTCATCCAAGCCCGTGCATCCACGATCTCGCATATCAACATTTCCGTCGCCATCGTTATCAATTCCGTCGCCACATTGGGCTATGACAGGCGTAGGTACGGCGGTTGGCGGAAGAGGCGGATCTTGTATTGTCGGCGCATTGCTGCAATCTCCACTCGTGCGGCTAAATTTTTCCGCTTTCGGAACATATCCATTTAAACCAGCCTTTACCTCGACCACCCAAAACTGACCATCCCCGCTCTGCCCGACAATCGGAAATTGAGTTCCCTTAACCACGCCGGTAATATCAGGATACAGACTAGCGCTGGGACCTTCTCGCACAAAGACATTAACAACCGCTTCCCAGATACATGGCTCTGGCTTTGGCTCGGGTAGCGCAACAGCGGTAGGCGTCACCGATAAAAGGGATGCAATCGTCGGTACATTTTCCAATTTGGGAGCGCAATTTGTCTCTGGAATCAAAACCTCCGCGCTGGGGTCGCTAAAAGACTCGCCGTTTACGTTGTAGGCGCTTATCTTATACAGGTATGTCCCTTTGAGCAGGTTTGGGTCAGCGTATGTTTTGACGCTGAATATAAATCCTGTGGGTGGATCGCCAAACCATTCAGCGGGAGAAAGATCGTCAATTTCTAAATATTCCGCGCCTGAATTTGAGCGATAAATCCGAACGCCATCTGTTCTATCTGTAAAAACCTTCGCCGTTATTTGGGCTGTGCAACTGTCAATACCGCCAACATCCGCTCTGGTTATTATCGGATTGAGAGGCATACTTACCAGAGGAGTCGTTCCGCAAATTGCGTCAAGAGTGACCGGCGCGCTATACTGTTGACTGTAATAACTGCCATTGGCATCAAAATAACCCACCCTATACGAATACACCCCAGCCGGCAGAGCCTCATCCAAAAAACTGGCGGTTTGTTCGCCATGCGGGTCGGCCACTTTAATTGGGTCAGAGGATGCATTACCAACTTGTCGTTTCAGGAAAACAACCGCATTTACATCCTTCACGTGATCAACATAATCAATGCGGATATTGCAATTGTTTTCAACCACGGCAGAGATAATCTCAGGAGTAACAACTTTTGACGGCAGGTTACAGGATGTTAATGCAAATATCAAAGCAAGGCAAAATAGCATCCCCGTCCAACGCTTTAAAAAAATCCAATAATCTTTAATCATTGTATTTCCTTTCCACAAAATTTATCTGCCGGTGTTATTTACGGTGATGGTAGACTCATTATTGCCGACAGGTTATTTAGTACAATGGAGTTACAAACTTTATCCCAAGCTTGAACAGGAAACTTTATGCCCGTTCTACTACTGATCCGTCACGGCGAAAACAATTATATCAAAACAGGAAAAATGGCAGGACGATTGCCCGGGGTGCATCTCAATGACCGGGGACAGAAGCAGGCTGAGGCGTTGGGCGATGCGCTAAAGGATGTTCCGATCAAGGCCATTTATTCAAGTCCGCTGGAGAGGGCAATGGAAACCGCAAGTCCGATTTCCAAATCGCATAAATTGTCCATCATTCAAGAACCAGATTTGATGGATACAAACGTCGGCAAGTGGCAGGGCAAGTCGTGGAAGGTCCTGCGGCTGACAAATGCATGGAAGGTCGTGCAGAATTCGCCCTCGCGTTTTCGTTTCCCCGCAGGAGAGTCTTTTCCTGAAACGCAAATGCGAATTGCAAATGTGCTCGAACGAATAATTCAAAAGCATAGCAAGCCGCAAGCGATTGTGGCGGTGGTCTTTCACGCCGACCCGATCAAATTGGCTGTGTCACATTTCCTTGGCTTGCCGCTTGACCATTTTCAAAGGCTGGCATGTGACACAGGCTCATTGACCATAATCCATGCCGGGGAATCAAACGCTCATCTTGTTAAATTGAATCAGCGCCCGCCATTTGATTTTTTTCCGAAGAAAAAGAAACCATAAACAAAAGAGGCGGCTTGCCCGTCTCTTTTGTTATTCCACTTTTGCGCTCTGCTTACGATTTTCCACACCTTCACACTGGTGTTTGCATTCAGCGCCGCAGGCGGCAGATTCCTGACCGCTTCAGTGATGAGGATGAATTCATCTTCCCTGCTTCTTTCATCACTCCTCTGTCTTATTCGCCAAAAACTCAGGCACAACAAACGCAAACGGCATGACCGCCATGATGAACAACGTGATCGGAACCCACACAAACGCCAGCGCCGCCGAGGAAAGATTCATGATCAGCGCCATCCTGTCCCGTTTAATACGCGCCTGCTTTTCTTCATGGGTCATATTGTTTGGCGCGAGGTCGGTATCCACAAAGGCATATTTCCACAGCGCGTTGATCGTCACCGATGCAAGCGCCATATTGAGCGGATACAGCGCGACGACAAATGGATTCATAATGTAATCGCCGATGAAGGCAGTGATGAAGGGAAAGAGGGTGGAAAAGAAAAGCAAGCCATTGTTCAGCCACAGCAGTTTCGTATCCACCACCTTGACCTCGTGGATGATGTGATGATGGTTCACCCAAAAGATGGCGATGATGAAGAAGCTGAACAGGAAGGCAAAGAACTTCGGCGCAATCTCGATCATCCCTGCTCGGAAGGCTTCAAACGAATAATTTTCCAATTCAGGGACGTGCAGCTCAAGCACGAGAATGGTCAGGATGATGGCGAACATGCCATCGCTAAACGCTTCGAGACGGGTTTTGGACATGAGAAAACCTCCTAAAAATTAACCACGAAGGACACAAAGATCACAAAGGAAAACCAAGAAATTTTCACTTTGTGTACTTTAGGGAGTGTCTAATTGCGTGGGCTTATTTGCATCTTTTCACCACGAAGGCACGGAAACACGGAGAAAAAACTTCAAAATACCTCTGTGTCTCCGTGTCTCAGTGGTTCAAGTTTTTTTTCTAGCCCATTTTGTTAGACACTCTCGTACTTTACGCCCTTTGTGTTTAAAAATAATCTTACTTCTTCTTGAACATCACGCCGAAGATGGTGTACCCCAGCAACGTGCCCGCGCCCATCTGGGTCATCATGCCGAGCAGGTCGGTGGCTTGCCATTCCTGAATCACCTGATCGCCCTTCACCTTCCGCATGAAAATTCCGCTGAACTTGAGGTTCTTGTTCGTCGCCGCCCCACCCATGAAACTGCCCGTGTGCTTCGCGGTCACAACGAAACGAATGCTCACCACATCGCCCTCGCTGACAATATGCGAGAACTCAAAGTTCATATCGCTAAACGCGGCTCTCATGCCCTTCATAAATTCCACGTACTGCTGTTTGTTGAGATACATCCCATCGCCCGTGTACGTAAAATCGCTGGACAAAATTCCATCCAACTTATCCCACTCGCCGTTCAAGATCGCCTTTGATACGCTCAACGCAACATCTTTCGATTCCATTTTCATTTCTCCTTGTTTAATTTTTTTTGGATGAATTCCACAGGTCAGACTTAACCTGACTTACCGACATGTACAACGCCCGAACCTTTTCCTCCTCCCGATCACCCGCCTCCTTCCACGCTTTGAGCGGACTCCTGAACCCAAGCCTCTCGCGGCGGGTAGACGGGGTCGTACTCCACAGAAGCCGCCTCCCCGTTCAACAGCGAAGCGACGCCCGCCTGCCAATCGAGAAAACATTGTGACTTCAAATGTTCCGCGTATGCCTCCGC
Organism: Chloroflexota bacterium; assembly: GCA_016234495.1. Lineage (GTDB taxonomy): Bacteria > Chloroflexota > Anaerolineae > Anaerolineales > Villigracilaceae > Villigracilis. The sequence goes on along the minus strand of JACRBI010000038.1, from coordinate 57,674 downwards.
GCTGACGTACGCTTCGATGAACAGAAAACTGGCAGGCTCATCCACCTTTTGCAGCAGCGCCGAACTGACCACGCCAGGCTCGGCAAGCAGTTTCTCGATCCCCTCCGCAGACGACGCCTTGAACGCCTCCACATATTCCTGTTTGATTTTCATATTCACAACGCGCATGTGCATGGTCATTACTCCGTTCTCAGATATAATCCCATCTTATTCGCTCACCCGCGTTTTCCCAAGAACGCACTTTTTAGTAACCCAGTTACCCAGAGGTAACCATGCCGACCAAATATCCGCCCAATGTATTGAATGAAATGTGCCCCTCGCGCCAGACTTTAGAGATCATCGCCGATAAATGGGCGACGCTCGTGTTGGTCTCCATCGCGCGCGGAATCAACCGTCACAACCGCATGTTGCGCGAGATCGGCGGCATCTCGAAGAAAATGCTCGCCCAAACCTTACGCAAACTCGAACAAAACGGAATCGTGAATCGCAAGGTCTATCCCGTCGTCCCGCCGATGGTGGAATACACCCTCACCCCCATTGGCAAAGAATTGCTCGAACCCATCTCCATGCTCGGCGCGTGGGCGGAGAAAAATGCCGACGCCGTGCAGGAAGCCCGTCAACGCTTCGACGAACGTGCCGATACTTTCGACCTGACCTTCGTCGAAGCCTGAACCCTCAAACCAACGACTCTACAATCTTCCACAAATCCCCGCGCGTTTTTGCATCCATCACCGCAGGCGACCACGCCGCCTCTTTGCAATTCGTGTCGAAATATTTTCCCGTCACGCCTTCCACTTCGGGCGATGATGCGAGGTACACCGACGAGCGCGAGGCCTTCGTCGCAGACTTTCCGCCATCATCACGAGTCATGAACTTGAAAACGGGGAACATCCAGCGCATGGCGCGCGGCAGCATTTCGGGCGTCACACTGCGGGTCATGTTCGTGCTGGCTTGCCCTGGGTAGCAGATGTTGATCGTCACGCCTTTTTCGCGCTGGGCAAACTCGTAAATCAAAACCATCATTGCCAGTTTCGTTTGCGAGTAAGTGTTCAACCCATCGAACGATTTTTCCGATTGCAGGTTATCCATGTCCAACTTTGCTGGCACATCGCCGCCCATGAGTGTGACCACGCGCGGCGATAGACTTTTCTTTAGCGAATCCCTTAGCAGATTGGTCAGCAAAAATGGCGTGACCACATTCATCGCAAAAGATGATTCGACTCCGTCTTCGGTCAATTCTTTTTTGGATGGAGCCAAGCCCGCATTATTGATGAGAACATCCAGCCGCTCATATCGCGCCTTGAATTGCTCGGCTAAAGCACGGACATTTTTCTGCGTCGATAAATCCGCCAGCAGAAAATCCACACGCGAATTTCCGCTCGCGCTTTTTATATTTGCAACGGCTTCTTCAGTGGTCTTCTGGCTTCGCCCTGTGACGATGACCTGCGCGCCCATTTTTGCCAATGCCAACGCAGTCTGGAATCCAATTCCGCTGGTGGCGCCAGTGATGAGAATGGTTTTGTCTTTCATTATTTGACGCTCTCCACTTGTTTTGTCCGCGCCAGCGTGATCGCGTGTTCGGGGCAAACTTTCACACACAGCCCGCAGGCGCGGCATTGTTCGGGGTGGACGAGTAACGCCTGCTGCCAGCCGTGCGCTGTCCCTTTGAGTCTGCCGATGAAAGTCAGATCCGTTCTCAGTTCGGGGGGAAGCGTGGCGACGGTGAAGATCGAGTACGGGCAGGCGGGGACGCAGTCCGCTTTGCCTTCGCATTTGTTGCGGTCAATCACAGGGATGAAGACGCCAGGCTCCTGGCGGCAGGTGGATGTGTCGGGCAAGTCAGTTTCCTTTCTGTGACGAAACAATCGGCGCTTTGCGATCCCATGCGTCCGTTTTCAACAACGACAAAATAAAATCGGCGATGTCTTCCACGTCAATTTTCATGCCCGTCATATCGGCTTCGCTCGCGGCGACGTTGCCGGTGGGCTTGCCAGAACCAATCAACGGCGGGCGGAGAACCGTCCAGTTCAAGCCTGAGGCGGCGATGGTCTTCAATTCCATATCCTTGACCTTAATCACATCAGGGCGGACGAACGTCCCCAGCACGAAGCGCAGGAGCGATTGCTTGAAGCCAAGTTTCTGCCCAGGGACTTCTGCCGCCGCGCCTGTGATGGTGATGAGGCGCGTGACTTTGGCGTTCTTCATTGCGTACACAAGGTCTTCGGTGGCGCGGGCGTGTTTCTCCACGTCGAATTTTCCATTCATCGGAGGTCCCGCCACCGAGATGACCGCTTCCACGCCTGAGACGAGTGAAGCGAGCGCGGCGAAGTCGAACATGTCACCGCGCACGATTTTCACTTTGTCTTTGGCGTCGCCCAATTTTTCAGGCGAGCGGACAAGAACTTTGAGTTGATGTCCTTGCGCGAGGGCTTTTTTGAGCAGAGTCGTGCCGACGAAACCTGTCGAACCGAGAAGGGCGATTTCCATAAGTCATCCTTTTACTTGTTAGTAAACATCAACCTGATTTTTTCCCGCGCCAGATAAACGAAGAACAGCGCGTCAATCACGAGTTGCGAGCCAGGGGCAGAGAGGTTGGCAAGGTTGGGGGTTGTGCCGCCGCCAAAGATTTGCGGGCTGGGCGTCAGGCTCGCGGCGAAGAGCGTGCTGGCATGGTCATAGATGGAAAGGGCAAGCCAAAGCAAGGTAAACGCCCACACCCAAAATCCCTGCTTCTTCCAAAACGCATAAATCACCACGAACGACAATGTGGCGATGACAATATCACCCAACGCGGGGATGAGCCACGCGGGATGATCAGTGCCGCCCGAAAAAATATTCTGGATGATGGGAATGGCGATGTAGCGCGGGATTTGCAACACCGCCCAAACGACAACCGCAATCACCATGCCGCGCGACTTCGCTTCTTTCCCCGCCGCGGCTGGATTCTCTTTCAGCGTCTGATTCGCCACGACGACAAGCGCAGCAGCGTCGAGAATGGCAGAGATGGCGAGTTCCATTGCAATCGCTGATTGAGTCGCGCCGAAGAAGGCATGGGGGTTGATTGAAACCATGTTCAGCCCAATCGTCTCGACATGCTCCAACAGCGAAACGGAAAACCAAATTAGCGTAATCAGGCGCGTCCAAATCCCATCTTTGCGCCAGATGAAAAATGCAATCAGCGGCGCAGACAGCCCGATAACTACGTCAATGATGGACGGGTATAACCATTCAACCGCAACGTTCCCCGCCGTAATGCCTTGAATGGTCGAGAAGGATAAAATTCTGGCGAGTTGAAAGACTACCCACACGGCGGCGAAGACCAGTATTGGGTTGGATGTGTTCTTTGATGTGTTCGACATGATAATTTATTCCTTGATTTCAAAAAACTTACTTCTGACATCCTTGCGGCTCAGAAGATACAGCGCAATCGCGTCAATCACGGCGGGGGCGAGGAGGGAAACGATCAAGCCAAACATCTCTCGCTCGGGTCCGCCGAAGAGGGCGGGCGCGGGGGTGAGCGACGCGGCAACCGCGCCGTCAATGTGGTCAAGGATAGAGATGGAAAGATAGAGGAAAGAATAGACCCATGTGGCGAAGGTTCTCTTTTTCCAAATAGCGTAGATGAAGTAGAAAGAGAGTATCGCGGTGACAGTATCGAGGATGGCGGGGAACATCCACGCTTCGGCCTCTTTGCCGTTCACCACGTCCATTGCCAATGGGATGGCGATGAAGCGCGCAATTTGAATCGCGCCCCAAATGGCGAGGAAGATAAATATTCCTTTAACTGATTTTTCGAGTGGCTTATCGTTCATGGCATTGCTCCTTGACTAAAAATAGAGATTGGAGATTGGAAACCAATTACCAATCTCCAATTACCAATTTATCCCTGCAACTGCTTGATGGCGGTTGACCAGTCTTCGAGGTGATGCACTTCCACCACCTGCCCGTTTTCGACGGTGTGAATGTCAATGGTCATGGTCTTGAACGATTTTGTGCCGTCGGTCTGCACGCCCATGAAATTCCCGTTTGGCGTGCCAGAGGCGAGACTGCGGACAACCACCTGATTTCCTTCCGCAATCATTTCCTGAATTTCCCATTTCAGGTCGGGGACGAGCTTCCAGAAAAAGCCAATCTGCCCGATGAGTTGCTCTTTGCCTTTGACTTCGGTCGAGCCTTTGGACTGGAAGTTATCCGCCAGAAGTTGCCCCATCTTCTCGGCAACATTGGTTTCGGCATTGACGGTCAGGCATTCGGTGTAAAACGGGCGCACGATTTCTTTGATTTCAGACATGATATTTCTCCTTGTGTTTGTGGTAGAATTTGAGTGACTAATCACATAATTTGCATTATATGTGCGTGTTCACGCATTTGTCAAGCCTAAAATATGGAGAAACTATGTCGAAAACCTTCAACGAGTGTGAACAAAATGCCTGGGGTGGCTTTTTGAGCGTGTACGGCAAAATGAGCCGAATTATCGAAGAGGATTTGCAGTCACATTCGCATCTCACCCACGTGGAATTTGAGGTGTTGCTGCGCCTCTCGTGGAACGAAACCCACCAAATGCGAATTCAGGATTTAGCGGCGGAAAGCATCTTGACGAGGAGCGGGGTCAGCCGCGTGGTGGAGCGGCTCGAAAAGGCAGGACTCGTCAAACGCGAGGAAGCGCCAGAGGATCGGCGCGGCGCCTACGCCGTCCTGACCGAAGCGGGCGCGGAGCGCTTCCGTATTGCCGCGCAAAAGCATGGGGAGTGCGTCCGCGCGAATTTTCTCAGCAAATTCAGCGAGGACGAGCTGAAGACGATGGGAGAGTTTTGGGCGCGGCTTGAAGAATAAAAAAAGTCCCCGAGTGATCGGGGACTTCGCTTACTTCCACAACTTCGCCAGCTCATTCAGCGACCTGTAATACGGCTCAATGCTTGGGATGTAATGCGCTTCGTTCTTGGCATGTGGACCGACGCCCGACTGCCCCCAAACGACAGCCTGCCCGCCCGGAGCGAATCTTGCCGAAGTGCCGGGCAGCTTTCTACCGATACGCGGATCCTGCCCACCCGATGCCTGTTTGCCTGCTTCGATGAGCGCGATCAACGCCGGGTTATTCGGGTCGCACGCCACGCCGTTTTCCATCACCGTAAAGCGAACTTCAAGTTCGCTCTTTGCGCAATACGCTTCGACTGCAGACCTCAGACCGAGGACATCATCCTGCGGAATGGGTCGAATCTCCACACCAAGAATCCCCTCGCCTGCGGTGACGTTATACACGCCCGGAGTGCCTACGCTGATAAATGGGAATTTCGCCTGCGACTGCCACCCGTCCGCGGATTTTAGCGTAAGGTGTTTGGCGAAGATTTCATTCAACGCAGAGCGCGCGGCAATGAGACTCTCGCTCAGATCACCGGTGCCGGCCACCCCACTGTGACCTTTCGCGCCACGCGCGATGACATCAAAACGCATCACGCCGCGATTCTCCACGCAGATCTCGCCGAAGAGTTCATTGCCTTTCTCGCCGGTGCGCTCGCCTGCGATAAATAACGCGGGTTCGTAGGGGCGACCCAATGGGTCGTCCCTACTTAATTCCTTCAACACAAACGGCGTGCCCCAAGCCTCGGCTTCGCCGTTCTCTTCGTTACCGACCAGCATCAACGCGATGTTGGGGTAATTGTAGGGGTGACCCGCTATGTTTGTGCCAATGGCTTTGCTCAACCCTGACGGGTCGCCCCTACCCTTCATCACATCCTTCATCCAAACCATATAGGTCGCAACGACAGTCTTCATATCCGCCGCGCCGCGGCCAAATAGGTAGTCACCTTCGATCCGCGGCGTGAACTGCGAATCATCAGGCTCAGGCTCCACCACATCGAAATGGCCTGTTAAGAGAATAGGTGATGAGGGATTAGGAATTAGGCGAGGGTCTGTCCCTGATCCCTTATTACTAATTACCAATTCCTTCTTAGGGAATGTCGCGTAAACCGCGGGATATTTCCCGTCGAAATATTTCACATCGAGCCCCGCGTTGCGGAGATAATCATCGATCAACGAGCCTGCGCGGTGGACTTCCTCGAGCCGTTCGTTCGGGCAGGCAGTGACAGACGGAATCCGAATCAATTGCTGCGCCAAATCCAAAATTTCAGCGGTCTTGTCGGGGTACGAAACTTCGATCACCGCTTGCGCGCGCGCGCGGAATTGGATCGGCATGTTCTGTTCGTGGCGAATCACTTCACGGCTGCGCTGAACGAATTCCGCGATCTTGGAAGCATCCGAGCCGAGCGAGCCGTAATCGCCGCAGATCTTTTCCACGTCTGCTTTGATCTGCGCTTCGTGTTCGTAAAATAATTCTTTCAGCAAAGACATCGGCACTTCGTTCGCCCCGCCGATCTCCATCTTCAAACGCGCGCGGATCTTTTCAGCGGTGTTGCGTCCGCCGTCAGATATCTCGACCAGCGGGCGCAAATCGTCCCACATGTTCAATGCCTGCGCCAGAGGTTTGATCTCACTCAACGTCCATTTCAAAAAGTCGCGCATATTGACCGGCTTGCCAGTCAGCGGATTTTCGATTTCGGCGCGGAGACCAAACTGCGCAGCGAGATTCTCATTAACACGGGCGCGGGCAATATCTTCGCGGTCATAGCGGAATCCGCGCGCGAACTTCGGGTCGGAGTAAATCTTCAACATCAGCAAATGCTTGAAGGTCAGGTTCGCAATATCCAGGTCAAGGCTGTGACCGCCTTCATCCACGCGGACCTCGACGCGCCCCATCGGGAGATTGATACGCGCCATGAGATTCTGCTTCTCGACTTGCAGCGCCATCTCTTCGGGCGGAGTCGATTCGCCCGCGGCATACAACCCGCGTGTGTACAGTGCGTTGAGTTGGTCGCTCGTGGTCGAGATGATTCTTTCCACAGGGTCGGCAAAACTACGCGCGCGGACGGGCGTCCAGTTGTTGTTGCCGAAGCGCACGCCACGCCGCACAAGGTCATATGAGATTTGCAGATAATCCTGATACGAGCGATATAGATCGGGCAGGTCAATTTCGCGCGGATTGGGGAATGTCAGATTGCGGATTGAATCATGTTCGGTGAGGATGACCGCAGCGCGTCCATCCTTGACCTGGGCCTGCATCGGCGTCGAAGCGCTGGTCGCAATAAAGAGGGACGCGAATGCGCGCAGCAATCGCGTGGCAGTGATGTAGAACTCGGATTTAAATTCATCGAGGTGCTGGTCGCCGCGCTCGCTCGGGGAAAGGTGCATGAAGTCCCATGCAAAGAGCGGATCAGGCAGCGACATATTGGTGTGAATGCCGGTCGTGGCAAGCATGTCACCGTACAGGTCGACGCATTTTTCAAGATAGCGGCGTTTGGCAATTGACCAGTTGCCCGGAATGGACTGATGCCCAATGTCGGTCAGGAAGAGCAGGTTGCCGTGCCAGTAATGCAGGCGCTCGCCGAAACTGACGCCCGCTTTGTGCAGGGCGTTTATCAGTGTGGCTTCCATCAGGCGCGCTTCGTACATCGCGCCGCGCGGAGAATAGTACGGCCGCGTTGCCCATTCGATCATCCAGTGAAAAACTTCAAGCTGGCTGAATTGTTTGTGCCAATGGGGAACGCACTCTGCGCGCAGGTAATCCACGAACGAGTGTTGGCTGGGACCCGCGCCAACGGTCAATAGCGGACGCAGGTCTTCATCGAGCAGATTCCATTCCTGCTCGAAGCCGCTGAGTCCGCTTTCGGGCTTCTCTTTGATGGATTGTTCAAGGGCGAGGTGATATTTTTCGGGGAATTTTTGTGAGGGCATGATTGATTCCTACTTCTTTAAACTCTCCAGCCCTTCCACCAACCTCTTGAACGCGCCTTCGGTTCTTTCGGCGGGAGTGGCATACGAGAAGCGAATCCAATCCGCGCCAAAGGGAGAGAAGAACGCACCGGGGACAATGGCAACGCCGTGATTTTCGGCGAGATATTGTCCAAGCGGTTCGCTGTCAGCCCAGCCTTTTGCCTTGATGAATTCACCGACATTCATGAAGGCGTAATATCCCTTGCCGATGATGTGCTGCATCCCGCTTTCGGCGAGCAGTTTCTTCAAGGCCACGCGGCTGGCGTTGGTCGGCTCGATGATGGGATTCGCGGCTTCGGAGAATCCCATTTCATAGGCGGCCATCGCCACAGCCAGTGAATAGAACGACGGCATGACCGTGTGCGACGCGCGCGCCACAATGAACTTAATGACGTTCTCGTCCGCGATCAAATGGCAGTTGCGGATGTTCGACCCGCCCAGCGATTTGGTGATGCCGTCAAGGAACATGATGCGTTTGCGTTCTTCGGGCGTGAAATTCTTCAGGAACGAATTCAAATCCATCGGCGATTCGTCGGTGACGTAGTGATACATCCAGTCAAAGAGCACGAAGGCCACGCCCGCTTCCAGTGCAGCTTTGGCAAGCGAGACCTGCTTCTCGACCGCGATGGTCAGCCCTGTGGGGTTATCGGGATTGGTGATGACGATACCCGCGATCTTCCGCCCGCTGGATTCGGCGAATTTCACACTTTCGCGAATCGCATCTTCAGAATAAGCCCAACCCTGGGCAGGGTCACCGGGAGTCCAGAGCACGTTCGCGCCGACACCGTACGGCCCCCAGTTGTAGGAGATCCACGGGACGCGCGAAACCATGATGACATCGCCCTGGCGTCCATGCCCGAGCGCCATCATCGCCTGATAGGCCTTGACTAGCGCGTCGCGTCCGCCGGCGGTGCCGAGCACATTGGCAGGTCCCCAGCCTGAGGATGAGTCCAGTTTCCAATATTGCTCAATGACCGACTTGCGGTATGCGTCGGTGCCGAACGGCATATCGTAAGCTGTACCATGCTCCAGTTGGAGTTGATGCGCGCGGTCGAGGATCGCTTTTGGGGTGCCGGGAAGCGAAGCGCCTCCATCACCCTGCGAAGCGTCAAATATTTTTGCGCCAGGGTTCTTTTCCACATAGACCTTCAACGATTTGTTGATGAGGAACATGCGCGAAGGGGGGATGTCGGCCATTTGCCTGAGATGACCGCTGACAGGGACAAGATTCTTTTCGTCAACTGCAAAGACTGGCGTGGCGTTGGAAACGGACATGATGATTTCTCCTTTTTATGCCCCCTCCCGTCCCTCCCCCATTTTCTTTGAAAATGGGGGAGGCTGTCCCAATGGGATGGGCGGGGGTAGATATAAAAATAACGCCCCGAGGTTCGGGGCGTCTGGTTTCCTTATCTAGGATGAATGACCTTGTTGCTGTTCATCTGATAAATACCAACGCCCCGTCACCGTGCGAGTGCGGGTATTACGATTGGTATTATTGGTGTCAACAAGGATTTGGCTGAACATTCGCGCAAGCATACCACTGTGATATTTATGCGTCAAGCAAGATTTGGACTGTTTTATCCTCCAGCCATCGCGCCGATAATTCGGAAGGGTTCCGTGCCTTTTATGACCGCATCTGGCAATATCGAATCATTTGGTTCAAGAGACAGATCTTCTCCACAGGCGAAGAAGCGGATGAAGGGCCGGCGCTGTTTTGTGACATGATCGCGGATCGTCCCGCGCAGCATGGGATACAGCGACTCAAGCGCATCGAGGACCGCGCCTTGAGTTGCCAGCCCATCGACGGAAACCTCCACCTCGCTGGTGACTTGCGCCAGAGTCCGCAAATGATGCGGCAATACAACGCGGATCATGGCAATGTCTGGACTTCGACTGATAACACAGCAGGCAGGTTGCTGACGATGGGCATCCAACTGTCGCCGGAGTCTGAAGAAGCGTACACCTGTCCGCCGGTGGTGCCGAAATAAATTCCGCATGAGTCGAGCGAGTCGACTGCCATTGCGCTGCGCAGAATGTTCACATAACAGTCGCTTTGCGGCAGGCCGTTTGTCAATGCTTCCCATTCATCTCCGCCCGTGCGGCTGCGGTACACGCGCAGTTTTCCGTCGGGCGGAAAGTGTTCTGAGTCACTTTTGATCGGGACGACATAAATGGTATTCGGTTCGTGCGCATGAACGGCAATCGGAAATCCAAAATCGCTTGGCAGGTTGCCGCTGACCTCGTGCCACAGGTCGCCGGCGTTGTCGCTGCGCATCACATCCCAATGTTTCTGCATGAACAACACGTCCGGCCGCGAAGGATGCATCGCAATGTTGTGAACGCAATGACCGACTTCGACATTTGCTTCAGGAAGTTCGTACGGAGATTTGAGTCCCTGATTAATTGGAAGCCAGGTCACGCCGCCGTCATCGGTGCGGAACGCGCCCGCAGCGGAGATGGCGACAAAAATTCGCTGAGCATTTCGCGGGTCAAGCAGGATCGTATGCAGGCACATCCCGCCGGCGCCCGGCTGCCACAGGTTCCCTTTGACTTCGCGCAGACCGGGCAATTCCTGCCATGTCTGCCCGCCGTCTGTGGATTTGAACAAAGCCGCATCTTCGACCCCGGCATAGACCGTGTCTGGGTCAGTCGGCGATGGCTCAAGCCGCCAGACGCGTTTAAACTCCCAGGGATGCTGCGTGCCGTCATACCACAGATGCGTGCCGGGCACGCCGTCATAGGCGAACTTGTTGCCGACCGGCTCCCATGTCTGGCCGCCGTCGTCCGAGCGCTGGATGATCTGCCCAAACCAACCCGTCGACTGTGATGCGTAAAGTCGATTCGGGTCTGCGGATGACCCGTTCATGTGATAGACCTCCCAGCCCGCAAAATGCGGTCCGCTGACTTTCCAGTCTTTGCGCCTTTCATCCGAGGTCAAAATAAACGCGCCTTTGTGTGTGCCGACCAAAACCCGTACTCCGCTCATGTTCTGCTCCTTTCTAAAGTTAAGCTGCCTGTTGAAATTTTGCCATGATCGCTTTCATGGGTTTATCCCGTGTCCGCCGGCGACCCTTAACTCTGCGCCGCTTGGAGTTCCACCCATCAAGGGCATCGCTTCTGCAATGAGAGACCTCACCCGCTCATCCTTGAGCGACGCGTCATGCGCGTCTTTATTGTCCCACATCTCGAATACCCAAACACAGGTTGCGTCAGCCACATCTTCATTGACAATATATGCGCGGCATCCGCCGAGTTGAGCCACAACACTCGAAGCGCGCAACAATATCTCGATCACCGCGTCACGCTTCCCAGCCTGCGCGGTAAGTTTGCCTGTCATCGCATACATTTTATCGTTAGCTGTTGGCAGGTTTCATGCTCGTAAACAACCCCAGCGCATTTCCCGTTGGGTCCTTGAAAATTCCAAACCAGCCCATGCCGGGGATTTCTGTCTTTGCGCGAATCACTGTGCCGCCAAGTTTCGTCACATTCTGCAGATCCAAATCAATGTCATCGCTGTCAATGTAGACCAGCACCTGCCCCGCAGGGTTCTCGGCTGAGACCTCCGTGATGCCGCCGCCAGTATGATCTTCGGCTTCCCACATGGTGTAATTCATTTCCGCCATGTGCTGAAGTTTCCAGCCGAACAGGTCACCATAAAACTTGCCCCCGCTTTCGACGTTCGCAGCGGGGATTTCAACGTGGACAATATTTCTCTTGGACATGGGTTTCTCCTTTTGATAAAGTGGACAACGATAGTCTGATTTTAGAACCCATGTTCTAGAATGTCAAGCCCCAGATGTGGCGAGGATTTTTTCACAGCCGCCAGATGTACTCATGCTATACTGCCTTTCATGGAAAATACCTCCATCTACATCCACATCCCCTTCTGCAAACACCGCTGCGCCTACTGCGACTTCAACACCTACGCCAGCCAGGAGGATTCAATTCCCGCCTATGTAAATGCCCTTATTAACGAGATTGAATTTGTCGGCAGACAACTTGCCAACCTTCCAACCTTCGACGTTCCAACTGTGTTTTTCGGGGGTGGGACTCCCTCGCTTCTTTCCGCGCCGCAATTTGATTCTGTCCTCAAGGCATTGCGCTCCGCCTTTACATTTACCGCTGACGCGGAGATCAGCATTGAAGCCAACCCGGGCACGATCTCACCCAAAAAGTTAAATGCCATCCGCAAGTCAGGCATCAACCGCATCAGCTTTGGCGTGCAATCTGCCAACACCGAAGAACTACTGATGCTTGAACGCATCCACGATTTTTTCACCGTCATCGAAGCCGTATCCACTGCCAGAAAAGCAGGCTTCGACAATCTCAACCTCGATCTCATTTACGGTCTGCCGCAGCAAAAATTATCCACCTGGCAGACTACTCTTCAACGCATCGTTGACCTGCACCCGGAGCACATCTCTGCCTACGCGCTCACCCTCGAGCACGGCACTCCCTTCGGACGCTGGGCATCGAAAGGATTGCTTCCTCTTCCCGACCCTGACCTTGCCGCAGAAATGTATGAATATACCGAAGAATTTTTGGAAAGCAATGGATATGTCCATTACGAAATTTCGAACTGGGGAATGGACGATGGACGACAGACCATAGACCGTACGCCGTCCGCTGTCCACAGTCAACCGTCTCACGCCTGTAAACACAACCTCCAATACTGGCGCTCGCTCCCCTACCTGGCCTTCGGAGCCGGCGCGCACGGATATGCAAACGGCTACCGCTATTCAAATGCGCTGCGAATAAAAACCTACATCGAGCGAATTACAAATTACGATTTACGATTTACGAATTACAATTTTCCTCTCACACCGGCAACCGTTAATTCACACAAACAAACTCCCGCAGATGACATCTCCGATTACATGATCAACAACCTCAGGTTGACGAATGCCGGGGTCACAGAATCAGATTTCAGATTAAGATTCGGACGCGCGCTTTTGGATGTCTATCCAAAGGAGATCGAGGAATTAATCCGTAATGGCCTGCTTGAAAAAATTTCGGGGGGCGTCAGACTCACCAAACGCGGACGCTTGTTAGGGAATCAGGTTTTCATGCGGTTTGTTTAAATTTCAAATATTTTCAACAATTCCATCGGCGAGCGAACCACATAATCAGGATTCAAAGTGACCAGTCTTTCCAGACTCTGATGCCCCCAACTGACCGCAATGCTTTGAACGGACGCCTCTTTTGCAGATCGAATATCGCTCATGGAATCGCCGATCATAAATGTATCTTCGCCTTGATTCGAAAACTGCTCCCGCGCCTTTAATATCTTTTCGGTTTTGGAGCCCGGCGAATCGATTCCATGAATTACGCGAAAGCAATCTTCCAATCCGTGTTCTGCAAGAAATAAGTTTACGTTCCGGGCGGAATTTGTTGTGACAATACCAAGCACGTGTTTTGCAGATAATTTCCGAACCACATCAGCCAACCCAGCAAATATGGCCGGCGGGGATTTCTTTGCCGCAACCTTTTCCAGACTGCGACGGACAAACTCATCAATCAATGCCTCGGGCACTTCCAACTGCCGCCCGTAGGTTGCAAAAGACATGACCTCCAGAGAACTCAGGTCATATGCAGTTGCGGTGTGCTTCACGCCCAGTTCATCACAGACCTCCTGTCCAAATTGAAGCAGGTCATTAAGCGTATCAGCAAGAACGCCGTCAAAGTCAAAGAGAATAAGAGACATGGAATTAAATAATAGACCTCCGAGGTCTCGCCGTTTTTTGGCGCCTCGGAGGTCTGCTATTACAAAATTACTTCTTCTTAGCGGCCTTTTTCGCTGCGGGCTTCTTGGCTGCAGGTTTCTTAGCAACAGGTTTCTTGACTGCAGGTTTCTTCGCAGGCGCAACCGGGCGATGCTTCAACGCCGCATGAGCCGCAGCCAATCGAGCGATCGGCACGCGGAACGGCGAGCAGGAAACATAATTGTTGCCGATCAGATGACACCATTCGATGGAGTCGGGATCGCCGCCGTGTTCACCACAGATGCCAACTTCCAAATTCGGACGCGTCTCGCGTCCTTCATTGATGGCCCATTGCATGAGCTTGCCAACGCCGCCGCGGTCAATGGTCTGGAACGGATTCTTTTCGAGAATGCCCTGCTCCTGATATGTGATGAGGAAGTTGCGCTCGGCATCATCACGTGAGTAACCATAGGTCATCTGCGTGAGATCGTTCGTGCCAAAGGAGAAGAACTCGGCATAATTTGCAACTTCTTTCGCGGTCACTGCGGCGCGCGGAATTTCGATCATCGTGCCGAATTTATATTCGAACTTGATGTTCTTTTCTGCCATCACAGCCGAAGCGATGCGCAGCAGGCGCGGCTGAATCCACTCCAATTCCTTGACCGTGCCCGTGAGGGGAATCATCACTTCGGGCTTCACGATAATTCCACGCAGGGTGCAATCTGCCGCGGCTTCGAAGATGGCGCGCACCTGCATCTCAACGATCTCGGGCATGACGATGCTCAAACGCACGCCGCGCAACCCCATCATCGGATTCGATTCGTGCATACCCTTGATGGACTCGAGTAAATTTTCCTTGGCAGTCAAACCATCGGTCTGACCTTTGACTCGCATGGTGATAACTTCTTCGAGCAGTTTTTCTTCATCGGGCATGAATTCGTGCAGCGGCGGGTCGATCAAGCGGATAATGACCGGGTAGCCATCCATCGCTTCAAAGAGGCCATCAAAATCCTTGCGCTGATGCGGCAGAAGTTTATTCAACGCTTCTGTGCGACCTTCACTTGTTTCAGAGAGGATCATATCCTGCACGATGGGCAGGCGCTCGGGTTCAAAGAACATATGCTCGGTGCGGCACAGGCCGATACCCACAGCGCCGTAAGAACGGGCGCGGCGCGCATCCTTCGGATAATCGGCATTGGCCCAAACCTGCAGGCCGCGTGTCGGAGAGCCTTTCGGCGCAACGCGGACATCTTTGCGCGCGCAGATATCGTCCGCCCAGTTGAGCAGGGTCAGCAGGTCGGTCTGTTCTTCGAGGCTCGGCTCGCTGGTCGGGATTTTTCCCGCAAACACTTTGCCGGTCGTGCCATCCACAGAAATCCAGTCACCTTCCTGGAGGATCATTTCTCCGACGTTCATCACCCGCTTTTCGAGATCGATCTTGATTGCAGATGCGCCCACGACACACGGGATACCGAACTGGCGCGCAACAACTGCCGCATGGGAAGTTGCTCCACCCTCGCTGGTGAGTACGCCCTTTGAGGCGATCATGCCATGCACGTCATCGGGCTTGGTGAACGGACGCACCATGATGGTGTCCTGTTTTTCTTCCTTGGCCATCTTCTCAGCCATATCGGCATCAAAATAGATCTGACCGACAGCCGCGCCCGGGGAGGCATTGACGCCCTTCGCGACAAAATGACCATCCTTCTCGGCCTGGTTCATCGCGGAGTCGTCAAATTGCGGATGAAGCAACGCATCCACATTTTCGGGAGTTACACGCTTAACCGCTTCTTCCCTGGTGATGAGTTTTTCAGTCGCCATATCCACTGCCATTTTGACGGCTGCCTTCGCGGTGCGCTTGCCGACGCGGGTCTGGAGCATCCATAACTTGCCGCGCTCGATGGTGAATTCAACATCCTGCATATCGTGATAATGCTTTTCAAGCTTCGCAGTGATGTCCATGAATTGCTTGTACGCCTTCGGCATTTGGTTGACAAGATTCTGGATCGGGTCTGCATTGCGAATGCCTGCAACCACGTCCTCGCCTTGCGCGTTGATGAGATACTCACCCATCATCAAGCCATCGCCGGTGGACGGGTTGCGTGTGAACGCCACACCTGTCGCAGAGTCATCGCCCATGTTGCCGAATGCCATCGTGCAGATATTGACGGCAGTGCCGAGGTCGTGTGAAATCTTTTCCTTGTTGCGATAATCCACCGCGCGTTTGCCGTTCCATGACTTGAACACGGCCTCAGTCGCCAGTGACAGTTGTTTGAACGGGTCCTGCGGAAAGTCTTCGCCAGTCTTTGACCGGTAGGCGGCTTTGAACTTTTCAACGATCGCCATCCAATTTTCGGCGGTCATCTCCGTATCGTTCTTGTAGCCTTTTTCAGCCTTATAGGAATTGAGCGCGTGTTCAAAGATTTCGTCCCCGGTTTCCATGACCACAGACCCGAACATTTCGATCAGGCGGCGGTACGAGTCATACACAAAGCGCGGGTTACCTGTTGCAGCAACCATGCCCTCTGCAACTTTATCGGTCAGGCCAATATTGAGGATCGTATCCATCATGCCCGGCATGGAGAACTTCGCGCCCGAACGGCAGGAAACCAACAGCGGATTCTGCGCATCGCCAAACTTTTTGCCTGTCGCTTTTTCAATGGCTTTGAGCGCCTTCAATTCCTGATCCCACATACCGGCGGGGAACTTATTCGCTTTTTGATACGCGTTACATGCTTCGGTTGTCACGGTAAAAAACGGCGGAACGGGAACGCCCGCGCGCGTCATATCCATCAAACCTGCACCTTTGCCGCCTACGAGACTTTTAACACTGTCCCACGAACCACCGGCAACCTTCTCGACTTCTTTAACTTCGTTAAAGAGATAAACCCACTTATTCATAGTGACTCCTAAATGTAATGATTTTCACGAGCAATGCTGAAACATTCTACCAAAAATAACAAAATTGACAACTGACAAACATCATGAAAGTACGGCCCAATCTGTTAACTTATTGCAAAGTTGAACGGCAGACAAATCAAGGATAATAGACGCAGGAAAAAATATGCCGACAAAAATACTTGTTATTGATGATGATATTGCCATTACAGAATTAATGAGCATGCTGCTCAAAACACATGGCTTTGATGTCATCACATCCAACATCAGCGCCGAGGGTGTTGAAATGGCGCAAAAAAATTCACCAAACGTCATCCTGCTCGATCTTATGATGCCGGACATGGATGGATGGCAGGTTTGTTCAGCAATCCGTTCATTCAGCAATATTCCCATCCTTATACTTTCCGCCATTAATGATCCCGGCGTGGTCGCGAGCGTTTTGGATGCGGGCGCGGACGATTTTCTTGTCAAGCCTGTTCCAAGCGGAGTGCTCGTCGCCCACATCAGGAAGATGGTCAGGCGGGCTGAAGCGCACGAAAAAAGTATAAAAAAATTTACGGGTCCGCTAAACAGAAATACTCAGCCGCTTTCGTCCCACCTATAAACTTCCTCATTTAAAAACAAATGTCCGCCAAATTAGCGGGCATTTGTTTTTAAAGTCGGTCAGCCAATAAAGATAAACCACGCGCGGTTTTACTGGGAAACTCCATCATGGGCATGTGACCCGCGCCACTTATCTCAACCATCTGTGCGGATGGAAGCGCCGCCTTAATTTCATTTGCGCGCTCAATGGGAATCAACATATCCGCATCTCCGTGAACAAGAACTACAGGAAAGTTGGCAGTGGAAAGATGGGCAAGTAAATCCTCGCGGCCAGCCATGGCTTTCAACGCGCCGATCACAGCGGATATATTCTGCCTTTCAATTATGCGCCGCACAAATGCCCGCACCCGCACATCTGATGAGAGCTTCGGAGTCATGGATTCCGCGACGACCATTACACCCTGCTCTGCAACTTCTGCGGCGATTTTGTACCTGCGCTCTTTTCCTTCGGGGGTGTCTGCTGCTGCCTGCGAGGAGATCAATCCCAGCCCGAGCACCCGTTGCGGATAATTCCTCGCAAAAGCCAGCGCGACGTAACCGCCCATCGAGTGCCCCACAACCACTGCTTTCTCAACTCTTAAGTGATCGAGCAGACCCGCAATATCATCCGCCATGTCTGAAATTGAATATGACGTTTCAATGGCCGTGGATTGACCAAATCCGCGCAGGTCAGGCAGGAAGAGGTTGAAATCATTTTCCAAAAAAGGAGCGACTTCTTTCCACGCGGTGTGGTCCAACGGGAAGCCATGCAGGAGCACAAGCGGCGTTCCCCTGCCGTGACGCGCATAAGCCAGATCGATTCCGTTTACAGAAATTATTTCCAATTTACATTCACTTTCAATTTACTGCCCAGTTTTGACTTGTAAAAAATATGGCCATTGTCGCGCCCAAACTCGTAAACACGGCGGGTGATGTCCACATCGGCTTTGCAGTATTCGGCGACCTTGTCCAATTCACCGGCGCGGAACCACTCCACAGACATTAATCCATCGGCGGTTTTTGCCGCGCCGAGAGTGGCGCCTGCGATGGTATCGAGGCTGATGCGAAAGCCAAGAATCCTTTGCAGGTCGAAGAGCAGGTCGAGGGTCGGCAGGGATGCGAAGCTCATGGCAGGCGCATAAGCTTGCAGCACCAGATAATCAAATCCGCGCAGGTTGAAGCCGATTACCTTCGTCGCAGATTTTAATTCCTCGATCAAGGCTGGGACATCTTTTTCCCAATAGACTGAAAAATCATTTTTCTGCGTTGACCATGTGACGCCGCAGGCAACTTTAAGCTGGCCGATATTCTCGCGGCCGCCGACATCCTGGAATAAATTTTGCGTTTCCAGATCAAAGAAAACAAGGTTCATGCTGCACCATTAATTCCTTTCGCAATTTCATCACGCGCAAAAGCCAGAGCCTGCTCACGGTTTTCAATTTTTCCTGCGGCTTGATTCTCGCGGATGGCTTCCAACAGTTTACCGATCACAGCGCCGGGCTTCAAGCCCATTTCTTTTATCAGGTCATGTCCATCAACAAGGCGCGGCGGAGTGATGACTTCGTGCGGTCGTTCCCAATAATTCTCGAGCAAAATTCGAGCGACATCAAGATACGCATTCCATGTTTCGATGGTCAGCGCATGGACTCGTGTGGCGCGCACATCGGCAAGCCCCAGCAAAACGAGGTCAACTCCCGCTTCTCCGCTTTCACGGAAGAAACGATAAATAGCTTTGCGCGATGGCGTTTGATTTTCGTTCAGCACACGGTCTGCGAAGAAATGAATCCGCATGTGATTCTTGATGATGGCGCGCAGGCGGTCAATTTCATCGTTGCTCATGTTGAATGCGCGCGCGCGATCCGCGGCAACCTGCGCACCTTTCATATCGTGATCAAAAAAGCGCGTGCGGCCTGATTCTTCAACGGTCTTTGTTTCGGGTTTGCCCACATCATGATAAAGCGCGGCGAAGAAAAGCAACGAACGCAGTGACCGATCAACATTAATGGGACTGGCAAAATGTGCTGCGATTTGTTCGCGGTACCGCCCAAGGCGCAGGGTCAGCAAGCCGGTAAACATGTCATTTGTGCTCTCGGCATCATAACCCACGCGCAAAGCAGAAATGATCTGGTCAAGATAATCCAACACAGCGAGCGTGTGAGTCCAAACTTCGTACATGTGCGGTTCGGATTGCTGCACACCTTTCATTGGCACCAACTCAGGCAGCACATGCGGAAGCACACCGAGCATTTCAAGCGCGCGCATGGATGCATCTGGTTTTGGACCTTCGAGGATTTTCAATATCTGATCGCGGAGTCTTTCGGGCGATACGCGTCCAATCTGACCTGCGGCCTGCTTCATTAATTCCCGGGTATTTTTCTCAATTTTGAATCCGAACGCCGCGGCCTGGCGTATCGCCCGCAAAATGCGGACCGGGTCATCCAGCATGGCTGTCGGCGAGCAGGCGCGGATCAATTTCTGGCGCAGGTCATTGCCGCCTTCGAGCGGGTCAATGATGGTTTTGTCGCGCAAGTTGTAGGCAATGGCGTTGATCGTAAAATCGCGGGCGTGCAGGTCTTCATCCAGATTTGCTCCGCGATAGACTGTAAAATCGAGGGAGATGCGCGTGCCGTCTTCGTTGGTGACAATGACGCGGCCGGTATCCCGCTCATCGTCCAGTGGGATAAAATCGGCGTTGAGGGCGTTGGCGACTGTTCGAGCGAGGGAAATGCCATTCGACGGCAGGGCAAAATCCAGGTCGGGTGAGATGCGTGAAATTAATAAGTCACGCACCGCGCCGCCGACGAGGTAAATCTCCTGATCAGCAGGCAGGATGTCGAGTATTTTTTCCACTAAAGGGGGAAGAGCAAAAGGGTCATGCATGAATACGATCTCTGGTTTTTCTTTGGGACGGCTATGCTGTGAAGCGCGCAAAGCCTGTTCTGGCGTGCCGCCCTGCGCCACGACTTTGCCATGAACAAGGGCAACCCAACGACCTGCATACGGTGAATGAGGTTGGGGTGAGTCGTCGTTCATTTCGATCACATGTCAACTGGGCGGGTTGTATTTATCAAGGTCAACAACGCCGACGAATGGCAGGTTGCGATAATATTCGTCAAGGTCGAGGCCATAACCAAAAACAAATTTGTTTGGGATGGTGAAGCCAAGATAATGAATCGGGACATGCGCTTCGCGGCGTTCGGGTTTATCCAGCAGCGCGCAGACTTTAAGTGATTTTGGCTGGCGCGTTTCAAGCATGTTCAACACTGAGGCGATGGTATGTCCGCTGTCAATAATATCTTCGATAAGGAGGACGTTCTTGCCGCGGATGTCCGTTTGCAGGTCGAGGGTCACCCGAGCCGAACCAGTTGACTGGCGCGCACCTGCCCCATAGGATGAGACAGCCATGAAGTCCATCATGTGCGGGGTTGTGATGCTTCGGCTGAGGTCCACCATGAAAGGCACGCCGCCGCGCAAAATGCAGATGAGCAGCAGGTCGCCATCGGGATAGTCCGCGCTGATCTGCGCGCCAAGTTCTTTAACCCGGGCTTGAAGTGGTTCTGCTTCGATTAGAACTTCAGCCAATACATCTTTGTAATTTTGCATAATTCACCGTTTGGTTTTATTTTGTAGAGATGCAAAATCGGGAGATTTTGCACTCCAATTTAACGCGGGACTTCGCCCCACTAGCGCGGGACTTCGCCCCACTAGCGCGGGACTTCGCCCCACTAGCGCGGGACTTCGCCCCACTAGCGCGGGACTTCGTGATGCAGGCGGCAGCGCGCTTCGTACATTTCAGAAGCCCCGACGATCACAACGGGATCATCATAACGGGCGGGCTTGCCATTGACCAGTCTTTGCGTGCGTGAGGCGTCGTCACCGCAGACCATGCAGATCGCATGAAGTTTTGCGACATTCTCCGCCTCGGCCATGAGGATGGGCATGGAGCCGAACGGCTCTCCGCGGAAATCGGTGTCGAGGCCGGCCACGATCACCCGCAAGCCGCGTGAAGCCAATTCCTGTGCAACGGTCACAACTTCAGGGTCGAAAAATTGCGCTTCATCGATTCCAACGACCGTTGTATCCGCATCCAGTCGTGAGCGAATCTCGGCGGCTTTTTCAACAGGGATCGCGTCATAGGTTGAGCCTGCGTGAGAAGCGACTTTTTCCACCGCGTAGCGGATATCTATGGCGGGTTTGAAAACCTGGACTTTTTGCTTGGCGATCGTTGCTCGTACCAGCCGGCGGATCAACTCATCGGTCTTGCCGCTGAACATCGAACCGCAGACAACTTCAATGGAGCCGTGTGTGTGGCGCATAAAACCTCTCGTCATTGCGAGGGCAAACACTTCATAGCAATGACATAAATGGAGTATGAAAAACAGGCAGATGCTTGTGCATCTGCCTGTCTAGTTTACCTGAGAAACTGTTACCTGACAAAGCTTGGAATCGGAAAACTCTATTCGCCTGCTTCGGCTTCTGCTTGCGGGGCTTCAGCAGCAACTTTGGGGGCTTTGGGCGGCTTGGGAGCATCTGGAACTTCGGGGACTTCAAAACCCAAAGCGCGCAGCTTCTTCTTGGCCGCAGTAAGAGATGACTGACCAAAGCCGGAAATCTCCAACACAGCCGCATTGCCTTCGCCAAGTTTTGCAAGCATCTGACCAAAGCTCAGAATACCAGCCTTCTTGAGCGCATCCGTTGCGCGTGGCGAAAGCTCAAGGTCATCAATTGAGCGGTCAGGTGAATTGGCGGACTCTTCCTTGGTTTTCTGCTGTTCGACATAAGTCTGGCGGGCTGAAAGCTTCTTATAGAAGCGGTCCACCTGACCTTCGATATCCATGATGCGGGCTGCTTCACCGGTAAAGAACGGATGGCAGTTGGAGCAAACATCGATGCGCAATTCCTTCTTGGTGGAAGTGGTCACCCATGTTTTGCCGCAGGATGCGCAGGTCACCTTTGCATCGTACACTGTAGGATGGATTTCAGCTTTCATGCTACTCCACCTCGGCAGGCACGATATTTACGCGCTTGCGCCCATGCACAACATCGAACATCACGATACCGTCTGCGGTTGCGAACAAGGTGTCATCCTTGCCAACCAACACATTAATACCCGGCTTGATCTTGGTTCCGCGTTGGCGGACAAGGATATTGCCGGAAAGAACAAATTGACCGGCGTAACGCTTTACACCCAAACGCTGGGAGTTGCTGTCACGACCGTTGCGGGTTGATCCGCCGCCTGTTTTATGCGCCATTTCTACCTCTCACTTTACTTCTTGTCAGTCTTCTTGGTTGCCGAAGACTTGGATGCTGGTTTGGGTGCTGCGGATTTCTTCACCGCGGTCTTTGTCGAAGCCTTTTTCTGCTTCTCGACCTTGGGTTCTTCCGCCGCCTGGTCAGTTTCAACTTCAACGACTGCGGCAACTTCCTTCTTGGCCTCAACCTTGCGCTCTTCACCGGCTTTGCCGATAAAATCGATCATCAAACGGGTGTAGAAATGACGATGACCACCCTTCACACGGATGCGTTTCTTGGGGCGATATTTGAAAGAGGTAACCTTGGGGCCTTTGACGTGGTCAACCACTGTGGCAGAGACTGTAATCTCGCCGACAGTCGGCGTACCGACCATGACCACATCTCCGTCTGCCATGAGCAGGACGCGTTCAAAATCAAACTTTTTGCCTACTTCATAGGCGAGGCGGTCCACATCGATCGTGGAGCCTTCGACGGCGCGATATTGCTTGCCGCCACTTTCAACGATGGCAATTCTCATTATTTTCTCCAGTCATCACTTCGCCGCGTACCCTGCGGAGAACTTGCACTCTACGCCTTGTCACGGGGAAGCTGGGTTATTTAGCGGACGGTATTATACATGCGGGTTGGCGCGCCTGTCAACGATTTTTCGGCGCAAAATCCAAACAGATCCCCTTTTGCGGCGGCAGGCATAAGGGTAGAAAATGCCAAAGCCGGGCACGCAGGCTGCGGGTCAGGAAAGATGCGGCTTTCCAAAAACAATCTTATTGACAAACCCCTTCATCTCGTATATCCTGAACAGGTCGTCACCCTAACCAAAGGAGTTGCAATGGAACAAGCTGACTTGAATTGGGACCGTGTTCGTACCTGGCTGTTATGGCTCGCGCTTCCGCTTGTGATCGGACTGTTGGCCGCATCTGCAATTCCGCAGCCAGTGATCGGCATCATTCGCCTCGACGACGCCATCTACTCGTTTACAGCGCGAAACATGATAGAGCAGATCAATTACGCAATTGACCATCCTGAAATCCGCGCGGTCGTGCTGGCATTTGACAGCCCCGGCGGAACCGTGGTCGACACCGAAGCTGTGTACATGGAACTGACACGCCTGCGCGCGAAGAAACCTGTCGTCACTGCGGTGAACGGCATGGCTGCCAGCGGCGCGTATTATCTCTCGGTGAACACCGATTACATTTACGCCAAGCCAACCTCGATGGTCGGCAATATCGGCGTGATCGGCTACCTGCCCCCCACGCCATTCATTTATGAAGAGATCATTTCCACCGGGCCGTATAAATTATGGGGCGCGCCGCGCGATTCGGACATGCGCCAGATCGACATGATCAAGGAGGGATTCTTTCAGGCTGTCATGCTCGGACGCGGCGAGCGGATCACTGTCGGCGCTGAGGATGTCTTGAGCGGACAGATTTGGATCGGCACGGAAGCAGTCCGCATTGGCATCGCAGATGCGCTCGGCTCGGAAACGGACGCATTCAACAAAGCCGCGGAGTTGGCGAAAGTGGCGCACTATAAAACAGCAGACCTGCGCGAACTGACAGGCAACTCCACTTCCGCTGTGCCTTTCTTCCTTCAAAGCCCGGATGGAGTCAGATTGCCGTACCCGACCGAGCCTGGCATGTACATGCTTTTCATCCCGCAATTACCGCTCAAACAATAGGAGGCCGTCATGAAAAAAAACATGCTCTGGATCGCACTGGCCGCCTTGATCATTCCCGCCGTTGTGCGCGGACTTTGGTTCTATCGCGGCACTCCCAGCCAGCCAAAAATCTCCACGCCTGATTACCAGTCGCTGACCATGTCACAGCCGCCACTCGAAACGCCATCGGTGGAAGAAGAGGTCAAACAAACAAGCGGCATCGTATTATTTGACGTCGCCCATTCCAATCAATATCAAGCCTCTGAAATCCGCTCGCTCAAAGAGGCAATTGAAAAACGCGGCGGAAAAGTGGAGACAGCTACCGACTCTACATCATTGGATTACAAGCTGAAATACGCAAGCACCTACGTTGTCATTTCACCTTCCAGTGTGTTTACCGATGGGGAAACAAAGATCGTGCGGGATTTCGTAAATCGCGGCGGACGACTGCTGGTCTTCGCAGATGCCACTCGCGGCGTGGTCTACTTTGACTCGTTCAGCGGTTCGGCAGTCAACTACTCTGACGCAGGCGCAGTCAACCCGCTGCTCTCGCCATTCGGCATCACCGTCAACAACGATTATCTTTATAACGTGGATGAGAACGAGGGCAACTTCCGAAATGTATTCTTTGACGACTTCGGCAAAAATGAATTGACCTTCGGACTCAAACGGGTCGCACTCTACGGGACGCACTCGGTCAAATCGCCCTCAGGGCTGACTCTGCTCCGAGGAACAGAATCCACCCTCTCGTCGATCAACGATGCGCATGATCCAGCCGAAGGCGGCGCAGCCCTCAGTCAGAATGGAAATGTCCTCGCGTTCGGTGATTTCACATTCCTGACCTTTCCCTATCATAATGTCGCCGACAATGCCACACTGATCGCCAACATCGCCGACTTTGCGCTGGGCGGCAGGCAGATCGTTTCGCTGGCTAATTTCCCGTTCATCTTCACGCAATCGGTTTTGCAGGTTTACCCAACAACGGAAGTGCAGTTGACCGCCGAGACAATTTCCGCGCTCAGCGGGTTGCAATCGGCGTTGAGTGCTGTGAATATTTCAGTCGAGATCATGGACAAAGCCCCGCACGACGGCGACACACTGGTACTTGGAACATTCACTCCCACCGACGACCTGTCCGTTTTCACTGACTCGTTCAACATCGAGTTTGATGAATTTAGCGAGACACTCACCGTAAAAGGTTTTGGTGTGATCGGGCGCGCTGGAAATGGCTTGCTGTTGTTTGAGAAAAATAAAAATGGCAACAGCTTGACCCTGCTCGCAGACTCGCCGGAAGACCTGCTTTCATTACTCAGCACCCTGACGAGCGGATCGCTGTCCAATTGCGTGCTGCAAGATAGCATGGGAATTTGCAGTGTCGGCTTTGGCGGAAGTTTTTCAGAAGATGGCGGCGAAGGTTTCGCCACTGAAGAACCCATCAGCGGCGACGCGCCAGTGGAGCCGGGCAGCGAAGCCACACCCACACCCGGAGGATGAAATGAGCGAATTAATTCAGCTCGGTTCTGTGAAAGGTCATCTTGCCACGCCGGCAGGTGACGGGAAATTCCCCGCCATGATCGTCATTCAGGAATGGTGGGGACTGGACGCGCAGACAAAATCCATCGCGGATCGGTTCGCTGCAGAAGGCTACCTTGCGTTCGCGCCCGATCTTTATCACGGCGAACTCGCCCAACTCGGCGACGGTGAGACCGCCATGAAACTCGTGCAAAAATACGGCCCCAACGCCTATCTTGATCTGCAATCCATTTTTGACGCGCTCAAGTTGCGCCCCGATTGCAGCGGCAGAGTCGGCAGCGTGGGCTTCTGCTTCGGCGGGCGAATGTCGCTCACCCTTGGCTTGAGCCGCCCCGTGGATGCAATCTGCACATTTTACGGCGGCGGAATGCAAACCATCTTCGATCAACTGCGCGAAAAACTCAAAGCCCCCGTGCTCGGCTTATTCGGCGACGCGGATGTTTCCATCCCGGCTGGCACAGTCGAAGAGTTCGACAAACTGCTGGATGAAATCGGCGTTGAACATGAAATCATCACCTATCCAAATTCAGGTCACGCCTTCTTCCGCGACAGCGATCCAAAAGTTTACATTCCAGAAGCATCAAAAGATGCGTGGGAACGCGTGAAGAAATTCTTTGCGAAACATTTAACGGTTTGACGATGGACAATAGACCGTGGACGAAAAATAGTCCATCGTCTATCGTCAATGACCTTTGATTGACAAAACTCTCCCGATACTTTACCCTCGCATCATGCCTGACCTCACACCTGCCCAGCGTCAAATAATTGACTCGCCCCTTGACTCGCGCCTCTTCGTTTGCGGTCCCGCAGGGAGCGGGAAAACAACCGCAGGTGTTGCGCGTCTGACTCATTTACTTGCGCAAGGCGTGCCCGGGGACTCGATCCTCATGCTCACCCCGCAACGGAGTTTGCAGGAGCCGTACGTCGAAGTCATGCACTCGCCTCAAACACTAGCCGGAGGCGATGTCACTCCTGCCACGCTGGGCGGCATCGCGCGGCGCATGTGCGACCTGTTCTGGCCTCTCGCCGCAGAACAAGCCGGCTTTGCCCAACCTGACCAGCCCCCCATTTTCCTGACACTTGAAACAGCCCAATACTACATGGCGCATATCGTCCGCCCATTATTGGATAGCGGCTATTTTGAATCCATCACCATTGACCGCAATCGGTTGTACTCCCAAATTATTGACAACCTGAATAAATCAGCCATGATCGGATTTCCACACACAAACATCAGCAGCCGCCTCGACTCGGCCTACTTCGGCGACCCCGCCCAACGCCGAGTCTACGCAGACGCGCAAGACTGTGCCAATCGTTTTCGTCAATACTGCCTCAACCACAATCTGCTTGATTTCTCACTCCAACTCGAAGTGTTTGCAAATGTTTTGTGGCCGCAGGAAATTGTCCGTAATTACCTCACACAGACCTACCGTCACTTGATCTACGACAATACTGAAGAAGACGGCCCGCGCTCGCACGACATCGTTCGTGAATGGCTGCCAGAATTTGACTCGGCATTGCTGATCTACGATGAAGGCGGCGGCTATCGCCGCTTCCTCGGCGCGGATGTGAACACTGCATGGGCTTTGCGCGAACTTTGCGATGAGCAAATCAGCCTGGCAGATTCGTTCGTCATGTCTGATTCTATTGCCAATTTGAGTGGAGGGTTGACCGCGGCGATTCTGCCGAGTCAAACGTCAAATGTCGAAGGTCAAACATCAAACGTCGATTCGCTGGCAATTATTCAAAGCCACTACTACCCCGAATTACTCGATGCGGTTGCGGATGAAGTCCAACAGTTATTGGCTTCAGGCATCCCCGCTTCCGAGATCGTTGTCCTCGCGCCGTATCTTTCAGATGCCTTGCGCTTTTCACTCACGCATCGTTTGGAAGCAAAACAAATCCCGTGGCGGTCACACCGCCCGTCGCGCTCGCTGAACGACGAACCCTCCAGCCACGCGCTGCTCACACTGGCGGCATTGGCGCATCCGCAATGGAATATCCGCCCGCCCAAATTTGACGCGGCATATATGCTGATGCAATCCATTCAGGGACTTGACCTCATCCGCGCACAGCTGTTGACCGAGATTGTTTACCGTCCGCGTGAATTGACTCTTGCCCCGTTTGAAGACATCAAAACAGATGTGCAGGAACGGATTACATATTTTATCGGGGAGCAATATACAACCCTGCGGAACTGGATCGAGGAATATCGCAATTCGGAAATCCTGCCGCTTGACCATTTCTTCCGCAAGATATTTGGCGAGGTGTTGTCACAGCCCGGGTTTGGTTATCACGATAATTTGGATTCGGTGCGCGTGGCTGCCAGCCTCGTTGAATCGGTGAAGAAATTCCGACTCGCATTAGACCTGACAGGTTTCGGAAACCTGTCAGGTCTTGGAAAAGAATACATCCAATTGCTTGAAGACGGCGTCATCGCCGCATCCTATGTCGAAGCATGGAATCCACAGGATGATGACGCGGTGCTGGTCGCGCCTGCCTACAGTTTTCTGATGATGAACCGCCCGGTCACGATTCAATTCTGGCTTGATCCCGGCTCGAGCGGCTGGTTCCAGCGTTTGGCGCAGCCGCTGACGCACCCGTATGTGCTCTCTCGTGACTGGCGCAGTGACCAGGTCTGGGGTGACGCGGATGAAGTCCGCACTTCAAAGGAAGGCATGGCGCGGCTGGTGTCCGGCTTGCTGCATCGCTGCCGCGAGCGTGTCTATCTTGGGCTGGCGGAATTAAGCGAAACGGGATTTGAACAGCGCGGTGAGTTACTCAGGGCGTTTCAAAAGGTCATTCAAAAAACGAATCAATAGCCATGGAAAATCGAAAACGATTCCAAAGCGCAATTTTATTTTCCCTCATGCTCGCAATGGGACTTGCACTGCGTTTGTTATTTATGCCCGCCAAAACATTGGACATGCTGGCTTATATCCAATGGTACGACTACATCGCCCAACACGGTATCATCCCCTCGCTCGGCGGAGAATCATTTGGGTATAACCCGCCCTTTATTTATCTGCTCGCGCTTGCAACGCTGACCCAATCCTTCCTGCCAAAGATCATCGCGATCAAACTCATCCCATTTGCTTTTGATTTAATCAATGCCGTTCTCGTTTACAAGATCGTCAAAACGCGCTTTCCTGATGACAACAAGCCGTTGCTTGCCGCGCTTTTATTCTGGCTCACGCCGACCATTTTGATCAACAGTTCATTTTGGGGGCAGACCGATTCGCTCTACACCTGTTTTCTTTTACTTGCAGTTCTCTATCTGCTCAAAGACCGTCCAACTGCGGCGGTGGTCGCATTTGCGCTTTCGATCTCGGTCAAGGCACAGGGGATATTTCTCGCCCCGCTGTTAGGCGTGCTCTTCTTCCAAAAACGGATTCGCTGGCACACTTTCTTCCTCGTCCCTGTTGTATATGTTCTCTCATTCCTGCCCACCGTTTTGGCAGGCCGTCCGTTGGACTCGATCTTTTCAACCTATGCCGGGCAGGGAGAAACATTCAGCCGCGCCTCCATGAATGCGGCCAATTTTTATTTTTTTATCGGACAGCGGGATTACAAGTCTGCCCTGCTGATCGGCATTCCGCTCGCCGCGCTTCTTCTTCTGATCTGGGTGCTGGTCTATGGACGAAAAGCATATTCCCTCACCCCGAACATTCTTGTCTTCACCGCGCTCGTCTCTGTGGCGTTGACTCCCTTCCTGCTGCCTAAAATGCACGACCGTTATTTCTATCCTGCCGACGTGTTTTCATTGATCGCCGCTTTCTTTGTGCCGGGCACGTGGTTTCTGCCGGTCGCCTATCAAGTCATTTCACTGCTATCGTACATGCCGTATCTTTTCAAATTGCGCGGGCAAATGGGATTCGTCCCCGCCGCAGCATGGATCAATTTTCTGGCAATTTGTTTCCTGCTCTGGAAGCAATGGAAGATGGTTTCAAAGAAAGAAGTGTCAGGGGAATGATGTCGGGTGTCGATGGATGTGTCGAAGTGTCAGGTGTCGAAGTGTCAGGTGGCAGGAAAGTACGAGACCCTAAAGGTTTCCTTGGCCGACTCGCGAGTTTGCGAACGAAACCTTCCCGCCAGAGGTGACGATGGTTCACGCGGAAAACCTTTAAGGGTCTGTGATTCGCATGGTTGTTAATGGCGGTTTTGAATTTCCTTTACAATGCAACTTGGTGAGGCATAAAATGGTTGGTTTTTTTGTGAAATCTGGTGACATTGAAACGAGCAGGGAATTTCTTCCTTATCGAGAACCATTTCGGGACATCATTGTGGTTAATCTCGAAGGAAAGATTTATAGCAAAGATTTAAAATTGATCTTGATTCAGTACCCCTTAGAAGGAAAATACCTTGCACTTCCCCCAAAACAAGTAAAAATCAATCGTTATCGACCAAAAGAGTTATCTACAGGTGCAACTATTGCCATCAGCAAAGATTTTTATAAAAAATCCGAGAAAGACAAGAAAGAATTTATAGTCAACATATTCCTTGAATCAATGGAATTAATCCGAAAGCAAATCAAAAGATTAGGGTTACAGGTAAATTTTGATGCTTTAATTGCAGATTTAAACGCCTGTTGCAATTTATATTTGGCACAACAGAAAAGAACAATTTCACTCCCGCCCCTCCCAACCTTCGGCGACGATAGACCATTGACCATTCATCGTCTATCGTCCATAGTCTATAGTCTCTCATAAAATGAACACCTTCTCCCCCCGCCCCTCTCAACAAAACATCCTCCGCTACACTGGCGGACGGCTTGGCATTGCCGCCGTACCCGGCGCAGGCAAGACGCACATACTCTCTGCCCTCGCCGCGCAGATCATTCACGACAACCAGTTGCAGGATGGGCAGGAAGTGCTCATCGTCACCCTCGTCAATTCGGCGGTGGACAATTTCGAAGCGCGCATCAAACGCTTATTCGATAACCCACTCCAAGCCCTCTACAAATATCGCGTCCGCACCCTGCACGGGCTGGCGCATGACATCGTCCGTGAGAAGCCGTCGCGCGTGGGGCTTGAGGAGCGCTTCAGCATCATTGACGAGCGTGAGGCGGGCTTCATCCGCCGCGAGTCGGTTAATGCCTGGCTGGCATCACACTCGCTCGATGACTACCTTGACCCCGCCCTCGACCATTCAAAACTGGATTGGGTCAAACGTCAGCAACTGCCTGATCTATTGGATTCCCTCGCGAATGCATTTATCCGTTCATCCAAAGATCGGCTCCTGACTCCCGAAAGCCTGCGAGCCAAACTAGATTCATCTTTCGCCCCGTTGCCACTCGCCGAACTCGGCTGCAGCATCTACGCCGACTATCAACGCGCCCTCGCCTATCGCGGCGCCGTTGACTTTGACGACCTCATTCGCCTAGCATTGACCCTGCTCGAAAGCGACGAAGAATTTTTGGATCGTTTGCGTTTTCGCTATCCATTCATCTTGGAAGATGAGGCACAAGATTCAAGCCTGTCACAGCAGAGGATATTATCTTTATTATCAAGTGGGCGGGGAGACCCCGCCCCTACAGATGGCGGCAATTGGATTCGCGTGGGCGACCCAAACCAGGCCATCTTTGAAACGTTCACCACCGCAGACCCAGAGTTACTGCGTGAATTTATTCGTAACAACAACCACGCAGACATGCCCGAGTCGGGGCGCTCACAGCCGTCCATTCTGGCAAGTGCGAATCACCTGATCGATTGGGTGATGAATTCCCATCCCGACCCAAATGTGCGGACGGCATTATCTGTGCCGCATATTGTCCCTGTTCCAGAAGGCGACCCTCAGCAGAACCCGCCAGACAACCCAGAGTCGATTCGGTTCGTGAGCAGGAAATTCACGCCCGAAGAGGAATTGGAATCGGTGGCGAAATCGGTAAAAAGTTATCTGGATTCCTTTGCCGAAACGCCCATCGGAGAACAGCCGACCATTGCGGTGCTTGCCCCAAGGAATCAACGCGGCGTGGATGTGGTCACTGCGTTGCGACAGAAGGGTATCGAGCCGATTGAGTTGATTTCGTCCACATCTGAGACACGCGCGGCGGCAGGGTCGTTGAGTCATTTACTGGCATATCTGGCAGACCCTCAGTCTGCGCGGAAGTTGTCGAAGGCGTATGAGGTTTGGCGCAGGGATTGGCGTGTCAACATGTCGTTGCGAGGGCAAAGCCCGAGGCAACCTCCTAACGATGGGGAGATTGCTTCGCAAAGCGCGCTCGCAATGACATTGCAAAGCGAACTCCTCGCAACGACATCAAACGTATTGCGGCGGCTTGTTTATGTGGAAAAATTCATCGCGCCGAGTCAAGCCGATGACTGGCTGTCAACTATCGGTGAGTCTGAACCGCAGCAAGTCATCGAAGAATTAATCGCGTTCCGTAAAATCGTTCAAGCATGGTTGAAGGCAGTCATACTTCCAATCGATCAACTGATGTTGACGCTGGCGCAGGATGTGTTCACGGCGGCGTCTGACCTTGCGTTGGCGCATAAGCTGGCACTGGTGCTGAGAGGGGCTGCGGATGATCACGCGGATTGGCGCCTGCCTGAGTTGACGTCGGAACTGGCGGTGATCGCGAAGAACGAGCGGCGCTTCATCGGGTTCTCGTCGGACGATTCGGGCTTTGACCCTGAGCGGCACCGCGGCAAGGTGGTGGTGACGACGATGCACAAGGCGAAGGGGCTGGAGTGGGACCGCGTGTATATGATGTCGGTCAATAATTATGACTTCCCGTCGAACATGCCGAGCGACCGTTTTATTTCGGAGAAGTGGTTCGTGCGGAGCGGATTGAATCTCGAAGCGGAGGCGCTGGCTCAGTTGACTGCGCTCGAGTCAACGGGTGAATATGATGGCTACGAGGAAGGCGCGGCGACGATGCAGTCGCGGCTGGGATATGTGAAGGAACGTCTGCGTTTGTTTTACGTGGGCATCACACGCGCGAAAAAGGATTTGATCGTGACGTGGAATTCAGGTCGTCAGGGTGATGCGACGCCGAGTCTGGCGATGTCTGAGTTGATGGGATGGTGGGAGGGAAAATAATGAAAGATGAAAAACGGTCTCGGGCGGATTGTCAACGGGATCGTTTTTTTTTGAGGCGGACAAATCCATTAAATGCTTCGGTCATAGCTGCCTACGGGGAACAGAAGTTGTAGACTGATTTAAGCGGGGTGGGCTGGTTTTCAAAAACTTGAAAATTCGTACTTGAAATCCCTGTATAGTTGACTATACTAAAGATAGGATTCAAAACCTGATGGTTGCGACAAATAACGATGTGTTCCTTGAGCAGTTAATCCAGAACCAGCGCCGAGCCATTCGGTATTATGTGCTTTTCGCCGGGGGGTTGGTTGCCTTGGGCATTATTGTGATAACGTTTGCTTTCGTCTCGCCTTCCTGGCTTGCCCCAAATTCCCCCATCATTCCAGATACTTTCAAGGCCTTATTCGGGATGGGAGGCACTTTTGTATCCTCTCTGAGCGCATTCCAGGTCAAGGAAATCCTAAATCGAAAAGAGAAGATACAGGCTTTTGAAACCATCAAAGTACAAATGCGCAGCCTGAAAGACACTCCCAAATCAAAGCGGGAGGACTCGCAAAAACGGCTGGAAGAGTTAATTTGGAAAGTCCTTGAAAAGACGGCTCTCAGCTAAGGGATGAATTATGGATACATCACCTGAACAGATTGAATCCCTCACGAGGGATATTGAACAATTTGAGAAGAAAGCCCGCCGGCGCGCCTGGCTTTCAGCGATCGTGCCGTTATTATTCGGCGCCATTTTATTGGGCTACACAATCTGGCAGATTCAAATTTCTTCACAAAAACTGACAGAAGTCCAGTCCAAGTTAAATATGACAAGTCAGGAACTTTCCACGACAACATCTTCTTTGCAGGATGCAACAGGTCAGCTCGATCAGGCGAACATGACCCTTCTGGATACTCAAAACAAGCTTGATTCTGCGACCAGAGAATTGGAACAAGCGAGGGGGGAACTCGAGAGACTTAGACAAGAGCTTGACCAAACCACCCAGGATTTAAAAAATGCGAATCTTTTCGTTGCCAACTCTTACCCGATAGATATTGTGGAAATCAAGGGAAGTCCTTTATATCTTTCATCCATCCACGAGGAGCTGCTTCTGGATATCTTGTTCATGCAAATGGATGAAGTCGGCTGGAATTTAAATGGTTTTTCTGAGGCAGAAGGATTTGACTCGCCGAATTTCGCGATTTATGTCTTACAAAAGCATGGTCTGATATCAACCAATTACCCGCCCGGCACAAGACCGTGGAACTTTCTGAGGCCAATTGACCAGCCAGCGGTCGGAGATATTATCTACTACGAAGGCGGGTACACAATGTTCTATTTCGAATTGAACGGAGAGAGTTTTGTGATCGGCATGACGCCTCTGGGTATCCTTGCCCAAAAAGTAAATTTCGCTCCCATACTGGGTTACCTTCAGGTTCCATATTAATTTCAAATTCAACAGTAAACCACTCAAAAGCCCACAACCAACAAGTGGGCTTTTTATTTAATCAAAGCGCATCAATCAATTCCATATAAGCGAATATGCCCATACAGGTCACTGCCAATTTTGGGTCATTAAACCATCCTAAACTAATCCTTTTCTAATCCTATAGCCAAAGATGATTGGGTTACAATTGATTTCGGTACGCAATTTCAAACAACTTTAATTGTCACAAGAGCATCATGGTCAGCTTCCTTAAAGATCAAAACATCTATAATGGCGAGATCGACGAATATGTTTCCCGTCGGTATCGAGTCCTTGCGCGCTTAAGTAAAGGCGGCACATCCGAGATTTACAAAGCCATTGATACATTTAACAACTCAAAAGTTGCCATAAAGATATTGCTGTCGGAATATGCGGGGATTGACAAGGACGAAAAGAATCTGGAGATATCCCCGCGGGAAATTGAGAAGGCGTATGAATTCATTAACCAGGAAGCCAGATTTCTGGAAACCTGTCACCACCCGAACATCATTCACCTGCGTGATTACAACCTAGAATCCAAACTCCCTTACATAGTTTTGGACTTTCTGGAAAACATCACCCTTGAAAAGGAGATCCTTTACAAAGGCAGGACATTTTCCATAAAAGAGACCCTGGATATCCTGGAGCAGATCTGTGACGCGCTGGGCTATGTCCACGACAAAGGGTATGTTTATTGCGACTTGAAGCCAAATAATATTATTTCCGTCCGCTCAAATCTGACCCTCATCGATTTTGGGCTGGTTAGGCCAATCAACAAGCCCATTATTGGGGGCACGATTGGCTATATGGCTCCCGAGGCGCTTCAGAGCTACAACAATCCAGTCTTGGCAACACCCGCATTGGATGTATATTCTCTCGGGATATTATTGTACGAGTTACTAACCGAGTTTCAGCCGTTGACGCAACACAGGAATACCTCGGAAACGGCGAGCACCACTCCCAAACTTGCAAGCGACCTTAACCCATATCTACCCAAGATTTTCGATAACATCTTATTACGCTGCATTGAAAATAACCCTGAAGACCGATACCATAGCATGGACCTGTTGATTCAGGATTTTACAAAAGCAGCCAAAAGTTTCATTTAGCGAGGATATCCACTCTTGTGCTATAATACCGCCACCATGCAGGAAAAAATCAACTTCGCCAATGACAATAATTACAATGATAACGATTCCCGAATCGTTGGGCGAAGCTTTGCTGGTTGACGAATAACCCAAGTCGAAACCAATCGCCCAACGCGAAAGCGCAGGGCGATTTTTTATATACATTTCATTCCCCCGTCATTGCGATGAGGGTGCTCTCCCCGAGGATCCAATCTCATGATTTATAGTAGAGATTGCTTCGGGCAAAGAACAAAAGCGCCCTCGCAATGACAGAATCCCTTCGGAGGCGCACTATGTACAGAACTCAACTTTGTGGTGAATTAAGAGCCAGCCATGCCGGGCAGGTCGTTACGCTGGCCGGCTGGGTGAATCGCCGTCGTGACCACGGCGGGGTGGTATTTTTTGACCTGCGCGACCGCTCAGGTATCATCCAAGTCACCATCAACCCAGACCTGTCCAAGGAAATTCTTGACCAGGTTGCCAGCGTCCGCAATGAATGGGTCTTGCAGATCGAAGGCTTGGTGCAGAAACGCCCCGATGGGATGGCGAATCCTAAAATGGCGACAGGCGAGATTGAGATCATCGCCAGGAACGTGGCCGTGCTCAACGCGTCGAAGACTCCCCCATTCATGGTCAACACCGACGCCGACCTGCCCGATGAAAATATGCGCCTCAAATACCGATACATTGACTTGCGCCGCGAACGCCTGACCAAGAATATGGTGTTGCGCCATAAGGTCATCAAGTTCATGCGCGACTATCTCGATGCTCAGGGTTTCATTGAAATTGAAACGCCCATCATGTTCAAAGCGACTCCCGAAGGCGCGCGTGACTACCTTGTGCCTTCCCGCATCTACCCGGGGCAGTTCTACGCATTGCCGCAGTCGCCGCAGCAGTTGAAGCAATTGCTGATGGTCGCAGGCATGGACAAGTACTTCCAGATTGCGCGCTGTTTCCGCGATGAAGACCTGCGCGGCGACCGCCAGCCTGAGTTCACACAACTTGACCTTGAGATGTCCTACGTTCACCGTGACGATGTGCTTGCGTTGGTTGAAGGTTTGTTTACAGAAATGATTCCCGCTGTAGCGCCGCACAAGAAATTATTCTCGTCGCCGTGGCCCAAGTTCTCTTATAAGGAAGTGCTCGAACGCTTCGGCTCGGACAAGCCCGACCTGCGCTTTGGTATGGAGTTGATTGACGTTACTGATGTGTTGGCGAAGAGTGAGTTCAAGGTCTTCCAGTCCGCGTTAGAGGCAGGCGGAGTGATCAAGTGTATCGTCGCGCCGAAATCTGCGGAGATGTCTCGCAAGGAACTCGATGCGCTCACGGAAGTGGCGAAGTCGTTTGGGGCGAAGGGAATGCCCTATTTGGCGGTAACAGCCGAGGGCGTGAAAGGAAGCGCGGCAAAGTTCTTTAAGGAAGAAGAACTCGCAGCGTTGAAAGAGAAAACGGGAGCAGGAGTCGGCGATCTGATCGTCTTCGCATCTGATGCTCGTGCCGTTGTGAACAAGACTCTCGGCGGACTGCGCCTGTGGTTCCGCGATAAGTTGGATTTGGCGGATAAATCGATGATGGCGTTCGCGTGGGTGGTGGACTTCCCGTTCTTTGCGTTCAACGAAGAGACGCAGGTGTGGGAGTCGGAACATCATCCGTTCACGATGCCGAAGATGGAAGACTTGCCGAAGTTCGACACTAACCCCGGCGAGGTGTATTCGGAAGCGTACGACATGGTCTGCAATGGCTATGAGACCGCTTCGGGTTCGATACGAATTCACCGCCGCGACATTCAGATGAAGATGTTCCAGATGCTCGGCATGAGCGATGAAGAGATCAAGGCAAAGTTTGGTCACATGTTGGAAGCGTTCGAGTATGGCGCTCCCCCACACGGCGGCATGGCTCCGGGCATTGATCGTTTGGTCATGCTGCTGGCGGACGAGCCCAACATCCGCGAAGTGATCGCTTTCCCGAAGAACCAGAACGGACGCGATGTGATGGCAGATGCTCCGTCTGAAGTGGAACCGAAGCAGTTGAAAGAACTGCATATTAAGTTCAGTTAGAACGGACAATAGACGATGGACGACAGACCATGGTCAACGGTCTATTGTCCATCGTCTTTTATGAGGTGATCATGTCTACAATCGATACAAAGACAGTAAAACATGTTGCATTTTTAGTACGCCTCGGAATCTCCGATGAGGAAGCCCAAACCTTCAGCGGACAATTCTCGTCCATCATTGACTACTTCAACATGCTCAACGAAGTGGACACGGAGAACGTCCCGCCTGCTTCAGATATCGCCAACGCCGAGAATGTGCTGCGCGAGGATGTGGTCAAACCGTCCATGAGCCGCGAAGAATTTCTCAAGAATGCGCCGCAATCCGAGCGCGGGTATGTCAAAGTGCCGACAGTACTCGGCAATGAATAAAACCTTGAACCACGGAGACACCGAGACACTGAGAATTTAAAAACTCCGTGACTCCGTGTCTCAGTGGTTTTCCTTTTAGTCTCGATTAAGAAACTATCAAACCATGCAACCAACCAACTTAACCATTCAAGAAATTCACCAATTACTAATTACCAAACAACTCTCCTCCGTTGAACTGACTCAGGCGACTCTTCAACGCATCCGCGACATTGACCCGAAAATAAAATCGTACGTCACTGTGTCCGAAGAACTCGCCATCGAACAAGCGCGTCAAGCCGATGAGCGCATTGCCAAAGGCGAGAACGTGACTCCCCTCACAGGCATCCCCTTCTCGATGAAGGACTGCATCTCCACGCGGGATGTCCGCACTACTTGTTCGTCGAAGATTCTCGAAAACTACGTCCCGCAGTACAACGCCACCGTCACCAACAAACTCGCAGACTCTGGCGCGGTCCTTGTCGGCAAGACCAACATGGACGAGTTCGGCATGGGTTCTTCTTGCGAGAACTCCGCGCTCTTCAACACTCACAACCCGTGGGATTTGGAACGTGTCCCTGGTGGCTCGAGCGGTGGCGCGGCGGCGAGCATGTCGGCGAGTCTATGCTCTTTCTCAATTGGTGAAGACACAGGTGGATCGGTGCGCATGCCCGCGGGCTTCACTAACGTCACTGGCATCAAGCCAACCTATGGACGTGTTTCTCGTTACGGTCTTATCGCGCTCGCATCGTCTTTCGATTGCATCGGTCCCATGACTCGCGACGCCTACGATTGCGCAACAGTCCTCGAACACATCGCAGGTCACGACCCGCACGACAGCACCACTTACAACTCGCCTGTCCCCAACTACACCGCGAGCATCAACAAGTCCGTCAAGGGAATGAAACTCGGCATTCCGAAAGAATATTTCGTGGCAGGCATGGAAGCGGGTGTTGAGTCCGCCATGCAAGAAGCGATTCGCACCTACGAAAAACTCGGCATGGAGATTCACGAAGTCTCGCTCCCCCACACCAAATACGGCTTGCCCGTTTACTATCTCTTGCTCTTCGCTGAAGCCAGCGCCAACCTCGCCCGCATGGACGGCACGCGCTTCGGTCTCTCCGTTTCGGACGGCGCGAAGGATGTCATCGACATCTATCTCAAGACTCGCCACGAAGGCTTCGGGGATGAGGTCAAGCGCAGGATCATGCTTGGTGCGTACGCCCTCTCGGCTGGATATTACGACGCGTATTACTTGAAAGCACAAAAAGTGCGCACGCTTCTTCGTCGGGACTTTGAAACTGCTTTTTCCAAAGTTGACATTCTCCTCGCCCCGACCTGTCCCACCACCGCCTTCAAACTCGGCGAAAAAATCAGCGACCCGCTCGAAATGTACCTCTCGGATATTTATGTTGTCGCGACCAACCCCGCTGGCGTCCCCGCATTAGCACTTCCCGCAGGTTTCTCCAACGACATGCCCGTCGGTATGCAACTCATCGGCAAACATCTGGATGAACAAACCTTATTCCAAGTCGCTTACGCCTATCAGCAAGTGACCGATTGGCATAAGCAGTTCCCCAATTTATGAGCACCACCCTCCTCAGCATCCTCTCTGGATTAGCAGGTATGCTCGGCTGGGGACTTTATGATTTTCTGGGCGGCGTATTCGCCAAACAGATCGGACCTTACAAATCGTTTTTCTGGTCACAGTTGGCCGGGCTGATATCCATTCTTTTACTTGGCTTTCTAATTGCCCCAAGCATGGAAATCCCATCAGGCGTCATGCTTTTGTTTCCGGTTGCTGCGCTTCTTTACTCGGCTGGCTATTTGTTCTTCTTCAAAGGCTTTGAAATCGGCAATATGTCCATTGTTGCCGCAACCATGAACTTGTGGGCAGTGTTCACCATGCTGTTCGCCTTCGCCTTCATGGGACAACGCCTGTCAACCCTCCAAACCGTCGGCGTCCTGATGATCCTTGCTGGCGTGACTCTCGCCTCCCTGCACTGGAGCGAGATCCAACAGCGAAGGTTTCAACTTTCTTCAGGGGTCAAGGAAGCCATTGCGGGAGCCTTTTTCTTCGGTATTTATTGGAATGTCAGCGAGATCATCGTCGAAGAGGTCGGGTGGCTGGTCAGCACGGCGTTGATCAAGTTGGGCATCGTTGTTTTTATGCTCCTTTTTTCCATCCTTTCCAAACGCGGGATGGGTCTGACAGGCAGCGCTGGAAGGACCATATCCGTCATCTTCGTCATGGGCATGGTTGAAGCAGGCGCGGTTGCTGTTGTCAATTACGGGTTGACCATCGGCGATGCGATCTTGATCACTCCCATCGCCTCCGCTTTGTCGATAGTGACCATAGCATTGGCGGTCGTTTTTCTTAAAGAAAAAATCACCAAGCCGCAAGGACTTGGAATTGCAACAGCAATTATTGGTATCGTTGTTACAGGAATCTAGAAAACCAAACTAGACAGGGTTCTCGTATACGTAAAAAATGTAATCTTGAGATTTCGTATCTACGCCCAGATCATGCAAGACACGCAACAGTTGAGCGCGATGATCGGTGGCATGATTGGCAACATGCAAAAGCACCTGCCAGGCAAAGAGGACTTGATCTTCTTCAGGCTCCTTGATCGGTTTGGAAAACAACATGTCATCTTGCAATTCGGCAAGATAGGCACGGGAGTTTTTTTCCGCCTTATCCAGGAATGTGCGAATAGCGTCTCGGTCATCAATATCAACAGTTTCAGGAAGCGGCGCGGATGGTTCGACACCGCGCAATTCGCTGAACCACATTTCTTCCGCATCGAAAAGATGAACGACCTGCTCCCGAACCGAGCCGCGAGAGTAATCCACTTTCTGGGTAAACTGCTCAAAGGTCAACGAAGCGACATGCTCCCAGACCTTGCGATTTTCGGCGAAGTGATAGTTATAGAAATGGCGAAAGGCATTTGCATTCATTAGTAAGGCTCCTTTTTACGAAGTAATTGCATTATAGCAAACGGACTTTCAACTAATCAACAGCGAGACCAACTAACTATGAAATACGAACCTGTAATCGGACTTGAAATTCACAGCGAAATGCTCACCAACTCCAAAATGTTTTGCAGCTGCTCAGCAGACTATGGCTCCGCGCCTGAGCCGAATAGCAACATCTGCCCCATCTGCACAGGATTGCCGGGCGCCATGCCGGTCGTCAATAAAAAGATGACCGAACTCGCCGCGCTGGTCGGTCTCGCTTTGAACTGCTCCGTCAACAAGCATAACACCTTTGCGCGCAAAAATTATTACTACCCCGACCTGCCCAAGGGTTATCAAATTTCCCAATACGATTTGCCGATTGCCGAAAAAGGCTGGCTGGATGTTTTGGCAGATTCAGAAAATCAACTTCGGGTGAGAGTTCGCCGCGTTCACATGGAAGAAGATACGGCGAAGCTCACCCACGAAAAAAATTATGCGCTGGTCGATTTCAATCGAGCAGGCGTCCCCCTGCTCGAGATCGTCTCCGAGCCTGATATCCGCACCGTCGAAGCCGCGCTCGATTACGCCACGAAAGTCCGAGCCATTTTGCGTTACCTCCGCGTCAACTCCGGCGACATGGAAAAAGGTGTGCTGCGTTTTGAGGCGAATATTTCTGTGCGTCCTGTTGGCAGTGATGAATTTCGCACACGCACAGAAATAAAAAATCTAAATAGTTTTCGCGCGCTCGTTCGTGCTTCGCAATATGAGATCGAACGCCAGATTCAAATTTACGAAGCGGGCAGCACAGTCATTCAAGAAACTCTCGGCTGGGATGATGCTCGCGGTGTGACGACCAGCCAACGGTCGAAGGAAGAAGCGCACGATTATCGTTACTTCCCTGAGCCTGACCTTCCTCCGCTGCAATTATCGGATGCGTGGATCGAGTCGATTCGGAGTCAATTGCCCGAACTGCCGGAAGCAAAAACCACCCGCTTCATTTCGGACTTTGGCCTGACTCCGTCCGAGGCGCGTTTCCTCACCTCCGAGCGGACTCTCGCTAACTACTTCGAGAGTGTGGTTGCGAAATCAAAGAGTCCTGCCAAGACAGTTCATTCATGGATCGCGGGCGAGTTCATGCGCCTGCTCAACGACTCGAATACTGAAATTGAAGATGCACCCATTTCACCAGAAACCTTTGCGAAATTGGTGGACATGGTCAATGACAAGGTGATCAGCGGCAACGCAGGGAAGGTTGTGCTACGTGAATTGTTCGAGCATGGCGGCGACCCGGCCCAAATCGTCAAGGATAAAAATCTCGCGCAAGT
Source organism: Chloroflexota bacterium (assembly GCA_016234495.1). Lineage (GTDB taxonomy): Bacteria > Chloroflexota > Anaerolineae > Anaerolineales > Villigracilaceae > Villigracilis. Next base: position 15,928 of record JACRBI010000038.1, on the reverse strand, counting down.
TTCCGATACGGGATTCATTCAAGAAACCGTCGATAAGATTTTGAACAACAACCCCAAAGAAGTGGAACAATACCTTGCAGGCAAAGAGACGCTGTTCCAATGGCTCATGGGACAGGTGGCCCGCGCCACCAAAGGCAAGGCAGACCCGAACGTGGCGAAGGAATTGATGTTGAAGGGATTGGAAGAGCGAAGGAAATAATCTCCGTGCTACAATCAGGCAGTTGCCTTTTCCAAAAGGAGTTAAACATGGACTGGAAAGAACGCATTATTGTTGACCCTAAAATCCTCGTCGGTAAGCCTGTCATTAAAGGGACAAGGTTGGCTGTTGAGTTTATCGTGGAACTGCTGGCGCAAGGCTGGGCTGAAAGCGAAATTCTGCGGAATTACCCCGGCATCACTCATGAAGATATTTCAGCCTGCCTAACGTATGCAACAAATCTTCTCAAGGCTGAGAAAATCTATCCCTTCGAACTTTCACAGGCTTGACCATGCGCCTGCTCGCAAATGAAAATTTTCCACTGGATGCTGTGGAAGCCTTGCGTACTGACGGTCACGACGTTGCATGGATTCGCGAAGACTCACGCGGCATATCCGATGACAAAGTTCTCCACCGCGCACAGGAAGAAAATCGCATTGTTATTACGTTTGACAAAGATTTCGGGGAATTGGCATTTCGCTCCAAGCTTCCAGCGCAGAGCGGGGTGATATTATTTCGCATTACTCCGATCTCGCCGCAATACATCGCCCAAGTTGCCGTGCAGGCACTTGCCAGTCAAAGCGGTTGGGCTGGGCATTTTTCAGTTGTTGAAGATACCAGAATCCGCATGACACCATTGATGAAATAAATATTAGCTCAGTACTTATCCTTTTACATTCCCGACTTCAAACCTGCAATATTCATCGCCCCTGGCAGTGCAGTGAGTTTCGGTAACTTCATAGTCTTTTCCAGTTGCCCATTTCACAGCCTCGGAAACGGAACCGATGTAAAGGTAGCAGATGGGACGGTCACTGTGGCGGGAGTTGCAAACGCCGCAGGTGGCATCTACAAAAGCAAGTTTGCCATCGCTTTCATCCAGCCATGCCTTGACCTGTGAGTTGCTCTTCTTGAGCGCATCGGCCATGCCATTCAGAATGAACTTGATTCGTTGTTTTTCGGGCATCAACTTGAGCGCAACACCGGCGATTCCCAGCAACGCAGCCTGCTCGCGCACACCATACTGGAAGGAAGCCCTGCCAACGCGCTGCAACATGCCCCTGCCACCGCGCCCGTAAAAATCCTCTATGGCCTGATTTAGTTGCGAGTACTGCGAAGCCTTGATGGACGGGTTAAGGTCGTTCGGGGGGAGGTTTCCCACGAACTTTTCAAGTCCGCAGGATTTCAAGACAGCGTTCAAGCCATTTTCCCCCATCACCTCCTGCATGGAGGTCAATGCCTGCCGCACAAGCGAGTTGATAATGACAGCTTCTTCCGGTTTGGTCATCCTGGCTCCTATCTCTATATGTTGACTGTTGTATCAAAAGTATACACTGGCCTCACCGCCTTCGAGAAGGCGATTCCATCCGCAAATTCCAATGCGCCAAATGGAAACTGGGCGAGGTGTCTCTGCTATAATTGGCGCAATCAACTTTCAAAGGATTTCATCCATGGCTGAACACGTCAGCGTTACACAAATTTCAAAATACGTTGGGCAGGAAGTAACCCTCAAAGGCTGGGTCTACAACCGCACAGACAAGGGCAAACTGTCGTTTTTGCTCGTGCGCGATGGGACAGGCTTTATTCAATGTGTCGCATTCAAAGGCGACCTGAGTCCCGAACTCTTCGAGCAAATCTCCCATCTGCCGCAGGAGTCGTCTGTCATCATCACCGGCTCCGTCCGCGAGGACAAACGCGCACCCGGCATCCCCGGCGGATACGAAGTAGGCATCAAGGATTTGCAGGTCGTACAGACCGCCGAACTCGACTATCCCATGTCGCTTAAAGATCACGGCGTGGATTTCGCGCTGGATAACCGCCACCTGTGGATTCGGATGCAAAGTCAATGGGCGATCTTGCGCGTGCGCGCCACGGTCATGGCCGCCACCCGCGAATGGCTCGACACAAACGGCTTCACTGCGATGGACACGCCCATCCTCACTCCAGCCGCCGCCGAAGGTACGACGACTCTCTTCGAGACGGAATACTTTGACGAAGGTAAAGCCTATCTCGCGCAGACAGGTCAACTGTACAACGAGGCGAACATCTTCGCCTTTGGAAAAGTCTATTGCTTCGGTCCCACCTTCCGCGCGGAGAAGTCCAAGACGCGCCGCCACCTGACCGAGTTCTGGATGCTCGAACCTGAGATCGCTTTCTGCGACCTCGACGGGCTGATGGAAGTCGAAGAGCAGATGATCACGCACATCGTCCAGCGCGTCTTGCGTGACCGTGAACCGGAGTTGAAATTCCTCGGGCGTGATCTTTCCAAACTGGAAAATATCAAAGCCCCCTTCCCGCGCATTTCCTATGACGATGCCGCAAAAATGCTGCAGGACTTGTACGAAAAAGAAACCGACCCCGAAAAGAAGGAATTACTCAAATTCGATTGGGGCATTGATTTCGGCGCTCCGCATGAGACAGCCATCACGCAGCAATTCGACAAGCCGGTCTTTGTCTACGGCTACCCGAGCGCGGTCAAAGCCTTTTACATGGAACCATGGCCGGGGCGACCGGAAGTCTGCAAGAGTGTGGATTTGCTCGCACCCGAAGGCTACGGCGAAATCTGCGGCGGCTCCGAACGCATGAGCAGCCACGAAAACCTGCTGGCGAGAATCCACAAGGAAGGTTTACCAGAGGATGCCTTCAAGTGGTATCTTGACCTGCGAAAGTATGGCTCTGTCCCCCACTCCGGCTTCGGCATGGGCACGGAGCGTGTCACCGCATGGATGTGCGGCATCGAGCACGTGCGAGAGGCGATTGCGTTCCCAAGAACGATCAAGAGAGTGTATCCGTAAAGAAAAGAACTGAACCAAAAGAGGAATAACCATGTCACTAGACGAGGAATCTGCTTTACGTGCGTACGCCAAAATGATGAACACATTAAACGTGGAGTGTTTTGAGCCTTTACTTGCTGATGATTTTATCTATGAGTCGCAAATGGTACTCGTACCGCTAAAATCAAAAAAGGAATTTCTTGATTACATCTACCCAAAACTCAGAGCGATTCAACAAGCAAAAGCTACAGCATTTGCGGAAATGGGAACCGTAATGGCGTATCGAGAAAATCAACCCTGTGTAATACTTGCTCAAGCCGATAAGTCTAACCTTGTTGGTTTAGTATTCGTCAAAGTTGATGGTGAATTTATTAAGCGTCTTGATCTTTGCATCGTTCCTCCACCCCAAGAAGCGAAACGCAGTGGTGAATACCCAATATGATGAGCCAAAGAAACTAAAAATAGAATTACTAAAACGGGACAAGCCCTAAAAAGCCTGTCCCGTTTTTATGGTGACGAGATTGCTTCGCCGCTTCACGGCTCGCAATGACATTACTTGATCTTGAACATCTGCGTCAATTTCATCGCGAGATTCAAATCGCCGGCGAGTTTAAGTTTACCCTGCATGAAGGCCTGCATCCCGTCGATTTCACCGGTGAAAATTTTGACATAATCGCCAGAGTCAGCGGTAAGAGTCATCTTTGGGGTGGCAAAGGTTCCCTTTTCAACAGTGACTTTCCCATCCTTGATGGTCGCGTACCATTCGCCCGCTTCTGCACCTGTGAATTTGAACTGGATGGTGGCATCGAGTCCGGTCGCTTTTTCGGGGAGGAATGCGCCGGGCATTTTGGACATGAGGGTTTCGATTGTGAGAGCCATTGTTTCTCCTAGGTTTGAAAGTTGAAAAGTTTGAATGTTGGAAGGTTGCGTTTCAACTTGACGACCTTCCAACCTGTAAACGATTTTATTGTAGATTCTCAAAGACCGCAGCTGCGCCCATGCCCCCGCCGATGCACATGGTCACCATTCCATATTTGGATTTGCGGCGACCCATTTCATAGATGAGCTGCGTGGTCAATTTAGAGCCGGTGCATCCAAGCGGATGACCGAGGGCAATCGCACCGCCATTGACGTTGACCTTGTTCTCGTCAATTTCCAGCGTGCGCATCACGGCCAATCCTTGCGCGGCGAAGGCTTCGTTCAATTCTATCAGGTCAATATCGTTTAGGGACAACCCTGCCACTTTCAGCGCCTTGGGGATGGCCGCAATCGGCCCGACGCCCATCAACTCCGGCGGGACTCCGCCCACAGCGAAGGAGACGAATCTCGCAAGCGGCTCCAAGCCCAATTGTGCGGCACGATCCGCAGACATGACCATCACAACCGACGCTCCGTCAGACATCTGCGAGGAGTTGCCGGCTGTGACCGTTCCGCCTTCCTTGAAGGCTGGCTTCAACTTGGCAAGCGCTTCCATTGTCGTATCTGCGCGCGGTCCTTCATCCCGCTTCACTGTGAAGTTCCTCTTCACTTGCTTTTCGTTGGTGTCGAGTTCCGTCAACTCAACATCGATTGGAACCAGTTCCGGGTCAAAGAGACCGGAGTTCACAGCCCTGGCGGCTTTCTGATGACTCTTGAACGAAAACGCATCCTGATCCTCGCGGCTGATTCCGTACTTGACGGAAACATTCTCGGCTGTGAGTCCCATGTTGGTGTAGTAGTGCGGCAAGTCCATCGCAAAGTGCGGGTTGGGCGAAAACTTGTAACCCATCATCGGCACCATGCTCATCGATTCGACTCCGCCTGCAATACCGATTTCAATGTCACCTGATTTGATGGCGTGTGCCACATGCGCAATCGACTGCACGCCGGAGGAACAATAGCGGTTGATGGTTTCGGCTGGGACGGTGTCCGGCAAGCCGGCACGCAGCGCGATCATGCGCGCGATGTTCATGCCCTGCTCGCCTTCGGGGAAGGCGCAGCCAAAGACCACATCCTCAACTTCGGCAGGGTCGAGATTCGGCGTCCGCTTGAGCAATTCCTGGATTGTGGCAGCAGCCATCTCGTCTGGGCGAACCGTGGCAAGTCCTCCGCGTTTGGCTTTTCCTACGGGTGTTCGTACGGCGGAAACAATTACAGCGTCTCGTAATGTCATGGTAATTCTCCTTATCTATCTTGACTTCAATAATCTGGTTACGAGTTAGGCGATGCGAGTTACTTCTTGTCAAGATTACGTTTATGTGAATTGAGGATATTGATGACCAAAGAAAGCAGGTGGTCAATTACAGTGTAACGATGTTCAAGCAAATCAGCAGGCAAAGCCCGCCGGGAGCGATAATACCAACCTTTCGTTTCACGGATTTCACCAAGGCTTATCTTCAAAATTCTCACGTAATCAGGGGTTCCAACGCCGCGGCCATAGGCCTCTTCCATATTTGCGCTAATACTTCCTGAACTACGTACAATCTGAGAGATATTATGAGAAGCGCGGTAATCTTTATGAAGAAATTCGCAATCATCCCAAACCAGATCATGAAGAAACAGAGCCACGCGATAGTAAACGGATTCCCAAAGTGGATCTTTCTTCATGTAATCAGGAACGGTTTTTTGCCAATCGTCAAACTTCAAAAACTTGTCGCTCATCACCTAACTCCTACCTCGCAACCCGCATCTCGCAACACTAATTCCTCAACGGCTTTCCAGTTTGCAAGATACTCCACATCCTCGCCTGTGTCTTTTCCTCGCCGCACAGCGACAGGAAGGCTTCGCGCTCGAGGTCGAGGATGTATTGCTCGCTCACCCATTGCGGTTTCGAGAGTTCTCCACCGGCCATCACATACGCAAGTTTGGTGGCGATGTGCGAATCATAGTCGGTGATGTATTTGCCTTCACGGAACGACCACGCGCCGATCTTCATCGCGCCGTACATATCGCGCCCGGCAGCGTAGATCAACTCCGGCACCGGCGGACGATACCCGGCAGCAGACATGCTCATGACTTCGCGCTTGGCTTCGGTCAGCAAGTGATCGCGGTTCAAGACGATTCGGTCTTGCGGATTCAAGATTCCCATATCACGCGCTTCGTAAGCAGATGTGGCAACTTTCGCCTGACCAATTTGCAGGAAGGCGCGCTGCAGGAACGGGAAGACTTCGGCGCTGTCCGTCTTCATGGCAGGGTTAACGATGCGGCGCATGAATTCTTTCGTACCTGCGCCGGCAGGGATGACCCCTGCGCCAAGTTCGACCAAACCGATATAAGTTTCCGATGCCGCGACAACACGCGAGGCGTGCATGGTCACTTCACAGCCGCCGCCAAGCGCCAGTCCGGCAGGAGCAACCACCACAGGCTTGGGGAAGTATCGCATGCGCATGTTCATGCTTTGCAGTTTGCGAATCGCTCCATCGAGCGTGTCCCACATGCCTTGTTGAGCGGCGACCACAACCATGAACAGATTCGCGCCCGCGCTAAAGTTATCCGCTTCGCTGCCAATCACCAGACCATCGAAATCTTTTTCAACACGGTCGAGCGCTTCAGACGTGATATTGAAAATGTCATCGTCGAGAGCGTTCATCTTGGTATGGAATTCAACCAGCGCAACGCCATCACCAATGTCATACAGCGACGCGCCTGCATTTTCAGCGAGGACTTTCTTCGTGCCGCGCAAATCCTTCAGGAACACAAAGCCTTCGCTCGTCTTGAATTTGACATATTTCTTTTTGTTTACATCGTAGGTGCCAACCTTGTTCCCGCCCTTGTACTGATAGAAAGTCTCACAGCCGTTCTTGAGCATTTCATCCACCCACTTCGCGGCCGGATACCCTGCCGTCTTCATCGCCTTGACAGTTTCCTTCACGCCGAGCATATCCCATGTCTCGAACGGACCGGCTTCGTGCATGAAACCCCAGCGGGTTGCATCATCAATCGGTTTGGCAGAGTCCGCGACTTCGGGGATGATGCTGGATGCGTACTGGAATGCCTGATATGTCAACGCCTGGACAAGTTTCGCCGCCTTGTCGGATGAAGGCGCATCCAACATGACCTTTAGCCTGTCACTCAAATCCTCGACATCTTTCGCCGCCTTGACAGAGTCAAAGCGCGGCTTGCCCGCGGGGACATGCTCCAGCGTGTTCAGGTCCAGTGAATAAAATTCCTTCTTGCCGTCATCCGTGCGGACTTCCTTATAGAAGCCGACCTTCGTTTTATTGCCGAGCCATTTGCGCTCGATCAATGTAGAAATTAACTTGGCAGGCTTTTCAGCGCTGAGATATTTCTGCCCGAGTTTGTCGTGCGGAATCAGCGGCGCAAGATTCCTGCCGACATGATCCCACACATCGACGCCGACCAGGTCTATCAGCCTGAAAGTTGCCGTTTTTGGCCGACCCATCAAAGGTCCAGTAAGAGCGTCCACTTCATCCACGGTGTAATCATTGTTGAGGATGAAATCCATCGCGAAGGCGCCTGTGCCAAAAGCCATCCGATTGCCGATGAAGTTGGGCGTATCTTTGCACAGCACAATGCCCTTGCCCAAACGATGCTCGCCAAAATGGCTGATGAACTCAGTGACTTCTTTCGAAGTGTCGGCAGTGGGGATGATCTCAAGCAGTTTGAGATAGCGCGGCGGGTTGAAGAAGTGCGTGCCGAGGAAATGCTGTTTGAAGCCTTTGGAGCGTCCGGCCACAATATCCTTGACCGGAATGCCGGAGGTGTTCGTTGAAACGATGGCGTTCGGTTTTCTGATGGCATCTATGCGAGTCATCAGATCAATCTTAATCTTCAAGTTTTCGATGATGGCTTCGATGATCCAGTCGGCTTCGGCAATGGCGCCGAAATCATCTTCGAGATTGCCGAGCGTGATCAATGTCCGCAATTCATTGGACATCAAATTCGCAGGCTTGGCTTTGATACAGCGATCCCAGCCTTCGTTGACGATTTTATTGCGAGCCGCCTTATCGCCCTCCGCCGCGCCATTCGGGACTATATCCAGCAGGGTGACGGGCACGCCTGCATTGGCAAGGTGCGCCGCCAGCGCCGCTCCCATTGTGCCGGAACCTACAACAACAGCTTTGTGTATGTGATAGTTCATGGTTGCTCCTTTTGGTAATTGGAGATTGGTAATAAGTGATTAGAGATTCAGGAAATAGAAATCAGTGTCGGAGAAAAGAGGCTCTGAACGTCTTCAACAGGAATGGCAAGATATTCTGGCGCGGTTTCTCGAACGGCAGACTTTTTGGTTTCTGTACGCGCATTTTTCATGCCACTGGCAAAAGAATTTAACTGTCTCGCAATTACCGTCAAGCCATCTGTATATTCAAGAATTTCATCAGGCTTCATCAATCCTCGCTCTTTTGCTCTGTTAAGCCAGTATTTTGTCTCGAACAAACTTCCACGCGAGTAGTATAGAAATTGAAGTTTCTCGCCAAAGTTATATCTTCCAAATGATTCGGAAATATTCGCTCCAACAGAATCAGCCGCGCGGGTGATTTGTTTTCCAACCACATCTTTCGCAAAATCGTCCCAGCCAACAACCTGTTTCCAAATTGAATCAGCAACCAACTCCGCAGATTTTAGAACCTGTAAATCTTCAAGTCCAATTGCCATTTCAATCTCCAATCACTAATCTCTGATATCCAATTACCTTAACTCTTTTCCACTATATCCAAGAATCTGCCTTGCCACCACCAGGCGGTTGATCTGCCCGGTGCCTTCAAAAATATCCGTGATCTTCGCATCGCGGAACCATTTCTCGAGCAGGAACTCGCGGCTATAGCCGAGCGGCCCCATGATCTCGACAGCCTTTTGCGTGATCTTCGTCGTCACGTCGCCCGCACGCACCTTGCTCATCGACGACTCAAGCGCGTTCGACTTCCTATTATCAGCCATCCAAACCGCCTTGATGATCAACAACCACGCCGAGCGTAATTGAATTTCCATATCAATCACGTCGCGTTCGATGGAAGTCAACTTGTTGCGAGGCAACCCATAGCGGATCGTGACTCCGTTCTCGGTCAATTTCTCCTTGAGGAATTCAAGTGCGGCTCTTGCCACGCCGATGCCTGATGCCGCCACGAGGGGCCGAGTCGCATCGAAGGTAGCCATCGCGCCCTTGAATCCTGTCGTGGTCTTTTCAACCGTAGGGCTGCCAAGGATGTTATCGTACGGCACACGCGCATCCACCAGCGCGATCGTGGCTGTGTCACTCGCGCGAATGCCGAGTTTGTGTTCCAGTTTTGCGATCGTCACACCCTTTGTCCCAGCCTCAACGACAAAGGCTCTCATGCCCGCACGCCCAGCCGTTGGGTCAATGGAAGCCCAGACAACGATAAAACCTTTGCCAAATTGTTCGTACTCCGTAAACGACTTATCGCCGCTTGTGACAAATATCTTTTCGCCGTTGATGACCCATTCCTGCGTGGCTTCATCCAGCACGGCGCGCGTGCGTATCGCGGACGTGTCCGAGCCTGCTCCCGCCTCGGTCATGCACATTGCGGCGAAGGTCGGCTTCTCACCGTTAAACCGCGCCAAAAACTTTGCGCGTTGTTCCGGCGAGCCGGCCGCCTGCACCGCCGCCGCGCCGAGTCCGCCGCCGGGCGTAATGAGATAAAAACCAGCGTCGCCCCACGAGAGCATTTCAATTTGGGATGCCAGCCTTTGATAGCCAATCGGCGGGCGTTTTTCAGCGCCTTCTTTTGGTTTATCATCTCCGGGCGTCAACCCGCCGCCGCCGCCAGCGGCTTTCATTGCGGTATGCATGAACTCAACATAGCTCCACGGGATGGCATGTTCGTTTTCATCAAATTCACGGGAGACAGAACGCATCATATTTTCTGCAACGCTCTGCAGCATCGTATTCATTTGGGCAATTGGTTTGGGTGTTTCAAATTCAATGGTCATGTGTTTCTCCTTGTAGTTGGAAGGTTGGAAAGTTGGCAGGTTTACAAGTTAATGCGCAAATTTTTTAACTTTCTAACATTCAAACTTTTTAACGCTATACAATCGCCAAGCCAGTGAACATTGCAAACCCGCGACCATTCCGCATGTACATTTCAACGGGATGCTCGCGGATGTAGCCATGTCCGCCGAGGATTTGCACACCGCGGTCAGTGACCATCATGGCCATGTCCGCCGCGCCGGTGAACGCCAGGTACGCCTGTTTGAAGGCATCCTCTTTGCCATTGTCGAGCATCCACGCGGCTTCCCAGATGAGCAGGCGGATGGCTTCGATCTCGGTCGCCATTTCAGCCAGCATGAAGGCAATGGCTTGTTTCTGCGCGATCTTCATTCCAAAGGCATCGCGCTCTTTTGCATAATCTTTGGAATATTCAAAAGACGCCCTGGCAACACCGACAGCCGCTGAGGCGGAGGCAATTCGCATCGATGCCAGAATCAGCTCAAAGTTATGTCCTGATGCGCCGCCGAGTCGGTTGGATTGTGGAACGGTCACGTTATCCAATTTCACGCGGTAAAGCGGAAGGGCGTTGATCCCCATTAACTTTTCGCGTTCGTCTGCAATGGATAATCCAGCGGCATTTTTCGGAATGATGAAACCCTGTGTCTGCCCGTCGAGATCGGCATAGATGATCATCGCTTCCGCGTCTTTTGCAAACGGGACGAAGGCTTTCTCGCCATTGAGAATGTAGTTTTCACCCGACAGTTTTGCAGTTGTGCGAAGCGCGTTTGCATCAAAGTCAAACGCATATTCGATCAGCGCGGCGGTGTACGGATGCCATTCGCCTTCGATAATTTTTGGCAGATATGCCTGCTTCTGCTCTTCGCTGCCCGCAAGCAGAATCGGGGTTGCAAACAGCGACGGGGTCATGACAGCGAGTGCGCCAGCAAGATCGCCATTCGCCATTTCTTCAACAGCCAAAGCGCTCGTCACCGCAGAGCGCTCGCCGAAGCCGCCGTATGCTTCTGGAATGGATGCTTGCAACAAGCCAAGTTCCCAGCCCTTGCTGATGAGTTTCTTCGGTAACTCGCGGCTTTCCTCCGCTTCGTGCGCCGCGGGTCGCAGGTCGTTTGCTGCATACTTCCCCACCGCGTCCACCAACATTTGTTGCTCCTCATTTGGTTCGAACGAATACATATCTCTTCTCCTTTGTTAGACGATTGCCAGTAGATCGTGGACGATGGCCAACGGTCTGCCATTCATGGTCGGATTTACTTTAACAAGCCATGAAAAAACAAATCTGCATATTCATCTGCAATAACTTCAATTGACTTTCCTCCTTCGGGGCTAAACCAGGTCAACGTCCAATTCATCACGCCCATCAAGGCGCGCACAGCCATGCCGGCGTCGGCGCAGGAAAATATTTTCGCGCGCGCCCCTTCATTAACGACATCCCGCCATAAACCCTCAAAGGCATCGCGGTGAGGGATATGGCGGGCATGTGATTTCTTATCAAGCGAACGGTGTTCAAACAAAAGCACGGAAGACAGATCCGAATTTTCAGCAAGCGCAGACAAATACGTGCGGATCATCAGCCTGAGTTTTTCATCAGCGGGAATGGACTGGCTGGAAATCCCCGCTATTTGCTCAGTGAGCATCCCCAGCGCGCGTTCAAGCAGCGCAAGCAATATTTCCTGCTTTGAAGAAACATGATGATACAGGCTTGCCTTACGCAAACTGACAACTTCGGCAATATCCGACATGGACGCGCCGTGAAATCCCTTCTGGCGTATCACCTGTGCAGCGGCATCGAGAATATCTTCTCTGGTCATGGGTTCTCCCTACCGAACGGTTGGTAGGGCAAGAATACACCCAACCTAGCAAGGAGTCAATATTTTTCATTCCCCAAATTTCAAGCATTTCAGACCAAGCCTGTCAGCAATTTGGATATGTCGTGTATAATTTTGAGCACAGCATGGATAATTGCAGGATGAAAACCCGCATCGTTCCTGCCGAAGCCTGCCAGCCCCATTGAGCAGTTTTCCCGCTGGATCAGTTTTCACAGCAGCGCAGGTGTTTTCAAGATAGTCGATCATAAAGTGGAACAAAGGCAGCCATTTCATTAAACGCATCCTCCCTTGCAGAACAGGTTGGCTCCATTTGAAAAAATATCAACCGAACGAAGAAGACCCACCGATCATTGAGTTTATTGCCCAGACCATAAATGAACATTTAACCGAGTGGTATCAGGAAGAACCCGGACTAACGCTAGCGCAGCCCTCAATTCACTGTTATTCGAACTGCTTCATGCTCAGTTTCCCATTGACAAGGCCCGGCAGGGAGAAAAAGAATCTCCTGGTTAAGATCCGCCGCCATCCAAAAATGAAAACAATAAATCAGGCGGTGCTGAAACAGGATCTGCACATCAAGATCCCCACCGAATTCAAAGAACTGATATTACTTCACGATTTTTTCAAAGATCAAAAAAATAACCTCGGAGCCATCCGCCCGCTGTTTTACATTGAGCAATACCACGCGATCATCATGGAGGAATTCGAGTCGCGCAACCTGCGTCAACTGCTGATGGAGTGGAGAACCATCCTTGGATTGAAAGATAATTTGAATTATTTACTCGATGCGGCGGAATTGACAGGCCAATGGTTGTACCAATTTCATCACAAGATGCAAAAGTATCATGAAGTCAGAAACCCGCTGCAGCCTATCGTGGAAGAAATAAATGGGTTGATCGAACGTCTGGACACCGCAAGCCTGCATCCACAGATGGCACAATCCGTGCGGTCTGAGTTCCTGAAACGGATGCCTTTAATTCGCCCGGAAACGATCCCCTACACCAACATCCACGGTGACATGACCTGCGACAATGTCCTTTATTCGAACGACGGCAGGGTCTGCATGGTGGACATCAAACTTCAGTCAGCGCCCATATATTCCGACATCGGCCTCATTATGATCCACCCGGATACCTTCATGCCGCAAATATTCAGCCTTGGATTCTTTTTCCGCGGGCGGGTCATCCGGGCATACCGCGCCTCCTTCCTCAGGGGGTACTTTGGCGGACGGGAATTTGATGCCGCGCTGGTCAATCTCTATTGCGCCATCAAACTGCTGGACAAATGGGTCATGTATGAAAACATAATGAACAAGGCAAAAAGCGGGAAATACCTGCTTTCAATCCCCGCTGCCCCGCTGCTCAGGTTTTATTTCAAATCGAAGATAATGAAGTATCTGGAGCTGATGAGAAAAGGTCATCAACCGGTGTGAAGAGGCTGCTACCGCCAGTGATCTCCAAGCCATTGATTAAATACCGGGCAGGCCGTTGGAGATTCCGCCTCACCTGCCTCCGGATAAATTGACATCTCAGCAAGTGTGACACCGCGAGTGGTGTTATACAGGTCCACCCGCACAAAGTCCAGCCCTGCGCCGAGTCTTTCAGCGGCGCGGATGACCTCGTCGAAATTATCAGGCCTTTCCAGCGGCGGATTCGGGGCGCTTTCCCTGTAAACTGTTAATTTCAACTCTTTCCAATTTTCATCAACAAACATATTGCTGTTCCTGCTCTTTAATTCCGGAGAGGATACTTGCACCGCTTTAACCGAACCATTGAACGTAAAACATCGGTAATCCACCAACGCCCCCCCGCCTTTTTGTTCCAGCACTTCTTCAATTACTATTTTCGGAGGGATGTGCTGGTACGCCCACTGACTTCTGGAGTAAGTGGTTTTCAGCCACTGCCTGCAATAGCGTATGCACTCTTCGCGCGTGATCTTTCGCATCGAAAAGTTCTTCCGCCCTATCAAATCCTCCCCATCGCTGTAATAAAACAACTCCCCATTCCTGCAAAGGATGTTCCACTTACAGCCATGGTTCGCCTTTAGGAAGTAGTCCTTGGGCAGCGCATCAAACGGAATTGTGTCCGGGTCTTCTGTCACATAGAAAAGTTCCGCTGTTCTTACGCCCCGCGTTTCAGCAAAATGTCTCACCCCATATTTGTCCTGCACTTCAACGAACAAGGGATTCCGGTCCTGCTTCATTCGGCGCCTGACCTTCCACGCAAAATCCCTGGGAGTTGACGGGAACAGGTCAAGGAGCAGACTCGTCTGCCACTCCAGCCGCGAAATAAAGTGCGCCACCAAATGTCTGGCTGAATTTTCCAAAATGTTTTTACTTCGATTGCTCATAAACCGCCTTCGCCTGACTGCAGATTCACCCGCGAAAATTGAGCAATATTTTCAAGACTGTCTGAAAAAAGCCCAAACTCTACAAGGATGATTTCTTATACCAAATTAGTGAAATTTGGTACAGAGAGAAAAGGCACCAGAACCCCCGCAAAATGACACCTACTAGTTCGTAACAGGCAGTAATGAGTTTATATATTCTTCGATCCACGAATACCCTGCAGGCGAGAGTCTGGCGGGATCATTGGCATCGTCTGGGATATTGGGGTCCAAACCATGTGAGGATTCCCACTCTGAAGGGATGCCGTCTTCATCCCTGTCCTCAAGATATGCTGGTGTCGCCAAACTCTCCGTCCAGCCCCCCACTTGAGACTGACTGTCAATGATCAATCCTGCCCCCGCTTTCACGTCAGAGACCAGCCGCACATCAATACTGTCTCTAAATGGCGCAATTGCTCCGGCAAACTGCAAGACATGATTGTAGGCTGCCCGGGCTTTTGTTATCAGGATATTGCTTGGCTCAAACTTCGGTTTTTGAGCAGTCGTCAGCTTTTGACCACCGATCGAGTTGAACCCTGCCGCCCATCCGCTTTGCTCGAGCAGGTTGCCATCAAACAACAAGGCAGATCCCGGCTTCGCCTCCCCCAAATAAATCCCCGGCCCATTGCTGGAATCGCCGGGTTTAAAATAATTAGACTTAATGCGAGCAACGTTTACCCCGCTGTTTATTTCAAGTCCTTTATCGCCCCAATCGTAAATCAAATTATTAATTATTTCCGTGTTGCTCACACCGGAGAGGCGCGGATTACGCCCCCAATTATGCGCAAACAAATTATGGTGGATGGATGCATTTGAAACCCCGGCGCCGATAATCAGCCCCATGCTATGCGGGTCTGGGACGGTTGCGCCTTCGTCGATGTGAATGCTGTTATGCAGTCCCTCGCTGATCACCAACCATTGCAGGGTCACATCATGGATCAAATATGGTTTCGATGGGTCAATCCAAAAGGAAAAATTCTCATCAATCGCCCAACTGATCGAACTGTGGTCAACGACAATATTGTACACATCGCTGTCTGAATGATATGTGCTGATGCTTATACCGTCCAGGCAGCAAGTCGGTTCGCCCTGATCGCCGACACGGATTCGAATCCCCCTGACGATCACATCGTGAGTGGCAACGATCAATTCATTTCCCCTGAGAGTGATGCCATCTCCGGGAGCGGTTTGCCCCGCGATCGTGATGAAGGGGTGTTTGAGGATCAAACTATCGACCAATGGAATCTCGCCGCCGACTTTAAAGATGATGATCCGCCTCTGACCATACGGGTCGGCTGGATCATCCGGCCAGGCATGCTCCACCGCCCAGCGCAGACTGCCCGCATAAGCGGGGCTGCTGACATCCGTGGTGTCGTTCAGGTTCGTGACAAAAACTATGCGGCCAAACCTGCCTCCTGGAGTGGATGTCCCAAACCCCTCAGCGCCGGGAAAGGCTGGAAGGAAGGTTTGTTTTTTAGGAAGCGCGGGAGGCTGCCCCCATCTTATATAAACAGCCAGCAACAGGATAAATATTGCCATCACCCCATACAAGACAAAGCGAAAAAGCCATAGTTCCTTTGAGAAAAAACCCTTCAACTTCATAAAGTTTCAACTGCTCCATTGTTCAGAGGTGAATACAAATTTCCAAAAATTCGTTTAAGCTAGGGTTTACGTAAAAACCCGCGAACACTTGCACCGAGCGCATGGCTTTTCCAAGGTCAGGAAAATCTTAACGCGAACACTTGCGCCGCCAGTGCGGTGTTACGCGAAAAGACGAATTCCGCAAATTTCTGATTGATTTTCGCGAACATTCGCCCAATTTGCGCTTTTCGCGTTAAGCCTT
>JACRBI010000036.1 GCA_016234495.1 Chloroflexota bacterium | reverse complement strand
GCGTAACTTCCGGCATTGCTGGTCGCAGTTGCCAATGACGTAAATGACATGCTGCCGGTGGTGGCTCCAGCCTGATTTTCGCCGTTCACAAAACCTGTGACTATGCCGCTGAAGGCCGGATTGGCTGAGCCGTAGTCGCGGTTGGCTGCATCGGCTGTGTATGTCAATGTGGCGGGATTAATATCTGCCGTGCGAGTTGGTTGAGTTAAAGTGTAATTGACGGCAGTAAGCCCGCTCAAAGTCAGCCCCGAAATGTTGACGGTCTTGCTTAAACCATAATTCGCATTAACAAAAGCGCCTGCTGCGCCAGTAGTAACCAATGAAACATCGTCGGATCCAATTACTCCAATTAATGTCGGAGAACCGATGGTCAGGTTGGCAGTCGTATTACCATCATAATTTTTGTTGGACGGAGAAAGTCCAGCTGCAGAGACTGTCAGTAGAGCTTTGGTGATCGAGACAGTGGGAGACGTGGCAATAGAAAAAATACCGCCTCCATTGGGAACATCAGTTTGAGTAAGAAATGTATATGGAGAACCGGAAAACCCAGGCGCAGTCACGCCATAATAAGAAATAGTGAAGGACTGACCAAAAAGGCAACTCCATACATCAATGATTATGGTTGACCCAACAATCGTCCAATCTGGGTTCAGGGAACAGGTGCCCTGGCTTATAGAAACATTGGAAAGCTTTACCGGCGCCGGCCAACTAGCAGGTATGGTAAGCCTGACTGAAGAACCATTTTCAAAATCGCGGCCACCAGTAGGGGTGAATGTAAAAGTAAATGTGTTGCCAGTGCTGCCATAAACGGCGCTGGTCGGGCTAACCGTCATTGACCCATCGCCATCAATGGCTGGCACCGCAAAAGGCGCGGCCGCTGCAGGCGCTACTGGTAAAGCCAGCAACAATAACGTCAAAATTAAAATCAATGCAGTTGTCCTGGCCCAAAAAGAGCCTTTGTAAGTCGTCGATTTTCTATTCATATTTTCCTCTCAATCATTCTAGGGAGATGCGGCTATCAACTCTTTAAATTGAAACAAATCAGAAAGATTGTAGTCGAGCTTATTAATAGCCACATCTTTTCTAAGGATTAAAAACAGACTATCCAGGGATGGGCTTTTATTTGAACAATAGATTAACCCCCCGGGTTAACTCCACTCATCAAGCCCAGCGCTCCCAAATTTCGTATTTCATTTTCTGTGAAATTTATTTCCCTATACCAGCCCCACCCACAGAGATAACTCCGGGGTGGGACTGGTTTCTCACGCGTTTATCTATCCACCTCACGGCGCCCATTGCAGGTTCGCCAGATCCACCCACGCTGTCCCGCTGCTCTTCCCATAGTGGATGCGGAACAGGATCTGGTTGTAGTTACTCACCGCTGTGTACATCCTCGTCAGACGCGCGTTGCTGAATGTGCCCGTCGTCAACGGGATGTTGCGGTTCTCCACCGTCACTCCATTGTTCAGGAACATCACCTGTAACAGCCAGCGCTGCGCATTCACCGGTATCCCTACTCCGCGCGTCATCACATTGAACGAGAAGTCGTCTCCCGCCACTCCCGCTTTGTTGATCGTCTGCGACAAAATCTTCAGGTCACCATCTCCCACGAACTTGAACGACAGCGGCCCGTTGAATGACCAGCTTGAATCCACCGTGTCGATCCCCACCTTGATGCCCGGCGACACTGTCCACAAGTCGGGCAGGTTGGTCACCGCTGAATAGCTGTCGAATGAACGGTTGCTCAACAACTGTGTGCCTGCTATGGAGTTCCCGCTGAGTGACACGATGTATGGCTGGTCTGGCGCGTCGGATGGAACTGTGATGGTTCCGCTTTTTGCTCCCAGACTCCACGGCAGGAAGCGTACTTTGAAGGTGCAGGTTGCAGCTGGAAGAACTGTCGTTCCACTGCAAGTGTCGTTCTCAATGAAGAAATCCTGCGCGGTGTTCCATGTGGTGCCGACGCTGGCAGAACCAAGCAGGGTGCCAATGTGAATGGCTGTTCCATGTGTGTTCGGGATGGTTACCACGGTCGGTGGGTTCGAGGTGTGGAAGAGTTGGTCGCCAAAGTTGAGCGGCGGGGTCAGGTCGGCAGTTAACCCAAATGCCGCCAGATAATCCGCTTCTGGTATCACCGTGCCGTTGTTGTTGACATCACTGAAAAGGCCTCCGACCAGCAGGTCTGTGCCTTGAAGTGCGAGGGCATTAACTCCAATTCCGCTGTTGGGTTTAATTGAGCCGTCGCCGGAGCCGTTGCTGCCAAGCGCGTACCAATTTGCACCATCCCAGCGGGCGATATGGTCGGCAGCGGTTAAGACGGTGTTATTGCTGCGAAGGTTCGTAAACCCGCCGCCGATAAAAACATTGGCGCCAACGACCACGATGTCATTGACTCTGTTGCCGCAGTTTACGCAGAACAAACCATCGCCTGTGCCATTGCCGCCGAGCGCCGACCAATTTGTCCCATCCCATTTGGCGATCAGGTCTGCAGCGCCGAGAATCGTTCCATTGTTGTTGACATTGTTAAATTGTCCGCCGGCGTATAAATCCGTGCCGCTGGCGACGATGGTATACACAGGGCCATTAAGCGACCCATTGCCGGCGCCGTCACTGCTGAGCGCCGACCAGGTGCTTCCATTCCATTTGGCGATGTAATCGGCCTGTGCGTTGTTGGCGACGTTGGTAAAGCCGCCGCCGGCGTACAGGTTTGCTCCGCTGATTGCCAGCGCGCCGACATATGCATTGAGGGCGCCGTCGCCCGCACCGTTATTGCCCAGCGCCGACCAGTTTCCCGTCAGGGTGTCCCATTTGGCAATGTAGTCAGCGTCAAGCAGCAGGCCGCCGTTATTGTTGACGTTTGTGAACGAACCGCCGACGTACAAGTCTGTGCCACTGACGGCCAGCGCATTTACAAATCCGGAGTTTGGCAACGACCCGTTGCCGGCGCCGTTGCTGCTGAGCGCCGACCAGTTCGTCCCGTCCCATTTGGCGATGTAATCGGCGGTGGGCAAGGCTGTACCATTGTTGTTGACATTTAAGAACTGGCCGCCCACATAAAGGTCGGTGCCGATCATGGCCAATGCCCCCACCGCGCCTAACAGTGACCCTTCACCGGCGCCATTGCTGCCAAGCGCCGACCAGTTTACACCGTCCCATTTTGCGATGTAATCTGCCGCGGTTAAATTGAGACCGTGATTGGAGACGTTTTCAAATTGACCGCCCACGTATACATCTGTCCCGTTGACGAGAATGGCATTTACCTGGCTGCTTGCATACGCGTTGACCAACGCGCCGTTCGCGGCTGTCGCCAGCGGCGCCCAGTTTGCCCCATCCCATTTGGCAAGGAAATCAGCCTGGGGTAAAACCGTGCCGCCATTGTTCAAGTCGTAAAAACCGCCGCCCGCCAACAAATTGCCAGACTGCATGACAACTGACAAAATAAAGGCTCCGCCTTTATTGGTAATGGCTCCGTCGCCGCTGCCGTTGCTGCCGATTGCCGACCAGGCAGAGCCGTTCCATTTGGCCAGGTAATCTGCCGCTCCGAGAACAGTGCCGTTATTATTGACATTGGTAAAGCTGCCGCCCACATATACATCTGTGCCGTTCACAAAGAAAGAGTAAACTATGTTGTTCAACGCGCTGCCGCCTGCTCCATTGCTTCCAAGAGCCGACCAATTTGCGCCGTCCCATTTGGCAGCCCAATTGGCGGCTGGCAGCGCTGTCCCGTTGTTATTGACACCTATGAACTGCCCGCCCACATACAAGTCTGAGCCGCTGGCGGTCAGAGCATACACCGTCCCCGAGGTAATCGCGCCATTTCCGGCGCCATCACTGCCGAGCGCCGACCAGTTGGTTCCGTCCCATTTGGCGACCTTGTCTGCGGCAGTCAGCACAGTGCCATTGTTGTTGACATCTGAAAAAAGCCCACCCACATATACATTGGCGCCGCTCACAGCCAGCGAACTAATGTAGACTCCGCCGCCTAGAGAGCCGTCGCCGGCGCCATTGCTGCCAAGCGCCGACCAGTTTGTCCCGTCCCATTTGGCAACATAATCAGCGGCAGTGAGGGGCGTGCCATTGTTATTGACATTCGTAAAATTACCGCCCACATATAAATTCGTCCCACCCGCCGCAATGGTATAGGCAAAGCTGCCCAGCGAGCCGTTCCCCGCGCCATTGCTGCCGAGCGCCGACCAGTTCGTCCCATCCCATTTGGCGATGTAATCAGCAGCAGCAAGGGATGTGCCGCCATTGTTCACGTTGGCGAAGTACCCTGCCACATACAAATCTGTGCCGATCATAGCCAGAGCGAAGACGCTGCTGTTCAACGACCCACCCCCACCGCCATTCCCGCCCAAGGCAGACCAGGCGCTGCCATTCCATTTGACAACATAATCAGCCTCGGGGATGTTGGCCACATCGGTGAACTGCCCGCCCACATAAACATCGGTGCCGTTAACGAGGATCGACCTGATGGTGCCGTTGATGGCTCCGCCGCCATCGCCGACTGCCGCCCATTGACCGGTAGCAGCCGCCGGTTGCACGCTTCCTTCCATCCCGAAAACTGGTCCGCGGACCGGGTCAATATCCACGCTGTAGCCGCTCAGATCGAGCGCGCCATTGAAGTCCCCGTTCAGGTTGAGCGTGCCGTCGGGGTTTAACATCCCCGCTGGTGAAGCGCCTTTCGTTGAAGCCGAGTCTGCCTGCGCAGATACTTGCGCCGCAGGCGTGAGCGCGCTGAACAGTAATGCGGCCAGTAAAACAATGCGTAAAAGTTTGATATTCATTTTTTTCTCCTTTTGTTGATTCAATGCCGTACCAGGTCACTAACTCCTGAACTGCGGATCGTATAAATACTTTTCCATGTCGTCTGCCTTGATGGCTTTGTTCTCTGCGGGGATGAACACTGTCTCGTCGCGCATACAGAAATACATTTGTTCCCAGCGCTCTTTGGCGCGCTGCCAGCGCGGAAGTTCGTCTCTCTCGAAGACGGCTTTTTTATCCCTGTATTTTTTCATGTCGCTGTCAAAGCGCTTTTTGACTTTGGACCCAAGCCAGACCAGCAAACCGAGCCCGAGCAAAATAAAGCAGAGGGTCGGCAGCCCAACCACAAACAGGGTGATTACCCAGGCCGGCATACCCGCAATATCTGGAATGAAAGCAGAGCCCCCCAACAAGGGAAGGATGAATGAAAGCGGGACAAACGCTATTGGGCATAAGACTGATGCCAGCGCAAAGACCACCAGTCCACCGACCGCATACCACAAGCCGGGGTGAGTGGGGCTGGCAGGCTTTTGAGGCGGTTTGAGTCTCAGCCCCAATTGAGTGTGCGCTTCGTGACGTTCCTGATAACTATGGGAATTACCGTCAGAATCAGTGCTCGTGCGCGTCTCATACCATTCTTTTGTATTCAAGCCATAAGCACTTGTTACTTTTTGGATCTGGTCAGTTTGCCGGCATTTAGGGCAGATGGGCAGGGATGGCGTATTCATCATCAATCCTTGTTCATGCTCTATTTTTAGATCCGAATCACTGCACCACAAAAATCTGTGAGGGATCGACAGGGCTGTATTTGATCTTGATCGTTTCGCCGGTACGCGGCACAGCGATGCGTGAGACCATTGTGCGCGCAACAGTTTCGAAAATAACGCCTGTGGGTGTGGCAACTTTCAACTTCATCTCCACCACCGGATTCATGTTGACCGTTGCGCCTGTATCGGCTACTGAGAGGACTTCCGCAAATGCATCAAGCCCATTCTGCGCGAGCCAGTTATTCTGGTTCACTCCGTCAATTGCAGCCTGAGCCTGGTCCATGCCGTTATTCATCTTGTCTACAAAATCGCCGCCCAAAAAGGTTTTGGCCAGACCGCCGACCAATCCATTGTTGAGCGTATTGCGGGCATTCTCGAGCGCCTTCTGCGGGTCTTCTTCCTGTTTCTTGTTGAAATTGAACATGATGTTTTCTCCTTTTTTATTGGCGCGAATATACATAAACTCTTGTTGACTCTGTTGACATTTGTTGACAGATTCTTTAGTACAATCGGCCTATGCCAAAAAGCCAGACGGGTATCAAGCCGCAAAATTTTTCAACCTTCGGGGATTTACTACGATATTTGCGCGAACGCATTCACCTGAACCAGCGCGAACTGGCTGCTTTAGTGGGCTATCACTACAGTTACATGAGTTATCTTGAGAAGAATCTGCGCATCCCGGATGAAGCCACCCTGCTGGGACGTTTCATCCCCGCGCTGGAGTTGGAAGACGCACCCGAGCTTTCTGCGCGTCTGCTTGAACTTGCAAAGAACAGGCAGAAAAAAACGCTCCTCCCCGCGCGCGAAGCGGAACCAGCCCTCAGCGAAACGAATGCCCATCAACTGCCGTCCAGCCTCACGGTCATGTTGGGACGCGAACGCGAGGTCGAGTCATTAAATAAAATTTTAGACAGTGATGGCGTCCGCATTGTGACCATTGTTGGTCCGCCCGGCGTCGGTAAAACAAGGCTGGCCCTGCATATCGCCGAACAGGCGGAAAAAAGATTTTCAGACGGGGTCATCTTCGTCAACCTGACTGCCGTGACACAGCCTGAGCTGGTGATGACGGCCATTGCCTCCACGCTGGAGATTCAAAAGCCATCCACGGTTTCGATTCTGGATACCTTGAAAACAGAACTGTGCAAAAAGAATCTCCTGCTGGTGCTGGATAATTTTGAGCAGGTGGTGGAGGCGGCGCCGCAGTTGATACCCCTTTTGGGCAGCGCGCCGGGTATCAAAATACTTGCCACCAGCCGCGAGGCCCTGCGCGTGAGCGGCGAACATGAATTTCCGCTCGCGCCGCTGCCAGTGCCGAATGATTCGTTTTTGGATTCTGCCGTTGTGCAATTATTCATCGAACGGGCGCGCGCCGTCAAACCGGATTTTGAAACACGACAGGAAACCGCTTCGCGCGTCGCCGAGATCTGCCGCCGTCTCGACGGCCTGCCTCTGGCAATAGAACTGGCCGCCGCGCGCGTCAACACCCTGAGCCTGTCTGCCATGATCAAACAATTTGACCGCCGCTTCGAGTGGCTCACGCGCGGCGGCCGCGACCTGCCTGCCTGGCGGCAAACCCTGCGCGGCACGGTTGAATGGAGTTACAACCTGCTCTCGCTGCAGGAGCGCGCGCTTCTAAACCGTCTTTCTGTTTTTGCCGGCGGCTGGACTCTCGAAGCCGCCGAGGAAGTATGCAGCGACAACACGCTCTGCGCGCCTTCCAACATCCTTGAATTGCTGATGCAGTTGGTGGATAAATCGCTTGTGACGGTGGAGATTGAATGCGGGCGTTATCAATTCCTTGAAACCCTGCGCCAGTTCGCGCATGAAAAATTAAAAGAAAGCGGCGAACTCGAACTTATGCACCAGCGGCACTGCGAATACTATTTAAAATTCACCCAGTCCGCTGCGCCATATCTTTCGCAGGGTGGCAATCAGGTGCATTGGCTGACCCTGCTGGAACGCGAGCATGACAATTCACGCGCCGCGCTGACATATTTATCTGCCGAGCCGCAACGCGCCGTGATCGCCATCATGAAGTATTGCATCGCATTGTGGAAATTCTGGCTGCTGCACGGGCATCTGACCGAGGGGCGGCAATGGATGGAAAAAGCCCTGACCCTTGATCCTTCGCCCACAATCCAACGTGCCGATGTTTTACGCTGTCTGAGCGATTTTTGCGTCTCGCAGGGTGATTACAAAAGGGCGCAGGCTTGCGAAGAAGAAGGCATGGCCATCTCCAAAACGCTGAACGATGAAGAAGGCATGTTCTCTTCATTTGCCGGGCTGGCAACCCTGGTTGGAATGCAAGGCAATTACGCGCAGGCGGCAGACCTGCTGGAGCAGGCGATCGCCTATCAGCGCAGGATGGGCCGTGTGAATGAGATGCTCCCCCTGCTAAACAATCTCGCCATTGCGTCGCGGCGCATGGGCAACGTGGAACGCGCTCGAACTCTTTACGCCGAGTCAATTGAAAATTCAAGGGAACTCGGCAACCAGCGGACTTTGGGTCATGCCTTGCATGGCCTGGGCGAGGTACTAAAAGAGTTAAAGCAATTTGACAGAGCCGTGCAAGTGGAGCGTGAAAGCATTTCCATTCGTAATCAAATGGGTGATTGGAAGGGGGTCGCATATTGTCTGGAAGCACTTGCCGTGTCGCTTTTTCATCTTGATCAGCCCGCGCTGGCAGCGCAATTGCAAAGCGCCAGCCGCAAGATCTTCAGCGACCTCGGCGTTGTCACCCCCGCCGCCACACACGCAGAGTATGAAAACTTCGTGGCAGAGATGCGCGTCAGGCTGGGAGATGCCGTGTTCGAAGAAGCCTGGGCTGCCGGGCAATCCATGTCGTTGGAAAAGGCAGTGGCGCTGGCAATGGGAGAGGGGTCGTAGATTCATCGAGTCTTTAATCAAACCTTTCACTTCATTTATAAACGCCGACCCCCACCCACAGAGATAACTCCGGGGTGGGGCTGGATTTCTCTTGCGTTTATCTATTCATCTCACGGCGCCCATTGCAGGTTCGCCAAATCCACCCACGCTGTCCCGCTGCTCTTCCCATAGTGGATGCGGAACAGGATCTGGTTGTAGCTGCTCACCGCTGTGTACATCCTCGTCAGACGCGCGTTGCTGAATGTGCCCGTCGTCAACGGAATGTTGCGGTTCTCCACCGTCACTCCATTGTTCAGGAACATCACCTGTAACAGCCAGCGCTGCGCATTCACCGGTATCCCTACTCCCTTCGTCATCACATTGAACGAGAAGTCATCTCCTGCCACTCCCGCTTTGTTGATCGTCTGCGACAGAATCTTCAGATCACCATCTCCCACGAACTTGAAGGACAGCGGCCCGTTGAATGCCCAGCTCGAGTCCACCGTGTCGATCCCCACCTTGATGCCCGGTGATACCGTCCACAAGTCCGGCAAGTTGGTCACCGCTGAATAACTGTCGAATGAGCGGTTGGTCAACAGTTGCGTGCCTGCAATCGAGTTCCCGCTGAGCGCCACAATGTATGGCTGGTCTGGCGCGTCGGATGGAACTGTGATGGTTCCGCTCTTTGCCCCCAGACTCCACGGCAGGAAGCGCACCTTGAAGGTGCAGGAGCCTGACGGAATAACTGTCGCTCCGCTGCAGGTATCATTCTCAATGAAGAAGTCTTGTGCAGTGTTCCAGGTGGTGCCGACGCTGGCAGAGCCAAGCAGGGTGCCGATGTGGATATCTGTTCCGTGCGTATTCGGGATGGTGACCACGGTCGGTGGGTTCGAGGTGTGGAACAGCTGGTCGCTAAAATTGATGGGTGGAATCTTCTTGCTAATTGTGTAGGCTTCACCTGTGGTGAAGTTGCCGTCTCCCATAGCATCTCCGCCCAACAGGTTGCCTGTTGCGTCCGCTATGGAATTGTTGTCCACCACATTCAAACGGATCGTGCCGTCCCCGCTGCCGGTGTT
>JACRBI010000035.1 GCA_016234495.1 Chloroflexota bacterium | reverse complement strand
GCGCCATTTTGTGGATCGCAAGGATCGCCGTGACTTGAGCCTCTTTCAGATTGGCTTGCGTTTCATTGACCGTTGCCTGCTTCTCTCGCTTTCTTTTTCGCTACCTCTATGCGCTCTTTGAGCAAACTGTCAGGTGGCTAGCTTTTGAATTCTTCTGTTATTTTCTCGGCTAGTTCATTTAGGACAGAAAGCTTAGTTATTATAAGATCATTAAAACCTTTTAACCCTATCTCTATTGTGTCAGTCAAACCTCTGATGTCTGACTCGATTTGTTTGTTAAATTGAATGGTTGCTGATGAATTTCTTAAGACGTTATCACCCAATCTAATTTCTTTTATAACACCATCACCGAATAGGCTATGTTGGATTTTTTGATTAATCATCATGTGCCAAATACTGGGATGATCGAGCGAATATTTCAGAAACATTGCGGGGGTAATTTTCATAAATGTGTGTTCGCCTATTAAAACTAAATCCTCCATCAATTGCTTGATTTTCTCAGTGTCCCCGAATAGAATAAGCCAGTCTTTACAGGAAAATTCCTAACAAGACGCAAAATCAATTCATCGTCAGCAGGAAAGTAGTTACACTTCGCGGGTTCGAATCCCGGCAGGACCGATCAACAGTTTCGATTTTCGGATCGAGACTGTGGTTTTTTATACCCAACTGGCGTTTACATTCAATGGGGGAGGGGAGATTCCATGGTTTGCAAAAAGATCAATCGATCATTAGCCAACATGAACGGGAAATGTTTTCTCACGTTACAAGGCGTTGTCTGCAAATGTAACTGGATAAACCGCAAATCTATGCTAGGGGATAGGGGAGCAAGCCGCTTTTTTGAATCCTTGACTTCCCCTATATCATTCGATATAATTTATATTACATGGAATAATAAGGATGAATATAAAAACTGAAATCACACGCTTTCTGGGCACTTTAGACCGTTCTCCATGCACGATCTTTACTTATCGTAACGCTCTGCAACAATTCCAACATTCAATTGGCGAAGAAGATGCTGAGTTAAATACAGAAACATACAAAGCATTTCTTGCAACACTTAAATCAAGGTCCCCTTCCACACAGCGTGTTTATACGACAGCAGTTCGAAAATTCTATGCATTTTGTAAATCAGGAAACCCTGCTGAACTAAAGGAGGCCACGCAGCACTCCACGCGCAAACAGGGAAAACGTATTGTCAATTTCAACCGCGAGGCTGTAGAGAAAGTTATTGAGTACTGCTCGTCTCTCAACGGCGATCCTTCATCCTCGTCGAGGATCAAGCTGGAGGCTTTGCGTGACCGCGCCTTTGTTTTGACACTCGTAGATACGGGCTTACGGATATCCGAAGCTTGCGCGCTCAAACGCAGCGACATTGATTGGATGGAGCAACGAGCCATAATTATCGGAAAAGGAGATAAGCAGGCGGTTATTCGATTCTCCAATCGGTCAGTTGAGGCGCTGAAAGGCTATCTACACGCAAGGTCGGTTGTTGAGCCCAATTCCCGTACCCCGCTCGGCTCCCAGCCAATTTTCGCCCGCCACGACATCCGCGCCAGTAAAAAGATTCGTCCGATCACGTCTGGCGGAATGTGGAAAGCCATTAAATCGCGTATTGAAGAGGCTGGCGTAGATCGAAGCGATGTGCGCATTCATGATTTCCGCCACTACTTTGTCACTATGACTTACCTGGCAAAAGGAAACTTGAAATTATCCCAAGAGCTGGCCCGGCACGAAAGCATTACCACAACAAATCGTTATGCTCATTTTGGAAGCGAAACAGACGCCGCCTACGACGAGATATTTAATAAAAAGTAAGCTACTTTATAAAAAATACAAACGGCTTGACGAAATCGTTCTGTTCCATTTCTTTAGACATTCTTTCTAGTTCATCTGCCAATAATTTAACCTCGTCTTCGGATTGGTCCAAATAAAACGGGCATCCTGTTCTACATACAACGCATTTATCGCCAGACCCTGCTTTTTCCTTCAAACAACCCCAGGATGAATAGTGACTCATGCAAGCACTCCTTTTGAAATTTCCTTATTTTAGAAGTCGATTTCAACTCGAAAAAGTTACGCACCTCACTGAGCGACTATTTTTCAGCATGATTCATTCAAGAAGACTCTCGCTCCTCTCCTCGACGAAAGCCTGATACGCCTTCGAGAGCATTTTCGTCCATTTGCCAACCCTCCCCTGCCCCACTGCCGCATTATCAATAGACACTATCGGAACAACTCCGCGCGAACTGGAAGTTAAAAACGCCTCGTCAAATTTTTCAGCCACAAAAGGTGCGCGATATTCAACAGTCATCCCCTCCCCTCTTGCAATTCGCAGGAGCGACCGTCTTGTTACGCCGGGTAATATTCCCAGGCGGGCAGTGACCAATTTATTCTCAACGACGCCATAGAAATTGGAAGTCATACCTTCCAGGATCCTTCCGTTCCTTGTTAGCAACACTTCAAACACATTCCCTCCAACCCGCTTTCTTTGACCAGCACTCTCAGTGATAAATCCTGTGTCTTTTACACGCGGATCATTACGCGCCAATTCAGCAGTGACAACTCTGACGCCCTGATCGTAAACATGTTGCGGAAGTGATTTGAAGGGTTGAATTGCAATATAAACCACGCCTTCATCCCTGGTCAGCACCAAGCGGATCCGAGATTCTTTCGGGCAATTTCCTCTTGCAAGTTCTGCAATCCTTATCTTTAATATATCCTCGTTGACTGAAGGTTTGAGCATATGTTCAGCCGCGGGAGAATACAACCTTTGCAGGTGTACATGCAAGCCCGCAACCCTGGTTCCTTGACCGAGCGTGCTGAAAGTTGTGTAGTAGCCTTGTGACAACTCCCGCGCTGCCTCGTCCAAGGTTGTGGAATGGGTCTCGACTGGAATGTTGCCCGAAGTAGTGATCTGAAATAATTTAATACTCATATGCTGATTTTACTTTATGGCAATAAAAAATCAGCACACCGCAAAGCGATATGCTGATTTGGACTTTACCCTTCTTCATCAACTATTTGTAGAAATTTTCGTTGTCCTTGATGCTGGGTTTCAAATCGACGACCTCGCCGGCCGCCAGCACGCGAGTGGTTTCAAGAACAACTTTATCACCATTGTGATTGGTTCCTTCGTAGTAACCCGTCAGCCCGGTCTGGTTAATGTATTCTCCACCTTTCGCTTTGTAGGTACCCGGCACTTCATCCAATGGGAAAATTGCATGGAAAGGACATTCCGGTACACATGCGCCGCAATCGATGCAGGTGCCTGGGTCAATATAAAACGTCGGCCATTGCGCCGCCGGCTCACCAGGCTGAATACATTCAACCGGGCAAACAGAGAGGCAGCCGTTGTCTCTAAGGCATAAACTTGTTATTACGTGAGTCATACTATCTCCTTTGGTTAGGTATGCCTACAAGTCGCACCGCCATCGGAAAAGTTACGTTCCCTGTGCATGTCCTAATACGGTTTTAACTTTTGCTTTAAACAGTAAAAACTCAATTAAATGTCGAGGAAATGACAGGACCACATCACAGTTTCCTTGATGCTGCTCCTCAAATCTATTATTTCTCCCGCCGCCAGCAGGCGAGCAGTGTCCAGCACTATTTTATTTCCGTGGTGATCAAAACCTTCATACCGACCCGTTAGCCCAACCTGATTGACGTACTCCCCGCCCCTGGCCAAATATGCTCCGGGCACCTCGGTCAAGGGGAAGATTGCGTCAAATGGACACTCCGGCACACACGATCCGCAATCAGTGCAGGTTGTGGGGTCGATAAAAAATGTCGGCCATTGCGACGCCGGCTCGCCGGGGTAAATACACTTTACCGGGCAAACCGCCACACAGCCGTTATCTCTCAGGCACAAACTTGTTATCACGTGAGTCATAGATATGATAAGTAGTCGCTTTTGCTTTTCAAAAGTTACGTGCAATATTCATGAATTTCTCCTTGACACTTCCCAATCTCACAGGGTAAACTCACGACCGTACTCAAAAAGTACACATCCCAAAGAAAGGAGCGCACTCTTGATGTCCGTCACAATCTTCACTACACCCAATGCAGTTGGCAAATTGCCTTCTCGGAGTGCGCCTGTAGACCAAAACTAGGTCTCCTACCTGTCCCCTGTTTGTTTTGGGCTGTGGCGCACTCGTCACAGCCTTTTTGTTTAATTTTTTCCGAGGAAATACCATGACCACACTTAACCCCGCCCACGAACCTGCACTCACCTTTGACTTCCGCCCCACCCTGCAAGCCAACCGCCTGAAAGGCTTATGGCAAATGATGTCGGATTACCGCCTGTCCTACATCGCGGCCACCCTCGCCCTGGCGATCTCAGCCCTCTCGAAGACCTATACCTACATCCTCCTGCGCTTTTTTGCAGATGATGTATTGGCGCAGAAAAAGTTCATTGGCGACTCGCTGACATCGTCACTGATCTGGATCGGCGTGGGATTCATTACCCTGGCCGCTTTTGAGGGGACCTTCTCGTTCCTTTCTGGACGTTTGGCCGCGTACACCGCCGAGGGCATTACCCGCCGTTTGAGAGACTTCCTCTTTGACCACATTCAGCGACTGAGTTTCTCGTATCACGCCACCACCCCCACAGGTGATTTGATCGAGCGTGTCACCTCGGACGTGGATGCCCTGCGCCGCTTCTTCAGTGAACAGGCCATCGGCATGGGACGCATCATCCTGCTGTTCGTCATCAACTTTGTGGCAATCTATAACCTCAACGCGGAACTTGCGTGGATATCCATCGTCACTATTCCGATCATCTTCGTTGTGTCCATTTGGTTCTTCAAAAAAGTGACCAAGGCCTACGAAGCCTATCAGGCACAAGAGGCTGTTCTCTCGACCACCTTGCAGGAAAACCTGACGGGCGTCCGCGTGGTCAAAGCCTTTGCTCGCCAGGACTACGAAAAAAGCAAGTTCGAGAAAGACAATTGGGGCAAGTATCTAAAAGGCAAGATACTGCTTTTCATGCATTCCATGTTCTGGCCGCTCTCGGATATAGTGCTCGGATTCCAAATGCTGTTCGGGTTTGTCTATGGCGCGTACATGGCCATCAACGGCGAAATTTCAATGGGTACGTATGTAGCCTACATCGGGCTTGTGGTCTGGTTGATCTTTCCCATCCGCAACCTTGGGCGCATTATCGTTTCAACCTCAACCGGCATGGTCTCGTACGCGCGTCTGATGGAAGTGGTCAAGCAGCAGCGTGAACCACTGCTCGATGGCAAGCACCAGCCCGAGGGCGCGGCGCGAGGCGATCTCCTTTTCGAGGATGTCTCGTTCATGTATTCCGACGGCAAATCAGATGTGTTGAAGAACGTCTCGTTCCACGCCAAGCCTGGACAGGCAATCGCGCTGCTTGGGTCAACGGGTTCAGGCAAGACATCGCTGGTGAACCTGCTCCCCCGTTTTCACGAATACACGGGCGGACGAATTCTGCTCGACGGCGTGGAGCTGAAGGATTACTCGCGCGCCTACCTGCGCAAGCAGATTGGCATCGTGGAGCAGGAGCCATTTTTATTCAGCCGCTCGATCCGTGAAAACATCATGTACGGAGTGGAGCGCGATGTACCGGCTGAGGAAGTGGAACGCGCCGCGAAAGCCGCCGCTGTGCATGATGTAATTCTGACTTTCCCCGATGGCTACAATACGCTGGTCGGCGAGAAAGGCGTGACCCTCTCCGGCGGGCAAAAACAGCGTGTGGCGATTGCGCGCACCCTGTTGAAAAATCCGCGCATCTTGATTCTCGACGACTCGACTTCGTCAGTGGACACTGAAACCGAAGCGGAGATCCGTGAGGCGCTGAACGGCTTGATGCAAAACCGCACGACCTTCATCATTGCGCACCGCATTCAGTCTGTGATGGTCGCGGATTTGATCCTCGTGCTGGATAAGGGCGAAGTGGTGCAAATGGGCACACATGACGAACTGCTGAAAGAAAAAGACGGCATGTATCGGAAGATTTACGATATCCAAACGAAGATTGATACGGAGTTGGAACAGGAAATTATGAAGTCTGAATTATGAAATCAGAAAGAAATTCATAATTTTGATTTCTGAATTTATACAAGGAGAAAACCATGAGCGAAAATCAAAACGATCTGCGGGAACGAACGACAAGTTTTGCTTTACGAATTGTCCGCATGTATTCGACTTTGCCAAAGTCCACCGCTGCGCAGACGTTGGGTAAGCAAGTCTTGCGCTCGGGAACATCTGTGGGAGCGCAGTTTCGCGAAAGTCAACGCGCCAAGTCGGACGCGGACTTTATCAATAAACTCGAGAGTTGTTTGCAGGAGGCGGATGAAACCGCGTATTGGCTCGAACTCCTTGTCAAATCTGATATTGTCCCCGCATCCAAACTCGAATCCCTTCGCAAAGAAACGGATGAAATCATTGCAATTCTCGTAACTATCGTAACAAAGGTGAAGAAAAGAATTGGCAGATAAATTATGAAGGATGAATTCTGAATTCAGGATTGTTTTAGTTTTTCTTTCATAATTCATAATTCAGATTTCATAATTCGCCCTCCTTCACCATAGCCACGGAGAACCACACCATGACCGACGAAATACTCGAACTCGAAGAAGAAGAATTTACTTCACAACTAACCACCCCCGTGCTGAAACGCATCGGCGGATTGCTCAAACCGCACTGGAAATGGGTTGCGGGCTTTTTACTGACCATCGCGCTCGTCTCCGGGCTGGATGCGTATTTCACGTACCTGAACAAGCAAATCATCGATCAGGGAATTGTCCTGAAAGATACCGCGCGCGTGATACAGATCACTGTCATTTACGGCTCGTTCATTCTTGTGCAGTCTGCCGCGGTATTTACCTTCATTTACCTCGCTGGCGTGCTGGGCGAGCGCATTCAATATGACCTGCGCAAGATGCTTTTCAATCACTTGCAAGACCTCTCGCTCTCGTATTATTCACAGAACGCGGTCGGACGTTTGATCGCGCGCGTGACTTCTGATACAGGGCGCGTCTCTGACCTGCTGACCTGGGGCGTGGTCGATTCAACTTGGGCTGTAATGAACATAACCTCGTCCACGGTCTTTATGCTCATCATCAACTGGAAGCTGGCGTTGATTGTGCTGACCATCATCCCCGTCATGATGATCATCGCGGTGGAATTCCGCAAGCGGATTTTGGAGCAGTTCCGTATCTCGCGCCGCGCCAACAGCAAGATCACAGGCGCGTTCAACGAAAGTTTTCAAGGGACACGCGTCACGAAGGCGCTTGGCCGCGAAGATGAAAACACCCGCGAGTTTCAAGGGCTGACTTCCAGGATGTATCACGCCTCGTACCGCGCGGCGTGGCTCTCGGCGCTCTTCCTGCCGACTGTGCAAATGATCGCCGCGCTCGCGCTCGGTTTTATCGTCGGGTACGGCGGACTGCAAATCGAGATCGGGCTGATGACCATCGGCGGCATTCAAGCCTTCGTGGCGTATCTCACTTTTATGATGTGGCCCATTCAAGACCTGGCGCGTGTATATTCCGAGATGCAGCACAGCATCGCCTCAGCGGAACGAATCTTCAAGTTGGTCGACACCCCGCCCGAGGTCCACAATAGACCCGATGCCGTCGAAGCGAAAACTCTGCTCGGCGAGATCGAATTTGATTCAGTGGATTTTTTCTACGAGGATAGGAAATCCGTTTTGAAAGATTTCACACTGAAGGTGAATCCTGGCGAGATGATCGCTCTTGTCGGGCCGACAGGTGGCGGCAAAAGCACGATCGTGAATCTACTCTGCCGCTTTTATGAGCCGAGCAAAGGCGTGATCCGCATCAACGGATTGGATTACATGGACTATAAACTGGAGTCGATCCATGACAAGATCGGCATCGTACTGCAAACGCCGCACCTGTTCTCGGGGACGGTGCGCGAGAATATCCGCTACGGTAATTTGTCTGCGGACGATGCGCAAGTTGAGGAAGCCGCCAAGATTGCGGGCGCGCATGATTTCATTGTGACTCTCGAAAAGGGCTACGAGCAGAACGTGGGTGAAAGCGGAAATTTGTTGTCGGTCGGGCAGAAGCAGTTGATCAGCCTCGCGCGCGCCGTGCTTGCCCGCCCCGAGTTGTTCATCATGGACGAAGCCACCTCATCGGTAGACACATTGACCGAGGCGCTCATCCAGCGCGGCATGGACGCCTTGATGAAAGGCCGCACCTCCTTCGTCATTGCGCACCGCCTCAGCACCATCCGCCGCGCGGACAGAATCCTAGTGATCGAGAACGGTCACATTGCCGAGCAAGGCTCACATGCCGAACTGCTCAAACTGCGCGGACATTATTACAGGTTGTACACCCAGCAGTTCCGTCATCAGTTGGAAGTGCAGTACGGTGTAGCGGATGAGAGTGAAACGACGAGTAACGAGGAAGAAGTAAGTGATGTGATGGCGGCGGATTGACCACCCCCACCCTGCCCTCCCCCAAATACGACAGAAGTATCCTCGTATTTGGGGGAGGTGTCCCGCGAAGCGAGGACGGAGGGGGCAGATTTAACAGACCTCGGAGATTTTTGCGAAGCACCCTGCGGGCGAAATCTCCGAGGTCTCAGTTTACAAGCGATTTTAAGCCTCTTAAAGGTAAAATACGAAACAACTAAATAAATTCGCAATTAGAGAAAATAAAGGAAAATAAATGCCAAAGAAAAAATATTCGATCAACTGGGAAAACGATGAAGCGCAGTCCTTTGAAGTAAACAGCGTGACCTATAACTCGCTGGATGATGTCCCCGACTGGGAAGACAGGGACAAGCTCGCCGCAATGGTTCAG
This sequence comes from Chloroflexota bacterium, assembly GCA_016234495.1. GTDB lineage: Bacteria > Chloroflexota > Anaerolineae > Anaerolineales > Villigracilaceae > Villigracilis. The sequence goes on along the minus strand of JACRBI010000035.1, from coordinate 35,555 downwards.
GCCTCCGAAGATGACTTTGAGGATATCAAGTTCGATGAAAAAGAATTCGAGGAGTTGAGAAAAGCCGCTGCAAGCCCGTCCATGGAAAGATGGGTGCTGGGAGGGTTTACCGCCATTGCGGCCATCATGCTCCTGATCACTGCGATCTCCATTTTTTCGAATATTCAAAAAATCGGCAAAGAGGAGAGCACTCCCGGGCGCGTGGTGGATGTGGTGGTGCAAAAGGTGGTTGTCAACGAGCAGAATAACATCGTCCGCGATTTCTATTACCCGGTCATCGAATTTACCGCCAGCGATGGGCGCAGGCGAACTGTACAGGTCAGTGAAGGCAGCGATTTTCCGTTCTATGAAAAGGGGAATGAAGTCACCGTGCTGTACGACCCCGAACATCCGCTCGACGCGCGCATCAAATCCCTGGATAGTTCAATGCTGATGTGGGTACTGCCTTCGATTACTGGAATATTAGGTATTGCTTTTGCGGGGGGTGTATATGTGGTGAAAAAGGTAATGGGGGCTTAATGTCATTGCGAGGAGGATGCCCTTTCTGACAAAGCAATCCCCAACACGGTAGGAGATCGCTTCGGGCAAAAAGAATAATCGCCCTCGCAATGACGTGGCTATTGCTAGATCATCGGTAAAAGATATTCGTATGCGCTCAAAGCAGCCTTGGCGCCTTCGCCGACCGCCACCAGGACCTGCTCGGCGTAACTGTTGGTGACGTCACCCGCGGCAAAAAAGCCCGGGACATTGGTGCGGCAGGCGCTGTCCACGACCACGCGGCCCAATTCATCCAGTTGAACCAAACCAGACGCCATTTTCGTGTTGGGCGTGAGGGCTTTCTCCACGAACATGCCGTCGGCGGAATACTCGTTGACCTTGCCGGCTTTATCTTTCAGCACCAGCTTGCGCGCAAATACATCACCCTGTACTTCGACAACCTCGCATCCCTGAATGATCTTCACATTGTGAGATTGTTGAAGTTTATGCCCGAGCGGGGAATCAAGCAGTTTATCGTCGGTGCAGACCATGGTCACATTTTTGGCGACGGTGGCAAGTTCGCCGGCAGAACGCAGCGCGAGGTCTGCATCGCCAATCACCATCACCGATTTGTCAATGAAAAGCGGTGCATAGGAAAGCGCCGAATAACACAGTCCCTTCATCGCATATTCTTTTTCGCCAGGCACATTCATCAACACCTGACGCGTCCCTGTAGCGAGGATGGCCGCTTTGGATTCCAAAATTGCGCCGCCTTTGGTGGTGACGATGAAGTGTTCATCCTTCTTTTCCACTTTATCAACCGCTTCAATGTGACGGGCAAAATCAAGATACTCCAGCTCATTGCGGAATTTATTGATAATCTCCAGTCCCTTGATGACCTGATAATCTTCGACCCACGGCAGGGAGAGGCGGTAATTGGTCTTTCCGCCCAAATCCTTCGAGATGAGCAGGACATTCAGCCGTTTACGGATGGCATACACGGCGGCTGTTAAACCGGCCGGTCCGCCCCCGATGATAATTAGATCGTACATACTGATACTCCTTTCCTGAAACCTTTATCCGCTAATCTGCGCGAATTTTCGCTACGGTTGCCATTCGCGCAGATTGGCGAAGATTAGTGGAGGATGGTTTTTCGGCTCCCAGCCGCTCGTTAATAAGCCGACTTGATTGTTTCAAGGTCAATGTCATGCGCGGTGTCGTCCGCGGGCGGCTCGGCGATAAAGCCTTCCTCCATCATGCGCTTTGTCATATCGCGCGAGCGTTTGATGATGGTTGAGGCTCGCTTGAATTCGTCCTCGTAGGTACATTCGATGCGCGCCAATCCCTGTTCGATGGCTTTCATTGCGACTGCGGCGGCTTCCTTTGGGAAGACCTCCCAGTCGTCCATGTTGGGCAGGATGAAGTCCGCTGCGAGCCGCTCGCCAACATGGTTCGCCATGGCTTGCGCCGCGGCAAAGCACATCTCGTCGGTGATGGTTCTGGCGCGGACGTCCAGCGTGCCGCGGAAGATGCCGGGGAATCCCAGCGAGTTATTTACCTGATTCGGGAAGTCGGAGCGCCCGGTCGCGACGACGGCCGCGCCTGCTTCTTTCGCCACCCAGGGCCAGATCTCAGGGACGGGGTTTGCGCAGGCGAAGACGATCGAGTCCTTTGCCATAGCCTTGATCCACTCCGGGAGCAGCACATCCGGCCCGGGCTTCGAAAGAGCGATCACCACATCCACGCCTTTCATGGCTTCGGGAATATCGCCTTCGCGTCCCGCGTGATTCGTGATGTTGCAGAGTTTCCACTTGTCTTTGTATTCGGCTTTGCGCATCTCGATATCCTTGCGATGCTTGCCGAGGATGCCTTTGGTGTCTACAACAAAGCACTTGGACGGGTCAGCGCCCCAGCCAAAGATCAGGCGCGAACAGGCGACGTTCGATGCGCCGGCGCCGATAAAGGCAATGCTGACATCCTCCATCTTTTTGCCGACGACTTTGAGAGCGTTGATGAGTCCCGCCAGTGTGACGGTGGCCGTGCCTTGCTGGTCATCATGCCAGATCGGAATCTCCGCCTTTTCGCGCAGGGTGTCGAGGATGTAAAAACACTTCGGGTTGGAGATGTCTTCGAGATTGACCCCGCCAAACCCGGGCTGGAGCATCATCACAGCGTTGATGATCGCATCCGGGTCTTTGGTGTCGAGCATGATCGGAACACCGTCCACTCCCCCCAGATATTTGTATAACAGGGCTTTGCCTTCCATGACCGGCAGCCCTGCCTTGGGCCCGATATCGCCCAGCCCAAGCACACGCGTCCCATCGCTGACCACGGCTACGGTGTTCCATTTGTTGGTGTATTCGTAGACAAGTTCGGGGTCAGCCTGAATTGCTTTGCACGGCGCGGCAACTCCGGGGGTGTACCAAATGGCGAAATCATCAAAACTGTGGACGGTGCATTTAAGCGTGGTTTCAATTTTCCCCCGGTAGAACGGATGCAATCTCATGGCATCCGCAGAAGGCTTCTTCGCCTTCGCAAGCAGCTCTTCGGTATTCATATAAGGTGCCTCCTTGGTGACAATGCGGATAAACGCGTTATCACTATAAAAAACACGACTTCTTTTAATCATTCTAGCATCGTGACCGAAGTTTGGCTCAATAATTGTGATAAGTATCACACAACAAGGGGATAAATGTACTTTATTCAGCTATAATTTCCGTGTGAAAAAATCCTACTTCGGTCTAACATCCCTGATGGCGGGGACTTTGTCTGTTCTATTTCTTGGAGCGAACTTCGGCGTCTCGCAGCTGGATATTTCCCCGGAATCTTTCAGCTTCCTAAACATAGTTACCGCCCTGACCGCCTGCATCCTTGCCCCGCTGGCTGTAATGCTTGGTGTAGTCGGATTCATCAAAAAGAACGACTCAAGATTGATTTCTGGAATTGCGCTTGCATTGGTCGGCGCGCCATTTTTAATCCTCTTCATGCAGATGCTATTCTCGATCGCCAGATCAAATTAAATCGGCTTTCCTGTTATTGGCGGGATTCATCCACAGATAACGCAGTTTTCACCATTTATTTCTAATTTTCCAACAGGACTTTAAGCACGCCTGCCTGAGCGGCTCTCTCAAATGCCTTGAGCGAGTCCTGAAGCTTATATTGATCGGAAATCAGCACGCCTGGGTCAACTTCGCGCTTTTCCAGCAGGCGCAAAGCAGGCTCAAACGGACCGCAGCGCGAACCGATAATATTGATCTCATCCACCACAATGGACGAAAAATTTACATTCATCCCGCCCTTGTATGTGGACTTTAACACCATCGTCCCGCGCGGGCGGACTGCGCGGCGCGCAAGGTTGAACCCATCGGGCGAGCCTGTTGCCTCCACAACCATATCCCATTTTTGCGGCTGGATATTTTCTTCGGCGATCGTGCGGATTCCCCGCGCAGATAAAATTTCCCGCTGGAACGCATGTCGCGCCACGACATGCAGGTCGCAGCCTGTCAGCGCGAGCGTTTGCGCGATGAGCTGCCCAAGCCTGCCGGCGCCAACCAGCAGAACTCTGTCCGTGGGGTGAATTTGCATCTGCTGTTGAATTTCCAATGCCGCCGCTAAAGGCTCAACGAACACTGCCTGTTCATCGGGGACAGAATCTGGCACACGATATAAATTTTCCAGCGGCAGGCTGGTGAATTCGGCAAACACGCCGTCGCGATTGGAGATTCCAAGCACCGTGCGGTTCTCGCAATGAGTGGGGCGTCCGTTCAGGCAGGCTTCGCATTTGCCGCAGACCGCATTGATCTCCCCCACCACGCGCTGGCCGACCCACGACGCATCGGGAGCACTAACAACTTCGCCCACAAATTCATGGCCGAGGATGCCTTTGTAAGGATAATATCCCTTAACCAATTCCAGGTCGGTACTGCAAATGCCCGCTTTGCGGATTTTTATTAAAGCCTCACCAGGTTTATTTGACTGTGCAATTTCCCGCATCGAAATCTGATTATTCTCAAGCCACAAAGCCTTCATGATCTTCTCTGCCTCACTGCTTCATAGGTGATCAACGCCGTTGCGATGGAAACATTCAGCGAATTCACTTTCCCCAGCATCGGGATTTTTACTTTGACGTCTGCGTTTTGCATCCAGAAATCTGTCAGTCCTTCATCTTCTGTGCCGACTGCCAACGCTGTGGGCTGACTCAGATCAACATCAGTGTACAACGCCTCGGCAGACGGCGTGGCCGCCAGCACACGCATCTTTCTTGACCTGAGAAATGCCAGCGCATTCGGCGACTCAACCTCGACGGTGGGTACGGTAAAGATCGTCCCGCGCGAGGCGCGCACGACGTTTGGATTCCACAAGTCCACGCGCGGGTCACAGACGATGACAGCATCCACGTGCGCGGCATCTGCCGTCCGCAGGATTGCGCCGAGGTTGCCCGGCTTCTCCACCGTCTCGGCCACGATCACAAACGGAGACTCGCCCAACGTTAAATCTTCGAGTGATGTTTTTGGAATGGGAAAAATTCCCAGCCAGCCATCGGGATTGTCGCGGTACGATATTTTTTCGAACACGGCGCGGGTGACGGTGACTATTTCAGCGGCGGGAATGCCCATTGAAATTGAAGCAAGCTCAGGCGCGGTCAGAACCGTTTGCGGCTTGAGTCCGGTGCTGAGAGCCAGAGTCAACTCATCGCGGCCTTCCACCAGCATTAAACCATCCTGCCGGCGAAGACGTTTATCCTCGCGCAGTTTGACGATGTATTTGACTTTTGGGTTTTGTAAACTTGTGATATCCATTTTTTCTTAATTTCGTACGGGCGGGGTCACCCCGCCCCTACTTCACCAACAATAAACAGGCGGCCTGATGTGTCTTGCTGAGCGTCACAAAAGGCGGGTCGCTGGCCTTGCAGGTTGCCATCACCAACGGGCAGCGCGGATGGAATCGGCAGCCCTGCGGTACGTCAATGGGATTTGGCGTTTCGCCCTGCAAAATAATGCGCTCGCGCCGCAAGCGCGGGTTGGGGACGGGGATGACGGAGATCAAAGCCTTTGTATATGGGTGTTGGGGTTTTTCCAAAACTTCGAGCATGGTGCCAATTTCAACGATGCGGCCCAGGTACATGACCGCCACGCGGTCGGCGAAGAAACCGACAGAGCCGAGATCGTGCGTGATGAAAATGACCGCGATCTGGCGGGTGATGCGAAGTTCGGCCAGCAGGTTGATGATTTCGGCGCGGATGGAAACATCCAGCATCGAGACAGGCTCGTCGGCGAGAAGGATTTCAGGTTCAAGCACAAGCGCGGAGGCGATCACCACGCGCTGGCGCTGTCCGCCGGAGAGTTCGTGCGGAAAGCGCTTTAGGTAAACTTCGGCGGGTTTCAGACCCGAGTCTTCCATGGCTTTTTTTACGCGCCCATCGCGTTCGGTTTTATCCGCTCCTATTCCGTGAACGAGCAATGGCTCGTTGATGATCTCTTCGATGGTTTGTGTGGGATTTAGAGATTCGTAGGGGTCTTGAAACACCATTTGAATCTTGCGCCGCAGGCTCTTGCGTTCGTTGTCGTTCAGATGGGTAATGTCGCGCCCTTCAAATGAGATCGTGCCTGCGGTCGGTTCTTCCAGCCCCATCAGCAGAAGCGCGAGCGTTGATTTTCCGCAGCCGCTCTCGCCGACCAGCGCGATCACTTCGCTGTGCCTGAGATTGAAATCAACGCCGTCCACAGCATGGACATGGCGTGCCTCGCGCGTGAAGATGGAGGGGCGGTCGGCTTCAAAATATTTTTTAAGTCCGCGCACTTCGAGAAAATGGTCTTTACTCATTTTGACGCCTCAAGCAGATGACAGCTCGCGATGTGCGCAGCACTTTGCGGATTGTTTAATTTATGCAGGATCGGCTGTTCCCTGTGGCAGCGCTCAAATGCTTGCGGACAACGCGGCGCGAATCGGCAGCCAACAGGCAGGGCGTCCAAGCGCGGCGGGTACCCGGGAATGGATGAAAGTTTTTTCTTCGGCTTGGTCAAGTCAGGGAAGGCTTTGAGCAATTCCTGCGTGTACGGGTGGCGGGCGTCGTTGTAAATGATATCCACGTCCGCGTATTCCGCCGTCACGCCGCCGTACATTACCAAAACCCGATCACACATTTCAGCCACAACGCCGAGATCATGCGTCACAAAAATAATGGCGAGTCCAAGTTTCTTGCGCAGGCTGTCGAGCAGTTCCAAAATTTGCGCCTGGATCATCACATCCAAAGCAGTGGTCGGTTCGTCAGCAATGATCACTTGCGGATTGCACGCCAAAGCCATCGCGATCATTGCGCGCTGACGCATCCCGCCTGAGTATTGATGCGGAAAATGATCTTTGTGATCGGCGGCGATTCCAACCAGATCAAGCAGTTCAATCACGCGTTCCTGCAATCTCTGGTCGCGCGGGAAGCCGGGCAAATGTTTTGTGATCGCTTCGGCGATCTGCTCGCCCACTGTCCGCACGGGGTTGAGCGCATTCATCGCACCTTGGAACACGATCGAAATATCCTTCCAGCGCACGACATTTATTTCCTCTTCGCTGAGCGTGGTCAGGTCTTTGCCGTTGAAGATAACCCGTCCATTCACAATCTGTCCCGCTGACGGTAACAGTCGCAGCAGGGCAAGCATCAGCGTAGTTTTACCGCAGCCACTTTCCCCCACCAGCCCGATAAGCTCCCCTTCCTTCAACGAAAAACTGATATTTTCCACAGCCCGCGCGGGAGGCTTGCCGTTATTGACATAATTGATGGAAAGATTGCGGACTTCAAGCAGTGAATTTTTTTCGGAAGCTTCGCCCGCATCTCCCCTGACTATGGGCCTGCCCGGCATTAAGTGGTGTGTATCCAGCCTTGGGTTTAATATCTGCTCAAGCCCCTGCCCGAGCAGGGTAAGACCAAGGACGACCCACACGATTCCAAAGCCCGGCACGAATAACGCCCACCACGCGCCAATGGACATCGCTCCGCGGCTGAATGCGTAATTGAGCATTTGTCCCCACGAAAGCGCGGTCGGGTCGCCAAGCCCGAGAAATGAAAGCGCGCTTTCGTTGAGGATGGCAAGCGATACGACCAGCACAGCCTGCACAACCAGGATGGGCATCACCAATGGCAGGATGTGGCGCGAGATGATATGTCGCTTGCCTGCGCCGACGGCGCGCGCGCGCAGCACGAACTTGCGCGATTTCACCGCCAATGTTTGCGAGCGGACAACCCTCGCAGTCGTCGTCCAGCCAAGCAGACCGATCACAAAAATAATATTCAGCAGGGATGGTTTTGTCAGCGCAACGATGACCACCATCAAGGGCAGGTCTGGGATGACAAGCATGATGTCGGTAAAGCGCATCAGGAAGTTTTCCATGCGCCCGCCGAAGAAGCCTGCGACCAACCCCAGTGAGCCGCCAATGATGATGGAAATAAACGCGGCAAAGAATCCGACTGTCAGAGAGACGCGCGAACCGAATACAAAATTGGAAAATACGTCCTGGCCGGCATCGTCTGTCCCGAACCAGTGTGAGCTGCTTGGCGGGTTATAAACATCACCGATTTTTACCGATGCAGAGGAGGAGGAATCGTAAGGCGCGATTAGAGGCGCGAAGACCGCCACAAAGATAAGCAGAATCAGCATCGCCAAACCAGCCAACCCGATGCGGTTTCGGCTAAATATCCGCCAGAAATTCAGCAGGCGGATAATCCATTGGGTTTGAGCTTCAGTTACCTGTGCTGTGGTGTCCATGAATCACTCCGTCTGTACGCGCGGGTCGAGGTAGCTATAGGTCAGGTCAGCGATCAGGTTGGCGAAGATCACTGCGACAGCGATCAAGAGAAACGCTCCCTGCAAAACGGGAAAATCGCGCCGCCCGACCGCCTCAAAGACCGCGCCGCCCAGCCCGGGCCAGGAAAAGACCGCTTCAATTTGAATTGCGCCTGCCACGGTAAACCCAAGGTTGATCGCAATTACAGTCACCAGCGGAAGCATCGCATTCTTCAATGCATGATCTTTTAATATCTGAAAAGTACTCAACCCCTTGGCTTTTGCTGTCAATATATAATCTTCCGAAAGGACATCCATCAGGCTTGAGCGCATGATCAAGGTGTATTCACCCATGTAGACGATGGTGTAGGTGATGGTCGGCAGGAGCATGTGCCGGCCAATGTCGGCCCATTGCTGCAAAAGCGGTAAGGAGCTGGCTCCCGGTGTCGCCTTGCCGGCCAGCGGCAATCCGTTGTTGCTTCCCCAAAATAGAAGAATGATGGCGAGCCAAAAAGTCGGCAGACTCCACACGATGAGGCTGGAGACAACGGAGGTAAAGTCAATGGCTGTCCGTGCTTTCCATGCCGCGAAAACGCCAAAGATCACGCCGATGATGATCGAGAGGATCTGCCCCGCACCGATTAACAGGACGGTATTCCACAAGCGCTCTGAGAGGATGTCCGCCACTGGACGGTTGGTGTGATAGCTGACACCCAATTCACCTTGAGCCAGATTGCGGACATAAATGAAAAACTGTGTATCCAGCGGATTTACCGCACAGCTTCCGAGCTTGATTGGGTTCAATGCCTCGAAACAGTTAATGACCGGCTTGTCCAAACCAAAGCGGACGCGCAGCATCTCGATCGCCTCTTTTTTCAAACGCGGGTCGCGAATCCCGGCCCGTGCCGGATCGCCCGGGAGGACGCGGAACAAAAAGAAATTGAGGATGACAACAAAAAGGATGGTAAAAAACGCCCATCCAATTTTCCTCAGAATTGCGCGGGATCTGTTCAAGGCAACTCCAATGAGCCGTGCTTATTGCGAGGGGCATTTGTTTTTCACAAATGCCCCTCGCAAACTTGTTTATAACTTACTTGACTGGTTCGATCACTACCAGTGATGTGGTGTCTGAAAGTTCAACCTTGGGCTGGTCTGTGATCCAGCCAGTGAAACGGTCGGTTCGGTAAGCTTGTGTCGCCTGTTCATAGTATGGAATGATGTACACAACGTCATCATGCACGATCTTTTGCATTTCCCAAACAATATCCTTGCGGGCGGCGGCATCGAGTTCCGTCTGTTGTTGGGCGTACAATTCATCATAAGCCGGATTCGAATAACCAGTCTCGCTTGAGCCGGTTGGAATGGCTTCGGTCGTATAAACATACAAAAGCGCGCTCGGGTCGGGGTCGGAAGCCCAGCCCCAGATCATGATGTCGAAATCAAATGCCGGGCAGCATTGAGAAGTTAACGCGTCCGGGTCCACAGCTTGCATTTCCAAGGCAATGCCGATCTCGCCCCACATTTCGCTCAGCAACTCCGCTGTTCGCGGCGCAGTGATGCTGTCGCTGGGCCAGTTCAAGCGGAATGTGAGCGGACTCGACCCGTCCGGCATTTCGCGCGTGCCGTCATTGTCGGTATCCAGGTATCCCGCGTCATCAAGAATTTGATTGGCTTTGGCAACATCATATTCATAATCCTTAAGCGAGTTGTTGTACCAAACACCAAGCCCGTCAGGGATTAGAGTCAGGCCGGGCGAGCCAAGCCCGAGCAGAATCAGGTCGATCAATTTCTGTTTGTCTGTGGCATGTGCCATGGCAAGGCGGACGTTCCTGTCGCGCAGGGCGGCGTGCCCCGTGCAAATCCCTCCTTCATCGGGTGTCGGGCAATTTTCAGGAGCCGTCTGATTGAAAATGATATCAGTCACGCCCGGCGAAAATGGCGCGCCGATCACAACCTCGATATTTTCAGTCCCTTGCAGGGTGGCAACCGCTGTATTCTGCATTTCTGTAATCATATCCAGCTGACCGGTCTTAAGTGCCTGCACAAGCGCGTCCTGATTTTCGAAAGTCTGGAAGATCACCTCGTCCACTTTGGGCGGAGTCGAAAAATGCTCCTTGTTGGCGGCGAGCCGAACAAATTCATTCTGGACATATTCAGCCATTTTGAACGGGCCAGAGCCGACCATTTCCAGATTCTCAAACTCGAGTTTATTGACACCCTCCCAAATATGTTTCGGCAAGACATAAAGGAAAACCAACTGGCTCTCTAAATTCGGAATCGCTTCTGTGAGAGTCAGAATGACCTCGTTTTTATCATTCGCCTCAATTGACGAAAAGTAAGGTGTGTAATATCCATTCAAATAGGGATATTCCGGAGTGTCCTTGTAAAGGTTGTATGTAAAAGCGACATCGGCGGCAGTCAATGTCTGCCCATCATGCCATTTGATTCCCTCCTTGATCTTGAACGTATAAACCAGGCCGTCATCTGAGCGAGTTACGCTATCTGCGAGGCTGAGAGTAAAAGACCCGTCAAGGTTGAGGTCATACATCGAATCATAGACCAGTTCAAAGATGGTGTAGGCTTCAACTAATACTGCCAGCCCCGGATTAAGCGAGTCAGGGCTGCCTGCCCAACCAGCTTTTACAACTGACGGCTCAGCCGGTTTCGCGCCACACGCTGAAAGTACCAGAGTGGCCAGGATCAATAGATACAGGATTTTGCTTTTCATATTTTCTCCTCTCCAAGATATGCAGATTTTGATATTCCTAAAAACAATATGCGCCATGACAGAAATCATCTGCCACAGCGCAGTTGCTGATCGTTAATGCAAAACGAGAGTGTTTGGGGGAATATCCACTGATTAAGATTTTACTGTAATTTCAGAATTAGGGAAAGTGAATTTGGTAAAATGAACGAAACCTATGGAAAACCCAATCAAACTCACAGAAAAATACGAACGCAATGGATGGCCATCGATCAAACGGCCTGATCTACAACCTCCTGCGGGATGGAGCCTTTCGCTTCTTACTTCCCTTGAGCGGATTCGGTCTCATGCGCTTTCTTCTCAGGGACAGATTGCCTGCATCAAGGACGGCGAAACTCTTTCCGATGTTTTCACCCTGCCCGCAAGCGGCGGCTGGCTTTCACGTATCACAACCGACCGTCCGCTGGCTGCTTATTGGGACGATGAAATTCCAGAGTGGTCACCTGACGGAAACTGGCTGGCATTTTGCATCAAGGGACATGTCCACATTGTCCCGCGTGAAGGCGGGCTGCCCAAAAAGATTACCGACTTTACCACCACAGCAAGCGGTCCACGATGGATGCCCGACTCGAACAGTTTGATCGTCACTGTCGAAAGAAATGAGATTGACCAGCTACTCCTCACCGACCGCGACGGTTCCTGGCCGCGCGCCCTGACCACAGACACTATCGGTGACCACTGGGATGCGCGCCCCTCGCCTGACGGGAAATTTATCGTTTTCAACCTGCGCCGCTTTGATGACCTGAACCGACTCGACATAATTCTGCTGGAGATCGCAACCGGCAAACAGACGACCCTGTACGGAAAACCGTCCACGCGGGCATTGTCTCCAAAATGGTCACCGAACGGTAAATGGATTTCCTTCATCTCGCAGGAATCCGGCCGCGAGGAGTTGTATCTTATCAAGCCGAATGGCGACGGACTGCATCAACTTACCAAACAAGGACAGGATATTTTCCAATATGAATGGTCGCCTTTGGGAACACGGATGCTCGTGGTGGCGAACAGAAGCGGCTCGTTTGAGTTAATGCTCCTCGAAACAGAATCAGGCTCAACATCCGAATTAAGAAGCGAAGCGGGCATTCATTCGAATCCAAATTGGGCGGCGGATGAATCATATGTCACATTTGAGTTCGAAGGTCCGACCCTCCCGCCCGATATATATCGCATGGATCTGACAGACAAGAAGGTGACGCAACTTACATTTTCAACCCCGCCCGCCCTTCATGCTGTGCAAAATAAAATGGTCGTGCCTGAAATCGTTTCATATAAAAGTTTTGACGGACTCGAAATTCCCGCATTTTTATACCGTCCTGAAAAATCAAATGGCGCGGCGATTCTGTATCCGCATGGCGGACCAAAGGATCAATACATTTTTGGCTGGGACGAGCTTGCGCAATACTTCACGGCAAAGGGTTATACCTACCTCGCGCCAAATTATCGCGGTTCCACGGGATACGGCCAGGAATTTGAGCGGGCCAACTACAACGATTGGGGCGTCGGCGATACGCAGGATTGTTTGCATGGTGCAAAATTTTTGCGGACGCTCAAAGATATCAAGCCTGACCGCATTGGAATTTCCGGCGGAAGCTATGGCGGTTACATGGCTGCCTGCTCTCTTGCTCGTGACCCTGAATACCTGTTTGCCTGCGGCGTGATGAAATATGGTGATTCGAATCTGGTCAGTTCCTGGGCACAATGCGAAAAACGTCTGCGAGTTTATACAGAAATATTCCTTGGTCATCCGGTTGAAAATACCGCAGCCTACCTGAAAGGCTCCCCCATTGCAGAGGTGAAAAATGTCCAAAAGCCAGTTTTGATTTTGCATGGCTTGCTTGATACAATCGTCCCGCCCGAGGCGGGTGAAGAATGGGTTGAGGCGCTCAAACGTGAGGGAAAGATATTCGAATATAAGACCTACGACGATGAGCCGCACGGCTTTTTGCGGCGCGAGAATCTTTTCGACGTATATGAGCGCATGGAGAGATTTCTCGATTGGTATTTACTTCCGGGTCAAATTTAATGAATATAAGCATTCAAAAAGAACTGCCCGAACATAATCATGCAGTACATAAAATTCTTACCACATGTTTTAGAACTGATGCTGAAAGCAAACTTGTAGCCATGCTTCGCATTAACGATAAAGTGATCTTGTCCCTGGTTGCCGTATATAACCGCGAAGTTGTTGGGCACGTGATGTTTTCGCCAGTCACCACTTCCCCATCCTCCATAATCAAAGGACTTGGTCTTGCGCCATTGGCGGTAAAGCCTGAATATCAAAAACAAGGAGTCGGTGCCCAATTGGTGAGAGAAGGGTTGAGCATGTGTGCAGAACTGGAATACGATTATGTGGTTTTACTTGGCGATCCAAATTATTACCAGCGCTTTGGTTTCAGCAAGGCCAGCGATTTTGGCATTCAAAACGAATATGGGGTGGATAATCCGTTCATGGTTATCAAGTTGACGGATTGCAATCTTGAAAAAGGGCTGATTAAATACTGCCCAGAATTTTCCTTGTTTTCTGTTTAGGATAAATAATATGAATAACATTAATGCTGAATTGCCTACGCGAAGTACAGGATTCTTCAACTATGACGATTTGACCTGGGACGTTGTTGCGGATCTTCCACGTGATACACCGCTTATCCTTCCGCTCGGCTCAGGCTACAACCTGAATCTGCTTGCTGACCAATTGAGCAATCCGCCCCGTGTCGGACTCCTGCCAGCTTTCCCGTTCGGTTGGCGCGGCAGTGGGCTTGCCTTACCTGAACCAATCTTCTTCCAACACATTGCAAACTTGCTCAATAGCTTACGAGATGACGGCTTCACACAAGTTTATTGTCTGACACCGCAAGGTTTAGACCCTCAATCCCTTTTCAGCCTTCAGCTTTCAGCTTTTATCCTTACACAGCCACATCCTTCCACTTTTGCGCCGACAGCTTTTCTTCCCCCAGACAGTGAGCGTGGAAAAGTGATTTTGATTCCGATCGGCCACACCGAGCAGCACGGCTACCACCTCCCTCTTTCAGTTGATACCAACATAATTGACTCGATAGCAAAAGGCGTAGTGTTTCAAGTGCCTACACGCAGTTACGCTTTGCCAGTCATGCCTTATGGTGTTAGCACGCATCGATCTTCTTTTGCCGCAACCATGAACGCGGGCGGAAGGGCTTTCGAAGATTTCTGGGTTGCAGTAATTGACGTGCTCGCAGCGCGCGGGTTTGATCGCTTCTACTTTATGAGCGGACACGGCGGCAACTCGTCGTTTTTGGTGAACATTGTGAAATATGCTGGCGAGCGCCATCGGCGGATTTTCTGTGCGACGGCGTTCCTGCACACATCAGGTTCGATCGGCGCCGCTGCCTTGGAGAAATATCGCACCTCGTCAATTGGAGGCATGGGTCATGCAGGCGAATTGGAGACATCTTACATGCTTCACCTGCGGCCTGACCTTTGCCAGATGGAGCGGGTCGTTGACGAAACGGATTTTGTCGCCACGCCTGACTACTACATGGACTGGATCGAAGGCGGCTCGCTCGTTGCCAACCCGCCCTGGGATGATGACACAAAGACCGGTGCGTACGGTGCGGGGAGTCATGCCACCGCAGAAAAAGGCCGCCTCTGGCTTGAGGCGGCTATCGCAGAGAAAATTGAACACGTGGAACAAATCCACGAACAGCATGAGCGGCGTGAGAAAAGGCGCAATGAAGGCTATGGATTATGGGGAAAGTTTACTTAACTTCAAAAGTATATTTCACCCCGCAGAAGGTTGTCCGTCCGACTTTCAAGGTCCAAATGGTGCTGTATGTATCCCGCTTTTCGGGGGCAGTCAAATATATACTTAGCGTGATCTGGTCGCCAACGGCAACTGACCTCGGGAAATCCTGAATCAGTTTGCCTCCACTTTGGAAACCGCTCTTATAGCGAAAATCAACACTATCGCGCGGCCAGCTTTTTGTTCCAGTATTAAACAAAGTTACTGACACATAAAAGCTTGTGCCTGCCTGGATGACCGCGCCCATCGGGGGTTTTTTTTCTCTGATGGCGCATGTCCATTCCTTGCCGGTGAAGACGCTATCGACGTCGTCTGTTGCATTGCCCCCGCCGCCGGGAATTTGAATCACCGCACCCGGGGTTGGAGTCCACGTGGGGAGCGGAGTAAATGTTGGCAGGGCGAAGACAAATGTTGATGGGGAAGATACTGCGATGAGCGTTCCGGTCGGAAAGCGTGTTGGGCTTGGAGTAAGCGAAGGCGGCATGTTAATGGCAGTCTGCGTTTTTGCTGCGACAGCAGTTTGCACAATGGAGGTACCCAATGATTCGGGAGCCAAAGACTGTGGGGCTTGTGTGGGCTTGGTTAACAGCGGAAAGGTGCAGGCGGATAAAATCAAGGCTGCCATCAACCAAATAATTATCCGGGGGAATCGCTGTCGGCTCATTTGCATATCCTCTTTTCTTCGGTAGCACAAATTCTATCAGCAAACGCGGAGTAAAAAATTACTGAAAGATTGTAATACCCGCTAGTTGACCTGCCGCCTGATAAACTCCTCTCCCCTGCCGATCAAGTCATCATGATCCTCCGGGATGGGCAAACTGGCAAGCAGATCCTGTGTCTTCTCGCGCAAGACCTGACGGGCTGGTGGCTCGCCGGCATCCTGCCATTTTTCCATGCTGTAGCGCGGATAGACCCTGCTGACATAGTATCCCGTTTTGTAATTCTTCAACGTGGATGGCTGACTCAAAAAACTTTTACCCGGGCCAACTTTGTGGATTTCATCTATCGCGGAGTTGACATCGTCAAGCTGGAAGCCGTTCGAGAATCTCAAAGCCTGGTCGATGATCTCGTGGACGTGGACGATGGTGGTTGGCGAGATCGACTTCGAGCCGAGAGAATCTCCAATGAACGGGGCCAGATGTCCGCTTGAGAGAAGAAGCGCGAGGGTGTTCATCCAATACGTGTCGGCGGCGATCAAATCCATGCCCCAGCCTGTTCCACTTCCTGAAGTCGAGCAATGCGGGATGCCATAATGTTTCATCATCTCGGAACAGGCGACGCTGATGAGCACGGATTGCGGGTCGTAGAAGTTGAGCATGGTGCGCATGTCGAAATAGACCGGCAGCATACCGAGCAGGATCGGCGCGCCTTTTTTGATGGTCTGGCTGATGACGAGACCCGCGAGCAGTTCGGCCATGAGCAGTGTGAGCGTGCCTGCAGGCGTGAGCGGAGTGGAAGCGCCGGCCATGCTGTAATTTGAAAAAATGACCGGCAGGCCGCGCTCGATGGAAATCTTCATTTTGTCCACGGTGCCGGCATTCATACAAAGCGGGCTGACCGGGTTGAAGTAGGGAATGACAAAGGGCTTTGCGCCGAGGTCGCCGTGAAGTTTTTCGTACATCTCCATAACGGCAGGGAATTTGTGTTCGTCTGAGACAAGCAGAACGAGGGGCTTGGTCGTGTTGGCAATATGTTCGAGCGAGCCGACGAGGTCGCTTTGGTCTTCGGGTACGTCGCGGACGATGCCGACAGTGGAGATGACGTCATAATGCGGCAGGGACGAGCCGAGCCGCACAAGGTCTTGAAAGTTTCGGCGCTTGAACAAATCCAATTTTTCGTCAATGGGATTTTGATAAAACAATGCTGTCACGCCCACGCCAAAACTTAATCGGTTTTCACCAAGTTTCAATATATGTTCGCCGCGCCGGTCGTAGAGGTCAATTGTCTTCGGTGCAGACTTGATCGCCTCCTCCACAACTTCAGGCGGAAACTTGATAATGCGATCTTGTGATTTCAATCCGAGTTTGCGTTCAAGTATTTGGAGGATTTCAGGCGAGTCAACCCGCACGCCGGTTTCACTCAACACGCGCAAGGTATTGCGGTGGGCTTCGTGGATTTGCTCATCAGTCATTAAAGTCAGGCGCGGACGGACGTTGTTCATGGTGGATTCTCCTGCCTGATTTTACAGTAAAAAAGTGACTGTCATTTTAAAAATGACAGCCACTTCGTTCCATTTTATTTTTGTTTTTCCCAAACTTTACGGTCTTCTGGCTTCTCAGCATCGAGGTAACGCGGGTCTATCTCCTTGACTGTCTTGTGCCCGTGAGAAGTCCATAGCTCAGTTGCAAGCTTTCGGCCATCGCATTCCACTCCCTGCAAGGAGAAGTACTGACAGACGCGGGTCACGTCGCGCAGGAAGATATTCCACGAAGCGGGGTTCGACTCGGGCAATACCACCTGCGGAAAATCGATCAGGGTGATATCGCCGTCCCAATACAATATGTTATAAGCCGAGAGGTCGCCATGAATGCGATCGTGTGTGAGCATCAGGTCAATGTTGTGAACCGTGCGGTCATAGAGATGTTTAGCTTCATCCAGCTCAAGGGAGACAGAACTCAAAGCTGGCGCAGAGCGTTCAAGGCTGCCGACGTATCCCATCAGGATTGCGTTCTTCTCCATCGCGTACGGCTTGGGGACATCCACACCTGCCTCGTGTAAAATTTCAAGAGTCCTGAATTCGTACGCGATCCACGACTGGTGGCGGAGGCCTTCACCGTAGCTGCTCCGTTTGGCAATCGCGTGAACATCCGCGCTTTTTACGAGGGCATTGCCGTCCTCGCCAAGGTCAACGCGGCCGACGCGATATTGCTGATCGTTCTTCAGATTGCGGAGCGACCGCGGGCGATAGACCTTCGCGGCGACGAGAGGCGCATCCACTGCGACCCCGGACCTGCACAGGTAGACCGAGGCTTCCTTCCCGCCTTTGACTTTGCGCAGAACGTCCGAGATCCACTGATGCTGGGCGATCTCAGCCAGAGAATCCAACAGCCAGGCTTCCTCGAAGCGGGCGGCTTTGTAGGTGAATTTGAATTCGCGCGAAACCTCCTGCGCGCGGACAAATACTTTTGCGTCCATGACCTGCTTCTTCGACTCGCGCTTTTGTGTCAACCGCTTCGGCGCCGACTCTGTCGCATCCTCATCCAGGTCTTCGATTTCTTCATATAGTTCAAGAAGTTTATTCTTGCTCATTTAGCACCTTTGTATTTCAAATTCAGGAGAAAATACTTCCGCGCCAATCTGGCGCATGATGCCGTTAACGTCCATCAACTCCAGCCCGACAATCATGCCGTCTTCAAGATAGCAAACGGCAAATCCATTTTGATCGAACTGCGCGCCTAGAAACGGAGGTGTGTGCCAGCGCACCATCACCGTATCGTCTTCCGCAACCATGTCGCTGATACTAAATGACTCTGGCGCAAAAAAGGCGTAGCGTCTGACGAGACCGCATATCTTCGGGTCAAATAATTCTTCGATCAATTCGAGCCTGCCATTCAGCAAAACATCTTCAAAATAACGGCGGACAACGAGCTTGTTATTGTATGCTTTCATTATGTTGCTCACTTGTTAATCACGTGGCCGTATTAAAAACAAAACCACAGGGAAATTGCGCCCTGCGGCCAGGCAAAAAAATACCGCAGGCATCGCGCCTGCGGTTGACTGGTAGAAATACCGACAAAAGTCGTTACTACATATCACCTGCGGGAGGCGCGCTTAAAACATATTGGGTGGTCGATGTATTGATTATCATTTGTTCGTGCCTCCTTTCGTAGTGAGATATAGTGACCAGATTTTATAGCAGCCCTGCAGGAAAGTCAAGGATGAAATTTCCCTTGAAGTTGGTTTATCTTCTTCGCGCGCGCAATAGCACGGTCAGATATAACACGATGCCGAAATTAAAAAAGGACGCGCCGCGGATGTCCGGCACCGAGCCGATAAAGACGTTCTTCGGCCAGATCAATGCCAGCCAATCTGCAAGCTGGGGGATGATGGATTTGTCGTATAAGATGATCGCCAGCGCGCCGACAAACGCGCCAGTCACATTGCCTGCGCCGCCGAGAATGACCATCGTCAGAATCATGCTTGAAACGTGAAAAGCCATTAAGTCTGGTTCAACAAAGGACAGTGTGCTTGCATATAGCGCACCGGCAATTCCCGCCAGTGCGGAACTCAACATCAAAGAGATCGTGCGCGCGCGACCCACGTCGACGCCAACGGATAACGCGGCGAGTTCATCTTCGCTCAGGGCGATCCATGCGCGGCCGGTGCGGGATGTGATCAGGCGGTGACTCATCCACGCGGCGAGAGTCACAATGCCGAGGACGAGGTAATATTTCTGGGTCTGGCTGAGCAGGCTGAGGTTAAGAAAATGAGGCGCGCTGATTCCACCGATCCCGCCCATGCCGCCGGTAAAATCCAAATTGACGATCACCTGTCGAACGAGCAATCCAAGCGCAAGAGTCGCAACGGCAAAAAAGTCGCTACGCAATCGCTGCGATAAAAATCCTTTCAGCAAACCAAGGAAAGCTCCCGCGCTCGCGCCAATGACCAGAACCAAAACGATGTCAAATTTGGAAGAGAATAACGCAGTGATATAAGCCGCAAGACCAAAGCTCGCGGCAAAACCAAGATCAAGCAGACCCGTAATGCCGAGCGCAAGATTCAATCCGAGCGTGAGCAAAATAAAAATTGATGCAAGACGCAGGATGGTTTGGCCGCTTTGCAAAACGAGAGGAGCGATTGCAAGCGCGATGAGCAGGAGGATAAACCAACGCTTCACACCTGACCGTTGAGAGGGCGCCGTCAAAATAATAGAATCGCGGACCGTAGCTGATTCCGCCTCCCCTTCCCCGCCGAAGCCAGTTGGCTTCCAGGCAAAGAGAATCACCAGCAGAGCCAGCAACAAGGCGGGAGTCCATTGCGCCGCGAAATAATAATCGCACAACGAAGAGACCACGCCAATCAACAATCCGCTGACCAATGCGCCAAGCGGGTTGCCGATGCCGCCAAGCAGTGCGGCCATGAATGCGAAGAGACCGCTTTGCGCGCCGTGACTGCCAAACGGACGCGAGTAATACAAGGCGAAGATAAAGCCTGCCGCGCCGGCGAACGCTCCGCCGAAGGCAAAGGCGCGCCGAATCGTTTGATTAACGTTGATGCCGATCATCTCTGCCATTTGGTGACTCTGTGACAATGCGCGGATGGCTCTGCCTGTGCGGGTTTTTAACATGAACCAGGTCGCGATTGCCACCAAGGCAAACGCCATCAAAATAACGAAGACATCGCTAAAGCGGATGATGATATTGAAAGGCAGGTCCAAAGCTTTCACGAGATTTATCTCAGGCAACAGGGATGGAATTCCATCAGTGGGGACTTCGGGCAGGCCGGGGACACTGCGATGCTCACCGACAATCCACGAGCCTTGAAAGGTACGCCAGATCAGCGCGCCTTGAAAAAGGATGAACGAAAGCCCAAGTGTGGCAATCAACGGCGCAAGGCGCGAATGTCCGCGGAAGGGAGCGAAGGCAAGGCGCTCTACGCCAACGCTCAGTAACGCGCCAAGCAGCATCGCGGCCAACAGCACGAAGACCAGTCCGCCAGCGATTTGCATGGGCGGCCAATTTTGCTTGATGCCAATGATGTTGATGATGGAGGTGACCAGCGCAGTACACAAGGCAAAAACATCGCCATGCGCCAGATTCAAAGTGCGGACAGTGCTGTAGATCAACGTCACACCGATGGCGTTGAGAGCGAGAACCGCGCCATTTGATAATCCGAAGATCAGGATTTGAATAAGAGTCTCAAACGGATTCGGCGCATTTGGGTTTGGCTTATTTGTCGATTGAGCGGCAGTCTGTGGAACTTGCTTTGTGGCTGACCAGGTCACTTCGTAATCGCCATTGCAGTTGGCTTGATGTCCGCGCCAGTAAATGATGAGGCGACCTGTAGATTCCGAATCTGATTTGAAGGAGGCTGAAATCGTTAAATCTTCACCGAGCACGGACTCAAGTTCATTGTCTATTATTTTTGGCTGGCTCACAGCAGGAATTTGTCCGTACCCGATGGAGGTGCAGGGGTTTCCATTTGCGCCGTTGAAGTTATAGATCAACCCCGCCAGAGCGGAGTTTTGGATCGTGAGAAAAACTTTGAATTCCCTGCCGTCAGATGTTGAGCCTGTCCCCTGCCATTGGCCGTCGGTCGGAGAAGACGGGGCGGGAGTCGAAATTGAAATCGACGAATTTGCACGGGCGCAGGAAGTTAGGAAAAGGAATACCAGTAAGATGAATGGATATTTTTTCATTTCACATGTTTGTCGAAGAATTTCAACGAGCGGAGCATGAACTCAAACCAGGATTGACCGATAAAGGAATGTCCTTCGCCGGCCTGTGAAAATATTTGAACATCCTTGTTCGCGGCTATGAATCCGTCATACATTTTCGTTGACCATTCGGGCGGTGTGCCGGCAGAGGTCTTGCCGTCTTCGGTGCCGTAATTGATCTGCACAGGCGCGGTGACGCCGTCCAAATGATAGAGCGGCGAAACCGCTTTCAGTATTTCAGAATCAGTTACAGAGTTAAAGTATGACGCGCGCAAGTCGGCAGGTAAATCCACAGGGAGGACGTCTGATGAATTGCATCCGAATGCAGCTTCACCTTCAAGCACATCGCCGTCACAGCCCGGCCCCCAGCGTTGGATGATGTCGGCAAAGTCTGCGCTGACGGAGGAATAGATCACGGCGGCTTTGACGTTAACCCCGGGCTGATTCGCCCCGCCAAGAATGGTCAGCACTTTGAGAGTCACCCCGCCGCCCATGCTGTGACCCCACATGCCGATACGCTCAGGGTCGGCCTGCGGAATGGATGGAAGAGCTCGCATGAGATTGATGACGTCAATGGCGAGGCCTGAATAAAACAGACTCTCGCCAGTTTCAGAACCGCCCCAGGTGCGGTAATCCGATGAAACGGTCAGGTAGCCGTAGCGATTCAAAAAATCAGCGGCGCGGTCGGTGCCATCGCCCGAGTGATAGACGGTGCGCGAAAAGAATCCGTGGTTCATGACGATGACCGGGTAAGGCGGTTCGCCTTTGGCTGGCACCTGCAAGATGCCTGTGATGGTCAGGCCGTCGCTGGGATATTCGATCAGATAACGCGTGAAGTCATCGGCTTCGAGCAGAGTCTTGCGGATGACGATCTTTCCGCTTTGAAATTTATGGCTGCGCAAGCCCTCGATGGTGTATGGAAAAATCGCCTGTTCGGTGGTTCGCGTGGCAGTGGGACTCGGCGTTATGGTGGGAGTCAATGTGGCGGGGATGATGGTCACATTTGGCGGAGGAAGGGTGGACACCGGCGCGATGGGCGCAGGCGAAGCGCAGCCCAGTAGAATGGCGGAGGCAATAAATAGGGTTGAAAATTTCCCCGGCAAAGTTGAATTAATATTCAAGGGTATCTTCCATAATCCCTTGTTCAAAAGTGTTCTCGGCTTTATCCAACAAATGGATTGCCGCTTCTTCACCCACAACCGCTTCGCCGCATTGAGGGCAGACCTGCGCGGGGACGTGGCTCACCGTCAAACGAAATTCCCCCCGCTCGAAGAGGATGGAGGTATATCCGTTCGTCATATCAGCCTGCCTGCAAATAATGCAAATCATAAAAACCTTTTTAGCCACAAAGAGTCACAAAGGCTTTTCTTCGCGTGCCTTCGTGGTTGATCATTTTCGACTCCGATAATCTTTTTTCCATTTATTCGGGTCAGGGATATAAACGGTAACCACTGTAATTTCATTTGCTTGCGGGTTCTCCGAAGTGACCACATGAAACGGGCGCTTGCCCTGAAAGCCCAGAATCAACCTGCTCGGCTCGGGCATTTCAGTGGAATAATCCTCGATCACATCCTCAGTCTCCAATGCCTTGCGGACTTTGACTGGGGATATTTCACGCTCGAACATGCGCTGGACAGCGTGGGCGCGGTAGAGAATTTTGGTCATGGGGTGATTATACTTTGGGAGCAGAAATAAAGATTTCACCACGGAGACCACAGAGAGCACGGAGAAAGTCTTTAAAAAAACCTCCAAAAATAGTCCGCTAATCTCCGCCAATCCCCACGAAATTTAAAAAAATTAGCGTAGATTAGCGAGGATTAGCGGATAAAAGCGAAAGCCCATGTTAAAATATGCCTCCCACATGGATGACCGCCTCAAAATCTCCGAAGACCATTTTCAACGACTGGCGCGCCTGCTTGACCTTGAAGCCGAAGCCGAGAAGCAGGAGACTGTCCGCTCGTTGGAGAAGATGTCACCTGCCGAGGCAGAAGCATCTGGCAACAGCCTGATTCAACTCGTCATCCGCGAAGAGGATTCTGGGCTGGGCGGAAAAATCCTGTTGACGTTCGGCAAGCGCAACGAGAACTTACATCTGCCGTGGAGCCGCATTGGGAACGGCAGCCCTGTCATTCTTTCGGAAGAGGGACTGCACGATAAAGACGCTCCCAGTTGGCGCGGAATTGTCAGCCGCGCAAACAAGGATACGATTCAAGTTGCGTTCACGCACTGGCCTGAAACTGATTCGGACAGACCCACTTTCAGGCTGGACCGTTCGACGGATGAAATCTCAAGGCAGAGACAAAGACTGGCATTGGAATCAAGCCGGGGCGCGAAAGGGACGCGGCTTGCCATCCTGCGCGATGTGCTGTTGGGAAAACAAAATCCTGTTTTCAACAAGATCGAAGTTCCGATCCCATGTAATAACAAATTAAACAATTCGCAAAATCAAGCGGTTGCATTTGCGTTGAGCGCGGAGGATGTCGCCATCATCCACGGGCCGCCGGGGACGGGCAAGACCACCACGCTGATCGAGTTGATGCGCCAGATAACACACAACGGGCAGACTATGCTGGCGGTGGCGGCGAGCAATTTGGCGGTGGATAACATGCTGGAGCGTTTGATCGACGCGGGCGAGAATGCCATTCGGCTTGGTCACCCCGCGCGCGTGTCGCCTGTCTTGCGCGAACACACACTCGATGAACTTACCGAAGTCCATCCCGATATGAAACTCGCGCGTAAGTTAACCCGCGACGCGCATTCACTGCGCAAACAGGCATCGAAATATTTTCGAGTGAAACCCGACCCCAACCTGCGGCAGTCACTTCGTGAAGAAGCAAAACAATTATTGAACGAAGCGCGTCAGATCGAAGATTCGGTGACCGAAAGAATTATCAACAACGCGAAGATCGTTTGTGCCACTGCCACTGGGCTGGACTCAGAAACATTCGCGCGGCGCAAATTTGATTGGTGCATCATGGACGAGGCCAGTCAGAGCGTCGAGCCCTCGGCGTGGATTCCCGTCCAATACGCAAATCGTCTGGTGCTGGCGGGCGATCATTTCCAGCTTCCGCCCACGGTCATTTCCCCCGAAGCCATTCGCGGCGGTTTCAACATCAGCCTGATGGAGCGCCTGTTAAATATCAACAGCGGCGTGAGCAGGTTGTTGAATGTGCAGTATCGAATGCATCAGGACATCATGAATTTTTCTTCGGATGTCTTTTACGAAGGCAGTTTGCAAGCGGATGAGACGGTTCGCACCGCCCTGCTGACTGACCTGCCCAATTTGAAATCTTCCCCGCTGACAGATTGCCCGATCCACTTCATAGACACCGCAGGCGCAAGCTATGACGAAGAGCAGGAAGCAGACGGCGACAGTAGATTGAATCCACTCGAAGCAGAGTTGGTGATTAAGAAAGTTCATGAATTGCTATCCTGCGGATTAAGTCCCAAACACATTGCCGTCATCTCGCCATACTCGGCGCAGGTAAAGTTGTTGCGCGAAAAACTAAAACATCTCGATCTTGAAATTGACAGCGTGGATGGTTTCCAGGGACGCGAAAAAGAAGCCGTGATCGTCAGCCTCGTCCGCTCGAACCGTGAAGGCGAAGTCGGCTTTCTGGCAGATACGCGCCGCATGAACGTGGCCCTGACTCGCGCCCGCCGCAAGTTGATCGTGATCGGCGACAGCGCCACGATCACAAGTCACGGTTTCTATCAGCGCATGGTGGAATATTTTGAGTCGATTGGAGCGTATCATTCGGTGTGGGAGGAGTGATATCTGTGTCTACTATTCAACAAGGAACATGGTTAATATGGAATTTCTAATTTTTCTTCTAAAAGGACAGGCCAAAATCGAGGCGCGCAAACGCAAAAAAGAAATGGCCAAATGGAATCTGGTATTGGAGACGAAGCAACAACTGGAAATTGCAAATAAAAATGGCGATGAATTGACTGAAGCAAACTTAATGATGGAATTAGGAAATATCTATGCCTATTATTCTGATCTTGATTTATCAGAAGCAATCTATCGGCAAGGTCTTGCAATCGCGCGGGCAATCTCAGATAAAGAACTTGAGGCTATTGCCTTGATAAACTTAGGAAGTTCGCACAAGCAAAGATTGAAATACGAACAGGCATATTCCTATTTCGCAAAAGCACTAAAGATATCCAAAGAATTAAACGACCAGAATATAAAATCTGTCCTCGAGGGACATGTAACTGACTTAATTAAAATGATGGATATGGACAGGCTCAGTAAAAAGTAAACTACCAACTCCCGACTCCCGTCAGCACTTACGGCCCCGTGATCTTGATCTTATCTGCGGACACAGTAAACGTGGTCTTGTCGGGGCCGGTAATGCAGGCAGGTCCGCCCGATGCGGTGCTCGGATTCTTTGGATCGTTAATATACGCAAAAGCGGAATAACATCCAAAAGGCAATTGATTGATTACTGATATAGACTGCATTGGGGCAAGAATATAAGACACGTACCCGCATTGACCAAAATCATTTTTCGAAAGATACAAAGAGACGGTAATGGGAGCCTTGGTGTTGTTGGCGATCAAAACACTCGCTCCATTTTCGCTCTTGCCTCCGCTGGGAGAAGAGCCGCCGGGGTTGGCAAACAATGGCCCGTTGCATGGGTCGGCAGACGCAGTCGGCGACTCCTCAACGGTCAGCGCTAAAGTGGACGTTGGCAAAGGTGTCTCGCTCGGCGCAGGCGTACTGGTCAATGTAGATGTCGGCGGAATGGCAGACATCATTCCCACGATCATTGTGCTCACCAGCGCGGTTTCAGAAGCCTGTATTTGAACATTGGCGGCTGAATTGCAGGCGGTCAGCATCAACGCCAGAATGGTCATGCTAAATATTTTATGATTCAAAGGGATTCTCCATTTTGTATTGATTCGGTTGCGCAGACTGTTGGCGCAACAAATTACAACGGTATCGTAAAGAAGAACGAACTGCCCACGCCTGCCTTGCTCTCGAACCAGGTCTCGCCGTCGTGCAGGTCAATGATGTGCTCGACGATCTTCAAGCCCAGCCCAAACCCAAGGCGCGGATCTTCCTTGTCATCCAATATGGTCTCGAACGGTTCGAAGACCAGTTCCTGATTCTCCCCGGCAATCCCAATGCCTGTATCGCGGACTTCGAACAGAATATTATCCCGCTCCAGCGCAACGCGGACGGTGACGAATCCCTTGTCGGTGAATTTGACTGCGTTGTGAATCAAATTTAACAAGACTTGTGAAAGCCGCGCCGCGTCCGCTTCGATGGTCGGCAGGTCTTCTTCGATCTCCTCTTCCAGCGCCACCGCTCCCTCTTTTTGTTCGATCAACTGGTCGGCTATGGACATGACTCCGTCCAACACTGCATGAATGTCAACTTCATCCTCGAGGTTTAATTCCATACGTCCCGTCACGGTCTCTGAGTAATCTTGAAAATCGCTGACTTGTGAAACGAGCGGCAGCAGCGCTGATTTGACATTCTCGATCGGGTTATCCGGCTGGTCGAGGTATCCTTCCAACTCCTCAATTTTATACAGGTCGTTGACGTACTTCTGCACATCCGCCAGCCCTGCGCGCATTGTGCCGGACATTTTATACAAAAACTCATTCAACCGTTTTTCGTTGACCATTTTTACTCCTCCATGAATGCCGTGAATTTTTGAGACATTTTAACGCCAACTCATAACCTGTGCAGGAATTGCTTTGTTTCCGTTTTTTTCAGCCCCCCCCCCCGTGAAATCCGCGCGCTCCGTGTACATAAAACCCATCCATGATTCAGTGATTTTCGTCAGTTGATTCGGGCGGGGTTCTCATCTATACTTCTTTCACAACCACATAAAAGGAGCAAGAATGACAGAAGCACGCAAGAAGATCACACTGCCGTATTTGTTCAAAAAAGTTACGGATAAAGAACCGATCACCTGGCTGACTTGTTACGACTATCCGACCGCCTATTTGCAGGAGCAGGCCGGCATCGAGATGATTTTGGTCGGCGACAGCCTCGGCATGACCATGCTCGGTTTCGACTCCACCCTGCCCGTCAAAATGGACGACATGATCCGCCACGCGCAGGCTGTCCGTCGCGGCGCGCCGACGGCGTTTGTCGTGGGCGACATGCCTTACATGACATATCAAGATTCGGTCGAGAATGCGATTCGCAACGCAGGCAGGTTCATGGCTGAGGCAGGCTGTGACGCGATCAAGCTCGAAGGCGGCGCGGCGATGGCTGACCGCATCAAGGGGATTGTGGATGCGGGCATTCCCGCCATTGGGCATCTTGGATTAACGCCGCAGTCTGTCTCCGCTTTGGGTGGGTTCCGCTTACAAGGGAAATCTGCTTCGCTGGCAAAGAAGATCCTCGACGATGCCATCGCCCTGCGTGACGCGGGCGCGTTTTGCATTTTGCTCGAACTCGTCCCTGACCGTTTGTGCAAGTTGATTACAGAAACCGTATCCGACTGCATCATCATGTCGCTTGGGTCTGGTCCCGATGCGCATGGGCAACTCCTGATCTACCACGATATGTTTGGGTTGTATCCCAAGTTCAAGCCAAAGATGGCCAAGGTCTACGGCAACGCCGGCGAAGTCATCCTGAATGGATTGAAATCCTATCACGATGAAGTCATTGGCGGGCAGTTTCCTGAAAAGGAAAACTATTTCGGGATGCCGGATGAGGAATATGATGAATTAGTCAAGTTAGTCAAGTAGTCAAATAGTCAGCTAGTCGAATAGTCACTTAGTCAAATGGTCATGAAGACTACAAGGCTACCCGGCTACAAGGCTATGAGACTAGATGACTACAAGACCACGCGACTAACCGACCAGGAGACTACAATGACAAACATCCAAAAATCACTCAAGATCTCGCCCGATAAACTCAAGGCTTTTAACTCCGTCCTGCTCGACCCAAATTCGCAGGTCATGAAGGATTTCCTTTCCGTGGTGGCAAAGTATGGCACTCCGCAGGAAATCAACCGCAAACATCGCGCCGCGCGCAAGATGGATAATTTATTTAAGTTGGTCGAAGCAAAGAATCCTGATTACATCAAGGATTTAAACTGGCTGATTCAACAGCGCGATAAACGCGCATTCATCTCTGTGGCAGATTACCGCAAAAAAGTGCTGGGCAATGCCGCAAAGAAAACGAAATTCAAGGATAAGTATGCGGTCACGCTCGAAGTATCCGCGCTGCAATATTTCCCGTGGGTGCGCGTGATGGCAGAGCAGGCGATAGCGAATCAAACGCTGATGCCCGGGCGCTACATCGCCGTCCGCAAGATGAAAGAATCCGAAGCCGATGGCGACTTGCCGGCCATCGTCGCTGCGCTGGATATCATCGGCGCGTCATTCGTGGAAACGCTCGATACCAAAGGCACAGACGGCTCGAATCCGCATCTTGGCGGGCCGGCCACCATCACCGGGTATTTTGGCGGAATTGGACAGCCCAACGATCACGCCCTGCAATGGCTGGACGAGTTCCTGTATTACTACACCAACTACGGCGTTCAGCATGTGCTGAATTTCAACGCAGGCACAATCCTGCTCGGCTTCCTGCTCCATCGTATGGGCGTGGATATCCAATTCAAGATTTCCGTGTTCTTCGGCGCGGATAACCCCTATAATGCGCTGTGGATTTTGACGATGGCAAAATTGCTCAGCCGCGACGATGGCACAAGTCCACTGATCGGATTCAACTGGTCGAACTCGGTCAACAACCAGACGATGGAATTGACAGCCGACTTTCGGAAGTCGCTTGGCTTCGAGAAGATCGTGCGCTTCGAACATCACATCACCGAACCGCAAAAGAGCATCGTGATCCAGCCGTACAATCGCCGCGCTGAATTGGTGGAACTCGCCGATCATGTCGCCAACATCGCCGCGAAGCACGAAGGCGGTGACCCCGAAGTGGATGTGACCCGCGCACATCAATCCGACATTCTGGATTACTTCCGCGAGAAAAAAGAAGTCATCGAATCCGGCGACTGGGATAACCTCCAGCAAAACTATCTTGACAAAGTCGCAGCATGCAACCACTCCGCATGGGACTTGACAAAGGCAGGCCTAAGCTTCATCGCTGCAAAGAATTTACACAAGTAATTCTCTTCCGTCAGGCAAACAAAAAGCGGTCATCCTGAAAAGATAACCGCTTTTGATTCAAATATGACTTTCGCTTTTGTCCGCTAACCTGCGCCAATCCGCGCGAATTTTTAATAGATTAGCGTAGATTTGCGAGGATTAGCGGATTGTTTTTTCGAATAAGCGAAAGTCCAGTCAAAAAAAAACTGATTAGACATCCACAGCGAGGCAGGTGAGAGTCTGCTCGACACCGGGAATGGGTTGAATCTCGGAAGCCGTGATAGCCCCAAGTTTTGCGATATCGATCGTTTCAACGACCGCCACAGCGTCATATGGACCAAAGGTCATATGAGCTTCAATTACTCCCTGTACCTTGCGAAGTTGACCGACCACGTCCTTCACGTCACCCGCCCGAATCTTGATCATGACATATGCTTTCATGGCTGCTCCTTTTTGATTAGACTTTCTTTGCGCGCAAGAATACGACCCAATAGACAGCGGCCACAAGTACCGCGCCGCCAATGATATTTCCAATGGTAACAGGAATCAGGTTGTTGATAAAGAATGCCTTCCAGGTAAGCAGTTCAAGCTTTGGAACCTTTTCTCCCACCTTTGCCATGAATTCCGGATCAAACCCTTTGACAAAAAGCGCGTATGGGATGAAGTACATATTGGCAACGCTATGCTCAAACCCGGCGGCTACGAAGGCAGTGATGGGGAAAATGATCGCCATGATCTTATCAATGGTGGTGCGGGCGCTGTACGTCAACCAGACAGCAAGGCAAACCAGCGCGTTACACATGATTCCCAATGCGACAGCCTGCATGAAGCCAAGGTCGCATTTTGCCACCGCAATCTTCAACGCCGCAATACCGACTGAATCTGAACCGAAGGTGTACTGCTTGGTGAAGAACATCAATCCGGCAGTGCCGATGGAGGCAATAAAATTTCCCGCGTAAACTATGCCCCAATTCCGCAGCAGCGCGCGGCCCGTCACCTTGCCGCTGGCCCATGCCATCACGATCAGGTTGTTGCCCGTAAACAGTTCCGCTCCGCCCACAACGACCAGGATCAAGCCGAGGCAGAACACAAAGCCGGTCAACAGGCGTGTGACGCCGTACGGCAACCCCGTGGTGTACACCACCGCCCCATCTGCTACAGTGACCGACATTCCGCCCGCCGCAATGGTCGTGGCAAAGATCGCACCGAGGGAAATAAATGCGCCGGCCAACAACGAAAGCATGAACATGGTAAACGCCGGCATCTCGGCTTTGCGAACACCGAGGTATTCCGCGCGAGTTGCCATTTCTGCGGGCAAAAGGGCATCAATTCGAACTTCACTCATAGGCTGTTTCCTCTTTTCTGAATATATTTGTGATTTTTTTCACAACGCGAGTATATCAGATGGGTCAACGAAATGCGAATGGTTAGTATGTAACTAAAACAACGTGATATTAATCCAGAAGAATTATAAGGTGAAAAGCAGCCTCGCGCGAAAAAACCTCAGCGAAAGAATCACCCATTCGGACTGAAGCCATCCACCCGTCAGGCAGGATGCGGGGTTACATCAAAAACTGGTCTGGTCAAAGAACTAAAGATGGGAGTAAAATTATATATAATGTATAATTTTTAGGAGTTTGAGTTATGTCCGTTTTCACGCCCGGCCGCCGCTGGCAGCCCCCATTCATGCCGTTCAAGCGCGTGCCTTTCAAAAAACGCGCTCTTGCAAAAATCGAACTCGCCGTCAAGGGGCCGCTGTTTGGCTGCCGCATGTGCGGCAATTGCCTCCTGCAGGAGACCGCGTTCATTTGCCCGATGGAGTGTCCGAAGGGTTTGCGGAACGGGCCATGCGGCGGCTCGACCCCTGAAAAATGTTACGTGGACGAATCCCGCCCCTGCATCTGGTACAAAATTTACGAGCGCTCGTTCAAACTTGGGCGCGAAGCGTTGCTGCTTGAAGTGCTGCCGCCAATGGATTGGGACAAGGCGGGGATGGATGCATGGAGCGATGTCTTTGACAAGGCAAAAGAAATTGGAGCAAAGAAAATTATCGCGGATCTGACTGCGCCGGAAGCTGGTTCTGTTTCCAAGACATTGGATTCCATTTTTAGACCCGTGCGCCAGCCCGAATGGTGGCAAGGCGACTCGCTGTACCATGCACCGAAATATGCTGAGCCAGTCTCTGAGCTTGAACGGCGCTTAAAGGCGGGAGAATTTGTGGTGGCGGCAGAAGTCACCCCTCCCCTTTCTGCGAGCGTTGATAAATTGAAACAGAATATTGAACTGCTCAAGCCATATGTGGCCGCGCTTAACTTCACCGACAGCCCGTCTGCAATTCCGGGCATGTCTTCTTTGGCGTGCAGTAAATTTGCGCTGGAACTGGGCGCGGAGCCTGTCATGCAAATCACAGCACGCGACCGCACGCGGGTTGGCCTGCAATCGGAAGTAATCGGCGCATCCGCATTGGGCGTGCAAAATTTGTTGTGCCTGACCGGCGACAGCATGGTACTCGGCCCAGGTCCGCGCGGACGGATGGATATTGTTGACATAGACGCGATTCAAATGTTGTGGATCTTAAGGCGGATGCGTGACGAAGGCAAATATCTCGATGGGCGCGAGATCAATACCCCTCCGAAATACTTCCTCGGCGCGGCGGCATCTCCGTTTGCGTCGAACATGAAGTTCCAGGCTTTGCGCGAACAGAAGAAGGTCAACGCAGGCGCTCAATTCTTTCAGACCAATGTTGTCTTCGACGCGGACGCGCTCGATGAATGGTTGAACGAGATCGCAAAACGCGACGTGCTGGACAAGGTGTATATTTTGGCCGGCATCACGCCGTTGAAAAGTTACAAGACCGCCGCCTATATGAACTCCAAAATCCCCGGCGTTTTTGTCCCTGAGAAAATACTCAAACGGATGGAAGCAGCCAAAGAGAAAGGAAATGAACGCGAGGAAGGCATTCAAATCGCGCTTGAATTAATCGAGAAAATCAGGTCAAAACAAGGCGTGAACGGAATTCATATCATGGCTGTCGGTTGGGAGGATATCGTACCGCGAATTGTGGCTGAGGCGGGGTTGCTTTCCCAGCGCATATGATCGCGAATAATAAACAAAAAGCGGCAGCCTGTTATTGGCTGCCGCTTTTTGTTATGAAATCTAATCTACTGATACGTTACCCGTACAGTAATCCAATCCAGTGAAAAGTCACGTGACGTGTTGGTTGCCACATTGATGATGCGGACGCGGAAATTGGCGTTCGACAACTCGGCCAAGGTCCAGGCGCGTCCCCAGTTATCTGCCGCGCCGCCGAGGAGGTAGGTCTGCTCGGTGGTGGTCAATGTGCCGGTCTGCTTGGCAGTCGTCCAGCTTGTGCCGCCGTTCCATGATAATTGGATACACAGTTTGGGCGCGCCAGTCGTGCTGTCAACTTTGGCATCCAGCCTGATTTCAATGCCAAGCACGGAGGTGCCGGGGATGTTGATGCCGTAATTATAAAAGTTGTGCTTGTCTTTTTTGGAGTTCGTGCAAAGTGAGCTCGTACCATTGCCGCTATTGGTGTCAACAGCGAACAAGCCATCATCCAGATAGGCATTGGTCGGGGTGGTCTGATAACCATTGTTATCGCCGCCTGTTGTAGCGGCATTGGCAGCCGGGTTCAGGAAGCCGGTATTGGTTATCGCCGATGGAGCAAGGGCAAAATTCGATGTTGTGGTTCCGCCAGCGGTCACAACAACTCCTGTATTTGTTCCAGTTGTATAACCAGTCGCGGATGCAGTGACGCTGTAAGTTCCGGGTGTGACGTTGGCGAAAGAATAAAAACCAGACGCATTGGTGGTGGTGCTCGCCCCGCCGACAATCGTCACAGTTGCGCCGTTGATCGCCGCGCTGGTGGTCGCATTCGTCACTGTGCCCTGCAACGTTCCAGTCGTGGGAGCGGCTGCGGTCAATGCAAAGTTTGACGTGGTCGTTCCGCCGGCAGTGACGGAGACACCTGCATTTGTGCCGGTGTTATAGCCAGCCTTCGCGGCAGTCACACTGTAAGTGCCCGCCGTGACATTTGTGAACTGATAGAAACCGGAGGCGTTGGTGGTCGTGCTTGCGCCGCCGACAATCGTCACCGTCGCGCCGTTGATTGCAGCAGAGGTTGCCGAATCAGTGACTGTCCCTTGCAGTGTGCCAGTCGTCGGTGCCGCACCGCAGCCCGGCAACACGAAGGAGCCGATGCGAGTCCGCCACGAGGAGAGGCTGGTCGTCGCAAGGTATTCACTGGTGAACCACAAAGTACAGCCATCAGGATCTACAGAGAGGCTGCTATAGTCACCCCAGCGAGACGCGGTGTGCGTTTGCGAACCGGTACCGCTGATGATGATCCCCTCACCCTGAGTCATCGTGCCGAGGGCATCAGTGGCCAGCCGTCCCGTGTAGCGAACCGAAGGGAAGGTCGTGCTGCTCGAAGCGGAATATCCCAATCCGATGTTGCCGCTTGAGTCCATGGCAATGCTTCCCATCCAGCGGCCGGCAGTGTCCGGAGAGAATGTCCCTTGTTGGTGAATGCCCCAGCCGCCGCCGGAGTTGCGCATTTCATACCAGCGGATTCCTGCGCGGTCGGTGCTATTCACGTCCACTGTCTGATTGAGCACCATGGTTTGGTGTGTGCCGAAGTTGCGATATTGCAAGCGATACATCAAGCGGTCGGCGATGGCATCGAGTTTGCGGGTCGTGCCGGACTGCGGAATGCAGTTGCGACTGCCCAAACACATGTCTGAATCAAACGCTGCGGTTGGGAAAACGCCAACCTGAGTGAAACTGGAAGCAGAGGGGGTCGTCCAATTCACACTGAACTGCCAGAGTTCGAGTTGATCCTGGGGATAGCCGAAGCCGTTATCGTCAGCCTGCATAAAATAGTTGGGAGTGCCAGCCGCAGGCGCGGGGCCGTCGAGGTCAGAGGGCAACATACCGCCAAGATTCGGATCGACGCTGTACAGGTCAAAATACACAGCCTGTGCGGGAAGACCTTGCAGCATCTTGTTACGTTCAAAAGCGACTGCACCCGCGCCGGCCCAGGCGTTCCCGGCAAACTGATTGACAGACATGTAATAGCCGTCAGGCCACACGCCCAAATGCGGATAATCGTTCATCTTGGTCGCACTGATTTGGAACTCGTATCGGTACCACGCCCCGGTTGGGTCGCCAGTCTGTGAGACTGCGATACACTCGTAGAAAGGTCCGCTTGGGTAATTTGGAAGGGCGAACTGGCTCATCATCCAGCGGTCAGCCAAATGGTCGTATTGAACGATCGGGTCACCGTCATTGGAGGTCGAGCACACGCCGCCAAATCCGCTCCATAAAGTATTGCCGGCGGCGGGTCCGTATAACAATGCGCCGGTCTTGCTGTAGACAGCAAACGACAGGTTCACCATTTGAACGTAGTGATTCGGGCCAACATCACCGTTAGTGTCGGGCGGCAAAACACCATTGACATTTGAGACACCGTCGAAGCTCTGAAGCGGAGCAGAAATTTGAACCGCCGCAAGCGCTTCGTTTTGCAGCAACGGGTCTATGAACAGTTCCTTGGGGCCGGTCTTGCCAGCGCCGCGATTCGGCATCGGGCGAAGGGCGTTGAGGTCGGGATCAGGTTTTGATTGCTGGGGCTGAATCACTTCAATTGAACTCAACGGCGCAGAGACGTCATTATGAACCGCTGTGATTACAACCGGTCCAACACTGCTCTGCTGGAGTATCTCGTTAACTTGCGCCGGAGAAAACTCACTGGACACCATGGGGGCAAATCGCTCAAACGGCAGGAAGACATCGCGTTGATTCGATCTGCCCACAAGAACGGCAACAGCCGTCAAGGCAAAGACAACAACAACTGCAAGTCGCAAGCGCACACTTTTCATTTCTTCTCCTCTTTGACAAAAAATATTTTGAAATCAACCGAGACGGTCAAAACAAACAAAAAAATCCCCGCATTCAAGACGGGGCTGCCGCGATTCATACCCTTTCAATATTTGCATTCCAACAAACATTTGGATAAGTTCCTTGAGAAAAATGATTTACAAAACAAGGCAGGGCTGAAGCAATATTTTTATGGACAGATGAAAAAGATGCCACAGTATATTGCCTATCGCCCAAAAAATCAATATATTTGACCACAATTATCATGGTTTTTCCAAAGTCAAGAAAAAGGAGTGGTGAGGAGGGCAAAAGCCTCAGGAAGATGGACAGCGAACCACCGTCTGGCTTGGGCGGCATTTTGGAAATTTGCTTGATGGATCAAAGCGATCACAAGATTATTAATAG
>JACRBI010000034.1 GCA_016234495.1 Chloroflexota bacterium | reverse complement strand
CTATTAATAATCTTGTGATCGCTTTGATCCATCAAGCAAATTTCCAAAATGCCGCCCAAGCCAGACGGTGGTTCGCTGTCCATCTTCCTGAGGCTTTTGCCCTCCTCACCACTCCTTTTTCTTGACTTTGGAAAAACCATGTGAAAAAATAAACTTGCCCTTGCCACGAACATAAACGAAGATATAATTGCCTCATTCCAATCAATAAATTTTCAACCAGGAGCAAATTCCAATGACTCACATTATCACCAGCTTATGCGTTCGTGACCGCGGTTGCATCGAAGTATGCCCCGTCGAGTGCATCATCCCTGGCCAGCCCGTAGCCGAATGGCCGTGGATGTACATTGACCCTGATACCTGCATTGATTGCGGCGCCTGCGTACCCGAGTGCCCGTTTGCTGCCATTTTCCCCGAAGATGAAGTGCCTGCCGCGTACACCGCAAAAGGCGGAGAATACATCAGCAAGGTCGGGCTCACCGGTCATTATGAAGGCACCAACCACCATGGCAAGGCAGTCGTTCTTGAGACCACCCGTCAGTTGGCTGCCGGCGAAACCGTTGACCTCACCCCGGATGTCAAACCCAATTATGACTTCTTCAAAGGCGGCCCCGGTTACGCCGCCAAAGACAGCGACACAGGTTCATAAACTATCACCCAATCAAAAAGGTCAGGCGCGCGCCTGACCTTTTTGATTCACTATTGATTCAATGCCAGATCAAGAACGCTGTTCCCGATGTGTTCTGCGAGAGAGACATTGCTCTCTTCCAACGCAATGACCAGCACCAGCGGCGTGCCGCCCCAATCTGGCAGTGTGCCCGCCAGCAACCATGTGATGGGATTTTTATCCACGACCGCCATACCCGAATGACTCCAGTAAGGCTTGCCTTCCACGATGAAGGAAGAAGCCGCTTCATTCGCCGCCCTGGGTTGGATCAACTCAACAGGCTGACTCTCGGCTGCAAGCACCACCCATCCCTGTTCGGGCGTTTCCACAGCCATGGCAATGCGCGGCACAGGCTGAATGCCCTGATGACTCAGCACCGCCGCAGCAAGGCTTAACTGTAACGGACTCACTTTTATATCTTTTGCGGATTGATTGTCCGTGTCAAATGAAACGGGCATGTTTATGAGCGGAGCCTGATGCAAGCCCAACTTTTGATGGAACTCATTCATTGCAATTTCAGTTGGCTGTGTATCTCCAAACTCAGCGCGCATTAAAGGCAGGAGCGCCGTGCCGATTGGGTACAAACCTTGTGCGGCGCGGTTGATCAACGGCGCGGACTCATCCGCTGCGAGGGCATCACCTTCGTTGTCAAGTTTGTTTGGGTCGTAGGTTGGGTGCGATGCCATGACGAGAATCTCGCCCGTTTGGGCATTCATCAGAATAACCGAGCCAACTCGCCCGTCGAGTAAATGATCCGCTTCTGTTTGCAGGGCAAGGTCAATGCTCAGGCGCACATTCAAACCGGGCGGGGGAGTGCCATAAAGCAGGTGATCCCACCAAATAAGGCTGGCGGGGTTTCCCTGCAAGCCGCGCAGATAATCATCAAGGGTTGCTTCGAGCCCGGCCTGGCCATAGATCGGATGCGTGTACCCGCTGATGGGCGCGAGGTCAGGGTAGACATACACTCGGTTATACGTTCCGCTTGCGCCTTCGGTGATGTTGATTGGTTGATTATTTCTGTCTAATAATTCACCGCGCAGAACGTACCGATCTGCAATTGAACGGCGTGGATTATCCGTGCGGTTGAGCAGGTCTGGCCCGCGTACCACTGACCACCAAACGCTGGCGAAGGCGAGCGCGGCAAACCCAAGGGCGAGCAGACCTGCGAGAAATATGTATGGTTTTGGGTTGGGGAGCGCGGCTGGTTCGCTGTCTTCCATGTTGCTGATGATGAGCAGAATGACCAACGCGATGAATGAGGTTAAAAGGGATGATCCGCCATAGGAGACGAAGGGCAGCGTCACTCCGGTGAGCGGAAGCAGCCGCAGGTTTCCGCCGATGATCAAGACACTCTGAATGCCGAGGTAGGCGACGACACCCGCCGCGAGGTAGCGGCGAAATCTGTCTGCGGAGTGCAGGGCGGTGATCATGCCCCGGGCGAGGATCAACCAAATGAGGGCAAGCAGTCCCATCGTCCCTGCCAGACCCGTTTCTTCCGCGATGGCCGCGAAAATAAAATCAGAGATGGCGACCGGCACCAACAGCGGACTCCCAATCCCAAGTCCGCGCCCGATCGTGCCGCCATTTGCAATTGCGAGCAGTGATTGAATGATTTGATAGGATTGCCCGGAAGGGTCGGCCCAGGGGTCGAGCCAGGCTTCCACGCGCACATGAATAATGTCGATGAAAAAATATCCGACAGCAAGGGCAAGCGCCAGAAAGAAAATTACACTTAACAGCACCCGCCGTTTACCGGTCGCGAGGAAAATGATGATGGTGAAGATCGAAACGAAAATGGAGGCTGTGCCGAGGTCGCGTTGAACGAGCAGGAGTAAAAGCGCGACGCCAGTGACGACGAGTGTCGGCACGAGCAAGGGTAGTGACGAGAGCCGAATGCTGGCGCGGTCTGCAAGATATGCCGAGAGGTAAATGACCAGCAGGAGTTTTAGCGGTTCGGATGGTTGAAAATAAACGCCGCAGCAGCCCAGCCATAAATGCGGACCAACACCGAGTGGGTTTGTGCCGAAGAAGAGCGTCAGCGCGGTGATGAGCAATCCGCCGCTGAGCAGAACGTATTTATAACGCCTGAGGAAAACAAGGTTTTTGGGAAGATATAAGGCTGAAATGAAAACAATGACGCTGACAGCGAGCCAGACGGTTTGGCGCAGCCCAAAGGTTTCGTCCAGCCGCCAGATGGTCAGCAATCCCCATCCACTCAGCAAGCCTGCCGCCGGTAGAAGATATGGGTCGCGCTCTGGTAATTGTTGGGTCGTTGAGCGATGCGCGAAATTCATCAACACGAGCCAGACGAAAAATCCAAGCCAGTGTGACAGCCTGAAATCTACATTCCAGGTGCGCTCGCGTACGGCGGGTGAAATGGTCAGAATTGTGGATTGAATCAGGAGTACGAGTGCCGCCCAGCGTAGAAGGCGGCTTTGTGTCGCGTCATGCATTTTTAGTTGAGGTATTTGCCCACAAGCAGGTCAAGTTTTTTGCGAGTTTCAGCAGGAATCACTTTCGGGTCTGTGATCAACGCAGTGGACAGCGCCTGCCCGCATTGACATGAACGCTCGGGCTTGAGTCCCCGCAATAAATTGTGGATGGCT
The DNA here is from genome assembly GCA_016234495.1 of Chloroflexota bacterium. GTDB lineage: Bacteria > Chloroflexota > Anaerolineae > Anaerolineales > Villigracilaceae > Villigracilis. The sequence goes on along the minus strand of JACRBI010000034.1, from coordinate 104,049 downwards.
TGCTGGGCGATGTGTGTATTTTTATTTAGTGTTTGGATGACCATGTCGACAGTCACAGGCGATTCGCTTTCATGCCAGACGTCATAATCGGTGACATGTGCCATGGTCGAATAGCATAGCTCTGCTTCACGCGCGAGGAACGCCTCCGGCGCCGCGGTCATTCCGATGATGGACATGCCCCAGTTTCGAAAGGCATGCGATTCTGCTTTGGTTGAAAAACGCGGCCCTTCGATTGTTATGAATGATCCGCCGCGGTGAGTCGTCGCGCCTGTTTCGCGCACCGCTGCTTCCACTTGGTCGGAAAGGTCTTTGCAAAACGGGTCAGCAACGTTGACGTGCGCGACAAATCCATTTTCAAAAAAAGAGCGGGCGCGGTCTTTGGTGTGATCGAAAATATTGTCAGGGATGACGATGTGTCCCGGAGCGTAATCTTCCCGCAGCGAGCCGCACGCGCTGATGCTGATCACCCGTTCCACGCCGAGCGACTTCAGCGCAAAAATATTTGCGCGATATGGCACCTCGGTCGGCGTGATGTGATGTCCGAGTCCGTGCCGCGCAAGGAAAGCCACGCGGATTCCTTCCAAAGTGCCGGTAATGATCGGCGCGCTTGTTTTGCCAAAAGGCGTGTCGATGTTGTGTTCAGTTGAACCCTCAAGCCCGGTCATGTGGTACAAGCCCGAGCCGCCAATGAGCGCGATGGAAATATTTTCTGTCATTCGTGTTTTTCCAATCTTAGGGTGGGCTCAATCACCACGTTGGGAGAGAGCGCAATGGTCAGGCGGGTTGAGCCGCAAAGAATTTCATCGCCCGATGTAATTACGGTTGGCATCGTCACAGGCGCGTCGTTCAGGATCGTCCCGTTCATCGAAGCGAGATCCTCCAGCCACCACTGCGTGTGGTGATAGGTCAATTGAGCATGGCGGGTGGAGACGGTATCGTCCATCAACGGGATGTCGCAACCGGGGTCACGCCCGAGTGTGATTTCAGGTTGAGCGAAATGTTTGAGGATGGGAGTATCGTCTGCATGCTTGACTGTGATGCTGATGCCCGGAACGCGGCGATTTGCCAGCGATTGTCCCTGTCTTTGCACTTCACGCCATAGAAAAAATAATGCCCACCCCAGAAAGGCGTACAGCGCAAACGATGTGATCAGCCGCAATACCAAAACGATGGGGCCGCTCATTTTTTCTTGAATTTCGCTGTGGAGCGATCTTTGAATGACGCAGTTGCGCGGTCTGAGGAATTGTCCACGCTTCGCAAAGGCGCCGTGGATTTTAAGTCTGGGCGCGGAGGCGGATTGTCCTGCCCGAAGATCAACGCAACCCCGGCCAGCGAGATCACATCCCCCGGATACAACACGCTTTGGCTGGCTCGTTGTCCATTGACAAAAGTTCCCCCGGTCGAGTTCAGGTCAAAAACAACGTACCGCCCTTTGATAGCCCGCAGTTGCGCATGATTGCGGGAGACGCGCGGGTCATCGATGATCAACTGGTTATCCAGCCTGCGGCCGATATTGACCACAGATAAATTCAACGGGAAAATTTTAACTCCCTCAACGATCAGAAAAGCGTTTTCGGGCAGCGTCCCGGTGGATTCAAGGCTTCCAGTATCAAGAGGCGATGCATTGGTTTCAGACATAGACTCCATCCGATGCGATGCCACGATCTCGGCATCATTGATAGATATTTTCTCATCAGTTGAAACGGTAATCGTGGGTGATATTGTAAACCGAAAACCTGCTTCCTGCGCAGCCGTAGTGATGGAATGCAATAGAACTGAAAGCAATTGCTGATCCTGCCATTTTGCTGAATTACCCGGGTGCATGATCAGGGTGTAAACATCCGGAGCAACCATCGATCCACTCTCGATTGAAATTGCATTGACCTGAATTGCCGACGCCAGTTTTTGAATGATCACATCCTCCACTTTTCGGCCGGGAAGTACTTTTAACAAGTCCACTTCAACCAGTGTCTGAAGGCGCGCTTCGAGCTCTTTTAAATTCATCTTGTTTGACCTGCGCTATCAATTCATCAAATTTATAAAGCTTGTTTGCAATTTGGGCATACCTTGTCGTTTGCCTTGACGACGTACCCGCAGTTTTTGCAGGTATCGGGCTGGGCATTGCCGAGCGGCGCGCCGCAGGCGACGCACGACGGTTCACCTACGGGGTTTGCTGTGTTGCAAAAATCACACGTCAGCCGTTTGAGCTTTTCCGATAGATCTGTAGAAGCGCCTTTGGCTTGCACCGTTTGACCGATCACCTGCCAGATGCGCTCGCTCATTTGCAGGTTTTCAATATCCTGCGCAATATCGTCCAGCCGTCCGAGCAAGCTAAATGGGTTCCGCAAAGCAGAAATTGCACTCATGCCCAGGCTGGCGGCAACCCCAAGCCATGCCTGCTGACCCAGCTCAACCATGATGCCGTCTTCCAATTTTTGAATGGTCACAGCCATGGCAGTTTGCCCGCCGGAAGCTGCCCCTGGCCGCGTACCAACTTGCACAATCATCTTATCGCTTTGCCCAAGAGTTTGGGCGCGGGTGTTTCCATGATTGAATTCACCCAGCAATGCCTGCGCAATATCCACAGGCTTGATGTTTCCATGATAAATTTTTCGCTCCATGATTTAGATTATAATCGCCTTTGCGATTCTCCTTAAGAGTAACTACGAAATGAAACGAATCCCGTTTTACCCATTGACCTTTTCCATATTAACAATCCCTTTCGTTTTTTGGACTTTGTTCGCATCCCCTTCGACCTTTGTGCTGGCTCAGCAACCGACAGACACTCCATCCCCTCAAGGGATGTACATCACCGTGCTGTCTGATGAACCGTTTGCGAATGTACGCATGGGTCCAAACTCGTTGATCTACCCCAAGGTCGGAATCCTGTATCCAGGTGATACAGCCCCGGCGCTCGGAAGGTCGGCAGGCGGCGATTGGATTAAGATCGAATTTCCCGGCGCGCCTTATAACCAGGGTTGGATATATTCACCGCTGGTGCAAGTATCTCCCGGCACATTGCCAATCGTCGGGTCGCCTCCTACTCCTGTACCGCCTGCTACAGCAACCATCGACCCGACGCTCGCCGCTCAATTTATTGTTGTGCCTACCAACACGCGTCTGCCAACGTTTACGCCGCCGCCGTCATTGGTCGCGCCGACTTTTATGGTTGTTACACCAGCGGACTCTGGTCAAGCTGTCTCTTTGGCGATTGTGATTCTTGCGCTCGCAACACTGGGGTTGATCGGCTTCCTGCTTTCACTGATTGCGCGTCGTTAATCAAATGATCCCCACTCGAAAAATTCAGCTTGTTGTTTTTGCCGCCTTCACGTTTGCGGCCATTGCCCTCACGATTTCCGCTCCTGCGCAGTCCACAGCGCTGGCTCAGCAGCCGACAGGCTCCATCCCAACAGTAACAGGCACACCGTCCGGCGCGATCGTTGGTGTATTCCTTGACCTGCTCCAGATCAATGTCTATTCCGGCCCAAGCGAATTTTTGTACCCGGCCATTGGGGTGCTGCTGGCAGGGCAGGAAATGCCAGCGTATGGCTACTCGGAAGATAAGACATATATCCAGATCTATTATCCCGGCGTTCCGAATTCTGTTGCCTGGGTTTATGCGCCTTATGTAAAAGTTGTTAAGCCAGGGCCGCTGCCTGCATTAAGTTCACCTCCCACGCCGACCCCGGCAGCGACGCTGGTTTTCGATATTGACCCAACCCTGGTGGCGGCTTTTAGCTCACCTGTTATACCTACCCGATTGCCGACTTTTACACCGCCCGCGCCGCTGGTAATCGCAACCTTCAGTGAGGATTCTTCTGCCATTGGGCGTATGCCGGTGGGACTGCTCATTCTCGGTTTCGGTTTCATTGGCGCGCTGGGGGCTTTGATCTCATTTTTGCGCGGTCGATAATTTTTCAACGATTTAAATAAAAATGACCGGGACATCCCGGTCATTTTTTGTCTACCCGATAAATTAATTACCGCAAGCGCAGGAACCGCCACCGCCGCCACAGCAGCCTTCCTCGCCGTGCGCGTGAGATTCCTTTTTGGCATTCGGACTGTTGACTGCAAAGCCCGCGCCGTGCTGCGGGTCATTTACGAAATCAATCGTTGCGCCGCGCAGATAGTCAATGGAAGTCTGGTCAACAACCAGTTTTACGCCATTGGTTTCAAACATTGTGTCCGCTTCTTGGATATTGTTGTCCAGCGCCATGCCGAAGTTTACGCCCGAGCATCCGCAACCGCCGCCAGCAACGTAGACGCGCAGGGCATAGCCTTCCAATTTTCGTTCATCTAAAATGCCTTGAACAGCTTGTGAAGCGGCAGGCGTCAGTGTGATAGTTTGAACATCCAATTCTTGTAGCATTAGTTTCTCCTTGTTTTGTGGAGCAGAATTGGATAGATATTATCAAAATAGAGGCATAATGTCAACGCTTTTGTAAATACAACTCCTTTTTCTTGACACAATGTCTGTGCGCCTGTAAAATCCCCCTGCTTAGGCGCAAGCTTACGCTAATCCTAATTTTCCCCCGGGAGGAATAACCTACATGTTTGAAATGGGACTTACCCCAATGGAGACCGCTGCGATCTGGACTGTATTCGGCATCGCTATTGTCGGTCTATTGTATGCAGTTTTTCTTCGCTCCCAGATTTTGCGCGAAGACAAAGGTACTGAAAAAATGCAGGAGGTCTGGAATGCGATCAAGGATGGCGCAAATGCGTATCTTCAAAAGCAATTCCGCTCCATTTTGCCTTTGATCGCGGTATTGACCGTGGCTTTGTTCCTGTCTGTTTATGTTGTCCCGCCTTCTCCGGAAGCGCAGGAGCGCTTTCAGGGCATGAGCGATGCACAGCTCAAACTGTGGATCGGAATTGCGCGCGGCCTGGCCTTCATTATGGGCGCGGGATTCTCGCTCACGGTCGGTCAGCTCGGTATGCGCATGGCTGTCGAAGCCAACGTCCGCGTGGCCTCTGCTTCCAAGAGGTCGTTCGGCGAAGCGCTTCGCATCGCTTACCGCGCAGGCACAATTACCGGAATGTTAACTGATGGTCTCGGCCTACTTGGCGGAACCATCATTTTTATTATCCTCGGAATTGCCGCGCCGGACGCCTTGCTTGGTTTTGGCTTCGGCGGTACGCTCCTTGCGTTGTTCATGCGCGTGGGCGGCGGAATTTTTACGAAGGCGGCAGACGTCGGCGCTGACCTTGTCGGTAAGGTAGAAGCAGGCATCCCTGAGGATGATCCGAGAAATCCTGCTGTGATCGCGGACCTCGTCGGGGATAACGTCGGCGACTGCGCTGGTATGGCCGCGGACATTTTCGAATCCTATGAAGTGACGATCGTTTCGGGCCTGATTCTTGGTCTTGCCCTCTGGCACGCTACCGGCCGCCTTGAGTGGATCATCTTCCCCCTGGTGGTTCGTGGAATCGGCGTCTTGTCTTCGATCATTGGCACTTATTTTGTGAAGGCTGGGAAGACCGGCAAGAGCGAAGATGCGATGAAGGCGATATTTAGCGGTTTTCTGACTTCTGCATTGATCTCTGCGGCTTTATTCTTTATCGCCGGCTTCTTTTATTTAAACACCGAGGCTATGGCTCAATGGGGCGGCTGGTGGCGTATGCCCACGGCTGTCGGTGTTGGCGTTTTACTTGCCATCGTGATTGACCGCTTGACTGAATACTTCACCGGCACACATGCTGCGCCAGTGAATGACATCAAAAAATCTGCTGATACCGGCCCCGCGACCTTGATCTTGAACGGCATCTCAGTCGGTTTCGAGTCATCGGTTTGGTCGGTGCTTGTGATCGCATTGACCATCATTGCTTCGATCTTCATCTTCGGCACTATTCCGGGCGTGGAAGGCGTAGACCGCGCCACATTCATTTTGTATGGCGTAGCGATGACCGGCATCGGCATGTTGACTTTAACCGGCAACAATGTAGCCATGGACTCGTTTGGTCCGATCGCTGACAATGCGAACGGCATCGGTGAAATGTCCTGGTCTGGTAAGACAGACAAAGCCACAAAAGATGCCCAGCAGATCATGGCAGACCTCGACGCCGTGGGTAACACCACGAAAGCCATTACGAAGGGTGTCGCCATCGGTTCTGCCGTAATCGCGGCCGTTTCACTTTTTGGCTCATTCCTCGTGGATGTGGAGCGTGCCCAAAAGGCCGCGAATGCGGTGGCTGTTGCGCTTGGCAACATTGCGCCTTATGAGAAATTCATTACCGAAGTCGGCATCCGCGTGGATATTCCGCAGGTGTTCGTGGGTATGCTTATCGGCGGCGCTCTGCCGTGGCTGTTCTCGTCATTTGCAATTCAGGCGGTTAGCCGTGCGGCATCCCTGATCGTGCTGGAAGTCCGCCGTCAGTTTAAACTGGGCGTGCTCGATGGCAAGGTTAAACCCGATTACAAGCAGGCTGTGGAAATTTCAACCACCGCCGCGCAGAAGGAATTAGTCTCGCTGGCTTTGCTCGGTATTGTTACTCCGATCGTGGTCGGCTTGTTCCTGCAAGTGGAAGCCCTCGGCGGCTTTTTGGCAGGTATCATCGTCTCTGGTCAGCTGCTGGCTGTGTTCCTGAACAATTCCGGCGGCGCCTGGGACAATGCCAAGAAGTTGATCGAAGACGAGCCGAAGGACCCGGCCAAGAACCTTGGCAAAGGCTCCGAACGTCACAAGGCTGGCGTGGTCGGCGACACCGTCGGTGATCCTTTCAAGGATACTGCCGGACCCGCGCTCAACCCGATGATCAAGGTGGTCAACCTCGTTGCGGTGATCATTGCGCCAATCGTTGTCCAATATGCCGGCGCAACCGGCGGAGTTCGAGTCGCGGTGATCGGCGTAGGCTTGGCCTTGCTTGGCTTGCTGGCATGGGCTGTGATGCGCTCAAAGGCTTCTGCTCCATCCATGGCCGCAGATGTGGAAGCGCCGAAGAAAAAGAGCAAGAAGAAATAATTCGCAGGTTGGAAGACCCGTCATTTATGACGGGTCTTTTTTTATTCAGGCTCCCGTTTCTCCCGAAAAGGCATCGGGACGATGTGGCGGGAAAATCCTGAGAGGCAGTTCTTTAAAGGCTTTTTTACCACTGAGGGCACAGAGAAACCATTATGGACTCCATGCGCAAAGCGTATGTTGATAATGATCTTTTCTTGCTCGCGATTCAGACTTAAGAAACACTCTCTGGCCACGAAGGTTAAGCGTTTTCCTTCGTGACCCTTCGCCCCCTTTGTGTTTGAGAAAAAGGATTCCCGATAAAAAAAGTCGAGCCTTTTATTCTCAATGATTCCGCAAGAATTCCCCCGGCGAAGTCCATGTATAATCACGCCATCAATCAACGAGAGGAATCAGTTTTATGAAAGTGGCCATTCTTGCAGGCGGACTCGGGACGCGTTTATCGGAAGAGACGATGCTAAAGCCTAAGCCGATGGTTGAGGTCGGCGGGAAACCCATCCTCTGGCACATCATGAATATTTATGCCTCGTTTGGATACAAGGAATTTGTGATTGCTCTGGGGTATAAGGGTGACATCATCAAGGATTATTTTTTGAACTATCACTATCGCTCGCATAACCTGACTGTAAATCTAAAGTCCGGAAACGTGGAGATTCATAACGGGCAGGGCGAGGACTGGATCGTTCACCTGGTGGATACCGGATTAGAAAGCAGCACAGGCGGACGCGTGAAAAAAGTGGCGGAGTACATCGGTGATGAACCGTTCATGATGACCTACGGAGACGGTGTCGCCAACATAGATATTTCTCAACTGGTGAATTACCACCGCGCGCAGGGACGCCTTGCCACCGTTACCGCTGTCCGCCCGCCGGCGCGTTTTGGCGGATTGGGTTTACGGGAGAACTTTGTTTCTTATTTCATCGAAAAACCACAGGCCGGAGAAGGCTGGATCAACGGCGGATATTTTGTCCTTGAGCCAGGCATCCGCGACTACATCCCGGATTACGTCACGCCCTGGGAGGCATCACCAATGGAACGCCTCGTTGCTGAGGAACAACTGGCTGCCTACCAGCACAATGACTTTTGGCAGTGCATGGACACACTTCGTGACGTGCATCAACTGGAAAGACTCTGGCAGGATGGAACCGCTCCATGGAAAATATGGTAAACCGCTCGTTCTGGCAGGATCGCCCCACATTTGTCACGGGCGCGACAGGATTGGTCGGTTCGTGGCTCATCCGACGGTTGATCGGCGCAGGCGCGGATGTAGTTTGTCTCGTCCGTGACTGGGTGCCGCAAAGCGAACTCGTCCGCGCAGGGTATATCGAAAAGGTAAAAGTTGTCCGCGGCGATATCCGCGACCGCGACCTGCTCGAACGCGTTCTCGGCGAATTTGAAATTGACACCGTCATTCACCTTGCCGCGCAGACCATCGTCACAATTGCGAATCGGAATCCAATCTCAACTTTCGAGACGAACATTGCTGGGACGTGGAATCTGCTCGAGGCTTGCCGCCGCAGCCCAAAGGTCAGGCAGATCGTGCTGGCTTCGTCAGATAAAGCCTACGGCGATCAGGAAATCCTGCCCTACACGGAAGAGACTCCTTTGCAGGGGCGGCATCCATATGACGTAAGCAAATCCACTGCCGATTTGATCGCGAGCACATACGCAAAAAGTTACGACCTGCCGGTTGCCATCACGCGCTGCGGTAATTTCTACGGCGGCGGTGACTTGAATTGGAATCGAATCGTCCCCGGCACCATCCGCTCGATTCTGCGCGGGCAGTCTCCCATCATCCGCTCGGACGGTGAATATATCCGCGATTATTTTTATGTGGAAGATGGCGCTGCGGCTTACATGTTGCTTGCGGAAAAGTTGGCCGAAAAACCGCAGCTCAAAGGGCAGGCATTTAATTTCTCGAATGAGATTCAAGCCACGGTGCGCGAGATCGTGGATCATGTTGTCAGGTTGATGGAGACAAATCTCAAACCTGAAATCCTCAACGAAACAAATAACGAAATTCGACATCAATATCTCAGCGCGGAAAAGGCGCGCCGCATGTTGAATTGGAATCCGCTCTTCGATCTGGATTCGGGACTGGCGTTGACGATTGACTGGTACAAGAAATTTTTTGCCCATGAACACCAGAGCTGACGAACTCCGCTCGCAGATCCGCGCGTTGACGGCTGAATATTTTGCCGAGGCATTTGCGCCGCGCGAATTTATTCCGGGCGGATCGCCCGTGCCTGTTTCAGGCAGAGTCTTCGACGAAATTGAATTGCAGCATCTGGTTGATTCATCGCTTGATTTCTGGCTGACGACCGGCCGCTTTGCAGATCAGTTTCAAAAAGAGTTTTCAAAATTCATGGGGGTGCGTAATTCTATTTTGGTGAACTCTGGTTCATCGGCAAACCTTGTGGCGCTATCGTGCCTGACCTCGCCCCAGCTTGGGGACAAAGCCCTGAAACCCGGCGACGAAGTCATCACCGTTGCGGCGGGATTCCCCACCACGGTCAACCCGATCATTCAAAATAATTTGATTCCCGTTTTTGTTGATGTTCATATCCCAACCTATAACGTGGATGTAAATTACCTCGAAGCCGCGCTCAGCCCGCGCACGCGCGCCGTCATGATCGCGCATACACTCGGCAATCCGTTTGACCTTGCAGCAGTGACCGAGTTTGCTCACAAGCACGACCTTTGGTTAATCGAAGATTGTTGCGACGCAGTCGGCGCAAAATACAACAGACAAAATGTCGGCACGTTCGGCGCACTGGCGACCACGAGTTTTTATCCCGCGCATCACATTACGATGGGGGAGGGTGGTGCAGTGTTAACCGATAAGCCAAAATTAAAAACTCTCGCCGAATCCTTCCGCGATTGGGGGCGCGACTGTTGGTGCGAGCCCGGCAAAGATAACACCTGCGGCAAACGCTTCGAGCATCAACTCGGTGACCTGCCTTTTGGCTACGACCACAAATATACCTACTCACATATCGGCTACAACTTAAAAGCAACCGACATGCAAGCCGCGGTCGGCCTCGCGCAAATGCAAAAACTTCCAGCGTTCATCGAAGCCCGCCGCGCCAACTTTGCATACCTGCATGAACATCTGCAAGATATGCAGGAATATTTTATCCTTCCGCAAGCCACGCCGAACAGCGAGCCAAGCTGGTTTGGATTCCCGCTTGCTGTCCGCGCAGAAGCCTCGTTCACGCGCAATCAATTGACCCGCTTTTTGGATGAGCGCAAGATCGCAACACGCCTGCTCTTTGGCGGCAACCTTGTGCGCCAGCCTGCCTATCGAAATGTAAATTATCGCGTTGCCAGTCCACTTGACAACACCGATTTCATCATGAACCATGTCTTCTGGCTTGGCGTGTATCCCGGCCTCACGCGCCCCATGCTCGATTATGTGATCGAAACCTTGCATGAATCAAAATCCGCTCTCCGCTGACCTGCATCATATCCTCGACCATACCCGCGACTTGTGGGAGGACCTGCGCGGTGCGCGCCTCTTCATCACCGGTGGGACGGGTTTTTTTGGATGCTGGCTTCTCGAAAGTTTTCTTTTTGCCAATCAGCAATTGGACTTAAAAGCGTCCGCGTCGGTGCTGACCCGCCGGCCTGATTCTGTCAAACAGGCATTGCCTCACCTGATGCTGAATCCTGCCATCACCCTCGTCAGCGGCGATGTGCGGGACTTTGAATTTCCCAAAGGCGGGTTCTCGCATGTCATTCACGCCGCGAGCGAATCAAGCGCACACCTCAGCGCAGATAACCTGCTGACGATGTTCAACACCATCGTCAATGGAGCACAGCGCGCTCTTGAGTTCGCAGATCAATCCAATGCGCAGAAATTTCTGTTCACCAGTTCCGGCGCAGTATATGGTCCGCAAGACCCAGCGTTGGAATATCTCGCAGAAGATTCTCCATTTCGTGACTACGACGACCCACCGGACATGCGCTCAGTTTATTCACAGGGCAAGCGCGCCGCAGAGTTGCTGACTAAAATCCACGCCGGGAAAATGAGCACGACCATCGCCCGCTGCTTTGCTTTTGTTGGCCCTTACCTGCCATTGGATTCACACTTCGCGGCCGGCAACTTCATCCGTGATGGGCTGGCTGGCAAGCCGATTGAAGTCAATGGCGATGGCACGCCTCTTCGCTCCTATCTGTACGCCGCCGACCTTGCCATCTGGCTTTGGACAATTTTGTTGAAAGGCGATTCAGGCACGGCGTACAATGTTGGCTCAGAGCAGGCGATCAGCATTGGCGAGTTGGCACAGACGGTTGCCGGTTTATTCGACCCGTCCCCTCCGGTGATCGTCCATCAGAAGACGCCGCTGGCGGGAAAACTTCCAGCGCGATACATTCCGTCCACACGGCGAGCAGCTAAAACGTTAGGGTTGGAAGCGTGGATTCCCGTCCCCGATTCTTTTCGGCGCACCATCCAATGGCACGAGAATCAGATCCCCAAATAAATCTGCAAAGAACAATCCAGGGTTTCATCGTTATAATCTGTGCAATATATTTTGGGATGAGTTTTATTCAGGTGACAAATGACAATTAAATTATCCGATTATGTTGTGCAGTTTATTGCGATGCAGGGTGTCAGGCATGTTTTTATGATTGCCGGCGGCGGCGCCATGCATCTGGTTGATTCGCTTGGGCGCTCAAAAGATGTTGAATATATTGCGCCGCTTCACGAGCAGGCAGGGGCAATCGCGGCTCAAGCTTACGGTCACTACACAAGTAATTTGGGGGCTGAGTTTGTAACCACCGGGCCCGGCGGCACAAATGCTGTCACCGGCGTGGCCGGTGCATGGATGGACTCTACTCCGTGTATTTTTGTCTCGGGGCAGGTCAAGCGCTCAACTCTGATGGGCGAAAGCGGATTGCGCTCGCTCGGTTCTCAGGAAGTTGACATCATTTCGATCGTCAAGCCGATTACAAAATATGCCGCGCGGATTCTCGACCCGCAGACGATCCGCTATCATTTAGAAAAGGCGGTTTATCTTGCGCGCAGCGGGCGGCGCGGCCCGGTCTGGATTGATATTCCAGTGGATGTGCAGGCTTTGCAAATTGACGAAGCCTCTCTCGAAGGTTTTATCCCTGACGAAGTTGACGCGAATGATACCGAGTTGCTGCGGAATCAGGTTGCGCAAATTTACGATTTGATCAATCAGGCTGAACGCCCGGTCATTTTTGCAGGATACGGCATACAGGCTGCTGAAGCATCCAATGAATTTCGACAGTTCGTTGAGAAGTTAAATATCCCGGCGCTTGCAACCTGGAAGGCGATTGGGTTGATGCCGGATGATCATCCGCTCTTTGCCGGCCGCCCCGGCGGGATCGGTCAGCGCGGCGCAAATTTCGTACAGCAGAATAGCGACCTGCTCATCTCGATCGGTTCGCGCCTCGACTTTGACCAGATTGCTTTCAACCAGCCAAACTTTGCCCGGGCTGCAAAAAAGGTCATCGTGGATGTGGACCCGGCAGAGATTCAAAAACTGTCGGATATGGAGATCTGCATCAAGGTGATCTCGGATGCGAAGCCTTTCGTCGATGAGATGCTTGCCCAGTCGCACAGACTCGAACGGAAGAATCGCTCTGCGTGGCTGGAGCGCTGCCTCGATTGGAAGCAGAAATACCCTGTCGTCCTGCCGGAATATTGGGAGGAGAAGCAGTACGTGAACATGTACGTGCTGATGGAGGCGCTTTCTGCAGAGGTTGACCCCGGTGAAGTGATCGTGCCCGGCAGTTCCGGGCCGTGCGCAAACATCATGATGCAAGCCTGGCACGTGAAGGAGGGACAGAGTTTTATCTTCTCGCCGGCTCTTGGCGCAATGGGATTCGGCCTGCCGATGAGCATTGGCGCTTGTCTTGCCAGCGATCGTAGGCGGACGATCTGTGTTAACGGCGACGGCGGTTTTCAATTGAACATTCAGGAGCTTGAAACAATTCACCGCTTGAATTTGCCGATCAAGTTCTTTGTCTTGAATAATAACGGCTACGGCTCGATCATGAATATGCAGCGCAGTTATTTTGACGGGCGCTATGTCGGCAGCGAACCGGGCAGCGGATTAACTTTTCCGGACATCATCAAGGTGGGTCGCGCTTATGGGTTGAGTACCTACCGACTGAAGAATCACACCCGCTTGCGCGAAAAGATTCGCGAGGCATTGTCCATTCCCGGGCCGGTGATTATCGAAGTGATGGTTGATCCCAATCAGGTGCAGCAGCCGCGCGTCACATCGGTACTGCAAAACGATGGGACTCTGAAGTCCAAGCCGATGGAAGATTTGTGGCCTTTCCTGAGCCGCGATGAGTTTGCATCCAATATGATCATTCCGCTTTTGCCGGAGTAGCATGAAAAATTTTAACGGAGTCGTGTAACGATGGAGCGTGATTGTCCTGTTTGTGGAAGTGCGCAAAAGCAATTAATTTATACCCAAAAATTTTCCCAAATTTCGGAAGGCAGTTTGTTCGGCGGCTATGATGTGGTGGTGTGCTATGGATGCGGCTTCGGGTTTGCGGATAATATCCCGGCGCAAGGAGAGTTTGATCGGTACTATCAGCAAATGTCCAAATATGAGAACGAACATCAGGGCGGGCAGATTTCTCCCAGCGCTCAGGAAACCTACGATTCGATCGTTCGGCAGGTAAAACCATTCTTGGCGGATGAAAATGCCCGCATTATTGATGTCGGCTGTGCCACCGGCGGGCTTTTAGCCGCGTTTCAAAAAAACGGATATGGGGATATTTTAGGGGTAGACCCATCTCCTTCTTGTTCCAAAACAGCTCAACGCTTGTATGGGATCCGGGTTGAAAACACGCCCGTCTCGGAGATTCCACGCTACGAGTCCCTGTTTGACCTTGTGATATTAAACAGCGTCCTCGAGCATATCCGTGACCTTGACGATTCGCTAGCCGCCCTGCGGAATCTTCTTAAGCCGGGCGGTCTGCTGTGGATTGAGGTGCCGGATGTCTCGCGTTTTACCGAATTGACGTCAGCCGCCTTTCAACAATTCAGCATGGAACACATAAACTTCTTCTCTTCAACATCGCTAACAAACCTATTGCACAAAAATGGATTCGAGACGGCGGCGGTTTGGCACAACACCCGGCGGCTTGAAGAAATTCAGGACCCGGCGCTTTCCACCTTGTTTCGCAGGAGTGATGGTGTCGCGGTAAACCGCGAATACGATCATGAGACTAAACGCTCCCTGCTTGAATATCTTGATAGCTCGTATCAGGCAGACAGCGGCGTGCTGCGGATTATTGACGAAGTTGTTGAAAGCCGCCGCAGCATCATCGTGTGGGGAACTGGCACTCATACTCAAAGATTGCTTGCCACCAGCCGTCTGCGGCAGGCAGATATAAAGGCCTTCATCGATTCGAACCCGAACTATCAGGGAAAGAATTTCAGCGGTGTGCCGGTACTTTCGCCCGATGCTCTGGCAGGGATGAGCGAGCCGGTTTTAATTTCTTCGCGTTTGTATCAAAATGAGATAGCGGACGAGATCCGCACAAAGCGCAAACTTCCAAATGAAATTATCCTTTTGTATCAGTCTTGGGAGAATCAGCCATGACGTTAATCAGCATTGTCACTCCCTGCTTCAACGAGCAGGATAACCTTGAGGAGCTTCACGAACGGATTCGGCTCGTCATGTCCGGCCTGAAAAAATACAAGTACGAGCACATCGTCATTGACAACGCCTCCACCGACCGCAGCCCGGATGTTTTACGGGGACTTGCAAAAAAAGACAAACACTTGAGAGTCATCATCAATACGCGGAATTTCGGCCACATCCGTTCTCCGTATCACGCCATTTTGCAGGCCAAAGGCGATGTCGTGATCGCCCTCGCTTCCGATTTGCAGGACCCGCCAGAGCGCATCCCTGAGTTCGTGGCTAAATGGGAAGAGGGGCACAAGGTTGTGATTGGAGTCAAAAACAGAAGCGAGGAACCGGGCTTGTTCTACTTCCTGCGCACGGTCTACTACCGCGGGCTGAGAGCACTGTCGGATGTCCCGCTGATCGAGAACTTCACCGGCTTTGGGTTGTATGATCGTGCCGTGCTGGATGTGATTCGCGGCATCAACGATCCGTATCCCTATTTCCGCGGACTGATCGCCGACCTTGGCTTTGACCGCGCCGAGGTTGTGTTCACCCAGCCGCGCCGCAAACGCGGGATCAGCAAGAATAATTTTTATACCCTCTATGACCTTGCCATGCTTGGCATTACCAACCATACAAAAATTCCATTGCGGCTGGCAGCCATGTTTGGGTTCTTCTCCGCCGTGGTCAGTTTTTTGATCGGCTTCGCCTACCTGATCTATAAATTGATCTTCTGGTTCGAGTTCTCGCTCGGCTCAGCACCGCTTGTGATCGGGTTGTTCTTCCTCGGTTCGGTGCAGTTGATGTTCCTCGGTATCGTCGGCGAATACATCGGCGCGATCTACACTCAGGTGATGCATCGCCCGCTTGTGATCGAAAAGGAGCGGATCAACTTTTGAAGCCGAAGGGATGGTTTGCTTTTTTACCTGAAACGCAAACTGGGGAACCTTCCGCCCGTTTCAGGCTGATGATGTCGCTGGCTGTTGTGCTGGCGGCGTTTTTCCTTTACCTTGCCTTTCGGGATCTCGACTGGCAGGCATTTTTCCTTGCGCTCAAAAAAGTTCAATACGCTTATCTGCCGTTCGTGCTGGCTTGGAGCAGCCTCACATTTTTTATCCGCGCATTGCGCCTGCGGATTTTATTGCCAACCAGCCAGCCGATGGGCGCGCGCGGCGTTTTCTGGGCGAACATGGCCGGGTATCTGGGGAACATCGTCCTGCCGGCGCGTGCGGGCGAACTTGTCCGCGCCGCATACCTTGCACGGATAAAATTTGCCGCCATGTCCTTTGCCCTTGCGGCCGGCCTCGTCGAGCGCCTGATGGACCTGCTCGCGCTGATTCTGCTTGGCGGGTTTTCATTGTCCTTCGCAGGGATTACTTCTCCCCAATTCCAAAGCGCTTTGAACGCAATTTCCATTTTTGCCGCGCTCGGACTGGCCGTTGTTTTCATCCTTCCCCAGTTCGAGAAAAAGATCAGGCAATGGATTCCTTCACTACCCCTGCTCAATGAAAACCAAAAATCAAAATTGACCGTCTTCCTCGCGCAATTCTTCGACGGATTGAAATCATTGCGCGGATTAAAACGCGCCGTGTCTTTTATCGCATTGACAGGCATAATCTGGTTGATGGACGCTGCCGGCACAGTCATCCTTGCGCGCATCCTCAATATTCCGCTGTTGATACACCAGGCTTTTGTGCTTCTGGCGGCGCTCGGCCTTTCAAGCGCCATCCCGTCAACACCGGGCTATGTGGGCGTGTACCAATTCGCGGCGGTCGCTGCGCTGACCCCGTTCGGGATTTCAAAAGCAGACGCGCTTGCGTTCATCCTCATCAGCCAGATTCTTGCCTACCTCGTCATTGGCTTTTGGGGTGTGCTTAGTTTGTGGCGGCTCAAGACTGCGGCTGTATGAACTTTACTTTTCAGGACATCTTCGGGGCAGTCTTCGCCTTTTGTATTTTTCCGCTTGTCCTTGTTTTTCCCGGCTATGTTGTTGGATGGGGGCTGGATTTATTTGGCTTTCGGCATCGCCGCCCGCTGGTCAGGCTTGGACTCGGCGTTTTGCTCTCTTTCGCCGCCAGCCCCGCGCTTCTTTATCTGACCTGGTACCTGCTCCCGTTTAATTTTGTTACTCTCACCCTGGGCGGATTCGCGCTCGCTTTCGCGGTGATTATCATCAAGCAAAAATTTGTTTTGACATCAGACACGAAAGCCTTCCTCTGGTTTGGCGCAGCGTGGTCCGTGCTTGCGATTCTCTCGTTGATAAATATTCAATGGGGCGGCCGCCTTTTTCTAAGTGTCACATCCTTTGACCAGACCACGCGCGTTTCGATTATTGATGCCATTACCCGCACAGGAGTGCCGCCGGTTAACCCCGGCTATTATCCCGGCCATCCTGTTCAACTCACTTTTTTATATTACTTTTGGTACATCCTTTGCAGCGTAGTGGACATTATCGGCGGAAGGTTTGTCGATGCCCGCGCCGCGTTGAATGCCAGTTCCGCCTGGGCCGGGATTGGGCTGATGGCTGCCGTTGCGCTCTATCTTCGGCAGAGAAATGCCGCTCGCGGCGAATCAGCTTTCAGGTCGGCACGACGCGGGATATTCCTTCTGGCAGTCAGCGGGCTGGATGTCATGCCCATCATCATCCTCATGCTTGCCACCGGGCAGATTGTCGGTTCAATTGATGTCTGGAATACGTGGATCCCTTCGTGGGTTGCGTCCAACCTTTGGGCGCCGCATCATGTGGCGGCGCTGGCTGCCGGGCTGGCAGCGATCATGCTGGCGCAGTTTGCGCGAGGAAGACCTCTTTCGCGGCAGTTTCAAATTATGGCCGTTGCCGGGCTGGCGTTGGCCTCAGCTTTGGGGTTTTCGATTTATGTCACCTTTGTCTTTGTCCTTTTCTGGTGCGCCTGGATTTCTGTTTTGTATTTTCAAAAAACGGAGCGCGGTCGAATTTTTCCGATGGTCTTTGCCGGTTTCACTGCGGTTCTTCTTTCAACTCCTTTTTTGATGGGCTTGTTTCAAGGTGGCGGCACGGGGCAATTCCCGCTGACATTTGAAGTACGCACGCTTTTACAGCTTGAATCTATTGTAAAAGACTGGCCGCCGCTTGCACGCTCGCTGATGATGGTGGCTGCCCTGCCGATAAACTACCTGCTTGAACTTGGATTCTTTTTTGTGGCCGGTGTTTACTGGCTTCAAAATAAAAACTGGAAAGTAATTCACGCCAATTCGTTTTACCTGGCAGAGGTGATTTTGCTGGCTGTTGTTCTGCTGGTTGGCTCCACGCTGCGCTCAACTGTGATCACCAGCAACGACCTCGGCTGGCGTGCCTGGCTGCCGGGGCAATTCGTCCTTTTGATCTGGGGCGCAGATGTGATGGAGAATCTTTTCAGTTCCACTTCTGCCCAAGTCCGCGAGGAGTTGAAAACTAAAAAAATATTGACTGCATTCCTTGTGATCGGCTTGCTCACATCAACCGCAGATGCCATCCTGCTCCGGGCGGCATGGCCGCTGATGACCGGCGCAGAGGAGACGCGAAGATATTACTCCGCCCGCCTTGCTTATGATACCCTGCGTGAGGACGTCCTTGCGGATGTGATCACACAAAATAATCCGCTGAATTATGTTGACCGTCCCAGCGGTATGTTCGGCGCGCATCAAATGGTGATATCCGACCGCACGGCGTATGGGATTTCCTCAACGGATTTCGACAACTTGTCAGATCGTGTTGCGGTCTTGTTTGCAAATGACAACCCTTCCTGGAATTCTCTCGACGAATCCTGCCGCGAACTTTCGATCGGCGTGTTGATCCTTGAAAATTCCGACCCGCTCTGGAGCGGTCTATCCGCGCTTGAAGCCCAGCGTGTTCCGCTTTATAAAAATGAACGGTATGCGCTTTTCACCTGCGGAAATTATCTGAAGTAAATGGCGGAATCTTTTCGATGAACTTTACCTGGCAGGATGTAATCGGCACGTCTGCGGGAATTGCTTTGTTCCCGCTTGTACTCCTCTTTCCCGGATACATTTGCGGCTGGGTCTTTGACCTGTTTGAATTTAAACGGCGCCTGCTGACAACACGCCTTGCCATTTCGGTTTTACTTTCTGTTGCTGTCAGTCCCATTTTGTATTACCTGATTTCCAGCTTGCTTTCCCTCAACGCGGCGCTGATTGTTTCCCTCTTAATGGCGATCACCTTCGTTGCTTTGTTGATATATGAAAAAACGTCCCTCCCTCAGGTCAGACCGTGGCGGCCATTTTTCTGGGTTATGCTCGGATGGTCTCTGTTCGCTATATTCTCGCTCGTCGATTTGCAGTGGGGGAATCGGCAGCTTTATTTCAGCGTCGCATCGCTTGACCACACCACGCGGGTCTCGATCATTGACGCGATGACCCGCAGCGGAGTCCCGCCAGTCAACCCGAGCTATTATCCGGGGCGTCCCGTAAAATTAACCTTCCTGTATTTCTTTTGGTATATTCTTTGCAGCATGACCGATATCGCGGGCGGACAGTTGGTCAACGCCCGAAGCGCATTAATTGCAAGCATCATTTGGTGCGGAATTGCGCTCATGGCATTGATCGCCTTTTATCTGCGTCAGCGGGATGGAGGCGTAGGATTTTTGCGACGCGCCATGTTTGGCATTGCTCTGCTGTCTGTCAGCGGGTTGGATGTTCTCCCCGCCATCGCGCTTATGCGTTACGGAAACGGCGCTCTCGGCGACCTTGAACATTGGAATGAACAGATTACGGCTTGGATCGGCTCGCTTTTTTGGGTTCCTCATCATGTTGCCGGGCTGATCGCAGGGATTGTGGGGATTCTGCTCGCTCACTCAGCACGCGGACAATCACGGACAAAACAATATGTCACACTCACTTTCTCAGGCATGGCCTTTGCCTCAGCGCTTGGGCTTTCGGTCTGGGTTACGCTTCTCTTTGTAATTTTCTGGGGACTCTGGATATTATTTGTTTTCCTGCAAAAGGAACACCGCTCGCTCACCCTGCCGATGATCTTCGCTGGAGTGATCGCATTCCTTTTAGCGGGAACATTTTTGTTGGGGCTGCTTTCAGGCAGTGGAGGCGGCGGAACAACTCCAGTCGTTTTTGATGTTCGCTCGTTTCGCCTTGCCGACCCATTTCTGGCCAACTCCTCATTCCTTTGGAAATCCTTGGTCCGCCTTGCTCTTCTGCCGATCAACTATTTTTTTGAATTAGGTTTTTTCTTCCTGGTCGCCTTTCTTTGGTTCAAAAAAAATAAGGCGGATTTGTACTCAGACCCGTACAAATTTACAGAAATTCTTTTGCTCGCCGTCTCCTTTATTCTTGGCACTTTTGCGCGCTCCACGCTGATTGAAAACAATGACCTCGGCTGGCGCGTTTGGCTGCCCGGTCAATTCGTTTTGTTGATCTGGGGAGTGGATGCAGTGGATGGTATCCTGAATGCCAGCTGGGTGGTTTCACCGCGCACAAAATACAATCTGGTTTTACTCGCTGCTCTTGGAATTTCCACGACCGTACTTGACGTTACCCTTTTGCGTTTTGCATATTACTTTTCCTTTGGGTCGGAAGCTGGGCGTCAGATTTATTCTGCACGGCAGGCTTACACCATGATAAACGAAACAATGCCTGAGGATGTGATCGTTCAATATAATCCGTCGGGCACGATCAACCGCCCCAGCGGTCTGTATGGGATGCGCCAATCCGCCATCTCTGACCGCACAGCCTACGGCATTCCCGCCGATGTATATTCCGCAAAGGCTGCTGCGGTGGGCGAAATTTTCAAAATGGAAAATGTGCAAAATTGGGATTTGCTTGATGCTCTTTGCTCTGAGCATTTTATTGATGTGATCGTGATCGTGGACAGCGACCTATTGTGGAGATCGCTCGGCCTGCTCGAAAAGCAGCGACCTGCCCTGTATGCGGACGACTACACTTCGGTTTTCACCTGCGGAACCAGGGCCTCGCCGCTTCTGACTCCCTGACAATTGATTCAGACCAATTGACATCCACTCCATTTGGCGGTTTACCTGCGAAATGACAACGACAAAAAAAACTCTCACACCTAATGAATGGAGCGCTCTTCTCCTCGGGGCGTCTCTGTTATTTGGATTTGTTTTGCGCATCTCCCCCGGGCTTCAAGCTGGTTTTCCCTTGAATGACGGTGGCATGTTCCTGAGCATGATACGTGATTTAAAGGTCAGTCATTATCAACTCCCTGCCTTCACTTCATACAATGATTTGGGAATCCCATATGCGTATCCGCCTTTTGGCTTTTACCTTGCCCGCCTGCTTTGTGACATCTTCAACCTGACGGAAATAACCATTCTCCGCTGGCTGCCGCCTTTAGTTAATTCCCTGTCAATTTTCGTGTTTTACAACGTGGCCGCTGTGCTCCTTAACTCACCCGGACGTGGCGCCTTGGCAGCCGCATTCTACGCGCTGACTCCCGCCGCGTTCGGCTGGTTCATCATGGGCGGCGGCCTGACTCGCAGTCTCGGCTCGCTGTTCATGCTGTTATCCATTTTGTGGGTTTACCGTCTCTTTCAAGATGGCGGCAAAAAAGCCGTCGCCTTGTCGATTTTATTTTGCGCGCTCACAGTTCTCAGCCACCCCGAAGCGGGGATACACACTGCTTTGGCCTGTGCTTTGCTTTGGCTGTTCTTCGGGCGGACGCGCTCTTCGCTTTTAAAAGCCATACTCGTTGGCGCGGGCACAATATTATTTTCTTCTCCCTGGTGGTTGACTGTGATTTCACATCACGGCTTATCCCCATTCCTTTCTGCCATGCAGACCGGCTCGCATGGAACGCCTTTATTGGCGGCTTTGTACAATGCAATTTTTACCAGTGAAAGTTTCGTTCCATTCCTTGTAATTCTGCGTGCGGTAGGGATCGGTTGGGCTTTTTGGAAGAAGAACTACTTTCTGCTTCTTTGGGCTGTTTTGCCTTTTATCGCCGAGCCGCGCAGCGCGCCGAGCGCGGCCTTTTATCCGCTGTGCATGTTAACTGCCCTTGCACTAGCGGATGCAATCCCTGCGATTTTGGATCAATTGCGCCGAATAAAAATCACGGAAGAATTTCATCAGCGCCGATGGTTAAACGCCGCCCTGACAGTAATTTTGATTTACCTTTTTATTGAGTCTGGAATTTACGGATTCAAATTGGTTAATAACAGCCTGTCACTCGCCGACCTTCAAACAATGGAATGGGTTCAGCAAAACACGCCAGCGACTAGTCGCTTTCTTGCGTTGACAGGTGTGCGCAGCCCCGAAATTGATCCGTTTGTGGAGTGGTTCCCTGCTCTGACAGATCGTCGCAATCAATCGACGTTGCAGGGATATGAATGGCTGTTAGGCTCTGGCTTCTATGAACGATATGCTGATCTGGCTGAACTGCAAGCCTGTAATTCTGCCGAATGCATCGGCCATTGGGCGGAGCGGACAGGCTTGGGTTACGAATATGTCGTCGTCCAGCGATCAAGCCAGGACGAGGCTTTGATCGCTTCTTTCGATGGTGCAGAAAATTATCGGATGGTGTATTTCTCGGAAGGGGCGATAATCTATCAGGTGCGGAAATAAAAAAAAGAATATGTCATTGCCCGAAGCAATCTCGGTTACTTCGTAAAATTTTTCTGCCACTCGAATAACTTGTTCAACGCCTCGATGGGGGAGAGCGAATTTACATCCAGCTTTTTCAACTCATCCAGCAGCGGGCTTGTTTCGGGGAACAGCGCCGCCTGTTGCGCGGCGTGCGGATTGATTTTCACCGCGCGGCCTGAAGTCTTTTCCAATTCAGCCATAATATCGTTTGCGCGTTGAATGACAGGTGCGGGCAGGCCGGCCATCTGCGCCACATGGATCCCGTACGAGCGGTCTGCGCCGCCGGCGATGATCTTGTGCAGGAACACAACTTTGTTGTCCGCTTCGCTGACAGCCACGTTGTAATTTCTAATTCCTGGCAATAGGTCTGCGAGTTGGGTCAGTTCATGATAATGGGTTGCGAACAAAGTCTTCGCGCGCAGGTGCGGATGATTATGAATGTACTCGATGATTCCCCACGCAATGGAAAGCCCGTCATAGGTTGAAGTGCCGCGACCAATCTCGTCTAATATCAACAAACTGCGTGAAGTGGCGTGATGCAAAATATTTGCCGCTTCCACCATTTCCACCATGAATGTGGATTGCCCCGCGTGTATTTCATCCTGTGCGCCGATGCGCGTAAAAATTCTGTCCACCAATCCTATCTTTGCAGACGCGGCAGGCACGAACGATCCCATCTGTGCCATCAATACGATCAATGCGGCCTGACGCAAATAAGTTGATTTGCCTGCCATGTTCGGCCCTGTGATAATTCGCACCACTTCGCCTTTTTCGAAGATAACATCATTGGGGATGTACCTGTCGTTGGATAGTAGCTGTTCCACAACCGGGTGACGCCCATCGTGGATTTCCAATCCGCTTCCTTCGTGGACCTCGGGCCTGCTGTAGCCTTCGAGAGCAGCCACCTCGCCCAGGGCAGACAGCACATCCAATTCCGCCAGTGCCCGCGCAGTGGATAAAATTTTGTTCGCGGCTTTTGCCAACTCCGCGCAGACTTCGCGGAACAGACGAGTTTCAATTTCCTTGATTCGCTCCTCTGCGTTCAAGACCAGTGTCTCGTATTCCTTCATTTCCGGTGTGATGAATCGCTCTGCATTGACCAGCGTCTGCTTGCGGATGTAATTCTCAGGCGCGCGGTCTGCTGCGCCGCGTGAGATTTCGATGTAATAACCGAAGACCTTGTTGTACCCGACCTTGAGCGTCTTGATGCCGGTCTTTTCGCGCTCCACGCCTTCCAGGTTGGCGATCCATTCCCGGGCATGTTTCGACGCTTCGATCACGCCGTCCAGTTCGGCGGAATATCCGGCGCGGATCACGCCTGTGTTTTGCAATGTCGCGGGCGGATCATCGTCGATGGCGTTTTGCAGCAAAGACAATTCCTCCTCGCACACTGACCAATGTCCACTGACGACTGATGGTTGACCACTAACCACTTCTTTGATCTTCGGCAAATATCCCAGAGTGCTTCGCATCGCCACGAGGTCGCGCGGCTGTGCGTGCCCGGCCATCACGCGGTTGACCAATCTTTCCAGATCGTTTAATGGTTTCAACGCTTCGCGTAATTCCGCGCGCATCATGCCGTTGTCGAAAAAGGTTTGCACGCCGCTTTGTCGCTTGTTGATTCTTTCCACGTGCAGCAGCGGCTGGCTGACCCATTGATGCATGAGTCGCTTGCCCATTGGCGTGATGGAATAATCGAGCGTGCCCAATAATGAACCTTTGCGGTCTCCGCGTAGCGTTTCATCGAGTTCAAGATTTCGGCGCGTGGATGCGTCAAGGGTCATGAATTCATTGAGACTGTAAACGCGCAATGATGTCAATAAATTTAACGCATCAGCTTGAGTCTCTTTGAGATACTGAACAATTGCGCCCGCAGCTCTGACTGGCAGGCTGTGATCTTTCAAGCCGAAGCCGCTCAGTGTGGAGGATTTGAATTGCGCGAGCAATGTTTCGTTGCATTTCCCTGGCTCGAATTTCCATGCCGGCAGGGCAGTCAGGTGGCCTGTGATTCCGTCGGGCAAAATTTGAATGTCAGGAAAAATGATCTCGGCAGGGTGCAGGCGGGTCAATTCGGCACGCAGGGCTTCAAGCGGAAGCTCGGTGACGGCAAATTCTCCAGTGGTGACATCTGTGTAAGAAACAGAAGCAGTCTCCCCGTCGAGCACGACCGAGGCGAGGTAATTGTTCGCGTCGCCGGGCAGGAGTCCCGCTTCTGTCACTGTCCCCGGCGTGACAACTCTCACCACTTTGCGCGGAAAAATCCCCCTGGCAGGTTGTTCGCCGACCTGTTCGCAAATGGCAACGTGATATCCCTTTTCGATCAGACGCGCCAGATAATTTTCAACCGCATGGTAGGGGATGCCTGCCAGCGGCGCGCGCACGCCATTGCCGATGGGGCGCGAAGTTAAAACAATGTCGAGTTCGCGCGCGGTGATCTCGGCATCTTCGTCGAATGTTTCGTAAAAATCGCCAAGCCGAAAAAATACGATCGAGTCGGGATAATCTTTTTTGATATCCAAATATTGCTGGCGAATGGGAGTGACATCATCGTTGGGCATGGCTTGATTTTACTATGAGGCGGTGACTTGGGCTATAATTTCACGTCATTGCGAGGTGATGTTTTTCACCGAAGTAATCAAGTTTTTAAAAGGAGATATCTTTTTATGTTTAAATTGGTTTTAGTCCGTCATGGACAAAGTACTTGGAATCTCGAAAACCGCTTCACAGGTTGGACCGATGTTGATCTGACCGATCTTGGCCGCGAGGAAGCTCGCGTTGCGGGAAAGTTACTGCGCGAAGATGGTTATGATTTTGATGTCTCTTACACCTCTGTGCTGAAGCGCGCCATCAAAACGCTGGGGCTGGTTCAAGAGGAAATGAATCTTGAATGGCTGCCGGTCGTCCGTGCCTGGCAGTTGAACGAACGTCACTATGGTGCGTTGCAGGGTTTGAATAAATCCGAAACCGCTGAGAAGTTTGGCGAAGCTCAAGTCAAGATTTGGCGCCGCTCTTACGATGTCCCGCCTCCATCTTTGGAATTGACCGATGAGCGCCACCCGAAGTTTGATCGCCGTTACGCATCATTGACTCCCGAACAGCTGCCAGCCACCGAGTCGCTTAAGATTACGCTCGATCGTGTTTTGCCCTACTGGCATTCCACGCTTGCGCCGGAGATTAAGTCAGGCAGGCGCGTGTTGGTTGTGGCGCATGGAAATTCCATACGCGCCTTGGTGAAGTATCTCGACAATATTTCCGAGGCCGATATCACCGAGTTGAATATCCCGACCGGTTTGCCGCTTGTCTATGAACTCGACAATGAGTTGAAGCCCATCAGGAATTATTATCTTGGCGACGCTGAAGAAGCCGCGAAGAAGGCCGCCGCGGTGGCGAATCAAGGCAGGGCGAAGTAAAACAGGTCGTATCACGAAGGACACAGGGTTCACGAAGCGATACCCTTTTATCTTGCCAATGGGGAAACGCTGGCGGCCTTTGTGTCCTTTGTATTTAATCAGGGTAGAATAATTTCATGCGCCATTATCCCCTCAGTCTCAGCGAATTAAAAAAACACCTGACAGGCACAAAAATGCTCGACTCTGTTTCTATTGCTGCTTTGTTACTTGCTATTGTTTTTCCTTTCCTTGTTATTGCATTATTCCCGAAGTTCTATCACACAAGCGATGTGGACGATTTTTGGCGCTGGTCGCAAGCATGGAAGTTGGGCTGGAAAAATATTTATATTAATTGTGACAGGTGCAATTACCCCTTTTTGGGCACATTTATTTCAGGTGGTGTGATGGATTTGATGGGGATCGAAAAATTCAAGAACATTGTCGCGCCGTTTCGCTATTACCTGGCAGTTATCGATGCGTTGAGTGTGCTGGCAGTTTTCTTCATACTAACGAAGTTGAAGGTCAGGAATTCTCCCCTATGGGCGGGCATTATCGGATTGCTGCCATCGTCGTGGATAGGCTCTTCTGTTTGGGGGCAGATTGACGGCGTCGGGCAATTGTTGATGCTGACGATGATCCTGCTTTGTGTTTGGTTTAACTTGAACGGCAAAGTCAGCACAGTTCGCTATTTTGCTTTCATTTTGGCGGCAGGTTTCCTGATGTCCTTAATGCTGCTTACCAAGCAACTGATCATGTTCAGCCTTTTGACAATGGGGTTTATGACTCTGGTAAATCTATTTTTCTATTTGCGCAAGCCTGCTGACATAGCTTTATCCATCGTTATTGTTTTTATCGCTTTTACAGCGCCCATCCTGTGGGTGGATTTAACCGTCAATCTGAAAGAGCCTTATTTTTCCCACTTGCAATATGTGCTTGCTACCGGCAGCAAGCATGGAGATACAATTTCGTCCTTTGGTTTCAACATCTGGACCTTTCTTGCGCCAGACCCGCTCGGCTCTTCCCATGTTCCTGTCTATATACGGTTGGGTACCATGCCGTTATTTTCTGTGGTTCCTTTTACAGCGGGGATAACTTTATTCCTGTTCTCGAACGCCTTGATGCTGTTCTTTTACATAAAATATTTTTACGGCCAATACATGCGAGGTGCATATTTTTTCAATTCTGAAAATATATTGTTGCTCCTTTTACACCTGGCGCTGGTGAATTTGAGCTTTAACCTGTTTTTGACTGGAACGCATGAAAGATATTTGTACCATTTCTATCCATTTGTTATCATGGCCTGTCTTGGCCTTTTTGACCAAAAATATGTTTATATCCTTCTTGCAGGAGCCGCATTTTATGGATTGGTCCTGTATGGATACTTAAGCAGATTAAACCTTCAGTTTGGGCATGTCCCATTTTGGGTGTTGGGTGTGTTTCATATTGTTATTTATTTTGCGCTGGTTATCCTCGTGCTGCGATATACCAAATCGCAAAACTTAAACTTGAAAATGTCATCATGACTCTTTCTGCCGAATTTCTCGCTGCACTAAAAAAGCGCTTCACCGGCGACCTGCGGCTTGATGCCGCTTCAAAAAATTTATATGCCACTGATGCGTCCATGTATCAGATCGAACCGCTGGGTGTCGCCATGCCCAAAACACAGGATGACTTGCAGTCGGCAGTGGAACTCGCTGCAAAATACAAGGTGCCCATCCTGCCGCGCGGATCGGGTTCGTCCCTTGGCGGACAAGCCATCGGTGAAGCGTTGATCTTGGATTGTTCACGTTATTTGGATTCCATCATCGAGATCGACTCTGACTCCCATTCCGCGATCGTGGAACCGGGCGTCGTTCTCGCGGATCTGAATCGGGCTGCGGCGAAATTGGGCTTGATGTTCGGCCCCGACCCTGCCTCGGCAGAACGCGCCACGATGGGCGGAGTGATCGGAAATAACGCCACCGGAGCACATTCCATTTTGTATGGCATGACCGCCGATCATTTGATCTCGGCAGATGTGATTTTAGGTGATGGTTCTCTTGAAACATGGAATGAATATGGCGATTCGAAATTAGCCAGAGTTGCCGAAAACATTCGTTTGCAATATGCGGATAAGATCAAAGAAAAATTTCCCAGATCATGGCGCAACTCGGCGGGTTACCGATTGAATTATTTATTGCCATGGACCCCGTCTGTCCCTTCGCGGTGGGATGCGAATGATTATGGATTATCGTCCACAGTCTATCGGCAAAACTCAAAAGTCAATTTAGCAAGCCTGCTCGCGGGCAGTGAAGGGACTCTTGCAGTCATGCGCCGTGCAAAGGTCAACCTTGTCCGCAGGCCGAAGCATACGATGTTGGGCGTTCTGGCTTACCGAAGCATTGCGGATGTTTGTGATGACGTCCCGCGATTGCTGGAATATAAACCCAGCGCCATCGAGTTGATTCCGCAGATGATCATTCAACTGGCACGCGGAGTCCCTGCGTATGCGCGGCAGATGGGTTGGATGACGGGCGACCCTGCCGCGGTGCTGGTCATTGAATTTAGCGGGAATCAGCCGTCGGCGTTGAGAGAGGCGGTAGGTCAGCTTGGTGATCTGATTGCGATTGCCGAGTCGCCTGAAGAACAATCCCGCGTGTGGAACATCCGAAAAATGGGCTTGGGAATTTTGGACTCGCGCCAGCAGCCTGACCGGCCTGCGGCTTTCATCGAAGATTGCGCCGTGCCTGTGGAACGGCTCGGTGACTTCGTCCGCGAAGTGGAGCGGATCATGAAAGAGCACAACACCGAAGGCGGAATATATGCTCACGCCTCGGCGGGATGTTTGCACATCCGCCCGATATTGAATTTGCAAAAAGGGGAGGGTGTGCGTGCCATGCGCAGTATTGGCGACCAGGTCTTGCATTTGGTCTTAAGTCTCGGCGGCTCGATGAGCAGTGAACACGGCGATGGGATCGTGGCGGGGGAGTGGATCGAAAAAACATACGGCGCGGAAGTGACAGAGGCCATGCGCTCCGTCAAGCGCGCGGCTGACCCGCACGGAATTATGAACCCAAAGAAAATGTTCGACGCCCCGCCAATGGATTTGCATTTGCGTTACGGTGAAAATTATCGCGTGAACGTTTGGAATTCGTCCCTGCAATTTGAGCATGAGCGCGGGCTGGCCGGCGCAGTCGAGCATTGCAACGGCCAGGGTGTGTGTCGAAAAACGACTGGCGTGATGTGCCCGTCATATCAGGCGACGAGGGATGAGCAGAATTCAACCCGCGGGCGTTCAAATTTGCTGAGGGCATTGATTTCACGACCACAAACCTTGGAGGATGGACAGTTTTTTTCGGTCAATGGTCTACAGTCCGCGGTCTTCGAATCGCTTGATCTTTGCCTCGCCTGCAAAGGCTGTACTTCGGAATGTCCGAGTGGCGTGGATATGCCGAAGTTGAAATACGAATTCATGAATGAGTATTTCAAGACTCATCGGCGGCGTTTGCGCGATTATCTTTTTGGGTATTTTCATGTTGCCTCAAAATGGTTGACTCCAATCGCTCCGCTGGCAAATGCTTTTATGAAGATGGCTTGGTCGCGGAAATTAATTGCCGACGCAATGGGCATTACAGACAGGCGGCCGTTCCCGTTATTTGTAAAAAGTAAGTCACGCTTAAACCATGATCTACGCACAGGAAAAAAAGTCATCTTTTTGTCGGATGTCTTTTCCCGCTATCTTGAACCGCAGGTAGAACAGGCAGCGTTTGATATTTTACAAGCATCTGGATATGAAGTTGTGGTGCTGCCAGTCGTTGGCGCAGGCGCGTCGTTACTTTCAAAGGGATTTATTGACGCGGCGCGTAGGCACGCAGAGAGAGTCCTCGCGCAGATAAATGCCATTGATGGCGGAGCAGGCTTGAGCGTGGTCGGATGCGAACCGCCCGAAGTGTATTGTCTCAAGCATGAATATTTCGCGCTGCTGCCGGGTCGCCGCGCAGAGATTGAATCCATTACCAAAAATGTCTGGCTGTTGGATGAATTCCTCTTGCGGACTGGTGCCATAAACGCCCTGCGCGTAGGCAAAAAGGAAAAGTTGAAAGGCTTGGAAGCTACAGATCAAAAACTAACTTTCCATCCGCATTGTCACCAACGCGCTGAGGGCTTGGCTGATGATGGCTTGCCTGCGGGCACGTCCGCGACAGTGACGATGCTGCGTGAGTTTGGCTTTGAAGTGGAGGTGCTCGATACAGGCTGTTGCGGCATGGCGGGCACATTCGGCTACGACGCTGAACATTACGATCTCTCGATGCAGGTGGGTGAGCTGAAATTATTACCTGCGCTTAGAGAATTGATTGCCACCATGCCCCCTCCGTCACTTCGTGACACCTCCCCCAACTCCGAAAGAGTTGGGGGAGGACGGGTGGGGGTTATTTCCAGCGGCTCGGCTTGCCGCTTACAAATTCAACAAGGCGCGGGAGTGAAAGCCAAGCACCCGCTGGAAGTGATCGCAGATTTCATCAGATAAAGGAGTGGCAATGAAAAGATTGATTCTTGTTTTTGTATTTTTACTCGGAGCGTGTTCGCAAACTGTACCGCAGAGTCAGGCTGAAGTGCAGGATGAAGCGGCGGTTGAGTCTGCTCAACTGACACAACCTCCTGTTCAGGTTTCGACTCCTCAGCTGGAAGTTTCTCAGCCCGCCGCCGCGCTTCCACCCGGACCTGTGACTCTGGTTGCGCTGGGCGACAGTTTGACTCAAGGTGACGGAGACGACTCTGGCCGAGGCTATCCGGGGCGGCTGCTCGAAATGGTTAATACTGTCAGGCCAGATTCCACGCTGGTTAATTTGGGACAATCCGGCTGGAGTTCAGATGCCTTGATCAGTGGCGATCAGGGCATTGACAGCCAGCTTACCCGCGCTGTTGCCGCGGTGACGGCTGCCGCATCACAGGGAAGAAACCCTGTCGCGCTGGTGTGGATCGGCAGCAACGACTTGTGGTATCTCTATGAATTCGGGGAGGGTTCGGCTGAAAACGATCAACTTGACGCCGACCGTTTTTCCGCCAACATGGATGCGATCCTCGGGCAGTTGACCGATGCAGGCGCGCGCGTGATTGTTGCCATGCTGGATGATCAGACCAAACGCCCGGTTGCAGTGCAGGGTGAGGCGTTTGTTTCGATTACACCGGATGAGATGGAGCGCATGTCTGCGCACATCAACTGGTACAACGAGATCATCGCCCAAAAAGCCGAGCAGTATGGCGCGTTGACTGTCAGCTTTTTCGGCACGGATATTTTTACAAATCCCGATACTTTGTATTATGACGGGAATCACCCCAATCAGGCTGGCTATAACGTCATCGCGCAGATGTGGTTTGAGGTGCTGAGCGGAATATTAAAATAACGTCAATAATGGATAAGGAATTTTTACCGCAGAGACGCAGAGTTCACGGAGTTTTCAAGTGGTTTTCTCAGCGTTCTCCGCGCCTCTGCGGTCAGAACCTCGTGACTTTGACACGATCTTGGCTTATCCATTATTCACGTTATATTAGACCTCCGAATTCTTTTCAAAGCACCCTAGGGGGTAGAACTCGGAGGTCTTTAGGTTACTGGTTTATTCTATCGTGATGGTCACGCTTTCCATTGCGTCACCCGTGAAAGAGGGATTCGTGTCCGGGTCGCGGCGGGTGATCGCATTAACCGCATCCATGCCGCTGACTACCTGCCCGAAGATGGTGTAGCCGCCGTTCAAAAATTCGGTAGGGACAAATGTGATGAAGAACTGACTTCCGTTTGTGTCGGGGCCGGCGTTGGCCATGGCTACCACGCCGGGTTTGTCAAAGGTCAGGTCGCTGTTTTCGTTGACGAATTCGTATCCGGGCCCGCCCATGCCGGTGCCGGTCGGGTCGCCGCCCTGAGCCATGAAGCCTTCGAGCACGCGGTGGAACGTCACGCCATTGAAGAATCCCTTGCAGGCGAGAAATACAAAGCTGTTGACGGTGATGGGGGCTTTGTCAGCGTATAACTCGATCTTGAACTCGCTGCCGTTCGCCATTTTGACGCTGGCGAAATATTTGCCCGCAGTGTCGATCAATAATTCCGGGGCGGCGCTGTATTGTGATGCGGCGGGAATTGAATCAAAAACCCCGCAGGCAGAGGATGATTCGGCCGATGCTTGAGATTCGGTCTCTGCCACTGGCGCGGAACAGGCGGATAAGGCGATGCTTGTTATTATCATTGCGATCAATAAAACTCGAATTAACTTTCCTTTTTTCATGTTGCATTGCTCCTTGATGTATTTGTAAAAATCATCCTTTGTTTATGCGGGATGTATTTTTCAATGAAATGGAAAACGCCGCCACGCCAAATGCCACGGACACGTTGAACGAGCGCTTCTGTCCGCTCATGGGGATGAAGTAAATCTCATCGGCGAGGTCGAGCAGGCCCGGGTCCACGCCTGTGACTTCGCTGCCGGCGATTAAAACAGTGGGATGCGGAAATTGGGAATTGGGAAGCAGGGAAATTGGTGCCGCTCGCTCATTCTCTTCAAGCGCAATAACCTTCCAGCCTTCCACCTTTAAACTTCTGACCAACTCCACTGCGTCTTTGTGGTACGACCATGTGACGAAATTTTCCGCGCCGAGTGATGTTTTCTTGACTGCGTCCTGCTCTGGTGTGGGAGTGATTCCGCACAGGTAGGCGTGAGCGAATCCGAATCCGTCTGCTGTGCGCAGGATTGAACCGACGTTCCAGGCTGAGCGGATGTTATCCAGCAGGACAGTGAGCTTTTTTTCTTCGCCTTTGAATTCTGACTTTGCGAGTTCATCCCCAATCTCCTGCTTGATTACAGCGTGCGTTTCTCCCAAACAATGCGGACAGCGCGTCCCAAATGTATGACCGTCCATCAATGGATAACGCAGTCCGCAATTTGGATTCAGGCAGACCCGTATTTCAAATGATTGTTTCATCGCGCGATTATACCCATGATTGAGCGGGGAGAATGTCAAAGAGACAGGTGGCAGATAGCAGTTAAGAATGATCCGCGCTCAAGGGGTGGATGGTGCGGATGGGCTGGAAAACTGATTTGGAGGAAAATCTCACCGCGAAGTTTTCATGCGCAGGTAAAGATCTTCGACTTTTTTTCTTGCCCAGGATGTCTTTCGTAAAAACTTCAAGCTGGACTTGATGCTTGGGTTGTCGGTGAAGCATTTGATGTTAATCTGGTTTCCCAATTCTTCCCAGCCGAATTTCTCCACCAGTTGAGTGAGAATCATTTCCAGCGTGATGCCGTGCAGGGGATTGTTTGGCTGTTGATTTGTCATGTCAATTTTTTTGCGCTTTTTCCTTTGCCGCTTTGAGCAGGCCAACAAACAAGGGGTGCGGTCTCATCGGACGGGATAAAAACTCAGGGTGGAATTGACTCGCGACCATGTACGGGTGGTCTGCCAACTCGACAATTTCGACCAATCTGCCGTCGGGGGATAGACCGGAGAAAACCATGCCGTGTTTTTCAAACTGGGGGCGGTAGGCATTGTTAAATTCAAAGCGATGACGATGCCGCTCGTCGACGCTGGGAACTCCATACGCGGCGGCGGCTTTCGATCCTTGTTGTAACAGGCAGGGGTAGAGTCCGAGGCGCATGGTTCCGCCCATGTCGGTGATGGAGCGTTGGTCGAGCATCAGGTCAATTACGGGGTTTTCAGTGCTGCGGTCGAATTCAGAGGAGTTTGCATCTTCAAGGTCGAGCACGCTGCGCGCAAAGTCAATGCACATCACCTGCATTCCCAGGCACAAACCGAGGTATGGGACTTTATTTTCGCGGGCAAAACGCGCCGCCAGTATCTTGCCTTCGATTCCGCGCGAGCCAAAACCACCGGGCACGAGGACGGCATCGGCGCTTTTAACAACATCCCAGCCTTTATCTTTTTCAAGGTCGGAGGCGTGGATCCAGCCGATCTCAACTTCGACGTTATTTGCGAGGGCTGCATGTTTGAGCGCCTCGCGGACTGACATATAAGCATCCTGCAATTCAACGTATTTGCCAACGAGCGCCACCTTGACTGACGGTTTGGGTCTGCGAACATCCTCGACAAGTTTCTTCCACGGCTTCATGTTTGGTTCGCGCTTTGCGGCCAGTCCAAGTTTACGAAGCACCAAATCTCCGACGCCCAAGCCTTCCAAAAGCAAAGGGACTTCATAAAGCACATCGGCAGTCGCCATGGGAATGACCGAGTCTTTGTCCACATCGCAGAAGAGGGCGATCTTTTCGCACAGGCTTTTGTCCACATGCTGGTCTGCGCGCGCGATGATGAGATTGGGCGAAATACCGATGGAGCGCAGGGCTGCCACGGAATGCTGCGTGGGTTTTGTCTTAATCTCGCCCGTCGCGCCAATGGTAGGCAGCCAGGTCACATGCACG
Source organism: Chloroflexota bacterium (assembly GCA_016234495.1). Lineage (GTDB taxonomy): Bacteria > Chloroflexota > Anaerolineae > Anaerolineales > Villigracilaceae > Villigracilis. The sequence continues at coordinate 70,087 of JACRBI010000034.1, read as the reverse complement.
AACAGACAGTTCTCGCGTCCCACTTCGTTGCGGAGCTGGCGCAGCGCTTCGAGAAAGGGCTGCGACTCGATATCGCCGACAGTTCCGCCAACTTCGAGAATTACGATCTCGGCGCCAGTCTCTTTTTCGACCAACCCGACTCTGCGCTTGATCTCGTTTGTGATGTGCGGAATGACCTGAATCGTGCCGCCCAGATAATCTCCGCGGCGTTCATTTGCAATTGTCTCAGCGTAGACTTGTCCCGTGGTGAAGTTGCTGACTCGTGTCAGGCGGTTGTCAATGAATCTTTCATAGTGACCCAGGTCAAGGTCGGTTTCTGCGCCGTCATCGAGCACGTACACTTCGCCATGCTGGTACGGTGACATTGTGCCGGGGTCAACGTTTATATACGGGTCGAGCTTTTGCACCGCGACCTTGAATCCGCGCTCTTTCAAAAGCAATCCCATTGCGGCGGCTGTCACGCCTTTGCCGACCGATGAAACAACGCCGCCAGTGAAGAATAAGTATTTAGTGGTCATAAGTGATCTCCTTTACACAAAGAGAATGGGGAGGGCGTTTAAGCCCTCCCCATTCGGGGGTATATATTTTTCCGGGGATGGTTTTTTCTTCTGTTCATCCAACCAATTTCACCAGGTCTTCAGCGGCGCGGCGCATTTCGAGAAAGATCATGCCAAGTTTGGCTTCCTTGCGCGCCATTGCGGTCAGAACGGCTTCTTCGCCAATGGCGGTCAGCACGATCGAACCGTTATCGCCTTTGATATACACCTGTTCAAGGATTCCACGCCCAAGCTCGCCGGAAATGCGCTCGCCGAGGCTGAGCATCGCCGCCGACATCGCCGAAACGCGGTCTTCTTCCACGCCCTGTTGAAGCGCAGATGCCATGATCAGGCCGTCCACAGAAACAATGGCAGACGCTTCAATGTCAGGCGCAAATGCCTGCATGTAGCGAAGGCGTTCCACCATTTGTTCCGAACGGGATTTTGTCATAACCAGGTCTCCTAACGAAACGGGCTTCCCCGTTGATTTTGTACTTGAACCGCCTGAGTGTACCAGAAAAATAATTTTTCGAGTATTGCCCGCGCCTTTCAAATAAAATTTAATTCCAATTTGACCCTGCCTTCCCTTCATGTTAAACTTGCCGATTGTCATGTTCCAGCATCTTCTTTTACTTTTCCTTGTTTTCTTCGCCCAAACGGTGGAACTTTCCATTTCAGCGCCCAAGTCCGGACAGATTTTACGCGGAAAGGTGGCAATAACTGGATTTATGGATGTTCCAAACTTTTCCACGGCTGAACTGGCCTTTGCATATGCTGCTTCAGATGGCAGCGCATCTCTCCCCGCCGAAAACTGGTTCATCTTGCAGACATATTCCCAGCCCGTAAAGGATTCCGCCCTCGCGGTTTGGGACACCACTGTGCTGACAGATGGACTCTACTCCCTGCGCTTGCGTGTTTTCCTGCAAGACGGCTCATTCCAAGAGGTGACCGTTGCGAACCTGAAAATTGGCAATGACATCCCCCTCGCGACAACCACCCCGACCAAACTTCCAACAGAGACAATGACTCCGCAGCCTGCAAGCCCAACAGATCCGCCAGCAACTGCCACGATTGCGCACCCCTCGCCGACGCCATTGCTGGCAAATCCTGCCTCGGTTTCTACAACAGTCATTTATTCAACCTTCGCGCGCGCTGGGTTGGTCGTGCTCGTTTTATTCATCCTCTTTTCGTTAATTCTTCGCCTGCGCAAAAACTAAAACTTGGTATCTGACACATGACACCTGACACTTCTTACCTTCTCATCGGCTTCGGCAACCCCGGGCGTGAATATAAAGACACACGCCACAACATCGGCTTCATGCTCATTGACCGTGTCGCGGTGCGGCTAAACGCGCGTGGAATGAAACTGCAATCCAAAGCCATTGTCATGTCCACATTGTACGAAGAGCGGAAAATTATTCTCGCCAAGCCGCAGACGTTCATGAATCTTTCCGGGCAATCTGTGCAGGGACTTTTGCACTTCTACAAACTGCCCGTTGAGAATCTGCTGGTTGCTCACGATGACCTTGACCTTCCGTTTGGGACAATTCGCATCCGTCCTGGCGGTGGTCCCGGCGGACAGCGCGGCATGGCCTCGACCATCGAACAACTAGGCACAAAAGATTTTCCGCGCCTGCGCCTCGGCATTGGCCGCCCCCCCGGCCGCATGGACCCGAAGGATTATGTCTTGCAGGATTTCTCAAAAGATGACCTGAAACTCCTGCCGGAAATTTTAGACCGCGCCGCAGACGCTGCGCTTGAATTTATTATGAATGGATTGAATGCCGCGATGAATAAATACAATGGCGGTCTTGAACCGTAAATCGTCATGCAGCCTCTTTTAGAAAATATTCACTCTTTACCCCAATATCAGCATCTGCTGTTGCAAATTCAGGCAGGGAAAACTCTCCCTGCTTTGGGACTGCCTCGTTCCGCGCGTCTGCCGATTCTCGCAGCTTTGCACGCAGACTTGAATCTTCCCATCCTGCTCATCACTGACCGCGCTGACCATGCCTTGTCGTTGTTCGATGAACTTGGCTTTTGGGTCAAGTCGCCGCGATATTTGTTCGCCGAGCCGAATCCGCTTTTTTATGAAGATGCCGCCTGGGGAGTATCCACCCGCCGCGAACGATTGCAGGTATTGACGGCGCTCTCCGCTTTTCATTTGCCATTTATACAAAAACCCGAAACTCCGCCCATTATTGTTTCATCGGCGCGTTCGCTGATGACGCGCACCCTGCCGCGGCGCGACTTCCTCAAGGCGTGCAAAAAACTGTCAGCAAGCCAGACCATGCAGCCCGACATGTTGATCCGTGAGTGGGCGAGGATCGGCTACCAGCGTGTGAACACTGTCCTCGAGCCCGGTCAATTCTCACATCGCGGAGGTCTGCTTGATGTCTGGCCTTCGACTCTGGCAAACCCTGTTCGCCTTGATTTCTTCGGCGACGAAATCGAAACCATCCGCCAGTTTGACCCTGCCACGCAAAGAACAGTTGAAAAACTTGAAAATATTTTGATCACGCCTGCGCGCGAATTTTTAACAGATACGATTGAGGCGCAGATGCAGCTATCTGAATTTCATATTCCGCTGCTTCACCCAATGCCCGCGTCCCTGCTGGATTATCTTCCATCGAAGACAATGATTTTGGTGGATGACTTGAATCTGGTTGAGATGCTTGCGAATGAGATTGAAGAGCAGGCGGTTAAATTCAGGCGCGAGAGCATTGAAGAAGGAACGCTTTCAAAAGATTTTCCAATACCCTATCTGCCGTGGTCTGAATTGCACGACAGCCTGAGTGGTTTTTCTTCACTTGAATTGGGACATGCTTCTGGAATCGTCAACGATGATCAGCCATCACCGATCAGCGATCAGTTTACGCACGATGAAAGATTTGGCGGACGGCTCAAGCCGTTTATTGATTATCTTTCACCCATCGTCGAAAGAGGCGAACAGGTGATTATCGTTTCGCGTCAATCGCCGCGCCTGCGCGAAATGTGGAAAGAACATTATCCCGATTCTGATTTTCCCAACCTTGATTTTTTTGAAGCATCCCTGTCAGAAGGTTTTACGCTTCCACTCGTTCACTTAATTACTGATTCTGAAATCTTCGGATGGGAACGGCCGCAGCCGCGCATTAAGCACAGACAGACAGCAGAAACCCCCGAAGCGCTTTATGCGGATTTGCTGACCGGCGATTATGTCGTCCATATCGATCATGGCATCGGACGGTTTGCGGGTCTGACTCAGCGACAGTTGGACGGCCACGAACGAGAGTATCTTGCTGTTGAATACGACAACGCCGACACGCTTTTTGTCCCTGTGCATCAGGCTGACAGACTTACCCGTTATGTCGGCGCGGAGGGAGGCAAGCCCTCGCTCGATCATCTCGGCGGGACGGGCTGGTCTGATACGAAGACACGCGTCAAGGAAGCCGTTCAAAGAGTCGCCGAAGACCTGCTCGATCTTTATGCGCGGCGGCAGGTAGTGGAAGGATTTTCGTTCGGAGCAGATTCACAATGGCAGAAGGAACTCGAAGACAGTTTCCCCTACGTGGAAACGGACGATCAAAAGCGCGCCATCACCGATATCAAACGGGACATGGAACGCGCCCGCCCGATGGACCGGTTGTTGTGCGGAGATGTCGGCTATGGAAAAACAGAAGTTGCCTTGCGCGCCGCGTTCAAGTCTGTGATGAGCGGCAAGCAGGCGGCTGTGCTTGTTCCCACAACTGTTTTGGCTCAGCAGCATTTTGAGACCTTCTCACAGCGGCTTGCCGCTTTCCCAGTCAAAGTGGAGATGCTTTCGCGCTTCCGCACGCCGCGTGAACAAGCTGAGATTTTGCGCCAGCTCGCGTTGGGCGAAGTGGATATTGTCATCGGCACGCATCGCTTGATCTCGGCGGATGTGCAATTTAAAGATTTGGGGCTGGCCGTCATTGACGAGGAACAACGCTTCGGCGTCACACACAAGGAACATCTCAAGAAGCTTCGCACCGAAGTGGATGTGCTGACACTGACTGCCACTCCAATTCCGCGCACTTTGTACATGGCTCTGACGGGCGTGCGCGACATTTCAAATTTGAACACGCCTCCCGAAGAACGGCTGCCAATAGTCACGCACGTTGGCCCGTATTCGCCGCGCCTTGTGCGGCAGTCCATTTTGCGTGAACTGGAACGCGGCGGGCAGATTTTCTTTGTCCATAACCGCGTCAACACCATCGAAGCGATGCGGGCGCATCTCAATAAACTTGTCCCCGAGGCGCGCGTGGATGTGGGTCACGGGCAAATGGCGGAGGGGCAGCTTGCCAGCGTGATGCACCGCTTCAACATGGGTGAAATCGATATTCTGCTCTGCACGACCATCATTGAATCTGGTTTGGATATTCCAAACGCCAATACGCTTATCGTTGATCGCGCGGATACTTTTGGTCTTGCCCAGCTTTATCAGTTGCGCGGACGTGTTGGCCGCGGTGCGATGCGCGCGTATGCCTATTTCTTCCGCCACAATAAAATGTCGCCGACGCAGGACGGTCAGCAACGGCTGGAAGTCATTGCGGAGAATACTCAGCTTGGCGCGGGCTATTCGATTGCCATGCGCGACCTAGAAATTCGCGGCGCGGGCGACCTGCTCGGCACGCGTCAACATGGATTTATTCAGGCAGTCGGCTTTCACCTTTACACAAGGATGTTGTCGGATGCGGTGAGACGCTTACGCGCTGTTGACAAGTTGACAGGTTCGCAAGTTAGCTTGCAACTTTCTAACTTCCCAACTTTCCAACCCATGAGTCTTCCCGTCAATGTGGATCTGCCTCTCGCGGTCGGCATTCCCAGCGAATACATTTCAGATCAAGACCTGCGCCTGCGGCTGTATCGCCGCATTGCGGATCTGCGCGATGAAACCGAACTCGATGCGCTTGGGTCTGAATTCCGCGATAGGTTCGGTCAGCTGCCTGAGATGACTCAAAATCTTTTGTATCAGATGCGCGTGAAACTGCGCGCCGAAAAAGCAGGACTGACTTCAGTGAGCATGGAATCGTCGGGGCAGATACTGCTCAAGTACGCCGCGCCAGTTGACGGGTCGGAGGCGATGCGTCTGCCTGATTTGGGAAATGGCGTCAGGGGCGGAAAATCCGCTTATTGGGTGGCTGTCACAAAAGAGGAAGTCTGGACTGTGAAATTGTTGGATGTGTTGGGCGAGTTGGCAACGAAGTAATTTTGCGTTTCTACTTTTTATTGTAGAGAAGGCTTTCAAAAAAATATCCGCATAATGCAAAACCGAAAATAACAAACGGCATGTACCATGCAAGGAAATTGGTATGTGTATGAACGTATGCCTGCCCTCTAAAGATAACGTACCAGAGAAGAGGCGAGAGGATGGAAGCCCAGGTTGTAATTATGAGCGCCAACATTTGACGGGGAATACGAATGGATTTCTCTATCAGTGTTTTGAGTATCACATACAGGATTGTTGATATCGCAAAGACATTGATTAAGTCGATAAATCGAATAGTTTCTTCTTTGAAAACAACTTTATCAAAAAAGTAAATAACCAATACATCCTTAATAGTTCCTTCAGTACCCACTGCTCCTGAAATAGTTCCTATGGTGCGTTCGTTAAGCCGGTTTGTAATATAACCAATTGCCTCTGAGTAATTGCTGGAAGAATTCCATATTTGTATAGATAATATGACCAGAGTCAGAAAAATTGCAATGGTTGATGCAATCGAGATGGTTATTCCAACATTAATGAATTTCTTTGTTCTCCATCGATCTCGAATCGCGTAATATATATATGGCGCGCTGATCATCAGGATGGATGGTATGATGAAGTCGAATCCGTTGAATAGGCACTTTAGAAATACGCTAGCGAAAATAACAACTCCAAATTGGCGTAATACCTTTTCGTTCTCGACTGGAAATTTCTTGAGATAATAGATGGCGGCAACCATTGGCAGATAAAAAAAAGTTGGAAAATAGAAGAGATTACGCCCAATCACAGTCAACCACGGTGATGTGACACACCCAATCAACGCAAAGGTTGCAGTTACCCAGCCAAATTCGGAAAAGAACCATGTCAGAATAAAACCGAGAACTATGGCGAAGGATAGTGATGTAATTATTCGATACAAGCGAAGGTTCTCTGGAGGCGGGAATGGGCTGATCACATCCAGAATGCCAAAAAAAAGCCCCTGAACACCAGTTTGGGATGGATAGATTGAAAAGTTATTACTAAAGACTTTCCCTTTCAGATACGAATCATATTGATATTCGTACATGATTTCCTCTTCATATTTTTCAGTATCTATCATAAACAATTCTGAATCGCCGATACCTAGAAACCCGCTGTGCGATAGGAGGCCGTTTTGACGCGTTTCCACCATTCTTCCGATTACTAGCGCCTGGTCGTCTTTTTGGAAATTTCTGAATTTGCCTTTCGTAGCTATGTTCCATTGGTTACGGTAAAAACCAAGAAATAGAATTAAAGTCGAGGTTAGAAAAAATAATATGAGGAATTTTTGATTTTTATTCATTACGAAAAACCTTTTCTTGCCACCTGATATTTTATTTTTGAACGCTGACACTGCACCAAAAGCAAGTCGGTGTGAACGTTAGAATCGCGGATTTAAACAATCCTGAACTATGTTTTTGATAAATCCGCGATCATCTGCGTCATGTTTTTTTAAACTGCCGGGCAGGTGGAGCCTTTTTAGTTTTTTTAACTCTCTCGATTATACTTTGACTTGCTGGCATTTCTTTTACCATTCGAGTAAAATAGAACACATGTTCCCCTAATTGACCACCCCCAAAAAACATGGACTTTAAACTAAACGCTCCCTTTATCCCGATGGGCGACCAGCCCGAAGCCATCCGTGGACTCGTGCAAGGTGTTCGCGAAGGCAAAAAGAATCAGGTGTTGCTCGGCGCAACCGGCACCGGCAAGACCTTTACCATCGCATCCGTCATTCAGGAATTGCAAAAACCTGCGTTGATCATGGCGCACAATAAGACGCTGGCGGCGCAGTTGTATGCCGAGTTCAAGGAATTCTTTCCCGAGAATGCGGTCTCGTATTTTGTTTCCTACTACGATTACTATCAACCAGAGGCGTATGTGCCGCGGCATGACCTGTTCATCGAGAAAGAGACTCAAATCAACGAAGAGATCGAGCGGATGCGCCTGGCGGCGACGACCGCCTTGATCTCGCGGCGGGATGTCATCATTGTGGCGTCAGTCTCGTGCATTTATGGTTTGGGTTCTCCCGAAGAATTCGGCAAAGGGACAGTCACTCTCAAAGTGGGTGAGATATTTCGGCGCAACGCCTTGCTGCGACAGTTAATCGAGAGTCAATATCAACGGAATGACATGGAATTGAAGTCGGGCACTTTCCGCGTGCGCGGCGATACTCTGGAGATCATCCCCGCTTATGAAGACAAACGCGGCTACCGCATTACTTTCTTTGGAGATGAAGTTGAACGGATCATGCAGTTCCATCGAGTCAGCGGCGAAATAATTGACGAACCAAGTGAAGTGTCCATTTTTCCTGCGAAGCAATTTTTAACTGATGCAGATCGTTTGAAAGAGTCGATAGTTAACATTGAGGCGGAGCTTGAGGAACGGCTGAAATATTATAAGGATAATGGCAAGTTTCTCGAAGCCCAGCGCATCGAACAGCGCACGCGCTACGATCTTGAGATGTTGAAGGAAGTTGGCTATTGTTCCGGCATTGAGAATTATTCCCGCCAGCTGGATGGCCGCGCGCCCGGCTCACATCCGTGGACGATGATTGATTTTCTACCAAGTGACTACCTGCTCATCATTGACGAGAGTCACATGACCGTACCGCAGATCCGCGGGATGTACAACGGTGACCGCGCGCGCAAGGAAACGCTCGTGGAATATGGCTTCCGCCTGCCGTCTGCCATGGACAACCGCCCGCTCAAGTTTGATGAGTTTGAACAGGTGATGGGTTCGACGATCTACACGTCAGCCACGCCATCGGCATACGAAATGGAACATGCCGAGCAGGTCGTCGAGCAGATTATCCGCCCGACGGGGTTGGTGGACCCCGAAGTGGACGTCCGCCCAACCAAAGGGCAGGTGGATGATCTGGTCGGAGAGATCAGCCAACGGGTAGAAAGAGGCGAGCGCGTTTTGGTCACGACTCTCACGAAGCGTATGTCGGAAGATCTGACCAAGTATCTGAAAGAGCTGGGAGTCAAAGTCCAGTATCTGCATTCGGAAGTTGAGACACTGGAGCGTGTCGCGATCCTGCGCGACCTGCGGCTGGGTACTTTTGATGTGCTGGTGGGAATCAACCTTTTACGCGAAGGTCTGGACTTGCCCGAGGTTTCGCTGGTCGCAATATTGGACGCAGACAAGGAAGGCTTCCTGCGTTCGGACACGGCGCTGATTCAGACCATTGGCCGCGCGGCGCGAAATGTGAACGGGCGCGTGATCATGTATGCCGACCGCACGACCGACTCGATGAAACGCGCCTTGGATGAAACAAATCGCCGCCGCGCCAAGCAGATTAAATATAACGAAGAGAATCACATCATGCCGATCAGTATTCACAAGGAGATTCATGAATTGACGGAAATGATGAGCGCAAAAGCCATTGGCGAGGCAAAAGGACAATACAAGACCGCGGCGGATGGTCTTCCGCGCGGGGAACTGCGCAAGATCGTTGACGATGTTGAAAAGCAGATGAAGGAAGCCGCGAAGAACCTTGAGTTTGAAAAAGCCGCCGCGCTGCGCGATGAGTTGTACGATTTGAAGAATCTGCTGGCTGAGGACGAAAGCTTAAAGCCGTGGGAACGCATCAAGTTGTTGACGGGTGAGGAGTGATTTGTGCAAACTGACCCTGCATCGCTTGACCCCGAAGAGCGGCTCAATAAATTTTACGCCCTCGCTTCGGCGGCGCTGGGCATATTGAGTCTGTGCGGCGGGTTGATTGTTCCAGCCTTTGGCACGATCCTAGGCATCCTCGGTATTATTTTGGGGGTCTTGGGGAGAAGGTCTGAAAATAAGAGAAGCGCAACCGTGGGGATTGCGCTGTCTGTTATCGGATTACTGACAGCGATGATCTATTCGATTTTGTTATATATCGCTTCGTCTTGACGGATAAATTTATTCAGTATCTTCTGTGCTTTCATCCTGTGGTTCGATGTCGTCAAAGGGTTTAAGTAACTCGAGGGCTTGCTCCAAAAGTTCCCTGGGGACAAATATCTCGACACGGGCGGTTGCAAGTGTGTACGCCGAGCGGGAAATGGATTCCTCTACCAGTTCAACGTCAATCCCCTGGGCTTCGAGGAAACTTTCCACAACTTCGGCTTCTGCGCGGCTGTTCGCCTCACCAAGTTTTTCATACTTCATTTCATCCATGATGTTTGGTCTCCTGCCCATAGTATACCCATAACGGTCACAAATTGCGCCTTTCTATCTTCTTGCGGGAAGCGCAATTTGTAACCGAGGGCATAAATATGACAATTTGCGAAATTTCTTTCCCCAATCTTGTTTTTTTCTTTAAGCAACCTTTACATTGCGGAAGTATCCTTTGAGCGTAATCAGGAATAAACCTGAACTATCACTCAAAAGGAGTTTAAAATGAAAAAAACAGTTTTAGTCATTGGTTTGGTTGTGTTGGCACTCGGCGTGCTTGGCGTTGGTGCGGTTTTCGCGCAGGATGCGACACCTCCTCCAGCCGTCGGGCGTGGATCCATGATGCAGAACGGCACGAGCGGCCCAATGCACACATTCATGGTAACCGAGTTTGCAAGGAAACTTGACCTGAATGTGAACGACATCAATACCCGCCTCGCCGCTGGCGAGACCATGTACGATATCGCCCTTTCGGCAGGCGTCACCGCTAAGGAATTCCCTGCCATCATGACTGAAGTCCGTGCCAATGCAATGGATGCGGCTGTCAAAGCCAATGTCATTACCCAGGAGCAGGCCGACTGGATGAAATCCCGCGGCGGTATGCATGGCGCTGGCAATACCGGCGATTGCCCGATGCAGGATGGAACCTATCAAAATGGAATGCGCGGCGGCCCCGGCGGCATGAGGGGAAACGGCCAAGGTCACGGCGGTATGATGGGCGGCTGGGGCGCTCAACAGGCAAACCCGTAAAACTTTGTGCAGTAAGTTGAAAAAAACTGGTGGTCGCAAGATCACCAGTTTTTTACTTCGTTTAGCGCAGATGCTTTGCTATGCTCAGCATGACACGACAAGATTAAATTGCAATCAACTTTTCAGCCTTCAAATCTTCCAACCTTCCAACTCCTGACGCAAACATCGTGACTTCGATCTGCCGCTTGGTCAACTTCATCGCCTCAGCCGCATTCTCAGTGGAGATCGCGGCGGCTTTGAGGAATTGACCAGCCATGCCGCCGAGGGTTGCGCCGAGGGCAATGCACTTGGCAATGTCGAGTCCGTCTTTGATTCCGCCGCTGGCGAAGATGGTCATTTCTGGCGCGGCCTTTCTGACGTTCAGGATGGATTCTGCGGTCGGGATGCCCCAGCCGACAAATGTCCCTGCCAGTTGACGGGTGAACTCGTCTGGGGCGCGGTGCATCTCCACCTGTGACCAGCTTGTGCCGCCCGCGCCGGCCACGTCAATGGCGCTGACGCCACAATCGGCCAGCAATTTTGCCGTCCGTTCTGAGATACCCCAGCCGACTTCCTTTGCGATGACCGGCACCTCCAGTTTTCTGCATACTTCTTCGATTTTTTTTGCCAACCCTGAAAAATTGGTATCGCCGGCATCTTGCACAGCCTCCTGCAATGGATTCAAATGCAGATACAACGCGTCGGCTTGAATCATTTCCACAGCCTTGCGGCACTCGTCAATGCCGTAGCCGTGATTCAATTGCACCGCGCCGAGATTGGCAAATAACAAAATATCTGGCGCAGCTTTCCGCACTTGAAATGACTCAGCTTGTTCGGGGTGTTCAATTGCGGCGCGCTGGCTTCCGACTCCCATGGCGATGCCGCATTCCTGCGCTGCTTCAGCGAGGCGCATGTTGATCGTTTTTGCGGCATCTGTCCCGCCGGTCATGGAACTGACAAGGATTGGCGAATTTAGTTTTTTGCCGAACAGGCTGAGGGTCGTATTGATGCGCTCAAGGTCGAGTTCAGGCAATGCTTCGTGGGTGAATCGATACTTTTCGAGTCCGCTTGTCAAAGCAGAGCGGACATCCTGCTCTAAGTTTATTTTAATGTGGTCAGCTTTTCGCTGGTCAATTGGCGCAACTTTTGACATAAGGCAGTGTTCCTGAGTGTGAAGTGCTTGACACGGTTTTTATACCGATTACAATTCAATTCAATAAAATAAATGGAGGTTGTCATGACAGACACATATACTGAACTTGTAGCAATTGTAAAGGATTTACTCGGCGCAGACGAGGCGAAGATTACGCCTGAGGCCCGCTTCCGTGAAGACCTCGAAGCTGATTCGCTCGACCTCGTTGAGCTGATCATGGCTTTTGAGGATAAGTTCGGCGCCGAGATTTCGGATGAAGATGCGCAGAAGATCACCACCGTCGGCGAAGCTGCGAAATATATCGACGCGCACAAATAAAATTCTGTAGGGATTATAAACTGTAGAGCCGCCCGCGGGCGGCTCTATGAATTTAAGTTGGGGCACAGCGAAACCTCAAAGATTTTATTTTGAGATCGTCTCGCTGTGCCCGTACAGGTTATAGAAGGGTTGGAATTTCTTCCGGGTGTTTGGCAACTTTTACGCCCGCTGTTTCAAGGGCCTTGATCTTGTCTGCGGCAGTGCCCGCTCCGCCTTCGATGATCGCGCCGGCGTGTCCCATGCGTTTGCCGGGTGGGGCGGTCTGCCCTGCAATGAAGGCTGCAACGGGTTTGGTCATTTTGTCGGCGATATATTGAGCGGCCTTTTCTTCTTCGTTGCCGCCGATCTCGCCGATCATGATGACCTTCTCGGTCATTGGGTCGTGCTCAAACATTTCAAGCACATCGAGGAAGTTCGTGCCGTTGACCGGGTCACCGCCGATGCCGACGCAGGTTGTCGCTCCCATGCCCAAATTTTTCATGGCATAAAGCACTTCGTAGGTGAGCGTCCCTGAGCGCGAGACCACGCCGACGTTGCCGGGGATGGCAATATTGCCGGGGATAATGCCGACCTTTGCTTCACCGGGAGTTAATAAGCCCGGGCAGTTGGGGCCGATCAGCCGCACTTTCTTCTGGTCGAGGTAATTGCGGACGCGCATCATATCTTGAACGGCTACGCCTTCGGTGATGCAAATGATGAGAGGGATGCCGGCATCTGCGGCCTCGAACATGGCATCAGGCGCGAAACGGGCGGGGACGAAGATGATCGTCGCATTTGCATCGGTCGCTTCACGGGCGGTCTTCACAGAATCAAAGACCGGGACTTTGCCTTCCAAAACCCATTCACCACCCTTGCCGGGTGTGACGCCGCCGACAATATTTGTGCCGTAAGCGAACATTTGGGTGGTATGAAATAAGCCTTCGTTGCCGGTAATCCCTTGTACGATCAGGCGGGTGTTTTTATCTACAAGAATACTCATAATTAATTCCTTTGAAAGGCAGGGAAACCCTGCCCCTACGGATTATTTTCCTTGTCGCGCTGCTTCGACAGATTTTTTCGCGGCATCGGCCAGTGTTTCGGCGGTGATCATGTTCGCATTCTCAAGCAGTTTGCGTCCCTCTTCTGCGTTGGTGCCGACGAGGCGGACGACCATCGGGACTTTCGGCTTGACTTCGTCCATTGCAGTCAGGATGCCGCGCGCGACTTCGTCACAGCGGGTGATGCCGCCGAAGATGTTGAATAAGACAGCCTTTACATTCGGGTCGGTCAGGATGATTCGCATTGCCGCCGCGACTTTGTCTGCGGGAGCGCCGCCGCCCACGTCGAGGAAGTTGGCTGGCTCGCCGCCAAAGAGTTTGATCACGTCCATGCTGGTCATCGCCAGTCCCGCGCCGTTGACCATGCAGCCGATGTCGCCATCAAGTTTGATGAAGGACAGTCCGTATTTGCGCGCTTCGATCTCGGCAGGGGCGTCTTCATCTGTATCGCGCATCTCGTTCAATTCCGGGTGACGGAAGAGAGCGCTGTCGTCAATCATCATCTTCCCGTCAAGCGCGACAAGTTTTTTATCTTTTGTAATCACCAGCGGATTAATCTCTGCCAGCGTCGCATCCGTGGCTTTGTACACTTCCCACAAACCCATGGCGATCTTTACAAAGTCCTTCATTTGTTCACGGGGCAGGTCAATAGCCACTGCCACATCGCGCGCCTGATATTCGCGCAAGCCGAGTAATGGATCAATATGCAATTTGACGATCTTCTCAGGCGTTTTGGCGGCTACTTCTTCAATATCAATGCCGCCAGCGGCAGAGGCAATCATGACCGGCTTCTTTGCCGCACGGTCGTTGGTGATGGCAAAGTAGATTTCCTGCTCGATGGCAGAAGCCTCGTCCACCAGCACCTTGCGCACGGGCAGGCCTTTGATTTCCATGCCCAAAATTTGCGTGGCGAACTGTTCAGCTTCGGCGGGATCTTTGGCGAGTTTTACCCCGCCCGCCTTACCTCGTCCGCCGACCAGCACTTGCGACTTAATGACAACGCGGCCACCGAGCTCTTCTGCAATTTGTCTTGCTTCGTGAGCGGTAGCCGCCACCCTTCCTTTCGGGATCGGGATGCCGTACTTTGAAAAAATTGTTTTTGATTGATATTCGTGGAGTTTCATAACTCTCCCTCGCAGGATTTTTTATAAAGCACGGCGATTATACCACCACAAAAACCTCCGAGTTCTTCAAGAACTCGGAGGTTTTGATGCGCATAATTTATGGCAACGTAAACCGCATCAAGCGATTATAGACACTGTCGCTGACCCACACCCGGCCGTCTCGATCCACAGCAATGCCGGAAGCGAGGCCGAAGCTGGAACGCGTGTCGCCGAAATCACCCCAGACGCGAATGAGCGTTCCGTCATTACTGAATTCCATTACGCGGTATCCATCGGGGTCGGTGATGAAAACATGCAACTCGTCATTCACAGCGATGAAAGGCTTGTTTTCAAGCGACTGACCGAACCAGCCGTAAACATCCCATTGCCTGTCCGGGATGAAAGCGAGGCTCGTTTCAGATTCAACTTGGATGAATGTTTGCACACGTTGATTCCAGGTATCTGTCACATAGACAGTTCCGTCCTTATCAATGGCGATGCCGACTGGCTCATCAAACTGACCTGGATCGAAGCCTGCTGTTCCAAACTGGGTGATGAAAATCCCGTCCGCGTCAAACACAACGATGCGCTTGTTCCCGGTATCCGTGACATAGACTCGCCCTTCGGCATCTACCGCCAATCCGCGCGGGCCGTAGAATGATTCGGGTGTCTCGCCCTGACCGAATATTCCCCATTCCCTCACAAACTTCCCAGACGCAGTGAACTTCTGCACGCGATGATTCCATGTGTCTGTCGCAAAGACTGACCCGTCCGGGCCGACCGCAATGCCCCACGGTTCGTTGAATGTGCCCGGAGTCGCCGGGATGGATACGCCGTCAGCATAGGTTCCCCATGAATGAAGAACATTGCCCTCAACGTCGAGGTGCAGGATGCGGTGATTTGCCGAATCTGCAACATAAATTGTGCCGTCTTTAGCAAGGGCAAATGAACGCGGCGCTTTCATTGGGATTTGATCCGGCTGGGCAATACTTAAAATCAGGTCAGCTGCCAATGGAACATATTTGCCTTCCGTTGGATCCACGACTTCCGCGACAGCTGCCGCAGCCAATCCGTAATTCCATATTTGCTCGGATACGTCTTTGCGAATATACAGGCGCATTTTGGACGACGGCTCCCAGGTTGCCAGCGTCAGATCAGAGCGGCCTTTAGCTTGAGCGTATGCGGTGTAATCACGGTTGAGCCAAATTTGCAGGAGGCCGTTCCGTACTGCGGGATTTGTGAAGCCCTCACAGAAGCGTGAATAATCTTTTGATTTGCGTAACTTGTAAATGCTGAGCAGCCCGTTGCAGGAATAATCTTCAGGGAACGGCTGACTCGGGTCTCGGTCGCTCACCAGATTGAAGTAATCCTGCATCGGCCACCACATGCGGATGTAGTCAATTTTATGGAAGCCGGGTCCAAGCGCTGGCTCGATCTTGTCAAAGCTGTTCTGCCCGACAATGACCAGCGTCTTATCTCTCAACGAACGGGTCGGTTGGTCGAAAGAGCTTTGATTGGTGAAGTCGCGTAAATACCATACGAACGGCCATGAGACACCTGTATCGCCGTTGGTATCGTACGCAAGTGAAACATTCATGCCGCCGGTGGTTCGCTCTGAGATTTCCGTTGCCTGATTGATAATATCCTTGATTCCCGCCGCGCCATGTGCGTAGACCAGGAACTCTGTCGCCTGATCGTATGTGATGTAGGATGCGCGGAAAGCGGCTCGCGCAGTCAGCAGTGCAAGGAAAGAGAAGACTACCAAAGTGAAAATATGTCTAATCTCTTTGAAAGTCCATGATCGGAAAAAGTAAATCACTCCAAACGCGCTAATGATGGTGACGGTCAGTGGCAGGAGGAATGCGTTGGTTGCTTGTAATTGCGCGAGTTCCTTTCCTTGAAATGGGGGGGTTGTTCCGTAAAGGGCGAGGAACATTCCAGTCAAACTGGTTACAAATATCGCAAGCGTCGCGATTGTCAGCGGGACGCGCTGTTGTTTTAGCTTGGCCCAATCGGTTGTGTCAATGATGCGACCCAGCGCCCAGCCAGTGATCAGGATCATCGGCCAGGCCATGTGATAGGTGAGCCAGGGCATTCTTTCGCCAGCGAATGTGAATGCTATCACGCTGATGACGCTCCACCAAATCAACAGGCTGAATGTGTTCGCAAAATTCTTTTCTTCCGAAACTGCAATGTCGGTTTCCTCGGTTTCCAGCAGGCTGATGATTTGGTCTGTTGAATCGCTTTCGGCATCCTCGCTGCCGTCGATCTCGACGCGGGGGACAGGTTTTCTCCTTAGCCCTATGATGACTGCAAGGAGGAGTCCAAGTGCCGGCAGGAATTCATACATGGGAATTTGAATCAGCACATAGTAATACCATGGCTGGCTTCCGCGTTGGACATCCTGTTGAACGATCCAGTATCCGAGGGAGCCGATGGTGCCGGTAAAGAAGCCATTGCTGTTGGTGAAGACGGTTGTGTATAAAATGGTGAAAGGCACCCAGAAGACCAGGGCGGTTTTCCACCAAAAATCTTTATTCCAGAGCAAGCCAACTACGGCAGAGAGTGCGAACATCAGGATCAAAAACCCGCCAATCACAAAAATGGATTTTGGCTCGGCCAGCATGTTTTGAACTTCGTTGAATTCAGTGGGGATGGTGACATTCGTCCATTGCTCAACCCATTTGATGATGAACGGGGAAAGCATCGGCAGAACCATTGTGCCGGTGACCATCAGCAGGTCAAACGCGCGGTCGCTGCGTATTCGTTCCCAGGTATATCCGCGGATTAAATAATACGCCGCGGCGGCAAGCGAGAGCAGCGCTGCCAGGGCGAGGATCATGGTCGGGGAAATGGAACCAGTTTCGGGCGGGGCAAGAGGCGAGGTTGCAGTCTCGGGATTGCTTGGAACGGCGGTTTCTGTTCCAGAAATGACCGCAGCGTCGCGAGTGTAGAGCATGAATCCAGCAGCGAGACCGGCGAGCAATACTGTGATCCCAAGTGCGATGATAAAGGCGCGGTAATCCTTTTCTGCATTCTTCCACGGGCGGCGTGTGACTTGCGCGATGAAATAAACTGCGAGATAGATCAGCGCTTCGGCGGCGTAAATAAAGGATGTCTCTTTTACCGTGAAATGCAATACCAGCGCGCCGGCGAGCATAAGGAGGTACTTTCGCCCGCCAACTTCGAGGTGACGCAGCATGGCGTAAAGCATGAGGATGCCCGAGAAGCCCACGAATGACTCGTTGCGGACATAACGCCCGTAATAAAGCATGTATGGTGAGATCACCAAAAGGAATCCCGCAATCAGCGAACCCCATTTGCCAAGGTAACGCCGCCAATACCAGACCGTCCAGACTGTGGCAATGCTGAAAAGAACAGCCGGGATGCGGGATGTAAAGTCGTTTGCACCGAATATGAAATAGGACAACGCGACAACATGGAACTGAAACGGGCCATGCATCATCGGCGAATGTTCGTAGCCTTGTCCCTGATATAAGCGCCAGGAATAATAAGTGTGCAAACTTTCGTCGTGACTCATCACACGCGGTTCAAGCAGGTAGAAGCGTGTGAAGAGTGCAAATAAAATGATCCCAACAAAGATTACAAGCTCATTGGTGATGACGGGCAGGGTGGGATGAATGGGGCGTTCGAGCCAATTTTGTTTATCGTTATTCATAGTTCTCTTTTTCGTTGTTAAATTTTGAAACTTATATATCAACCCGACCTTTCTGACAAGTTTCGGGCTTTGCGTGCTGAAAGGTTATTTCAGGCTGGAATTTTACCCGGGAGTTGGCGTAACGGGTTTAAATTGAGGGGTCGTTGTGATGGTCGAATTCGGCGGGTAAATGGTGATGGTCGGCGTTTGGGCGCATAACGGAACTCTGATCAGCCTGAATGGCTGGATGTCTTCCTCCCGCATTTGGTTGAAATCCATAATCGTCTCCGCTGGAACGGAAAACTGCTCGGAAATACTATCCAGGGTGTCTCCCTCCTGAATTTGATACGGGGTAAATTCACAATTTGGCAGTATGGAATTTGTCGAGGTCAAATATGTGGATGGAGTGGGGATTGGGACGGCAGTGTAAATCGCAGTCGGCGAAACTGTGTTGCGAGTTGAAAATTGCCATGAGACGATTGCCGCTGTAAAAACAATGAAAACCATCATTCCCAATTTTGCAAATGTAAAGCTCGGCGCAGAAGAGGGGTCTGCTTTTTTACTTCGAGATAAAATCTGCGCAGCATCCAACGGGGCGTGGCGCGGGCTGAATTTTTGTCCCAGCTTGCGTAAAACAATTTCAACTTCATTCACTTCGTTTGCGTAAGACCTGCAATCCTCGCAGTTAACAAGGTGAGCCATAAGGATCGAGTTTTTATCCGAATCCAGTACCTGGTCAGCGCTCATGCTGATCAAACGGCAGGCATCCTCATGCGAAATTTGTGTCAAAGATTTATTCTCCATGATGCAAATACGATAACGTGTTCCTTAGCTTTTCACGTGCCGTGTGCAGTCGGGAATGAATCGTCCCTTCATTGACCGAGAGTATTTCAGAAATTTCCGCAACCGACAAATCGTGAAAATATCTGAGCACGACAACGATTTTATGCCTTTCATCCAATTTGTTGAGCGAATTCCAAATAGCCGACTCGGTCTCGTTTTGTATGATCGTGTCCTCTGGCAAATTTTGCGTTTGCGAGTCGACCAGAAAGATGGACGTAATCGTCGTTCGTAACCGTTCCAGTATTTTTCTTTTTCGCAAGTGACTGCGGCTGACGTTCAGCGTTATGGTGTACAACCAGGCTTTGAAGGAGGTCTTTTCCTGATAAGTTTTCAGCGCTTTTAGCACAGCAATAAAGGTTTCCTGGGTAGCCTCACTGGCATCACTCGCATCTTCGACGATGGAATATGCCAGCCTGAACACATCTGCCTCGTAGCGGCGAACCAACATGTCAATTGCCCGTTCATCACCGGCGAGGCAATCTGAAATGAGGCGCGACGGCTCTTCGCTGTTCATGCTTTTCATATCATTAACGCTTGTCAGGTTGAAAACCTTCACGGGAGTTTTTATCAACGCGTAGCCAATACGGAATTTCTTTAGGCAGGTGAATCCTGCCCGGCAAGTTGACCACAGCCTGCGGCAATATCTATTCCTCGCCGCATACGGATCGTACACTCGATCCCGGCCTGCTCCAGCGTTTCTTTGAACACCATCGCCCGCTGACGGTCTGTCGCCTGGCCCTGGTAGCCTTCTGTCGGGTTGAGCGGTATCGCGTTGACATGGCATAGCAATCCCTTGAGCCGGGACGCAAGTTTGCGTGCCACTTCCGGGGAGTCGTTCACGCCACTAATCAGCGCCCACTCAAAGGTCACGCGCCGATGCGTTTTTTCGACATAATATTTACAGGCATTAATGACTTCATCAATCTTGTAGCGCTTATTGACAGGCATGATCGCCAGCCGCTCCGTATCATCCGCCGCGTGCAGGGAAATGGCGAGGTTGACCTGTCGTTTTTCATCTGCAAACTTTTTGATCTGGGGGACAAGTCCCACCGTGGAAATGGTGAAGCGCCGCGCACCGAAGTTATATCCATCGGGATCATTGAGCGTGTCAATGGCGGCCATCGAGTTTTCGTAATTATGGAATGGTTCGCCCATGCCCATGAAGACGATGTTTGTCACGGCGAGGTCTTCTACCTTGAGAGCCTGCGCATAATACATCACCTGCGCCACGATCTCGCCGCTGGTGAGGTGGCGGCTGAATCCCATTTGACCTGTCGCGCAGAAGACGCATCCCATGGCGCAGCCGGCCTGTGTGGAGATGCAAAGTGTGCGGCGGCCTTTGCCTGAATTGGTGTTTGGATCATAGCGCATCAGCACTGCTTCAATTAGGTGACCGTCATGCAGCTCAAAGAGAGTCTTTCGTGTTTGCTTGTCTGATGAATCTAGAAATAGCTTCACCTTGAGAGGGGAGAAGTTCAGCCGTTCTGCGAGTTTCTCTCGCAAAGCGCCCGGCAGATTGGTGAACTGTTCCGGCGATGAATACAAATGCTGGTACAGTCCCTGCCAGATTTGTTTGGCGCGATAGGCAGGTTCGTTCCACTGCTGGAGCATGTTTATCAGGGAGGAGAGGGTTAGATCGTAGATATGCATGCAGATATGATACCAGACTGGGCGAGGTAAATCTTGAAGAGCAGAGTTTTACGTTTGAGAGTAAAATGAGCGTCGCGTGAATAAAAAATTACAGGCGGCGGAGTTTTGCGTGCCATGTAATATTCCCAGAGGTAATCTATGGCGCGTAAAGCCAATCAAACTGGGGGCTCGTCACACCATGCATCTGACATCACCAACGGCCTGAGTTCTCTTGCAATTTGGCGTCAAAATGTATTAGACAATATTTTGCGGGGGATTTTCATTTTCATGACACCGGTATTAATATTGGGGATTGTTAATGCTATTCAGGATTATTATCAGGGGTTATCGTACCGCCAGACGGCGAGCCTTGTAGCTGTTTACGTTGTAGTTTATATCTTGGGGGCGCTCGTCACATTTGCCCGCAGGCTTGGCTTTCCATTTCGGGCGGGCAGCCTGCTGTTGTTGCTCGGCATTGTGGGGCTGGCAGACCTTCTGCTTGGAGGGTTGAGCAGCGACGGCCTGCTCTTTATTTTTGCGTCCATTATTTTAGCCGCGGTACTTTTCAATTTACGGCAGGCGGTGGTTTTTCAAGCCTCCGGGTTTGTGATCATCGTGATTGTGGCTGGATTGTTCGTTTTGGGAAAACTGGCTGTTGAACCCGAATTGCAGGCGAACTCGGCGAACCTGGCCTCGTGGATGGTGCGGGTCTTGGTCTTCGCCCTGCTTAGTGTTGCCGTTATCTATTCTACAACCTACCTTGTCCGCAGTCTTGACCGCAGCCTTGCCTCTGTTAGTAAACAGACAGAACATCTCACTTCCCTTCATGAGATCGCCTTTGACATTATCTCCCACAGGGAGCGGGATAACTTGCTGGACACTATTGTCAGCCGCGCAACTTCGCTGCTGGAAGCTGATGGAGGTTCGATTTACCTTGTTGACCCAGACGGCAAAGCGCTGACATTGGTCGGCGCATGTGGTGAGCCCCAAAAATATATCAACACAAAATTAAAAAGCGGCGAAGGCATGGCCGGAAAGATCCTGATAAGCGGCCAGCCGATGGTCGTTAAAGATTATGATCATTGGGAGGGCCGCGCCGCGTCCCTTCCGTATGGCGTATGGGGAAGCACTATTGATGTCCCCATCTTCCTCTCGGAAAGGCTCATCGGTGTTCTAGGCTGTTACACTTCTCAAGGCCGCCTTCGTGATTACGACCAGAATGATATAAAAACTTTAAGCGACCTTGCGCGGCAGGCCGCGATCGCGATTGATACTGTTAATTTGATAGAAGCCGTCAAAAGCGCGGAATTTGAAGCGGTGCGAAGTTATCAGATTCAGGCGATTATCAACGAACTGCTCAAGATCGGGCTTCAAAATGACCCGCTGGAACACCAGTTAACACGCGCGCTGGATGTGATTCTTTCCACACCCTGGCTGCCGACCTTACCCAAAGGCGCGGTGTTCCTTGTTGACGAAGGCTCGAATGAACTGACCATGAAAGTGCATCGTAATTTACCCGCTCCGCTTCAATTGGCCTGCGCTCACATTAAGCCCGGAGTCTGCCTATGTGGCCGCGCAATTCAAAGTGGGGAGATTCAGTTTTCAGCCGGGATTGATCCGCGTCATGAAATCCACTACGACGGGATGGAACCTCACGGTCACTATAATGTGCCGATCCTGTTAAGGAGAAAACTGCTCGGAGTGCTGGTTCTTTATCTTGCCGAAGGGCATATCCGCGATGAGCGCGAGATTGAATACCTTGGAACGGTTGCGAACACCCTCGCCCGTTTGATCGAATCTGCTCACTTTCAAGATGAAATCCAACATGCGAACGCTGAACTCATTGCAGCCTACGACACGACGCTTGAAGGCTGGTCCAAGGCGCTTGACTTGCGCGACGAAGATACCGAAGGGCACACCAAACGCGTCTCTGAAACGACATTGATTCTCGCTAGTTTCATGGGATTGCCGGACGAGGAATTAACTCACATCTGGCGCGGCTCATTGCTGCACGATATTGGAAAAATGGGCATCCCGGACAGCATTTTGAAAAAGCGCGGCCCGCTGACCAGTGACGAATGGGCGATCATTTACCGACATCCACAAAACGCGGTGAACCTGCTTTCTTCCATTCCATTTTTAAGCCGCGCGTTGGATATCCCCTTTTCACACCATGAAAAATGGGACGGCACTGGCTACCCGCGCGGCTTGAAGGGCGAACAAATTCCGCTGGCTGCGCGGATCTTTGCAGTTGTAGATGTTTGGGATGCGTTGATGTCTGAACGCCCGTATAAGGAAGCCTGGCCGCATGGAAAGACGCAGGAATATATCCGCGCCCAGTCGGGCAAGCACTTCGACCCGCGAGTGGTGGAGGCGTTCATGTCTATTATGGCGGAGTAGGCTGCGCTCTTATTTCACCAGATCGGAAAGACTCTCCGCGACAATATTCATTTTGGGCTGCCAGGCAGCAGCTTGCGCCTTTGACGAGACTCCGCTCAACACCAGCGCGGTTGGACATCCTACAGCCTGACCTGCGGCGATGTCTGTTTCGAGCCTGTCGCCGACAATAAGGGTTTCATTTTTTTTTGTGCCGAGTCTTTCAAGCGAGAGTTCCATTAAATACGGAAAAGGCTTGCCTGCCACGATCGGCTCCACACCTGTCGCAGATGTAATGACCGACAGCCACGAGCCCGATCCGGGGATTTCTCCGCGCGGGGTGGGGAAGGTCTTGTCGGTGTTGGTTGTATAAAAAGGGACTCCGGCGCGCACAAGCAATGTCGCTTCGGCAACTTTCATGAAGTTAATCGTGCGGTCAATTCCCATCACAAAAACCTGCGCTTGTGGAGCATCCTCGGTGGATAGGATTTGAAATCCTTTTTCCTCCAACGCCACGCGGATGCCGTCTTCACCGATCATGAAAACCTTCGTCCCGCGTGGGAATTTGCGCGAGAGCATGAAGGCCACTCCCAGAGCCGAGGTGACAACTTGATAGGCTTCGATCTTCACACCAAGGTCAGCCAGTTTTTTCTGGTACTCTTCCGGGGTCTTGGTTCCATTATTGGTTGCGAACACAAATTTCAACCCGCGCTCGCGGATGCGTTGAAACGTGGCTGCGAGGTCGCCAATAGGCGCGTCGCCTTTCCAGACCACGCCGTCCATGTCAAGGATAAGCGCTTTGATGTTTGAAGGGATCATATAATTTACGACTTCCGATTTTAGAATTGGGATTGCTTGCCCTATTATAAGTGTAAGACCTCGGAAGATTCTTCCCGAGGTCTTGATTGATTTCTGAAAACTGCTCACTGACTACTTGGCAATCTTTTCCGGCATCTCGATGATCTGGTCCACCAGACCATACTCCACGGCTTGCTGGGCATCGAGATAATAATCGCGGTCAAGGTCGCGCTCGATGACTTCGAGCGGCTGCCCTGTATGTCTGGCCATTACGCCATTCAGCAGTGACTTCAAATGCATGATTTGCTTGGCTTGAATCGCTATATCCGTTGCCTGACCTTGCGCACCGCCGAGAGGCTGATGCATGTGGATGGTCGCATGCGGCAGGGCGTAGCGTCTGCCCTTCGTACCGGCAGTCAACAACACAGTCCCGAAGGATGCGGTCACGCCGACAGCGACAGTGCTGATTGGATTCGAAATGATCTGCATTGTGTCATAGATCGCGAGCCCTGCGTAGATGACGCCGCCGGGCGAGTTAATGTACATGCGAATTTCCTTGTCAGGATCTTCGTGGTTTAGGAACAGCAATTGCGCCACGATTACATTCGCAACCTGATCGTCGATCGGCGTGCCGAGAAAAATAATTCTCTCTTTAAGCAGAAGCGAGTAAATGTCGTAAGCACGTTCACCGCGGCCGGTATTTTCAACAACCATCGGAACTACATTTTTATAATCTGGAATCATATTTGTCTCCTTTGAGTTGGGACAATATTACACAAGGCATGTTTGAATTTTATTAAAATTTGATAGGCATTGTTGTTGCGGAGGAAAAACCGCGGTCTGACTCCGACCAGGCCTGCCAGCCATCAAAAAACAGAGTCTACTCTGCGGGCCGCAAAGCGTCCTGCTCACCTTCAACCGGAGCAGACTCTTCCGTTGCCTCGTCGGCTGCTTCTGCCGTTTCGCCTGCCTCTTCAACGGGTTTGTATTCTCCCGTGGCGATCGCCTTGAGCGTGTCGAGCGCCTTGCGGGTCATCACGCGGCTTGCGGATTCCATCGCGATAGCCTGGCTCAATTCCTTTTGTCCTTTTTTGCCGCCACGCAGTTTGGAGAAATCCATTCCCTGCATGGCAAGCCCGTTGATCGTGTTGTTGTATTCAGCATCCAGCGCGTCATTATCAAGCTGGATTTTTTCTTTCAGCACAATTTCATCGAGGATTAAACTGCGTTCAAGGCGTTTCTTTGCGACAGGATTTACTTCTTCTTCAAGGAATTTTTCGCGTGTGGTCTGGCGCATCTTGAAATAGGTCTCGAGGTTCATGCTTTGCTGCGCAAGGCGGTTGGAGAGGTCTGAGAGCACATGCTCGCTTTCGTGCTCAAGCGTGTGCGCGTGGAATTTAATGGTCGCGCCTTCCTTCACTTTCTCGATCAGGTCTACGAAATATTTATCGTCGTAAGCATCCTGTGAACGTTTTTCAACGTCGTTCTTCACGGCTTCCTTGAGCGCATCCACTGTATCACCGGCGCCCGTTTTTTGGGCGAGTTCATCATCGAGGTCAGGCAGGATTACGCCGCGCACAGTTTTGACTGTGGTTTCCATTTCCACACTCTTGCCTTTGAGTTCTTCCACTTCCCAGTCTTCAGGGAAGTCATGGCTGATGATCTTGCTCTCGCCCGCCTTCAAACCGACAAGTTCCTTGGCAAAGCCGTTATATGGCCACTCGGTGTCGCGGTCTTCTTTGCGGACAAAAGTTGCGAACCCGGTCCGATTAAGTTCGCTGGTTTCAGATTTTACGTCCACCGAAACATAATCGCCGACTTCAATTGCGCGGTCAACATTTTCCGTGGCGGCATACATCTGGCGCAGTTCTTCCAAAGCGGCCTCAACATCTTTTTGTTCAGGAGCAACCCATTCGTACGGCAGACGAATCGAGTGGTAGTCGCCGAGATCCACTTGCGGGGCGAGAGGTATGCTAAAAACAAATTTCGGCGGTTCAAGGCTGTCAATGGATTCGAGCGAACCAGACGCGCCCGGATTCACATCCGCTTCCTTCAGGATGTTGGAATATTCCGCGTCGATCAGCAGGTCAACCGCCTGCTCGGTAATGGCGGCGTCGCCAAAAGTGCGGACAATGATGTCGTACGGCGCCTTGCCCGGGCGAAACCCCGGAACCTTGCTCTTTGAAGAAATCTTCGTAGCGGCGCGGCGCTTGTAGTTGTTCATTTTTTCCTGATCAATTTCCACGATCAGTTTTACCGAATGGTCTTCCTGATATTGCTTTTCGATATTCAAAGTTTCCTCCAGACTCAAAAGGTGCAGACCTGTGCGAGCCTTATAAAATTTTAGTGAGGACGGTGGGAGTCGAACCCACATGCCTTGCGGCACATGATCCTAAGTCATGCTTGTCTGCCAATTCCAACACGTCCCCAAATCCGATCCTTGCACATTAAGCGGGCGGAATTATACTGCCTAATATTGGGATTGGTAAGATTTTTATGGCAATATTTATGGCTATTGCAAGGTCAGGAAGATCGTATTCTTTATACACGGTATTCATGGAGCGGACGGATCTTTACTTTTTTTTCGCACTTTCCGTGATGTCTGTGTAATCCGTGTACCAAAAAGATTTTTGTCAAGTGACTTTGCTATTCAACCATGGGCTAATCTTTTCTTTGCCCATTATAATGGTCGTCATCTAAATTTAAGGAGAGCCTTTTATGAGCATCCAGTCTGGAATCCCTGCGCCTGAATTTGAAATGCCGGACGATACCAATACCTTGCGAAAATTGTCAGATTATCGCGGCAGCAATGTAATTTTATATTTTTACCCAAAAGACGATACGCCCGGCTGCACAAAAGAAGCCTGCAATTTTCGTGATGACTACTCCGCTTACGAAAAAGCCGGCGTTGTCATTCTGGGTGTCAGCCCGGACGATGTTGAATCACATGTGAAATTCAAAAACAAATTTCAATTGCCTTTTCCGCTATTAGCCGATGCTGGACACAAGGTTTGCGACATGTACGAAGTGTGGGGAATGAAAAAGTTCATGGGTAAAGAGTATGAAGGTGTGCTCCGAACCACCTTTTTGATCGGCCCTGAGGGGAGAATTACACAGGTTTTTGAAAATGTCCGCCCTGCAAACCATAGCGAGGAGATATTAAAAATAATCGCGGAGAATCAAAAAGGGTAGGGGCGGCATTACATGATGCCAAAGGAAAAGATGCATAGGAAGAAATTTCAAATACTGCTATTAATCGCAATGTTATTTTTTGCGGCATGCACTCCCGCAGCGGCAACAGAGGCTTTGACCAGTCCACAAGCTGAAGTTCAAGTATCGTCCGCGCAGCCGACTGAGCCCGCGTTCGCAGCGCCTTTTTGGGAAACTCAACTTTCAAGCGCAGTGAACACCGCTCCTTTTATTGCCGGCGATTTTGTCGTCGCTGCAACAGCCGACGGTGTCATCCATGCTGTCCGTGCGGATTCAGGCGACTCGGCTTGGACTTTTTCACCGCAAACAAAAGTTTGGGATTCTTCGGTGAATGGTGATGAAACCCGTGTCTGTGCCGGGATGGAAGGCGGGCAGGTGACATGCCTCGATACACTCACTGGTCAACAAATATGGACAGCTGACCTGGGGCTGGAAGTCCAATCCCGCCTCGCGGTCACCTCTGACCGAGTATATGCTCCAACAACTTTGGCAGGCTCTGGGCTGACAAATGACTTCGATGGGCAGGCGTCCCTCTTTGCCCTAGATTCGCTTACCGGCGAGACTGTGTGGGAGTCCGTCACTGACAATTACATTCTGCGGCGGCCGGTCGTCAATGGCGAAACGATCATCAGCGGTGGGGCTTACCAAGTGGATGGGCAGCCTGCTGGAACTGTCGCTTCACGCATTTATGCAGTCAATTTGACAGATGGCTCCATTCGTTGGGAGTATAAATCCGAAGATGGGTTGGTCCGCTGGGTTGAAAGCGAAGGCGACGTCGTTGCTTTTTCAGCCGCAACGGAAATTATTTATGCGCTCAGCCTGAACGACGGAAAACTTCTCTGGCAATTTGGCCCCGGCTATTGGATGCAATTCCCTGCCATGAAGGATGGCAAAATATTATTTGGCTCTGGCGATGAAAACTTTCAATCATTAGATTCGTCAACAGGCAAGCAGGTTTGGGAATATGCCATAAATATGTCCGCGTTGAATCAGGTTGGCCGCCCGCTGATTCAGGCTGATCGGATTTGGTTCAATTCAGTTACGGGAGAAATCTATGCGTTAAATTTTGCGAGTGGCGAGCAGATTCAGCATTTGATCACTGGCAAATCATCGCGGGTGGGCGGGGCGCTATTTGATAACTTTTATATTTTGGGAGACCCGGAAGGGAATCTATATGCTTTCACTGTTCAATAAAAACCTCAGTTTTTGCCTTGCCTGTTTAATGACAATAATTTTTCTGGGAGCTTGCAGCCCCAAGAGCGCTGAAAACCGCGCCTTGAGTGGCAGTTCGTTTCACGAGGCTTGGGTGCAGGAGGTCGGCGCTCCTGTAAACCACCCGCCACTTCGCGTAGGCAATACATTAATCGTCGCTCCAGATCGTATGCCCCTCCTTGGACTAAATGCAAAAACAGGAAAACTCCTCTGGAATTATGATCCCGGCTTCCGCATTTGGGATCGGGCTTATGCCACCGATGGGAAACGTCTCTTCGTCGGCATTGAAGGCGGCAAATTTGTCGCGCTCGATCCATCAAGCGGAAAACTGCTTTGGAAAGCCGATCTGGGAATCAACGCTCAAGTTCCGCCATTTGTGGGGGATGATGTCGTGTACGTATCCACCACTTTTGCAGGAGCAGGCCTGGTCGGCGACCCGAACGGGAAAGCCAAACTCTTTGCCCTGTCTCCGCAAGATGGCCGCATCCTATGGGAGTTTGAGAGCGATAATTACGTGCTTCAATCACCGTTTCAAATTGACGATTCTGTATTTGTTGCAGGGAGTTTTAGTGACCCCAAGCCGGTCGATGAGGGCGGCCATATGCGTTTGTATTCGCTTGATGCGGCAGATGGTTCTGTTCGATGGACATACGAATCGGAAGATGGATTCCCGAAGCAGATTTACGCTACAGAAAAAACGGTGACCTATATCGCCTATCAGGATTTTGCAGTCGGAGTTGACGCTGCCACTGGAGAAATGCGCTGGAGGCTGGATACCGGTAATTGGGTTCCTACACTTTCCGGGGCCGGAAATACGATTTATTATGGATCTGCTAATACCATTGTCCACGCAGTCAATGCTGATAGCGGCATATTCGAATGGCAATTCAATATTCCGGCGGGCACCTTTAATTATGTTTTGGGTGCTCCTGTCCGCGTGGAGGATGACCTGGTCTTTTTAACCCAACTTGGTGAATTGATGTCAGTGAATGCAGCGAACGGAAAATTGCGCTGGAAATTCTCCACTGGCATTGTCGGCGCGAGGACAGGCCCAACCATATCTGACGGATGGCTGTTCATTGGCGACGCGGATGGATTTGTGCATGGCTTTACCGATAAATGAATTTGAGTGAAACAGAACTAGCCACCCGACAGTTTTAAATTAGGACGCAGATGAACGCTCACTTGCCCTGGCGGGCGGTGCCAGGGTCAGCGTCCAAAAAACAAAGTGTCAGGTGGTTAGAAACAGAAAACAAAAAATCATCGAAGGCTGTTGACCTTCGATGATTTTTTGTTGCGGTATAAATTTAAATTCTATTTCTTCTTGCCTAACAGCACGAGCGGACCATCGCGGTTTTCTTCGGTGATGTCGAACTCGATGCCGGGCGGCATACGGTTGTTGCGCAGACGCTCGCGCAGCTTGGAGTGACCCCAGTCATAGTCGGTGGCTCCGATCTCACTCGCGCCGAGAATGGATACGCCAGGCGGGGAGGAAATGGAATCAGCGCCGGTCACAACGCCCTGATAAGTGCTGAGGTCCATCTCGTGGTAGGAGTTCTCGCTGTTGGAGAAGTGGCAGCCTGTGCAAGCCTGCGAGCCTTCGAACCACATGCCAGCCTGAGTGAAGAAGGGCAGGACATCGCGGGAGAAATTCAACTGCTGACCGCCATATTCAAAAGCATCGGTTTCGGGTGCTCCAGCCTCAACCCAGGCGCCGATCAATCCTGTGCCATTGAGGTCGCAGCCATATTCGCCAGCAACGACTTTGGCGCCGTCAGCAGAGACTTCCACACACAAACCGTCGCGGTTGCCTTCGGTGACGTCGAATTCCCAGCCGGGCGGCATGCGGTTGTTGCGCAGACGTCCGCGCAGTTTGGAGTGATCCCAATCGAAGTCGCCTGCGCCGATCGCGCTCTCACCGAGGATGGATACGCCGGGCGGGGAGGAGATCGAGTCAGCGCCGACGAGGACGCCCTGGTAGGTGGTCAAATCCATTTCATGATAGGAATTCTCGCTGGCGGCAAAGTGACAGCCTGTGCAGGCCTGCGATCCTTCGTACCAGACTCCGTTACCGGAAAACAATGGCAGGATGTCTTCAGCAAACGTTCCGTGGTAAGTATTGCCGTCTACGCCAGTGTAATCGAACGGGTCTGTTTCAGGCGCTCCAGCCTTAACCCAGGCTCCGATCACGTCTACGGCTTTGGCTGCCGCGCCGGGCGTTTCACCAGTTACGAGGTTTTCAGACTCAGTTGGCGCTACCGGAGCAGCAGTTGCAGTCGGCGGCGGCTCCGTAGGTGGAGCAGTGGGCAATGCTCCACTCGCACAAGCGCCGATTAGGACGCTCCCTATGAGGATGGAAAAAAAAGAAAGAACATTTCTTTTCATGCCATGGGCTTTCCAACGAAAACTTGATTTATGCATTTAGATTCTCCTTATCTCAATAAAATTTTGGCGTGCTAACTTTTTGGGCACTTCGGCAATACACGTAAATTAAGATTGGATTAATTCGCGCCATTGTAATCGAGCTTATTAAAACCCGCACCTTTATCAACCTTTTTTGAGGATTAAAAACGTCCCTATTCTGGGGTGGTTTAAGGATTAACCCGATGAATTTACCGGATTAATACCTTAGACCTTGTTTCAAGCTTGCAAATTGATTTTCCGAACAAATATATAAATCACACCTTCGAAAAGGAATAAATGGTGACCAAAACTATTTGTTGCTGATGGACTTACAATCAACAAAATGTAGTAAGAGGGAAATTGTTAAAGACAATATTAGCTGTCAATTTGGGCTCTGTCCATTTGTCCCTTTATCCGAGCAAAAATTCGCTTTTTGGGCTCATTTCCCTGATAATTGCCGCAACTTGTAGTCGTTTTCAATGCCGAGAAATGATTGAGGAAATCATCCAAATAATGTCTTGAGGCGGAGTTACCAGCAAGTTTCAATATGCTTCAGCCATGCAGATTCGCAAAATAGCGAGGTTATATTTTCAGGGCTGATTTAGAGTGGGTTCATTTTTGCTGGAATTAATACGGCGAATGATTGAGGAGCATCTTTCATCCGCGCAAAGTAGCACAATCACACCAAAAAATAGTGACAAATAGTGGAGCATTTGGTAAATTATATTCGTTTTGTGTTGGGGCGGTTTCCGCTCACTTTCATATCTGTGCTCGAGAGGAGAGAGTATGATACATTTTGTCACAGTGGGAATATTGGTTATGGTCGTAGCCATTCTCACTTATTTTGGCGCAACGTCAGTTGGGTTGATGCCAGTACAAGCCAGTGCCCAGGCTGTACCGATTGATTGGATGTGGAATTGGCAGGTTATCGCCATTTCATTCCTATTTGCTTTGATAGTCGTGCCGATATTTTATAGCATCTTCGTTTTTCGCCGCAAGAAGGGGGATACCAGTGATGCCGAACACATTGAGGGAAACACACCTCTTGAAATTGCCTGGACGGTAATTCCTCTGATCATTGTGGTCACCTTTGCCTATATGGGAGCCTACTCGCTTGGCGAGAGTCGCCGTATCACTGATCCGGAAGCCATGATCGTCAAGGTGACAGCCCGCCAGTTTTCTTGGACTTATGAATATCCAGATGGATTCGTTTCCACCGAATTACATTTGCCGGTCTGGAAGCAGGTCATTTTGAAGATGGAAGCAGTGGACGTGATCCATTCGTTCTGGGTGCCGGAGTTTCGCGTTAAGCAGGATGTTGTGCCGGGGCGCGTAACCGAGTACAGGATCACACCTAACCTGGTCGGATCATATAAAGTGCGTTGCGCAGAATTGTGCGGCTCAAATCATGCATTTATGGAAGGCCCTGTGGTTGTAAGTACTCAGGCTGATTATGATCAATGGGTGGCTGAGCAAATTGAAATCGCCTCCGCAAATACACCGGAAGGTCGCGGAAAGAAGCTGATCACGGAAAACGGTTGCGTTGGATGCCATTCTGTAACAGCTCAACCCGGTCCTTCAGCGCCGTCATGGTTTAATTTGTTTGGCGAGGAAGTGCATCTTGCTGACGGTTCGACAATCACAGCAGATGAAGCATATATTACCGAATCAGTTCTTGACCCGGCTGCGAAGGAAGTGGAAGGCTATGCCCCAACCATCATGAAGCCTTTTACTTTTACTCAAGAACAGATCGCCGATATCATCGCGTACATCAAGTCGCTTAAATAATTGGTGGAGGAACTGATAATGAAAAAAATATTTTCAATTCCGCTGATCCGCGGAATTTTATGGCAGGTGATCGGTCTGCTGATTGGGATGGGAATCGTAGCCGGCATCCGCCTCGCAATGGGGTTGCCAGCGACGGGACCTTACCTCGTCACTGAACACGCCTGGGTATTCGGCGGGTTTCTTGGCACACTCACATTCCTCGCAGGCCACGGAGTAATGGGCGACTGGTTCAAGTGGTGGCGCGGCGAGGCCACGTCTGACCATCATGAAGACAAGCCGGGCTGGGAAAAATACTTTGGCCCATCACTCGACCACAAAGTGATCGGCATCCAGTATGCCGTGACAGGTTTGATCGTGATGATATTGGGCGGCACATTTGCCTTGATCTTCCGCACCGAACTTGCGCTTGAAGGGATGCAATTTCTCAAGCCGGCTCAATACAACACTTTGATGTCAATGCATGGCATTGTCATGATCGTCGTGATTTTGCTGGGCATTGGCGGCATGATGAACTACCTTGTACCCTTGCTCATCGGCGCGCACGACATGGCTTTTCCGCGCCTGAACTCCTTTGCTTTTTGGATTGTTGTCCCGGCCGCTGTTTGGCTGTTGAGCAGCATGGCGCTTGGCGGAATTGAAACAGGCTGGACGGGTTATCCACCACTCTCGGCAAACATGAAAATCGTTGGCCAGCAGATGTTCTTCCTGGCTGTGTTTATTGTGGGTTGGTCTTCCGTTCTCGGTGGTTTAAATCTGATCGTGACCGTCGTCCGTATGCGGGCAAAGGGCATGACCGCCTTCCGTATGCCGATCTTCGTTTGGGCTTCGATCGCGACCTCGCTGATTTCATTGACCGCCACCCAATTGATCGGCCTCTCCTTCCAGATGGTGATGTTCCAGCGTCTATTCGGCATGGGATTTTTTGACCCAGCCAAAGGCGGAAATCCGGTCCTTTTCCAGCATCTTTTCTGGTTCTACTCTCACCCGGCTGTATATGTGTTCATCCTTCCGGGTTTGGGAATTGTCTCAGAGTTGCTGCCTGTCTTCGTACGCAAACCCCTCTTCGGGTACAGATGGATCGCGATGTCATCGCTTGGAATCGCGCTCGTCGGCTTCCTCGTCTGGGCGCACCACATGTTCACATCCGGCATGAATGAGTACCTGCGGGTGCCGTTCATGTACAGCACGCTCCTCGTTGCTGTGCCGACCGGCGTGAAGTTCTTTTCGTGGACTGCCACGATCTGGAAAGGCAAGATTGATAACCCCGTTCCAACTCCGATGCTGTTCACGGTCGGCGCCATCCTCGTGTTTTTGCTCGGCGGTTTGACCGGCCCTCCGAACGCGACGGTTTCCACCGACCTGCACTTGCATGACACCTACTGGATCGTCGGGCACTTCCACGACACCATGTTCGGTGGATTTATGTTCCCGTTCTTTGCGGCGCTGTATTATTGGTTCCCGAAGGCAACAGGCCGGCGTATGAATGAGACGCTTGGCAAAATCCATTTTTGGCTGATGACCCCATCATTTTTTGTGATGTCCCTCGGGATGATGTACATCGGCTTGAATGGTATGCGCCGCCGCATTGCAGATTATGACCCCGCGCTGAATTTCCAGCCGATGCATTTGGTGATCACTATCGCAGGTTATTTGATCGCTCTTTCAGTATTGGTCTTCTTCATCAACCTGATCGCCTCCCTGCGCAACGGCAAGGTTGAAAAAGGAAACCTCTGGAACTCGCGCTCACCTGAATGGCTGGTTGAATCACCAATGCCCGCTCACAATTACGAGCACCCCTTCGAAGTAGTCGGCGAACCATACGATTATGGTTTGGCCGGTTCGAAGTATGTCGAATTCGCGAAACATAAATAAAGGGGAGGAGTCAAATGTCTCACACAAAAGATAAAGCTTCTGCTCTGCAACAGGGCATTTTGGTCGCTGTGTATCTGGCCGTATTAACAGGCCTTGAGTTTTTCGTCGCTGTGTCCTTCATGTCGGTCATGGTCTTGACCGTCATCGCGCTGGTGAAGGCGGCTCTGGTTGCCTACTACTTCATGCACATTTACAAACTAAACGCAGAGAATGAAGGCGACCATGACTCGTACGAGTACAAGACAGGCACAAACCGTCTGGGCTTGTGGTTGTTCCTGCTCTCAGACACATTTGTGTTTGGAGGTCTGCTCGTCAGCCGCTTCAACCTGCTGGGTATGGAACGGCCGCATCTAAACCAGACCCTTGGTCTGATCGTGACTTGCGTGCTGCTTCTCTCATCCTTTTTCATGAACCGCGCCGAGACCTCGATCGCACACGGCGATACTAAAGGATTCCTGAACGGCACCCTGATAACCATGGTGCTCGGTCTCGGCTTTTTGATTGGCGTGGTTGGCTTGGAGTGGCGTTTGGCGAAACTCGAAGACGTAATCGTCAACAAGGATGTCATGGGCGGTATTTTTTACATGATGACCGGTATGCATGCCTTCCACGTGTTGACAGGGGTTATTTTCCTCTTCCTGGTCTGGAGAAATGGCCGCAAGGGCTACTTTACCCAGGAACAGCATTGGGGCGTGGAAGCTGCCGCAGTTTACTGGCACTTCGTAGACCTCGTCTGGATTTTCTTTTACCCCGCCTTGTATCTGATCGGCAAAGTGGGTCTGTAACTGCCAATCACCGGAGACAGCGCTGGGAATTTTTATTGGCAAACAGATATGAATTCTGGTATAAGTGAATAATGAAAGTAAACGATCGGGGCGGCCTCAGGGTCGCCCCGATTTGGAGTGTTAAAAACGAATGGATAAAAAAATCCTCCTGGTCGGGTTCGTGTCTTTGGCGGTTGTTGCAACTGCAACACTCATCGCCTTATTGTTTTCAAAATCGAATAGCTTTCGCGGCACCGCATACAGCGAACCGTACCCACCAGCGCCATATTTTGAATTAACTCATTCAAGCGGGGATTTGATCCGCCTGAGCGACTATCGCGGCAGAATTGTTTTGCTCTTCTTCGGTTACACATTTTGCCCCGACGTCTGCCCCGCCACATTGGCGGAATTAAACATGGCTTTGAATGAAATTCCCGAGCAGGCTGATTCAGTTCAAGTATTGTACGTTTCAGTCGACCCGGATCGCGACACCCCGCAAATTATTCAGGAATATGCCGAGCGATTCAACCCAGCATTCATTGGGCTGAGCGGCTCGTTGAATGAACTTGAAAAGATCTGGCAGGATTATGATATTTTCCGCGAGGTAGTCATAAGCGATTCAAATATCGTAACAGTCAGTCACACAGCACGGGTTATTTTGATTGATCACAAAAGCAACATGCGCCTCTCCTACGCATTTGGCACGCCTGTCGAAGACATTGTTTATGATTTGAAATTAATGCTGGAGAACCCACAGTGAACTTCTCGCTTAAACGAATCCTGTTCGCCTTTTTACTTGGAATTGTCCTGGCAGGCATTACTAGCGAGGTTGCCTACCGGCTTCTAAAACGCGAGAACCGTGAGCCCAACCATATCCAATTAGTCATACCATCGGGTACTGCAAAACTGGTCAGCGAAGGCGGCGCGCCGCCCGAAATTCCAAACGACCTGAATTTTGTAGTGGGCGATGTGCTTGAAGTTCTAAATCGCGACAGCGTTGACCATCAACTTGGTCCGCTCTGGATTCCCGCCGGGGCAACCGCACACATGGATCTGGGCGCAGAAGAAAGTTATATGCTCGAATGTTCATTTCAGCCGGGGAAATATCAAGGCATTGAAGTAAAACAACCAGTCACCTTAAGCACCCGCTTAACAGGAATCCTATTTTCAGGGTTTCCCCTTGGAGCATTGTTTGCAATTTACAGCGGCTTGATTCCACAAAAAAAGCAAAGGGAAAAAACAGCGTGATGTTGCGGGTCATGTTTTTGCGCAAATGGTTTTTCACCACTCTGCTGGTGGTTGCAGGCACGGCGTTTTGCATTAGGCTTGGCATCTGGCAGTTGGATCGTTTGGAACAGCGCCGCGAATTTAATGCCGCAGTCGAATCCATGCGGGCGGCTGAGTTACTTGATTTGAATAAAAATTTACCTTCGGATATTTCTTCGATGGAATGGCGCGCAGTCACTGTCTCCGGCGAATATGATTTTGAGAATCAAGTGCTTTTGCGGAATCAATATCACGGCGACCAATATGGATATCACATCATCACGCCGCTTCTTTTCGACGGGGGAGCTGTTCTGGTGGACCGCGGCTGGATTCCTGCTGACGGAGTTGCCGCTCCCGCGCTCAATGAGTTGCGTGAATATGACGAGGGGGGGCTGGTCAATGTTGCAGGGCAGATCAGGCTCGGGCACGACAAACCAGCTATCGGCGGAGTCGCAGATGCGGAATTCAGTCCGGAGCAGCCGCGGCTTGACGCATGGAATAATCTAAATGTCGCGCGCATCTCCGGGCAAATCCCATATCCGATTTTGCCTGTGTACATTCAGCCGAATCCTGCTGCCGATGATTTGGCGCCGCCGATTCCGTATCAGCCCGCGTTGGATCTGACGGAGGGTTCGCATTTTGGCTATGCCTTGCAGTGGTTTACTTTTGCCGCGATCTTATTTTTGGGTTATCCATTCTTTTTGAAAAAACAGGATCAGTGACTATGAAATATTCTTTGCAATCATCCTTTTCCCGTTTGGTCTTGGTTTTATTTTTAATGGTTTTTGTGTTAACCATCGTTGGCCGAATCGTAACTGTGACCGGCGCGTGGGCCTATTGTGTTGGCTGGCCTGCGTGCGTGCCGACTCAACCTTTGGGCTATTTGAAGCTGGCGCATCTGGTTTTGGTTGGCGTGGCTTCGGTGTTTATGCTTTTGGTTTTAAGAAAGGCGTGGCGCGAACAGCGTCATCAAAATTTGCTTCACCCGCTAACCACTGTGACTGGAGTTCTCTTTTTTGGACAGGCTTTCATTGGCGCGATCGAAGTGACACGGGCATATCCCATACATTTGGTGATTCTGCACGGCATGACGGCGGTCGCGTTGTGGATATCACTGGGCGTTTTGGTATTCGCTTCCGGCGTGCTGGCGAAGGATGCAACCGAAGTTATTAAATTTAGCTTCCGACAGCGGACAAAGGATTTCTTTATTTTATCCAAGCCGTTGATCGTCGCTTTGCTGCTTGTCACAACTTACAGCGGCTTGGTGGCCGGGAGCAAGGCCTGGCCTTCTGCATCACTTACCTTTTGGACATTGTTGGGCGGCGCATTGGCGGCGGCTGGCTCAAGCGCATTGAACCAGTACATTGACCGCGAATTGGATAAGAATATGCAGCGCACTGCAAAACGTCCGCTGGCTGATGGGCGGTTAACTGCGGCGGAAGGTTTGTCGTATGGGCTTGCGCTTTCGCTGATCAGTTATTATGTCATGGCAGGGTATGTAAATTTGCTTGCGGCGTTACTTTCGCTCGCGGGGATTTTTTATTATGTGATTTTTTACAGCATCCTGTTGAAAAAAGCAACCGTGCAAAACATCGTTATCGGCGGCGGCGCAGGCGCAATTCCTCCGATGGTGGGCTGGGCGGCTGCGACAGGTCATCTTGGCCTTGCGGCCTGGATTCTGTTTGCCATTGTGTTCATGTGGACGCCTCCTCATTTTTGGGCGCTGGCGATTGTCCGCATGAAGGATTACGAGAAGGCAGGAGTGCCCATGATGCCAGTCGTGCATGGCGAAGCGCGGACGCGCAGGCATATTTTGGTCTATACGGTTGAATTGGTTGCGGTGACTTTATTGCTTCCCATTTTCAACCTGGCGGGGACAGTCTATTTGATTTCGGCGCTGGTACTGGGTGGCTTCCTGCTTTACGCCGCGTGGAAGGTATTCAAGGTCGGCGGCAACAAGGTCGCGTGGACGATGTACCGCTGGTCTAGCATGTACCTGGCGTTTATCTTTTTGGCGATCATGATCGATGCTGTGGTGTAAACGAATAACAATTTATGGGGGGCTTTGGTATTGGTAAACATTTACTTCATCCCATGAATCAACTGATTCCAGTTTGAAATATTGATCAAGATATTCAAGCTGAGGGTGGGTCTTGAATCCTTGCGCAGTAAGTTCATCCATGGATTTTTGGTAGATGATAAACCAAACACGGACAGCAGCTGAGGTTGCCGATTCAATATTTTCATTGCCCGATAGATGTAACACTTCTCTGGTAAAAGGAGAGAGTGTGTCAGTAGAACTCCCTGATGGTTCGGTGATGTAGCTCATTGGCAAATCACGATCAAAATAAAATGACGGGAGGTAGGAGAGCTTGCTCGAGTGAATGACCACATCCCCCGGTTGATATCTGCCTATTATGCTTTTATTTATTTGGGGGAATGCTCCGTAAGGAAAGCCTTTATATGCGACATGCTGATAAAGCCCGATCCCTGCTGATGCGAAAATTAACGCAAAGGCAAGGATTTGAATCTGATGGGGCAGTTTTGACTTTGTGAAAGCCCATGCCAGCCAGATGCAAAATATCGCATGAGATGGAAGAAGGGCACGCTCCACATAGACGGGCCATTTTTGGGAGACTAGCCAAAGCAGCATCGGCGGCGCAAATGAAAGATAAGCCAGCCAGAGGCCAATTCGTGCTTGGGATAGATCATCCCTTGTTGTGCGGTATGTCTGAAAGGCGGCAAGTGTGATCGTGAGGGTTGAAAACAGTAATCCAAGTGGAAGCCAGTCATTAGGCAGGGGTAGGTGAGGGATGTAGATCAAAATAAGGGTGAAGATCTTTTCGATGCCGGGGCGCTCGACCCAGAAGCCGTGCGTCACTTTCGAGAACTGTGCGGGGAGTTGAATCAGCCACGGGGAGTAAATGATGATCGAGGCGAATCCAGCCAGAGTTAAAGAGCGAAGCGTTTTCCAATCCTTTTGAAAGATTGGCGTGAGCGCAAGTGGAATCAAATAAAACGCCGCAAGATTGTGTGTGTATTGGGCGAGTGCAGCCGCGATACTAAATAAAATCCACTGGCGCTTGAGGAGTGCGAGTGTCGCGAGGCACAACCAGAATGTCAGCAAAACATACATACGGATTTCCTGACCATAGTGAACTTGAAATGGCAGGATGGCTGAAATGAATGCCGCACTTAGCGCAGCGGGTGAGTCAAGCAGGTGGCTTGCAATCAGGTAAACACACAAAATAATTCCGAGTGAAATCATAATTGAAAGAAGCCGAACTGCGGTCAGTGAATTTCCAAAGACTTGCATCCAACCCCATAGCGTGAAGTAATAAGCTGGTGGATGTTCTTCTGCGGCAGACGAATCCGAATCGATGGCGAGTGTTCCTGCGAGAATAGTAGATGGTCCCTGCTCAGAAATCAGGATAGAAAAAGCCTCGTCATACCAAATGGGACGGGACGAAATTCCAGCCAGCCTGATAAGGAAGGCAAAGATGAGGACGAGGGCTAATTTTGCTTTTTGATTTTGGAGTGAAGCCATGTTCAAGAAAATTACTTTCGTAAAATGGCTGCTGTGTTGTCGCTGTAAAGAATGCGCCAGCCATGTTCAGTTTGCAAGGTGTTTGCCAATGCAGAGTCGCGCGGGATGATCACCCACTTGATATCATATTTCTCAAAAATAGTTTCCCAGCCGCTTGAAACAGAAATTACCCGTTCATATTCGCGGGTTAGCGCCTCGCCGTAAAAATCGGTCTGACCGTCAATAAATACATTTACTTTGGGCCATTCACGATAAAGCAAATATCCTCCCCATGTAAAATAATTAAATACATTTCCATCCTGTGGGTTTTCTTCCAGCCAGTTTACTGCGTGGACTGGAAAAATTGACGGATCAAATCGGTAGACTAATTTTTCATTTTGCATGGACGCGAAAGCAAGCATCAGGACGCTCAAAAAGGGAAGGAGTATTCCACGCAGTTGATCATCGATCCTCTTCAGATTTTCATCCTGCCTCGCCAAAAAGGGTATTTTCTCTGCCGACGATTGAATGAGCGCCCCAAGGATCGGAGCAGCGACGATGGCAAATAGAGGAATGTTGCGCGCGCTATATAACGCCATGGCTGCCCAGCCTGCCAGCAGGATCGATTCCCTCAATTTTATTTTTACTCCCTGACCGAGCGCAAACAAAAAGAATGCCAGCATGATCAGAAATGGCCACATAGAACCAAGGTGAAAATCAGGCGACATGTACTCGATGGTGTGGTCGACAAGGTAA
The DNA here is from genome assembly GCA_016234495.1 of Chloroflexota bacterium. Lineage (GTDB taxonomy): Bacteria > Chloroflexota > Anaerolineae > Anaerolineales > Villigracilaceae > Villigracilis. The sequence continues at coordinate 29,731 of JACRBI010000034.1, read as the reverse complement.
TTATTGCTCACGTAACCCAAACTGGTTCCCCAAAGACGATAGCCTGAGGGATTGATTAATGAGGCAAGAATAGATGAAACGCCAATGATGAAAAGAGCGCGGCCATTTTTTACATCGGCACGGTGGTTAATAAACTCCCAGAGCCATTCTACGGCGTGGGCGCCTAAAACCACGAAACCAGCAATAAATGCCCCATGGGTGTTGACCCAAATCAGCATGAGGATTGGAAAGACCCAGATGCGATCTGTTTTCTTTTTTGCAACCCGATCGAGATGATAAGTCCAGATTGCCAGAAAAAGGAACGTGAAAATATGCGGGCGTGCCAGCCAGTGCAGGCTGGATGTCATTGCCGCCCAAAGCCCGGCGGACAATGCTATCAGGCGGAAGACATTGCGAGAGACGATTTCACGATAGGTAAGCGTGAAAGTAGCAGCGATTATGGTTACGGTCAGAATGACTACACCGTTCAATTCCATCAGGGAATTCGCCGCGCTGAAAAGAACCTGCGCAAGCCATTCATGCGGGACAAGAGTCTTTCCTGTTAGCGTGTGCGAAAATATGTCACGGACAGGTATTGTTTTGTATTCAATAATGTAATTCCCGATTGTTATATGCCGCCCCAAATCTCCATCCAGATTAAAAAGCTTGTTTCCATAAAATACGCCAGCCAGTAGAATGCCAATAAAAAAAACATCCTGAAGACGAGGAAAGAGAAAAGCTGCCAGTGAGGGGAGTTTTTTCAGCATCAGCCTATTTTAAAACACAAAATGGGCAAATCTATTGCCCATTTTGCATATTCATATGTTTCTATTCGCCCAGATAATCACGCAGTTTCCTGCGGATGGACGGGTGGCGCAGGCGGCTCAATGCCTGCGCTTCGATCTGGCGCACGCGCTCGCGGGTGACGCCCATCTTACGTCCCACTTCCTCGAGCGTATAGGCTTGTCCGTCGAGCAGACCGTAGCGAAGCTGTAAGATACGAACTTCGCGCGGCGGCAGACCGTTCAACACTTCGCCGAGGTGTTCCTTCAACAAGTTATAAGTGGCGGTCTCGTCCGGCGGAGGAGCCTCATCGTCTTCGATGAAATCACCGAGCACAGAATCTTCTTCGTCGTCTGTCGGCGTTTCAAGTGAAAGCGGGCGGCGCGCCACCTGAATCATGTTCTCGATCTTCTTGGGCGGCACATCCAACGCGACGGCTAATTCGTCCACGCTGGGTTCGCGGCCGAGACGTTGAGTAAGTTGGTGCTGTACGCGCAGAAGTTTGTTGATCTGGTCGCCCATATGGACTGGCACGCGGATGGTGCGCCCCTGATCGGCAATGGCGCGGGTGACAGCCTGACGAATCCACCATGTAGCGTAAGTGGAAAATTTATGCCCGCGGCGGTAATCGAATTTTTTCGTGGCGCGGATCAGACCAATATTGCCTTCCTGAATCAAGTCCAGGAATGGAACGCCGCGTCCCATGTATTTTTTGGCGACGGAGATCACAAGGCGCGAGTTCGCGGTAATGAGGTGTTCGCGCCCAGCCCAGCCGTCTTCAATGGACTGGCGAAGCTCGAGCCTGCGCTTCGGCGGCACGCTTCCCTGTGCTAGTTCTTCACGGGCAGAGCGGCCGCGCTCGATGCGCTGCGCCAACTGCACTTCTTCAACAGCAGTCAAGAGCGGCACACGGCTGACCTCTTTCAGGTACAGGCCGATCGTGTCGTCAGTATCTATATTGGCAAGGTAATCGTCGAGCGCGGGATCAATCTCCGGTTCCTCGACCTCGCCGCTTTCCTCCACCGCAACCAACTCATCTTCGGTTGGTTCCGGCATGACAGTATCTTCCTGGAATGGGATACCCGCACTCAATAAAGCTGAAAAAGCCTCTTCAAGCTGCTCTACATCCTGTTCTGCCTCCGGGAAAAAATGGAGAATATCGTCCAGCGTTACATATGATTTTTGGCGGCCCAGTTCAATGAGCCGCGCGATGGCAGGGAATTCCTCTTCGTCATCAATTAATATCTTCTCTACATCCATTTACACATCCAACTTTCAAAAGTATTTACCTACAAAGCCAGAATCAGGATACACTTTTTTATCTTCAAAAGCAATACCTTTTCACTTTTCAGATGCTTTGCAATGATTTTGTATTACATGAACCCAAAAGGTCATATTTGCAAATTCGGCTGTTTTGACCCAAAGGTTTTGAATACTGGTATAAACCCGTTATGGGGTTGGGGTTACGGTCACTATCGGCGTAGACTCTGCCCCGGTCGATGGAGCAGGCGTCTCGGTCGGGGGAAGCGGGGAGGGTGTGGGAGTGTTCAAATATGGAGGAGCACTCGCCAGTTGCAGCAGCGAGTCGATCCCATATAAATCCACGATCAGCATTTTTTGCTTATCGAGGCGAACGTAATAGCCGCTGTTGGTGGGGGTGCTGTCGCCAATTTCGAGCACATGAGATTTTCCATTGTCGAAGCCAATCGTGATGATAAAGGCTGGGGCATCGAGTCCAAAAATGGACGGATCGGCATCGACAGGGCTGACGACCAATAGGGAGGATATTTGCGATGCCGCCGCTTCTGACGCGCCCTGGTCTGCTTCGGTCTTAATTGGCAGTTCCAGCGCCCAGGCATTTTTCTCATCCCGCGCCACTTTGACAGTTTCGCCTTCTGCCGGCTTGACCTCAAAACTGGTCGGTGTGCCGTCTTCCTCGCTGAACACAAAAGCGATCTCGCTTGCGGGCGTGGCTTCTGCTTCTGTTGTTTTCTTTTCGCGGTTTAAGTAAATGACGAAAGTGATCAACGCCGCCAATATGACGACCGTGAACAACGTGTCAACACGGAAGCCTGATTTTTTCGGTTTGATGTTTGCAGATTTTGCGCGGGTTGAATTGGTCTTGCGCGGTGTTGGTTTTTCTGCATTGGTTGTTTTGCGAGCCATCTGCTAGCCTTTCCTGCGGCGCGAAAGCCATGATGAAATGCCTGCAAAAACAACCATGCCCGGCAGGACGATCACAGCCAGAATGATCATGATGATGAACCTGGCGTTTGTCGGTGGGATGAACATGCGCGGGGTCTGGCTGCGCGGGGTGATGTTGATCAGGTTTTCCTGCTCTGCGGCCCAGTCCACCGAGTTGATGAACATATTGCCATTTCCGTACGCATCGAAGACCTGGTCGGTGGCGTACAGCGAATTACCGAATACGACCACGCGACCGGTGGTTGCCGTATTTTCGCCGGCAACTGCCAAATTTAACGGCCCGGGATTATCTTTTTCCGGCGTGAATTCCGGGGTTTCGCCGGAGACAAGTTCCGTCTCGCCCCAGGATTGGTCGGTTGTCATGATGATGGGCGTCAGGGTGATATTTTCCAGCGCCGCTCCCATGCCAATGCTCCGCGCTTGCGGCAAAATTACGATGTAGTTTTGCGTCAGGTTTTGCGTGATCGGGTGCTGACCAATTTGTGACGAAACTGCCTGAAGCGGGTTTTGCGTGTTCACCAGGTCAATCACGATGTCGTTGTTGAGCGTGATGCCCCAATCAGTGGTTAAGTAATTTGCGAGCGGGTCGGGAGAATCGCCGAATTCGGTAACGGCAACCGGATCTTCCATCACGATCAAGGATCCGCCTGCGTCCACGTATTTCTTGAGCAATGCCACTTCCGAATCAGCCAGAGGTTTTAAAGGCCCGTCAACAATGACCGCGAGCGCATCCTCGGGAATTTTGTTTGTTGTCAAAAGATTGAGGGCATTGACCGTGTAGTTCTTTGATTCCAGTGTGTTTTTGGCGATTGAAAAACTGATTTCAGCGCCTGCTTCCAAAGGGGCTTCGCCGTGTCCTTGCAGGAAGTAAACAGCGCGCGTTTCCGGGCTGATCAAACGAATTAACGCGCGGGTAAGCTCGCTCTCAGATGCCGAGGATGCGATCTCTTTTGTTTCGCCCATCTGGAGCAATATCTTGCCGTCGCCAGTAATGCCTGCTTCACGCGCTGCCAGCGGATCCTGGTCTGGGTCAACAAATGTGTAATCGAATTTTCCCTTGCTGTTGGTTTTGAATTTCAACAGCAGTTCGCTTGCGCTGGCAGAATTCAGGTTGGCAGAGTAGAACGCGGTGACTGTCACTTTTTCTGGCAGGGTTGCAAGCGCCTGCAGTGTTTCAGGCGCGAGGGTGTTGGACTTGTCTTCTGTCAGATCCCAGGGCGCGCCGAGGAATTCTGGGTTTTGGAAGGCAAGCATATTCGCGACGAAAATAATGCCGACGAATGCCAAAGTCATGATCAATGAATTTGAGCCGTACCGTGCCTGACGTCCAGAAAGGAAGCGGCGGACTGTGTCGGGAGTCATCAGTGCGTAGGCAGCGAGTCCAATGACGAGTACGGCGGCGCTGATCTGCAGGGCGAGATTCAATTGATCTGCATTTTCGAGTGTAAACATCTTTAATGCGAGCATGCCTTTTGCCGCGCCGATCAATGCTGCGGAAACACAGCCGAGAGCCGCGAGGACAAGGCCGATGAACGCATATTTTGCTGCGGGGTTTTTCTTCTTAGCCATGTTAGCGCCATCTCCGAATTTCAATTGCGGTGGAGCCGACGAACAAGCCCAGCGCAGTGAGGCTGATGTAATAAACAATATCGCCCAAATTGATCGTGCCATTGTTCATGGATTGGGTGAAGTGTGTGGAAAGGCTGAGGTAGTTAAGCACGTCTCCGCCTTGTTCGAGGTATCCCGCCGGCAGGTTAACCATGAACCACAGGAAAAAGAACAAGCCAAGCGTGGTGAAGAATGCCGCGAACTGGTTTGTAAAAATGGCGGAAATTCCCACGCCCAACCCAAGCAGCGCGGAGCAGACCAGCAGTAAACCGATATAAGATGAAATCATCGTCCGCCAGTCAATGCCCGGCGTGACGTAATTGTTCATGATGAGCGGAAATACAAGCGTGATGGCAGCCAGCGAGAGGATCAACATGAAAGCCCCCAGCCACTTGCCAGCGACCAGTTCAAAGTCGCGGACTGGCGCCGTCATCAATAATTCAAGCGTGCCCATGCGAGCTTCATCAGACAGCAGGCGCATGGTCAGTGCGGGGCTGAGGAAGATCATTAGAAAAACAAACAGCCAATTGATTGGCGTGCTTTCGGGGGCGGGTCCGCCCATTGCGGCTGACTGCGAGCTGATCCACATGATCAGCGCAAAGTAAATGCCCATCGGCAGGAGAATGGCAAACCCCACCACGTAGGCCAGCGGGCTGTTGAAGTAATTATCGTATTCGCGTTTTGCGATGGTCCAAATATTTCTCATGGTGTTCCTCTTTATTTTTTCTTCGAATCGGAGCCAGTGAGTTCGAGGAAGATTTCCTCAAGGCTCATGCCAAGCGGACGTAGTTCAAGCAGGTCGTAGCCTGCGCTGATGACTTTCTTTGCCACTTCGGGGCGCAGGTCTTTGCCCGGAGAGAATTCAAATTCCACGGCGCCGTCCTGTTTGGTTTCAACACCCTGCACGCCTTTCACTTGCTTGACTGTGCTGGCAAGTTCATCGGCTTCTCCGCGCACGCGCAAAACGACACGCTCCGCGCCGAGCAACCGGGCTTGCAGATTCTCGGTGGTGTCTTCGGCCACGATCTTGCCCTGATTGATGATCAACACACGGTCGCAGATGTTTTGTGCTTCATTTAACAAGTGAGTGGAAAGCAGCACGGTACGCTCTTTGCCGATCTCGCGGATCAACTCGCGAACTTCCACAACCTGCCCGGGGTCAAGGCCGATCGTCGGTTCGTCAAGGATCAACACCTCGGGTCTGTGAAGAAGCGCCTGCGCAAGCCCCACTCTTTGGCGCATCCCTTTTGAGAGATTGCCGATATAACCATCGGCGCGGTCGAGCAAGCCGACCATGTCCAATACTTCATCCACGCGGTCATTGACGTTTGGGATTTTTCGCAGTTCACCCATGAACTTCAGATAATCGAAAACCACCATGTCTGTGTAAAGCGGAACAGTTTCGGGTAAATAGCCAACACGTTTGCGAACTTCAAGCGACTCTTCAACCACATCGTACCCGGCCACAATCGCCTCGCCGTCGCTGGGCGGCATGTAACCTGTCAAAATGCGCAGTGTTGTGGTTTTTCCTGCACCGTTCGGCCCGAGAAAACCCACGATCTCTCCTTGCTGGGCATCGAAGTTCAGGTTGGTGATGGCGCGGCGCGCGCCGTAGTCCTTTGTAAGACCACTGACTTTGATCATTGCCTCTCCTTGCAAATTTATAAAATATGGAATGCAAAATCTCAAGATTTTGCACCGAAGTCAGAGACTTCGGACTCCGTAAACCGGAGGCTTTGCAAACAAAAGACACAGCCCGTAGGCGGTGCCTTGTTTGACTGCCGATGATTACTATACAATTTCGGAAAGGCAAAGTCAAGCGGGTAATTGCTTTCTAATCCAATACTAATCTTCGCCGGCCCGGATATAATCGGGGCATGACCACACTCCTTTACCAAACCGATGCCTATCTCAAAGAGTTTTCAGCAACCATCACTGCGGTGGGTGCCGAAACTCGCGCCGTCGCTCTTGACCAATCTGCGTTTTATCCCGGAGGAGGAGGCCAGCCCTGCGACATCGGATCGCTGGAAGTTGACGGGGTTGTCTATTCTGTGGACAAGGTGAAGAAGCAGGGCGATGACGTTTTGCATTTTCTCGGCGGATCGAATCCTCTGCCATCTGTCAATTCCGCTTCGCGCGGGACTTTGGACTGGGTGCGGCGATACCAGTTGATGCGCACCCATACAGCTTTGCACATCCTGTGCGGCACGGTCTTCCGTGATTACGGCGCCAAAGTGACCGGCGGCGACATGGATCCGCTCAAGGGACGCATGGACTTCGAATTCGAGAATATGCGCGCAGAGCTGGTCAATGCCATCGAAACAGCGACCAATCTCGAGGTCCAGCAGGGACGCGATCTTCGAGTGAAGATACTTCCGCGGGAGGAGGCATTCCAAATCCCGGACTTGATCCGCACGAAGATCAATCTGCTGCCTGAGGGAATCATGCAGGTGCGCACGGTCGAGATCGTTGGTCTTGACCTGCAAGCGGACGGCGGCACGCATGTGATGAATACATCCGAGGTCGGCAAAATTAAAGTTGTTGATTACAAGAGCAAGGGCGCGATCAATAAGAGAATTTATATAGAGATACTGTAGGTCACGTTACAAACGTGACCTACAGTAATAACAGGAGCCATCATGGAATATCGAAAGTTAGGCAGGACAGGTTTGAAGGTTTCCCCGCTGTGCATGGGGACGATGCAATTCGGCTGGTCGGTGGGCCAGGAGGAAACGCAGCGCATCCTCTCAGCAACAGTTGATTCCGGCATCAACTTTATTGACACCGCTGACATCTACTCGAAGTGGGTGGATGGCAATCCGGGCGGCGTTTCTGAAACCTACATCGGCAACTGGTTGAAGGGTAGCCACATTCCGCGCGACCAGATCGTGATCGCCACCAAGGTACGCGGTGAAATGGGCAAGGGACCGAACGATCAGGGACTTAGCCGCGTTCACATCATGCAGGCGGTTGAAAATTCCCTGCGTCGCTTGCAGACAGATTACATTGACCTGTATCAGGCACACTGGACAGATGACGACACTCCGATTGAGGAGACCCTGCGGGCATTTGACGATCTCGTGAAGCAGGGAAAAGTCCGCTACGTAGGCGCATCCAATTATGCCACGTGGGAGTTGATGCAGGCTCTATGGACTTCGGACAAAAATAATCTTGCGCGTTTTGATTCGCTCCAGCCGCATTACAACTTGATCGAACGCGATGAATTCGAGCGCGAACTACGCGCCGTTTGCAAAGCCTATGAGATCGGAGTGATTCCCTACAGCCCGCTGGCGGGCGGATTCCTCACCGGTAAATATAGAAAGAACACGCCATTGCCTGAAAGCAAACGCGCCGAAGGCCGCAAGCGCTCGATGACCGACAAGAACATGTTATTGATCGATGGAATGGAAGTGATCGCGCTGCGCCATCAGGCGGCGATTTCACAGGTTGCCATCGCGTGGATGCTGGTTGACCCCGTCATCACCAGCCCGATCATCGGGGCGACATCCATCGCGCAGTTGAACGAAAATCTCGGCGCACTTAACATCCACCTGGCCGAGGATGAAATCGCTTCGCTGAACAAATTGACTGAGTGGAAAAAAGAGGAGGATGATTAAATCGCCGCGCCTATTTGTGGATGTGACTGGTCTCGTAAATATCGCAATAGAGCAAGTTCCGCCCGTCACATTCACATTCGAGCTGCAGGGTGGCGTGGCGGATGTTGTACTTGTGCGCGAGAATTAAATTTAAGTTGTGTTGAATCGGCGACCCCGCGCTGACCAGCACGTCGTCTGTGACGATGTGGGCGGAGAGGGCGCGCAAATTCTCGTTGATGCTCCAGACGTGCAGGTCGTGGATGTCGCGCACGCCGTCCACATTGAGCAGGTCGGCGACCATCGAGTCCATGTCTATGCTTTCGGGGGTGCTTTCCAGCAGGATGTGAATGGACTGGCGCAGGATGCTCCACGCATTCCATAAGATGAACATGCCGATCAACACGCTGACGAGCGGGTCGAGCCAGTTCCAGTTGGTGAAATAAATGATGACACCCGCAATGACCGCGCCCAGCGTAGACATGACATCGCCCATCAAATGCAGGAATGCGCTGCGCAGGTTGAGGTCGTGCTCGCTTCCGTCTTTGACCATCCAGGCGGTGACGAGGTTGATGATGAAGGCCAGGGCGCCGACTCCCATCAGAATCGCTGAATCAACTTCGGGCGGGGAAAGGAAGCGCTTCCAGGCTTCGTAAAAAATTCCCAGCGCAATCAAAATCAAGGTCGTGGAATTCACCAGCGCAACGAGAATTCCCACACGATGATAGCCGAAAGTTTTGCCTGCGTGCGCGGGTTGGGTGGAGAGTTTTACCGCGTACCAACTCAGGCCGAGCGCGATGACGTCTGTGAAGTTGTGCGCGGCGTCGGTCAGCAGGGCGAGACTGTTGCCGAAGATGCCTGCGATGATTTCAATGATGACAAATACGGCTGTGAGCGAAAGGGATAGCGCAAGGCGTCTTGTCGTGTGGGTGGCGAGGTCGCCGATGTGGGGATGGTTGTGCGGGCGGGCAGACATGTTTGCGGTGGACAGGGTAGGTAAAAAATTAAGGCTGTGTGGGGTAGCCGGCGTTGATCCACGGCTCAAGGCCGCCGAGGATGGCAGATGCGTTCTGGAAACCGTTCTCATTCAGAATGGACGCCGCACGGGCGCTGGATTCTTCGTTGGGTCAGGTGCAGTAGGTGATGATCCATTGGGCTTTGTCGAGTTCGCCAAGACGCGCTTCTAGCTCGCCAAGCGGGATGTTGATCGCGCCTGAAATGTGGCTGCCCTGAAAGGCTTCTGCCGAGCGGACATCAACAATCAGCGCGGAACCCGAGTCAAGCGCGGCTTTGGCTTCATTGATGGAAACCCTTTGAATTTCAGGATAGGTTTCTTCTTCAAAAGCAACGGCAGGGGTTGGGGTGGCGGCGGGGATTTGGTTTGCAAACAGAAGGGCTGCAACGATTAACAGCAACCCGCCGCCAACGAGGATGAGAAGGGCGATTGGGTTATTTTTCTTTTGTGATGACATTATTTTTGTTCCTTGGGTTTATCCATGTTCGACATGGTCAAGCCCCATACTGTAAAGTTTTTGGACGTGTTCATCTTCAAGCGAATAGAAGACTTGGCGTCCATCTTTGCGCGCGCGGACAATGTGCATCTGACGCAATCCGCGCAGTTGGTGCGATACAGCCGACTCGCTCATTTTGAGTCCTTCGGCTAATGCGCTGACGCTCATCTCGCCCTGGATGAGCAGGGAGATGATTCGCACGCGGCTGGCGTCGCTCAGGGCGCTGAAGAGTTCAGCTAATTGGGTGGCTTTGAGTTCAGTAAGAAGCATGATGCGTGAATATATGAGCAAGCGTTCATATATTATCGTGAAAGAAAAAGGCTGTCAAGATGGGCAAAGTGACAGTCACTTTTATATACTACACCCAGCCCAACAGCCTTGCTATGCTTGCAGTAAGGAAAGTCACCACGAACGCTGTGCCCAAAGTCATCACCACGCTCAGGGTTGCCCACTTCAGAGATTTGGTTTCCTTGTAAATGGTCATGATGGTCGTGGCACATGGATTATGCAGCAGCGCGAACAGCATCAGGTTGATCGCCGTCAGCATGGTCCAGCCGTTGCCGTTGACAAGCAGGTTGAAAATTTCATTGTTCGATGACGGCCCGTTGACCATCATACCTGCGCCCATGTAGACCATCATCATGGTCGGCACGACGATCTCATTGGCGGGGATGGCGATGATATAAGCCAGCAGAATCACGCCGTCGAGCCCGAGCAATAATCCAAATGGGTTGAGCCAGTCTGCAATTGCGCGCGCGAGGTTTGAATCGCCGATGTGAATGTTTGCCAAAACCCAAATGATCGCGCCGGCGGGAGCGGCGGTCTGCATGGCTCGCCACAACACGAAGATGGTTCGGTCAATGATGGATGTGTATAAAATGCGGCTGATGTTCGGTCTGCGGTAGGGAGGAAGCTCCAATGTGAAGGCAGATGCTTCGCCTTTCAAAACTGTTCTGGATAATATCCACGACATCAGGAATGTGAACGCAATGCCGATCAGCACCACGCCGACAACTGTCCCTGCCGCGATGAAGGAGGTCAGCGCCGGGGGGAAGGACGCCGCCACGAAAATAGTAGCCAGCATAATTAAAGTTGGGAAGCGCCCGTTGCATGGGACAAAATTATTCGTCAGGATGGCGATCAATCTCTCGCGCGGAGAGTCGATCACACGGGTGGCGATCACGCCGGCTGCATTGCATCCGAATCCCATAGCCATGGTCAGGGATTGTTTGCCATGCGCGCCTGTCTTCTTGAACATCCAGTCGAGGTTGAAGGCCACGCGCGGAAGGTAGCCGAGGTCTTCCAAAAAAGTGAAGGCCGGGAAGAAGATCATCATCGGCGGCAGCATTACGCTGACGACCCACGCCAGCCCGAGATACACGCCATCCCAGATGAAGCCAGTGATCCACCACGGCATCCCAATTTGGTTGAAGAGTCCGCGCCCAAAATCACCCACGCTAAAAAGCACGGTTGCAATTGCGGCGGAGACTACGTTCGCGCCGGAAACCGTAAGCCAGATGATGATGCCGAGCAAACCCAGCATGATGGGCAATCCCGCGTAAGGTGATGTGACGAGGCGGTCTATTCTTTGATCAAAATCATATTTTTTGTCGGTTGCAGTTTTAACCGCGCGTTTCGCAATATTTTCCGCTTCTGTGTAAAGCGATTTGACGATCTCGTCACGAAACCCGGTCGAGAGGCTGTTTCTAAGACTTTCTGCTTTGGCTAATATGTCATTTGGTTGTATGTTCATTTTTGATACCTTGTGAAAAGTCTCGAAGTGTCGCGGTGTCAAAGGTGTCACAGACCATCAGACACTTTCGACACTTTTCGCACTTTGACACTTTCATTGTCTTCCTTCCACCGACATCTTCCCGCTGAACTGCACATCTTCACGCTGCTGGCGTGAGACAATGTCGCCCAGCTCACCAGTGGACAGGGCTTTCTGCACCCGCGCATCGCCGTCCAGTAAACGGATGGCCAGCCAGCGGGCGTTGGGAATGCCGGGCGCCATTTGCTCGATCATTGGCACGAGTTCGCTGACGGCTTTTTGAAACTCGGATGTGCCGCCCACGCGCAAAGGTTTGGTTTCAATCTTGCCTTCGATCACATCCGCGACCGCGCCCAGCAGCGTGTGGATGCCTTCACCCGTCCGCGCGGTGATCGCGATCGCAGGCACGCCCAAGTCACGGCTGAGCGAGCGCGGATCTACTTCCAATCCTTTTCGTTTAGCTTCATCCATCAAGTTGATTGCCACTACAACATGGTCGGTGATTTCCATCACCTGCATTACGAGGTTCAGGTTTCTTTCCAATGCGGTGGCGTCGGTCACGACGATGGTACAGCTTGGCTGTCCGAACAAAATAAAATCACGCGCCACTTCTTCATCCTGACTTGCAGACAATAAAGAATACGTGCCGGGCAGGTCAACCAATTTGTAGCGCAGTTTGTTGAATTCAAACCCGCCTTCGGCGCGGGTGACTGTCTTGCCGGGCCAGTTGCCGGTGTGCTGCTTCAACCCGGTCAGCGCGTTGAATAAAGTTGATTTGCCGGTATTGGGGTTTCCAGCCAGAGCCACCACGCGGTCGAAATCTCCGACCTTAATTCCCATCTGCTCCAACTGCGTGAACGCCGGGCAGGTTTCGCAGTGCTCGGTGGGTAGGTTAACTTTTGTCATATGTTCTCCAAAAAAGGTGTCGAGTGTCAAGGTGTCAAAAGTCTCGCGTGACACTTCGACACACTCACACTTTCACTATACAGGTCTCACCCAAATTTGCGCGGCCTGATCCTTGCGCAGTGCGATCAAAGTTCCACGCACACGATACGCGCGCGGGTCGCCGAAGAAATTTTTCAGTTCAGGAAAAATAACCGTTCCGGGGGTCAGCCCCAAATCCAGGAATCGACGGCGCGTGAATCCCTGCACAGCATCATCCAGAATCACAATTTCCGCTTTCTGGTCATAGGACAATTCAGCCAATGGAATCGAGCTTGCCTTCGCCACTTCGCTTTCGGGCAGAGCTACCACACTCACATTCGCCGCCACTGCAGGCGCAAGCCGATATTCGATCTCGCCGTCGGTCAATAAATATCTTTGCGGATTTTTATCGAGAATGCGGATGGTTTGCCCCAGGCGGAGTCCTGCCGCCAGGATTTGCTCGAACGCGAGGGTAGGCTCGTCCTCTAGATGGACGATCCGCGCTGGACCTGTGGCCTGCCACGCTGTCAGCGGCATTCCCTCCTCTTTAGGCAGAGTCCCTGCGCGGGTGGGGATGGGGTCGCCATGCGGGTCGCGGATTGGGTGACCAAGAGCCGCATCCATCTCGTTGAGTTGAGCCTCGGTCATCAAGTGTTCGCGGCGGTGCGCCTCGTTGTGGATTTTTTCCAAAGGCATGCGCGCTTCGTCGGTCAGGTATCTTTCCCACAAACGGTGCGCGCGGACAACATGCATGGCCCAGCGCTCGCCTTCTGTTGTGAGCGAGAGGTTTACTCCGCGCGATTCGATCAATCCCTGTGCTTCCATGTCTTCGATAAGTTGGACGATTCGTCCGCGCTGTAAATTTAATGTGCCAGCCAGCGACTCAGGCGAGGTCTGCCTGCCTTGCTGTTCGCGGTCAAGCAGGTGTTTGAGCGCGTCTTCCACCTGCTCACGTTCCTGCGCTGCGCGGTAGGTTTTGTACATTGCGAGCAATCCCACACGCGGCAGGAAAATCCAAATCAGTAAAGCCGAAACCAGTAAGTACCAAAATGTTGTGTTCATTTTTTCCTTTTATTTCTCCACATAAACATGGTTTGTAATCGCCGATCCCAAAACAATATTCGATCTCTGACCCTCGACCTTGATCGTGAGGTTGCCATCGAACGCAGAGTAATTTTTCACGGTGATTTTTGCATCGGGGATGACGCCGATCTCGCGCAGGTGGCGGAGCAATGCCGGGTCGTCGTCCACGACCTTTCGGACGGTGGCAGTCTCGTCGGTCCGCAAGGATGCGAGCGGGCAGGACGAATCCGCCGGCATGGTCAGGTCGGCGGTTGGGATCGGTTCGCCGTGCGGGTCACGGGTCGGATGTCCGAGCGCTTCCGCCATGCGCGCTTCAAAATCCTCAGAAATGACGTGTTCAAGTTTGTCGGCTTCGCAATGAACTTCGTCCCAGGTATAGCCGAGCGTGTTGACCAAAAAAGTTTCGAGCAGGCGGTGATGGCGAATGACTTCAAGCGCGGCCTTCTCGCCGCTCTTTGTCAGCTTCACGCCCTGATGCTTTTTATAGATCACCAGCGCGGGTTTTGCGTTTGCAAGTTTTTGCAGCATCCCCGTCACCGAGGCGGGGGCGATGTTGAGCCGCGCGGCGAGGTCGTTCGTGCTGGCAGAGCCGCCGTTTTCGTTCAGTTCATAGATGTGCTTCAGGTAGTCCTGAATGGATTGGGTGATGGCTTCGGGCATTTGTCAACCTTCAAAAATGTAATTTAGTCAAACCTAAATAATTTTATATGGGAAAGAGAATTGCGTCAAGGTGTAAAATTAGCGCATGACCCTTTACTCTGAAATCATCGAACAGCCTGCGCGCATCCGGGCGCTGTTGGCATCCCAAAGAAAATTTGTGGGTGAGGTCGCCTCTGCCATTCAAAAACATGAAATTCAATATGTTTTCCTCGCCGCGCGCGGCACGTCGGATAATGCAGGGCGTTATGCAAATTACCTGCTTGGCGCAATGAATGGTCTTCTGCTCGCGCTGGCTACGCCTTCATTATTTACCTATTACAAAAGACCGCCAAAACTGAAGAATGCCCTCGTTGTTGGAATTTCGCAATCGGGACAGTCGCCTGATATTGTCAGCGTGCTGGAGGAGGGGCGGCGGCAAAACTGCCTGACACTTGCCATCACGAACGAGCCTAAGTCTCCGCTGGCGAGTGTTTCTGATTTTGTGTTCGACATTCAAGCCGGGGCGGAGAAGGCGGTCGCCGCAACAAAGACCTATACCACGGAATTGATGGCGGTTGCGATGTTATCCGCCGCGTTGAGCAGGAACACAAAACATTGGAGTGAACTGAGTCAGGTTTCAGGCTGGATGAAGCAAACCTTGAAGCAAAGCGACTACATCCGCGAGGCAGTTCAGCGGTATCGTTACATTGACCAGACTGTCGTGTTGGGGCGCGGATTCAATTACGCCACAGCCTTTGAATGGGCATTGAAATTAAAGGAGTTGACATACATCGTTGCCGAACCGTACTCCTCCGCAGATTTTGCGCATGGTCCAATTGCGATGATGGTGAAAGGTTATCCTGTCTGTGCGGTTGCGCCGAAGGGCAAGGTTTTCGATTCAATGCTGGGAATGCTCAAACGTTTGCGGGAGGATATCTCTGCCGAGTTGGTGATCATCTCGAACGATAAAAAAGCGCTGTCACTTGCGCAGGTTCCACTCACCATTCCAGCAGACGTCCCTGAGTGGCTCTCGCCGCTGATTGGCATTCTCCCTGCGCAATTGTTTGCGTATCATCTCACAAAGGCGAAAGGCTACAACACGGAACAGCCGCGCGGCATCCGCAAGGTGACCGAGACGAAGTGATGTTGCCAGCTTAAATTCACCGGGCAGTTTGCAGTTGCTTATTTTTTTTATTCAAAAACATTGTATGAATGATGGTTTTATATGATAATGCTCGAAACAAAAGAGAGGTGACATATGCGAATTTGTGTTCTTTCAGACGAAGAGATTTCAGATTTCAACCCTGCTCCATACATGAAAGATTTCGACTGGCAAATGGTGACGTTGACCGCGCCTGTCGCTGAAAAGATCCGCGCACTGGCTGAAAGAAGAGAATTCGATATTTTTCTAAATGTCTGTGAAGGCTATGAATTCGAAGACCTCGAAGATGATATTTTGGGGTATGACGGCATTGAAGTAGTCCAGGCGTTGGAGGAATTAGGACTGCCGTTTACCGGCGCGCGATCAAATTGTTTTGACCCCACCCGCGAGGAAATGCAAGCTGTTGCTGAAGCGCATGGGGTTGGTTTTGCCAAAGGTTATCAGGTGAAAAGCGTTAAAGAGGCGGAGGCGCTGGTTAAAAATCTAAATTACCCGATCATGATAAAACACCCAAAGAGTTATGGCAGTACAGGCATGACGAAAGACTCGCGTGCCGACTCGCTGGAGCAGGTTAGAACTCAGGTGGCGCGAATCTGCTCCGAGTATGGTGCGGCGCGAATGGAAGAGTTCATTGTCGGCAGGGAGTTCAACGTCCTTGTGGTGGATGACGTGGATGACTTGAGCAACCCGATTGCGTATCCGCCGGCCGAATTGATCTTCCCTCCCAACGAAGAATTCTGGCATGTGGATATTAAATGGAATTACGATGTTCCATTTAGCTTCAAGCAGGTCGTTGATCCCGACCTGACTGCGCGTCTTCACGATATTGCCAGGCGCATGTATCTTGCCATGCAGTTGGCGGGATATGGCCGCTGCGATATCCGCATGAACGACAAAGGGGAGTTGTTTATATTGGAGATAAACCCCAATCCTGCGATCATGCTCCCGCCATCTGATTACGGCCCCGCTGATTATATGATCCTGTATGACGCCGATGGTTATAAGGGTTTCTTCGAACGCATCTTTCGCGCCGCGCAGCTCAGAAAAAAAATGAACGCATCAAAGTAGTTCCAACAAAAAAACCGCGATAAAATTCGCGGTTTTTTTGTTTATCGAACGACTCGTGTTATTTCAAAAGCTCTATCGCGGCACAAGCACCCAGTTTCCATAAATCAGTTCTTCACTGACTTCGAGGCCATTTACTGAAACAATCAAGGATAAATCCGTTTTTAATTGCTCAGCAAGCATAGAAATGGTAACTTTGTCATGCGTAACCTGATAAGGCTCAAGTTTTGGTAAACCAGCGGGATTTAATACTTTAATCGGTATGACAACCAGGGCATCAATTCTTATTGGAATTACCAGGTCCGGATTGACAGCCAGGATGGCTTCAAGACTTGTTTCATACGTTTCTATCAAGGTTGGGAGGTTTTCTCCGTTTTTTACCCTGTGGATGATGTATTGTTGCTTCTTCCCGATGGGGACTTCCAGAGAATGAGGCGGAATCTCCGTGGGTGTTGGTACGGTTGCCGTGCCGGTTAACTGTATTATTGTGGTGGAGGTGGAAGTGGGGGCGGTCGGAGTAAGGGTCGGGAATGGTGAAGCTGTAATGGTGCCCATCGTCAAAGGTGGATTTGCAATGGGGGACAACGTTGCTTGCGGATTTTGCGTGGCAGGAGAAATTAATGGCAACACTGCGGTGGCTGTGGAAATCTGGGATGGATTAAAACTCGATGGAGAGGGTGGGATGCCAGCTATCTCACTTTCACGATTCAAAAAAAAGAATAAAGTTGTAAATAAAAAAATTCCTGCAAAGGCAGCGCTTATCCATAATATTCGCCGATCCATCGGAAGGGGAACGAAATGCTGATCTTCCTTCTCGTCGTAGATCAAGTCCGCAGGCATGGGTTTTCCTGCACCTTTCACGTAAACCGGGCAGTTTTTAAATCTTGAATCCAGGCAGAAGTCGTTCTGATGTGTAAGTTTTATTTGAACATTAGGGTTGCATTGATAACAAATATTTTCGGCGGAGGTGAACGCCATATGCGAAGTTTGATCATCAGTTAAGCCCAGGAATGGACATATATTGAGCTGTGAGTTGTTAGACTTCGTCATGTATTCTCGTTGAGGCTTCCATGTGTTGGTATTTGTTTTTTATGGACGGTTTGTCTCAGTGTAAAGCAATTCTTATCAGGTGTGGTCTTGAAGGAAACAAAAATAAGCTGATGTCAAAAGCAATCTATTCAGACTCGCTCTTTTTTACAGCCTGCGTTTTCTGCCATGGGAGTTTGATTTTCCCGTTTTTGCCGGCTTTTCGGTTTTTAATGGGTTTCCCAGTGCCTGTTTGAGAATATGTGTAATATGTATATGGCGCATATCCACCATAATAACTTTGACCGGCCTGCACGTTGTTCATGACCACTCCCAGCAGGCGGGCTCCAACGTGGCGATACTGCTCGACGGTTGTGCGTGCGGATTCAGCTTGTGTTGAACCGGGGGATAGGATTAGCAAAACACCATCGGCGCGCGCAGCGATTAATTGGCTGTCAGTAACAATTGTCGGAGTACTGTCCACAACTACGAAGTCAAACATGGATTCAAGTTCGTCAAGGATGTGGCGCATTTTTTCGGAAGCAAGCAACTCAGCCGGGTTCGGCGGTAAACCTCCGCTGGTAATGACCGACAGCCCAAGGCTGTCCCATGGTTGGATCGCATCTTTCAGGGATATTTTTTCAAGAAACACATCGCTCAGACCGACTCGATTGTTCAGTCCCAGCTCTCGGTGAGTCCGTGGACGGCGGAGGTCTGCATCCACCAGAATAACGCGCTTGCCGCTTTGAGCAATGATCGCAGCCAGATTTATCGCCACTGTAGTTTTGCCTTCCGAAGCGCCGGGGCTGGAGATCAAAACGCTTTTTAATGGTTTATCAACAGCGATGTAATCAAGGTTTGTTCTCAGCGAACGAAATGCTTCGGAGGCGGGCGAACGTGGCAATCGCACAACGTGCGGGCCGGAATTTTCATCCTCAGAATTCTCCACATGCAGTGAATAACCCAGAATTGGCAAACCCAAAACGCGCTCCACATCATCCCGCGTTTTCAAAGTGGTATCCAATGAATTCATTAATAAAATAATTGTGACGGATAGAATCAGCCCAGCCAGACCACCCAGGACTGTGTTGAAAAGTACGCGCGGACGGATCGGGGAATTTGATGCGACGGCCGGGTTAAGCTGCACAACATTTGTCACGTTTTGCATACGGGCGAGGCGCAAAGCTTCGCGGTTATTTAATGCGTTGAGGTAAATTTGTTGATAGAGCGTGAGATTCTTTTCAATAGTTGTAATCTGGTCGGTTGTGTCGCTGGCTTTCCCTGTGACGAGGAGTTTTGTGTATAGAGTTTGAAAAGAAGCGAGGAGTCCTTGTTGGTAGGCGAGCGTCTCGGTTGCATCTGTCAGCGCTTTTGTAATCGCGCCTTCTTCGGTGTACGGTGCTAACCAGGCAGCTTCCTTTTCGAGCAGGTCAATTTGTGCGCGTGTATCATTTATTGAAACACCAAGTTCCGCCATTTGAGACTGAATCTCTGTAGCAAGGGATGGGTCTTGCTGAACTTGCGGATCTGTCGTCAGCCTGTCCTGCATCGCCTGATAATTTAACAATTGTTGCGCAAGCAGGGATTGACCCTGCGCCAGGCGCGATTGGGTTGTCTGCAACAGGAAATCCGCGCGGCTCGCATCCCTTACTTCGTTCAACTTATCGATTTCAGCCTGCGTTGCAGAAATGCCCGCCTGAGTCTCGTTAATATTCTTCTCCACATTGGCAATTTCGTTAGTGAGCGCATCGTCTGCAGCCTTGTCCAATTCTGCTTGCAATTCGGCAATCTTTGTTTCCAATTCTGTGATCTGTAGATCTAGGCTGACTTCTGTGTCGGTATAACGGGTGGATTGAATGCTCTCATTCTGATCTGCCAGTACGATAACAAGCTTGTCGGCAATCGTTATCGCGCGCAATGGATCAGAATCCTCCACGGTAATGCGGATGATTTGCGTGTTTGTAGCCGCGCTGATCTTTATTTGACTCTCTTGGATTCTGTCCCCCCCCACGAGAGCAGAGACGTTATCCCTTACCCAATCCTGCGAAAGCAATTCGACATAGGTTTGCGCCACCTGCTGGCTGCTTAGCTGCTGTGTAATATCAGTTACCGGCCCCTGGGAATTCGACCGGGCAACCATCACTTGAGTGGTTGCGGCATAAATTGGCGTCTGTAATTTGCTGCCGAGGTAGGCAGCCCCCATGCCTAATAACAAACCAAGAATGATCAATAAAGAGCCGCGCCGCAATGCATTAAAGAAACGTTTGAGATCAACCGTTTCAAAAGACTCAAAATCCTGAATATGATTATTTTCCATAAATTCTCCAAATAGCAAGTAGCCGTATTCTATCAAAAAAAAGCCGTGATACGGCGTATCCCCGCATTTTAAAAGCATAATTGCGACTAAAGTCGGATGTAAAATCTCGCAATTAGGCGCGGAAAAGAGCCGAAAAAGGCATGTTTCTAGTTTGGAACACGAAAAACAAATTCTAAATGAATGTCCCGCTGCAGGTTCATTGTAATAACCCAGCCTTGCTGCTCTTGGCGAAACCCTGATGGAGCAGAGGTTACATCTGCTCCGCTTGGAAGTAGAATTTTTATAGTTATTGGTATCGAGACAGTGCCGGGTTGTTTCTGCACTGTCAAACGATATGTCCAAAGGTCCTTCATTGCGTCATAGGTGACAACAGAATTTGGCAGAATTAAATCGAATGAAATCTCCACAGTTTTATTCTGTGGGATAACCACCAGCGCGCCAAATACCTGCACACCCGGAATGTCCTCGTCGTTTAATTGATCAACCTCGGCAGGGACAGCAATCTCGCGCAAGGTTTGCTCTGCTGGAATTGCCTGCGGCGTAGCAGACCGCAGTTCAGTCCCAGCTGGATTATAGATTCGCAAGTAAGTAAAGTGACAGGAGTCCATGTTGTAGGCTTCAGACATATTGTTGCCGATCGCATCAATGCGCGGCACGCATGGCAAATCGCTCTGTGATTGATTCTTATGCCCAACAATTAAGTGCCCGACAGGTGCGGCAGTAGAGGTCAGGTCTACTTCATAACTCAAGACGGTTTCGAGCATGGCATTGCTCTTGTTAAATCCAATATTGCTATCCACCGCCATTAAAAAATCACTGTTTTGAGGTGGGGTCACAGCGCCGTCCCATGCCCGGCGAGCCAGAAGGTCTGTCATTTCCTCATCGTCGAATTGAAGCAAAATATGCCGCTCGTCCAACAGCTTTAGTAAAACAGGCGTCAGGGAACTCCAGGTTGAGCCACGCGCATTTAATATTTTTTCAAGTAATGGCTTTGCAAGTTTCCCAATAAATTGTTTTCGATCCCAGCCTCCTGTTGTGCCGCGCGGGCGCGCTTCTTTTGCGGAACGCATGTAAGATAAAACATTTTTATTGTCAATATCAAAACTGACGCCTTCAACTTTTACCGGCCCGAGCGCTTTAAGTAACTCCACAACTACATGCTGGTTAATGGCGATCAACCCATCAACGGAGTGCGCCCGAGTATACGAGTACAAGTACTCAGCCCATTCCGCGCTGGTTCTGAAATCAGTAAACCAGTTAGCGTCGCGCAGCACCAGAATCTCTGCCATCATATATTTATCCAATTGCCATGGAGCATTCGGGTAGGGCTTTGATCTATCATCCACATTTTCAGATGACTCGATGTTGATCGAAAACAACTTTCCATCCCTGATCACAACCGACCCAACAGCGGTTAAAAAACCGCCTGTCGGGCGTAATTCATCCTCGTTCTGGATCATCAGCAAATAAGTTTGCGGTCCGTCTTTTCCAACCCCCAACAAGCGCGGCGCGCTATGCATCAGCGCCAGCGCATCTTCCATCGGGAATTGCTTTCCTGCGATGGAGGCCAGTAGCGGATCCAAACGCGACTCGAGCAGATTTCTTAAATAAGGAGAGAGCTTTTCGGAATCGATGCGATCACGCGCCGCCTGAGCCTGAGTCAGCGCCACTTGGGCACTCAGCAACTTTGACTCTACCGCCTGCAATTCCTCAAGGATTGCCAAGACATCCACTGCCTGGTCCTGCCGCAAAGCGGTTTCCAGACTCGGTTGTATGGCTTGCAAACCCTCATCAGCGGCTGCTGATAACCCTACTGCCATTTCAAGCAGGTCTGGCGATTGTGAAATATCTCCGCCGTAGGTTGGCACCCAATCAAGATAAGCAGTCAAGCCAAGGTAGGGTGATACGTCAATTTTCAGCGCGGCTACCTCAAAACGCAAATCATGTATCAACGGAGCAATTTCGCCAATCTGGTCTGCTTTTGGGGCAGGGGACAGGTAACCTGCCAGTGTGTCAATCTTTTGTTTGATCGCCGTTACCTGTTGGTAAAGTCCCCAGCCTGTTATGACTGCCCATGAAACCAACACCAGCAAAAGTAAGCCGGCAACAGATACTACGAGTCTCCGCCTTGAGGGGTGCGGTGTAGTAAGGGGCAGGCTTTCCAGACGATTCTCTTCCTGGTTGATTAAATTATTGAAGCGTTCCAGCCCTTTGCGATGCCAGTCACTGATCGTACTGTCTGATGCTATGCTGGGTTCGTCTCCCACCAATCGGTAGCGGATACGTTCTTCGACGGAGACATCCTCGCGCCCAAAGACGAATAGCAGGATTGCGCGGTCTATATAGTGCCAAGCCTCCCGCAATGAGGAAGGTTTTTGCACGCTGAAAATAAGCGGAGCAAAATAATATGCGGCCAGTAAACCAAACTCTCCCCAGCGAGTATCAAGTCGTTTACCGCGCCTTGGAGGCATGGGCGGCTTCATCTCCCTGAACAAATGCGTCAGAGTCAGTACCAATTGTCGGCCGGTGTGATTCGTTTCATTGGCAGGGTTAACTGAAAGCTTCCGCGCTGCCCAGGGGTGCGAATCCAAAGCTTGGGGATCACGCAGTCCATCCAATACTTCTTTTAGCGCTTCAATGGAAACATCCAGTTGTTTCATGGGTCGGGAAATTATAACACCCGCAAAAATTCAATCCGAAGAAAATCCGAAGCTTCGAACAAAGTAAAAGCGGCTAAAATATTCGCCAATATAAAAAGGAGAACTTTAATGAACAGAACAATAAGATTTGTGATTGCAGGAATGCTCGCGCTTCTCATAATCGCAGGCGCGGCGAGCGCATGGGCTAGCCCAAACAGGCAGGGTACAGTTCCGGTCCCGCCGTCGTTTGCGTTGATCGGCGGTGAAAACACATCTTGCGCGACAGTGAATATGGTCAATGTTGTTTTTACGATTTTTCCGCCGGACGATAAAAACTACGTTTGTGCTGCGACCAATATCACTGTGCCGAGTCCGGAGGAATACGGCCCGGCTCCAAAAGACACAGTCTTTTATGGTGACGTCTTTAAATTTATCGTAACTCTTGATGACGCCGAAGTAGTTGATATTTCAACACAGGTTTGTTACGCATACCCACCGGAGTTCGAGGAAAAGGAAGCAAAGGTATATCGCTGGGAAGCCGATTCGAAAGCCTGGGCAATGGTTGAAGATGGCGGCGAAGTTTCCGGCGACCCGAAGCAGATCTGTGCCACTTCACCCAAGACCGGCATTTTCTCTTTGATCGGGAAGCCATAATCTGCCTGAGCAGTGATAGTGTAATAATGGGTGCTGATTTTTTCAGTACCCATTATTTGCAGCAAATAATAAAAAATCCGTCCGTTCCGTGAGTTCCGTGTACAAAGAATACGGTCTTCATGACTTTGCAACAGCCATGAATCAATTTGAAACTTTCATTGACTCTAACCTACCCTCATGGTAAACTACTGGCCGCTCAAGAAAACTGGTCCCGTGGTGTAGCGGCCTAACATGCGGCCCTGTCAAGGCCGAGATCGCGGGTTCGAATCCCGTCGGGACCGCAGTTACAACTCCCCTTCTTTGGGGTAAATAATGGCAAAAACGCAGATTTAGGCTGAAGTGCCACGATTGCGTTATCTTGCAACCAGACAGTTTCGATCACTACTCGAAGCTGTCTTTTTTTATCAATTGGTAAAGTGCGACGCCAATCCAACAATTTCTCCATTAGAGAATCTGTTAATGGCAATATAACATCCAACCCCGTCTCGCGCAAGGTTTGGAGCTGTGCAGTTTCTCTGTTTTTTGTTTTTTCATAATCTTCAAGTGTAATTTCTCTCAATAAATATAAATTTGTTATCTGTTTGATATGTTCTTCAAGTTCAGAGATCAAATTTACAACAACATTTGGTTTATCTGTCTTGCGCCAATTCTCTATCCATACTAACAGATGATTTACAAGTTCATTTTCGATTTGCTCGGCACCCACCATATGCTGGTTGCATAAACCTCTCCGATCAATTCGAGATGAATCTAAATAGAAAAATCGCCTTCTAATAGAACTTCCTCTCATCTGCCAACCACAAGAAGCGCAATGCAAGATGCCAGTCAATGGATAAAGCCGAACGATGCTCCCCTTTTTGACTCGTGCGTTTTTATCGAATAATATACGCACCTCCTTTACTTTTTGAAAAGTCTCCTGGGAAATTATGGCCTGATGTTTTCCCGGATACATAGCTTTAAGTACACGTCTTTTATTACTGTAATAAGGCACCTGGCCGGTATAAAAAATATTATTTAGCAGACTGCGCACAAAATCCTTATTTAGATCGTGGGTAATTGGCTTGCCAGGTTTTCCCCGTTGACGATAGTGGATTTCGGTTCCATCTGCCAAAGTGAAACTGCTCTTATTGATTAGTTCAGCAACCCGCACTGCTGAATATTTCCCAGTCAAGAAGAGTTCAAAGATCAACTCGACTGCGTGTTGATCCACAGGGTGCAAGATTAAAGTTCTACCGTTGCCTTTGTTGGCTGATCCAAATTCCGGGCAGTAACCTGCTCCATTGACATCTTTACAATCAGAGCATAATCCTCTGCAATACCCGTAGGGTACGTTGCCATTCCAATATCCATCGCGAGCACGCTGCACTTTGCCTTTTGTGGTCTCCTGTCTCAGGTTATCAATGTATATCTCAGCAAGCATACCCAACACAGTTAACGTCAGTTTGCCCCAGGGCGTCGTAAAATCCAAACGTTCCTGAACAGACACAAAAAAGACATTTTCCTCTTTAAGTCTGTCAAGGGCATTGAGCAGACCACCAAGGTGGCGATAGAAGCGGTCAATCTTATCAACAATAACCACATCAAACAGGCGCGCTTCGGCATCTTTCATCAACTGTATCAACTGGGGACGCTCGCTATCGCGTTTGGCAGAAATACCAGCATCGGTGTAAATGCCTGTCACCTCCCAGCCATGATCTTCGGCATACTTGCGAATGTTATTCTCTTGCGCATCCAGGCTGAATCCATCCACTTGCTCGCGCATAGAGACGCGCCGATAGCCTATCGCACGTAACGGAATGTTGTCCATTTTTGTTTTTCTCCTTTCATGGGTATAATTTGTTTTGGACGGTTTTACATTTTAGTCCAAACTTTCGGAGGCATGTATGGAATCACTCGCAGCTGGACGTCGTCGAGCCAGGGCAAAAAAATTTAATCCCAAACCTTTCGCTGCCCGCATTGATCAATTATTAGCCGAAAGAAACATCAGTATGCGCCAGTCAGGTGTAGATTCCGGGCTTGATCATGAGTCTATTCGACGGATGAAAGCTGGTGACCGACCAGACATGACTTATTGTATTTTGCTGGCTGATTACTTTGATATCAATCCCAATGAATTTTTGCAATTAGCTGACTGGCCAACCTTAGCCGCGTTCGATATTAAGCATGCGAGCGCCGAAAACCTGCCCCCTGAAGCAGTGGATGTGGCACTTGACATAGCAAAAATCCCTGATCCCGGCACACGCAAGGAAGTGGCAAAAGCAGTCAGGGTGTTGTTGAAAAAATATTTCGCTAAGTAGAATTATTTTCCAAGTAAGATAAGATACAAAAGAGTCCCTGCCAATAACTGGCAGGGACTCTTTGATTAAATATCCATCAGGACAATTCGAGCAAGTCCTTAAACGGTGCGTGAGCTACTACCTCGCGCATATTTCCTTGCGAGTCATAATAAATGACCTGAAATACTATTTTCAGTAGATTGCGCTTCTCTCCGTTGGTCAGTTGTATCCATAACTGAGGAAAGTCCTGCAAATGTGGAAGTATTTCCTGTGCTTCAGCCCGGGCAGAGGGTTTCAGCACTTGTAACTGACGGCCTATATGAAGCGCTTGTGTATCGAACTCCGCTTGATCCATGTGACCCTTGATGTACAACTGGCGATATCTGGTCAATGAAGCCCGCAGGTTGTGACCCTCGCGCTCGAACTCACTCAATCCTTCGCCGCTCAAGTAATATGCCATGATGGCTTCATACCACTCCACTGGAATGATCAACTTTTCGATCAGGTCCTGCAGTTGCGCTTCCACCTGCTCCGCACGCAGACAACTGCGCGAGTGCCTGGCAAGCAGGTCGTCTGTCAGGCTGTCAGCTTGCGGATGCAGGGCATGTGTTGTCCGCTTGGATTTTTGCACATAGCGATTATGCAGTGTGGCGCAACGATAATAACGAGTGGCGTTCTTTCCACCAGTTGATCCACGTAAGGGAGCTGCTCGCCCATCATGCTGATAACATTCCCAGCACTGCGCCAGGCCAGTTAACAACGCTTCATTTCGCAAGCGTGATATTTGTGTGGGAGTCTTGCTTTTACCTTTGCGAATTTGTTGTAATCTTTGCCAGGTCTCCACCGAGATTAATCCCTCATGCTGTCCCTGTTGGATCTCAAGAATCTGGCGTGCGCTGATCTCAGGTTGGGGCAGCTTGACCTTGTGCGGATTCTCCATATCATCTTCCATATCCAAAGCTGGGCGTGGATAACGCGCTACCAGACCAGCATGAAAGGGAGTTGCGATAATAGCCCGAATACTGTCGCTGCTAAAATCATTGCCCATATTTTTTTCAATGGATTGTCTCCTTGGTCTGAACTTCACCACCAAGCCATCAGGCAGCATGAATGTATTACGATTAAGGTGGCTGGCAATCTCACGATAACTCCAATGCTGCAAGTATAGATTCGCAATCAGGGTGATTACGTGCCGATCAATCGGATGAATGACAGCGACTCGTCCGCGTTGGCTTTCAGGGCAATCTCCATTGCCTGCGCGCGGACAATAATCAGGGCCGTGCGAGTCTTTGCATGTTGAACAAAGTCCATTGCAGTAGCCGAGTGGAATATTCCCATTGGGCAGTCCACGACGGATACGTTCAGACTTTGCTTCACGAGTGCGCTCACTAGTTTGGCGAACATACATCTCTGCCATCGCACCAAGTACATACAAGACAAGCCGCCCCCACCAAGTTTCAGGGTCAATTTGTTCGGTGACACTGACAAATTGGACATTATGCTTCTTGCACAGACGCACAAACTCCAATTGCGATTCTAAGTTGCGATACAGACGATCGAGCCTATGAACCACCACGGCTTTGATGCGCCTGGCTTTTATATCTGAAATCAACTTCTGAAGATCTTTGCGACGGCTGTTTCTGCCCGTTTGATACGGGTCACTATAAATCTTGATTTGTGCGGCACCCTTGTCGCGGGCATAAGCTTCTGCTCTGTCGGGTTGGATCTCTAGTGAATAGCTATATCCCTGTGTCTCTTCACGAGATAGACGAGTGTAAACAGCCCATGTATCAACCTGCATGCCTTCTTCAATCTGGTGTATCTCAGAGCGAATCAACAATTTGAGTTCTTCAAACGAGTTAGGTACATCAGTAAGATTGGTATTCCTATTCATCCTGAGCGTCCACGTCTGGGGCAGGTTCTTCTTGATCATCGGTAGGTTGAACTTCGGGCGGCAGGTCAAGTTCAACAATGCGGCCCGTGATCCGTCGAAGGGACAATGCCAGTTCACAGGTGAAGGCTTGTATCCGTTCTGAAAGGGATAGTGATTCATTTTTCATTTTGCAAACTCCTAATGGAATTTGCGCAGCGCGCTACGCACGGGGGTAAAATTTTGCATGCAACAGCGCACAAGCATATCAATATTGGGCCTTGAAAAACAGGTGGAGATTTCTCCTAAACCAGAACGGGGTTGGTACGCAAAAAACGCCTGCCAACCTTTCAAGGAGCCCACCATCTACAATGACCTTCATTCCAGAATCAGATCACAAGCGAGCTTCCCTTACGCTCTATCATGTCGTTGCTTTAAACACAGACAGCATGTTGGGACGCACAATCAACAAGACAGGAGCAGCACAGATATTAGCGAGCTTGCTTCAGATTGACCGCAGAGCGCCGATGTCCTGGCTGCGCGGCGATTTCAATAAGCACCCGCTCTCACGCGAGAATTTCCTGCGGTTTATCCGTGAGTATCGAACCAAATCCGGACTTGAGAATATTTCGGATATCACAGCGCTGGCAATTTGCATTTACGGGGCGGACTACAAAAGAGCCATTGAGCTTCTTGACCCTGCTGATCGGGAGGCTGAAATAGAGGATTTGATCGTTTCCATACCGGGCGAAAAAGAAGTAGTGGAGGAAATATGCGGTTTACTTGGATCCAACCCCGAAGCTATCGAGATCGCATTAGGGACAGTGGCCACATATCAGTGGGCAGATAATGACATTCTTAAGAATTTGAAGGGTTGTCCCGAAGTGGTTGAATTCGGTGTTAGTAAAATCATCCGTGTTGTTGTCTCCCAATTCTCCGAGGATATGCGCGAGAGATTCTCCAAATTAGGCGGACTGCCTGAGTTGGCTTTCTACAACCTGGATAGTTTTGAGGCGCTTTGGGAGAAAACTGGTGATTATCTGACCGAGACAACGGCTCTTTTTGAAAAATTGAATTTGATCTGGTTGGTACAAGAAAATGAATGGAAGATCAATCCACAGATTTTGGATACCGCCTATCATTACCTGAAAATATTCCCTAAAAATATCCAGCATCACACTGAATACTGGTGGCACAGAGTTTTGGATAAGCCAGAGTATTTTGAAACTTGCCGTTCCCGTTTGATTTCAAGGGGCACTCAACTTGCGGGAAAATTGCAAATAAACGAATCGTTTCTGGCGCATTTGAACGGGTGGTTTTGGGCGGGAATGGATTCAGATTGGGAGTGTATGCTGTCTTTTTCGCAGTACATGAACCAGAATGATTTTGTATTCGCACAATTCCTGCTTATGAGACGCAAAAGAGATCTACTCTTCGGCCTATTGATCTCGCTAGGGTTGGGAACCGTGTCGGTTATAAATCAGCCTCCTATGCTGAAAGGTTGTGGAATCGGTACGGGCATCTACGCCTTCTTTCGAGTGTTGGTGGATTTACACCAGTGTGACACTGCTTGGGCTAATTTGTGGGATACATTGATGGAGAGGGCCAGGTCTGCTAAAGAATGAGTTGCAATTAAGTTGTGTTGCATTACTTGCAACATGCCTCTCGTAAAGTTGAAGAAATTCAACATTACGGAGGCATTACATGGCTCGAAAAACTGATGACGAAAAGCTCGAAAACATCTATAATTCAGTTCAGGAAAACCCAGGAAAAAAGGCGGGATTTATCGCCCGCATATTGGGACTCAATCGCAGCGAAGTGACTCGTTCTCTTCCCGCCCTCGAAGACAAGAAATTTTATATTGCCGAAGATGATAAGGGTGGTTTGTGGCCGTTTCAGGATTCACAATAACAATGTTCGCAACGAAAAATGAAAAATGTTGCAGAATTCAATGGGGCGTTGTGCTAATCTATTGCAAGAACAAGTCATAAAAATGATGATGTGTTGTGGCATGGAGCAGACATGAGCGGAATGACAAAAGCAGAACGGTTGGAAGAGATGAAGCGGCTGTACATCCAGCGCGCGTATTCAGATATTGAAATGGCGGAACGGTTGGGCGTGGACCGCACCTTGATCTACCGTGACCGCATCGAATTAACGGGTCAATACCCGATTGAAAAGGATGATGAGGGGCGTTATCACATCCCGCGCACAAAACTCATTTCAGAGATCAAGGTTAATTTACATGAAGCGCTAACCCTTTATCTCGCCGCGCGCAAGACATCTCGCCAAACTCGTTTTTATCACCCACATGCGGCAAACGCCTTGGAAAAGCTCGCGGCTACATTACGCCAGCCGATGACCGAGAAATTGCTCAAGGCGGCAGATGCGGTATTGAAGCAGGAAAAAAGTCCTGAGCGGATCAAGATCATTGAAATTCTTGCGCAAGCCTGGGTGGAACAGAAGAAGGTGCGCGTCCGTTACAAACCTTTTGGCATGGATGAATTTCGCAACCATGTCATTCACCCGTACCTGATCGAGCCTTCGATTTGGAGCGACAGCGTTTATGTGATCGCCTACAGCGAAGTGACCGAAAGAATCACGCCTTTCAAAATTGACCGAATCG
>JACRBI010000033.1 GCA_016234495.1 Chloroflexota bacterium | reverse complement strand
GGTAAAACACATATCCCTATTGTGAGTAATGCGCTGACCGATAAATCTATCCCACTCAAAGTTAGTTTGTTAATTTCTTTTTTTGATGAGGGCATTTGTTATCCGCCTTAATGACTTGCTTTGCTCTTAGCCAGCTAACGGATTGCGTTACTTGCGCTGGGGCATTGGCGCAATCCGCTTTGGGCGTAGAAAAAACTCGACAGCGGAGAAAATGTTTGGGATGCCGCAGAATCCCCAGCGTCAAGTGCACGCTTTGTTAGCCCGCCGCCCACATATTTTACACCGTGTTTAATAAATGAAATTACCTTTAGACATTAACTAATTAAAGTGCTAAATAATCTTTCTAATTCTAATGGTAAATGATTTCTGTCTATAAACTCTGCTAGGGCAATACCAAAAATAGGTTTTGTCATTTTCTTTCCACCAGCACCTAATTTTTTAATTTCGCTTGAAAACTTCAAGTCTTTTTCAAGGCACTCTTGTCTCAGACTTCTAATATTTTCAATTGACCAATTTGCTGGGCAGTCTCTACCATGAGATTTATGATAATCATGCCAACATTGAAATAATGCTTCGTTAGAAAATGCGTCTTCAAACTCTCTCGCCCCAATCATATATTTTTGACGCTCGCTTATATTGAGAGTATTGATTAGTTGTCGCACTTCGTCAGAAGCGTCATTGTCGCAAACAACAATAATATTTTCAGGGTTATGAACCTCTAAAATACCTCTTGCAAATCCCGCTATATTTTGTATGCCGTCCACATTGATAATTCTAATCAAATTGGAACTTAACGTTCTGTTTGTGTTTCGGGCGAAGAACTTCTTGATAAACTCTTCTTCTGTTTGCCCTTCTGTTAGTATCAATGTTTTAGCAAAAAACAAATATATGTTTTCAATCCCCATGTTTTGTAATACCCTTGTAGGAATGTCATCTTTTTGGCGTAAATATCTTACCTCCGTAGAATTCTTAGCGTTTGCAATTAGCAACCGAATTTGCTCTGGTTTAACAGCATTTATAAGAAACGGGGAATGAGTTGTAAGAATAATTTGGTCTCCATTGCCAGAAAAGCCTTGAAGT
Organism: Chloroflexota bacterium; assembly: GCA_016234495.1. Taxonomy (GTDB): domain Bacteria; phylum Chloroflexota; class Anaerolineae; order Anaerolineales; family Villigracilaceae; genus Villigracilis. Next base: position 70,125 of record JACRBI010000033.1, on the reverse strand, counting down.
GTCTCCAGTAACTCAATTTGCGCCTTGACATGCAGATGAGTGTCTGGCTCATCTAAAAGATAAATTGTTGTTTCGTCATCCTCCAACTTATCTTCGTCTTTCTTGAATTCTAGCAACGCCATAGTAATTCTTCTTTTTGTGCCGTCTCCTTTCATCTGAAGATTGATTTCTTCGCCGTTTTCCAAGAATTTTACTTTGGCGTCAATGTTTAAGTTTTTTGCTTGATATATCGGTTCGATTCGAATATCGGTTAGGTTTTTCAAGAAAAGTTTGACCTTATCTTTTATGCCTCGTTCAGTCATTTTTTCAGAAATTTCTGCTGAATAACTGTCAATTCTCTCTCTTACAAAATCTTCAATCGTGGTTTCTTCGTTAATTTTTTCTTGCCAAATGTCACTTTGCTTTTCTTTCAAAAATACTTCTTTGAAAAAAGAAGAAATATCTTCAAAATGTTTACCATCTAATTGAATATTATTAAATTTGGGAAATTGGGCATTTTCAATTTTTAGAGACGAATCAGTTAAATATTCATTGATTTTCTCTAAAACAGAACGGTGCAAATTGGTGATACTTGAATTACTTCGAACAGTAAGTCCAAAGATTCGAGCAAGTCCTCTAATTTTTTGGTCGTTTTCAGGGCTTGCGATGTCAATTCCCTCTGCTTCTAAATTTGTTTTACTTAGTGTGAGGAAAGATTCGCTAGGTTTTGCTTCCATTGGCTGTTGTTTAACAGTTTTTTCTTCTAATTTATAAGATTTGTAGAAAACAAAATTTTCAATCTCAACGCTTATCGTAATGGTGTTTTTATTGTAGTTAAAATCATCAATCTCAACAGGCTTATTTTGCGTTATGACTTTAAGGCAATCTATTAACGAGGATTTTCCTGCGTCGTTTTCGCCAACTACTACTGTCAAATTATCTTCAAAAGAAATTTCTAAGTTTTGAAGGCAGCGAAATCCATCTATTATGATTTTTTTGAGTTTCATAGAATTTCTTTCCTTTGTCATTACCCGCAAAATATTCCACACTAATTTTTTTATAACAGCGGGCTAACGGTTTGCGTTACCTGCGCTGGGGCAGGGACGGCGAAGCCGTCCAACCAGAAAAAGGCTAAGGCGTGTGAAACTGCTTGAGATTGCCACAGAATCCCCAGCGTCAGGTGCACGCTTTGTTAGCCTGCGTTTAGGATTGAAGACTCCTATATTTTAACCAATTACGTATTTCGTAAATCATAAATGCCAACATCAATAAACCGATAATAATTACGGCGGATATATTTTTTCCAATCACAATAACCATAACTATGGCAATCAAAGTGCCGATGATTGAACGCCCTGCGTCATTTTGTTTTCGCCGATAAATTTCGTTATTGATTTCAGTATCACTTGGGTAAACGGATTCTGGAATTCGTGAGCGTATTTCAGACATAAAACCTTGAGGGTTTTTGAATAAAAAAAGATTGACATTGATCTTCGTTTCAGAACCAACAAGGATTATTCCGCCAGTCGTTATATTTCGAATCTCTTTTATATCTTGCCAGCGAAGGAATTTTGAACCGAAAATGGATGGTTGCTCAATTCCGCTGTCAGTATATTTTGTCATCAATTGGATAATCGGCAAAGAGGAAATAAAAGCAAAAAACAGGAAAATACCAGCATAAATCGGAAAGCAAATAGCCGAAGTTCCGCCAATTGTGAATTTCATGAAGATGAAAATAAAAGCAAATGCGACAATCATCATAATTGTCGTAAGTGCCCAGACCAGAGACGAAGAACGTTCAAAAGGATTGCTATTCATTCTTTATCATTGATTTACCCATAAGCGAGCAGGCTAACGGTTTGCGTTACCTGCGCTGGGGCGGGGACGGCGAAGCCGTCCAGCCAGAAAAAGGCTAAGGCGTAGAAAACTGCTTGGGATGTGCGCAGACTCCCCAGCGTCAGGTGCACGCTTTGTTAGGCAACTTGCCTGCTGACCAGAACCTTTGCGAAAATAAGATGACACCACCAACGTGACCAGATTTTACACGCAACTTTGATTTTTACCAAAACCCAAGAACTTAACTTTGAACCAAAACAACTACTGAAACACGAAAATATTTTATGCTGACCAGAACGCTTGCTGAAAAAGAGCGACTTGTAATTTTGCCGAAACGTGCGCGAAGAAAAGATGAGCTGATTTTAGAAACTTACAAAGCCAACCACAAACAAAACCTAAGTCACGAAAAGTTGTCACACTTTAATATTGTTCTCCGCAATGTATTGCTCTAATTTTTCGAAAATAGAATTTCCAAGTTCTATGCCTTCTGAACCAACAAAAGTATCCCATGCTGTAGTTGGCGCAAACCACAGCCATAGATTTTTAACGCTTGTATCATCATCGCCGTTTTCAAACAATATAATTGCTTCTTTCAAGGCTGCTGCAAATTCCTTCGCGTCAAAGAATCCACTCGAATAACCACCTTCATATTGTGCTGCAAGTTGATATGCGTCTTTCAATTCTTCTACGAGGGCGATTTTGTTCATGTGCAAGTTGTCTTTTGGTTTTAGGTTGCCTAACGGTTTGCGTTAGCGGCTTGGTGGGAGAACCAACTAACGAAACGGGAAAAAGCTCCTCGCTTGGACAGCGGTTTTTTCGCGGCGCGTACCACCAAGTCCGCCTGCACGCATTGTTAGGCGGGTTTGCGCCATAAGGAACCTAGCCATTCACAAAGGCGCGTACTTGTGAGATCGTTTTCCACCAAACAGGCTCCTTGTCTGTTGTACTTTCATATTTTACTTCTGCTTGGCTGAACAATTGCTGTACTTCATTGGCAAGTTTCTGGCTGGGTTCGACGGGAAAGTCTGTCAAATAGCCAAGTTGTAATTGTGTAGAATCCAGAACTTGTGAGGATTGAGCATCCCAAACCTGGTCAGACCTTAATCGTTTCATAAACAAATGTACGGCAGCGGCCGAAAGACGGGGTCGATTGCACCGAAATGAACCGATGATTGCGTTTCCTTCCATTCGATACTCAGCAGGAATATTCTCAAGCCAATAGAGAAGCAATCTTGCGATATGGCCAGTGGCTAATAGATCATCTCCGCCAGATAGGTTCTTCTCAATGAGTTGACGAGTTTTCTGGATGAGAGGATCCGTAAACATATTTGCATTGCACACGATCAGGTTTTCGTGTGTTTCCCAATTCATCACATCCAAATAAGACCAATTGCGGTCGAATACATGCTCGCAATTGCCATTGGAATTGTAGGACAGAGCTTCATCTGGCCAGGCGGCATAAGGAATTTCCGCAAAGTACGGCCATGACTTTGGCTTACTGAGAACAACGAAGTAGAAATATGGCAGTTCGTTCATTGATTTATTCAGCTATGACTTTGCCTTCGTTCTGCCCGCCTAACTAGTGTTTATACAGTGCGCTGTATAACACCCCAAATTGGAGGTGTATACAGAAATTTTGCTGTATAATCCCTTATATACTCCATAACAACCATTATACAGGCACCACCTGAAAGGGGCAAGAAAATGCCAGAAACCTCAAAACCCACAAATCCATCAGCTCCTAAAGAAAAAAAACTCCTCGATCAGCTCAGGGATAATATCCGCCTCAAACAATATTCATTCCGCACTGAAAAAACCTACATCCAATGGGTGCGGGAATACATCCTCTTTCACAAAAAACGCCACCCGCGTGATATGGGAGTGACAGAGATCAATCAGTTTATTACCCACCTCGTCGTAGACCGCAAGGCGTCTGCCTCCACCCAGAATCAAGCCATCAGCGCCATACTCTTCCTCTATCGCAACACCCTCAAGATCGAATTGGACCAGTCTTCCCTCAACTTTATCAGACCCAAAAAAGGAAAGCGAGTCCCCAATGTGCTTTCGGTGCAGGAAGTGCGGGCGGTCATCTCGAACATGACTGGGCAATATAAACTCATGGCCCAGATCATGTACGGCAGCGGACTCCGCCTCATGGAATGTCTTCGCCTGCGCGTCAAGGACATAGACTTTGAAAATCACCGCATCATTGTTTTTGACGGAAAAGGGGGCGACGACCGCGTCACCATGCTCCCCGACGGAGTGATCAGACCCATGCGCGAACACCTCGCCCAAACACAAGCCTTGCACAAAAAAGACCTTGCTGCTGGTCTCGGTACGGTTCAAATGCCCTTTGCGCTTGATAAAAAATACCCTGCTGCTCACAAAGAGTGGATTTGGCAATTCATCTTTCCCGCCCCTTCACTCATTACCGACCCTGAAACGGGAATCATACGCCGGCACCACGTTCATGAAACAGCTTTGCAAAAAGCCATTCGCGCCGCCGCGCAACAGGCTAAGATCGAAAAGCGCGTCACTCCCCACACCTTCCGCCATTCATTCGCCACCCATCTATTACAGAACGGCTACGACATCCGCACCGTTCAGGAACTACTCGGGCACAAAGACGTAAAAACCACCATGATCTACACCCACGTCCTCCAGCGCGGCGGCTTCGCAGTCAAATCTCCCCTCGACTCTTAACCATCAACTTGTAACCTGCAACCTGCAACTTGTAACTTGCAACCATCAACCCTTGATCACCACTCCACTACGGGGCGGAATCGTAACCGAGTTTTCTGAGATCACAGGATTCCCAAATAAAATTTGGTGATTTTTATTCAACGGCAAAGCCACGATTCTTTCCTCATTCGAAACATTAAACGCAACTGTCAGAGTCTCGTTCATATGGGAACGGGCGAATGCCATAACCTGCCCTTCAGCATGGATGCGTTTGTAATTTCCGCGGCGCAGCGAGGCGTGTCCGCTCCGCAAGGCTGTGCAGGCTTTTGCATACTCGAGCAGGTCCTTGTCCCATTTTGATTCGTCCCACGGGAACGATTTACGGCACTCGGGATCATGCCCGCCATCCACACCGACCTCGTCGCCATAATAAATGCACGGAGCGCCGGGAATGGTGAACATGAAAAGCCATGCAAGTTTCAGCGAATCTTTATCTCCGCCTGTGCATGTGACAAAGCGCGGCATATCGTGGCTGTCAAGCAGGTTGAGTTGCGCACGGTTGATCTCGGGTTTGTAAAGTTTGAAGAGACGGTCAAGCTCGTTGGCAAAGTCGGACGCCTTCATCGCGGGATGGACTCGGTTGTGCAGTCCGCCGCATTGATTGACCACGTCCATTTTCACATGCTGCCCGCCGAAGAAACCGATCGCGGCGGCAGTCACGAGATAATTCATCACCGCGTCGAACTGATCACCCTGAAGCCACCTCTGCGCCTCATGCCAAATCTCCCCGACGATGTAGGTCTCCGGGTTGACGGCCCGCACGCGGCGGCGGAATTCCTGCCAGAACGAGTCGTCGTCAATATCGCCGGCCACATCCAACCTCCATCCGTCAACGCCAAATTTGATCCAGTATTCGGCCACACCAAATAAGAACTCGCGCACGGCGGGCGTGTTGGTGTTGAACTTCGGCAGGGCGGGTAAATTCCACCAGCCTTGATATCCAATTGCTTTCAAACTGCCTTCGCGGCGGATCGCTTCCTGCTCGTGGTGAGTGGGATACGCCCCCCAGTTTCTCTTCCCGTTCAATCTTTCCTCATCGAAGATGAACCAGTCTTTATACGGGGAGGCTGCTCCTGTTTCGAGCACATGGTGGAACTGCCAGAGACCGCGGCTGGCATGGTTGAACACGCCGTCCAGCACCACGCGCATGCCGCGTTTGTGGGCTTTATCCAGCAGCTTTTTCAGTGCGTCATTCCCGCCGAGCAGCGGGTCGACGTTGTAATAATCATAAGTGTGGTAACGGTGATTCGAAGCAGAGGCAAATATCGGGTTGAAATAGATCGCGGTGATTCCCAAATCCTGCAAGTAATCCAATTTCTCGATCACGCCGTAAAGATCGCCGCCTTTGAATCCAAAAGCCGTAGGCGCAGAGTCCCAGGGCTCAAAACCAACATCGGGAAGTTTTTTGCCCTTCGCGAAACGGTCGGGATAAATTTGGTAGAAAATTGCGTCTTGTACCCAGCTTGGGATGTCCATGGTTAACCTCGATGTAAAGAAATGGTCTTGCAGATTATTTAAGCTCTCAGGTATTTGGTAGGCCATCCCTTTTTTCTACCACAGAGATCACAGAGTCCACATAGAAAAACTTCTTAATACTCTCCGTGCTCATTGTGCGCTCAGTGGTAAGACAGGTTTTGCCTTTCATATCTTTATTTACTCAGCCGTCGAGCCGAACATCATCCGCTCGAGCAGGGTGCGCTGGAAGATCAGGAAGATGATAACGACCGGGATGGACATGATGATTGCCAGCGACCCAAGATAACTCCACGGCTGCGCGCCGCCCGAATATTGAGTCTGCACAATGGCATAAATCGACATGGCGAGCGTCACGGTTTCGCTTTTTTCAACGAAGAGCCAGCCGAGAGTGAATTCTGAGTAAGCCATCAGGAAGGCGATCAGCCCTGCCACGGCAATCGAAGGCAATGCCAGCGGCAGGGTGATAAATATGAAAGATGTGATGTCGCCAGCCCCATCGAGAAAAGCGGCTTCTTCAATTTCTTTTGGGATGGCTTGAAAAGCCGCGCGCATGTTCCAGATGCAGAACGGCATGGCGAAGGCTGCATAGGTGATGATCAGCCCCAGCAGGGTGGTGCGAACATGAAGCAGGCTGAGGATGATGTAAAGCGGGGTCATGAATGCAACAGGCGGAAGAACAGCCGTCAGCAGCAATGCGTATAATCCGCCTTGACGGGCTGGGAATCGGAAGCGTGCGAAGGCGTAAGCCAGACTCATGCCCAGCAGGATCGCGATCAGTGCCGCGCTCAACGAGACCAGCAGGCTGTTCCTGAGCAACACGTGAAAATCGACAGATTGGTACGGCTTGTCGAGCACCTGCATAAAAGCATCGAAAGACCAGACCTTCGGCAGCCAGCGGAATTCAGTCGGGCGGCCTTTTAGCGAACCATCGAAAGCCAGCCGCGCCATTCCCCAAATGGGAAGCATCACGAACAATCCGACGACAGTTAATGCGATTTGTGTGGCAAGCTGCCTCGGGAAGGAAATATTACGCATAGGTCACTCCCTCACCGGTCCGCTTCGCGTCCAGCGGCTGAAAAGCAGCACGAAGATCATCAGCAGGATGACCGTGATGATGTTGATCGTTGCTGAGATTGCAAATTGCCCCCCGGCAGCGCCGAAACCACGGGCGGGGTTGAAGACATTATAAGACAGGGTCGCCAGTGTTGCGTTCCGAAAACCGAAAGCTTGAAATAAATAGAATTGATTAAAGGCGAAGATGCCGCGCACAATCACGGCAGGAAGGAGCAGCGGCAACAGCATCGGCCAGGTCACGTATCTGAAAGCCTGCCAGATGCCGGCCCCATCAATTGCGGCAGCGTCCAGCACTTCGCGCGGGACGGTCTTCAACCCGGTGCTGGCGGCTAGCATCATGAACGGGAATCCATACCAGACGGCGGGCAGCAGGAAAACCGCCAGCCATAAACTTGGGTTTTGATTCAGCGCGTTGACAAAGACTGCAAAAACCGAACTTTCTCCAAATTTATCAACGGCCAGATACAACCAGCCCCAGTCTCTTTGGAAGACGTTGACCCACATCATAGCTCCGATCATTTCAGGGATCGCCCACGGGAGAATGAACAACGCCTGCCAGAATTTTCCCAGCCTTACTCCGCGCTGCCAGAGCAGGAGCGCCACTCCCAGCCCAAGACCGCACTGAAGCAGAACGGAGAACACCGTCCACAAGACATTGAAGAACAGGATGCTCCAATTGTTTGAGTAGGAGATGAATTTGAAGACTTCCGGGTACGAGTTCAACCCCACAAAATTAACCTTGTCCGGGTGCGCGGTTAGGTTGGCCGGCATGGTGGGAAGTTTTCCAGTTAATCCACTTGATATGGAGCGCCAGATTCCGCCATTAAAGCCATCACGGATCGAAGCCGAGTTGAAGTTGGTCATCGAGACACCAAACTGAAAGATGAGCGGGAATAGAGTCAGGATTGCGAATGTGATCAACCCGGGCACAAGCCACGGAATTGCGCGGCGGATTTCAGTTTTATTGTAGTGAACTCTGGCGCGAGTCTTGCGTGTCTGCCGCCATCGGCGCAAGTTATCTCCAAAAATGAAAATAGTCTCCGCCGCGGCGAGGGACAGCGGCACTGTAAGTATCACAATGTACTGCGGCCATTTGGTGGGCCACGCCAATAAAAACGCCAACCCAATTCCAAGCCAGAGCACGTAGAGTCGTTCTTTTGTCCAAAGGCGTTTCAGCCCAAACAAAGCCAGGGTTGCAATGAACGGATCGAACGGAAAAGGAAATACCTTTCCATGCCATACCCTCGGCGAGAAGAACAACCAGAAGATCGGCTGCCAGATGGGGAAGCCCGCATCTTCAACTTCCGCGGCGCCCGAAGCGTAGCCTGCATGAAAAAAAATTGATTCCCCAAGGCGGGCGATTGGGTTCGGCCAAAGATACGGATCAAAGGCAAAGAAAATCGCAATCGCCAACAAGCCCCAAATTGCGGCAGTCCGCAGGGACGATTTTAGTGTTTCCTTCTCCCGGGCATCGAGGAGCCAATCCGCGAGAATGGCGATGCCGACCACGCAGTAAAGATATTTGGATGCGGCAGTTAATCCCAATGAAATGGCTGAGAGGATCAACCAGCCGTTCACCCCTGACCGTTTAGCCTGCTTCCATTTCAGGTAGCTGGTCGCCGTGATCAGGCTGGTCAACGCCGGCAGCGCTTCCAGCATGATCTGCGAAACATACTTGGTGGTGAGCGTGTGCGCGGCGAGGAAAAGTCCTGCGAGCGGATTGATGGCTGCCAGAATCGCAACTGTCAACACACCGAGGATGGCATTCAGAGTGCGCGCAGGTTTAACAAGCACGCTCGGTAAAAACTTGTTCGGTCCAGCCGAGGTGGCTGCTTCCGGGACAAGTGGTTTTTCCTCCGCAGAAAGCAGGCTCAGACCGATGACGATCTTTGCGAGCGGGGGATGCTCGGGGCGGTAGTTCGTTTCCAGAAAGCCAGACCAGTCCGAAATCCGAATCAGATGCGCGTATTCCTGGCCGGCGCGCAAGTAATCATCCTCATCGAAGTCAATTGGCAGGTTGGCCACTGCCCGTTGGCGCAAAACAATTGCAACGATGACGGCAAGCAGGATTGAAAGAATATAAATGAGCGATCGAAAGGTTTTGTTCATTTAATTTCAAAGAGATAAGTTTGATACGGCGGCAATTCGGTGAAGGGTTTGTACCCGCTGAATTTTCCGCCAGTGACCTCGAGCAGTTGAGCTTCTCCCGCGCCGAACAAAGTTGTGGGAGTTAGGCTGCCGTCTGAAAGAATGTTCTCCGAGAGATCGAGCTTGTAATCTGCAATGGGCGCATTTCCGAGATTGGCAACGATCAGAATCGTTTGACCGCCGCTTTTTCGCAGGAGCGCGAATACGGCAGGGTTGCTTGTTTCGACCAGCACCGCATCACCGGACTGTAAAGCGGAATGCTGTTTGCGGAGTTCGATCAGCGTCCGATAGTGATTCAGCAAAGAGTTGGGGTCGTCAAACTGGGCAGTCACGTTGACCGTTGCGAAGTCTGCGTTCGGAGCGCGCCACGGAGTGCCCGTGCTGAACCCGGCATTTTCTGCATTTGACCATTGCATGGGCAGGCGCAAGTCTTCATCTGGTTTCTTTCCTGACATGCCGATTTCTTCGCCGTAATAAATGAACGGTGTGCCGGGCGATGTAAGCATCAGGAATGAGGCGAGCTTGGCCTTGTCTAGATTTCCATTAAATGTCGACATGGCGCGGGTCTGGTCGTGATTGGTGAGGAAGGTGGCGTAGTTGAAGTCCGGCATGTCCATGAATGCAAACTTGAATGCGCTGGTGATGCCCGAGTTTGCGCCGCCGTTCGCGCTGTTCACGAATCCGCTGGACATTTCGAAATTGAATATCTGGTCGAGTTGGTCCCCGGTATATGATTTGACTACCGATGAACCTGCGCCGAAAACTTCGCCGATTGCGTAGGCTTGCGGGTTTTGCTTTTTGTATTCGGAGTAAAAACCTTTATACCATTCGTGTGTGGCGGGCGTGTTTTCAAGTTTGTCGCCGTTTTCGATTAAGTGCTTGGCGGCGTCCACGCGGAAACCGTCCACGCCGACTTCGTTCAGCCAGAAGTCGGTTACCTTGAGCATGTCAGCAGTCACGGCCGGGTTTTTGTAATTCAGGTCGGGCATTCCGCCCCAGAAATATCCGTAATAAAAACCCTGATTGCCTTCATGCCATTTTCCCCCGCCGCTGGTTTCAGACCAGACGTAGTAATCGCGGTACGGTGAATTCGGGTCGCTGTTGGCATTCTTGAACCACGGGTGCTGGCTGGATGTGTGGTTGAGGATCAAGTCAATGATGATGCGGATGTCGCGCTTGTGAGCTTCGGCCAGTAGATTCTTGAAATCATCCATGCTGCCGTAATCATGATTGACGTTGTAATAGTTCGTCACGTCGTACCCGTGATAGGAGGGCGACGGGTGAATGGGCATCAGCCAGATGGCATTGACTCCCAGCGATTGGATGTAGTCCAGTTTTTGGGTGATGCCGTTAAAGTCACCGATGCCGTTCCCATCTGTGTCGTAATAAGAGCGGACGAAAATCTCATAGAAGACCGCGTCACTCCACCAGTTGGCTGGTTCTGGCTCGATGACAGGGGTGGCCGTTTGAGTCGAAACAGGGTCAACCGTCGGCGCGGCAGGAGCGCATGCCGATAGAAAGGATAAAAGCAACAGTGTCGAGATAATTTTTTTGAGCATGAAAATGTCCGGGCGAAAAAATTTCCTCCCCCCAAAAAATAAGGGAGAGGAAATTAATGAGGTGAAAAAAATGAGTTAACCTTTGACGCCGCCTGTGGTGAGTCCGCCTACGATCTGTTTTTGCAGGGCGATGTACACGAAGGCGACGGGCAGGGCAACGATGACAGCCATTGCGGCGAAGCGGTTCCATGGGATGCTGTTGGCGTACTGGCCCGTCATGTTGTAAAGGGTCATGGCGAGGGTGTAGTCTTTGGGTTGCGAGAGGAAAAGCCATGAGGTGACGAATTCCTGCCAGTGGCCGATGAAGCCGAGGAAGAAGGTGACTGCAAGCTGCGGGGCGGCGAGCGGCAGGATTATCTTCCAGAAAGTCTGGTTGGCATCTGCGCCGTCTATTGCTGCGGCTTCCTCCAATTCTTTTGGAATGGTGTCGAGGTAGCCTTTGAGGTTCCAGACCGCGAAGGGCAGGGCGCTGGCTGTCATGGCAATGCCCACGCCGAGCAGGGAGTCGCGCAGGTTGAAGATCAATTTTCCTTTTACCCCTTCAGCGCAGGCAAAGAGAGGCATCAAGGCTGTGACGTCTTTTCCGCAGTCTACAACTTTGAATTGATTAAGCAACAAATAGAGCGGCGTGCTCAAGCCAACGGCTGGCATGAGCAGCGGGATGAACACCAGCACCATCAGTACTTCACGCAATTTGAAATTGAAACGGGAGAATGCATAGGCGGCGGTCACTGCCACCAGTAAGGCTGCGGCGCCTACGCCAAAGGAAAGGAAGATGCTGTTGCGTAAAAGTTCATTGAAGGCAACCGGGTTTCCGGTTGGATGATCAAGTACCTGTTGGTAGGCGATGAGGGAAATTTCCTTTGGAAGCAATTCCAATGTGGATGGGCGGGTGGTCTTTGAGCTGAAAGACATTGTCACTACATACATGATCGGGAACATCACGCTAAATAGGATGAAGAGACAAAGTAGTTGGATAAGAAGCTGCCTCCACAAAGGCAGGCTGCGCCCGCTTGTCTGCCCCGATGTGTTCATGTTTAGGAAACGGATGATCGGGTTGGCGCTGGTGGTTTGAGGTGCCTGGCGTGTGTTCATGACTACTCCGAGAAACTCTGTGTGGCGCGGGTAATGCGGTTGGTGATAAGGAGGACTACCAAAGCCACGAAGAAGATGATCACAGCAAAGGCGGCGGCCACGCCAAACCAGCGCAGGTTGCGGACGAGGTTATAGGCGAAGGTGACAAGCAGCTCTGTCGAACGGGCAGGTCCGCCGCCTGTCATAAAAAACACGAAGTTGAATAAATTAAAAGAGAGCGTGAAGCCGTAAACCGCGGCGGGGATCATGGCCGGCCTGAGCAGCGGAACTGTGATATTCCAGAATTGCTGGTTGCCGGTCGCCCCGTCGATGGAGGCGGCTTCGTATAAGTCCCTGGGGATGCTTTGTAACGCGCCTGTAGCTACGACTGACATGAAGGGCCAGCCGAGCCAGAAGTTGGCGATCATCATTGAGTAGTAAGCCAGAGTGAGGGGAGCGCCCGGCAAAAAGCCAGGGATGGGCGGGTTGAACTCGGTCAGCCAGCGCAAGCGGACGGGGTCTGTCTGGCCAAAGAATGCCGTGACGATCGTCAAAAACTGGTTCATGGCGCCATATTGTTCATCGAAGATATTGCGCCAGACTGTCGCTACCACAATGGGCGGAACCACAACCGGCAGGATGTATAGCGCGCGGTATATTTTCTTAAGCCACAAACCCTCGGTGTTCAGAACCGTGGCGATCAAAACCCCGGCCGGCACGTGCAGCATGACGTTGCTGAGCGCCCACCAAAAGTTAAATTCCAGTACGCGGAAGAAGTTGAAATTTTCCACGGGCAGGGCGCCTGTGAAAATATCCATATAATTCTTAAGTCCAACGAATTTGAGTTCAGGAGATTTTAAACCAAGCAGCAGGTGCTGGGTTTCGAAGTTTGTAAAAGAAATGATTAATTGATAAATCAATGGATAGAATGTGATGACCCCCATGATCAGGAACGCCGGTACAAGATAATAATACGGCAGCAAATTTCGTTTGATCTTAGCTTTGCTGGTTTTTTTAATGGCCAGTGTCATGATCGTTTCTCCTGATAAGAATAATCATATTATGAGAGCGGATAGGAAACCCCATCCGCTCTCATTCTTGCAAAACTACGTACTAGACTTACTTGGTGGCGCCTTCGAAACCAGCCTTGACCCAGTCAGCGGCAGGAGTGCCAGCTTCAAAGACCTGGTCGGTTCCGCAGAAGTTGCCCCAATAGTTGCCCATGGCTTCCACCTGCGGGCGGAAGTAAGCTGTGGCAAACGCATCGAGCAAGCCCTGGATGAGGGGATCGGTCACTTCGACGGTGGTGTTGGCAGGAACGTGGCCGGCGTCATTCATCATGGCGGTTGAAGCGGCTGTGTTGGTCAGGTAGAGAGCGACCTCAAGGGCGGCTTCCTGGTTCGCGCTGTTCGGGTTGAAGTAGTAGCCGTCAACGCCGAGGAGCGGGTTGGAGGCGCCGCCGGGACCGGCGGGAATCGGGGCTACGGCGAGTTTGTCACCGAGAGCTTTGCGGTAATCGCCCATTGCCCAGTTACCATTGGTGATGGCAGCGGCTTTGCCTTCGGTGAAGGGAGCGAGACCATCGCTGTCGTTCTTGGGCCAGCTGTTGGTCTTGGAGATCTGATACAGATCATTGAGGTAGCTGACCGCGGCGGTCATGTTGGCCTGATTGGCTTCGTCAGCGACGAAAGCATAGCTGTCATCGAAGATTTGTCCGCCGAAGGAGCCGAAGAAGCCCCAGTGGTGGTAGCAGCCGTAGCTGATGGAGATTTCAGTGCCGCCTTCCATCAACGCTTTGAGTTCATCGGTTGTGGCAGGAGGAGTGGGGAGCAGGTCAGTGTTGTACCAGAAAGCAACAGCCTTGAGGGATTCGGGAAGGCCGTACAACTTGCCGTCGTACATCATGCCGCCCTGGGAGAGTTCGCTGTAATCGCCGAGTTTGCCAGCGGCAATGTCGGTGATGTCAGCGATGGTGCCAGTGCGCACCTGTCCGCCGAGATTGTCGTTCGGGGCGATGAACATGTCAGGGCCGCCGCCGGCAGCGACATCGGTGTCGTATTTGTTGAAGATGTCGTTGAAGGGGACTTGAAGAACGTTGATCTTGTACTGGGGCAGGTCAATGGCGGCCTGTGCAAGAATTGCAGCGAGAGCTGTTTCTTCAGCGGAGCCGGTGCCGTAGGCATGCCAGAAGGTTACTTCAGTAACTTCCATCGGGGCTTCAGTAGCAACGGGAGCTTCGGTTGCAACTACAGGAGCCTCAGTCATCACCGGAGCTTCGGTCGCCGGGGCAGCGCCGCCACAAGCAGTGAGGACGATGCTGGCAACTACTAACAAACTAAATAACAAACCTAACTTTTTCATTACTCTTCTCCTTACATATACATGGTTTTGATTGAATTTATCGATACGTTCTAAGTCATTTTATCATGATGTATTGAGTAAATTTACCACCTCCTTTTATTCCGTTGGGGCTGCCTGTTTTATTTCCGTTGTTGGAATTTCTTTGAGAACAGGGCTTTTTCTTTCGGTTGCGTCGTGAATGGCAATATTAATTGCCTGCACGGTAGCGCCTATCAGGGAAGAGCGTTGCCCAAGCATGGCCGTCGTAATGTGGACACTTTGTTCGGATGCGTGCAGTGAACGTTCACGGACTGCCTGCCGAATGGGTGTGGTCAGCAGGTCACCGGCTTGCGCCACACCGCCGCCAATGATCACTGCGCTGGGGTTGAATAAATTCACCAGGCCGGCAATGGCAATGCCAATAAATGTGCCTGCGCGCATGATGATTTCCTGCGAGGGCAGGTCGCCGCGCCGCGCAGAGTCAGCCACCGTTTGAGCAGATATAGTTTCACTTGGGATATTGGATAATAAAGTACGCTTGCCGGATTTTACCAGTTGTCTTGCCTGGCTTGCAATTGCGTTGCCTCCGGCGAAAGCCTCCATGCAGCCATGGTTTCCGCATGTGCATAGCGGGCCGTTTTCATCAATTGTTATGTGACCGATCTCGCCTGCCGAACCGGTTGTGCCACCGTAAATTTGTCGATTAATGATCAGTCCTGCCCCGATTCCGCTTCCTACTTTAATAAACGCGAGATTGTTCTCGCCGCGGCCGGCGCCGTATGCCCATTCTCCGAGCGCCCCAAGCTCGGCGTCGTTGTTCAGGGATACGGGACAGCCCCACTCTTTTTCCAGTTGTTGGCGGATCGGATATCGATCCCAGCCGGGCATAATTGGCGGTGACATGACCATGCCGGCGTCTTTGATCACCGGGCCGGGTACGCCAATTCCCACCGCCATGATCTGGGAGATACCAATACCAGAGCGAGCCAATAGTACCTGTAAAATTCGACTGACTTCGGCGAGACACACGTGCGGACCCTGAGTGATGTCAAAGGGCAGGGAAATTTCTTCGATTATTTTTGCTGAAAAATCTGCAAGTGCGACATTTACATGGGTGGACCCCATGTCGACTGCCGCAACCAGGCCGCGCTTTGGGTTGATCTCCAACACGACAGGCGGGCGGCCGTTTGGAATGGCACGGCTCTCGGCTTCCAGGATCACTCCATTTTCCAACAAGTCATTCACGATCAGGGTCACCGCAGCGCGCGTTAAACCCATCTCTTCCGCGAGATCTGTCCTTGAAATGCCTGTTGTGGCAAAGCGGATCAGGTCTACGGCAGAATGTTTGTTAAAATTCTTAACATTTTGGTTGGAGGGAATCCAATAAAACATGGTTTTTATGTTATTGTGAGTGGTAGCGCTCTTGTTTCAACTATCTAATAATAGCACAAATTTTTATTTTTTCAAGTGTTTTAACAAACTGTGATGTGATTTTCCCCCTATAAATAAAAAGCAAGGTCGGTGCAAAATAACTCGCTGATGCACCGGCCTTGCTTTTCTAGTTTTTTTTCTCTACCGTACTTTCGCACTTTTTTTACCGCGAGGAGCGCTGAAAACGCTAAGTTTTAATGTTTTTCTTCGCGACCTTACGAGCTTTGCGGTTCCACTTTGACGGTTGTATGGTACAGAACTAATTTTTATACCTCAGGATTATCGAACAGCCTCTTCAGTGGCAGCATCGAAGATGTGGAATTTACCCATATCAAAGACGACATCTGTCTGGTGACCAACCCGCAAGTGAGAGCGCGGGTCCACGCGTCCGACAAAAATATTCTTTCCAGTTACCAAATAAAGCAGAGTTTCATTGCCCATCAACTCAGTTACGTCCACTTTGGCGGAAACTTTTTCGCCAAAAATATTTGACGGAGCAAATTCAGGGTCATGGATATTCTCGGGGCGGATGCCGAAGATCACATTCCTGCCGTCCATGCCCTTATATGGCCCGACTAATTCGTTAGGGATTTGAACTTTGAAATCGCCGCTGTCCACAATCATTTTATCGCCACTTTTAACGATCTTGGCAGCGAAGAAATTCATGGAGGGCGAGCCGATAAAGCCGGCCACGAATAAATTGTTGGGATAGTCATACAAGTTCTGGGGCGTGTCCAACTGCTGGAGATTGCCCTTGTTGATCACCGCGATACGGGACGCCATCGTCATCGCCTCGGTCTGGTCGTGGGTGACATAGATGAATGTTGTCTTAAGACGCTGGTGCAATTTGCTGATCTCGGCGCGCATTTGTACGCGCAGCTTTGCATCAAGGTTTGAAAGCGGTTCATCGAAAAGAAAAACTTTCGGCTCGCGGACAATGGCGCGTCCCACCGCGACACGCTGGCGTTGACCGCCCGAGAGTTGGCGCGGTTTCCGGAGCAGCAGGTCTTGAATGCCCAAAATATCTGCGGCTTCATTTACGCGCCTTTTGATTTCTTCTTTTGGCGTCTTGCGAAGTTTGAGGCCAAATGCCATGTTGTCATAAACAGACAGATGCGGATACAAGGCATAAGACTGGAACACCATGGCAATATCGCGGTCTTTTGGCGCCACATCATTAACGACACGGTCGCCGATTTTGATTTCGCCGCTAGTGATCTCTTCCAATCCTGCGAGCAGGCGCAGGGCGGTTGTTTTGCCGCAGCCCGACGGCCCTACCAAAACAAGGAATTCTTTGTCCTCAACATTTATGTTGAGACCTTTGATGATCGTCAAGTCGCCAAATTTCTTCTCGACGTTTTGAAATGTAACACTTGCCATGGGAATCCTCCAGTCAAAAGAATATAGTGGCGTGATTATAATCAAAAAAATATTTTACAAGCTGACAGGTTTTCCGCTTTCAGCAGATTGGCGCAAGGCAAGAATGGCTGCGATGTTTCCGTAACTGTCAGTTGATGAAATTCGCGGCGGCTGGTTGTTCAGGATCGCATTACACATATCCTCCACCTCGCCAAGATATAATTCGGCGCCGGCGATCTTTATGGTTTGTGTTTCACCATTACGATTGAGGTGGAGTTCGTTTTCAAGTCCCGGCTTGAATGGGTTGGGGATATTTAAGGCGGCATCTGTTCCTATAATTTCGACGCGAGACCGCAAGGGTAGTTTGAATCCACAATCAAATTGCATGTGGATTCCATCTTTGAACCGCATCTGGCCGATGAAAGACTCGTCGCTTCCTCCCTGGCCTGTGACCTGCCAGCCAAATACTTCAACAGGTTCGGCGCCGACGATCATCCGCGCATAGGAGATGGGGTAGCATCCCACATCCCAAAGACTCCCACCGCCCATTTCTTTCGTCCAGCGGTAATTGCCTTCGCGGGTTAATGTGAAAGTGAATGCTCCTTTAATGAGTTGAATTGTTCCCAACATGCCGCTGTCGACTATTTCTTTTACCTTCAGAGTTTGTGCGTGGTGACGGTACATGAAAGCTTCGGCGAGAACTTTACCTGTTTCGCGCGCGGCAGTGATCATTGAATCCACTTCGTTCAATGTAAGCGCGAACGGTTTTTCACACAGCACGTGTTTGCCTGCGCGCAGAGATTTGATTGTCCATTCTGCGTGCAGGTGATTGGGCAGCGAGTTGTAGATTACGTCAATTTCAGGGTCGGCGAGCAGGGCTTCGTAACTGCCGTGGGCGCGGGGAATTTCCCACTCGCGGGCATAACTTTCAGCGGAGGAAATGCTCCTCGAAGCGACGGCCAGCAGGCGGGTCCGTTTTGAGGCGCGCAGGGGTTTAATCAATGCCTGGTTTATTTTCGCGGTGGAGAGCAATCCCCAGTTAAGAATTTTTTCCATTTGAATCCCTTTTTAAAAGCATCATGACTGAAGTGAACAGGAAAATAAAAAAGATAATGTTGATTGAAAATCCCAGTTGCAGGCCAAGGAGTTCACTGCCCCATGCGATTAACCACGGGCCGAATAAGGAGCCGAGCCCGGCAAATGTAAAGAGCACGCCAAGGATCGTATTTACGTTTTCTGTGTGCGCGTCTGAAACTGCGGCCGTGAGGGTGGGGAAGGTGATCGAAAGAAAGAATCCGGTCATTGGCAGCAGGAAGGAAAATTCCCTTGGTCCGAACAAGCCCCCAATAAGACATAGGATGCCGCCGCCTGTCATGAACAAGATCGAACGCAGATAACCGATGCGCTGAACGAAGAATCCGCCGAGCAAACGCCCGGCCATGAGCATGGCGAAAAATAACGAGAGCGATTGATTGCTTTGCGCCACCGGCACATCGCGGATTTGTTGGAGAAAGGTGACGAGCCAGGATGCCATGCCGATTTCTATTGCTACATAAAAAGCTATTGCGGCGTAGAACCAGGGCAGTTGTCCTTTGAATGCAATTTGTGGAATATGACTGAAATCTAGCTGTGTTTTTTCCTCTGCTTTGGGAAAACGCAGGAAGATAAATATTGACACAAATAATGCGACCAATAAAATGTCCCAACGATAAATTAAACGCCAGGATATGTTTGCGCTTAATAACCAGCCCACAAACAGAGGCGCGACGAGGGATCCTAATCCGTGCAGGACGGCCATGAGATTAAGGTAGAGTCCCTTGCGTTCGTGATGCAGGCTGACAATGATGGCGTTGGGTCCGAGTTCGAGTGCGCCAAACCCAAGCCCAAGAATAAAAAGTGAGATTGAGAGCAGGATTGCGGATTGAAAAAAACTATATCCGCCAACGCCGATTGCAAGCAATGTGCCCGCCAACAGGATTACGCGTTTAAGTCCGAAGCGGTCGGCGAGGATGCCTGTGACGAGCGTGGCAATGAGAAATCCCAGGTATTCGCCGATGAAGATATTTCCGCCTGTGCCGTACGTGATGTGCAGCTCGGCGAGCATCGATGGCAGGGTGGGGCCTTTGAGGTTGTCTGTGAATCCAAAGACGAAGAAGGAGAGGAAGCAGCCAGCGGTGAGCAGGAATATTGTTGTTTTATTTTTCATAGTGGGAGAAATATAACAGGTCTGGACTCTTATTGAAACCAGACCTGCGTGCAGGGACTTTCTTTATGAATGGGAATTTACCCTTTGAGCGAGCCTGCCAGAAGTCCGCGCAAAAAGTAGCGGCCAAGAAAGATGTAAACAAGCAGGGTTGGGAGTGCAGCGAGAAGCGAGCCGGCCATTTGGACATTCCACGAAATGATCTGGCTGCCTGCCATGTTGTTAAGCGCCACGGTAATTGGCCAGTCGGTGTTGCCGGTTAAGACCACTGCAAAGAGAAAATCATTCCATGCGGATGTGAATTGCCAGATGAGCACAACCACAAAACTCGGCATGGAAATTGGGAGAAGGATATGACGGTAAATGCCGAGCATATCAGCCCCGTCAATTTTTGCGGCTTCGAGCAATTCCTGCGGCAGGCTGGCATAATAATTGCGAAAGGTCAATGTGGTAATGGGGATGCCGTAAATAATATGCGCGAGGGCAAGGCCGGGCAGGCCTTTGATGCCGACTAAATTCATAAATTGAACCAGCGGTATGAGAATGCTTTGATAGGGAATGAACATCCCGAAAAGGATGAAGGGGAAGATCACATCTGCTCCGCGAAATTTCCATTTTGCGAGCACGTATCCATTCAGCGAGCCAAGCGCCGAAGAGATCACGGCGGCGGGAATCACCATGGCAAAGCTGTTCCATAAGGATGGGGCAAGTTTGGAGTAAGCTTCGATGTAATTGTCAAACGCAATTCCATGGGGCAGATTCCACATGGTCTTGAGGTCAATTTCAGAAAACTCTTTGAAACCGGTAATGATCATCACGTACAGCGGCAGCAAATAAAAAACAGCCATCAATACCAATGGAACATAGAGCCAGTATTTGCCGATATGGAAACGAGTTTTCATTGTTCCGCCTCCGTTTTGAGCGTGTAGCGGATATATGGGATTATGAGTACAGCGATGCTTATAAGGAGCAGAATGCCGACAGCCGCGCCGCGCCCGTAGAATAGGCCGTCAAAGGTGATTTGCCACATGTAAATTGCAGGCACATCGAGCGGTAGTTGCTTGCCCGCGATTGCCACGATCAAGTCGAAGACTTTGAGAGACATATGCCCCAAAATAATCAACGCTGATAATGTTACCGGCGCAAGCAGCGGCAGCATGATATGCCGGTATATTTGCAATTCGGTTGCACCGTCGATGCGGGCGGCTTCCTTCAATTCCTCTGGAATTGCGCGAAGCCCTGCAAGATAAAGCGCCATGGTGTAACCAGACATCTGCCATATAGCCGCGAGCGCGATGGCCGCAATTCCCAAGGTTGGCGTGGTATGCCATTGATTGGCGAGAAAGTCCAGCCCGATATTATTAAACAACAAATTCAATCCACTTGTGCGGGTGCCGGAGGCGGGATTCATTAACCAGCGCCAGACGACTCCGGTCACAATGTATGAGATTGCCATTGGGAATAAAAATAAACTGCGGAAAAATGCTTCACCTTTCAACCCCTGATCCAGCATGACTGCGAGAATGAATCCAAGCAAGATACTGCCCAACACAAACACCCCTGTAAAGATCAAGGTGTTTCTAATATCGATCTGAAAGCGAGGGTCTGCAAAAAGATCAAAATAATTATTTAATCCATTCCAGGTGTAATCTGCGCTCAAGCCTTTCCACTTGCTAAGCGACACGCGGACTGACCACGCAATAAACGCATATATAAAAATTAAAACAGCCAAAATAGAGGGTGAGATAAGCAGAACATTTAAAAACCGATCTTTATCTCTAAACATGGCAGGCCTCGTTTCGGTTTATTTAATGCCCTCCGTAATAAATTGCTAAGAGGGCGCAATTAATAATCGTAGGGGTGTAAAAAGAGTTGAGGCTCTGGTTTATTTTCCAGAGCCTCAACATTCTAACATTAGAACTTACTTGCAGGGTCCGGAGCTGGCGCACGCAGCGGCAAGAGCAGTTTGGAAGCCTTCCACATTGCTGTCTGCGATGAAGAGGCCAAGCGCCGTATCGATCTCGGTCTTCCAAGAGTCATTAGCCACGACACCGTGAGTCAATGAACCAACCACGATGTTGGAGGACCAGTCGCTCATGGCAGACTGGAGATAGACACCGAAGAGAGCTGGATCACAGTCAGTGCGGGCGCAGATGGAACCCTTGACTGGATTGAACGCTTCCTGACCGGCCTTTGAGCCTGCTACTTTCAACCAGGCAGTTGCTGCGTCTGGATGAGGAGCGCCGACGGCGAGCACGAAAGAGTCAGAGAGGAACTGGAAGACGCCGCCGCTGCCGGGCGTGGCCGCCCAACCGTAGTCGGTGTTCGGAGCCTTGCCCAGTTCACGGAAATAGCCTTCAGCCCAGTCGCCCATGACGTTGAATGCGGCATCGCCATTGATTACGAGCTGTGCGGCATCCTGCCATGAAAGGGAGGATGAGTCGCTGTTCGCGTAGGTCAACACTTTGGCGTAGTTATCCAAAGCGGCCTTGACATCAGCGCTGGCCCAATCGGTGCTGCCGTCCCAAAGGCCATTATAGGCATCTGAGCCGAGGGAGCCGAGCAAAACGGTTTCGAACAAATGCATCTTGGTCCACTGTTCACCAACAGCTAGGGGTTGAACCCCGGCGGCTTTGAGTGTGTCCATCGCAGCAAACCATTCGTCCATGGTCGTAGGAACAGCGAGGTTGTTGGCGGTAAGGACAGAGGGGTTGTACCAGAGCACATTTGCGCGGTGAATGTTGACCGGCACCGAGTATATATTTCCATCATTCGAGATGAGGGGGATCAGAGTTTCCGGCATAACAGCGAGCCAGCCTTCTGATTCGTAGAGGTCATTCAAAGGTTCAATTTGGCCGCCAGCTACATAAGTGCCGATCAATTCCTGGCCGGCATGTCCCTGCCAGCTGTCCGGTGGATCGCCAGCCTGCAAGCGGGTGGCGAGCACTGCGCGGGCATTTGTGCCGGCGCCGCCAGCTACTGCAGCGTTGACAAATTCAATTTCAGGGTTGGAGCCCGCGAATACACCTTGCATGGCTTCCAGGCCAGCGGCTTCACCGCCACCGGTCCACCAGGAAAATACTTCAACGGATTCGCCCATTGCAGGTGCTTCGGTAGCCGCAGGTGCTTCAGTGGCAGCGCCGCCGCAAGCAGTAATCGCAAAGGCTGCGACCACGAGGATGCTTAATAAAGCAAACAACTTTTTATTCATTCTTCTCTCCTTACTTGGTTTGTTTCTGGATGATTTAAACGACATGTGGACTGGCTTGAAATTTTACCGGTGAATGCAATCACCTCCTTTCAAGGTTGACAGGTTTTGATAACACATCGTTTGCAACGATGGCTATTGCGCCGATCAGGCTCGCATCGGTGCCAAAAGAGGATAATAGTACTTCGACCTGCCGGTCAATTTCCGGCAGGGAATGCTGTTTGGCGGCTTCTTTGATGGATGGCAGGAGAAAATCACCTGCGATGCTTAGCGGACCGCCGAGAATGATTTTTTCGGGATTAAAGATATTGATCAGCCCTGCGAATCCCTGCCCCATTGCCCGACCTGCTTCAATAAAAGAATCGATGGCTTCATTGTCGCCTAAGTCGGCTGCTTGTTTAATGAGAGAAATGGATAGTTGTCCGTTTTGCTCGGCCATCAGTTTCGGAATGACACTGCTGCGTTTAACTTCCAACCGCGCCTGTACGCGTTGAATGATCGAATATTGATTGGCGTAGGTTTCCCAACACCCGCGGTTTCCGCAATGACAGATTGTCTGCGATTGCCCTGCCAGAATGGGGGAGTGACCGATTTCACCGGCGTATCCGTTTTTGCCGCGATAAAGATTGCCGTTCAGGAATAACCCGCCGCCGATGCCCACGCCTGCAAAAACAAAAATAAAATCCTGGCACTGACGCGCAATGCCGAATAGATGTTCAGCTATGGCCGCGGCGTTTGCGTCGTTTTCAACAAATATTTTTAGTTTGGTCTGTTCTGAAAAAATTTTACGGAATGGCACGTCCCGCCAGTGTAAATTTGGAGCGAAGATCAAAACCCCTTCGTTCAAGTCAACAGTTCCCGGCGTGGCAAGACCGAGCCCGAAGAAGCGAGAGCTCCTCTTTTTGTTGGCCGACATTGCCTCTTTGACGATTCTCAGCGTCTGGTCAAGCATCTTCTCCTGACCTTCAGTTGGGTCTGCTTCTTCTTTATGCCTCCAGAGGATGGTGCCCAGAAAATCTGTGACAGCCACCGAGACGAAATCGACCCCAAGCTCCACTCCAACGATCATGCCCGCCTGTGGATTTATTTCGAGCCAGGTAGCCGGGCGGCCTGCCATTCCGGAGTTGCTTCCGGTTTCATGAATCAGGTTTTGCTCGAGCAGTTCGTCCACCAAGCTTGAGACCGTGGACTTGTTCAATCCGGTGATGACTGCAAGCTGTGCGCGTGAAATCGGCGACTCCGAGTGGATCAGCCGCAGCACCGTTGATAAATTTGTTTCGCGCACGAATGTCTGGTCAACCTGGTTTGTGATCATGGCAATTAGTATGTTGTAGCAACAAACTAATTATAGCCAACTTATAATTATTGTCAACTAAAAAATTAAAAACTCCAGTTGTTTCTTTTTTTTTTCTACGCCAGCGACACACCGATTAATCGCCCAATTCCGTATGTCAAAACTGCGGCGGCCAACCCTACCAGCACCTGGCGTGTTCCCGAAAACAGGATTCCGCGTCCCGTCATCAATGTGATGGCTGCACCGATCACGAACAACCCTAGTCCGCTGACAGCCATGCTCATATAAATGGCGAAACTCCCGCTCCAGAAGAAGAAGGGGAATATTGGAAATATCGCGCCGACAGCAAAAAGGATAAACGATGTGAACGCTGCTTCATAGGCTGACCCGCCCAATTCTTCAGGGTCAATGCCCAGTTCTTCGCGGGCTAGTGTGTCCAAAATACTTCCCTTGTCTGCCATCATGTGCGCAGCAAGTTCGCGCGCACGGTCTTCTGGCAACCCCTTTGACTGATAAATGAGCGAGAGTTCCTCCTGCTCCTCTTCGGGACTTTCTTCGATCTCTTCTGCTTCTATCTTGAGTTGATTCTCGTATAACTCGCGCGAACTCTGAACTGACAGCCATTCGCCCAAAGCCATTGACCCTGCGCCAGCCAGCAGACCAGCCAGCCCTGCGATCAAGACCGCGGCATTGTCATTGGTTGCCCCTGCGACTCCCATGACCAAACTCAAAATCGAAACCAGACCGTCATTCGCGCCAAGTACCGCCGCGCGCAATGCATTCCCTCCGCCGCCGCGATGACGTCCCTCCATTTGCGCCACGCTTCCGCCGGGCATTCCACCGGAAGATTTGGATGCCATGGATAACATACGCGCATGAGATTTCTCGTCACGCGAAAACTCACGCGCCTCCGCATCGGGCTGACCATCATAGGCGCGGCTGTCCGCTTTTTCGTTGCCGGTAATCGTGGGCAGGACAAACTGCGGACCAAATCGTTTTGTCAACCAGATCATGACGCCCGCTCGCCATGATGGTTTGCGCGGCGGCGGGGTTATGTTCAACTTCTTAAGTTTGTGATCCCATGCGGCTGCGTGTTTTTCCTCGCTGGCCGAAAGCCTGCGATAGACTTCAGCCAGTTGCGGTTGTTTTTCTGATTCAGCAAGCACAAGATATAAAGTTGCGCCGTCAATTTCCTTCTGCCTGTTTTCGAGATATCTTTCCACTTCTTTTTTGTTTGACATAATCCCTCCCGGAGAAAAAAAATCAACGGGGACATTTGTCCCCGTTGATGGAGTAACAGTTATTTTCTCAAAGCATCCCAGCCGGCGTAAGCGGCCGAGTCTCCCAACTCTGCTTCGATGCGCAGGAGTTGATTATATTTTGCCACGCGATCTGAACGGGCTGGAGCGCCGGTCTTGATCTGACCTGTGTTGAGGGCGACGGCGATATCGGCAATGGTGGCGTCTTCGGTTTCGCCTGAACGGTGAGAGGTGACTGCGCGCCAGCCTGCGCGATGACATAATTCAACGGCTTCGATGGTTTCGGTCAGCGTGCCGATTTGATTCACTTTTACGAGCAGGGCATTCGCGGCTTTTTCTGCAATTCCCCTGCGGACGCGTTCTGGATTTGTAACCAGCAGATCATCACCGACGATTTGTAATTTGTCGCCTAATTTTTCGGTCATCAAACTCCACGAAGCCCAGTCGTTTTGAGCCAGGCCGTCTTCGATGGAGACGATCGGATAATCCTTGACCCACTTGGCCCAGAATTCAACCATCTGTTCGCCGGTGAGCTGACGGCCTTCCTTGCGCAGGTTATATTTTTTGGTCTTCTCATCATATAGTTCAGATGCGGCAGGGTCGAGAGCAATAGCCACATCCTTGCCGCGGCCAGTCTTGAATCCTGCCGCTTTGATCGCCTCGAGGATCAACTCTATGGCTTCATTGTTGGCCTTAAGTGCGGGAGCGAACCCGCCTTCATCGCCGACCAACGTGCCGTATCCGTTTTTCTTCAAGACAGATTTTAGCGCGTGATAAATTTCCGCGCCCCAGCGCAAGCCTTCGGAGAATGACGGCGCGCCGAAGGGCATCACCATGAATTCCTGCATGTCTGTGCTTTGCCAGTTCGTGTGCGCGCCGCCGTTCATGATGTTCATCATCGGGACGGGGAGGACATGCGCATAAACTCCGCCGAGGTAACGATACAGAGGCATCCCAAACGAATTCGCGGCTGCTTTTGCCACCGCTAGGCTGACGCCCAAAATGGCGTTCGCGCCAAGCTTGGATTTGTTCGCCGTGCCATCGACCAGGAGCAATTCCTGATCGATGGATTTTTGCTCTGAGGCATCGCGGCCAAAGAGCACGTCTGAGATAATGCCGTTCACATTTGCGACAGCCTTCGCCACGCCCTTGCCGAGGTAACGTTTCTTGCTGCTGTCACGCATTTCCAGTGCTTCATGTACGCCGGTGGATGCGCCTGAGGGAACCGCTGCGCGTCCCCATGCGCCGTCCATTAAAACCACTTCTACTTCCACTGTGGGGTTGCCGCGCGAATCGAGAACTTCCAACGCGGAAATGCTTTCAATCGTAGTGTCCATCTTAAACTCCTGGGGTTAATGATTTACAGCAACAAGTATAATCGCAATTTGTATGGAGCAGCCACCTTGAGCACACAGCAGGATTTTGACCCGCGCGATCGAAAAAAATATTCCCTCGAAGAAACAACATTCCGCCGCTTCCTGGTCTGGTCGATTCGCAATCTTTTTCACGCGATCATGGTCATGAAAGTGGAGGGACTTGAAAACTTTCCGCTCGATGGCGCTGTCATCGTCGCCGCGAATCACAACACGAACTTCGATGTTTTCCCCATGCAATTGTCGCTCCCGCGCCCCATCTTTTTTATGGGCAAGGCTGAATTATTCAGGACCCCGCTTGAGCCGTTCCTCAGAAACCTCGGCGCCTTCCCCGTCAACCGCGGAGAAAAAGACGAGTGGGCGATCCGTTATGCGCGCAAGGTTTTGGCGCATGGGCAAACACTAGGCATGTTCCCCGAAGGCACCCGCTCAAAGGGCAGAGGACTCAATGTCGCAAAAACAGGCACGGCCAGGATGGCGATCGAGATGAATTGTCCGATCATCCCGATGGCAGTCGTCGGCTCCGATCAATTCTTCAAACGCTTTCCGCACCGTTCGCGCGTGACCGTGAAGCTGCTACCGCCCATTTTGCCGAATCCACACGATACGCCGCTCTCGCTCACTGACCGTTTGATGTTTGCGCTCGCGGCTGGACTACCCGAACCCATGCGCGGAGTTTATGCCGAAGCGCCGAAAGGTTTTGGTGGGTAGTTAAATTCCCGAAATAATCTCGTCCCTGTGTTTGCCATAATCGCGGATGAGTGAGTCGACGCATCTTGCAACTGTTGCAGGCCCGCCGCGATAATGGAGGATGCCGGTGTCCAGCTCCCATTCAGACTCGTCGATTGTCCATAAATAAGATGCGAGCGTGCTCATTGTGGTTTTGATTTGACGAAGTAATATATCTCCATCCGTTGAATTGTATTTTTCAAGGAACGACGCATTGACCTTGCGATAGTCGTTCGTGCCATCGTAAAAATAAAACGGCTCCACGCCCTCGCAAAGTTCCGCGCAGCCAACGAGAGTGATTCGATTCCAGCCGATAAAATGGGCGAGGATGTCGCGCGGAGTCCAATCGCCAAGCGACTTCAACAGGTCTGTGGGAGTGAGTCCTTTTGCGGTTTGGATAAACGCTTCGTATGCTAGTTTCAAATCTGCAAGTTGTTCATTACGACTTTTACACATTTTGACTCACTTTCCAATTTGATGAAAATTTGGGTATGACTTTCCCATTATAGTACCGAGGCAAAACCACGAAGGCTCAAATGTAAAAGCCTTCGTGGTTTTTTATAGGTTTTCGAACACCTACTCGTCTGAGGTAAATTCCCATGTCACGAGTTCGAGCACAACATCTGTCAGGTCGTTGGCGACCGTTGGGCTTGGATTCCCGTTGCCAATTGCTTGAACAAACGTGTATTCCCACTCTTCTTCGATGGATTCTTGCGCAGCGAGGATCATATCCGGTGTGACATCATGGTCGAGAACGTCATCCAAAAGTTGACGCACGTGAGGCGGGAGCGTCCCGTACCACGCGTTGAAATTGGGGTTGTCAGTGATCGCAACCCTTGCATTGAATAAAACCTTGTCCCAATCAGGTTCGATGTACATTTCATTTTCCTTTTGTTTCCGACTAGTTATCGCCCGGCTCATCCGCCATTCTGACGATTCTTGGCGTGAACTTGCCGAGCACATCCACAAGCTCCGTCTGCGCCTTGATGACTTCTTCGATCGGCTTGTACGCCTGCGGTGATTCGTCCATGCCGCCGCCGAGCAGGGTAACATTATTCTTTTTGAGATACTCATCCCGCGCAGACTTGCTGATCGACTCCAGCGCCACTCTGCGACTCATTTGCCGGCCTGCTCCATGTGAAGCTGACTCAAGTGAGGATGCGATTCCCTTTCCGCGCACGAGATACCCCGCATCGCCCATTGACCCGGGGATGATTCCCAGCACGCCTGCGCCGGCCGGTGTCGCTCCCTTGCGATGCACAATGACCGTTCTGCCGTCTACGAGTTTTTCCTTCCACGCAAAGTTGTGATGATTTTCCACCACACCAACTTCCTTAAGCCCAACCGCGGCAGCGACTCTTTGGTGAATGATGTAGTGATTGGCCGAAGCGAACCTGCCTGCGAGTTCCATCGAAAGCCAGTATTCCTGACCATCTTCCGAATCCAGCGAGAGCCACGCGAGATAACTCACTGCCTTGTCGAGGTCTGGGTGCTTCTCTCTCGCAAGTTTGCTGTAGCGATCGGCGATCTTTGCGCCTACGCCCCGCGATCCACTGTGTGAAAGCAACGCAAGATAAATGCCCGGTTTCAACCCAAACATAGCCTCGGTCAAATGGAACGAACCCCATTCAACAAAGTGATTGCCTGTTCCGCTTGTGCCGAGTTGATTCATGGCGGTGTCCTTCAGCATCCTGAGTTGCGAAGTGGCATACCATGCATCGTCATCCAAAACAGCATGTTGCGCCTTCTTGTTGCCTGTCCATTTTGCGCCCATTCCAAATGCGGTTTGATTCCATAAAGCGTCTTCGAACAAGCCGGGCTTTTGCCCGAGCAAAATCGGTGACACATCATAAAGCGAAAGCCTCATGCGGCATGCAATGTCCACGCCGACAGCATAAGGGATGACCGCGTTGTCAGTTGCAAGCACGCCGCCGATGGGAAGTCCGTAACCGACGTGGGCATCGGGCATCAACGCGCCAGCCACAGTTACAGGCAGGCGCATTGCATTGTCCATTTGAGCCACCGCGCCATCGTCAATTTGTTCCCGCCCCCAAACGGGATAGGTGATTGGCTTATCAAGCAGCTCATCTGCTGAAGGATCATCTTTTTGAGTGAGCCGAATGCACTCGCGCGCGAGGTCTGCCAACAATGGATCGGCGAGGAAATGACCGGGCTCCTGCCGAACAGCATCCAGCTGGGTGAGGATCGCATCGCGTTCCAACCCCTGGGCTGCCAGCTGCGCCGAGATGCTTTTTGCAATCCCGATAATTTTTCCGTCGGGCCAGTTGTTTAATTTTAAAATCTTTCCGGTAATGATGTCCATTTCTACTTCCTTCGACGATGGACGATTGACTGTAGACCGTGGTCTATTGTCCATCATCTACCGTCCGTGATTATTCTTCCAACTTCCACAACTCGCGCATTTCCTGGCTGGTTTCAAGCAACTCATCCAGCGTGCCTTCGGCTTCAACGCTGCCGTCTTTCAGCACAATGATGTGGTCGGCACGCCGCAACAGCGGACGGCGATGGGAAACGACAAGGCAGGTCATATTTTGTTTCTCGAAGATTCGTTCCCAGAGCTGCTGTTCGGTTTCGACATCCAGCGCGCTCGATAAATCGTCAAAGACGATCAGCTCAGGCTCGCGGATGAACATTCGCGCGGCTGCGGCTCTTTGCGCCTGCCCGCCTGATAGTTTTACACCGCGTGCGCCGACGAGGGTTTCAAGGTTGTCGTCCATCTGCTCGAGGTCACGATCCATGACGGCCAGTTTTGTGGCTTTGTAAATTTCATCGTCGGTGCGGTTCAAGCCGAGCAAAATATTATTTCGCAGTGTATTACTGAACAGGCGCGGAACTTGTGCGGTGTACGCACAGCGCGGCGGGACGAGAAAATTTCCTGGTTCGTGTATCGTGGTTTCGTTCCATTTTATTTCGCCAGATTGCATTGGCAATAGTCCGAGCAATGTTCGCAATAGGGTCGTCTTGCCAGAGCCGATGCGCCCTGTGACCACCGTCAGCGTGCCGCGTTTTATTTTGAGCGAGACGCCCTCGATGCCGTTCGATGATTCAGGGTAGTGAAATGTCAATTGTTCAGCGACCAGCTCATTCAGTCGGTCTGATGCGGTTTTGGATGCGTAGATCACTTCTGGCAGTGGACCATCCAAATTAATTGAGCTGTGCTCGACCAGGGCATCCAGCGGCGCATTCTCCATCAGGTGATACATGCGCTGGACTGAAACGGTGAGCTGCTTGTAACGCGCCCACAACATGCCGCCGAAAGTGGTGAGGTCGCCCATGCTTTGAAGTAAATAAACGAAGAGCGAAAAATCACCGAGGGTGAAATTGCCCGTGCGCATCGACTGGCCGACGAGAACAAGAATCACGCCCGTGCCAAGCGTGGATGTGTTGCGATAGATCGAGCCGAGTAGCTCGTCAAAAAGTTTTTCGCGGATGGTCAGGATGCGGCGCTCATCGTTGAGTTTGTGAAAATAACCGATGACGTTCTTTTCGGCGGTTGCCACTTTGACGGCTTGCACCGCGCCGAAGAACTCGCCGATGAAGCCTGTCACCTTTCCGCCCGCCTGACGCGATGCGCGCCGATAATGTTCGATGCGGCTGGCTGCAAGGTTGGCGACGATGCCGACGATGACCAGCGGAACCAGCGCCATCACTGTTACTGAAGGACTGATCTGTGTCATCAAGACGATGGCGACAGCAATGATGACCAGCCCAATCATGACATCGTTGATCAAAATGACGAACAAGGGAATTTCATCCACATCCTTTTTGAAACGACTGACGGCTTCGCCGGGCGAATCGGGGAGTTGGGATGCCCCGGGTCGCTTCAAAATGTAGCGCAAAAGATTCTTTCGCAGCAACGTGTTCATGTCGGCGAAGATGGGTACATCGGCATAATAAAATCCGTAACTTGCGACGACGCGCCCGATCCATGTGGCGGCTAAAAATGCGACAACCGCCCAAATGCCAAAGGTCAGTTGCGCTTTGCCTGTCACCATGTCGAAGAAGGCTTTGATGATGAGCGCAGGCGCTACCTGCCAACAGAAGCGGATGAGCGACACACTGACCAAGTCGATGAACCACAGCCAGGGACGAAAGAGCAGCATTTCCCAGATGACTTTCCATGCGGGCAGCGCGGGGACTTTTTGAACTGTTTCCATAATTGATTCCTTCAAGAGCCTTTACCACAGAGAGCACTGAGTCCACAGAGGTTTAAAAAGATTTCTCCGTGCTCTCTGTGTTCTCTGTGGTGATACTCATGCCAATACTTCTTCCATTCCAGTTTGCAGCAGTTGATAAAAACGCGAACCTGTGTCGGAGGCGAGTTGTTTGCGGTCGCCGTATTCGCTGACGGAGCCTTTATCCAAAATCATGATTTCATCTGCGCGATGAACTGTGTCCAGTCGATGAGCGATGATGATGGCGGTGCGGTTTTTCAGTAATTTGTCTATCGCGCGCTCAAGCAGCTGTTCGGTGGCTGGGTCAAGACGGGATGAGGCTTCGTCGAGAATCACCAGACCTGGATTCCGCAAAAAGACTCGTGTGAACGCGAGTAGTTGCGCTTCACCCGCGGACAGGGAGCGTGATCCTGTTTCGAGTTCAGTGTCCAAACCTTTAGGCTGACTCCGCAGCCAATCGCCGAGTTCCAGTTCTTCGAGGGTTGCGATGATTTTCTCGTCGGGAATGGATCGGTCGAAGAAGGTCAGGTTGTCGCGGATGCTGGCGCGAAATAGTTGAACATCCTGCGTGACGATGGCGATGTTGCGCCTCAAAGTTTCAAGGTGCGCGTTGCGCAAGTCCGCGCCGTTGACTTTGATACTGCCCGATTTCACGTCGTACAGGCGGAAGATCAACCTTCCGAGGGTGGTTTTGCCGCTGCCGGTGCGGCCGAGCAGCCCGAGGGTGGAGCCAGGTTTCAGATCAAAGGAAAGACCGCTGAGAACCGAGTCGGCGCCATTGTAGGAAAAAGATACATCGTCAAAACTCAACGCGAGAGAGCGGGAGGGAATTTCCAGTCCCGCCCCGCTGACCACTTCCGCTTTGAAATTGCGGAACTCAGTCAGACGCTCAACGCACGCGCCGATGGTTTGAAAACTTTCGATTTCATGCGTCATTGCCCAGAAAGGTTCTTCGAGCAGGTTGATGTAATGCACGAAAAGATACACGGTGCCGATGGTGACGAGACCCGCGGTAAAGAGCCAATATCCGCTGGTGATGGCGAGTAGAGTTCCCAGAGTGAGCGCGAACCCCATAGCGTTTTCGATGATCCAGCGTTTGAAATGTGACTTGCGGCTATGACCGAGGATGACGCTTTGATGGCGGAACAACTCGCGGATGGAAAAATCCACTGCGCCGCTGGAGCGGATATCTTCCGTGCCAGCCAATTGCTCTTCAACAAAACCGTAAAGTTGAGCTTCTGCCTCGCGCCGCGCTTTTTGATGCGGCACGGCAATGTCCTTGAGACGGCCAAGAATGGTAATGGTGAGGAATGAATAAATAGTAAACGCCAAGCCCGCGCGCCAGTCTTCGATGAATAGCGCAATGAGGATGCCGATGAGTAGCAATCCATTTGCGATCAAGTTCAAAGCGAATTGCGAGAAGAATGTCGCCAGCTCGGTCACATCACCATCAATGCGCTCGATCAGTTCACCGGGAGTATGGTCATTGTGGAATTTCATGTCGAGGTGCAGGGCGTGTTCTGCCAGTTCTGCTCGCAGGTCGTTGGTGGCCGTCCATGCGACGTTTTCGCCAAGGTAAGTCACACTTACAGCGACGGCTTGTTGAATCAACGCGATGCCGATGAAAGCAATGGCTGTCCATGTGAGCGTTTGCAGGGCTTCGCCAGCCAGCGCAGAGTCGATGAACTTCCGCATGATCTGCGGTGCGAAAATCCTCAAGCCGATACTGCCAAACATCAAACAGGCGAGCAGGATAAACCGTCCCTTTTGTGGGCGGATGTGGTCAGAGAGCAGGTTCCAATAGGATTTGAGTGATAGGTTCATGATGTTATTCCGTTTTTGTCGGGGCGGCCCTTCTTGTTCGTCAGGCGTTCTTGGCTGACCTTGGCGGGTCGCCCCTGGGGTTGTACAAATAAAAAACACGGCGCAGGTGCGCCGTGTTTGAAAAGACACAGAAGGATGACCGTTAACGGTCAGCAGGCGCACTTCGAGATAGGTTCAATTGTTGGTTACGTTTGGCAAGTAGATAGCTCTGCATTGAAGTGCGCTCCTTTCTTTGAGATTTAATTACTGCGTCAGTTTACATTAGAGCAGGATGAGTTGTCAAGGTTATTTACCTTTTTTCTCAATCTTCGACCACGCATCTTTGAGATTCACTGTCAAATTGAAAACAGGTTTATCGGATGTCGAGTCTGAGTCAGCGCAGAAATATCCCTGGCGTTCAAACTGATAACGTGAACCAGCTTCGGGCGAAGAAAGAGACGGTTCCACATATCCCGTTGAGATGTCCAGCGAATTCGGGTTGATGCACGCGAGGAATCCTTCGTCGCCTTCCTCGGGATCTTCTTTTGTAAAGAGACGGTCATAGAGCCGAATCTCTGCTTCTTTGGCATGTTGCGCCGACACCCAATGGATCGTGGATTTGACCTTGCGCCCATCGGCTGAGTCACCGCCGCGTGTGGTCGGGTCGTAGGTCGCGTGGACTTCGACTACTTCGCCATTGTCGTCTTTGACAATGTGCGTGCATTTGATGAAATATGCGTAGCGCAATCTCACTTCATTGCCGGGGAACAGGCGGTAATACTTCGGCGGCGGCGTCTCGCGGAAATCGTCCTGCTCGATGTAAAGCACTTTCGAGAAGGGAACCTTGCGTGTGCCCGCAGATGGATCTTCGGGATTATTAATCGCGTCCATCTCCTCGACCAGATCGTCGGGGTAATTGTCAATGACCACTTTCAGCGGCTTGATCACTGCCATGCGGCGCAGGGAAGTTTTATTCAAATCTTCGCGCACACAAGATTCAAGCAGCGACACATCGCTGACGCTGTAGTTTTTTGCGACGCCAACTTTGCGAATGAATTCAAGCACAGCTTCGGCGGTGTATCCACGGCGACGCATGGCGCGCAATGTTGGCATACGCGGGTCGTCCCAGCCGCTGACGATTTTCTCTTCCACAAGGCGGCGAAGTTTGCGCTTGCTCATTACGGTGTAGCTCATGTTCAAACGCGCAAACTCGATCTGACGCGGCTTCCATACACCGAGTTGTTCTGGAAACCATTCATACAACGGGCGATGGTTTTCATACTCGAGCGAACACAATGAATGGGTGATGCCTTCCATCGAATCGTTCTGTCCGTGCGCCCAATCGTACATCGGGTAAATTTTCCACTTGTCACCGGTGCGGTGATGCGGCGGTTCATGGATGATGCGGTACATGGCCGGGTCGCGCATATTGATGTTCGGGTGTGCCATGTCGATCTTTGCGCGCAAGATGCGCGAGCCATCGGGGAACTCGCCATTTTTCATTCGCTCAAGCAGATCCAAATTCTCTTCCACCGAACGGTCGCGGTAGGGTGAATTTTTTCCGGGTGTGGTGAGTGTTCCGCGGTTGGCGCTGACCTGTTCCGGCGTCTGGTCGTCCACATAGGCCAGTCCCTTTTTCACCAATTGCACAGCCCAGTCATAGAGCAGGCCGAAATAATCCGAGGCATACGTCACCTTGACCCATTCAATGCCCAGCCAGCGCGCATCCTCCTCGATGGCTTCCACAAACTCGGTCTCTTCCTTGGCGGGGTTTGTGTCGTCGAAGCGCAGAATCAACTCGCCGTTATTTTCCTTTGCGATCAGGTAGTCAATCATGAACGCCTTGACATGCCCGATGTGCAAATAGCCGTTCGGCTCGGGGGGCAGGCGCGTGCGGACATAATTAAAGCGCCCGCTTTTTAAATCTTCGATGACTGCTTCGCGGATGAAATCACTGGGTTTTGTTTCTTCGTCATTCATGGATGGATTGCCTTCGAAATGAATTTCAGCGCGTCTTTTCCGACCTTAGACCTGTTCGGCTAAAGAAAGATATTCTCCACGCTGATGTTTGGTGTGTGAATGTCCGCAATTATAACAAACGCAGATGTTGATTTATAATCCAAAGCGGAGGAACCCATGATGGAAACTGAAAAAACAAATTTTGCCGGCACCTACTTCGACCGCGACTCCATTTTGCGGCTTGCACGGCTGGCGAATATTTTTGCCTGGATCGCCTTGATTTACTATGCGGCGCAGGTCGGGTTGTCTTTGACCACCTTTACGCTCTCACTCCTGCGCGGATTTATCGTCCTGCCCGGTTTGACAGACGCCGCCCAGCAGATTCTCTGGCTGCTTCAACCCAGCCTGCCGGGCTTGTGGAATTTTATCGGCTTGCAGGCTGTGGGCAAGGTCCTGTTGATCTTCATGGACATGGAAGATAACACCCGCCGCGCGGTCCGCGCCGCCCAATCTGACGCAGGCACAGTCCGCGCTGACGCGGGAAAATAAATCCCTTGCCGATGCCCAAATGGCGTGATAAAATACGCCCCGCTGGTTTATTGGGGAATCGTACAACGGCAGTACACGTCCCTCTGGAGGATGGTATCTTGGTTCGAATCCAGGTTCCCCAGCAAGTAAAAGCAAATGCCCCGATAAAATATCGGGGCATTTGCTTTATGTTAATCGGCTGGTTCGGGTGTCAATCTCCCCCGGTTGGTGTGACTCTATTTGACCAATCTAATGTCACACTGCAGGCAATCCCTTTTTGATTGGTCCGCTCGGCGCGCTGCTGCTGTTTGGCGCGGTCGCAATGGCATGGTTTTACCCATTGACAAGGGAAGGGCATATCCGAATCCGCGCGATGCTTGAAAGAAAAAAGGAACGGGCGTCTGCGAAGAAGGGGGCTAGTCTTTGCTACGGCACCAGCGCGAGGATTCCAAAGAAAAGGATGACCGCGCCTGAAATTCGATTAATCCATGTCATGAAATTTTGATTTAATCGACCCCGAATCAAACCGACCCCGAAGCTGAGTGCCAGCCACCAGAATGCCGACCCTGCGAATACTCCCGCCACCAAAACGATAGGCGAGTTGACATTCCCAATGAACATCGTCCCCGCAAAGATCGCCGCGAATGAAAGGATCGTCATCGGGTTGGTGATGGTCAGAAAAAAAGTGGATAGATATGCGCCGAAGTACCCGCTCTGTTTTGCTGTGGCGGCATGATCTGCTGGTTTTTCAAAGAATGTTTTCAGGCCAAGATATAAAAGAAAACACCCGCCGATGATGCGGAGCCAGAATTTGTTATCCAACAGTAAGTCTGTGATGAAGGTCAACCCAAATGCCGCGATTGCCCCATAGACCATGTCTGCGCTGGCAGCGCCCAGCCCCGATAGGAATCCTTTTAATTTGCCCTCTGCCAGTGTTCGGCGGATACATAATACGCCGATAGGCCCAACTGGCGCGGCGATCGAAATTCCAATGAGAAAGCCGCGCAAAAAGATAAGCAAATTATCGCTCATAAGATTCCAGTGGAATAAAAAAATGGACATCAATTTTCGATGTCCATTTTTGTTGAGTTAGAATGCCGCTTCTTCTTTCCGCTTAAACCAGGACGTCCATTCGCGGTTTTCCCAGACCACCAGAATTTGCGCCGCGTTGAAAATGGATGAATATGTTCCGCTGAAAATACCGATCAACAGGATAATCACAAAGTGGCGGATGCTGTCGCCGCCGAATAGTACCAGCGTAAACAACGTGAACATCACTGTAAGCTGGGTCGTGATCGAACGATCCAAAGTTTGAACGATGGAATGATTGACCATCTTTTCGTACTCGACACGTCGATAGAGCCCTGAGTTTTCGCGCACACGGTCAAACACCACGATGGTGTCATGGACTGAAAAACCAATGACGGTCAGCAGCGCTGTCAGGAACAATGCATCTGCTTCCCATCCAAGGAAATAACCGAGGATGGCTTCCACGCCGACGACCACAAGCACGTCATGCAGCATGGCGATGATGGCCGCAGTGCCGTAGCGGTATGCATGTTCAACTTTACGGAACGCCCACCAGATGTACCCAAGGATTGCTGCAGCCGCTGCGAGGATGGCGAATCCGGCCGCGCGGGTTACTTCCGCTCCGACCGATGCGCTGACCGAGGTGAAGTTCAAGACGATCACCCTGGACGAGAATCGGGTTTCCATCTCGGCAACGATCAAACCCTTGGTTTCATCGGTCATTGTTTTGGAGCGGATTGAAAATGAGTCTTCGCCGAGGGACTGAATGATTGGGTCTGCAATCGGCTGTTCTTCGCTGGAAAACTCCTTGTATAAACTTGCGATATCTTCCGCCGAAGGGCGCGTTCC
This sequence comes from Chloroflexota bacterium, assembly GCA_016234495.1. Lineage (GTDB taxonomy): Bacteria > Chloroflexota > Anaerolineae > Anaerolineales > Villigracilaceae > Villigracilis. The sequence goes on along the minus strand of JACRBI010000033.1, from coordinate 32,677 downwards.
TTCAAACTGCACTTCAAGCAGGGAACCGCCGCGGAAGTCAACGCCTAGCAGCAAAGGACCGTCTTTTGTTTTTGCCCAGTTCAAGCCCATGAAGATGATACCGGGAATGATCACGAGCAGGGAAATGAGAAAATAAACGTAACGACTTTTAACGATATTCATTGCGCGCTCCTATAAACCGAACCAGCGCGGGTGTTCGGCGAGTTTCATTCCGTCGAGCACAGTGTGTAGAAATGTGCGTGTGACGATGATGGCAGTGAACAAACTAATTCCCACACCCAGAGCAAGTGTGACTGAAAAGCCTTTCACCATGCTGGCTCCGAAAGTGTTGCCGAAGACGAAGAGGATCAGGCAGGTGATGAGCGTGGATGTGTTTGAGTCGCGGATGGATGGCCAGGCGCGGCTCCAGGCAAGGTCAATTGCCTGACGCAAATTTCGACCTGCGCGCAATTCTTCCTTGAGGCGTTCAAAGATCAACACGTTCGCATCCACTGCCATGCCGACGCTCAGGATAAACCCGGCGATGCCCGGCAGCGTCAATGTGACCGGGATCAATTTGAAGACCATCAAGCTGAATAAGGCGTAGCAGATCAATGCCATGTCTGCGATGATGCCCGGCAGTTGGTAGTTGAATCCCATAAATAGGATTACCACTATCATTCCGATAATACCGGCGATGACGCTCTTGCGGATACTTTCCTCGCCAAGGGTGGCGCCAACCGTGCGGCTTTCCACGACCTTGATCGGAATGGGAAGAGCGCCAGAGCGGAGTTGGACAGCAAGGGTTTGGGCTGCTTCTTGTGTGAAATTTCCGGAGATGACACCTTCGCCGCTTGTGATCGGGTTTTCAATGATCGGCGCAGAGATGACCTGTTTGTCGAGCACGATTGCCAGATATTGTTTTGTGTGCGATGTTGTATATTCGGCAAAGGTATTCGTCGCGTCACTCTTGAGTACAAATGCGATCTGATACGCGCCGGTCTGACTGCGCTGTACGCTTGCGGTTTGTAATCCGGCGCCGGTCATCACGGTGTGATAGATGGTCTCAGCCGGCGCGGTTTCTGTTGGAGCAGCCGCAGGGTCGGACGGAGTCGCAGTCGGCGAATCAACTCCCGGCGCGGCGGGATCCGCAATCCCAAAATCGGTCTTGATGATCGAGCCGGGCTGCAGCGGATTCGTGCCCATGTCCACAAATTCCAGCAAAGCCGTCTGTTTCAAGGTTGCAACAACTTCTTCGGGGTTGGTGACGCCGGGGAATTCAGCCACAATGCGGCGGTCGCCCGCGGTCTGCATCACGATCTCGCTGACGCCGAGGGCGTTCGCGCGGTTCTGCAGGATGTTCCTCGCGTTATTCAACTCTTCGCTGGTGATGGCAGTTTCGGCGGGCACATCGGCTTCGAGAAGTGCCTGAAGCCCGCCGCGCAGGTCAAGACCGAGCTTGACATCCACATTGCGGTCAACGAGCGGTTTGTCGTTGAATGGGTTGTAGATCGTTATTTTTTTGCTTAGATCTACCCAAAGGGAAAAGATTATTAATAGAACAATTAAAACCAACCAGTTATTTCGATTTCGCATATCTCACTCCGTCCAAAAAAATGCCAGTCTTTGACTGGCGCGGACGACATTATACTCTGGTTGATTGGATTACGGGAATATCCATTTTTCAAACAGGGGAGCCAGGTCACAGGCGCAGTATTCCTCGGCCACAGATTTGATAATTTCAGTCGTGGCGATATTCCATGCGTTATTTTTTACGTAGCCCTGCATGAATTTGTCGAAATGATCGTTTCCCATTTCGCCGCGCAGCGCTTCAAAAAACAAACCGCCGCGCCCATAAATGATCCCGCTATATTGAGCGTTGGTGTAGTCGCGCACAGGCAGACCGATCGGGATGTTTTGATTCTCAACTTGAGCCCATCTGCCTTCGAGTTCGGCGCGGAAAGCTTGAGCGCCCGCTTCGCCGTACATGTCTGAAAAATATTGCAGCGTGGCAAATTGCGTCAGCGATTCATCCAGCCAGGGTTCATCGAGCTGGTCATTTCCGACGAGGTTGTAAAACCACTGATGCCCAATTTCGTGCGCGACTGTCGCTTCCAATAAATAATTATCCGGTTCGATAATCCATTCGGTGACGGCGATCATGCCGGGGTACTCTATTCCCAAAGCAAGCGTGGGCGTAGAGACAAAATCCATTTCGGTGTAGGGGTACGGCGCGTATCTTTGGTTAAATATTTCGATGGATCGGGCGGCAACTTCCAAGGCAGATTCTGCGCCTTTTTTCAATTTAGCCCGCGTATAAAATCTTAACTCGACTCCATTAACTTCCTTGCTGATGACTTTGTAGTCTGGACTCGCAGCCAGATAAAAATCGCGCACCGGTCCCGCTTCATATCTGACCGTTTGCCTGCTCCCGGTATTCTGACGGCTGATCTCACGCCCCGAGCCGACCAGCACCACGTTCTTCGGCGCTTCCACTGTGACAAGGAAGAAGGACATATCCGCGTAAGTCACATCGCCGGATTGCGGGGGAATCTCTGCGTTCCAGCCTTCATCGTCAAATACGGCGATCATCGGGTAGGCGTGGGCAAGCGTCAATACATTTTCGTAATAAGCCTGAACCCCGTAATTCAAGTCAACAGATTGCGGAACGGTGAGCTTGAAGTCCATTTTCAGGTTGATGCTTTCCCCAGGCTGAAGCGCTTTCTTGAGCGGCACATTCAAGACGCTGTCGTTCAATGTGTAATTGGGGACGATCGCTTCGTTGTTGACGAAGACCTCATCTACGTGCATGTCTCCGCCGAGGATGTTGGAGAATAGCCGAAACCTGATTTCATTCAACGGAATGGTTTCTGTGTTGGTGTAGGCGACGAATTCCTCGCCTGTGATGTGGTACATGTCGTCGGTGATGATGAATTTAATTTCGTAGATGCTTGCGTGCGGAAGTTCATCGACGATGCTTTGATACTCTGGGATCAGTCCGTCTTTGAAGATGGAGCGGTCGGTTGGGGCAGGGGAAACCGTGGGAGTGGAGGTAGGTGGAATCGGTTCGGGCGTGGATTCTGCTTGTGGTGTAAAGAGCAGGCACGAGGTTAGGAAAAGAAGCGCAATGCTTGAGGTCAGAAAAATCCTTTTCATTAAATGTGTTCCTGTAAATACTTCAATGCGCGGGCGAGGACTTCATCTGGATTTAAAATATCCGTGTCAATGAGGATGTTTGCGTGGTCGTGCGCGTGAGCGAGCCTTTTGAGTTGTTCTTCATGGTCGGCGCGCAGCCAGTTTAATTTTCGGCGGGTGGTGGAGTTTTCAAATGAGCATTTTAGATAAATGAGAATGTCGGGCTTGGTGATGACCTGCCACATCTGCCTGACGTAGGAATGTTCCTGCGCAATGTGGCGGCAGTGATACCCATGTTTTTCCAACCCTGCAACGAGCGTGGATTTTCCCGACCCGCACGGACCGACGATTCCAATCAGCGGACGTTTATCAGGCTCACTCATTGTCATGCATTAAGCGATGCAGTTCATCGGGTCCGCCGAGCACGGCGAGCGTGTCGCCTGCGTGAATGGGGCTATTGTCGGTTGGGTGCATTTCGGAGTGATGATCGTGACGGATCAGGACGATACTGAGGTGATAGCGGTCTTCCACGTAGCCGACGGATTTATCGGCGAAGGCGGCATCGCCGGAGACAGTGATTCGCGCAAGGCTGAGAAGTTGTCCTTCAATCGAAATGGGATTGGTCACATCCGTGCCTGTGGCGGCGGCGGCAAAAACAGGCGCAGCCATTTCTGTGGCGCTCAAAGCGATGAATCCGAATTGATCTTGCAGCGCGTGCGCGAAGTCTTCATCGAATATGCGGATGACGACTTTAATTTTCGGGTTCATGCTGCGAGCCTTGAGCGCGATCTGTAAATTCATCGCGTCATTCTGGCTGGCAAGGATGATGGTGCGCGCATCTTTGATGTTGGCGGCTTCAAGTGCGGCGGGGCGGGTGGCGTCGTCGTGGATGACGGGAATGCCAAGTTCGCGGACAACGCTCAGGGTGTCTGTGTTCGCATTGAATTCAATTGCCGCAACCTGCTCGCCTGTTTCATGTAGTTTGAGCGCAACGCGATAACCGAGATGTCCGAGGCCGACAAGAATTACATGTTTGTTGAGTGTGGATGCGACTGCCATTTCCCATTCCTTGTTGCGCGCGCGGCGATTGAAGAGCAGGCTTCCGAAATCTGCCAATCCCTGCGCGAGCATGACGATCCCAATTACGGGCATGATAAAGTGAAATAATTGCAGAATGATATTGGTCGGGAAATCCCGATTGGGGGGCTGCAAAAATGTGATGGTGAGGACGATGTAAATTGCTTCGGCGAGGCTTGTGATCGGCTCATTGAACAGATTCGACAGAAAATAAAACAGCGTCCCGCCGCCTAGTATCGCAACCGAGAACCATAGCAGGGCTGTGCGGAATTCACCGAGCAGGATGGTCGTATCCCGGATGGATGCACGGAAATGCTGCCAGCGATGCGCTCTCGTGCCTGACCTGATCTTGTGTGCTTTAGACATTGATGGGAAGCCGGACATTCATGCGTCTGACATTGTCGCCGCTGAGTGAGGAAACTTTTAACACCAACACGCTGATGTCGTCGGCGGGGCGGTTATCGTCAAGACTGACTGCGTGCGCGAGAAGCGAGTCGGCAAGCTGCTGCGGGGTGGGGTCCTGATCTTCCATCAGCGAGCGGATCGTCTCGCCGGGGTTCATGGGCAGGCCGCGCCGCTTGCCTGCGTGGCTGATCCCGTCAGTGAAGATGATGATCGTCAGGTCAGATTCAATTCCCAGTTCAGTAATGACCGGGCGCACATTCCGCGATGTGCCAAGCGAGGCGCTGTCTTCGTGGTGCGAGTCGATCTGTTCCCCGCGGCAGATAAACATCGGAACGGGGTTGTTGCGCGTAAGCACAATGGTGTTGCTGTGTAGGTCAACGGAGGCGATATTCAGCGTGCAGGTGACTTTGCCGGATTTATCGGCAAATAGCGCGTCAGATGCGGCGCGGGCGGCGGCTCCATCGCGCACGCCCTCGGCCAGCAAGCCAATCACTTTGCGGACCACCAACTGCGAGACAGCTTTTGCGCCGCGTCCGCTGGTCTGGCCGTCAGCCAGCACCACCGATAATCCGCCGGTGGGGCGCTCAATGACTTCAAGCGTGTCGCCGCTTTCAGAGACAGCGTATTTATTGACCTTTGCAACAGCGATCTGAATTTCCATGTGGAAGATTTTACAACAGTTCTGCCTTGACGTCACTGCTTCATCCCCTTATAATCTGCCCGCTTCATTCATCAAAACCAACCAGACGGGCGCAAGTGCCCGTCTGATGTATGTATAAAGGAGAAAGTAAGAAATGACCCCACATCCCAAGCGCAAACATTCCAAAGGCCGCCGTGACCGCCGCCGCTCACAGGATGCGTTGACAGCGGTAAACACCGTTGCCTGCTCCAACTGCGGCGCCAAGCGCCTGCCGCACACCGTCTGCTCAAGCTGCGGTTTCTACAATGGCCGCGAAGTTATTCAGGTCAAGAAAGAAAAGAAAGCCAGCGCATAACGCTCAACGGGTCGTGACTTTCACGACCCGTTTGTGTTTAACGGGGTAATGGAGATTTCATGAAACTAAATTTAAACAAAACAGCTTTTGTGTTTCCCGGGCAAGGCTCGCAGGTCGTCGGCATGGGCAGGGAGCTTGCCGCGCAATACCCCATTGCAAAACAAACATTTGAAGAAGCCGATTCCATCCTCGGATTTTCTATTTCCAGATTGATGATGGAAGGCGCGGCGGAGGAATTGAACGATACTGTCAATACTCAGCCAGCCTTGTTCGTCCACTCGCTTGCTTCGTACCGCGCCTTCTCGCATCTTTACCCCGACCCTTCGACCGGCTCAGGGCAACGCCTGAAACCTGCTCTTCTGGCCGGGCATTCGCTTGGCGAGTTATCTGCTCTGGCCGCATCTGGGGCATTATCTTTCGACGATGGGTTGCGCCTCGTCCGTACGCGCGGCGAGTTGATGAAACGTGCCGGCGAACTCGCACCCGGGTCAATGGCCGCGATCCTCGGCGTGGATATTCCCACCCTCGACAAAGTCTGTGCCGAAGCCAGCGCCCCGGATGAGATCGTGCAAGTTGCCAACGACAATTGTCCCGGGCAGGTGGTCATCTCCGGCGCAAAGGCGGCTGTGGAAAGGGCAATGGCTGGAGCAAAAACAGCCGGCGCAAAACGTGCGCTGCCGCTGGCGGTGTCCATCGCGGCGCATTCACCGTTGATGGCATCCATTCAAGCGGAATGGAATGACGCCGTTGCCGCCGCGAATTTTTCAGCGCCGCAAGTGACAGTTATCGGCAACGTCCATGCCGTACCGCTGGCAGATGAAACTTCCGCCCGCGCCGATATCATCGCCCAAATGCAATCCCGCGTGCGCTGGACTGAATCTGTGAAATACATGGTCGGGCAGGGAATTGACACTTTCGTGGAAGTTGGCACAGGCGCAGTCTTGGGCGGCTTGGTAAAACGCATCGCAGATGATATGATGATTTTGCCGCTGGGTAATCCGCAGGATTTCGCGGCGCTTGAATAACAAGTAGCGCGGCGCGCTTCGTGATGCCGCAAGACCAGCGCAGGCCATCGAATGAAAAAAAATTTCCTTCCCCTTATCCTCCTTCTTTTTCTGGCTGCATCCTGCATCCCCGTAGAGTTTCCAAGTACGGAAATTCCCCCAACTGTTACACAGATTCCATTTTTCGCGTCAGACACACCCGCGCCGATCATCGTCCCTGCGACGGATACGCCTGAGCCGTTCATTGTTCCCATTACAGATACGCCGCCTGCTCCACAAATCGAAACATCCACACCTGTCCCAACTGCAAAATGGTGGGATGTTTACTTTACCGATCCAACAACAATCAATAACCCGGATGTATTTACAGGTTCAATAGAAGAGAAGTTAATCCAGTTGATTAACTCGTCTCAAACAAGTATTCATATCTCGTCGTTTGAATTTAATCTGACCCCTGTTGCAGAAGCGTTGATCGCGGCGAAAAACCGCGGCGTGGATGTGAAATGGGTGACGGATGACAAGAACGGGCTGGGCTACGACTCTCAGCCCGGGCGTGGTCAATTTGCCCTATTAACAGAAGCAGGCATCGAGGTCAAGGATGATGCGGGTCGTTCTGCGTTGATGCACAATAAATTCTGGATCTTTGATAATCAGATCGTTTGGACAGGCTCCACGAATATCACAGTCAATGGAATTTTCAAACAGAATAATAATGTGTTGGTCATCCGCTCATCGGATGTTGCATATATATTCGAGCGTGAATTCCAGGAACTGTGGAGCAATCAGTTTGGGCCGCGCGCGCCGTCAACTGTGAATACGCAGTGGACTATCCTCGAAGGCACTCCGATTCAGATTTTATTTTCTGCCGAAGATAATGCTGTCAGCAATTTGATCGCACTGGTGAATGACGCGCAGGTCAATATACGATTCCTTGCTTTCAGCTTTACCGATTACCCGCTGGCCAAAGCAATGATTGACCGCGCTGCAGCCGGCGTGGACGTGAAAGGCGTGTACGAAACTTTTGGCAGCACCGGCATCGGTTCGGAATTAAAAACATTCTGGTGCGCGGGTGTGCCTGTCCGCCAGGATGGCAACGGTAGTTTCCTCCACGATAAGATCATCATTATTGATAACAGTATTGTGGTCACAGGCTCTTTGAATTATTCATCCAATGCGGATGAGTCGAATGAAGAAAACGTGGTGATTTTGGATAACCCTGAGATAGCGGCGTTGTATTTACAGGAATTTGAAAAACTGTGGAATCAGGCGCACGACCTTGATGCCGGTTTGGTTACCTGTGAGTAGGGCGGATTCATTACATTTATTACCAATGAAATCATGACCTGCTTTCAACCGACCCCTCAAACGCGTATAGTATAATGACGGCATGAACGCCTTGTCTGACAATATGATTGTCAGCGCCGCTGTCTCTGCGGGTCTGAAAGTGTATCTGGTTAAGCAGTTGAGCTTAACCAGATTTTTGTTTTAAAACTAGATTCAGACACTAAAGTTTTTTTAAACCTTTAGTGTCACATGATGCTAAGGAGAACCATGAAATTAAGTAAACTTGCAAGCGATATCGCCGAATCCCCGACCCTTGCTTTGAATGAAGAAGCGCGCATCTTACGTGAACGCGGCGAAGCTGTGATCAACTTGGGGATCGGCGAACCGAAAAACAAGACGCCCATTTCGGCTGTTCTTGCATCTGGCGCGAAGTTGACCAGCGGGGAAGTGAAATATACGCCTCCCGATGGGTTGCCTTCCATGAAGAAGGCGGTCATCCGTTATACCGAAGAGAATTATGACCGTCTGGTCGCGCCTGAAAATGTGATCATCACCAATGGTGCGAAGCAATCGTTATTCAATATTTTCTATTCCATTTTGAATCCGCAGGATGAGGTCATTGTCATTGCGCCTTATTGGGTTTCGTACACAGAAATGATCAAAATGTGTCTCGGCATTCCGGTAGTGGTCACGCCAGAAAATGGGACATTCACGCCGCGTTTTGAAGACATCGAACGCGCGGTCACTTCGTCCACGCGGGCGATCATCGTCAACAGCCCGAACAATCCGTCGGGGGCGATCTATTCGCCTGAGTTGATCAGCAGCATCGTGGAACTGTGTGAGCGCAAAGGCATTTTCATGATCTGCGATGATATTTATCACAAGCTTACTTTTGACAGGAATGTCGCACCGCCCGCGTATTCTTTTACCAAGCGAGATGTGGATAATTCCCATGTGATCGTGGTCAACGGGGTGGCAAAGTTATACGGCATGACCGGCTTCCGTGTTGGGTGGGTGGTTGCACCGAGGGAACTGGTCAAGGTGATGACAAATGTCCTCGCGCAGACGACTTCCTGTGTTTCGCCGCTCGCGCAGGCTGCCGCCGAAGGCGCGTTGAACGGTTTGCAGTCTGTGGTGGAGGCGCTGCGTTTGCAAATCCAAAATAACCGCGATGTGGTCTTGCAGGAAATGAGGACATTTGCCGGCGCGCGCCTGATCGAGCCAAAAGGAACATTTTACGCCTTGCCCGACCTGCGTGCTTTCAATGGAAACTCGGTCGAGTTGTCCAAGTTCCTGTTGAAGAAAGCCTTGGTAGTCACAGTGCCTGGCAAAGAATTTGGCATGGAAGGACATATCCGTATTTCTTTTGCAGGCTCGGTCAAGGATATCACCGAGGGTATTGCGCGCATCAAGTGGGCGCTTGATCCAACTTCACCGAATGAAATTTATATCGGCGATAAGAAGATGATACGGGATTGGATGTAGGGAAAAGTGTCAGGTGTCATGTGTCGAAGTGCCGTTCAGCTTTTGACCTTCAACTTTTGACCTGAAACCTGATGTCCCTCTCGGAGAATAATTTATGAATAATCTTTTGAACATAAAAACCCCCGCTGAAACTGTAGCACAAGTGCGCAAGGCGGATTACAACCTGTCAAATCAAGGCGTGATCAATTTGCGACTGGCTTATTGGAATCTTCCCACAGAGGCTTTGGTGGAAGAGGCGATATTTCGTAATGAAGGCGCGGTTGTGGCTGGTGGAGCATTCGTCGCCAACACCGGCAAGCATACTGCCCGTAGCGCGAATGATAAATTTGTTGTGCGCCACACGGACTCGGAGAACAATATCTGGTGGGGCGTGTACAACCGTCCGTTTGCAGGTGACAAGTTCGAGGTCATGGTTGACCGCATGTTGGGATTTTTGCAAGGCCGCGATGTCTTCGTCCAGGATGTGTATGGCGGCGCAGATGATGCCTATCGCCTGCCGGTCCGCATTGTGACCGAGCTTGCATGGCACAGCCATTTTGCGCGCAACATGTTCATCCTGCCGCAGTCGCTGGAAGAATACAAACGTTTCGTACCTGAGTTTACGATCATTGCCATGCCGTCGTTCAAAGGCGCGCCCGCAGTTGACAGCACTGCCAGCGATACTTTTATTTGTTTATCTTTTGAAAAAAAACTCGCCATCATCGGCAACACGGCTTATGCGGGCGAAATCAAGAAATCGGTTTTCACGATTCTGAATTATCTCCTGCCGTTGGAAGGTGTACTTTCGATGCACTGCTCTGCCAATGTGAATCCTGATAATGCGGATGATGTGGCGCTATTCTTTGGATTAAGCGGAACGGGCAAGACTACGCTGTCGGCTGACCCAACGCGCCGTCTGATCGGGGACGACGAGCATGGGTGGAGCGACAATGGCATTTTCAACTTTGAAGGCGGATGCTACGCAAAAGTCATCGGGTTGTCTGAATCTGCCGAACCGGAGATTTACGCCACAACCAAACGCTTTGGCACAATTCTGGAAAATGTCCCCTTCGATCCGGTGACGCGCATGATCGATCTTGATGATGACTCGCTGACGGAGAATACCCGCGCGTCATATCCATTGGAATTCATTGCGAACGCCGTCCCTGAGAAAAAATCCGGGCATCCCAGGAACATCATCCTGCTTACATGTGACGCGAGCGGGGTCATGCCTCCCATCGCGCGGCTGACTCCCAATCAGGCTTTGTACCAATTTATCAGCGGGTACACTTCCAAAATTGCAGGAACAGAAGTGGGGTTGGGCAAGGAACCGGAGATCACGTTCAGCGCCTGCTTTGGCGGACCGTTCATGGTGCATCATCCATATAAATATGCTGAATTGCTCAAACGAAAAATCGAACGCTATGGCGCAACCTGCTGGCTGGTCAATACCGGCTGGGTGGGCGGACCGTATGGAGTTGGAAAACGAATTTCGATTCGGCACACACGCTCTTTATTGAACGCCGCTCTCACAGGCAAGCTGGATCAGGTCAAATTTACGAAGGATCCGATCTTCGGCTTTGAAGTCCCGACTCAGTGTCCGAATGTTCCGTCTGAGGTTTTAAACCCCGCATCATCCTGGGGGGATAAAAAGGAATACAATAGAAGGTATAAGGATCTTGCGATGAGATTTATTCAAAACTTCGGAAAATTCACCGATGGTACGCCGCAGGAAGTGGTGGACGCCGGGCCGAAGTTATGAGGAAGGTTTGAAAACCATGTCTCGCAGTCAACTTTTGAAGATTGTGGTCAGCCGGATAGTGCTCGTTATTCTGATGTTCATGCTATTCTTCTTTTTGCCGGCCGGCACCTGGGATTATTGGCAGGCATGGGCTTACATGGGTTTGCTGCTGACGCCGATGTTTTTTGCGCTGGCGTATTTTCTTAAGAAAGACCCCGAGCTGCTCGAGCGCCGAATGCGGATGCGCGAACAACGCAGCGAACAAAGGAGACTAATCAAATTTTCGTCTTTTTTCTTTGTGCTCGCCTACATCCTGCCGGGCTTTGACAGGCGCTTTGGCTGGTCTGACATGGCGCCGGGCGTGGTCATCGTCGCGGATATATGCATCGTGCTCGGGTACTTCATCGTTTTCCGGGTCATGCAAATTAACAGCTTTGCTTCGCGTGTGATCGAGATCGCCAGCGAACAGAAGGTGATTGACACAGACTTGTATGCCATTGTGCGCCACCCGATGTATGTCGGCGCGATTCTGCTGTATTGCGCCTCGCCGCTTGCGCTGGGTTCTTATTGGGCAGCGATTCCCGGACTTGTGATCATTCCTGTCCTTGTCGCGCGCATCATGGATGAAGAAAAAGTACTGGAAAAAGAATTGCCCGGGTATTTGGAGTACAAACAGAAAACAAAGTACCGCCTGCTTCCCGGCATTTGGTAAAGGAACAAATTAAAATAAAAACAGCCTTGTGAGAAATCGCAAGGCTGTTTTTATTATTATTCGTACAGTGTTGCTTTGATTGGAGACGAGTACTTCGGCGTTTTTGAAGAGCGCAGCGCTTTTTCAAATGCTTTCTGTTCTGCGCGCCTTGCATCAATTTTGCGCTGAACGTGCGGCGCAAAATATCCTGCATAACGTTTTTGAAGTACCGGTTTTTGCCAGTCATTGCCGCCGACTTTCCCGCGGCAGTTCAAGCTTCCACAACCGCAATCAAATTCATCATACGGCATGGTGTCGCTCATGGCATAGTCAAAACAAACTTCCTCGCCGATTTTAATGTCTCGCATTGCAACGAGTCCAATCTGGCCCGAAAGACCTGCATTCGGATTACACGAGTGATTGACATAATCTCCTTCACCAATGGGGCGCGGAACCAGGAAATGACGATCTTCTACCTGGATGCACAAACTGCGCTCACGGTCAGGAAGGTGAATAAAGGCGTCCCATTCATAGACGACGCCCCCGAAAACGGCTACGAGCTCACCCTTTTTGATGGGCTCTAACGAAAAGATTCCGTTTCCACTGCCATTGGCCTTCGGGCGGCCTTCCAACTTAGAAGACAGATAGGAACTTGGTTGCTTGGACATTCATAAAAACTCCTTTTTATGGATTAAAGATTAACAGCGCCCTCCCCGGTGGTCGAGCCGGGAAAAACGCCATTGATAAATTCAATAATACATTAAATATCCAGCATGTAAAGGTTTTAATGTTATGGATTTTGTAATGTTTTTTGATAAAGAACGCGAGTCTTTCCCCGCTGAAAACTGATTCCGATCAAATGTTATTTCCCTCCCCGCAGAGAGTGCTCCGCTCAAGCCGGTGGAGTTTACCTTGTCCTTACAGCGCCCAGGCCAGCATCAAACCAAAGATGGCAGTGACCAGCCCAATATGCAGGAAAAGATTCGTTGTGGCAAGAAGGTTTCCGGGGAGGATGATTTGAATCAGCAGGTTGAATAGAATCATGACAATCCCGACGATGGGCAGCAGACCTTTGCGGTGCGCCAAAAATTCAGAGAGACGATCTAAAAGTCTTGAGATCATTTTTCCTCCAGATCATTATCTTCATCTGTGGCGGGTATTTGTTCAGCCTGATTTTGCGTGACATGCCAGGAAGCATATTGTGCCAGCAGCCTGCCGGGGATGCGTCCCTGCATGACCACGCCTCCGCGTTCATGCTCAACGCGTTCCACCTGCCCGAGTTCGTGAAAGAGCGAGATCAACGCGCCTTGCTTGTATGGCAGGCGGACATGAATGGGCGAGAAGGATTCGAACAACTCTTCTCTCATAAGGTGCAGAAGGTCGGGTATTCCAATACCGGTTCGCGCAGAGATCGACACAGACTTGGGGAAGGCCTTCAGTGTTTCGCGCGCGTTTTCCGGGTTGCGCAGCAGGTCGGCCTTATTGAGCGCGGTGATCATCGGGATGTGACCCGCGTCAATTTCTTCCAATGTTTCCTGCACTGCCTGAAATTGATTCAACGCATTCGGGTGGGAGATGTCCACCACATGCAAAAGCAGATCCGCTTCAGCGATTTCTTCCAGCGTGGCATGGAAAGCTGCGATGAGCGAGGTGGGAAGTTTTTGGATGAAACCAACCGTGTCTGTGATCAACGCCAGATCGTCACCGGGGAGTTGCACACGGCGGGTGGTCGGATCAAGCGTCGCGAAGAGTTGATTCGCCACGAGAACTTCTGATTTGGCGAGACGATTCAACAGTGTGGATTTGCCCGCATTGGTGTAGCCGACAATCGCCACGGTTGGGATGCGCGAGCGTTTCCGCTGTGCGCGGTAGCGGGTGCGATGAGCCTCCACTTTTTCAAGCTCGTGTTTGATGTGCGTAATGCGGGTGCGGATGGCGCGTTTATCCACTTCGAGTTGTGTTTCGCCGGGACCGCGCAGACCCACCCCGCCTGTGGAGCCAGCCCGTCCGCCGCCGCCGCCAGCCTGCCTTTCGAGGTGAGTCCAGGCGCGGGTGAGACGCGGCAGGTTGTATTCGTACTGCGCCAGTTCAACCTGCAACATGCCTTCGCTGGTGTGTGCGTGCTGGGCAAAGATATCAAGGATGAGCGCGGTGCGGTCGAGTACGCGGATGTTGGGGCTGAGTGCCTTTTCCAGTTCGCGTTGGTGGCGCGGAGAAAGTTCATCGTCGAAGATAATCACGTCGGACAGGGTTTCTTCGGCGAGGGCTTTTAATTCCTCCACTTTGCCGGGACCGATATAGGTGACGACATTCGGACGGTCGAGTCGCTGCGTGAGTTCACCGACCACATCCACGCCGGCGGTGTCTGCCAACAGGGCAAGTTCTGCCAGCGAATCTTCGAGCGCGAGCAGTTGTTTTTTCTCGCGCAGGTCAACGCCGACAAGGAAGGCGCGTTCACGAGGCGGAGTTGTGGGTTGGGGAATTTTCTTTGTCACTTTTTTCTGTTTCCGATTCTGTGTTCATGGGCTCAAATGCGCCGAATAATTTGGCGATGCGCGGGTCGCTGGCTTCGGTTCTCGTAGGGAGCAGGATGTGAAATCTCGAGCCTTTTAATTCTACTTCGTCATAGCCTTCTGATTCGACCCATATCGTACCACCATGCGCTTCGATGATTCCGCGTGTGATGGGCAACCCCAGGCCGGGTCCGCCGCCTTTGAATTTGGTCTTGCCGCTGGAATGCAGGTCGGCTCTGCCGAGTTGTCCAAATTTTTCGAAGATGACAGCCTGATGCTCCGCGGATATGCCGATGCCTGTGTCGGCGATGACGATCTCAACGAAGCCGGGCAGCAGCCGTCCGTTAATGATGATCGTGCCTTTGTCGGGCGTGAATTTGATCGCATTCATCGCGACGTTGTAAAGCGCCTGATAGACGCGCTCCGAATCGCCATAGATCATCAGGTCGTCGCCGGTGAATTTCTTAATTATGAGAGTCTGCCCGCGGTCTTCTATGGTTTTGCTGAGTTCATTTTTCAACAGGTTCAACAAGTGGGTGATCCACAATGGCTGAAAATTTAAAGTGAGCAGATTGTTGTCGATCAGCGAGACATCGATCATGTCGTCAATGATGTGGCGCAGGCGGTGGATGCCGGTGTTCACGCCTTTGAGCAATGTTTCAATTTGTGACTGCCCCGATTGTTCGACAGTATCTGCCATCATGGCTGTGTAACCTTCGATCAGAGTCAGCGGAGTTTTTAGCTCATGTGCCGCAACGGAAATAAAATTGGATTTGTTGCGGTCGAGTTGTTGCAGCTTTTCCTGTGTTTTGCCGAGTTCGCTGGAGATGTGCGCCACGCGCGTTTCCATTTCGTAGCGGACGACCACGCTCAGGCTGTGGGTGTAAATTGGAATGACCGCCGCAAGCAATTCCAGCGCATCAGTTTTGCTTAGCTTTTCGCGCGCCACTTCCATCGTCAGCGACACCATGCGGTTCATGACGAAGGATACATAATAATCGGCTTCGTCGAGATTCGTTTCAGTGGGGGCGTGTCCCCAATCGTACAAGATCGGGTCGAGCCAGGCTGTGTCGCCGGTCATGACGGCTTGTTCGAGCAGCTCAAAAAAACGCTCAAGCTGTTCGGTAAAGCCAACGCGCACACCTTCGCCGCTCGCCAGTTCGCGCGAGATACGTTCCACCCAATGGGTGTGAATTTTTTGAAGTGAGTTTTGCAGCGCCATCAAATATAAGTTTACGCCCTGATGAGACTTTTGAACATGCCGTTTTATTTTTCCGCGATCCAATGCCACAGCGTTTCGCCGACGGCTTTCAGGCTCTCGGCTGAAACTTTATCGAGGGTGTCCTGCGTCGTGTGGTAGTAGGGGTAGTCGAAATCAATAATATCCACCGCGGGGATGCCTGCTTCGAGGAAGGGAGTGTGATCATCAATCATGTTGTATTTTTCTTCGGGGATGAATTGGCTGGCATATCCGAGTCTTTCAGCGGTTGACCATATTTCAGCGCGGATGACTGGGTTGGAACTCTGCTCGAAATAGATGTTCAAATCTGCATCACCGATCATATCCACGATGACAACTGCTTCAGGCCGAATGAGAATTTCCTCGACGAAGGCGCGCGAACCTAAAATCCAATCCCAGCCTTCGATGCGCCCGTTATCTTCGGTGTCGAAAAAAACCAGCCAGACGGGGATTGCATCTTTCGG
This sequence comes from Chloroflexota bacterium, assembly GCA_016234495.1. GTDB lineage: Bacteria > Chloroflexota > Anaerolineae > Anaerolineales > Villigracilaceae > Villigracilis. The sequence goes on along the minus strand of JACRBI010000033.1, from coordinate 16,685 downwards.
TAATGAGCGTGCCAGTTCAAGCAGAACCGCCACGCCTGATGCGCCATCGTTTGCGCCGAGCGGGGCTTGCGTTTGCCTGGTTGGGTCGGGGTCATTATCAGCGAAGAAGCGTGTGTCGTAATGCGCCCCGAGGATGATCTGCGGAGTATCATCGTTTCTTTTTGCGATGATGTTGAAGATGGGATGTCCCATGCGAACTGATTCGTGGACTTCGACCGTCCAGCCAGCGGCATACAATTCGGCAGTCAGCCACTCGCGGATTTTGGTATGACCAACAGAACCGGGCGTGCGCGGCCCGAAAGCGACTTGTGTTTGCACGTCTGCATAGGCGCGGGAACTGTCAAAGATAAGAGGATCAGGCTCACGGTTAAAGAAGGAGGCGATGTACCAGCCTGCAACCAATGCCAGAAGGGCGAAGATCAAAGAGAGGTAGACGATGGCGGCGCGTTTGGGCATTGAGTGAGGGGTTAGGAATTAGGGGTTAGGAGATTCAAGTGATTGTTGAGTGCGTTGGCGGCGCGTTCGGCGTAGAACTGGCCGCGTTCACGTTTGCCGATTCTTTTTTCGAGAGTCAACGGCGGTAGGATGCCAAAGTTGGCTTTCATTGGCTGGAAGTCTTTCAGGCTGGCATGGGTGATGTAATGACATAGCGCTCCGAGCATGGTTTCATTTGGAAGTGTGATCGGCGTTTCGTGACGAAGCAGCTGTGCGGCGTTGATGCCCGCCAGCAGGCCCGTGGCGATGTTACCCATGTAACCTTCCACGCCTGTGATCTGACCCGCAAAGAAAAGGTCGTCGCGGGTGATGTGTTGTAATGTGGGGCGCAATAGTTTTGGCGATGCGATAAAAGTGTTGCGGTGCATTTGCCCGTAGCGTTCGAATTCAGCATTTTCCAGCCCGGGGATTATGCGCAGAATTCGTTTTTGTTCAGGAAATTTCAGGTTGGTTTGAAAGCCGACGAGGTTATAAAGATCGCCTGCGAGGTTGTCCTGCCGAAGCTGGACAACTGCATAAGACCCCCGGCCAGTTCGCGGGTCGCGCAGACCGACAGGACGCATGGGGCCGTATGCCAGGGAGTCAACTCCGCGTTCGGCGATGATTTCGACCGGCAGGCAGCCTTCAAAAAATGCGCCGGCCTTAACTCCGCTTTGGATCGCTTCTTCAAATGAGCGCAGCTCGATTCGCTCCGCTGTTTGAAGTGCTTCGACAAATGAATAATATTCCTCCTTGGTGAACGGGCAGTTGATGTAATCGCCATCGTCTGAGTTTCCCTTGCCATAGCGCGATGCGCGGAAGGCGATATCCATGTTGATGGATTCGGCATGAACGATTGGGGCAATGGCGTCGAAGAAAAAAAGATGTTGCTCGCCGCTAAGCTTTGCAATGGATCGGGAAAGGCTTTCTGAGGTAAGAGGTCCGCTGGCGATGATGACGGGCGTCTGCGGAATTTCCTTCATCTCCTCGCGGATGATTTCGATGTTTGGGTGGCTTTGAATTTTCTCTGTGACCATGCGCGCGAAGGCTTCGCGGTCAACGGCCAGCGCTGCGCCTGCGGGCAAGGCGGTGGCTTCAGCGCATTCGAGCAGCATTGAATTCAATTGCCTGAGTTCGTTCTTTAATACGCCAGAAGCACGGTCGGGCAGATTCGAGCCGAGTGAATTTGAGCAAACCAACTCTGCAAGGTCGCCGCTAAGATGTGCGCCTGTGGGGTTGGTGGGACGCATTTCATAGAGTTGCACCTTTAATCCGTTTTGGGCAACCTGCCATGCGGCCTCGCACCCGGCCAGTCCGCCGCCGATGATGGTGATGTGAGTCATGGGGGGAATTTTACCATTTGGGGGAATCGGGTAATTCAAGTGTAAAAATGGACTTCTTGAACAAGGCTATTATTTAATTTTCACCTCAAAATATGTGTGATAAAGCCGTGGAATTTGTTGTATAATAAGTTTGCAATTTTGAAAGGTCTTGAAAGGCAATAATTATTCTAAGTTTTTAGAGGCTAACATCTCATGGCGTCGAGGGCACATGTGAACCGTTCAAGCCAAAAGGAGGGACAGGGTCTTTAAGGGATTGACCGCCCCATCCAGTGCAGGGTTTCCCCTGCGTTATTCCATATCACCACAATATAATTGACCTGGAGGGGTCTTATGAAACTAAAGACAACACCGCGAGTTGTATCGATTTTTGTTGCACTCGCACTACTTCTTTCGCTTGTCTCCGCATCCGCTGCCGCTGCACCTTCTTCAGCCCCCAGCGTTCCCGTAAATTTTTCTATCCTGCATACCAATGATTTCCACGGCCAGTTGGAAGCTTCTGGCAGTAATCCCGGCATGGCGCGCGTAGCTGCGTATGTTAATTCAGTGCGTACTGCTTTGGGCGATTCTAATGTTCTTGTGGTGGACGCCGGCGATGAAATGCAGGGAAGCTTGCTTTCGAACCTGCAACAAGGCGCTCCGACCATCGCGACTTACAACGCCATGAGTTATGACGCCGCCACCTTCGGTAATCATGAATTCGACTGGGGACAGACCGTTTTGGCCAATCGCACATCGGAGGCAGCGTATCCCTACGTGACCGCCAATATCGTGCAGAACGATACTGGTAATTGCGCCACCGCTGGCTGGACACCTCCGGTATTTGCTGATGCCCCCTATCAAATACTCGAAGCCGGCGTTGCTCCGAACACGGTCAAAGTGGCTTTCATCGGAGTAACCACTGCTGAAACTCCCACCATCACTCTTTCCACTGCCACTGCCGGATTATGCTTCAAGGATCCCGCTTCCTCGATCCTGCACTACTATGATGAAATGAAATCCGCTGGGGCAGATGTGATTGTGGTGCTAAGCCACCTCGGCTACCTCGATGGCGGTTACGGCTACGGCATCTCGGTCTATGGTGACCAGTCCCTGGCCGCGAAATTGAATACTGCCGGCAAACCTGTCCACCTGATCATCGGCGGTCACAGCCACACTGATTTATCTGCCGCCACTGTTGTTGGTACAACCAAGGTTGTCCAGGCTCACTACAATGGACGCAAAGTTGGCCGCGCCGACATCACCGTTGGGATCGATGGGAGTGTGGTCGTCAACTGGGTGCGTCAAATCATTGCCACCACAGATCCGCAGGATCCGGCAATCAATGCAGTTGTCACAGCCTACGCAACAGATCCCGCCTACGTCGCTCTTATCAATACCCCGGTTGGTTATACCCAAGTCGACCTGCTGCGTAACTACAACGGCGACAGCATGATGGGTGATTTTGTGGATGACGCCATCTACAATTACCTGAATACCGATGCCGAACCAGTCAACGATGTTGACATGTTCTTCAACAACGCAGGTGGTATCCGTATTGACTGGTGCGAAAAGGAAGACCCGCTAAATCCTGGTACCTACATCTGGAGCAGCACTGCGGCTGACTGTAACACTGGCACTTGGACCCACGACCCGATGTTACTGAACTATGGCCAGATGTTCCAGATTCTGCCGTTCGGCAACCAGACTATCGTTGGCAATATGACCGGTGCGCAGATACTGGAATTACTCCACCAGTCAGCCACCCTCTTCAAGGGCGCCATCCAGCCTTCTGGAATTCGCTACTCGTTCTTCCGATATTCGGATGCCAACCCCGGCCCTCAACCCTATGGCTGGGGCGCGTACGACGTCGAAGTCTACAACAAGACCACGCTTGCCTGGGAGCCGCTCAACCTGACCAAGACCTACAAGGTCGGCACAAACGAATTCCTTGCTCCGGCTGGTCAAGACGGCTTTGCCCCCTTCAAGTATATGAAAAACATCAGTTATTGGGGCGATATGCTGAACGCGGTCAATGCCTATGTATCGGCGACCTACACCTTTGCCAATCCGTACAAGGGACCTGATGGTGACGGCACCTTGGACGCGCGCATTACCCGCAACGGGGACGGCGATGATGTTTACGAAGCAAGCGAAATTGTCCCGCTAACCGTCCTGCATCATAATGACTCGCATGGCAACCTGGCTAAGGGCACATATGTTGGTTATACCCAACTGGCCACATTGATTAAGCAGGAACGACTGCACAACCCCAATCGCACTCTCCTGCTCAGCTCGGGCGATAATATTCAGGGCGACGCGATGAGCTATTACTTCAAGACTGCCCCCACCGGCTTCACCTCGGATGGCACGGTAATCGCTGACCCCGCCCTGCACATCCAGCCCTTAATCAAGGCGTTCAATTCCATGAATTACGACGCCATGACACTAGGCAATCACGAGTTCAACTTTGGCAAAGATATATTCACCAGTGTTTTGAGTCAGGCCACCTTCCCGCTTTTGCAAGCCAACGTAGCGGATGACGGCTCCTACGGTCTCGCGGCAGCGAACATCCAGCCCTACGTGGAAAAGACCGTTGGCGGTGATATTAATGTTGCAATCCTCGGCATTGGCAACCACCGCATCCCGAACTACGAACTGCCAAGCAACATCCCCGGGCTAACTTTCTCTGACCCGATCCTCAAGACCCAGGAACTTTCCGCGCTGTTACGCCCCACCAACGACGTAGTGATCGCTTTGACGCACATAGGTTTCACCGAAAACCCGGCCAGCGTTGAAGTGGATGCCAACGTCGACACCAATCTGGTGGTTCAGACCTCAGGCTTGGATGCCGTCATCGGCGGGCACAGTCATACCAACCCAGCCACTGGCTTTGGCGCATACAAGTACCTGCCCTCTATTATCGCCGACGCAGATGGCAGCCCTGTAGTTACCGCTCATGCTTACCGCTACAACAACACCCTCGGTGAAGTTGTCATGGGTTTGCGCGACCTGGGCTCAGGCAACTACGAAACCGTCAGCCAGACCGGGCGATACATTTCCGTAGCCCTGACCGACACAGAAGACACCGCTGTCAAGGCCATTGTGGATCCATACGCTACATTGCTAACCACCTATAACAACACAGTCATTGGCGCAACCACAGCCCCGATAGACACCATGCAGGCCTTCACTCAGGAGACCAATGGCGCCAACCTCCAAGCGGATGCCTCAGTGTATGAACTGAGTGTCAAGAACAGCATCCCGGTTGACTTCCATCTCTCCGGCGCGATGACCAATAAGTTGATTGCCACCACCGCCACCCCAGCGTTACCCTACTCCTTGAAGATTTCAGACATGTTCTCTGCCATGCCGTACGAAAATTCCCTCGTGGTATTGAACATGAACGGACCGCAGCTTAAAGCTGTACTGGAGCGCGCCTATCGCAACTATTATTACTACAAGTATGTGACAGGTTATGGCGGTTATTCTTATTACACCACCTGTATGCTCGATACAAACTTCGGAAACCAGATCACCTATAACGACCTTTACCCCGCCGCGTATGACCCTGCCAAAGAATACGTTGTGTCTTTGGTCGCGAACGGCATTGAAGTGGATTTCAACGATGCCAGCACTTACTACCGCGTCTCAACAGTTAACTACCTCGCCGCGGGTTCGTGCAACTTTAACAATGGCGGAGTCAGCCTGTGGCCGCTCAACCAGATTGTCGCTGACACACAATTCTATGTCCGCGACGCGGTGATTGACTACGTCACCCATATGGGCACAGTTTCTCCAGCAGTTGAAGGGCGATTGAGCTTCATCACGGATGTCACACCCCCGTCAATTACCATCACTGCCCCCACCGCATCGACCTACCTGCATCCTGCCTCTCTTACGCTCGACTTCTCTGCGGCTGATGATATCGCCGGCGTTAAGCAGATCGAAGGCTTGCTCGATGGCGAAGCCGTCATAACCGGACAGACCATTGACTTGTACACCCTCGCTCTGGGCGACCATACCCTCACCGTCAATGCAGTGGATAAAGCTGGCAACGCTTCCACGCAATCAGTGACGTTTAGCATAACTGCCACAATTGACAGCCTAAAGACCGCTGTCACGAATTTCTATCAGGATGGCAGTATCAGCAATAAGGGCACATACAAGAGCCTGATGGAAAAACTGAACGCCGCGTCGAAGAGCACAAAACCAGAAGTTACCAGCGCTCTCCTCAATGCGTTCATCCTTGAAGTCAAGTCTCAAAGCGGCAGACGTATCACCTCCCAAGCCGCAGACTTGCTGATCGCAGATGCGAAGTGGGTCATCATCCATCTGCCTGATTCAACATCGCCGCTGATCAAGATCATGTCCCCGCGCGCTACTTCCTACTATAGCTCCCAGACTCTCAAGATCGAGTTTGCCGCATTTGACATGATCACCGGCGTCAAGGAAGTTTCAGCCACCTTGGATGGCGCGCCTGTTGTGAACGGCCAGAGGATCAATCTGTCCACCCTGACGATCGGCACCCACACCTTCACCCTGACGGCAGTTGATTATGCAGGAAACATCGCAACCAAGACGGTGACTTTTAAAGTAATAAACCGTCACCATCACCATTAATCCTGCTGCCTCGGGCAACAAGTAGATTTAAAATAAATTGGGGCGGGCGCATGACCCGCCCCAATTTATTTGTCAGCTTTGCTAATCCCCATCCAACCCTACACCACCAGAATCAACATTGCCCATGAGCTGGCTGCCATCAAAGTAACCACGCCGAAGATCACAAAGACGAGTCTCATTTTCCCGGTCAACGCCTGAGCGAGACCGAACAGGAAGAACGCCACAGCCATCACCGTCAACACGCCAACATACGAGTCTGCTTTGCGGCTCCATTTGTGATATTCATCGGCGGCGGCATTTTGCTGCTCCACGATCTCGGTTGCCTTCGCATTTGCATCCTTGAGGTAGGCTTCTGTATCAGGCATGCCGTCGCTGGTCTTGGGCGCATAACGCTCGTCGGTAAAAAAGATGGAGAAGCTCATTAATTTATCCGCGCGGGATTGGGCCGCCAGCGCGCTGATTTTATTCAGGGCAGTTCCAAATTTATCGCCGCCCTGCTCGCTTTGCAGGGCTGTGAATTGCATCATCAGAGAAGTCTGCGTTTCGTATAAAATTTTCGCAAAGGTATTTAAATCGTAACTGCTTTGCAAGCCAGACCGATGCAACTCGCCTGAGGCAAGGATCGCGTAATATTGCGAATCCCGATTGGCATTATTGGCGCGGATGTTCGCATCAGCCTGCAAGGTGGCCACGATTGCTGTGATAACGGTCGTGATCATCGTCAGAACCACGATCAAAATTTTATAGCGCTCGGTCGGTTCAACCGCCGCAGGTGTCGGGTTCTCGCTCATAGCGCACCTCCGCGCACCGAAAAGAAGATGAGTTCCACCAGTCCGAACCAGACTAAACCAAATAGGTAGATGCCTACCCCGACGGCGAGAGTAGCCAGACGGGAACGCTTCAGACTTAACTGGGAGAGGGCCAGCCAAAACAAGCTGATCGCCAGCAGGACGACTCCAACTGTCAGCCAGCGCTGTTCTGATGAATACTGGTCTGCCAGCTTGAAGGATGCTTGAGGGTCGAGACTGCCCAGGTCGGGCACAGCAGCTTCAAGGTCCGCGAAGCGCAGATCGAGGTCATACGTCCCGTCACTCTTGAGGTATCTCTCGTCGGTTGTGAGTTCGCTGACCAGTTGCAAATTCGGCAAAAGATATTGACGCATGGTTGCTGCCTGCGCCTGCGCCGCTTTGTCGCCGCTGTTTTCAAAGGCTTCCACTTGTGCCAGAGCGACAGCGTACGTTTGCGCATGACCGGCTTCCTCGTAGGTTCTGCGCCAATCTTCGCTTGCGGCTGCCTGTTTCTTGAGCGCATCGATCAGCCCCTGACGGATCGCGTCGCCCGCCGCCGAGCTGACCATGCTTGCGCGCCATGCTGCGAGCGCGGTGGTCAATGACACGACCGCGATGATGATCGCGATAAAAACCTCAAGCCTCGGTGATTCGTTTAATCGTTTTAGCATCATTCCTCCATTGTAATTATTCGCTGCTGTATTCAATTGCGTAAGCTGGAATATGGATTCCCGAAACAGAAACGTTCATCTCGCGTAATCCGAATTCAAGGTTGGCGCCGATTGTATTGATTGCATCCCTGGTGACGAGAATCTCGCCAGCCGTTGCCACGTCTTCGCCTAATTTGCAGGCGCGATTAACCGCATCTCCGAAACAGTCCGCGTCGCCGACCACCAGGATTCTGCCATAATCGATTCCACAGGATATTGAAATATCAAAATCATCTGTCGTCAGCAGGTTGGTCGACTTGAAGGCAAGCTGCAAGGCGATGGCGGCGTGAATGGCTGAGAGTGTGTCAGGAAAGACCGCGAAGCAATTATCTGCTTCAAATTTGATCAGACTGCCGCCATAGGTCTTGACGATCGGCTCGGTGGTCAATTGCATCCGCCGCACCATGGAAAGATAATGAATGATGCCGTACTTGCGCGTCAACAGCGAGAAGCCAGACATGTCCAGCACGAACACCACGCGCTCAATGCCGTACTCCGCCCACAGCGTACCCTCGATTTCCTGGCGCCCGGCATCGGTTGTTTCCTTTGAGAAGCGCAATATCAATTCCTGAAAGTTTTTCGATTCTTGTGTGTCCATCAGATTCTCCTTCTATTCAGGATTTACGGGCTTATCTCGATTGGTCAAATTAACCACAATGGCATGACTAGCCCTGACTAGATTCTGCGGCGTGATCATGATCTCCTCGCCCCATTGCCCTCCGCCCGTGCCAAGGATGGATTCATTGAGCAGGCTTGCCTCAAGGAAGGATCTGAAATTTGGGGGCTGCCAGCTAAAGGCGGGGATGGAACCGATGATATATCCTGTCGTATCCTTCACTACTTCAGGCGCGGCCATTTGAATATTGCGCGACCCGATCGCTTTCTTTAAATTTCCAGAGACTGCGTTCTGGTCACCGCCCAGCATGACGAGCACGCGCTCGCCGGTATCCACTTGAAAGATGAGGGTTTTCACGGCCTGGCGTTCAGAGAAACCAAGCACATGCGCGACATTCGCCGCGCCCTTTTCGGTTTCGGGCGGAAAACTGCGCGCCTCGTATGGAATGTTTTGTTCGTCCAAATAATTATGCGATGGGAGTTTCATAAAGATATCCTTTGCGAATGACATCTGCACGGCACGCTGCGCGGCAGAGCGGTGCAAGTGCGGAGATAATATCCTGCTTATTGCCGTGAAGCAAGGTAAATGCCTGAAAGAATCAATACGCCGCCGATCATGGTCGCAAGCGCCGGTGTTTCGTTCAAAATGACATAAGCCAATAACGCCGAGCCGATCGGTTCGCCGAGCGTGGTCACTGCCACAAAAGCGGCGGGCAAATATTTCAGCGCCCAATTATAGGTGGAGTGCCCGATCAATTGCGGCAGCGCCGCCAGCAAAAAAATCCAGCCGTAGGTTTTTGGCGCATACCCAAAAGGAGTGTTGCCCGAAGCGAACATGATGACGATCAGCGCAAGCGCGGCAAAGCCATACACCATGAAAATATATGGAACGAGAGACATGCGCGATCGCAATTTTCTGCCAATGATGAGATAGCCTGTCACAGTCAACGCGCCAAGCAGCGCGAGGAAGTTGCCCCACATGGCGCGGCCTTGCAGGATGTCTTGCAGGGCTGGGCAGGATATGCCGGCGTCCCAAGCACACGCATCCGACAAGCCGATGACTGCTCCGCCTGCGAGCGACAGTCCCAACCCGATCATGGCGGACTTCGCGAGGTGCTCTTTCAACAACAACGGAGAGAGCAGCGCCACCCAAAGCGGCCCCGTGCTGACGAACACCACCGAGCTTGCCACGCTGGTATATTCAAGTGATGAAATCCATGTGGCGAAATGCACAGCGAGGAAAATGCCCGAGAAAACACCGAGCAGTACTTCGGTCCGCGTGAAGCGTTTTATTTCCGCAAGATGATTTGCGACAGCAATCGGCGTTAGGATGAGTGTCGCAAAAGTCAACCTTAAAGCGGCGATTACCAGCGAAGGTGCTCCGTCACTTTGAGCGAATCGAATAAAGATGCTCGCAGTCGAAACTGCAAGAATGGCGATGAGGATCGCAAAGGGCAAGCTGAGGCGGGCGCGGGCTTCTGGCATTTTATATGATTTTTGTATAAAAATTGTCCAATTTCTTGCGGGTATTGATTGTTCAAGGTAAAATTGAATTATATAATATTCACCAATCAAGGAGATAAAATGGCTTTTGAACTTCCAAAACTGGCATATGCTTACGATGCCCTCGAGCCGCACATCGATGCGCGCACGATGGAGATCCATCACACCAAACATCACAACACCTACGTCACCAATTTGAATGGGGCGGTCGAAAAAACTCCGGAAATCGCGGGGAAGTCGCTTGAGGAAATGCTCGGCGATTTGAACGCCGTCCCCGAAAGCGTGCGCATGGTGGTTCGCAATCACGGTGGCGGCACGTTCAATCACAACCTGTTTTGGGAAGTGATGGGACCCAACGCAGGCGGCGCGCCGAAGGGCGATTTGGCGAAGGCAATTGATGCATCTTTCACTTCTTTCGACGCTTTCAAGGTGGAGTTTGAGAAGGCTGCGACCACTCGCTTCGGATCCGGCTGGGCCTGGCTCGTCAAAAAGGGCAGCGGCCTCGCTGTTGTATCCACCGCCAACCAGGATTCTCCGTTATCCGACGGGCTTGCTCCCATCCTTGGCATTGACGTTTGGGAACATGCTTATTACCTGAAATATCAGAATCGCCGCCCTGAGTACATCAGCGCATTTTGGAATGTGATCAATTGGGATGTGGTCGCCGCCAAATACTCGGCAAAATAATCCGTCTCTAAAGCAATCAGCAGGCCAGAGAGTCTCTGCCAATTTGGCAGGGACTCTTTATGTTTAATTTATGCATTAATCAAACCCGGGTTGTATAATCATGTTAATATGGACAATCCTCCTCAACTATTGCTCATAGATCATGATGTACACTTCCTGCATGACTTGGCAGAATCGATAAGCAGGCAAGGAGTGTATCAAGTGGTCACGGCAGATAATGGCCCGCTGGGGATTAAGCTCGCCGAAGAGAACCTGCCAGACCTGATCGTCTGTGAGCTATTCATGCCTGCGCCTGATGGCCTGGAGGTACTTCGGTCATTATCTGAAAATTTCACCACCATCGCAATTCCGTTCATTTTTATTGCCAACAATGTCGATGAGCAAAAGAGAACAAAATGCATGGAATTGGGGGCGGATGACTTTATCCTCAAGCCGTTTGTCAGGGATGAATTACTCCGGCAGGTGCGCGTGCTCCTGCGCCGAAAGGAAATTACCGAGGCGCACGAACGGCTCAGGAGCGTGGATGAGATCAGCGTGCTGGGCGCCAAGGTCCGCGAACTGCTGCATAGTTTACGCACCGACCATACCGGGCTGGCGGAAGCGCTGACACAAATGCTGTCATTGCGGGACGCTGAAACGGCAGAACATTCACACCGCGTTGTCATGCTGAGCGATAAAGTGGCGCGCAGGCTGGGCCTTGAGGGACGCTCCCTTCACCATATCCGCCTCGGCGCGCTTGTGCATGATATTGGCAAGGTTGGAATTCCCGACGCCATTCTGCTTAAGGAAGGCAGTCAAACAGACGAGGAGCGCGCCATCATGCAAACCCATACAGCTCTGGGGAGAAAAATCATCGAGCACATGGAACTTCCACAGGCGGTGGTTGACCTGGTGTACCATCATCACGAGCGCTGGGATGGCAGCGGATATCCCGACGGCCTGGCAGGAGAAAACATCCCGCTCTCTGCCCGCATTTTTGGCATTGTGGATGTTTGGGATGCGCTGACCAGCGAACGCCCGTATCGCAAGGCATTGTCTGAGGATAAAGTGATTGTCCACCTCTTAGATCAGGCGGGAAAACATTTCGACCCGATGATTACCAAGGTGTTTCTGGAAGTAATTCAAAATGACGTTGAGTGGAACAATCTTCAATTCCCTCAAGGCTAAAATTTATTTATGGCGCTTAAGAAGAATCTGATAATGAAAATTCCCCCCTTCCGGGGTTGGAGGGTTATTTTTGCTTTAATAACTTAATTTCAAATTGCCATTTCTGCGACTTAATTTTTCAGCCCAATTTGTTAAAGAGCGAGCGCCTATGAAATCAAGAAAATCCGCCTCCAATAAACAAGTGATACCCGCAACTGACGATACATTCCGCCTGATGTTTGAAAGCCATGCGGCAGTCATGTTGATGATCGATCCTGACACAGGAGCGATTCATGGCGCCAATCAAGCCGCGGTAAATTTTTACGGGTATTCCAAGTCAAAGCTTTGCAGCATGTCTATCACTGAAATTAATACTTTACCTGCTGAACAGGTGACGATGGAACTCAAAAAAGCGGCAACGGGAGAAAAGAACCTTTTTATTTTTCAACACAGGCTGGCTGGCGGGGAGGAGCGAATTGTAGAAGTCATTTCATCTCCCATTGTTTTGGGAGATCGGAAGATCCTGTTTTCCATCATCCACGATATTACAGAGCGAACGCGAGCGGAGGAAATTTTACAGGCGAGCGAGGCAAGATTCCGCGCGATCATTGACGCCTCCCCGGTTCCGATGGCATTAAATGATGATCAACAGAACATCACCTATTTGAACACGGCTTTTATTCACACATTTGGTTACTCCATCTCAGATATTCCCACACTGGCAGACTGGTGGCCAAATGCCTACCCTGACCCTGCTTATCGGCAATGGGTCGTTGAGACATGGCAGGCGAGGCTTGAACAGGCAAGGCAAACAGGCAAACCTTTCTCTCCGATGGAAATACGCGTGAGGTGTAAGAACGGGGTGCGGAGAACTGTCATTGCCAGCGCCGCCACGCTGACAGAATCGTTCGCGGGTAATCACCTGGTAGTACTGCACGATATTACCGCGCGCAAACAAATGGAAGATGCGCTGCGCGACAGTGAAAGAAAATATCAAATCCTTTTTGACACATTGAACGAAGGCATTGCTTTAAATGAAATTGTCTATGATGAACAGGGAGAAATGATTGACTATCGGATTCTTGAGGTTAATCAGGCGTTTTATTCAAGTGCGGATTATACCGGTGTGGTTGTGGGGAATCTCGCCACGAAACTTTATGGGATGACCCAGGAGACAATCAAGGAATTTTGGCGCGAGCATAAAACCCGGACAACCTCAAAGTTGACAGAGATGCCCAGTCCGATCAAAGGGCGGCACTATATCATCTCCACTTCACCTTTTGTTAATGGGCGCTTTGTTACATCCTTCTTCGATATTACCGAACGCAAGAAAGTAGAGGAGGAACTCGTCAGGGCTATAGAAAAAGCCGACGAAATCGATGAGAAATTTAAAGCCATTACAAATCAAGCGACAGAGGGCATTGCCTTATCTGACCTGGAGGGAAATTACCTTTTTGTCAACCCGGCATTCTGTCACATGACGGGATATTCTGAGGATGAATTATTAAAAATGACCGTCTTTGACGTGAAAGCAAAGACTCAGCCTCACTCCAGTTTCTTTGAAAGCAAAACTGCAAAAGCAGGACTGCCAATAGAAGTCAACCTCCGGCGCAAAGATGGCACGGAATTTTTTACAGAAATAATTGGGAATGTCATCAAAATTAACAATCAAGACATCGTGCTCGGAACGGTGAGAGATATTTCCGAACGCAAGCAAATTGAGGAACAACTTCGCAAGTTATCACGGGCTGCCGAGCAAAGCCAGGTTTCAATTATCATCACTGACACTGGCGGAAACATCGAGTATGTCAACCCGAAATTTACACAAGTTACCGGATACCAGGCTGATGAAGTTATGGGTAGAAATCCGCGCATCTTGAAATCGGGCGAAACCACACCCGAAGAATATAAGCGGCTGTGGGACACAATTACTGCGGGCGGTGAGTGGCGCGGTGAGTTTCATAATAAAAGAAAGAATGGCGAACTTTTCTGGGAATCGACGCTCATTTCGCCGGTCAAGGATGAAGGCGGGCGGATCACGCATTTTGTGGCGGTAAAGGAAGATACCACAGAGCGCAAACAAATAATGGATAATTTGCGTGATACCAAAGAACAGCTTTCTGCGATCTTCTCGGCGCTGGCTGATGGCGTCACGGTGACAAATGCCGGCGGTCAGTTGATCTATGCCAATGAAGTTGTCGCGCATCTGGCAGGTTTTTCATCCGCAAAAGAAATGCTGGGTGGGTATGCCTCGCGTGAGTTGACCGGGGAATATCACCTTATTGACGAAGATGGAAACCCATTCCCGCCGGATAAATTGCCCAGCCGGCTGGTCGCACAAGGAAAGGCTGCCCAGCCGGTGGTTGTCGGAAGCGTGCATTCCGATCGATCCATTGGATGGTCGGTAATAAAAGCAAATCCGATCCTGGACACACAAGGCAAGGTGAAATTTGTCGTCACAGTCACAAGCGATATTACCGAACTTAAACGCGCGGAGGAAGCCCGGGCTGAGTCTGAGGCTGAATTACGCGCCGTGTTTGCCTCCATGCAGGATGCGGTGCTGGTCATTGACCGGGAAGGGGTTTATCGCAAAATAGCACCTACCGACCCCAGCTTGCTTTATAAGCCCTCTGCGGAATTACTCGGTAAAAATCTAAGGGAGGTTTTCCCTGCTGAACAAGCTGAAGCCTTTTGTAACGCGATCCGGCAGGTGTTGGCGACCCGTCAAACTGTGCATGTTGAATACCAGCTTATGATTGGCAGTCAATTCCTGTGGTTTGAGGCGGCCATTTCGATGATGGGCGAGGACAACACGCTTTGGGTTGCGCGCAATATCACCGACCGCAGAAGGGCAGAGATTGCCCTGCGTGAAAGCGAGGCAAATTTGGCAGCGATTTTTAACGCAACGGACGAAGCAATCTTCCTTCTGAATGCCGATATGACCATGCTTGCCCTAAATGATATTGCTCTTCGGCGGGTAGGGTTGCCCCGCGAACTCGCCCTCGGACGGAGAGCATCTGACCTGATGCCGCCGGAGTCTGTGAAGTCCCGCCAGCCATATATTGACCGTGCTCTTTCAACCGGCCAGATTATCGAATTTGAAGATAAGCGTAATGGCCGTTATTTGATGAACCGCCTGCATCCCATCCTCGACGCAGACGGAAAAGTTATCCGTTTGGCTGTCTATAGCCGCGACATTACTGAATCCAGGGAATTGCACCTGGCTTTACAGGAAAGTGAGGAAAAATATCGCACGGTTGCCAACTTTACATACGATTGGGAAACGTGGCGCGCGCCGGACGGCTCCTATATTTATGTTTCCCCAGCCTGCCAGCGGATCTGCGGGCATTCGGCCGCAGAATTTTTGGAAGATCAAAACCTCTTACTGAAAATCACACACCCGGAGGACCGGCATATTGTCAATGAACATTACCGCGAAGTAAACCAGCAATTCAAAGAGCAGAATGGTCAATTGGATTTCCGCATAATTACTCCGGAAGGCAAGACGCGCTGGGTTAGCCACCGCTGCACGCCGGTGTTCGGGGATAACGGATTATGGATGGGACGCCGTGAAAGCAACCGCGACATCACCGAACGAAAAGAAATGGAACAGGAACTCCAGGCACAACACGATTTTGTCACTCAAATTCTCAGCCTGATGGGGCAGGGATTGACTGTTACAGATGCGGAAGGTAATTTTGAATTTGTTAACCCGGCATACGCAAAATTATTCGGCTATGAACCGTCTGAGATGATCGGCAAAAAACCAGCCGATGTAACTTTGCCTGAAGACCGCGCCACCCTGGCCGAGCAAAGAAAGAATCGCCTGGAAGGAAAAACCTCCGTGTATGAGTCTCATCTTGTTCGGGCAGATGGCGGCGCTTCGCCAGTGTTGATTACCGGCGTACCGCGTGAGCGTGACGGGAAATATGCCGGCGCGATCGCGGTCATCACCGACCTCACCGAACAAAAGCGAATTGAGTCCGAGCTGCGCGACGCAAAAAGCCAACTGGAAAAGGCTCTTATCCGCGAGCAAAAGTTGTCAAAGACCGATGCGCTGACCGGCATCAGCAACCGCCGCCACCTGTTCGAGGTCGCTCAACGTAGGTTTGCCATTGCCAAACGATACAAACAGCCGCTGGTGGTCATGATGTTCGATGTTGATCTTTTTAAAGAAATAAATGACAAATTTGGACACGATTTAGGCGACCAGGTCCTGAGCGGAGTTGCCTCCATTGCATCTGCCGAGATTCGAAGCGCGGATGTGATCGGGCGGTATGGCGGCGATGAGTTTATGATCCTGTTGCCGATGACAAATGCGCAGCAGGCTTATCTGCTGGCTGAGCGCATCCTCAAAAATGTGGAAGCATTGCGGATCCAATCTGAAAAAGGAGAAATATCCACTACTCTCAGCATGGGCATCGTTGAATACAACCCTGTGTCTTCCACTACAACGGCCATAACTCTGGAATGGCTTTTCCACCGTGTAGACGAGGCGATGTACAAGGCAAAAAACAGCGGGCGGAACAGCGCCGTGATACTCGATGCAAAATAAATGTGACCACTGCCAAAAGGTCATTTGCCCTGGCGGGCAGTGCCAGGGAGTGTCGTATCCTTGTGACGAAAAATGTTTTTGCAGCGCAGTCCTAAATGGAAGAATAAACCTTCGTGAAAAAATACATGGTTTTTCCAAAGTCGCTTGACAAGAGGTAAAAAATAAGATCCTTCTCGGTAGAATTGCAAGTGAAGAACAAGCAAAAAATACTGAGGAGGATCTGAAATGCATTATAGCGCAAGCAGGGTGAAGCAAGAGTATGGAG
>JACRBI010000032.1 GCA_016234495.1 Chloroflexota bacterium | reverse complement strand
TCGCGTAAGGGTTGCTTGAGGGTTTCGGGGTAGATGCCAACAGTTTGCGTGGAAGGATGGATTCGATCTACGAGTTGCAGCGGATTTTCATAGGGGATGACCACCACAACCTTGTGCATGGGGAAGAAGTCGGGCAGTTCACCGGTCAGACTTACCACTACAGCGCCTTCGTTCCTATCCCCGCCGACGACATAATAGAAATCGTCCTGGGCGCGGGTAGCGTTGATCTCATCGCGCAGGTCTGCCGGGAAATTCTTCGGCATGGCACTCAAGGATGGGTCTTGGTGCTGCATGTGATCATATAAACATCGCGCATATTCCATCGCCTGACCAAGGGATGCCTGCACAAAATGGAAACGCGACGAACCGCAGGACTCCATGTTGAATGAACCCGCATCTTTGGCGGTACGTTTTGCAACTTGTTCAATCTCCGCACTGGATTGGAAGGCTTCACGTCCTAAAATGGAAATGCTGAACTTTGGACCCAAGGCAATGACATCAATACCTGAGGCTTGCAGGTTGCCATGATTCAAGGTTGAGTTGATACCACCCAGTGCACCGCCCCAGGAGATGATCTTTTCCAGATAGCGCGGTTGGATCAGCTCGTGCTCGAAGTCCTGCAATTCCTTTGACCAATACACGATCGAGAAATGTTTGGTGACCGGATGATTTGAATCGACATCCATCATCGCGCCGACGATGGCAGAGGCGGTGAGCGGATCGTTTGGCGTGACCTTGACGATATTGTCCGACTTGATCAAGGCGGCGCGGGCGATGCTCAGGGCAGCCACGACCGGCACATTGCCTGATATGAAATGCAGGGTGCGTGCGCCATAGGCGCGTCGTCTTGTGATCTTGTCCGCGTAGGGTATCTCCACCCAGCCATCCAAATACTTTGAGCCGATCTCGTTCTCGACCATTGTGCGCAATGCCAGCTTCGAGAACACAATCGGGATCAGGTCATAACTGCCGCGCACGATGGACTCCGGCAGGGCGCTGAACGGCACGCTGAAACGACAAGCCTGTTCCATGCGGGCATGATTAAGGGTCATGGCTTTGCCGGCTTCGGCAAGGAAGTCGATGATCTCGCTGACACGCACAGAGGCAAAGTCGCGCTGGAGTTGTGCCGGATCCGAAAGCACGATCCGGTCAAGCAGGAGGCGAGGATCAGGATAATAAAACTGATTCTTTCCGTCCCGGCTTTGATACAACAGATCCTGCGCGGCAATTTCCTGACCGCGCAGGATGAAGGGAATTGGGATGGGATGATCGGATGACATGCAGGGAATGATATAAAAAAACACGGACGGGTGGTCCGTCCGTGTCGTTACTGAAAAATGTCCCCATGACAATATCGTGGTAAACCTCACACCAATCCATCAGTTATACACCTCATCCCCATTTTTTCGATTCAGTTGTTTGTCGTCGTTCTGTGAATTATCCGATTATTGATCTTTGACAAATTAATGTCACGGCAAAAATGCCGATTTTGCGAGTAAATTCAATCAATTTTCGATGAAATTATTTACTCAAACTTCAATAGGACGATATTATGGTTCGTTCAGGGAACCGTTGAAAATATGAGCCTACCCACCCGGTTCCTGCAATCGAATACCCGGATAATGTGGCGAACAGAAGAGGGCTGGTATCCGGATTGAAACCAGATACCGCTCAACTTCCCAGTCTCAATTTCAACATCGCAATCGTATCTTCCCGCAGTTTGGACTTGGCCCAGTCCTTCTGGCTGAGCGTCAATAACTCCCCCACCCCGTCCAGGATTTTACGGTTGCTCATCTTCTCCAACTGACCAATACAGGTTTGCAGGAACGCATCAAAGGACATGCCGGAACGCTCCTGGACGATCTCCCGATTGATCGGGAAACGCTGTCGCAGAAAAAACCAGACATCATAGATGTCCCGGCTGGTCCGACCAATCCGTTCGTGCATGGCAACCAGTTTATGCGCAAATACATCTTCGGGGATCATCACGAGCATGGAAACGCCCAGATAGGTCCTGATTTCATAGCGAGAGCCGAATTGCCGCCGATTAATCTCGACTTTGATATGGCGCGCCTGATCCTTATAGGAGAGTACGTAAAAGATGCCAAACCGCTTGCGGTTGGCCTCCCGAATCGTTCCATACTTTCCAACGATGTTCGTGACCTGCTCGAATACGATCTCCTCCTGGTCCTCATCAAGCAGGTCAAAATCAAGGTCGACGGAAAAACGATCCAACCCATAGAACAACAAGGCAGCCGTGCCACCCTTAAATCCTAAAAACGGTGCGATCCTCGTATTCGAATAGATGTCCTTGAGAATCTGGAAGAGGAGGGTCTTGTGTGTGGAGATGTCGAGTTTCATGGTTTATTTTCCTGCTGATCCTTATATGCCCTGCGGACCCGCCGCTCCATGCTTTGATTCTGGTAGATTGGAAGCATGTCGAATATCTTATTCCAATCCAACCCATTGGGGTTGTCAATATGGGTATCCCCATAAAGATAAAGCATATCCAAAAACGCCCGTTCCCTGCTCGCAAAGGAACTCTCGTTCCTGTTTTCGATGCCCAAAGAATGGATCAGAACTGGCATCTTGACCTTCCTGAAGGAATAGACCTGTCTGTCCACTTCAATATCGCGGGTCAGATACGAAGCGACGCTGATGCGGGTATGGAACTGGAAGATCAGACCTTCCTGGGCAAGGATGGTCTCAAAACTCACGTAGGATGGGGTAAAAATCCGTGTGGCGAGTTCCAATTTGCTGTAATTCGTGTCCTTGGCGTAAAGTCCTTTGCGGATACGGTACAACTTGCCGCGCCGCACATAATAACTAAGCCGTACCCGCACAGCCTGTGTGCTGGGTTCCTGCCATAATAGAACCACGTCTTCCAAGGTAAAGACGGTCTTGGGGGATCGGAGGATAGCTTCCAAATACTCATTTTTCTTCATATTTCGCCTGTAAATTAGTTTAATGCTTATTTTTAGTTCATATATTATATTATTTTCCAATCCACGTCAAGTACCAGACAGAAAATGCGCCTATATTTGGAAAGGATAGGGAAACTTCATAGTAGGGCGCACCACTGTGACCCGCCATATAATGATGTAATCATATTCTCTGTTCGACCAGTTTTTTCTAATCCCTACCGCCTCAAACTTGGAATATTCACAAAACACCCTCAGACCTGCCAATGGTTTTCATTGTAGCAAAACCTTTTTCCGTGGAACGGTAACCTTCCCCTACCAATGACGTTTACAATTGTCCCAATGTACGTTCACCTCACAACCCACTCCGCCTTCTCTTTGCAGGAAGGCTTAATGACTCCCACTGATTTGGTACAGGCGGCAAAAGCCTGTGGCATGTCAGCTTTGGGTCTGACTGATCACCATCTACTGACAGGCACCATTGAATTCGTCAAAGCCTGCAAGGATGCCGGCATTCAACCAGTGTTCGGGTTGGAGATCGATCTGGAACAGGGGCCACTTCAATTACTGGCAACCAGCATCGAAGGCTGGTCCAATCTTTGCCGGCTGAGTAGCGTTCTGGCTCTGCGTGACAATCCCGATGCACCCTGTTTGTTGGAAACGCTTTTTCAATATTCCAAAGACCTGATCGCCTTATGTGAAAACCCGCATGGATTACAGGATGGATTTGAAGATCGGTTGTATGTCCCCTTGCGAAATATATCCAGCGCTGGATCGCTATCTGCCCAGGCACGCAACCTTGGATTGCCGACCGTGGTCGCGCACCCGGTTTATTACCAGGCCCCGGAGCAAGCTCGATTACAAAAAACACTGGCAGCCATTCGACTCAATCAAACGGTTACCACCATTTCTCAAATATCCCTTGCCCCGGCAGATGCCTGGTTCATGCCACCGCAAATGGTCGAGGAATGTTTCAAGGATTTTCCCGAAGCGCTACAAGCTACAATCGAAATAGCCGAACGCTGTCGTTTCGATCTGCCGCTTGGCAAATCCCAGATGCCGGTCGTGCCTCTGCCAGAGGGCGTGACTGCCGCGCAACTTTTACGCGATAAAGCCACAGTTGGAGCCATAGAAATCTATGGCGAGATCACACCACAGATCCAAACGCGCCTCGATCATGAACTCGAAGTAATCTCACATATGGGCTTCGAGCCGATCTTCCTGATCGTCGAGGACATCCTGAACTTTGCGCGCGAAACCGGAGTGCCTTATTCCTCACGCGGTTCAGCAGCTTCCTCGCTGGTTGCACATTGTCTGGGAATCACCAGTCCTGATCCATTACGATTGAACCTGTACTTCGAGCGTTTTCTCAATCCTGCCCGCGTCACACCTCCGGATATTGATACCGATTTGTGTTCCCGCAGACGCGACTCGGTCATCCAGCATGTCTTCGATACCTATGGCACTGACAAGGTGGCGATGGTGGGAACGATCAATCGCTACCGTCCACGATCTGCACTTGCGGATGTCGCCAAGGCATATGGACTGGAACCTGCGAAGGTACGTGAACTTGCCAATCAATTGCCGCATGCCTGGTGGGCACGCTTCGAAGAATCCGAGGAGGGTGAAGATCCACCCTCTCCATTTGCCGACCTGCGAACTGCTTATCCCGCTTATCAGTCCATCTTCGATGACGCTGAAGCCATCCTGAAATTGCCACGTCATCTCTCCATGCATCCGGGCGGTGTCATCGTCGCACCTGATGCATTGACCGATCTTGTGCCGGTCATGAACTCGGGCGGCAAGGGTGTGGTCATTACCCAACTCGATCTCGATTCTGTGGAAGCCTTGGGTTTGGTGAAGATCGATCTACTGGGTATTCGTGGATTGACTGTCGTCGGCGACGTGGCGGAGTTCGTACAACAAAGTAAACCCGAACAATACGCGACTCCCTTATCAGTCCTGGACTCAACTCCCTCTGTTGATGAAGCCACCTCAACTCGCATTGAAAAAGGTGAGACCATTGGCTGCTTCCAGATCGAAAGTCCGGGGATGCGTGGAACCTTGCGTGAGATCCATGCCCGCACGGAAGATGACATCATGGCAGCCCTGGCGCTGTATCGTCCCGGTCCACTTACCGGTGGTCTCAAAGATGCCTTTGTGAGGCGTTTCAAAGGAGAAGAAGCGGTACGGCATCTTCATCCAGCGCTCGCGCCCTTATTGGATGAAACCTTTGGGGTGATCCTATATCAGGAACAGGTCTTGCGCATCGCCAACGAACTGGCAGGTTTT
>JACRBI010000029.1 GCA_016234495.1 Chloroflexota bacterium | reverse complement strand
GTCATGGTCGTGCCGGCATTGAGAACGCTAAAGTCAGATCCATCCACGCCAGTGACCGGCTTCGAGAAGGTGACCGTGAAGTTTACCGTGTTGGCATTGCTGGGATTGGTGCTTGCACGTACGATCGAGACCACCAGAGGCCAGGGCACATCAACTGTGAAGTTGGCAGCGCTGATAACGGTTCCTGCTGGATTGGCGACAGATATAGGACCACTGCTTGCTCCGTCTGGTATCTGTGCTGTGATTTGGGTGTCTGAATCTACTGTAAAGGTTGCTGCCATCCCGTTAAACATGACGCTGGTTGCGCTGGTGAATTCAGTTCCGGTAATTGTTACACTTGCGCCAACTAATCCATTTGAAGGAGTAAAGTTTGTTATTGTGGGCGGGACAATTACGGTGTAATTACCAATGCTGGCAGCAGTGCCATCAGGCGTGGTAACGCTGACCAGGCCGGTCGTCGCAGTTCCGGGTACGGTGGCGCTGATCGAGGTGTCGGAATCCACTGTGAACACAGCGGGGATTCCATTGAACGAGACATCGCTCGCACTGTTGAAGTTTGTGCCAGTGATGGTTACGATTGTGCCGACAACGCCGTTGATCGGCGTAAAGCCGGTAATTGTCGGAACCGGGATTGGCGGAACCACGTTCACCGCTACCGCTGCCGTGGCTGAACCGCCTTTTGCGGAAGTGACAGTCACATTTTGCGGTGGAATTGCAAGACCGCTTACTTCCAATCTGCCGTTATTATTATCAAGGTCGCCAAAGCCCGCGACTGTTAAAATCGGATCGTTATAAGTATCGCTGGACAAAGCATCAACTCTGAGAGTGCCTGTAGCAGTGATAAATTCAGCTTTTGTAATTGTCACGAGATCGGTTACGGAAATGGTCTTGCTTGTATCTGGTGTGTCGCTGGTGTTTATAACCTGCAATTGCGCGGGTGGGTTGCCGGTGTAACTCACTTGTGTGAAATAATATCCATTTCCGTCGGTGGTTAAGATTGGATTACCAAATCCGTCAACTTGAATATCCATGCCGGGTTCAGTATTTGCAAAAACATCGATCTGTCCGCCGTTGGCGTTACCCTGCGTGTAAGTTGCGCGATTCGCGTTCACATCTGCGTTTGTGGCGTATTTACCGATCAAGGAGAACTGATCCATTTGGATGCAGTCATCCGTTGCAATTGGGTCATCGCCCAGGGCAGGGTCGGCGCATTGATCCACGCTGCCGGGGAAGCTGCCAGCAGGACCTTCAACGCGGAAGAAGTTGGTGTTGAGCGGACTGCCGGCAACCTCGTGCAAAATATCCGGGTCGCCGATATATCCTGCTGGAGCCGCTGGCGCGATAGCCGGATCCCAGAATAAGAACGGACCAATTCTGCTATTCAATGCTCCGCTGAAATCACCGGGCGCTCCAATGCCAATATCTTCGACGTAACGGATCATGCGCCGCCCGAAAACTGGATCAGCAGTAAAGTTGTCCACCCCGTATGGATGGGTGACACGATATTGCGCATTGGGAATCAGATTATCGATCCAAATTCGAATACGCCCGAATGTGATCTGGTCACCTGAAACAACGGTTCCTCCACTAAATGCCGCCTCAAGCGCCAGGACAAGTATCGCCCTGCCCCCGGTTGCAGAATCTGTCTCCATCAGCGCGCTGCCCAGCATGTAGAAAGCTTCAGCAGTTGCCGGGTAGTTGTCTGGAACCGTGATGGGCGCAGCAGGATTGGGTATGTCGCCGGGCAGGTATCCGCAAATTGGATTGAGACCGCCGTCGAGACATAGTTCCAGGCGTGTGCCATTCGAGTCTTTGTACCAGCTTGGGTAGCCGGTGGCATTTGATGTAGGCCCAACTGCCACAAGCCCCGGTGTTGGAACTGCAAAGACGTTATATGTCGAAAGAAGCATCGCTGCCACGAGCGCTACGGCTACATAGGTGCGGTAACTTGCGTCGATTTTTTTGCGCGCAGCTTGAGAGATTAGATTTCGAAAAGTATTTACCATGTTGTTTTCCTTTTTAATCTTCTTTTGGTCTGGTTGATAAAAATAGAGGGCGTGCTTAATCTAAAATCATCCAGGCACTCGTGGATTGCCAATAATATTGGAAATATGATATTCGGAAACTTCCCACGACGGTACGGTCAAAGGTTGTTTATTTATGCCTAACCAAGGTCTGGCGAAATTCGGACTTTGGAGTGAGGAAAGAGTGATGCCCTCCCGCCAGCTGATCTCATACTTTTATTGGCCAAAATGAGATATGCGAGGTGGACACACAAAATAATAGAGGCTGGTAAAACCAGCCTCTATTATTTCTTGCTTATATTATTTTATGACCTGGAGGAATATCCAAATCACAAACTCAAATTTTTAATCCTCCTTAATTCTTTGTATAAAACTCACCTGTGGTGTAGTTGCCGTTGCCGGTACCGGTGCCGCCAAGGCGGTTGTTGACTGTATCTCTGATGGTATCGTTATCGATCAGGTCGAGGCGGATCGTGCCCGCACCGCTGATTGAATTGACATTTACGGTGCGAGTCAAACCAGTGCCGCTGACGCTGTTGATGTTTGCGCCAGATATGGAACCCGTGGTGACGAGGCTGAAGTCGAACCTGTCCACGCCGATAACCGATTCAGAGAAAGTCACGATGAAGTTCAAGGTGGATGCGGTTGTTGGGTCTGCATTGGCGCGCACGATCGAAACAACAGTCGGGGCGACTTTATCGAGCGTGTAACTTTCGCCGGAAGTGAAGTTGCCGTTTGCCAGACCTGTTCCGCCCAACCTTACG
>JACRBI010000030.1 GCA_016234495.1 Chloroflexota bacterium | reverse complement strand
TAATGGGTTTGCGTAAATGATGCCAGCCATCTATCACCGCAGAGGCGCGGAGTTCGCAGAGATTTTCAAGGGGATTTCTCCGCGTTCTCTGCGTCTCGGCGGTAAAAAAATATTCGATTTCATTTAGTCAAGCCCACTACCCCTAATTCCTTTTTTTACCTAATGCCTGTGTTTTTTGCCACCCTTTGCCTTTTGACCGCGCGATCACCCGCGGGTTTTGTCGGCAAAGTTTTCCTTGGAGGGAAAGAATGACGGGTATGGCGTACCCGAAGGGCTTCCGCTGATCTTTCGATTTTCCGACCAGACCCTAAAGGTTTTTGGAAACCATTAGGGTCTAAACTCGTTAACTCCATTTCGCAATGGAGAACCCTCATCCTCGTCAACTTTGGCGCTGCTGCCAAAGTCCATGCGCTGACTTTCCCTGTAAAAAAATTGTCCTAGAGACTGTTTCTTAAAGATTTTTTTACCACAGAGACCACAAAGATCACGGAGAAAAACCCTTAAAAAAACCTCTGTGGACTCCGTGTTCTCTGTTGTTAATGCTCTTTTCTTGCCGATGTTCGGACTCAGGAAACACTCTCTTAAGCCTCCTTTCAGTTTTGTCGTGGTCAAAAATTATACCGTAAAAAAACACCCGCCAATTTGACGGGTGTTTTTTTCGTTTGACCTGCTAACAATCCGGGCAGGGCGGCGTGGCTGTCCGTGTCGGTGTTCTCGTCGGTGTGTTGGACGGCTGATAGGTTGGCGTCATTGTCGGCGTGGAGGTCTTGGTCGGGGTGGAAGTCCGCGTCGGCGTGTTGGTCGGTGTGCGCGTGGGCGTGCGCGTGGCTGTGACTGTCGGCGTGTGGGTGATGGTCGGCGTGTTTGTTTTTGTGGGCGTGCGGGTTATGGTGGGCGTGACTGTCCGCGTGGGTGTCAGCGTGCGGGTCGGCGTCTGCGTAATGGTGGGAGTCAGTGTGCGGGTTGGTGTCAGCGTGCGGGTCGGCGTGATGGTCGGTGTGCGCGTGATGGTGGGGGTATTGGTAATGGTCGGTGTGCGGGTAATAGTGGGTGTGCGCGTGATGGTCGGCGTGCGCGTGACAGTCCGTGTGTTGGTCGGCGTGCGGGTGATGGTTGGTGTGCGGGTGATGGTGGCCGTACGCGTGGGCGTGGCTGTGGCAACCGTGGTGTCGAGGCTCTTTACACAAGTTCCATTGCCGTCCAGATCAAAGGTTAATGTCACACCATAATAGCCTGTGAAGTTCTTGTTATTGAAATCCGCGACCCAGTCAGTCGAGTCATTGCCCAGCAGGTCAACAGCCGGTGATGCAGTCCTGTCGACCGGGCTTGTCCAGGAGTTGGTGGTTGTGTACGTGTCGTTATTGAAAGTAGCCGAATTGAAGTACATCGCCGTCGTCGTGTTGCCAACCGGGGTTGCGTAGGTTGTATCCCAGATCAGGCTGGAACTGACGAGCGATACCCTTGCCGTATTGTTATTGTCCACTGTCACCAAAAAGTCATCGGAAACGAAACGCGCGTTGGTGAGCACGATATTATCGCAGATCGGCACGGCGGTCGGAGTCGGTGTGTTTGTTTTTGTAGGGGTGTTGGTTGGCGTGCGCGTATTGGTTGGCGTGCGTGTAAGAGTGGGAGTGTATGTCCTTGTAGGTGAAGGGGTGATGGATGGCGTTTGTGTGGGGGTATTCGTTGGTGTGTTGGATGCCACCACGAAGCCGCCGCCGGGGTTGGGGCTGGAGGCCGGCTGGACGATCTTGGCAATACGGAAAGATTCGTTCAACCCGGAACGGTAGGATGCAAGATGGATCATGTTTGGCTCGATATTAAAGATCGGCAGGACGATGAATGTAAAGTTATAGTCTGCGGCGACAAAGACCTGCGCGCCCGGGTCACCGGCGTTTTCGCCCAGCGGGTCATTTGTGCATTGGGCATACACGCCGGGAGTGCGCATCTGCGGCCTGATGAAGTCTCCTTCATCGGAGCATACAGTGATATTAAGATAATCGTTGGCGCTTTGAGCAAGGGCTTCGTCAAAATGAAAGCCGACAATCACACGTCGGGTCTCATCTTCAATGGATGGATGCCTTGCCAGTTTAATCTCTTCCAGTTCACTCGCGCCGCCGCAGGGAGTCCCGTCGCCATCCAGGTCTGTGCAATGGGCTATGTCATATGTCCCAGCTGTGGCATAGCGGATGCCGAAGCGGGTGGAGTTTTCAATGATTAGCCAGGCATAGAACAAACGCCCAAACTCCAGCATCCCAACCAAGACCAGCATCAAGATCGGCAGGATGAGCACGAATTCCACGATGGCCTGCCCCTTCTTTTTAGGCTGCCTGCGTTTTCCATTTTTCTGTTGTGGTGTCAGAGGGTTCATACGAATTCCTTTGGAGCAGGGCTATTGCGAGATCTTGGTGGCGATATTCTTTGCAATTCTATCAAAAATATCCGTTAATGCGTTGCTGTCTGGGGCGTAAAAATATTGTCCGTGGTTAATGACCTTGACCGGGTTATCGCAAATATGTCCCGGCTCCCCGGCACATTCGGCAATGTATTGTAGCAGGGCTTCGGCGACTGGCGGTTCCCCAACCTCTACTGTGCCGGTGCTTTGAATCTGGGCGCCCAATCCAATGGTAAAGATGGTAACGCCTTCGCCGGTTGTCAGGGTTGCAAGGTTGTCTGCCATGTCGCGCGCGTAATCGTCGGCATCATAATAGGATATGTCGCTGACAGCATGGCTGATCGGATTTTCGTAAGACACCAATGGATCGTCAGCGGCATGGCGCACGCTTGGTTCCCTGTCTCGGCACCAAGGGCCGGGCCAGGCTGAGACAGGTTGGAGGTAAAAAGTATATGCAGGGCAGAAGCCGTTGGGGTATGTGACTGTTGCGTCTGTCGCGTTGGCAGGACCGCCCAGCAGGGTAACAACCACCCAAAATGCGTCAAGGCGCGCAAAATCAGGATCGCTCGGGTCTGTGAATGCGCCTCTTGCCAAATTAAGCGCGCCGCCAACATTACTGGACGGGCAGGAGGAAGGGTCATTGGTGGCAGAGAGATTATCGAAGATTTGGCAAATAGCCCCTGTAAAAACACCACTGCCATCATAATTTAAACAGGTTCCCGGAGTGCTTGAGCCATCGCAATCTCGCGGTTCGAACACCTTGATTCCGCTGATGGCAGCCCGTACCGTATTTTTATCTGAGTTCAAGGGCAGTAATAAGCGCGGGTTGCGGTCGCCGCCGGGGGTCTGGCTGGTCATAGTCACGATTGCGACCCGGTCATAGGGGAAGTACAAAGTGTCTAGAAAATCCAGCGCAATATCCTTAACCGCCCGCATGGGCTGGCAGGTGTTGGTGCCATTGCAGACGCTTGGGTCGTCGCCCGCATCCTGAACAGGGGTCGTGCCAACGATATGTTCTGTTTCGTAGGCCATGGAAGCGGAGGTGTCTATGACCAGCACCAGGTCAATGGTGGCGGCTTCGCCGACGGCGCTGGCTGTTACGGTTGTTTCCCGAATTCCAATCACTGACAAAAAGCCGAAATAAACTTTTTTGGAGGCAATAACCTCAACCAATTTGCGGTTGTCGTTGGGGCTGCCTACAGGGTCGGGGTTGCAAAGCGATGGTGTGTTTACCGGGTCAAATGTTCCGTTGCCGTTCCAGTCTTTGATCAGGGGTTCGCCGGCCTCCCAGGTACCGTTCGTGTTTAGGTCAGTGAATACGTCCGCGCCGCTTTCGCAGTGCAGTACGGTTACGCTGGTGATATCTGTAGATTGATTTAACTGTAAGAAATTGTATGCGGCGTTCTCAAGGGCTTCTGTATCAAGGACGTTGCCGCTTAAGCGGTATTGCTGTGCGGCTGAAACCGCGGCCGCATCCACGCCGCGTTTGAGCTTGCCGTATTCGATCAAAAGAATCCCCGTGTCTGTGACAAGACCGACCATGGCAACCAGCCCAATAATCGCAAAAGCGACCAGTATGATCGCCTGTCCGCGCTCGGATTTGTGTAAAAGTTTTTGAAGACGGTTTCTCATCATATTATGCCTGCTGAAAATGGGATAGCTATGGTTTGGCTGCTACCAACGGCATGATCGTGGATGCATGTAACGTGACTGGATTATCATCATTCATAAATGGTTCAACCCAGGGAAGTTTGAGGACTCCCTTGTAACCATGATATATCTCGACGATTAGGATGCCGGTTTCCACCGGTATCCTATCGTTTTGGGTCATGAAATTTTCAATGTCCGTATCTGTATACGCTGACAGCTGGTTCCCGTATAAACTATAGTAAAGTGAACCCGTAGGGTGCCTGACAATGGTTGAGATGATATCCGGGTCTGGCGCTTCATCTATGCTTATGCTCAAAACGGAAATGACAACATCATCGCGGGTGGGGTCCAATATGATCTGGCGCGCGTCAGGGTCGGAGGGCGGGGCGAGAATGTCGACAGCGGATTGCGCGCAATCGAGATAAAAATTCAGGTCATCTTCAATCGTGTTGGTGGCAGTATCCAGATAAAAGGGAGTCGTGTTGCTGTATAAACGTGCTGCCTGGCGGGTGGCATCAAGCAGTGATAGATACGAGTTGAGCATGAATCCGAACTCAACCATCCCTGAAAAAAGCATGATCAATACTGGCAATAAAATGGCAAACTCGACCATGCTCTGGGCTTTGGGCTTACGCGCGCCCTTTTTCCTTTGCGGGTCGATTTTCATAAATAAATAAGAATAAATTTTTTGCAGGATGTCTCTCATAATTCAGCCTTTATACTATGCCTTGCTAAACCAAGTCATCCCCTATTGATACTGGGTGGATTAGGATCGATCAGTTGGCTGAGATGCAGGCAGGAGGGTTAATGGAAAGGGATGCTGCTTTTTTAGTCCAGACATATTATATACCAATAAAAAGATGGGAAAAACCGTGTAAGTAACCTGTAACGCTAACAGAACTGTAAGAATTTTTTAGACTTTATCGGTATCAAGTCACTCGTAGATCAGGCTTTTAGCCTGACCTTTTGATTAATTTTGAAGCATGGCAGGTTGAAAACCCGCCTTATAAGTATTTTTACAAGAGGTCTATTGTTTCAGCCCACTTTTGACGGCAAAAATATTCTTTACTGCGTCAGGATCACTTCTGGCATTTTAAACGCATCGTAATTCTGGTCATCCTTGTATTTGATGATGACATTGCTTTGCCCATCCACTTCGATGTAGTAGCCGATGATCTGGCTGTGCAAGCCGCTCTCTGATGAGAACCCGGTAATGCGGACGTTTGCGCCCGGGGCGAGGATCGTGCCTGTCAGGCTCGAATCAGCGTTGCCGTTCAGGCTCAAAAGGCTTTTATTCTTGATCGGCATGTAGAACAGCAGTCCCTTTAGGTCGCCGCCTTTGGGCGCGCTTAATTTAATTTCCGCATCTCCGCTGATCTTGATTTCTCCGCTTTTCACCAGGATGACAACATTAGACCCGTTCAACCGTTCACCGCCCTCGAGGATGAAATCTCCGTTAATGCAGTATGTGCCGCTTTCAAGCGAGTGGACTCCCTTGGGCGGAAATTCATCGTCACCCCAGTTTCCAGCCGTCATTGTGCCGTTGACTTCATCCACCATGGCTTCGTCTGAGCCGCAGCCAACTTTAGGCATTTGAAATGCTGGTGGATAAGCCATGGGAACGGCGCCAGTCTGCATTGGGAATGGAGTGATCAGCTTGGGTTTTTGCACCTGCGCTCCGCCGACAACTGCAAATGGACTCTCGTCCATGATGCGGATGCTGCCGCTGCCAAACTGGACGAAGGCACAGTCGGGGTTGTCTGAATTAATGAACAGCCCGCCGCCTTCGAGGCTGATGGTGGCTTCGCCGTGGATCCAGAACGATTTGTCGCGGTCGCAGCGGCTGTGCGGGGCGAGGCTGACAAGCGCGTACCCATCGAACATTGGGCCAAGCACCGCAGGCTTGGATTGGGATATGGCCGAGACTCTGTTGACGATTTGCGGAACGCCGATCACAGGACCGAAGTATGTGTCCACGTACGAGGTGATGATCACTTCGATATATTCCGGATTTCCGGTGTATGGGTCACTGGTGGGCGGGGTGTTTAATTCAACAGTGTTGGTGATGCCGTTGTTGTCGTACCCATTTGCGGCGGCGGTGGCGAGCGCAGCGCTTCGCCAGTTATCGCCCTCGATGCGGCTCACTGCGGCAGTCAGCGCGGTGGCAGATGCGGCGTTCTGCGCCCGGCTGCGATCCGCAAATGCGTTACTTCCGTCAATCGCGAGCGCTGATACGCCCAATAATCCGATCAATGAAAATACGATGATGATCATCGCCTGACCACGCTCGTGTTTTTTGTAATTGATAAGAGTACGAAATGTTTTTTTCATGGACATGCCGGCTGAAGAATGATGTTGGTTGCCTTGCCCGTCAATAGAATTGTATTATCTCCCATAAGCTGCCCGACGAAAGGCATGAGGATCGGATATTTATATGATACGCTGACGTTCATGGTGTTCGCAATACCATGCGTTATTCCCTGACATGGTGCGCCGGTCGTTTTTACCGTCACCGTGATGAGCGATTCGTCCCGCAAATTTACTGGTGAAGAAAAAATGTCACCCTCTTTGCGCGGTGAGATGTTGCGTGCGCGATTTTCGATCTCGGCTTTATTGGTCGGGTTGAACGAACCGTAAAACGCGCCTTCCTGCGCGGCATCCCTTAATATTGAATATGAGAAGATCGCCATGCCAAAATCAACCGTGCCGAGCAGGAGCAGGATGAGCACCGGCAAAGTGACTGCCAGCTCAACCAGACTCTGTCCGCGTTCACTTTTGTTTGGTTTATTTTTTAACTTTGACATGTTGACCGAAATGGTTAATTCCTTGAATCTACCGGGTAATTTACACAGCCCGGTGTGGAAAAGTTGATGATGATACGCTCTGTTCCATCTGTCAGGTCGTAGTTTTGATGGAACCTGAATTGAATGGTCGATTCGCCAGTCGGGATGAACGGGTAGAATGCGGGGATATATGCAGAAGGAGTTTGAATATCTCCGATCCATGTTTGACCTGCGATGTTGATCCTTCTGAGATGCAGGGTCGGGTCAGAAGCGGATCGGTGACCTGTGTCGTGGTTCCATTCGAGATAAACTTCCGCGGTGGAGAGTACGTGTCCGCTGTTGTTGGTGATCTGCATCTTCATGACGTCGCCGTCAATTGTGAGTGGGCCATGTGAGACGCCGCTGAGTCCGGAACAACTGATCGGTGTGGGTGTAATCGATGGGGTGTGGGTCGGCAGGGATGTGTTGGTTGGTGTAAAGGTTATCGTGGGCGGAATCGTATCCACCGGCACGATGCTGGTCGGTGTCTTTCCCGACGGAGGAAGATGAGTCGATGTGGCGGTGAAGGCGAGCGTCGGCGGGCTGGTGACTGTGATAATGGTCGGGGTCAGGGATGGGGTGCTGGTTTCAGCGAAGAAACCGGTCGGCATGGCAGACCCAACAATTGGGATGGAAACCAGGAAAGTATGCGCGCTGGCTGACACAATTTCCAGCGGGTCGATCGGGATGATCGAGATGATCGGTTCATATTGCGCTGAAACCTGCACGATGATTCGGTCACCGTTGCGGATCATATCCTCGTCGATCGGGCAGGTATCTGCCTCCGGATCCGGGTCAATGTCTGAAATGGGGATCTGCTCCCCGTGCTCATTTACGCCGCGGTCGTAGGTGATATTGATCTCGTCAAACGGAACGATAAAAGCGGATTCATTGGCAGCGTCGCGAATTCCGTCGCAGTTTTGGTAAAAGGCGACATCGTCAATTTCTCCGGTGGTGGAGCCGTATCTCGCGGCTTCGCGCGAAGCGTTCGCAACCGATGAAAAAATAAATATCAGACGCCCGACTTCGATGGTGCCGTAGATGAGCAACAACAGCAGTGGCAGGGCGAGCATAAACTCGACCATGGCTTGCGCGCGGCGTTTTCCGGGTTGTTTGAGCGGGGATTTTTTCATTTTTTTCTCGTAAAGTGTTTCCAATTTATCCGGGCACGAGCAACATCAGGAACTTGGGAAAGAAAATAATGAGGAAGGCGCTCGTAATAAAATACGGACCGTACGGAATGAAAAGCATCAATGCGTTCTTTTCATATTTGCGCGAAATCACCAGCCATAAGATGATCAGTAAACTAAAAAAGCCGCCAAGCAGAATTCCGAATAACAGGCCAAACCAGATCAGCGGCCAGCCGAGAATAAAGCCGAGGATGGTAATCAAGATCACGTCGCCTGCGCCAAGCGCCTCTTCGTCATCGGGTTCCTGCCCAAGCGCGACCATGCGTTTTGCGCGGGCACGGGCGAAGAGCACGCCAAAAAAATAAAGCGCCAGCATGATCAGCAGCCCACTTAAACCACCTTTCAGGGTAGGCACAATCCCCCAATTCAGCCACCCAGCCAAAAGTCCAAGAAAAGAGCCGAAGATGCTGGTCGGGTGGAGGATCAGGCGGTGTTCCATGTCGATCACGAAGACCAGTCCAAAATAGATCAGCAGAATCAACCCGAGAAAAAATCCCAGCTTTGACGGCGGTTGAATCCAAATATAAATGCTCGATGCCAGTACCGCGGCCTGGACGATCCAAAGGCGGATGTTCCGCGCATGCCCGTTTTGACATTTTCGGAAAAGAAAATAATCCTTCCAGGTGAATTGCGCGCCGCAGTGAATGCAGGTTGGCTGGCTGAATCTCCGCGTGAGGGGCAGCACATCTGCAAGATAATTAATTATTAAGCCTGCAAGCCATCCGAGAATTGCAGGCGCGATCAGGGTGATTGACATTTGAAATTATTATAATTCCTAATTGATGCGTCAACAAAATCGCTGTTTCGTGCAAGTCAATTGTAATGTTCTTGGCGATTTAATAAAAATGCCTTACAATTTTGCAGGCTTGTCAAGGAGAATTTATGGAAGAATTTATTGTCGAGGGCGGGCATGCATTACATGGCGAGGTAACCCCTTCGGGAAACAAGAATGCGGCATTACCTTTGCTTGCCGCATGTTTGCTCACCTCGGAACCGGTTGTGCTTCATAATGTGCCGCAGATTCGCGATGTGCTGGCCATGCGAAAACTGATTGAGAGTTTGGGCGCGCAGGTTGAAGAAGTGGATGTCAACTCCTGGCGGATCACGACCCGCGAACTGGTCGCATCTCATCTGGACCCGGACCTGTGCCGCCGCATCCGAGCGTCAATTCTCATCGCTGGACCAGTGTTGGCGCGCGCGGGCGAGCTTCGATTGCCTCCTCCCGGTGGGGACGTGATCGGGCGGCGCCGGCTGGATACGCATATCCTGGCGTTGCGCGCGCTGGGCGCAAAGATAACTTACGACCGAGTCTTCGATATTGAGGCTGCTGAATTACACGGAGCAGATATTCTATTGGATGAAGCGAGCGTGACCGCCACCGAGAATGCTGTCATGGCGGCGGTGCTTGCCAAAGGCGAAACTCAAATCCGCAACGCCGCGTCTGAGCCGCACGTTCAAGAGGTGTGCCGATTTTTAAATAACCTCGGCGCAAAGATAGAAGGCATCGGCTCGAACACCCTGCATATATCTGGTGTGCCTTCGTTGACGGGCGGGGAATTTACCATTGGGCCTGATCTGCTTGAAGTGGTCAGCTACATCGGCGCGGCAGTTGTGACGCGCGGTGAAATTCGAATTCGAAATGCCGGAGTTGAGCATCTTGAAATGGTGCGGCAGGTTTTTCATCGCCTGGGTGTGAATTGGAATGTCGATGGAAGTGATTTGCTCGTGCCATCCGAGCAATCCCTCGTGATTGCCTCCGATCTTGATGGCGCAGTGCCTGAGATCAAAACCAACGTCTGGCCTGCATTCCCAACTGACTTGACCAGCATCGCGATCACGGTCGCCACTCAGGCGGTCGGTTCTGTGCTCTTCCATGATTGGATGTTTTCCGGGCGCATGTACTTCACCGACAAACTTGTCGGAATGGGCGCGCGCATCATTTTATGCGACCCGTATCGGGTTCTGATTCAGGGTCGCACACAGTTGTTTGCTGAAAAACTCGAAAGCCCCGACATCCGCGCCGGCATGGCTCTGGTGCTGGCGGCTCTTGCGGCAAAAGGGACTTCAAAGATTCGGAACATCAGTCAGATCGAGAGAGGCTACGAGCGCGTGGACGATAAGCTGCGTTCGTTGGGCG
The DNA here is from genome assembly GCA_016234495.1 of Chloroflexota bacterium. Classification (GTDB taxonomy): domain Bacteria; phylum Chloroflexota; class Anaerolineae; order Anaerolineales; family Villigracilaceae; genus Villigracilis. Next base: position 170,405 of record JACRBI010000030.1, on the reverse strand, counting down.
CAAAGATACAACGTGCTTCTGAATAGATAAAAAATAGCGGCTGAAAAGCCGCTATTTTTTATCTCGTTTGTTTTATCAAATTACGGTGATTGCAAATTGATAAGATCTTTCCCAATTCTCACGACCCACAGATCGCTGTTGTTTGCGCAGGTGCCCTCGCCGCCACCAAAGGATTTGCCCGGGTTTTTGGGGTTATTGATGATCGCAGCGAAAAAGTAACATCCCTGGGGATAGTCAATGATTACCCTCTCGTTTTTGCCGATCGAGTATCCACTGTAACCGCAGTCACCGAAAGGAGTTTTGTATAGATAGATGGAAAGGGTTATTGGTCCGCCGGCTTCGTTTTGCAGCCGCAGGCGGGTCATTCTGGCTCCGGAACTGACAACCAGATTTTTGTAACCATCACACGGGTCGGCAGGAGCTGTGTTGGTGGGGGATGCTATTAGCGCGAGATCCAAAGTCGGGGACGGTAACGGAGTAAAGGTGGGTAGCGGAGTGGGACTTGGCATCTCTGTCGGCGTGGAAGTTGGAACCGCGGCGGCTGTCAATGTAACAATCGCCCAGGCGTCTGCAATCGCAGTGCCGGAAACTTCCTCTGGTGAAAGTGTTGGTGTGCCTTGCGGTCCGCAAGCCGCAATAAATGTGGCGAGCAAAAGCAAGACAGGCATAATTTTTTTCAACATGTTTCTCTCCATTATTGTTCTTGTGTCAGTACACTCTCTTAAAAACTCTTTATCTGTGTGGCAAAAAGACTTTAGCAATAGCAGCGCTTATTTTATTTCAACCCGATCCTTGAAAATCTTGATCGTAAGGTCTTGCGATTTGCCGAGCGAAAATTCGCCGGTGATTTGCCTTCCGCCGACCCAGACCACATAAGAATATTTCCCGGCAATGGCGCTGGTTTTGACTGCGCCGCCCACGGGATATTCAATGATCGTGACATAATCATCTTTTGTAACACAGCGCAGCGAGATGTACACTTCAACTTTTGACCGATTGATCAAGGTGATATTCCCAAATGGCAGGTTGGGAGGCATCGTGCCATAGTGCAAAGGATGCGGCGCTCCAACCGTCGGTGTGCTGCTGACTTCAAGGACGGGAGTTGTGCCTAGCGCACTTGTATCCGTTATTGACAGAACTGATGCTGAAGCCGCTGTGATTGTTGCCGAAGGTGGAACAGCCGTCTCGGTTGGAAGTTGCTGAGTCGGTGTACTCTTTATAAACGGGGTAATGCTCGGAGCGAGGGTGGGCAGGGACAGGGGTTGCGAAGATCCTTGCGCGAGAACGGTCGCAGTTTCCTGCAAATCTTCCACTGAAATGGGAGCCAGGCTGGGGGTTGCCTCTGGTTGAAGAAAAGCAGGCACACATGCGTTCAGCAACAAACCGAGCAGCAGCCCAAGAAAAACACCTTTTTTCATTTCAGCTCCCTTGAAAAGATCAGTTCTGGCCGATGACTTCCATGAATTGCGTGACAACTTCCCGCAACATGCGTTCTGGCAAAGCGCCGACCTGACGATGAACAACCTTGCCGCCCGAAACAAAAAGCAGAGTGGGAATTCCTTGAATGCCAAATTTCTCCATCCACTCGTGATGATCGTCGGTGTTGATCTTGGCCACGATTAGTTTGCCTTCCTGTTCCTTCGCCAGCTTCTCAAGCGTCGGGGCGATCATCTTGCACGGTCCGCACCACGGCGCCCAAAAATCCACGATCACCGGCAGCGGTGATTGCATCACATCTTTTTCAAAACTCTCATCAGATATCTGAATAGGTTCTCCAGCCATTTATTTTCTCCATCTATTTTTTATTCAACAATGTTTTAATTTGAGCGAAAAAAAGTATAACATAATTTCCCTGATGCATTACGCCCGTGGGGTATAATCGCGCGGCATGACTAATTTATTCTCACGATGGAAAGACGGTCTCTCCCGCTCGAGCAAAGCTGCCTTTGGGCAGATCGCAGCGCTGCTTGGCGCGTCAGAAATTACGAGCGAAACATGGGATGATTTGGAATCTCTGCTCATTCAAGCCGATATGGGAATCGAAACAGCATCCTCCGTTTTGGATTCTCTCAAGCGCATCCAGCGGACCGATGGACTGATCCGCGCCAATGAGCTTTTTTCGGCCCTGCGGCAGGAACTTCGCGCGCGGCTCGAAGCGCCGCCTGCTTTGAAACTGGATCACAAGCCTGCCATTATCCTGATTGTCGGCGTGAATGGTTCGGGCAAGACTACCACCATCGCAAAACTCGCGTCGCGTTTTCATTCGGAAGGCAGGAAGATTTTGCTCGGAGCCGCCGACACCTTCCGTGCCGCAGCGATGGACCAACTCCAGGTTTGGGGTGACAGGCTACAGGTCGAGGTGATCGTCGGTGCCTGGGAGTCTGACCCCGGCGCAGTGGCGTTCAATGCCGTTCAGGCCGGAGTCGCCCGCAGCGTAGACATCGTCATGATAGATACTGCGGGACGTTTGCATACCCGTTTCAATTTAATGGAAGAATTGAAAAAAGTGCATCGTGTGGTTGGCAAGGCGCTTGAAGGCGCGCCGCATGAAGTGTGGCTGGTTCTCGATGCCACAACCGGGCAGAACGCGTTGCAGCAGGCGCGCTCGTTCAAGGATGCCGTACATGTGACAGGGGTGATTTTGTCGAAACTTGATTCATCTGCGCGGGGTGGAATGGCTTTTGCCATTCAACGCGAGTTGGGTCTGCCGATTCATTTTGCGGGCTTGGGTGAAAAGCCCGAAGATCTGCAACCTTTTGACCCCGACGCTTTTGTCGATGGTATTTTATCCAACGCTTAGGAGCAAACATGCAGGATTTACTTAATCGCTTGCAGGCCGCGAATGACCTGACTCAACAACTACTGGTGCGTCTTTGACTTGGTAAGCAAAGAAATTCAACTGGCTCAACTTGAAAAAGATTCGGGAGAACCGGAGTTTTGGAACGACTCGACAAATGCGCAAAAGATAATGAAAACTGTTGCGAGTTTGCGCGGAGAAGTGGATTCGTGGAATTCATTAGTTCAGCACCTGCATGATTTGACCGAACTGGCGCAGCTTGATGATGATTCGATGCGCGGGGAATTGGAAGGGGAGATCGAAAAGATTGAAGCAGACCTCGAAAAGCGATCATTCACAATGATGCTTTCTGGTCAGTATGATCACGATGACGCGATCCTTGCCATTCATGCAGGCGCAGGCGGAACCGATTCGCAGGATTGGGCGGCGATGCTTCAGCGCATGTACTTGCGCTGGGCGGAAGACCAGGGCTTTACCGCTGATATTTTGGATTTTTCACCCGGTGAAGAAGCGGGGACAAAGAGCATAACGATTGCTGTAAGCGGAAAATATTCGTTTGGATATTTACGTTCCGAAAAGGGCGTGCATCGTTTGGTGCGTCTCTCGCCGTTTGATGCCGCGCACCGCAGGCACACTTCCTTTGCGTTGATCGAAGTCCTGCCTCAGGTTTCCATGGAAGAAGCTGATATTGACATCGCCCCCGCTGATATAAAAATGGATGTCTTTCGGTCTTCCGGCGCGGGCGGACAGAACGTCCAAAAGAATGCGACTGCCGTGCGCCTGACGCATATCCCAACCGGGATTGTTGTAACCTGTCAGAATGAAAGGTCGCAATCTCAAAACCGCGAATTTGCGATGAAGATCTTGCGCGCGCGCTTGATGGAGTTGCGGACAGCCGAAAGAGATGAGGAACGTGCGATCTTGCGCGGCGAGTATACAAAAGCCGAGTGGGGGAGTCAGATCCGCTCGTATGTTTTGCATCCCTACCAGATGGTCAAGGATCACCGCACCGATTTTGAAGTGGGCAACGCCCAGTCTGTGCTGGATGGGAATTTGAACGGCTTTATGGAATCGTTCCTGAAAAGCGGGTTTAATAAATAACGGGGCTGGGAAACCAGAATCAAAAAGAGCGAGTTTTGCACTCGCTCTTTTTTGTTTTAATTGTTGGAAACTCTTTTTTCCAGGGTGCGGTTAAAAAGTTTTTCCTGTTCTTCTGTTGCAGATTTGTATGATTTAGGTCGAACTTTTCCGCGGCCTTTGGAACGTTCAAGCGCTGCCTGCCAGGCCATCTGCATGGCGGTGTACTGCGGTTCAGTCGACACTTCGACCGGCATCTCAAATTCTTCTTCCTGCTTTTTGCCTTTGCCCTTGCGCTTGTCACCGCCGGCGGCTGGTGTGCGCTTGCGATCTTCGCGTTCGGGTTTGGCTTCTTCAACGACTTCCGGCTGAAGGGCTTTCATGCTCAAGCGGATCTGGCGTTTGCGGCGGTCGACATCCAATACTTTTGCTTCGATCTCTTCGCCTTCTTTTACCACTTCGCTTGCAGTCTTGACATAGCCACGGGTGAGTTCGCTGACGTGAATGAGTCCGGGGCGTTCTGCGCCGAAATCCACAAAAGCGCCGTAGGTTTCAATGCGAACAACCTTGCCTTTTACGATCAAGTCGGGCACGATCTCTTTCCATTCGTATCCGAGCGGTTCGATCATTGTCAATTCAATACGGTCTTTCTTTACGCGTCGTACCCAAACTTCCACAGTCTGGCCTTCCTTCACCACATCTTCCACTTTATTGACTGCATCTTGTTGGAGTTGTGATATATGGATCACACCGGGAACACTCTGTCCGATGTCCACAAGCGCCCCCGCGAGTGTTGTCTTCAAAATTTTGCCGCTAAGTTTGGTTTTTGGTTCAAGCGCTACGGCTGGTGCGCTGTCGGGTGTTGTCATGGTTCTGCTCCTACTAGTTGAAATAATGCCGAAAAAAGATTATACCTGTCTGACAATAAACCGTCAATAAGAATTTTCAAAGGAAATTAAAGTTGAAAATGTATCTTGTCGTTTATGTTTGATATGAGTATAATCTGGAAATCAAAAGCATTGATGAGAACGAGTACATTTGCAAGGTTGTTATCAGCGAGTCTGTAACAGGTGTGAGACAGATCAACGAAGCAAATCGAAAATCATCTCGGAGCTGCGAACTGAAATGTAGCCGGATAGTCGTCAGTCAATGGTCGGCTGGCCGGCTGGAGAGTAGGCAAGCCGAATTTGTTCTTCGTTATCAGAACAGGATAATGATGGTTGTCTAATAAGCGCCTGCGAGCCTCAAACGGCGAGTGCAGGAATCAGAGTGGTACCGCGTGAGCATTGCTCTCGTCTCTGTTATGAGGCGAGAGTTTTTATTTTTAAGCGTTGGAACGTTTATAAGTTTGAACGTTGAAACGTGCAAACCTGTAAACTTGTAAGCGCTGGAGGCATGAATGACGTTTAAATCTGTATCACCAAAACTGGACGTGGTCTCGATGGAAGAGAACATCCTGAAATTGTGGAAGAAACAGGATGTCTTCAAAAAGACAGTCGAGCTGCGCAAAGGGAAACCCGAATATGTTTTCTATGAGGGACCTCCCACTGCGAATGGACGCCCCGGCGTGCATCATGTGCTGGCGCGCGCCTTCAAGGATATGTTTCCGCGTTACAAGATCATGCGCGGATACCATGTCTCGCGCCGCGGCGGCTGGGACACGCACGGTCTGCCGGTTGAGATCGAAGTCGAGAAGCAGCTTGGTTTCAATAATAAGCAGCAGATCGAAGAATACGGCATAGACAAATTTAATGCGCTCTGCAAGGATTCGGTTTTCACCTATATTCAAGATTGGGAAAAACTAACTGACCGCATCGCTTTTTGGGTTGATCTTGAAACTGCGTATGTGACCTATGAAAATGAATACATGGAATCTGTCTGGTGGATTCTGAAAAATTTCTGGGACAAAGACCTGCTTTTTAAGGGATATAAAGTCGTCCCGTATTGCCCACGCTGCGGCACGCCTCTTTCTGACCATGAAGTGGCTCTTGGTTACGAGGAAGTAGCCGACCCTTCGGTTTTTGTCCGTATGCCGCTGGCGGATAAGCCCGACACGTCACTGCTTGTGTGGACGACGACTCCGTGGACGTTACCCGGCAATGTCGCCGTTGCCGCGCACGCCGATGTGGATTATGTCACTGTTGAGCGCGAGCATGACGGCGCAAAGGAAAAATTGATCCTTGCGCGCTCGCTCGTTGAAAAGATATTCAAGGACGAAAAAGTAACGATCCTGGATTCCTTCAAAGGCAAAAAACTGAAAGGCGTTAAATACAATCCGCTCTTCACTTTTGTGCCGCCCGACAAGCCCGCTTATTTTGTCGTGCTTGGCGATTTCGTGACAACCGAAGATGGATCCGGGCTTGTTCACATGGCTCCCGCGTTTGGACAGGAAGACATGCAGATGGCGAAAGAGCATAACCTGCCAGTGTTATTAACTGTCTTGCCAGACGGGACATTCATCCCGGAAGTCACTCCCTGGCGTGGAGTCTTTGTCAAGGATGCCGACCCGCAAATCATCCAGGATTTGGATGCGCGCGGACTATTGTTCCGCACCGAGAAATATACACACACCTATCCTTTCTGCTGGCGCTGTCATACTCCGCTTTTGTATTACGCGCGTGACTCGTGGTTCATCCGCACCAGCGCGCATCGCGACCGCCTTGTTGATTTAAACAATACCATCAACTGGGTCCCCGATCACATCAAGAGCGGACGTTTCGGCAACTGGCTTGAAAACAACATTGACTGGTCGCTTTCGCGCGAGCGCTATTGGGGCACGCCGCTTCCTGTTTGGGAGTGTGTGGATTGCAAGCATCGCGAGTGCGTTGGTTCAGTGGCGGAGTTGTCTGAAAAAGCTGGCAGGGACTTAAGCGACCTGGATTTGCACCGCCCGTATGTGGATGATGTCCATTGGAAGTGTACCAACTGCGGCGGAAGAATGACCCGCGTGCCCGACCTTATCGACGTTTGGTTTGATTCTGGTTCGATGCCCATCGCGCAGTGGCATTATCCGTTTGAGAATCAGGAACAATTCGCGCGCCAATATCCCGCCGATTACATCTGCGAAGCCGTGGACCAGACTCGCGGCTGGTTTTATTCGCTTCATGCCATCAGTACCTTGCTCAACGATGAAGTGTCTTTCAAGAATGTCATCTGCCTTGGGCACATTCAAGATGCGGAAGGGCGCAAGATGTCCAAGTCGTTGGGCAACATCGTCCAGCCCTGGGATGTGTTGAACGCGCACGGCGCGGATGCGCTGCGCTGGTATCTATACACCGCATCACCTCCGGGACAGGAGCGCCGCTTCTCTTCCGATTTGGTTGGTGATGTGATCCGCAGTTTTACGCTCACGCTGTGGAATGTGTACTCGTTCTTTGTGACGTATGCCAATCTTGACAACCCGCAGGCGTTGACAGTCACCGCGCCGACAAACGACCTCGACCGCTGGCTGCTCTCCGAGTTGAACGTCCTCGTCCGCGATGTGACTCAAGCCTACGAAACTTACGATGTCTTGAATGCCACGCGCCCGGTGGAAAAATTTGTGGAACAGTTATCCACCTGGTATGTACGGCGTTCGCGCCGACGATTCTGGAAGAACGATTCAAGCGCGGATAAGCAGGCCGCGTATTCGACGCTTTACACTGCGCTGACAACAGTTGCGAAATTGCTCGCGCCTGCCATGCCCTTCCTTGCGGAGGAGTTGTACCAGAACCTCGTCCGCTCAGTGGATGGGACTGCGCCCGAGTCTGTTCACCTCGCAGACTGGCCTGAGACGATGGAAGAATTCATTGACGAATCGCTTAACCGCGAAATGCAGTTGGTCATGCGCCTTGTCTCGCTTGGGCATTCCGCCCGTCAAAAAGCGAATCGCAAAGTGCGCCAGCCTTTGGCTTCGGCTGCGTTCTCTGTCAGCACGCCTGCAGAACGAAAGGCGGTTGCTGCCTTTGCTGAAACGATCGCGGATGAACTCAATGTCAAACAAGTCCGTTTGCTGGATGCCTCCACCGAAGCCTTGACCCACACCGCCAAGCCGCTGCCAAAACAGATCGGACAAAAATATGGCAATAAATATCCCGCCATTCAAAAGGCGATCCTTGCCATGAATGCCGAAGAAGTTGCGAAGACTCTTCACTCGGGCAATGTTCTGGTCGTGGAAGCGGGCGGCGAGACCTTCCACATCCTTGCGGATGAGGTGGAAGTGAAAGCGATGGCGAAGGAGGGATTCGCTGTGGCAGAAGAAGGCGCCTATGTCGCTGCGCTCGTCACCGACCTGACGCCTGATCTCGCCGCCGAAGGGCTGGCTCGTGAATTTGTCCGCCGGGCGCAGGACTTGCGCAAGGCTGCCAATCTGGAAGTGACTGACCGCATAGAAATGTTTGTCGAAGCAAGCGCAGGCTTGAGGTCCGCGATTGAAGCGCACAAGGATTACATCACCGCTGAAACGCTCACGTCCAATTTATGGTTTGGGACTCCGCCAGAGAATTCCTTCATTGTGGAGGATGAGTTCGAAGGCGAAAAGGTCAGAGTTGGTTTGAGGAAGGCGGGGTAGGTGATTAGGTAATCAGAAATAAGGAAGACCTCCGGGATTTCGCGCAAGCGTCCCGGGGGTCTTTTTATAAGTGGTAGAATCAACGCACAAAAGAAAGAGGCAGATATGCTTGCAGAAACCCGCTATGAACATATTGTTTTGAATGACTCGCGCGTTCCCGTCATCTCCGGGACAACCATGAAGGTGATCGAACTTGTTCTCGCGCAGGCGGCTTACGGCTGGAGCCCCGAGGAATTGCGCGCGCAGTTTCCGTATTTGACTCTGGGACAAATATATTCCGCGCTGGCGTATTATTGGGATCACCGTGAAGAATTGGATAGTAATATCGAAAATCGTTTGGAGAAAGTAAATCGAATTCACCATGAGACACCCGCTCCTCCTTTGGTTACCCGCTTGAGGAAGAAGGGTTTGATCTGATGGCTGTGTCGCTTTACATGGATCACCATGTTCCAAAAGCGATTACAACGGGTTTGCGTTTGCGGGATGTGGATGTGCTCACCGCTTATGAAGACGGCGCAGATCAGATCGATGATGATTTACTGCTCAAAAGAGCGCATGAATTAAATCGAGTTTTATTCACGCAAGACGATGATCTGTTGGAAGAAGCGGCAAAATGCCAGCGAAAAGGCGTGGCGTTTTCGGGATTGGTTTATGGGCACCAACTACGCGTGACGATTGGCATTTGCATTCATGACCTTGAAATTATTACAAAAGGCGCGGAGCCAGATGAGTTGAAAAATCAAGTTGTGTTTTTGCCGTTGTAAATAAGTCAGACCTCGGAGGCAAACTTCCGAGGCCTTTTTTTTGTTTCAAAAAAGCACTGATAAGTTTGGGGAAATACAAGTACCTTGTTCTTAACTATTTCATCCTTTTCCATCTTTTCCCGTATAATTCCACCGCGTTCGATTTCAACCAAAGGAATAACCATGACCACTTCAGAAAACAAACCGAATATTTTTCGTGTGATCGCCGCCTGGGGCGTGCATCTTTTTACCGCAAGCGGGGCGGTCTTTGGCTTGCTCGCCATCCTCTCCATTTTTGAAAAAGACTGGAAGATGATGATCGTCTGGATGGTCGTCGCCATGCTGGTGGACGGCTTTGACGGAATGCTGGCGCGCTGGGCGGATGTAAAAAAATATGCAAACGGCATCGACGGCGCGCTGCTCGATAACATCCTCGATTATCAAAACTACGTCATGGTGCCCGCGCTCTTTTTGATCAAAGCCGATGTACTGCCTGAGAGCGTGCGCCTGTTATCAGCGTGTTCCATTTTACTCACCTCTGCCTATCAATTCACGCAGACTGATGCCAAGACAGACGATCATCACTTCAAGGGGTTTCCATCCTATTGGAATGTCGCCGCGCTTTACATGCTGCTGATGAATTTGCCGCAGTGGGTAAACTTTGGCTTTTTGATGCTGTTCAATGTGATGGTCTTTATTCCGATCAAATATATTTATCCCACTCGCAACACTTATTTACGCAAGCTCACGCTCGGACTTACATATCTTTACGGCGCGGTCGGTATTTGGGGATTGATCCAATATCCCAATCAACCGCAGTGGGTGGTGTGGGCGTCGTTTATTTACGTCGCCTATTACATCGGATTAAGTTTGATCCCCAAAAAAGCACATGCAAGTTGACATCGTCACTCAGGCGGATGCAGAACTTTATGAAGCATTTCAACGCCTCATTCCCCAGCTGACGGATAACAACCCGCCTCCTTCTCTTAACGACCTGGCTGCTCTCGTCCGAGATTCATTGTCCACGCTGATGGTTGCTCGCAACGAACGCGCCGAAATTATCGGCGCCCTCACGCTGACAATTTACCGCGTGCCGACTGGCATCCGCTCGATCATCGAAGATGTGATCGTGGACAGTTCCGCCCGCGGGCAGGGAGTTGGCGAAGCCTTGATAAAACGCGCCATCGAAGTCGCGCGTGAAAAGGGGGCAGGCAACATTTCGCTGACCTGCAATCCCATGCGCGAATCAGCGAACAGGTTGTATCAAAGAATGGGGTTTAAAAAGAGAGAAACGAACGCCTACGTTTACAAATTTAATTCAACTTCATAATGTAATTCGTCGTGGACTTGCTCATGTCGCTGTACTCACCGCGATATTCTTCGGGCAATAATTTCGCAAGTTCATACATCATTTCATCCACGATCTGCTGGCGGACTTCACCTGTAACTTTCACGCCTTCAACCTTCAACTTGAACGGCTCGCCCACGCGGATGTGGAAATCTGTCCGCTTGAAGCGTTTGAGATTCTTCATGAAGTTTTCCCCGCCCCAATGGGCGATGGGAATGATCGGCGCGCCAGAATGCAGGGCGATGGTCACCGCACCCGGCAGGGCGCGTTTTAATTTCCCGTTGTAGTTGCGAGTCCCTTCGGGGGCAAGTCCGAAAATTTTCCCCTCTTTCAACGCACTTAATGCGGCTTTAAGCGCGTGCATATCCGCCTCTCCACGGCGGACCGGGATGAAGCCCCATAAATTGAAAACCCAATGTAGAAACTTGTTGTCCCAGGTTTCAGCCTTCGCCCAGCCGGTTATTTTTCGCGGCTGGAGATGGGCAAAGAGGATCGGCACTTCGATTTGTCCGGTGTGATTCGCAATTGTGATCAACGGTCCATGCAAAGGGACTTTGTGCAGGTCGGGCATATCCAGCCGGCAGGTGATGCGTGTGTAAACGCGGATGATGAAATTGATGAACCAGTACATGGTTTTTCGTATCGCGGTATTTATGCCGCGCTTCTCAGGCGCAGATAATTTCCAATTCAGACGGGAGCAGTTCAAGGGTCAGGGCTGAACCGCTGAGGCAGATGAATTCCCCATCCGCATGAGCAGGGAATGTCCGATCCAAAGATTTAATCGAAACCTTTTTCGCGCGCTTCATTTGGATTTCAGGCAGGCTGGCTTGAGTGCCCTTGATGAAGTGCGGGATCATTTGCAGGATGCGCCCCTTCGATGCGGTTTCAGCAATGCACAGATCGAAGAGGCCGTCGTCTGGTTTGCTTTCGGGTGCCATTTGAAAACCGCCGCCCATGCGCCTGCCATTCATGACCGAGATCATCAGCGAAACCTGCTTAATGGTTTCGTTGTCGTCCAATACGATTTCAACCTGCGCGGGATTGTAATAAAGGAAAACGGTTTTGATCACGCCGATGAGATACGCAAGCAGGCCGCGCGTCCAGCGGACTTTGATGGCCTCATTGCCGACTGCCGCGTCGAAGCCAACTCCGATGCCGTTGCCAAAATATCTGCCTTCGGGGTAATCACCGCCGCTGACAAGACCGATGTCAATTTTTTTGCGTTTGTTCGCTGCCAGCGATTTCAAGCTGTCACTCAAATTTGTGGGGATACCTGTGCCGCCAGCAAAATCGTTGCCTGTGCCGATGGCAAGCACGGAGAACGCGGTCTTTGCGTGGCCTTCTTTGCGCGCCTTCATAATGCCGTTGATGGCTTCGTTGATCGTCCCGTCTCCGCTTGCGCACACGATCACATCATAGCCGTCGCGCGCCGCGCCTTCCGCCAATTCGGAGGCGTGCCACATGCGTTCGGTCTGTACAAGCGTAAAATCCAGCCCGCTTTCGCGCAGGCTGGATTCGATTTGCGGAATGGACTTCGCGCCAAGTCCGCGGCCTGAAGTTGGGTTGACAATGATAAAGTATTTCACAATATGCTCCCAGTTAGGAATGGGAGCGAGTTTATCTTTTGTGACTCAGATTGTCAATCTATTGTTGAGGTTTGTGCTTTAGGTAGTCCTCGGGCGTGTCGAGGTCTTGCAGGATGTCCGGCGAATCATGCTCGATGTAAAAAATATCATCCCCATGCTTGTTGAGAAAATCGCGCATCGATTCTGGCGCGCGCATCTGCAAAACTTCGCCCCATAATTCCCTTGCGAGCAACCATGGATGTCCGCGCCGCATTTGATAACTCGGCACGACAATGCTGGATTTCTGCGCGAGGAACATTTCGCACACGACCCGCACGCTTCTTTCCTTGACCTGGGGCTGGTCGCCGAGACAAATGAGAGCACCCTCCCTTTCTCCCCCATTTTCTTTGAAAATGGGGGAGGTGTCCCGCCGGGTAGGAGAGGGCAAAAGTTCCTGCAAGCCAAGTTGAATTGATTCCAGCATTTCGTTGCTGGCATAATCCTGGTTGTGCGTGCCCCGCACTTTGTAATTGGCAATCAGTTGTTCTACTTCATCTTTTGCCCCGCCAGTGACCACAAGAATGTCTTCGATGCCGGCAGATTGAATCGTTTCGATGACCTTGCCCAACACGCTTGTGTTGCCCCACGGCAAGAGCAGCTTTGGCTGACCCATGCGTTTGGATTGTCCCGCTGCGAGGATGATGGCTGAGATGTTCACTCCATCTCCTTCAAGCGTTGATAATCTTCGGGCTTGTCCACATCGAACAATAGAATATCGTCATGCCACGGAATGTATTCAACGCGGTGTTTGTCGAATATCGCGCGCCCGCCAACGTCGCCAGTGAGATTGAGCAGGTCGGGAAATGTGATCCGGTCAAACAGCACCGGGTTGGCGCGGCGGTCGTTCTGCACCAGCGGCGCGAGGATGGATTGCATTTCCCGCGTATGTGACTCGGTCAATGCGCGGATCACGTCTGCTGGGATTTGCGGCTGGTCGGCGAGTAGGAAAACTGCAGCCCCCACCCGTCCTCCCCCAAATCTTTCAGATTTGAGGGAGGTGACACCAAGTGACGGAGGGGGCAATGAATTTATCCCTGCGCGGATGGATGTGCTTTGTCCCTGTGGAAATTCCGGGTTGTGGACAATTTTCACGGGCAGTCCGCTTAGCGCGGATTCAATGTCAGCGGCGCGAAAGCCGGTGACGGCCACTACAGGCCAAAGTCCGGCTTGAAGCGCGGTTTCGGCCACTTGTCGCACGAACGGCTTGCCCTTCCAATCCAGAAGTTGTTTCGGCGACCCAAAGCGAGTCGATTCTCCGGCGGCAAGAATGATTCCCGCGGTCTGTTCAAATGTTTGAAGGTTTGAATTTTTAAGTGAAGCAACGATAACAGAGTCGAAATGATCGAGCAGTTTACGTGTCATGCCTCCGCCGATGGATTGCAGTTCGGGCGTGTCGGCTTGATTGAGCAGGGCAATGCGCCGCGCGGTGGGCGGGATATTTTTCAGCCCGCCCTGCGGATGGGTGAGCACACGCGCGATCGAATCAGCAGTGATTGGCTGGTTGATTTGCAAACCGCTCAAACTCGAAAAAATTTCTGCGCGATGAACATGCTCATCATTGAGCGGCTTGCCGAGACCGCTCAACCCGGCGGTGACAATGACCGCCTCTGTGAAATTGGGAATGGGCGGCTCATGTCCAGCGGGAGCTTTGAGAGGCTTCTGGCGCGCACCATCTGCCTCGATGAGAAGGGGAGTATTTTGTCGCTGGCTTTCTTCGTATAGCCAGGATAGGATATTTTCGCTGACCGGACTGGTTCTGTCATTTTCAATTTCACCACTGACAAGAGTCACGCCGTGGGCCGGGATATTTTCGAGCGCAGCGAGCGTAGTCAAATCATTTGTGGCGATGTGATGGTCAGCCAGTGGAATTTGCCATGCGCCGAGGTGGGTAGTGGCTGTGACAATTGTCCGCGGGAATTCGCGCGCAAGCTGGAACATGGCTGTGGTCTTTCCGCCCGCACCTGCAAAGCTGACTGCGGCTGGATTTTGTAATCGAAGTGCCCGGGATAACTTCATGTTCAACGCCTTATCCAGCACGGAATAACTTCACCCACTTCTCGTTGAAGTTGACCACATCCACCTTCCAACCGGCATTTGCCCATGCGCGGGCGTTGACGTGGTTGCCTTCTTTCTCATGATCCCACCAGCGGCGGTCTTCATAGGCAGATGATGGCAATTTGGCATTGATTATTTTTTCGATCTGTTCAAAGGAAAGAGTCGCTTCTTTTTGATTTGCAGGTAAATCATGCAAGTAATTTTCAAGCGGAGTGTATTTGCCAGCCATAATTATTCCTTTCTTTACTACTCACCTTTGAATGCCTCTCCCGATGGTCACAGCACGGATTGCGAAGCATCCCTGTGGGACGGTAGCAAAGCATCCAATTCTCCTTGACTTTGTGACTGCAACCGCCCGCACATCGTCCCCGAACCGCTCTGCGGTGAGTGGGAACGCAGTGACCTTCGTCATCCGAGACCCTAAAGTTTTTTCCCGCTGACCTTCGTCCTGACAGGCAAAACCGTCATCCATCATCCGAGACCCTAAGGGTTTTCTCGGCTGACAATCGTCACGATATACAAGACTCCCTTGCCCGACATGACATCCGATAACGGAAGAAACCCTTAGGGTCTTCACAACTCTCCCTTAAACGCCCTATCCAACACGGACGGCAGCAATGCATCCAATTCTTCTTGGCTTTGCGACTGAAATATCACCCCCTTGTGGGGCTCCCGCACATCGTCCCCGAACCGCTCTGCGGTGAGTGGGAACGCATTGACCTTCATCATCCGAGACCCTAAGGGTTTTCTCGGCTGACCTGGGTTACGATATGCAAGCCCCTCTTGCCCGACATGGCATCCGATAGCGGGAGAAACCCTTAGGGTCTTCATTGACCTCGGAACGCCCTATCCAGCACGGACGGTAGCAATGCATCCAATTCTTCTTGACTTTGCGACTGCAACTCCCGCAACGCTGGAAACGTCGCAAAGATTTCTACTGCCTGTTTCTGCCTCTCAATATCAGGCATGGGAATTTCAAGTTCAACAAACAACTCTGGACGAACTCGTTCTCTTCGTCCGCCAACGCCTCTACTCAGAGTTTTTAACTGGAAGTAGAACCAAGGTGTGGCAATTAATTCACTCAAATACTCTGACAATGCTTGGTCAGGTTTACATCGAAAGGTTCGATATTCGGGTGAAGCAAATTTTCCAACCAATGACTTATCAACGACACCAATGGCACCTTCCCAACCTTTGACTTGACTCAAAACAACTGCGCCGTAATAAAGCCGATTGAACCATTTGTATGTAGTTTCAGTTCCTGATAATGTCTCTCGCGCAAATAATCCTTTTCCAAATCCTTTGACACCAATTTGGGGATAATTACCTTCTGGTTTGATTACTTCTTTGTATTCATCCAAAGTCAGAATGTCGCCCAGTTTTACAACCTTATCGGAGTAAAAAACATGATAACTGGCAATGAAGGCACTAATTTCTTCTTGAATTTTTTCCCGCAGACGCTGTGCTTCATTAACCCGTGCCGCCAGCGACTCGATGTGCGCGACAATTTGCCGTTGCTCATCCAACGGCGGGATCGGTATTGTTTTTTGTAACCAAGCATCACGATTGAAAACCAGTTTCTCAATTACAACGCCTGACGCACTGCTTCGAACAGTCTCAATAAATTGCTGGGAATGTGAAAGCCACCAAAAGAAACGCCTATCAACCTTTGGCGAAATTTCAAACTGATCATAATTCTGGCTTGCAATCATGTTCTCTGGAATATCGTCAGGCACAATAGCAAAAGCCGCGTGCCAACATTGAACCCGTGAAATGATGAAAGCCCCACGATGTAACCGATATTGCTTTTTGGTCTTGATTTCATGCCCAAAAAGTTTCTCGCGTGCTTCCAAGCCACCGTGACGGCGTTTTACAGTAATCGTGATGTATTCAGCCATGTCATCAAACACGACTTTTTCATCAAGATATTTCAGGATTTCTCCAATTGGCACTTCTGCCCAATGTGATGATTTATTCTGGAGCACTATTTATTCTCCAAAATCTGATTTATCTCTTTGATGATTTCAATTATTCTCATTTCTTTATCAAGAATGTCTTTCACTAAGATATCTGGCGGTGTATGTTCAATATCTTCAAGTCTATTGGGGTTACGAATATCTAAATTGCATCCCTTTTCAAAAACACTTTCAGCTGAGACTTTCCAAGCAAATTCATTTTCAACACGGTCATCCCACCATTCAATGCAGTTTTGAAATTCATCAAACTGCATTGGCTTGGATTTGCTATATCTTCCGCCATCGCGAGCAGGAACTTCATAGAACCAAATATCAACTGTCGGCTGAGTCCGATCAAAGAAAAGCACATTAGTCGGAATGCCAGTATACGGCGCGAACACACCTTCGGGCAGTCGGATGATCGTATGCAGATTGAAATCCCTCAGCATCTGTGCCTTCACCCGCGCCGCCACCCCGTCGCCGAACAGAAATCCATTCGGCACCACCACGCCGCAGCGCCCGCCATGCTTCAACGAACGCATCACGAACTGCATGAACAACAGCGCCGTCTCGCTGGCGCGCGTGTTCTCGGGGAAGTTCAACTGAATGCCCGCCTCCTCCTCGCCGCCGAAGGGCGGGTTCGTCACGATCACATCGAAGCGGTCTTTCTCCCCGATCTCGTTCAGCGGATTCTTCAACGCGTTATCGCGGCGGATGTTCGGCGTCTCGATCCCATGCAGTAACAGGTTCATCGTGCTCAACAGATACGGCAGCGGCTTCTTCTCCACCCCAAACAACGTCCGCATTTGCAGTGTCTCCTGCTCTTTGGAATTTTTGACGCGCGGCTTAAGATACTCATACGACTCGACTAAAAATCCGCCCGTGCCACAAGCGGGATCGAGCACGCTCTCACCCAGCCGCGGCTTGACTCTGTCTACGATCAGCTTTACCACGGGTCGGGGCGTATAGAACTCGCCCGAATCGCCAGCCGCGTCGCGCATCTCCTTCAACATCGACTCATACAAATGCGCCAGCGTAAAGATCTCATCCTTCGACTGAAAGTGGATGTTATCCACCAGATTAACGACATCGCGCAGCAGATACCCCGAGAGCATACGGCTGTACGTCTCCTTGAATACCTCCGCCACCTTCAACCGTTCATCCGACCCCGAAAGCCCGCGCAGCGCAGGCAGCAACCCGTCATTGACGAACTTGACCAGATCCTCGCCCGTCGCCCCGTTATCCTCATCCGACGCCCAATCCCGCCACCGATACGGCGACGGAATCACAGGCTTATACGCCTTCCGCTCTAACTTCGCATCTTCTTCTCGCCGCATCTCCAGATCGTCATAACACTTCAAAAACAGAATCCACGACAACTGCGGCAACCGATCCAAATCCCCATTCAACCCCGCATCCTTCCGCATAATATCACGGGAAGATTTGATGAGGGAGGAGAGGGAGGCTTTTGAATTTTGCTGTGGTGCTGGTTGAGTTGTTTTCTTTGGCATGGAATCCTTGTTGTTATCAGACCCTAAGGGTTTTCAAAACCCTTAGGGTCTCTATATTTAAATTTCAATCAAAATCATCTTCCACAAACCACTTTGCTTGGGCATCTGTCACCCATTGCGTGTGGAGTGACAGGTAATCTGCCTTATTTCCAAACCAGTCCAATACCTTGTTTCGATTCACACTCGTCTTCGCATCAGACAGTATTATCCCATACGATGAATATTTCCAGTCCCGAAAATCTGTCACAAACTTATGCTTCTGCGGGTTCTGGTGAATGTACGCAATCACATTCCAAAACTGCCTATCACTTGTAATTGGCACCCTTCCAAACGGATGTTGGAATAAACTGCCAGTTCTCGCATATGCTTTGTTTATCGCTTTAGCGTAGGCGTTGAAGAAATTCGAGAATTGGTCACTCACGTATCCAGACCCTAAGGGTTTTCTTGACTGACCTTCGTCTTGGTTTGCAAGACTCCCTTGCCCGCCTTGGCGACTATTCGCGGAAGAAACCCTTAGGGTCTCTTTATCAAGGGTCTTTATCGTTTCAAGGATTTCTTCTTCCGACTTTGTTCTAATCGATATATGGAAATGATTTCTCAACAAGCAATAAGCAAACAAATCCGTCACTGGCGCAAGATGTTTCTCGTAAAGTTTCAGGAAATATTCGTAATTTCTTTCCTCAACAAAAATATTCTCGCCATTCACGCCGCGATTATAAATATGGTAATAGGTATCGAAGAGAAGTGGGGCAGGGCTGGTCATTTATTTTATATTCCAAACCCTAAGGGTCTCTAAGGCTCTTAGGGTTTCATATTATTCATACAAAAACTTCTGCAACTCATCCACCGCCTGCAACAACTTCTCCGCCCCACCAAATAAGCGGTAAATATCATGCGTCGTCCCATATTGGTCAAATGGTGAAACCTGCAACACCCGCGGTAATTGGTCAAACTCGCCAATGCCATAATCCGCATACTTCTCCAGCAAGGTATCCAAAATCTCCCTTGCTGCAGGCGTAAACGTATTGAAGAAATTCGCCTTCTTCTGACGTAACTTCTCTGCCCGCTCGCGGCGGCTTACCAACGGCGCGTTATACGCCACATGCAAGAGCAAATCCAAAGCATCCGCTTCCTCATGGTGAGTCACATGCGCCAAATGGTCAGGGTCAATGCCACGGGCGCGCAATTGATCCAAAATCTCCCTGCGCTGTTCTGTCTGCGTCCACACCTGCCGCAAATGCTCTGCCGTCAAATTCAAGCGGCGGATATTCTGGGTCACATAATCAGTGAACTCAACCGTTTTTAGTACATTCCCGTCAGGGTCAAGCTCAAAGGCTTGCTCACCTGCAATGTACACATGCACATTATCCAAATAATACTTGCGCGGTAATTCGCCGACGCGTACCCCCTCTCCCTGTGGGAGAGGGCTGGGGTGAGGGTCTTGCTCTGGTTGAAGTGTCCCTTCCTCACTATCTTCAACTCTTGTTTCATTCCCCTCACTATCAATCTCAGTCTTGGTCACTCGTACAGGGTCGCCGTCAAATTTGGGATCATAAAACAACTGCGTCGCGCCCACATAGTCCAGAATGGTAAACCAGAACTTGCCATGCTCTTCCGAAACCCGTGTCCCACGCCCAATGATCTGTTTGAACTCCGTCATTGAATTGATCGTGCGGAACAAAACCACATTGCGGCAGGTCGGTGCATCCACACCCGTGGTCAGCATTTGTGAAGTAGTCAAAATAACGGGCACTTCCTTTTCAGGGTCTTGGAAGTTATCCAAATGTCCGCGCCCAACGGAACCTTCTTCTGAAACCACCCGTTCCACATAATACAGGTGAATTTTGCTCAAATCGGCATTGGCATTGTTCAAGGCAATCCGCATGTCTAGGGCATGTTCCTGATCCACACAAAACACGATCGTCTTGTCAAAGCGATTCGTCCGCTTGAGATATACCGTCAGATGTTTCGCTACCACTTCCGTACGTGCGAGCAAAGAAACAACCCGCTCAAAGTCCTTCGTGCCGTACAAGTCAGCAGGAATCTCGCGCCCGAAACGATCCAACACCCCTGGGTCAATTTGCAATCCGCTCGCATCCACATCGGGAATCACACGGTACACCCGATACGGCGCAAGGAAACCATCTTCTATCCCTTGTTTCAAGCTGTAGGTATAGATCGGCTCGCCAAAATACTCATAGGTGTCCACATTGTCATTGCGCTTGGGCGTCGCCGTCATGCCGATCTTGGTAGCCGAGTCAAAATAATCCAAAATCTTGCGCCAACTCCCCTCTTCATTGGCAGACCCGCGATGACATTCATCCACAATGATCAGATCAAAAAAGTCACGCGGATATTTCTCGTATAAATTCTCACCCGTCACAGGGTTTGCCAATGCCTGATACAAGGCAAAATAGACCTCGCGGCTCTTTACCGCTTTGCCCTGTATCTTCTGCAATGCCTGCCCCATCGGAGAGAAGGTTCTGTCTTTGGCCTGGTCAATCAACACATTGCGGTCGGCAAGGAACAAAATCTTCTTCTTGCGCTTTGCCTTCCACAAGCGCCATGCAATTTGAAAAGCAACAAAGGTCTTTCCCGTCCCTGTTGCCATTGTGATCAAAATACGTTTTTGTTCAGCCAGCACAGCATTAACCGCTCTGTTGATGGCTACCTGCTGATAATAGCGTGGCGCTTTTCCGCCTACTTCCTGCCAATAGTCAGAAAGCGAGTCCTTTTCTTCTTTTTCACTTTGGAAGTTGAATGTGCCTTTGAGTCGTCCCCACAGTTCATCAGGGCTTGGGAACGCATCAAGAGTGCGTTCCATGCCTGTGATGAAATCATGCTCCACAATACCTTTGCCATTGCTGGCATAGGCAAATTTCAGTCCCATCATTTCAGCGTATTGAATCGCTTGTTGTAAGCCTGCCCCTGGGCTTTTGTATTCTGCTTTGGCTTCCACTACTGCAATTGGAATATTTTGCCGAATGAACAAAACATAATCGGGGCGCAGACCTTCTTTGCGAATATGCCTATTGCCAATTGGCACGATCCGTCCACGCGTTAAGACCATCTGCTCGGAGATGTATTCATCCCCCCAGCCAGCAGTGGATAACTTCGGAACAATATAGGTTCTACAAGTATCAGCTTCTGTTGTCATGGGTTACCCCATTCTTTTTTCAATTATACAACTGCTTTATACATTATTCGGTTTCCCCGTCCATCCTCCTCTCCCAAACCAAAATCGCTTCCAGCACGCCGCCGCCGACGGAGAGCGCCTTGTCTGAGACAAGGGAACACAGGGCGGGGTCGTCGCGCGGATCTACGTCGCCGATCTTCATGCCCTGGGTCACTTCCACGCTGGGGTGAATCAGTCCGCGCAGGGTGCCGTCAAAGGGGCTGCAGATTTCAGATTTTGGATTTCCGATTTGCGATTGTATTTCCGCAATCAGTTGACCTGCCTTGAGTCGGTCGCCGATGTTTGCGTGCGCGGTCAATGTGCCGGTATGTGGCGCGCGCAAAACACGCTGCGGATCGCCTTCGGGCTGGCCGCTGTCAGATTGGGCGGAGCCGCTCCAGTAGACTCTGCCGAGGGTGTGACTGCGGCGAGTCTCTATCACAGCGTGGCAATTCTCACCTGCGCAGAATCCAGGCCCAAGCCCGATATGAAGCGCGGGGTTTACATCCAAAAACTCCGGCGCAGATTTCATCAGCCGCGCATCGATCACATAAGTGGATTGCGGACTTGTCAAAAACTGGTTGTGTAGGATGTTTGCATTTGGGTCGACCAGCACTGGAATTTCACCCGCATCGAGCGCGTCTTGAAACTGGTCCGGCGAGACGAGACGCGCAGTTACACCTTCGACAGTTTGAGCGCCGTCATAGACCGCCTGAGAGAACGAAACCGTGCGGCGGACGGCGAGCGGTTTTTCCAGTTCAAGGATGGCGATTTGAAACCCCGAGCGATGCAGGCGCAAAATGACTCCGCTTGCAAGGTCGCCGCCGCCACGGATAATAATGAGAGGGTTCATAATTTTCCTATGCGTCGCGCAATGTTAATTGACTTGTGTGGGCTGCGTGGATGCAAGTTCCTCGGCTGTGCTTTTTGCTCTGGAAGCCTGCTCTTGCAGCATGTGACTGAATGAGTACAACAGCACAAAAATGAACAGGAAGAAGAACGTGTACAGAACGGTGAAGGCGGCGAGCCGCATACTTGGGTCAATGACGAGACCGAGGATTTCCATGGTGGTCTCGGCCGGGTTTTGCAAAATGTCCCATGAATTCAGGCGCACAAATCGCCCGATGTAAATTCCGAAACTACTTAAAGCGGAGATGACAAAAACAAATATCCAGCCCGGCCATTTTCCAAATGTGCGGATGATGATGTCCTGCATCAGGTACAGCGAGATGACGCCGAGCAGCGTGCCGGTCCAGGAGCACCAGACAACGATGAGGACATCATACCAGAGCGGGGCGCCAACACCGCCGGAGCGCGCGAGGTCTTGCAGGTCGGTCAGCATGTATGGTGCGTTCGGAAAGAAGATCAACCACAGAAACGCGATGACCGGGATTGCAAAATAGATCCAGACGCGCTTCCACGAAACGGAATGGGCAATGTACGCCAGAATGAACGGTATCCACGCGAGGAATAGATTCCAGATCAGCCCCATATGCCGGCCTGAGTTTGTATATGCCACCCTTGCCGCCACCAGCAATATGCAGACAAGGCAGGCCATGTTAAGCAAAATAAAAACAGCAATGCTGTGCCTGTTGCGAAAGATAAAATTTCTGAGTTTGTTATACATGGGATAAAAATTCCAAAAGGATCGGGTTGACGATTTCGGGCTTTTCGAAATGTGGGATATGCCCGCAATTTTCAATGGCATGAAATTCAGCGTGGGGCAGGGCAGTCAGAAGAATCTCGCTATTGGCAAAAGGCGTGGTTTTATCGTCCATGCCCCAAAACAGCAGAGTCGGCTTCTGCTGTTTCCCAACTTCAGCATAGGTTTCGTAAAACGAGTCAAGCATGTTGCTGCGCAGGGTGGATAACAGGGCACGCTTGAATCCCTTGAACTGCATTTGGATTTTATACCGGCTTTGAAAAAACTCCACCGCTTTGGGATCGAACAGGTCAGACGCCAGACTCTTGACCATGACCCCGCTTCCAAACAGACCGAAGGCCAGCTCGCCAAAAATGGGCATTTTCAACGCTTCGATTCCCCGCCCGAGGACAGTCTGCTGGACGCCGGCAGGGTCGATCAGCACATGTTTGCGGACGTAACCCGGGTACTGGCGAATGAATGACGCGGTGATCGGTCCGCCCATCGAAAGCCCAAGCAGGGCAATGTCTTTGAAGTTGAGGGCGTCCAGCAAGTCTTTGAGTTGACGGACGAAAAGTTGAATGTTGTACGCCGCGCGCGGTCGGTCGGAGAATCCACGCCCGAACAAGTCGTAGCGCAAAACCTGAAAACCAGACTTGACGAGGAACTCGAACGTAATGTCAAAGATAAAATACGGGACAGAAAATCCATGCACGAACACGACTGGTTTTCCGTTTTCAGGTCCGCGCAATTCGTAATGCGTTACGCCATCGGGTAGAGTCACGAAAGAGCCGCCCGCGTCTTTGCGGGTGGCATCGTTTAATTCTTTGGTTTCGTCAAGATAGGGGAAGGACATGGGGTGTAGGGGCGCGGTGACCGCGCCCCTTACATGGTATTAAATTTTCCCAAGCGCGCGCAGAATACGCTCCGGCGTGAACGGGAACTCGCTGATCCAGACGCCGGTCGCATCGTGGATGGCGGCGGCAATGGCCGGAGCGACTGGCAGGAAGGGCAGTTCGCCCAGCCCGCGCGCGCCCCAGGGACCGTTCGGGTCGGGGATCTCGACCAGCACCGATTCAACTGATTCGGGGATGTCACGGATGGTGGGGATGAGGTATGTGCTTAATTGGTCGGTCAGCACGCGGCCGTCTTTTGTCTTGTAATCTTCCAGCACTGCGTAGCCGTGCGCCTGAATGACCGCGCCTTCGATCTGCCCGACAACGAGGTCAGGGTTGATGGCTTTGCCGACATCGTCAGCCGAGACAATGCGAACGACACGCACATGCCCGGTCTCGGTATCCACTTCCACTTCCGCGGCCTGAGCGACATAAGCGTAGGCAAAGTTCGGGGTCGAGTAGCCAGTTTCATGGTCGAAAGGAGTCGTGCGCGGCGCGAGGTATTTGAACTCAGCAATGGCGGGACGATCTTCCGCTTTCCATTTTTCCAGCGCCGCTTCCGCCGCGCCTTTGATGGCATTGCCGGCCATGAAGGTCATGCGTGAAGCGGATACGGACCCTGAGTTGCCCTGATGCGCCGAGTCGGATGTGCGCAATTCCACTTTGTTGGCTGGTATCCCAAGCGCATGAGCCGCCATTTGAATCATGACCGTATGCGTACCCTGCCCGACTTCCGCGCCAGCGTGGTGAACGATGGCGCGCTCGATATTTCCATTCCCATGAATTTCAACTTTTGCCCAGCAGTTTTCCTGATAGCCAAAGGAGAAGCCTACGTTTTTGAATCCTGCTGCGAATCCTTGACCACGGACGAGGTGTGGTTTTGAATTCTTCTTTTTTGCCTTTTTCCATTTGAATTGATCGCGAGCCGCTTCGATGCATTGCACAATGCTGACCTGACTGGGTATCGGCGTGCCGAAGCTCATCAGGTCGCCTTCACGGTAGGCGTTGAGCAGTCTGAATTCAACCGGATCCATGCCAAGTTTTTCGGCAAGTTTGTTCATTTGCGATTCAGCCATGAACAGGGCTTGCGGCGCGCCGAATCCACGGAAGGCTGCGCCGGGCACGTTGTTGGTGTAAACGCCGTACACGTCCACCTTCACATTCGGGATGAAATACGGCCCGGACGAAGTGATGGCTGCGTTGCCAAGCACTTTGTTGGACGTGTACATGTACGCGCCGCCGTCGCCGATCAATTCATTTTCTGCGGCTATTAACTTGCCGTCTTTTGTTGCGCCCCATTTTGCCTTGACGATAGCCGCGTGTCTTTTGCCGTGACCGATGATTGATTCGCGCCTCGACCAGACGATCTTCACTGGTTGATTTAACTTCCACGCCGCCAGCGCGAGCACGATCTGAACCGACATATCCTCGCGCCCGCCAAATGCGCCGCCGATGGCCGGGTAAATCACGCGGATTTGTTCCTGGGGCAGGCCGAGCGAGTGCGCGATGGTTTCGCGGTCGGCGTGAGTCCACTGGCCGCCAGACTCGATCGTGACGCGGCCTTCTTCATCAATATATGCCAAGCCCGCTTCGGGTTGAAGATAGGCATGTTCCTGCACGGGCGTGTGATATTCGCCTTCCACGATCACATCCGCTTTGGCGAAGGCTTCATCCACGTCACCTTTGCGGATCTTGTAATGGACGCAGACGTTGGTGCTGCCCCTGTCTGGGTGGAGGAGCGGCGCATCGGAGCGCATCGCAGTTATCGGGTCAGTCAGAAGCGGCCGGTCTTCATAGTCCACTTCGATTAATTTAAGAGCCGCATCCGCTTCGACCTCAGTCCTGGCTACCACAACAGCAATCTGGTCGCCAACAAAGCGGACGATGTCTG
This sequence comes from Chloroflexota bacterium, assembly GCA_016234495.1. Lineage (GTDB taxonomy): Bacteria > Chloroflexota > Anaerolineae > Anaerolineales > Villigracilaceae > Villigracilis. Next base: position 145,141 of record JACRBI010000030.1, on the reverse strand, counting down.
TGAATGGTTTGCTGGAGCCGGGTCCGCACAAAACGGGTTGATCGGGAATTTGCAATCCATATTCGTTGACCGGCACATCCTTCGCCGTATAAACGGCGAGGACGCCCGCCGAGTTTTCCGCTTTTTCGGTGTGAATATTCAATACGCGCGCATGAGGACGCTCGGCAAAGAGGATCTTCATGTGCAACATGCCGGGCTTTTGCAGGTCGCCGGAATAAAGTGTTTCCCCGGTAACTTTGCCTTGCGCGTCAATGCGCGGCAGTGACTTGCCGACAGAATTAGGTGACATAGATTCCTATCGTGTGTAACGTTTGGTTTTGATGTTTGGAGGGGGCGCATCGGTGGGGCCGTAGCGTGACGGGCCGACAATCCGATAAACGATGGCGTAAATTAATGAGACGAGTCCGCCGATCAGCAAAATATAGACAAGGGCGGCAATTACATAAGCGTAGAAATTTTGAATGCGCGTTATGGGGGCAAGAATTAGCATCAATCCGTTCGATTTATAAAAGAGTGATGGGAAGATCGGTGTGCCAAGTAGTTCGTAGGGGATGAACCATCTTTTTTCGATTGCGTAGTTGATCGTCCCGTACCCGGCGGCAATGGAAATGATCGGAATGACCAGCATCATCAAACAACCAATACCCCGCCAGACGGCGTGCGGCCCGCGGTTTTTTGGTTTTGGCGGAGGCTTTCTTGAAGAAGATGAATATTTTCCCATTGGATACCTTTTAGGATTTTACTTTGCTTGCGGCTTCAATCGCTTTTACGATCTTGTAATAACCGGTGCATCGGCATAGATTTCCGGTCATGGCTTGTTCGATCTCGTTGCGCGTGGGGTTGGCTTTTTCTTCGAGCAGTTTCGCGCCAGACATGATGAAGCCCGGCGTGCAGTATCCGCATTGGACGGCGCCATGATTGATGAAGGCGCTTTGCACGGGGTGAAGTTTCCTGCCGTTTGAAAGCCCTTCGACGGTGACGATCTCGGCGCCATGCGCGCGCGGCGCAGGGACAAGGCAGGCCATCACGGCTTTGCCGTCAAGGAAAACGGTACATGCGCCGCATTCGCCTTCGGCGCAGCCTTCCTTTGTGCCGGTCAACATGCCTTCTTCGCGCAGCAGGCGTAATAATGTTTTATCGTGCCCGCTGGTAAAGGAATATCTTTTACCGTTGATGGTGGTTTCAATAACATTGACGGTGGATGATGGACTATGGACTGTCCGTCGTCTATCGTTTGCTGTCTTCTTTCCTGTCAGCAGGATCGGCTTCTTCGGCATTCCATCCTGTTCGTTTCCGTCGCGGATGGCGGTCAGTCCGCGCTTGGTGATGACGCGCACCATTTCACTGCGGTAGGCGGCTGAACCGCGCACGTCGTCAATGGGACGGGCGGCCTGCATGGCAAGTTCGGCGGCGTGGAGGATGTTTTTCTCGTTGAGTTTTTTCTTCGCGAGGTATTTTTCCGCTTCTTCGGCGTGGACGATGACCGGGGTGACTGCTCCGAGGGTGATTGATGCTCGTTTGACGGTGGCCTCTTTCAGGTCAAGAATGATCGCCGCGTTCACTAGCGAAATCGCTTGGGCGCGGCGCAGCGCAAGTTTGATGAAAGTCCCGCGCTGGGATTCGGTCAACGCAGGAAAGGAAATATCAACAAGCATTTCGTCGGCTTGCATGACGTTTTTACGAACGCCTGTGTAAAATTCATTTAAAGGAATCGTCCGCTCGCCGCGGGTGGAAAGCAAAGTCACACTTGCGCCGAGCGCCATCAACGGGGTGATGGTGTCGTTGGCAGGCGAGGCGGTGATGAGGTTGCCGGCCACCGTTCCGCGATTGCGAATCTGCGGCGCACCGACTTCCCACGCCGCGCGCGCCAAAGGATATGCGCGTGTGCGAATCAGTTTCGACCCGGCGCAGTCATTGTGGGTAACAAGTGCGCCGATATGAACCATATCGTCTTCATCAAGTGTGATTCGGTCAAGTTTTGGGATGCGGGTTACATCGATGAGCGTGTCGATCCCTTTGCGGACGCCGCGCTCAAGTTCGAGGATGAGGTCGGTGCCGCCGGCGACAACGCGGGCGCGTTCTTTTTTCTCCCCTAAAATTTGTACGACTTGCTCAATGGAATCTGCGTTGATATATTGATGCCACATAGATATAAATCCGTCGGGGCACGGCGTCGCCGTGCCCCGACATAAATTTTTATTGCCCGCTTCCGGTAACAACCTCAGAGCGGCGCTCAAAGGTTTCCACGGCAAGGCGCGCAAGCGATGTCAGGTTGCGAATGGCGGCCGGCAGGGCGGCTTCATCGGCGAGGCTGGCTTCCACGTTGTCGAGCCCGCCTTTGATCTGGTCGGCGATCGTGAAGAAGGCAAGGTCGAATTGATAGATCGCTTCGAGTTCCTCCTCGTTGATCTTGGTCGCATCGAACAGACCCGAATAGCCGCGCGCGGCTCGGGAGATCTTGTCAATGAAGGTACGCAGCGCGAGCGCGGCTTTTTCCATGTCGTCCACATATTGAATCATGCCGTTGTTGACAAGTTCAACTTGCAGGTTTGAAGCGCGTCCCCAAAGTTCCTCGAAGCGTCGCGCAACTGTGTCACGCAGAATTTTGTCTGCGTCGCGGCGGTTTTGCCTTTCTATGTAGCCGCTGAAACCGGGAATAAACGATAGCAGTTTTTTGAACGGATCTGCCTGGTCTTTTACCTTGTCAAAGAAATCACTCATGTGAGCCTCCTGCCAGAATATACGAGAGTTGCTTCAAATCGTCTCACGACAACGCTCATTATATCGTTTAATTCCAGTTATAATCAAGTTACCATTATTTCCCCAGGAGTATATATAAGATGTCGAATCAAATAAAAGAGTTGCTTGACCTTGTTGAAAACAGCTTATCTGTGGACGGGACAACGGTCAAAGTAACTGACGCGGCGAAATTCAGGAAGAATATCAGCAGGCTGGTGGAACGTTCTGCTCTCGCTTCAGACTCAACTGCGGGCTGGTCCCGTTTCCTTATCCGTGCTGCTGCTTTGGAGTTGGGAGTCTACCCGGCGTCCATTCACGAGTTATACATGGCGCGCGGACGCGGCGATGTGCCGATGACTTTCACCACACCTGCCTTCAACCTGCGCGCCTTGTCGCATCATGCCGCGCGCGCCATGTTCCGTGCGGCCAACAAGATCAACGGCGGCGCATTCATTTTTGAACTTGCCCGCTCCGAAATGAGTTACACGGCTCAGCGTCCTTCAGAATATGCGACCAATATTCTCGCCGCCGCCGTTGCCGAAGGTTTTGTCGGGCCGGTATTCATTCAAGGCGACCACTTCCAAGTATCGGCTAAGAAGTTTGCGGCCGACTCTCAGGCTGAATTGAAGGCGGTGCGTGACCTGTCCATCGAAGCGATGGATGCAGGCTTCTTCAACATTGACGTGGATACTTCCACGCTGGTTGATATCCACCTGCCGACAGTTGAAGCGCAACAGACGATTAATTATCAGTTATCGGCGCAGCTCTCCGCTTTCATACGTGAGAACCAACCCGCAGGCGTGACGATTTCCATCGGCGGTGAGATTGGCGAGGTTGGCACGAACAATTCCACCGAACCTGAACTCCGTGCTTATATGGATGGTTACAATGCCGAGATGAATAAACTCGCGCCCGGCAAGCCCGGCCTGAGCAAGATCAGCGTTCTGACCGGCACCTCGCACGGCGGCACAGTTCTTGCGGATGGCTCCCTCGCCGACGTGACCATCGCCTTCGATGTTCTGCGTGACCTAAGCCGCGTATCGCGCAAGGAATATGGCATGGGCGGAACCGTCCAGCATGGCGCATCCACTTTGCCCGAGGAAAACTTTAATCAATTTGTTCAGAACGAAGCCATCGAAGTGCATCTCGCCACGAACTTTACGACCATGTTCTTCGATAATATCCCCGCTGATTTCAAAAACGAAATGTACGCATGGCTGGATGTCCATTCTGCGGCGGATCGCAAACCCGGCATGACCGATGAACAGTTCTATTACAAGACCCGCAAGAATGCTGTTGGACCTTTCAAAGCGAAGTCATACGCCTTATCTGATGAAGATAAAGCCAAACTCGGCGTGGCGTGGGAAGCGCAGTTTGATAAGCTCTTCAATCTGCTCGGCGTGAAGGATACGAAGAATTACGTTAATCAATACATCACCTCAGCGAAAGTTGCTCCGAAGCTGGAAAATTATGTGAAGCAGGAAGTCGCTGCAGAAGATGTTAGCGATTTAGCGGATTAGTAAGTTCTTTTCACCACAGAGGCACGAAGAGCACGGAGAATTTCTTTTTGAAATCTCTGTGGGTTCTGTGCCCTCTGTGGTGAATTCTTTTTAAAATACTCCCATGCCAAAAACTGACCAGGGCGTTACAACAGACAGATACATGCTCATTCCCCGCACGGCGATTTTTGTCCGTAAAGGGAGCGAGTATTTGTTGATCAAAGGCGCGCCAACCAAGCGGTTATGGGCCGGCAAATACAACGGGCTTGGCGGTCATGTAGAGCGCGGGGAAGATGTGCTCACATCTGCTCGGCGTGAGTTGCTGGAAGAGACAGGTTTAACAGCGGATTTATGGTTGTGCGGCACTGTCATTGTGGATGCCGGAGAGACGGGAATCTGTCTGTTTGTGTTTTGCGGGGAAAATGCCCAAGGGGAGATTCAAGCCAGTGGGGAAGGAGCAGTTGAATGGGTGGAAAGGGAAGCGGTTCTTCATCTACCAGTGGTTGAAGATTTGCCCGTCCTGCTGGATCGAATCCACAACATGCGGCGCGGTGATCCGCCGTTTTCGGCGCGCTCATATTACGATGAGAACGATCAGTTGGCTGTCGTGTTCGGGGAATAAAGAGTCCCAAAGGTTGATAAACTTTCGGGACTCTTTTATTTTCTACTGCCACTTCATCAACGAGATTGTAAACTTACTCCCCATGCCGGGCTTGCTTTCCACTTCCAGTGTGCCGTTGTGTTGTTGAATGACCTGCCTCGTGATAGACAGCCCGATGCCGAGACCGCCGTACAATTCGTCCCCGCTTTTTTCCAGATGCACAAACCTGTCGAAGATGCGCGGACGAATCTCCGGGGCGATGCCAATGCCGTGGTCTTCAACGGATATGCTTGCCCGCGTCCCATTTTCTGAAAAATAAATTTCCACGCTTCCATTTGGGTTGCTGAACTTAATCGCATTATCCACCAGCGCGGTGACGGCGCGTTGAATCGAATGTTTATCGCCTTGCACGGCAGATATGTGATTGCCGCCTTTTATTGTCAACTTCACCAGCTTCGACTGCGCCTTGTCTTGATAGGCCTTTGCAACATCCTCTGCTATTTGCACCAAATTGACAGATTGGAATTCAGGTAAAACCAATTCGATTTCTTGCAGGAACAAAATATCGTTCGTGAGCGTGACGATCTGATCCACATTGCGGGTGATGGTGTCCATCGTGCTGTCGAGCTGCCCGCTCGTTACCATTCCCTTTTTGAAGGCATGTAAATAACCGCTTGCGACCATCAACGGTGTGCGCAGTTCATGCGCCACGTTTGAGAGAAATTCATGCCGCGCAAGGTCCTGCTGGGCAAGCCTCTGATACGCATCCGCCAGTTCAGCGGCGCGCATACGCAGGTCTTCAATCGTCAACTCATCGTTCTGACGCAGGCGGTTGCTGATCTCGCTGACCATCGCCAGCGACACACTTGGGCTGTGTTTAAGCACCCGCTTGAATCCTTCTTTGTCCAACTCAAGCAGGGTGGCATTTGTCAGCGCGGTGACTGTCGCCGCGCGCGGAGCATTATGGATCAACGCCATCTCCCCGAAAAAATCCCCCGCGGTTAATGTCTTCAATAAACGATCCTGCGAATTGTTGATGACCTTTGTAACTTTGAACTCCCCTTCAAGGATCATGTAAAACGTAAACTCAACTTCATTTTCCCTGCAAATCACCGTATCAGGCGGATACGCCTTGATGCGGCTGTTCATGATAATTTCCTGCATTTCATCCGGCATGATGCCCGGAAAAGCGCGCGGGATGATCTTTGCTGGGGTGCGGACTGTGGTCATTAATTGCTCTCCTATGTTCACCGTCTCGAAGTGTGACAGGAATTACCCGCCCGCATTATCCCAGAATTGTCGACAAATTGAATTGCGATATCAAAACAATTTATAATGCGGGCATGAAAAAAATTTTGCGGATGACGATCATCGCATCTCTTCTCGCTGCAGCCTGCCAGCCCGCACAAACAGAGTCGGCGCCGACGATTCCTCCTCCCACCCTCCCGCTGCGGACAATTCCCAGCGCAACGACCGCCCCCGCCGCGACAGATTTCCCCACATCCACGCCGATCCCGCTTGTCCCAAATTTTTCCCATATCGTCATCATCATCTTTGAAAACAAGGAATTTGGCACGGTCATCGGCAATTCAGACATGGCATACTTTAACCTCCTTGCCAACTCATACACCCTGTTGACCCAACATTACGCAACCACACATCCCAGCCTGCCGAACTACATCTCCCTGATCGGCGGCGATACATTCGGCATTGATGATAACTGCGTTGACTTTGACGATTGCCACATCGACTCTCCCAGCCTGCCAGATATGATCGAAGCCAGCGGCCGCACCTGGAAAACTTATCAGGACGATATGCCCGAGCCATGCTTCGAAGGCGAGACCCTGCGCTATGTTCGCAAGCACAACCCATTCATCTTCTTTGACCCGATCCGATTAAACCGCGAACGGTGCCTGCGAAGCATTGTCCCCCTAACTCAAATGGACGCAGACATCGCTGCAAATGACCTCCCCAACTTCACCTTCATCACGCCTGATATTTGTTACTCATCCCACGATTGCGACCTCGACCTTGCAGATGGCTGGCTGAAAGAACAAATGGACAAACTTTATCCCGCGCTGGAATCCACTGGTGAGCCATACCTCATCATTCTCACATGGGACGAAGGGCAGGGGGAACACTCCTGCTGCGGCCTGCCCGAAAAAGCCGGCGGACGAATCGCCACGGTTTTTATTTCTCCGCAAGTGAGAGAAAATTTTCAAGACGCCACGCCCTATTCGCATTACTCCATCCTCAAGACCATCTCCGAGGCTTGGGGCTTGCCCCACCTCGGTCGCACCGCCGATGCGGAAACGACTCTCATCACCTCACCGTGGAAATAATTTGACTCATGCCGGTCATTAATCTGAAGAAACTTCAAACGCATCGCAATCGGACCTTTGGCCTGCCTCCCGCCAAAAGGCTTTCTTCTCCTACCCAGGCATTGACCTTCGTCAACGAGCGCGGCTTCGTCTACTTTTGGCCCATCAAAGGCATTGACCTGCCCTCGCTGTGGACAGCCGTCGCCGGCGACAGGCCCGTAGCCGACAAACACGACGACCCCGGTCACATCACCTGGGGTTGGAAAGACGGCGCTCTCGGTAGAAAAATCTGGTATTACGCAAAAGTATTGCGCGGCAAAGCAACGATGATCTCGCTTGAAGTCGCCCCGTATTTTTACGCCCTCTCCGAAAATTACGGCTCGCCCGAAGAGGATTACCTGATCGCCTACCGCGAGGGACGATTAACGCAAGCCTCAAAACAAGTCTACGAGACGTTGCTCGACAACGGCGCATTGAACACGCTGGACTTGCGCCAGAAGGCGAAACTCTCCAACGCGAATGACACCGAGTTCAACAAGGCGCTTGAACAATTGCAGCGTGATTTCAAGATCCTGCCCATTGGCGTGGCGCAGGCCGGGGCATGGAAGTATTCGCACATTTACGAAATTGTCACGCGTCATTATCCCGATCTCTCCGAGCAGGCGCGGATCATCACAGAATCGCAGGCGCGCACAAAATTACTGGAGTTGTATTTCAACATGGTCGGCGCAGCAGATCTGCGTGATGTGAATAAATTATTCGGCTGGGGCAATGAGGTCATAAAAAGGTCGGTCGGCAGGCTGGTGGAAAACGGAAAACTGGCTATGGCAGAGCATCCCAAACTTGCGGGAGAGTGGGCGGCCATCCCTGAAATTAACAAGTGATAAACTTCATGAATATGCAAAGTTCCTCTTTCATCGCGCGGTTTTATAAATATTTGTTCGCGCTCGGTTTTATTGCCCTGGTCACTGCCGTTTTGTTCGCCTTACGCGAATCATTGGACACTGCTTTGGTGGCGCTTTTGTATTTAATCCCGCTTGGGCTGATCACCGCTTATTGGGGGCTTGGACCTGGCATCACCAGTGCGCTGGCAACCTTCCTTACATTCAATTACTTCTTTATCAAACCCTATTACACCTTCGCAGTTCACCGCCCAACGGATGTGGTGATTTTGGTCATATTTCTGATTGTGGCGATTGTGATCAGTCAGTTGGTGGGGCGGATGCAATCCAGTTTGGCCGCGGCAACAGCGCGTGAACGTGAGGCCACCCAGCTCTACGAACTAAGCACCGGGCTTGCGGGACTGAACGATGATCGAGCGATCGCGCAAATCCTTGCAAAACAGGTGCAGGAAGTTTCTCAGGGTGAAGCAGTCGAGGTCAATATTCACGGCCCGCATTTTCTCGCTTTCCAGTTGCCCGAAGCAACCCAGCCAGCCCGCACCCCGGAGTGGATAGTCCCATTGCAGGTGGCGAGAGGCGTTCTCGGGGAGATTCTGCTTTGGCGGGCGGCACCAGCCATAACGTCCAGTGAGAAGCGCTTATTGCAGACGTTTGCGAGTCAGGGTGCGTTGGCGCTTGAGCGCGCGCGTCTCGCGCAAGCAGAGTCCCGTGCGAGAGTCCTCGAAGAGAGCGACCATTTAAAATCGATTCTTTTATCTTCTGTTTCGCATGAACTGCGAACGCCTCTTTCAACGATCAAGGCCGCAGCCTCGAGCTTGAGGAGCAATGACGTTCACTGGGATTCCGCCGCGCGCCCGGAGTTGATCGCCGCCATTGACGATGAGGCCGATCATTTAAATATGCTTGTCGGAAACTTGCTCGACATGTCGCGGATCGAGTCGGGTGTGCTCAAGCCAAAACGTGAGTGGAATATTTTGCCGGAGATCATCGGGAGCGTGTTGACGCGCATGAAACATCTGGCGGGGGAACATCGAGTTGAGTTGGACGCACCTGAAGGATTGCCGCTCGTGCCCGTGGATTTCGTTCAAATGGAACAGGTTTTCACGAATCTTTTGAGTAATAGCGTGAAGTATGCGCCGGAAAAAACTGTGATACGCGTGCGTGCGTTTGTGGAAGGCGATGCCATTCACGTGCAAGTCAGCAATCAGGGTCCGCAAGTTCCGCCTGAACATTTGGAACGCATCTTCGACAAGTTCTATCGCATCACCGCCGCCGACCGGGTCACCGGCACGGGGCTTGGTCTTTCGATTTGCAAGGGCATCGTCGAAGCGCACGGCGGGCGGCTTTGGGCAGAGAATGTGCCCGATGGCTTTGCTTTTAATTTCACATTGCCGTTGATCTGGGAAGGTGTTTCGCTTCCCAACCTGCCAATGGATACGGAGACTGAATGAGTAACGCGCCGCATATTCTTGTCATTGACGATGAACCGCAGATCCAGCGCGCAATCCGAACCATCCTCACAGAAAAAGGATTCAAAGTGACAACAGCCAGCCGTGGTGAAGAAGGTCTCACGCTGGCTGCCACAAACGAACCCGAAATTGTAATTCTCGACCTCGGTCTGCCAGATATGGACGGTGTGGAAGTTTGCACCCGCCTGCGCGAGTGGACGCAATGTCCGATCATCATTTTGTCTGTGCGCGACAGCGAGCGGGATAAAGTGGCCGCGCTCGATAAAGGCGCAGACGATTATTTGACGAAGCCGTTTGGAATTGAAGAATTGCTTGCGCGTGTGCGTGTGGCTTTGCGTCACTCCGCGGGCAGGCAGGGAGTGACGCAAAGTAAGGTCGTCAAGGCCGGGCAGCTTTCGATTGACCTTGCGTGGCATAGCGTCAAACGGGGAGACGAGGAAGTCAAGTTGACAGCCACCGAATACAAATTGCTTGCGTATCTGGCCGGCAATCACGGGCGGGTCCTCACACATCAGAGTATTCTTACGAATGTCTGGGATCCTGCCGACGCCGACCATACCGAGTATCTGCGCGTTTATATGCGCCAGCTTCGTAAAAAACTTGAGGTTGACCCGGAACGCCCGCAGTTCATCTTAACCGAACCGGGCATCGGCTACCGCTTTATTGCGGATGAATAATTCAGTACCGCGACATTAATGTCGCATTACATTAGTTCACCTTGCAGCGCCCTTACATAAGGGCGCTTTTATTTTTTCTTTATGCGATTGCCTGAAATCTTTGTCACCGTTTTATGCGGGATGGATACGATATGGATATCTACGAGGTGACATGAACAGGCTTGACTCGAATCCCCCTTCTTTCGCATTTTCTCCCGCATCTGTATCGGACCTTCAGCCTGCCCGCCGATTAATTGTTCTTGTACCTGAAGCAGTGGCAGATGCCGCGCTTGCGGCGCAAAAAATCTGGGAGCTGGCAGATGCTCTCGGAAGCCGCGTCATGTTCATCGGTCTAAGCAAGGATGCGGCGCGCGAACCGGCAGTCCGCCGGCAGCTGGTAACGTTCTCAGCGCTGGTTGGTGGGGGCAACATTTCAGTCGAGTCAAAAATTGAATTTGGAAATAACTGGCTGAATGTGGTCAAGCCCGAATGGCGCGAAGGGGATGTGATCGTCTGTTTTACGGAACAACACGCAGGTCTTGCGCGCAAGCCTTTGAACCAAGTCCTGGAGTCAAACTTGAACGCCCCGGTTTACGCGCTTGTTGGTTTTCACCAAGAGGAAAATCATCCGCTTTCAAGATGGGTTTCAAGCGCCATGGCATGGGCGGGATCCATTGTGCTCATCCTTGTTTTCTTTTGGCTGCAATCCTGGCTTATTCAATTTCAAAAAGACTGGGTTTATTCAGCCCTGCTTTACATTTCTCTCATGGCCGAAGGCGGGTCGATCTGGATATGGAATAGCCTGTTCGAATAGCATATTGAAAATTTATCACTCAAGTTGGAAACTATGATCAACCAAAACGAAAATTCACAAACCTCGATTATTGAACGAGCCACAGATTACGAACCGCCGCGTGACTTAAGTCATTATCTTATCGGCCGCCCTCTCTCCACAGCTGATGCTTCTCATCAAACCATCGGAAAGGTGGTTGGGCTCGCTGTCTTTGCTTCGGACGCGCTATCCTCCACTGCGTATGCCACTCAGGAAATTCTGGGTGTCATCGCTGCTGCTGGCGCCATTGCTTATGGGTATTTATTCCCCGTTTCGCTGGCGATCATCACCCTGCTGGTAATTGTCACAATTTCGTATGAACAAACTATTCACGCTTATCCCGGCGGAGGCGGCGCCTACATCGTGGCTCGTGATAATCTCGGCGAATTGCCCGCTCAAACCGCCGGCGCCGCCCTGCTCACAGATTACATTTTGACTGTAGCCGTGTCGGTTTCTTCCGGCGTGGCTCAGATTGTCTCTGCCTATCCTGCTTTATTCCCCTACCGGGTGGTGATCGCCGTCATTGCGGTGTTGTTCATCATGCTGGTGAATCTGCGCGGAGTCAAGGAATCTGGTACCGCGTTTGCCGTTCCAACCTATTTTTTCGTGTTCATGATGGTCGGGACTGTTGGCTTCGGATTATTTCGTTATTTCACTGGCTCGCTTGGTTTGGTTGTGGATCCCCCGCACTTTGAGGCAAAACATATCCTTTCCGCAATTACACCTTTCATTTTGCTTCATGCTTTTGCCAACGGCACAACCGCCCTGACAGGCGTGGAAGCAATCTCCAATGGAATTACCGCTTTCAAAGAACCGCGCAGCAAAAATGCCGGCATCACCCTGATCTGGATGTCCTTGATCCTGGGTACATTATTCCTTGGGCTTTCATTTCTCACCGGCAAAGTGCAGGCTGTGTTTTCCGAGGAAGAAACTGTCATTTCTCAATTGGCGCGAACGATCTATGGCGGCAGAGGTATTTTATATCTCATGTTGATCTCTGGCACTACAGTCATACTTATTATGGCCGCAAATACGGCTTTTGCAGATTTCCCGCGTTTGGGTGCGCTTCATGCAGGCGACGGGTTCCTGCCAAGACAGCTCACCTATCGTGGCAGCCGTTTAGTTTATTCGCGCGGTATTGTATCGCTGGCTGTCATTGCGTCCATCTTGATAATTATTTTTCAAGCCAGCGTGACACGGCTTATCCCGCTTTATGCAATTGGCGTGTTTCTTTCCTTCACGCTCTCACAGGCCGGCATGGCGCGCCGCTGGTGGAAGATAGGCCATTTGGGGGAAGGTGTGGAAATTGTTGAACCAGGCTCCACGTTGAAATATGAAAGCGGCTGGCAGTATAGAATGGTGATCAACGGTTTTGGAGCTGTTTGTACAGCGGTTGTGATGGTTGTTTTTGCGGCTACAAAATTCACAGAAGGCGCGTGGGTGGTACTGATCCTAACCCCTGTTCTAGTGACCATCTTTTTCTCGATCCATCATCATTACAAGGGGCTTGCCAAAAAACTATCACTTGATAATTTTGGCGTTATCCCGCCGCACACCATTCGTCACCGCGTCATTATGCCGGTTAGCGGCGTGCATCAGGGGACTTTGGCTGCCCTGCGTTATGCACGCATGTTGTCGGATGATGTTACTGCGGTCCATGTCACAATTGAACCTGCGGATGCTGAAAAAGTCCGCCAGAAATGGGAAACTTGGGGCGAAGGTGTGCGCATGGTGATGTTAAATTCGCCCTATCGCCTCTTCCTTGAACCTTTGCTGGGATACATTGCCGACATTGCTCGGCAGCGCCAGCCGGGCGAAACCCTAACCATTGTCGTGCCTGAATTCATTTCAGACAACCGCCTGACCGCCGCATTGCACACAAACACCGCCGACCTTCTTCGCAGCCAGCTAAAGCGTCAGCATGGCATAGTCATCATCAATGTCCCATACCATGTCCATGAAATTGAAGGGACATAGACACAATTCCTTAATCGAACTTTGTTCCCCGGAGAGACTCCGGGGAATTTTTATTTCCTCCCTTGACATAAGTAAATAAACACTGTATATTTACACTGTATAATAAACAAGGAGTAAATATGGTCAGACCAACAATCAAAAAACAGATTCCCAATTTGCAGGAAGCCATCAAGGAAACCGCCTGGAAGCAGATCGCTGAATTCGGCGCGCCAGCCCTATCCCTGCGGGCGATCGCTCGCGAGTTGAAGATCACCGCGCCAGCCATCTACAACTACTTCCCCAGCCGTGATCATCTGGCCACGGCGCTGATTGTGGACGCATTTACCTCGCTGGGCGATTCGCAAAAGGCCGCGCAGACAGCCGCAAAAAATATGGACAGCGCTGCGCTTCTCGCCGACCTCGGGCTTGCCTACCGCAATTGGGCAGTGACCTACCCTCAGCGGTATCAACTCATCTTTGGCACGCCCATCCCCGGCTATAACGCACCCGAAGATACCACCACTCCCGCCGCAGCCTGGGCACTCCTGCCGCTGATCGAAACGATTCAACAGCTTTACAACGATGGCGATTTGCATCTCGAGAGGTTTGCGAAACTGTCTGCAAAATTAAAGTCGATGCTTGAAGCGTGGAAGAAGTTTTCGGGCAATGTCGCCGAAGCCGAGGCGTTGTACACCGCTTATGTCGTCTGGGCTCGCGTGCATGGGCTGGTGATGCTTGAGTTGGGCGGGCAAATCCCATCGTTTTTTACCGACCCGGGCGAACTTTTCCGCCGCGAAGTTGCAACAATGGTCAATCAATATACAGGCGAATAAAAAAATCTTAAGGAGTTTATAAATGACACAAAATGAATTGCACGTAATTTTCGGAACAGGCGCGCTCGGCAAATGGACGGCGCGCGAATTGATCAAATTGGGCAAACAAGTCCGCATGATCAGCCATTCAGGTAAGGTAGATTCCCGCATCCCAGCTGGAGTGGAAATCGTTCAGGGCGATGCCTATGACCTGGCGCACAATATTGAAATCACCAAAGGCGCAGCGGCGATCTATCAGTGCGCCCAGCCTCTCTACCATGAATGGGCTGAAAAATTCCCGCCCATGCAAAAAGCGATCCTCGATGCGGCTGAGGTCAACGGCGCGAAGTTCATCGCGGCTGAAAATCTTTACATGTACGGCGACACGAACGGTCAACCCATCAGCGAGGATATGCCCTATTTGGCGCACACAAAAAAGGGGAAGGTCAGAAGCGAGATGTCGTCGGCTGTGATGGAAGCCCATCGCGCAGGCAAAATCCGCGCTGCGATTGGGCGCGCCTCCAACTTCTTCGGCCCCGACGACAAGGCCGTCACTTCCTACGCCATCCGCCCGGCCTTGGAGGGGAAATCGGTAAATTTGCTGGGGCGGATCGACCAGCCGCATACTTTTTCATACGCTGCTGATTTTGGAAAATTACTGGCGACGCTCGGCACGCGCGAAGAAGCGCTTGGGCAGATTTGGTTTACGCCATCTCCCGCGCCTGTCACCCAGTTGGAGTTGGTTAAATTACTTGAGGATGAACTTGGCCGCAAGGTGAAATACATGGCTGCTGGAAAAATAATGATGAGCCTGCTTGGCCTGTTTATCCCAGACCTGCGCGAATCAGTGGAAATGCTTTACGAGTGGAACAAGCCTTTCATCATGGATTCAAGCAAGGCTGAAAAGGCGTTCGGCTGGCAAGGCACATCGTTGAAAGATGCCATGCACGCCACTGTCGAGTGGATCAAAGCAGAAAAATAAACCTCGGCGTTAGTTTTATTAACAGGGCTTTCGCTCGCTCAAAAAATAGTCCGCTAATCTTCGCCAATCCTCACGAATTTTAAAACAAATCAGTGTAGATTAGCGAGGATTAGCGGATAAAAGCGAAAGTTCTGATTAAGTGACAGCGAGCCACAACCTTTCGCATTTTCTCCCGTATATCTCCACGGACTTTGCTTTTTGCCCAAAAAGTAATAAACTGAAAAGGAAATCTTATTCAAGGAGAATGCAATATGAACAAACAAGGTCGTTCCCAACTGGCTCTCGGCGTCATCCTTATTTTGCTTGGCGCGTGGTTCTTTGTCGATAAAAGCGTGCCTGCCTTCCACGAAATATTCCAGCAATACACCAAATGGCCGGTCAACATGCTTTTGATCGGCGGCGGGATCTTCATTCTCGGACTGATCCTTGGTCAGCCGGGCATGTCTGTCCCTGCTGCGATCGTGGCCGGGCTTGGCGGTATTTTCTATTATCAAGATGTTTCAAACAACTATCAGTCATGGTCGTACATGTGGGCTCTCATCCCCGGCTTTGTCGGCGTTGGGACTGTGCTGGCCGGCATCCTCGGGGAAAATACCGCAAGTAATATCAGGCACGGACTCAACTTGATGGTCATCAGCGCTGTCTTGTTTCTTGTCTTTTCCTCCTTCTTTGGCGGCTGGACATTGATTGGCAGCTACGGTCCCGCGATCTTATTAATTCTTCTCGGCGTTTGGGTTCTCGGCAGCGGACTGTATCGTTCGTTCCGCAAGAAGGGAGAATAACATGGGCCGCAACCAGTTGGTCTGGGGCTCGATCCTGCTTCTGCTTGGCAGCCTTATGCTCGCGGGTCAAATGGGCGTCAGGCTTCCAAACGGTGCTTCGCTTATGGATCTCTTCTGGCCGATTTTGCTGCTTGGCGCGGGCCTCTGGGTGCTGGCCGGTGTCTTCATTCGCGGAAACATGGAAACGCAAAATGCTTCCATTGATTTGCAGGGAGCATCGGCAGTTGACCTCAAGATCAGTCACGGCGCGGGCGAGTTAAAAATTCACAGCGGCGCAAATGCCAATGAAATGGCGCACGGCTCGTTTATGGGCGGGTTGAGTCACAAAGCCAATCGAAACAGAGACAGGCTCGAGGTCCGCATGAGACCCGTAAAAGATGCAATTGATTTTCCATTCTTAGGGCCAATGTCCCGTTTGGATTGGGACATTGCCCTCAATGAAAACATCCCGACTGCGTTGAATTTAAATCTCGGCGCGAACAAATCAGACATTGATCTGCGCGGCATGAACATCACAGCTTTGGATCTGGACACTGGCGCGAGCGAAACAAAGTTGACTCTTCCGTCACAAGGCCGCTTCAAAGCTGACCTCGATCTGGGTGCGGCCTCATTGGAAGTGATCGTGCCTGAAGGACTCTCTGCTCGAATCCGCACCTCGCTCGGCGCGGCCGATTTGAAAATAGACCAATCGCGTTTCCCGCGCAGCGGAGGATATTATCAATCTCCCGATTTTGATTCTGCCGTGAACGCTGTGGATATGACCATTGATGCAGGTGCGGCTTCGATCCGTGTTCGATAGAAGGAGGCAGCATGAAAAGATTTGATCCGCGAATTGTGTTTGGGTTGTTGCTTTTGGTGGGCGGCGGGCTTGCCCTGGCGCAAGCCATGGGTATTCTTGTAAATGCTTCCGGTCTCTTTTGGGGCGGATTGTTCCTTGCGGCCGGGCTAATATTCCTGACCCTGCTTCTCAGCGGACATTGGTGGAGCGCAATTCCCGGCTTTACCCTGGCCGGCCTTGGCGCGTTGATTTTGCTCCCCGAATCGCTTAGCGAATTTGGAGGCGCGCTCTTTTTGGGCAGCATCGGGCTTTCATTTTGGGTTGTGTATTTCTCCAGCCGCGTGGATCGCTGGTGGGCGCTCATCCCTGCCGGGGTGCTGACCGCGCTGGCGGTGATGATCGTTGTCGCCATGCGCTTTGAGAACTTCGGCGGCGCGATCTTCCTCGGCGGTATCGGGCTGTCATTTTTTGCAGTGTACCTCAGCGACCGCGCCGAACGCTGGTGGGCGCTCATCCCTGCCGGTGTGCTGGTTACGCTTGGCGGAGTAACCATTGCCGCGGAAACTTTTGGAAATTTTGAAACAGCGGGCTTTTTCTTCCTGGGTCTTGCCGCCACTTTTTTGCTGGTGGCCGTGCTGGCAAACATGCGCTGGGCTTACTGGCCTGCCGGCGTCCTCGGCGTGATGGGAATTCTCGGCATTGCGTCCCTCCTGGAATTTGCCAATTACTTCTGGGCTGTTGCCCTCATTGCGGCTGGCGGGTACATCCTTTTCAGGTATTTCACCAGACGATAAAAATCAGATACACGGAAAAATCCCCGCGAATTCGCGGGGATTTTTCCGTTCTACCTGCCCTCAGCAAGTTTTATTTTTCTTCGATCACGGTTATATGCGGGAAGAATTGGTGAACTGTCCCAGCGACCCAGCCATGCAAGGTGGAAGGCAGCAGCGGACAGTTAAGACACGCCCCGCCCAATCGCACCTTTAGAACGTCACCGTCGAACGCAACAAACTCGACAGTCCCGCCGTGGAATTGCTCCACATACGCGCTCAGGCGTTCAAGTAAAGTCCGCAATTGGGTTTCCTGGTCTTTCATCACAACCGGCGCAACCATATCAGCCTCCTTTGGCATTACACTTCCGATTTCAATCTATCCTTTAAAATCGATTGTACTTCCGAATGGGAGTTTTTCCAGCGTGATGATACGACTTGCGCCAGCTGGTCCAGAATAATTTGCCCGGTCTCGGGGTGTTTATTTACAAGATCGCGCAGGTCTGTCCCTCGTATGCGGATCGCTCTCACATCTGTGGCGCTGACTATGCTCGATGTGTAATGCGGGCTTCCGATCACAGCCGACCAGCCAAACACATCCCCCGCAGAAAGGCGTGTGATTGTGATCGGCGGACCATCATAGGGCTTATATTGAATGAGGACGGAGCCTTTTAAAAGCAGATATAAATGTACTGCGGGTGCGCCTTGTTTGAAAATGATGGTTTCAGCAGGGCAGGTATAATTCTCGAAAAGAGTTCTTAATAAAGCGATCTGATCTGGTTCGAGATTATTAAAAAGCGGGATACTGTTAAATGATTCCAACATATAAACGTATGTTAATCAACGTCTGGACAACTTCCTAGTACCAAATATCCTAAAGTCTGTGACATTTTTCCCGTCCTTGCCAATACAAATCCGTCCTCGGTTATACTTTGGGAAATAGGTAAAATAAAATTATGACAAGAACATCACAAACTCGTTTTATCGCCATGATATTGATGGGAGTCGGATTCATTTCACTTGGCGTCATGCTTTTCTTTATTCTGCAAAATGACTCATTCGCCGCCCCCGCTTCTGTTCAGGACTTTTCAGCTGTTCCCGCGGAAGTGGATTATGCCGCCCCGGAACTGATTCTCGAAGACCTGGCGGGAAACGAAGTATCGTTGAAAGATTACCTCGGCAGCGTGGTGCTGGTCAACCTTTGGGCAACGTGGTGCCCGCCCTGCAAGGATGAAATGCCCACCCTGCAAACCTTTTACGAGAAATATAAAAGCAAGGGATTCGTGCTTGTCGCGATCGATCAAGAGGAAACCCGCGAGGTTGTGCAGCCATTCGTTGAAGAATTTGGCTTGACATTCCCGGTCTGGCTGGATATTGACTGGCTGGCCCAAAAGGAATTCAACACTTCCAACCTGCCAAGTTCCTATGTTATAGACAGGAGCGGCAGAGTCCGTCTGATGTGGATCGGCGGCATCTCCAAAAAGAATCTTGAAAAATATGTACCGGATATTATTACGGAGTAGACAATGGATATAACAATTAATTGGAAAGGGGGGCTGTCTTTTGAAGGCGCCGGAGATTCTGGTTTCACCCAAAAAATGGATGCGGAGGAAACTGTCGGCGGCAGGAATGGCGGCGCGCGCCCGATGGAATTTATTGCGCTTGGGCTGGCTGGCTGCACCGGCATGGACGTCATCTCCATTTTGCAAAAGAAGAAACAGCCTGTGGCCGATTTTCAAATAAAGGTTCATGCCGAGCGCGCAGGGGAACACCCGAAAGTTTTTTCCAGCGCGGTGATCGAATATCTCATCAGCGGCAGCGGAGTTAACGAAACAGCCGTGCTACGCGCTATTGAACTCTCGGCCGAGAGATACTGCCCGGCTCAGGCCATGTTGAGCAAGGCTTTCCCCATGAGGCTGGTTTATAAAATTTTTGACGAAGATGGAATAACCGTGGTGAAGGAAGGCGAGTACGTTCAAAAACCATAATGACAGAAGATAAAAATGCCGCCGAATCGGGCGGCATTTTTTTGTTAAGGCAAAGCTGAACTTATGGAACTGTCTGCGTCGGAGCAGTCGCAAGCGGTGACGATTGCGCTGCCTTTGGTCAACGTCCCGAGGTAATCGCGGCTGCCGTTGTGTACGATCCAGCCATTGATATTGAACGGGATGGCGCTATCGGCGACGAGCCACTCTCCGTTATATTTTCGCGCGATATGCACATGTGTGCCCGTTGAGTGGCCGCCTTCGCAGGATGGGTAACCAATCAAGTCGCCGGCGCTTAACTCTGCGCCAAGCGGCGCGCGCTGCTCAGCCGCGAGATGCAGGTAAAAGATGACCCAGCCTGTGCGCTCGTCGCCATCTTTATCGAGGTCGAGCGCGATACCATCCGCGCTGGAACGTACAACCAAACCGTCTGCCATGGCGACGGAGAAATTATCATTCCCTGCGGCGACGCAGCCCGATTTTTCGGCAGGCGGCGCGAAGTCTACCGCCGCGAACGGTTCGCCTGTGCCCCAGCCGGTGTGCGGTCCGCCGGTGTACGACCAGATTTGATTGTCCGGGAATGGAAAGCGAAACGCGGGCTGCTGCAAACTGCCGGGGATGAGAATTGTGGAGTCGCTCCACGGGTCGCCGAAAATTTTTGAGTAGGTCAGCGCGAATCCCTCAGGTCCAGTGGCGAGCGCGTAAGGATCCCCGGCAAAAATTCTCGAGTAGTAATATTGAATCGCGACAGATGCGGCATTCTGCCACGGGTCGGGTCTGATCAGAAAATCATCCACATCTTTAAATTCAAGCAGGGTTCCCGCCCGCCAGCCATAAAATCCGTTGTTGAGTTCGTTTGCGGCCAGCACTAGTTGAAGATAATGGGATGTCCAGAACTGGCGTTTCAACCCGAGCAGATTCTTCTTTTCCGGAATCTCTGGTTGGGTCAGCGCGCCGCCTTGATATTCCAAAATTGCAAGCAGCAACCGCGGACTGATGCTGTAGTTGGTGGCAATGTAATCCACCATCTCGGCGCCGGAACGCCATTCACCACTGACATAGACGCGGTAATCTTTCAGCCAGCCGGGTTGGGACTCGACGAAGGCTGCAGTATTAAACCCGATGGAGGTTGGGCTGTTGACAAATGCATGATCGGGGAGGATCTTGAAGGGGCTTGACCACAAAGCCAGATAATAAATTGGAATCTTCATGGGCATGCCCGGCGGCATGGTGGTCGCATCGCTGGGAATCTGCGGGTTGGCTTGCATGATCTCTGCGACCGAAGTGTTAAATCGTTTCGCGAGCGCGGGAAGCGTGTCGCCGTCCTGCGCGGTGTAATCCACCAATTCGCCGGGGACGTAGGTTGTGCGGGTTGGTAAAGGCGTTTGGGCTGAAACAGGCGCTGCTGAATTTTCAGATTGGCTTGTGGCAGGGTTGATCAGCAGGGTCGGGAATGGTCTTTGCAGGTTGCAGGATGTGATGAACAGGGCGGTCGTCAGAATGCCAGCCAGCAATTTATTATTTTTTTTATTCATCTTTATTGCGAATGATATTTGACTTCTTTTGACCGTTCGGATCGGCAATGACAACTTCGTCGCCGCGCACGAGTTTGCCTTCATAGGCTTTGTCGCCGGCGACGACGCGCCAGCCGTTCAGGATGAATGGAATCGGCCCATCGGCGGTGACCCACTCACCGTTATATTTTCTTGCGAAATGCAGATGGGTGCCGGTCGAGACGCCGCCTTCGCAGGAGGGGTGACCGATGCGATCATTCGTCTCCAGCCACGTGCCGACCTTTACACGTTCCTGCGAACTCATGTGCATGTAAAGCAGATTCCAGCCGGTTTGTTCGTAGCCGTCACCGTCCAGGTCAACCATGACCGCGCCATTTTCAGAGCGGACGACAAGCCCGGGCGCGGATGCCGTAACCCAGGCGGCAGAAATATCGCATCCAGTCCGCGCCGCAGCAGGAGCGAAGTCAATGGCAGCATACACGCTGTGGAAGCCGCCATAAACCTGCTCGCTGAGTTGCCCCCAGCCGTTGTGCGGACCGCCGGTCAGGCTCCATTTGGTGTTTGGCTCAAAAGGCAGTACAAGCGTGGGCTGATTCAAAGCTGACGGGAAAATGGGGTTGGCAGGTTCGGCGCGCGACCAGGGGTCATCAAACATTTCCTCGTACATGGCGGGGAAGCCCGAATCCGGGTTGATGATCTGTGACCATTGAGACTGGCTGTGAGTCAGTGAGAATAAATATTGAATGGCGACCGTGCCGGCATTCAGGCGCGGGTCGATGCGCAGGGTGCTTCCGTCTGAAAATTGCAGATGGGTGATCGTGCCTGCGCGCCAGCCATAATAAGCGATCGACATGTTATTTACAGCCCACACCATTTGCACGAACATGCCTTTGTAGCGGAAGTCGTTAAATCCCATCGGGTACTCAACATGGAAAACATCCACAGGCTCGCCTCGTACCCAGCGGCTTTCATATTCCAGCAAGCCAAGCAGCAGGCGCGGATTAATGGAATTTTCAACGGCAAGTCGTTCGATGGCTTTATCACCATCGATCGCGCCGGTTGAACCAAGATAATCCTTGAACGTGCTCAGGTGACCATTGGCTTTTTGCACGTATTCCGTCACATTAAAATCTTTAGCGGTGATCGAAAAAATAATCTCGGCATCCGGCAGAATCTGAATGTTCGGCGTGGTCGGTTCGGTGATGTGATTTGGAATCACGAGCAGCGTGCCGGGATCGATCAACGTGGTCTTGGTCAGGTCTGCATTGGACGTGATCTCGTTCTCGTCCACCCCGAAGCGGCTTGCCACTGCTGAGAGCATGTCTCCGCTTTGGGCATAGTAGAGATACGGAGCGGCGTCCAATGCTGCAGTCCGGGTCGCGGTCGGAGTTGAGTCGTTCGGCGCTGACGTTGAAGTGATGACCACGGGTGTCTTGATGACGATGTTCGGCGGAACTGTCGAAGTGGGGGAAATGAGCGGGTCAAATTGAGCAGGTATCGGGTCGGGAAGAAGCGGCTCTTGAATCGGAGAATCGGCTGTGGGGGTTGGCAGAACTCCCCAAATGGATGGAGTCGCTCCGCAGGCTGATAATGTCAAGGAAAGGAGAACGAAAATTAAAATTACACGATGCATGGTGTGAATTATATCTGCCAATATTAAGTCTGGATGAATCAACGCGAGATCAGATTGAGTTCATCTGCCCTGTCCAGCGCTTCAATGGACTTGGAGCCTTTTGTGATAAACCCGTCGTATTCGCGGCCTGTGCCGCTCGACACCCAGCCTTCAAGGTTGAATGGCAGCGAGCCGTCGGCGGCGATCCACTCGCCGTTGAATTTGCGCGCAACGTGAACATGTGTGGCGTTTGAATATCCGCCTTCGCAGGATGGGTGGCCGATGCGCTCGCCCGCAAATAGATATTCGCCAGCTTGCACGCGATCTTCTGCGGCAATGTGCATGAATAAAATATTCCAGCCTGTTTGTTCGTAGCCGTCGTTATCAAGGTCAAGAATTACCGCGCCATCGGATGCGCGCACCACGAAACCGCTTGCGCTTGCCGCAACCCAGGCTGGTGACACGGCGCAGCCCAATTCGCCGGGCGGAGCGAAATCGAGCGCGGCCCACGCCGAGCCTGAGTCCCAGCCGCCATGCGGGCCGCCCGTGAAGTACCAGATTTCGCCGGTTTCAAAAGGAAGGGTCATTGCCGGCTGGGTGATGGATGGCGCAACAAGCGGCTCAATTGCGTAGTTGAATGGATTGCCAAAGAAAACAAAATAAGTGAGCAGCAGGCCGGTACCATCCACATCTTTTTCCCACGCTGGGCGATCATCGATCTGGGCGAAGAAATTTTGTACTGCGGCTGTGCCGGCGTTGATGGTCGGGTCAATGGGGATGACTGTGCCATCACTCAACACCCATGTGGAAATGGCGTTTGCTCTCCACAGATAGTATCCGCGATTTAAATTATCCGCCGCCCAGGTCAATTGGCGATATAAGCCGTTGTGGTATTCGTCCTGCAATCCCATCGGATAGGACGTGTCAACCGGCGCGGGGTGGGTGACCCAGCCGCTTTGATATTCCAACAATGCCAGAAGCAAACGCGGATTGACCGAATAATTGCTCGCCACAAAAAAAACGATTTCATCACCAGACATGATCGTGCCATTCACATCCTGTGAATAACCGGCAAGGTATCCATTTTGACTTTGGATGAAATCCTGGATGTCGAAATACACGCTGGCTGGACCATAGACCAATTCCGAATCAGGGATGACCTTGAAAGCTGGCCCTGTATCTGCCGGGTTCGGCGCAGGGACGGATAACAGCGTGCCGACCTCCAGCAGGTTTGGATCAGTGATGTTATTAGCTTCCATCAACGCCGCCACGCTGATTCCGTATCCCTGTGCGATGAGGCCAAGCGTATCCCCGGGCTGGACAATATACGGCTCTGCATTCGGGCGCAGAGTGGGCAGGGCATGGATCGCATCAGGCGTGGGCGTGCTGAAAGACTGATCCGCTGAAATGCTGGCTGGCGGCGACACGGTCAATGGCACGCGCGTTGGAGACGGCGGACGCGTGGCGTTTGGGTCTGGAGTAGATGGATTTTCAGAGACACCCCCCGAGATTGGTAAAAAGGGATCGTAGGTTGGCAAGAACACAGGCTGGGATGTCGGCGTTGAACAGGAGGTAATGAGGAGAGTAAAAAGTACAAAGGTAAAAAATTTTCGTATGCGTGAAAATCTTGACGTGTTATTTTGTAATGGCATGGATGCGATTTTACCAGCCACAGGGGAATTGCGTACATTGCGCTCCGCTTATTTTGATGCGGGAACTTTCCCCGCAAACCAACCGTCCATCCAGCAAAAGAATGATCAACAGATTGGAGGGCCTATGACTTGATGTAATCCTTTGAAGTTCAGCGGAACGCCGCCTGCTGGCCTTCTTTACCTGTCCCATTCAAAAAAATATTTTCACAGGAGAAGCAAAATGATAACCTTACGCAAAACCATTGGTTTTAGTGTTCTACTTCTGTTGCTCTTCACCTCCGCTTGCGGCGGTGGCGCTGCGGCAACAAAAGCTCCGCTCGTGACTGATTATTCATATGCGCCCGTTGCAACCGAGGCACCAGCAGCGGAAGCCCCAGCCCAACCGCAAGCCTTTCCCACGCAATCGTTCTTCGCTGCGCCTCAGTCAAGCGGAAAATCCCCATCAAGCAATGAACCGTACGATATGTTCTTCGAAGACTACGGAGTCAATCCATCCATAGACACCGAAGACGACAACCTGTCCACTTTTGCGCTGGATGTGGATACGGGTTCCTACACCGTCATGCGAAATTATATAAATGACGGGAACCTCCCGCCCGAAGATTCTGTCCGCGTGGAGGAGTACATCAACTATTTCGACCAGGGCTACGACTCGCCGCCCGCGCATCAGGCTTTTGGAATTTACATTGACGGCGGCCCGTCTCCTTTTACCGAAACCGAGCGCTACGACATGCTGCGCGTTGGAATTCAAGGTTTTGAAGTGGACGAAGAAGACCGCAAGGATGCCGCGCTGACTTTCGTGATCGACGTCTCCGGCTCGATGGATATGGATAATCGCCTCGGCCTCGTAAAACAGTCGCTTGAAATGCTGGTGGAGCAATTACATCGGAATGACACAGTCAGCATTGTCGTTTATGGATCAGACGCGCGTGTCGTTCTCGAGCCGACAGCTGGTTCTGATTCTGACAGAATCCTCTCCGCGATCTACAGCCTGCATCCCGAAGGTTCCACGAATGCCGAAGCTGGAATCCGACTCGGCTATGGCATGGCAATGGAAGCCTTCAACCGCGATGGAATCAATCGGGTAATCCTCTGCTCGGATGGCGTGGCAAACGTCGGCCAGACCGAAGCGGATGCGATCCTCGAAGAGATCCACCGCCACGTCGAGCGCGGAGTCACACTCACCACCATCGGCTTTGGCATGGACAATTACAACGACACACTCATGGAGCAGCTTGCCGACAATGGCAATGGTTTCTATGCCTACGTGGATGACCGCGATGAAGCCCGCAGACTTTTCATTGATGAGATCACAGGCACTTTGCAGACCATTGCCCTGGATGCAAAAGTTCAGGTGGAGTTCAACCCCGAAACCGTTTTGCGCTATCGACTCATCGGCTACGAAAACCGCGCCGTGGCAGATGATGAGTTCCGCGATAATTCTGTCGATGCGGGCGAGATCGGCGCGGGGCATTCAGTCACTGCGCTGTATGAGGTCAAACTCCACCCCAATGCCCACAACGGAAAAATTGCCATAGTCTACATGCGCTGGGAAGATCCCGACACTCACCAGATCGTTGAGATTTCACAGGATTTTGACGCGGGTCAGATGGCTTTTGATTTTGAAGAGACCAATCCTTATTTCCAACGCGCCGTGGTTGTCGCGGAATATGCCGAAATCCTGAAAGGCAGCTATTGGGCGGAGGGAAGCTCTCTCGATCATGTATACGATGAAGCCCGCCGCATTCGCGAATACCTGTATCGTGATGACTATATGGATGAGTTCGTAGATTTGGTGCGAGATGCGCGGCGGTTGAGGTAGTGATGTGATGCAAAAAAAGGTGACAGTCACTCATCAGAGTGACTGTCACCTTTTTTATTCCTGCGCGACATCGCAAAGCGTGTCGCATTACACCATTATTTATATTTCCAATTCTGCGCGCCCCAACTCATGGAGCCCCATGTGCTGAGGATGTATCCTTCGAGGTTATCAGCCACGCCGTAGTTATCCTGGAAGAGATACAGATAGACCTGCGGCAGATCGTCAATGACGGCCTGACCAATCCTGCAGTAGGCATCCTTTCGTGTTTGCAGGTCAAAACTGCTGCCCGCAACTTCAAGCGCAATATCCACATCGTCATTCACCCAGCGGAAGTAATTTCCGCCCGTGGGATTCTCGGCAGTGGGAATGCGCGATGAATGATAGGCGTCGAAGTTGTAACCCTGCGGCTCGGTGGTGAAGCCGCGGTCAAAGATCAACATATCATAGTCACCGACGGCGCGCGGCGAGTTATCTTCAAAGGTGCCGAAGATGATCGAGAAGTCGTAGTTTTGAATCCGCGCTTCGATGCCGACAGCCTTCAGGTTCTCGACGATGAATTCTTCGGTGAGTTGCAGCGGATCGAAAGCCGTATACCCTTGCAGTTCAAGAGAGAGGCGCGTTCCATCTTCCGCGTACAACGCATCCTTCGCCACGCGGATGCCGTCATCGCCCATCACCCAGCCAGCCTCATCCAGTAGTTGATTCGCTTTCGCGGCGTCAAATCCAAATGCGCGCGGCAGGTCGCATTGATACCAGCCATACGCGAACGGATTGGTGGAATCGCTGACACTGCCTTTCAAAACATCCTGCTGCAGAGATTGATAATTAATTGCGCTGGCAATCGCCTGACGCACGCGGATGTCACCGAGAATGGGGTGCGGCGCTGCGGCGGTTGCATCGCCATCGAAAGGCGCGCTCAAATTAAAGTCAATGGCCATGTTCCAAATACCGGGGATGAGGTGCTGCGAGGCTTTGCCTTTGAGCAGTTCATCGTAATCGGCTTTGAATTCGCCGGGCCATAATTGGAATTGAGCCTCGCCGTTCAACATCATCGCGGTTTGCGCGGCAGGTTCAGGCACGATCACAAAGACGAGCGAATCCAAATACGGCTTGCCTGCTTCATAATAATTCGGGTTGCGGGTCATGGTGAGGCTCTCGCCTGACGCCCAATTACTCAACACAAACGGACCCGCTCCAACAGGGTTGCGATTCCACTCCCAGTTTGCCATGTCGGCTGGTTCGCCGGTGGCATGGCGCGGGAACAAGCCATACGCAAATTGATCGAGATACCCGGGGTACGGTTCGGAGTAACTCAATACGGCGGTTAGATCATCGGGTGTTTCGACGGATGCAATCAGATCAAACCCGCTTGTGCCGACTAGCGCGCCAGCATCGGGATTTGAAAGCACTTCAACCGTAAACTTGATATCGTCTGACGTGATCGCTTCGCCGTCAGACCATTTCAGTCCTTCGCGCAATTTCCAGGTTACAGTCAGATAATCAGCCGAGAGGCCGCCGTTATCAAGTGTGGGCAATTCCTGCGCGAGCGTTGCGACGTAATCGCCATTTTCATTGATGGTCGCCAAACCAGTCATCATCGTTGCTTCAGCAGCCTGACGGACAATGGCCGCGTCAGCCATAAAGTAATTGAGGGTGGTCGGCTCTTCAGGGATGATTAAGGTGACGGTTCCCCCCGCGCCCGAAACTGGTTCTGTTGCTGGCGCATTTCCTCCACTGCCACATGCGCTGAGCATGAGGCCGAGGATCACGAACAGGGTCAAAAATTTTAGTTTCATTTCTTCTCCTTTGTTGATTTTGTAGGACGAAATGAATTTCGTCCTACTCTGTGTGGACCACATACGGATCAAACGCATCGCGCAGACCATCGCCGATGTAGTTGATTGCCATGACGGTGATGAAGATCATCAACCCGGGGTAGAACGCGATCCACGGGGCGCGGAAGACTTGATTCTGCGCGGTGGCTAAAATGCTGCCCCAGGTTGGGGTGGGAGGCTGGACACCGAAGCCCAAATAACTTAATCCAGATTCGGTGATGATGGCTGAAGCCATTTGCAATGTGCCGCTGACCAAAATGGGACCGATGCAATTCGGCAGGATGTGTTGAATGATGATGCGCGAACTATTTCCGCCAAGCGCGCGCGAAGCTGTGACGAATTCGCGCTCGCGCAGCACGAGGAAGAGTCCGCGCACGAGACGGGCCGGCCACATCCACGAGAGCGCGGCGATGATGATGATCACGATCAGCACGCTGTTCTTCAACCACGGCACCTGCTGTTCGCGCAAAAACGCTCCGAGGATGATCAGCACAAAAATGGTGGGGAAGGTCAGGAAGGCGTCGGTGATGCGCATCAGAACCGAGTCGACCCAGCCGCCAAAGTATCCGCTCAATGCGCCGACCAGAACACCCAAAGCGATGGAAAGGAAAGTAGAAAACAGACCAACTGTCAGTGAGACCCGACCGCCGTACAAAATTCGCGTGAATACATCGCGTCCTAATTCATCCGTCCCAAACCAATGATCCATGCTTGTTTTCTGAAAACTGTTTGTCGGTTCCTGGTCGGTGGGACTGTACGGGGTTGTAAACGCAAATGCGGAGGCGAGTACCAGCAGGGCAAGGACTGCGATGGCGATGCCCGCAAGTTTGTGTTTGAAGAAACGCCGCAGGATGACGCGCGCCATGCTTTGTTCCTGAATGATGGGCTCATTCATACTTCACCCGCGGGTCGAGCCAGCCATAAGCAAGGTCGGCGAGGATGTTGCAAAAAATGATGAGCACGGCAGTGATCATTACCACACCGAGCAGAATGGGATAGTCGCGTCCCTTGGCGGCATCCCAAAAGAGACGCCCCATGCCCGGCCATGAAAAGATCGTTTCCACAAAAAGTGCGCCCGCAAACAAGCTCGGCAGGTCAAGCGCAATGAGAGTCACCAGGGGCAGGATCGCGTTTTGCAGCGCGTGTTTGTAATATACGACATTGAAACTTGCGCCTTTGGCCTTCGCCGTGCGGACGTAATCTTCGTGCAAAACATCCATCATGCTGGAGCGCAGGAAACGTGAGTACCATGCGATCCAACCAAGGCTTAAGGCAGTGACAGGCAGAACCAAATGCCAGAGCGTATCGAGCAGTTCGCCTTCCTTGCCGCGCGTGTTCATTCCGCCAACGGGGAAGAAGGGAATGCCCGTAAATGGATTTTTTAGCGTGACATAGAAGATAACGATCAGACCCAATCCAAGCCAATAGACAGGAATGGACTGGCCGATGAACGTGATCGTGGTCATGACGTAGTCGAACAGCGAGTATGGCTTTCGCGCCGAAAACATGCCAATGGGAATTGCGACGATCAGCGTTAATAAAAACGATGCTCCCACAAGAGTCAGCGTGTTGGGGATTCTCTCTGCGATCATATCGTTGACGGGGCGATGGAATTTGATCGATTCGCCCAGATCCCCTTTGAACATATCGCCGATCCAGCGGCCATACTGCACAGGCAGCGGGTCGTTGAGCCCGAGTTTTTCTTCAATGGCTTCGATCTGTTCCTTCGTGACATTTGGATTGCGCCGCGCAGAAGTCAACGGGCCGCCCGGCGCGGAGCGCACAAGAAAGAACAGCAGGACGCTGATGATGAAGAGAATGGGTATGGTTTGAAGGATACGTCTTACGGCGTAGGTCAGCATTTTTTTTATGCCTCAAACACAACCTTGCCATCCACGATAGTCATTACTGCTTTAGCTGTCAAAATATCTTCCTGCGGAAGCGCAAATAGATCATGCGAGAATAACACCAGGTCGGCGAGATAGTTTTCCTTGATCTGTCCTTTTTCGTTTTCCTTGAACTCGGCATACGCCGCATCGCGTGTATAGCCGAGGATGCATTCTTCCAGCGTCAATCTCTGATCGGGGTCAGTAGGCGACCATAACTCGCGGTTGAGCGCCACGTGTAAATTGATCATCGGGTCGAAGGGTGCCACTGTCCAATCACTGCCAAGGGCTAGGTGTGCGCCCGCGTTCTTGATGTCTCGCCATGCGAAGGATTTTTTCCAGCGCTCTTTGCCGACACGCGCCGGCCACACATCGCCTTCTGAAATACTGAACGGCGCATGGCTGGTCTGCATGGATGCGATAACATCCAATTCCTTGAAGCGCGGCAGGTCATCGGGATGGATGACTTCGATATGCTCCACGCGATGACGACTGTCCCGCTTCCCATTTAAGTGTTGAACTGCTTCGTATCCATCGAGAGTCCGCCTCACTGCGCCATCGCCGCAGCAATGGACGAATATCTGTAGTCCCAATTTATCAGACGCCGCCGCCATGCGCGTGAAATGTTCGGCCGAGAAAATGCCGTCTGGTTTCGCGTCAGGATTGTCTGCGTAGGGTTCGAGGTTCAAAGCGGTATAGGATTCCCAAACGCCGTCCATGAAAAATTTCACTGCGCCGCCCCGAGCAAAGTCGCCTTGAATCTTTGCCATCTCAGCGGCTTCGGCCAAGTTCTGTTCCGTGGTCTCAGGTTTGATGTGATAGGGGGTATAGACACGCAGGGTCATCTCGCCCGCATCTTCAAGCGCGGCGTAGACCATCAACTCATCCAGGTCGCCGTTCATATTGTGGACGCTGGTTACGCCAGTGGAATTAATTTTCTTGATCGCCATCTTGAGCAGTTCGCGTTTGCGGGCGTCGCTTGTTGCAGGGAGTAATTCTGAAACCAATCCCATGGCTGTTTCGCGCAGTTCGCCGGTGGCAAGTCCGTTTTCATCGCGGACAATGACGCCGACTCCCGGGGCTTCCTTGCCGGGCTGTAAAATCCCCGCCAGTTCAAGCGCCTTTGTATTCGCCCATGAAGTATGTCCGTCATAAGCATTGATGTAAACCGGGCGGTCAGGAACGATTTCGTCCAATTCTTTTCGCGATGGGATGATTCCATATTTAATGCCGCGCCCGTCCACCCATGCGCTGGTTTTATTTTGTTCGGCAAATGCCTTCAAGACCTCGCGGACATCATTCATATCCTTGGCTTCATATAACTGTGCGCTTCCCATCCAGATCGAGCCCCACAGTAAATGAAAATGGGAATCAATAAAACCGGGCGTTACCGTACAGCCTTTCCCGTCAATGACGCGCGTCGATTCGCTCTGGAAATTCTTCACACCTTCATTTGTCCCCGCATAAATAATATATTTGCCCTGAATGGCTACCGCTTCAGCATCTGGATTGCTTTCAACGCTTGTAAAAACCCGCGCATTGTTGATGATAATATCTGCCTTGTCTGGCATGTCTCTCTCCTCTGAATAGTGCCTTTGGTTTTTTGTGTTAACAACGACGAATATACATAATTAAGGAATGCAGGTCAAGAGAAAGCTTTGGTTTATAAAATGCCCTCGGTCATAAATTGCGCTTTCCATTGTGGTAAAAATGCGCAATTTATGACCGTGATGGGTATAATCCAAATATGTCTCGGAAAAAAGTTGTTGTCGCCATGTCCGGCGGCGTGGATTCTTCGGTGGCAGCCGCCCTGCTCAAGCAGCAGGGTTGTGACGTTACCGGAATGATGCTGCGTTTGTGGTCTGAACCCGGCAAAGAGGAATCCAACCGCTGTTGTACACCGGATGCAATGGCGCAGGCGCGGCGCGTGGCGGGCATTCTCGATATTCCATTTTATGTTATTGATGCCAAGGATGTCTTCCGCGAAACGGTTGTGCAATATTTTCTTGATGGGTACGCGCGCGGCGAAACGCCCAATCCGTGTTTGCTGTGCAACCGCCAAATCCGCTGGACGTTTTTGTTGAATCATGCGCTCGCGTTAGGCGCGGAGTTTATGGCGACGGGGCATTATGTAAGAATAAAGGCAGAAGTTGGAAAGCAGAAATTGTTGCGCGCAGTGGATCATTCCAAAGATCAATCTTATGTTTTACATGTCTTGAAACAGGATCAGCTTGCTCACGCGCTTTTTCCTGTGGGGGAGTTTCCCAAACCCGAAATAAGGCGCATCGCTGCGGACTTTGGCCTGCCGACTGCTTCGAGAGCAGATTCTCAGGATTTGTGTTTTCTCGCCGGCGAAGATTATCGCGGATTTCTCCAGCGTCACGCATCTGAAATCTTACAGCCCGGCGAAATTGTCACCACGAGCGGGAAGTCAATCGGCACGCACAATGGACTTGCAAATTACACCATCGGTCAGCGCAAGGGATTGAATGTCGCTTCGCCGGTTCCTCTGTATGTCATTACAAAACATGCCTCAAGCAACGCGCTTGTCGTCGGTACGCTTGACGAACTCGGTTTTACTGAATTGACCGCGCGCGATGTCAACTGGGTTTCAGGTGAAGCGCCCGTTGAACCGTTCCGCGCCCAAGTGAAGATTCGCTACACGGCGAAGGAAGCCGAAGCGCTGGTCAGCCCATTGGAAGGGGATCAGGTATCGGTTAAGTTTGATGCGCCAGTTCGGGATGTGACAGCCGGTCAGGCGGCGGTCTTCTATCAAAATGAGGTGATGCTCGGCGGCGGAATCATCAACTAATGTATCTGCGTGTAGGCAGGCTTAAGCTAAGTCAATCCAATTTGTCGTTTCTATCATTTTATGAATGATAAGATCAAAAAATCTAGAAAGGATTTTTCCCATGAACCATCGCGTTGAATCACTAATGTCGGCTCGTTTGTTTGTTGTGCCTCAGTTTGCTGATGAACGGATTTTCTTTTTGAGCAACCTTTCCGGGCACTTGAGTTTGTATGCCATGTACTTTGGCGGCAGTGTGCCTGAGCCGTTGTTGCCGCCGAACATCGCGCTGCAAAATCCGCACTTGATTGGCGGACATTCGTTTTACGCCTTCCCCGAACTTGACAAAATCCTTGTCATGATCGACAGAGACGGCGACGAGAATTATCAGCCCATGCTGATCCCGCTCGACGGGGGATTCCCCGAACCAGCCTTCAATAATTTCTTCAAGGAATATCGCGTTCACCTCGGCGAGTGTGACGGCAAGAAGGCGGTCGTGTACCTGCTGGCTGAACGGCGCGACAAGCCCTTGCAGGAAACCTATCGCGGCGATTTGAAGACCGGCAAATTGACGAAGATCGCCGCGAGTGAATGGGGATTTGGCGTATCGGCTTACAGCAG
This sequence comes from Chloroflexota bacterium, assembly GCA_016234495.1. Classification (GTDB taxonomy): domain Bacteria; phylum Chloroflexota; class Anaerolineae; order Anaerolineales; family Villigracilaceae; genus Villigracilis. The sequence goes on along the minus strand of JACRBI010000030.1, from coordinate 112,327 downwards.
CAGACACAGCAAACTTTTGCTCGGCACGGGTTATTCAGTGGGTGATAGCGTGCTGTATTTATCTGTGGATGGAAAGCGCACTCTGCTATACGGCAAGCCGCTGGAAAAGCGCAAACCCGGCGAACAGGTTCCGTTGAACGGGCTTGGCAATGCTGTGTTTTCGCCGAGCGGAAAAGGCGCCATCGTCACCAGCGCTGTGTTTGAGGATACTTTTAGCCTTGGCTATATCAACCTGAAGAAGCCCGGCGTCATCCAGCCTGTGAAGCTGAAAGGAGTGGTTCACGCTGGTGAGGGTGAGATGGAAAACGTCACTCAATTGAAAGATGACCGTTATCTGGTCACATTCAACATTGACGGCTGCTCCTGGGCTTATGAGGGAATCTTTGACGAGGCAAAGCTCGTCATGAATCTCAAGCGCGCGCTGGTTGGCCCGCAACCTTTTGACAATGGCATGTTGGAGCACATGGACTATAACGCGCAGGAGGATATTTTCACCTTCTCATTCTCAACCGCCACCTCGCCGACGCAGATCTATACCATCGAAGGCAAGAAACGCACCGACCTCGCCCTGCACACCAGCGAAAGGATTTTGGGAGTCAATGACGCCTACCTTTCCAAAGGCGAGGACGCGTCCTACATTTCACATGATGGACTGCGCGTTTCTGCGCGGCTTTATCTTCCCTCAAAGTTCCTCGGATTCAAAGGCGCGCGCCCGCTGGTCTATTACATCCACGGCGGCCCGCAGGGACAGGAACGCCCGGACTTTGCCTGGTTCTCGATGCCGCTCATTCAATTCCTCACCCTGCGCGGATTTGCCGTCTTCGTGCCGAACGTGCGCGGCTCGACCGGCTACGGTCTTTCCTACGTCAAACATGTTGACCGTGACTGGGGCGGACAGGATCGCCTTGACCATGTCCATGCGATGACCAAGGTTCTGCCAAAAGATAAGCGGCTGGATGTCAAACGCGCGGCTGTGGTGGGACGTTCCTACGGCGGCTATATGACCTTGATGCAGGCGGGGCTGCACCCTGACCTGTGGAAGGCTTCCTGCGACATGTTCGGTCCGTATGATTTGGTGACCTTCTCCGAACGCATCCCCGAGACCTGGAAGCCATATTTCAAGATCGCCATTGGCGACATTGACATCCCGGAGGAAAGAGCCGACTTGGTTGAGCGTTCGCCCAAGACCCATCTGCACAATATGACCGCGCCGATGCTGGTCATTCAGGGACGCAACGATCCGCGAGTGGTTGCGGCAGAGTCGGAAGACCTCGTCAGACAACTGCGCGAGAATGGCAAACAGCTTGAGATGTTGGTCTTTGAAGACGAAGGTCACGATGTTTTGAAATACGAAAACCGCGTGACCTGTTACAACGCCATCACCGATTTCTTCACAAAATACCTCAAGCCTTAATCCATGACCCTGCCGACGCTCATCTTTGCGCTGATAGTCTCAACTCTGTGCGGCGTGCTCTATAATTTTCTGCGCGGCGGAACTGGCTGGCGCCTGCTCCTGTATAGCGGATTAAGTGCGCTCGGCTTCGCACTCGGGCAATGGATCGGCGTCTGGCGCGGCTGGGCTTTGTTCACGTTCGGCGCGCTGGATATTGGTCTGGGCGTGCTCGGAGGTTTCCTGCTCTTGCTGTTCGGCGACTGGTTGAGTCGAATTGAGGCAAAGAAATAAAGCAGTGTATAATTTTCGCCCGTTGACAAAAGTGACAGTCACCTTCGCGAAGGTGACTGTCACTTGCTAATAAAACTTTGAAAGAGGAAAATAAACATGGAGTTTGTAACTGGTTTGATCGATCTATTTCTTCATTTGGATGAATATCTTGCAATCATCATCACCCAATATGGCGGCTGGACCTATGGCATATTGTTCGCGGTGATCTTTGTCGAAACAGGACTGGTCATCATGCCGTTCCTGCCCGGGGATTCGCTTTTGTTCGCGGCGGGCACTTTTGCGGCGCTCGGTTCGTTGAACGTCTGGTATCTCGCGATCCTGCTCATGGTCGCCGCCATCCTTGGCGATACAGTCAATTATGCGATCGGCCATTATCTTGGCGAACGCGCCTATAACATCAAGTGGATCAAGAAGGAATATTTCGAAAAGACACATGCTTTTTTTGAGAAGCACGGCGGCAAGTCAATTTTTCTGGCGCGTTTTGTTCCCATCGTGCGCACATTCGTGCCATTCGTGGCGGGCATCGGCAAAATGTCCTACGGCTACTTCGTCACCTACAATTTTATAGGCGGCATCACCTGGGTGGCGCTTTTCACCTTCGCAGGTTATTTCTTTGGCAACATCCCGTTCATGAAGGAAAATTTTGAATACGTGATCATCGCCATCATTTTGGTCTCCGTCCTGCCGATGGTCTTCGAGTGGTGGAAAGCCCGCCGCGCAGCAAAATAATTTGCAGGTCGGGTCAACAGCCCGACCTGTTTTTATATGAAATACATCGCTGCATTTTTTCTTGTTTTCATTATCGGGGTTGTGATCCTCGCCGATCTGGATCGTCTTCCGCCATTCATTCATGCAATCTATGATTTTCCGAATGGGGACAAGCTCGGACACTTCAGCCTTTTCGGCGTTTTGAATTTTTTCCTCACCCGCGCATTCCTCTCCTCGCTTCCAAACCGGCCCCGGAACTGGGTGACTCTTTCAGTGGGTGCGATCCTGTCCCTCGCCATCACGCTGGAAGAGATTTCGCAAATATTTTTTTCTGCCCGAACTTTTAGTTTGATCGACTTGTTTGCCAGCTTTCTCGGCGTTGTCGTTGGGGGATGGGTTGCATGGTGGTTAAAAAAGTGGTAATGGGTTTGCGTAAATGACGCCAGCTATCTGTCACCGCAGAGGCGCGGAGTTTGCAGAGGTTTTCAAGGGGATTTCTCTGTGTTCTCTGCGTCTCGGCGGTAAAAAATATTCGGTTTCATTTAGTCAAGCCCACTACTAAAAAAGTGACAGTCACCTTTAAGGTGACTGTCACTTTCATTTTTACGGCACCAACTTCAAATGCCCTTCGCTGTCTTTTATAACCGACTCCTGCTCCCACCACATGGGGGCATATTCCACTTTTGCCCACATCGGAGCCATGTCATCATAATGCGGGTTGAAGGCATGACCCGATTGACCCGTGGTATGAATGGCGATCGACGCGTCAAGGTTGCCGAGATCGACGACCTCGCGCTCCGATGGCAGCCAGTCCACATCAAAGCCATTCGATGACCCAACCACGTAGCCCGTCGCATTGACCACGCTCTTGCCGCCGCCTGTGTCGTACGGCCCGCGGTTGAACATGGACTCTATCGGCCCAATGCCCGATTTGCCCAGCGTGGCATTGCGGAATGTCGCGCTGTGGACGTAGCCCCATGTCGGCCATTTGGTGATGTCCTGCCCGTATTCGTCCTGCATTTGAGAGACGGCTTCCTCGAAGGCTCGTATGAACATGTCATCGCGTGTCTCAACCTTTTCGGTGGTCTTGTCGTCCCACCACGGGCTGTCAGTTTGCTGGACGAGGTTGCGCATGACGACATACCAGCGCGAGCCGCCGCCGGGCCAGTAGGCTTGCGGCAGGTCGTCTTTAAAGGTATTTGAAATCAGATTCCACCAGAACCATTCGAAGAGGGCGGCTGCCTGCGAGTCGGCGGTTTCCTGGTAGTTCCATGAGCTGAGATGCTGCTCTCGGACGGAGGCAAATCCGGGTTCCAGTGTGACCGTGAGCAGGATGGGCATGAGAGTCTCAGCGTTGAGATTCTTCGAGTCGCCGTGCATTTCCTGAATGTAAGCCGCGTCAATTGCGGCGGGCGCGTTCTCGATCATATCCACGATGCGGGCGGCGCGTTGACCGTAATCCCAATCCATTGTGATCAGGTGCGGATAATCGCGCGGGTTGGCCTGATTGTTGGCAGTGACGATGTAACCGCTCTGCGGGTTGTAGGAGTAGGGCAGTTCGTCGAAGGGGATAAATCCGCTCCAGTCATATTCACTTGACCAGCCGGGCACGGGCAATGTGCCGTCGCCGTTTTTGCGGATCGGGATGGTGCCGGGCGTCTGGTAGCCGATGTTGCCGTCCACGTCGGCATAGACGAGGTTTTGGGCGGGGACCGTCCACATGCGAGCCGCGGCGCGGAACTCTTCCCAGTTTTGAGCTTTGTCGAAGCCCCAAATGGCTTCGAAGGGTGAGTTCGGCTTCAGCGCCGTCCAGGAAAGGGCGATCACATAATTTTCGGGAAGTTCAACTCCGCTTTTGTCTTTGAAAGGCGTGGCTTCCGGATTTTTCTCTGGGTCAACATTATCCTTGAGCGAGCCGTAATTATCTGAGATGACCGGGCCGTGGCGTGTGATGCGCACGGTCATCTCAACTGGTTCTCCGCCCGCGACTTTGATGGTTTCCGTCCGAGTTTCAAAGTCAACCCATTTGCCTTCCACTTCATATTGATTGGGGTTTTCCGGGTTCACTTTTTCGATAAAGAGGTCTTGCACATCCGGGCCGAGGTTTGTGTACCCCCAGGCGATGCGGTTATTGTGCCCGGCCATTATGCCCGGCACGCCGGGGAATGAAAAGCCGGTCACATCGAACGGGCAGGCGTCATTCCTTGGCAGGCAGTGCAGTGAGTTTTGATACCAGATGGACGGCATCTGAATTCCGAGATGCATGTCGTTGGCGAGCATGGGTTTGCCGCTGGTGGTCAGGTCGCCGGAAATTACCCAACTGTTCGAGCCGATGTCGGGGCCGGTAGGGCCGAGGACGGTTTCGAGCAGGGCGAGTTTATCGGCAACAGGTTGGTAATCCATGATTGCGGTTGGAAGGTTTGAAGGTTGGAAGGTTGCAACTTTCGAACTTTCCAACTTGCCAACCCCGATGGTTGGAACAATGACCGGGTAATCTGACGGATAGCCGGGATAAAGCTCGTTGACTTGTTCCGGCGTGAGCGTCTTGAGCAGGATGGCGCGTTCGATCTCGTCGTCCATGTTGCCGCCCAAGTCCCAGGCCATGGCTTTGCCCCAGGTCAACGAGTTGACGGGAGTCCACGGCTCGATTTTGTAATCACGGTTCAATACCCCCGTCAGAATTAAATATTCAAGGCTGACTTCGATGGGGCCGCGCTCTTGAATGTAGGCATTGACTCCGTCTGTGAAGGAATCGAGGATGGCCTTTGATTCGGGGCTGAGCATTTCGTATTCCTGCTCTGCCACCTGACGCCAGCCTAGCGTGCGCAAAAACGAATCTGTCTCCACCTGTCCTGCGCCGAACATTTCTGATAATCGCGCCGAGCCGATGTGCCGCCAGAAATCCATTTGCCAGAAGCGATCCTGCGCGTGGACGTAGCCTTGCGCAAAAAATAGGTCATGCTGGGTGGATGCGTAGATGTGCGGAATGCCCATCCCGTCACGGTAGATGTCCACCGGGGCGTCGAGGCCGTCCAATTTAATTTCGCCGTCAATTTGCGGAAACGATCTTGGCGCGACCGTGTTCGGGATGTAGCTCTTGAAATAAAATGTCCCGCCCGCGCCGACGATTAACGCGAGAATGACAATACCGATCAAGACCCGCCCCAGGATTTTTATTACTTTTTTCATTACTCCTCCGGTGTAAAAAATTTTGCCTTTGAACTTGATGTAAAACACGTCCTCACCCAAAAAGAGACGCTCGTAAAAGCGCCTCTTTTGTTTTGGCTTCCAAAAACTGAAGATACTGATGGAGCGAATTTATCTCACCGCACCCGTCAGGCGCGGATACCAGTACCACAAAATATCTGCGGCCGGCTTGCTGTGAACGGACGCTGATTTATCCTGTAATGCTGCGGGGATGTAGTATCCGCGGCTGACAAAGCCTGAAACCCAGGCGCGGGAGTTGACCGCTGTCAGCAGTGCTTCGTAAATATCCGCCTGCGTTTGCAGGTTTAACTCCACAGAATTTATGTCGGCATTTGGCTGGTTTAATTCTGTCCAGTCGAGGCAGCCGCCCCTGCCATTGGAAATACATCCGCTGGCCGATCCGCTTGCGGAGGGATATGCCACGGCAAGGATAAGCGGCTTGCCCAATACGGATGCCAGCGGCGCAACTTCATTATCCAGCAGGCGCCCAGCCTCAAGCGCGTAATCCACTTTGGTGGCGCTGGGATTTGTAGAAAGCGGGGCAGACCATAACAGGTAAATGCCGTCTGTGTCTTTTAGGAAATCCAGCGGCGCTTCGATGGCGGATTTGGTGTACGGCAGCGCCCATAAAATCTGCCCTTTGAAATGTGCGCGCACATCTGCAATGACAGATCTCCACTGCGTATCGATGTCGGCGGGAGAGTTGGCCGGGCTTCCGTCCGGCAGTTTCCCATTTGGCAGGGCAGGCGCGATCCAGTCGCCGCCGAGGATGAGGGTTTGCGCGCCGGTTTGGGTGGCGAGGTCGGCATAGTTGACGGCGAATGCGCGGTAGCGGGCAAGCCACGTCAGCCACCACTGTGCATCTCGCGGCGCATCCAGCCAAAAGGTGGAGGATGATGCGGGAAAATTCGGCGTGGGAAAGATCGAAATGGTTAGTCCCAAAGCCCGGGCTTGTGAAATCATGATAGCCGAGTCGATCCACAACGGGTCTTGTCCGGGGACTGGTGAAAATGCCAGCGGCGAAACACTTGTGTAAGTCCAACTGGGGGTGAGGACTGCGTAGTTTGCGCCAAGCGCCTGTGTGTTTGCAAATGCTTGCGGTGCGTAATACGACCAGTTCGGACGATACGTGGATTGGAATTCGATGCCTGTTAAAAATCCGTTGGGGCGGGGCGTGATGGCGGTGCCGACCAGTGTCACAGGTTCGGGGTTCTCGAACCATTTCCACGCGTTGACCGTGTCTTGAATATCCTGGCTGAGGAGACTGGTGCCGGCTTGTCGTCCGGTGGGCGCTGCGCCGACCGTGGCGGAATCGTCCGCGGCGCCGCATTGACCATTGCGGCAATAGCGATATGCAAAAGAGCCGAGGATGTTGAGTGGGCCGTAAAGTTTATATGCCCAGCGGTTGTTGCCAAGCGGCCACATCGGGATGGGTTCCATCCAGCCGAAGGTGTTGAATTGGATATAGACAATATCGCCCGGCGGTGTGACCGAAGGCACGGTTACTTCAAAAAGAATCGGGGAGGTATCGCCGACCAGCCATGAGGCAACTTGATCTTGAATCGTAACTCCCTGAGCCGGCACGACGAAATCGCGCAAATTCCATTGACCGTTTACAGTGTGTTCCGCGTTCCAAAATCCGTCGCCCAATGTGTATTTATATTGGATGTGCGCCCCAATCGGCAGTCCAAGTGTGACCGCGTAGCGGCCATCCGCTTGCAGGCTCATGATCGGCATCCGGTCTGCGTTCGTGCTGACGCCGCCTTGCAGGTCGGCGAAGGTATTTCCAAGCTGCAGTAAATTCCCCGCAATGCGGACGGGCACGCCGGGTACGGTCGTGGCAGGCACAGAGACAATAAATGTGACGCTCGCCAACTGTGCGGGTTTGATACGCAGGTCAACGGGGGTTGTGCTGCCCGCCGCAATGGCCGCCCCTTGTTGGAAAGTCTGATACATTCCGTCGAGGCTGTAAACGAGCAGATTCTGCGTGCCGGTGGGCAAGCCGTCCAGTTCGAATCGACCCGTTGAATCGGTGAGAGTTTGCGCGCCGCCCGCGGTCACAAGGATATTCGGCAGAGACGATCCGGTGTCGGCGTTGAACACATGCCCTTCGATTTTACCGGTTGGACGCGCGAATGATTTGTCACCCCAGTCCGCGACGATGTCCTGGACTTCGCTGGGTCCTGCCACATAAAACATCCGATAACGTATGGCCGCGCCTGAATTGGTATCTTCCAAAACCTGCGCCGCACTGTGCCGGACATAGCGGTACTTCACCACCGAGTTAAACGGCAGGGGCAATACCGCCGTGTATGTAATTGAATCCCGCGGACTCATGGGAAATTGCGTGGCATTCAACGAAAGCCCGGTCACTTCGTCCATGACGGCAAGCGCCAGCGATTCGCCGGGTTGAAGCGGCTCGGGGATTGTGACCACAAAGTTGGTTTGCGCCATGGCTTGCGGGGTGGGCGAGGCAACCTCCACAACCGGCCCCGGCGTAGACCCTCCGCCGATGTTAATCGGATTGTTAAATAATGAAAATGTACATGCCTGCAAAATAAAGGCAGACACGGTCACCGCAGTGATCACGCGGCGGCCGCTGGGCGACATTGAAAGCTTGTTCATTCTCTCTCCTCGGATGCAAAAACGGGCGCTTCTTTCTCCGCCCTAACCTGCCGCTTCCTCAGCGGCTTTTTTCTGCGCTTCAGCATTGTTCCGCTCTCGCCCGGCGTAGGCGACGTAGCTCAGGCCAATGCTGAAAAAATATAACAAAATCATCGGAGCCATCACCAGCCCCTGATTGACCGGGTCCACTGTCGGCGTAACAGCCGCCGCGACGATTGCGATCAGCACGATGGCCAGCCGCCATTGCTGGGCAAGCAGTTCCGGCTTGATGAGTCCGATGGCAGATAAAACGTAAATGACCAGCGGGAATTCAAATGACACTCCCAGCCAGAACATTAACCCGGTAACAAATGAGAAATAAGATTGCGGGCGCAGTTCTGTTTTGATGCCCAGAAAATTATTCAGGAAAGGCAGTGCGGCCGGGAGCATGAGGAAAAACGTGAAGGCCGCGCCGCCCAAAAAGAAAAGGGTCGCCAGTGGAATCCCGGCCAAGCCCATTTTGCGCTCACGCGGTTTTAATCCCGGCGCGGCGAATAACCAGAGTTCAAAGGCAATGTAGGGGATCGCCAGCGCAATGCCGGAGAATAACGCCACGCGCATGAACACGCCAATCGATTCAGTCACCTCGATGGCTTTGAGTTGATCCAATCCGCCAACCGGCTGGGCGAGGAATTCAATGATCTTTTGGGTGAAAACAAATGAAACGCTCACCGTCAGAATCAGGAAGAGCAGCGCGCGTAAAAGATGCATACGGAACGCTTCCACTTGATCCCACAGCATCTGACGCGCGTCTTTGTTGGTGGTCAACTCGACAAACACTTCCGGCAGCGGATGTTCGTCAGGCTCGGTATTCAGGAATTTGCGAAAGCGGGAGATCGCTCGAAATGGGAACGCGAGAATGGCATAGAGCAGATGGAATGGAGATGTGATGATCCGCCATGCGCCGCGAAGAAAATTACGCATCTTTGGGTTGGTCGCTTTCGGTTGGGGGTGACGCAGCCTCTGTCGGCGCGATCGAATTTTCAGGTGGGCTGGCAGGTGTCGGCGGGTTCGAGACCGGCATGGAGCGGGAGGGAATGTTCGGGTTCCTCATCCAGCTTGAAGAATTGTCGTCCCTGCGAGTTGAAGGTGAGGCTGAGTTGTTGATTTCATTTCCGATCTTGTTCACTTCATCGTTCGCTTCGCGCATCAAGCGGTTGGGCAAAGTCCGTAGTTCGCGCGAGGTTTGCTGGAAGACTTTCCACCCATCAGATGTGACGATGCTGCGCAGCCACTTTCCAATTGTCTTGCCCGCTTTTTGCATATCCTTTGGGCCAAGGATGATCAGCGCAATGATGACGACGAAAATAAATTCAGACGGGCCGATGCCGAGAATTTCCATGGTTATGATTCCAGGTTGGCGTCCAACGCGATTCTGGTCTTAATGATTTGATGGATTTCATGTTCATGCTCTACAAGTGTGCCGAGCACGCCGTTTACAAAACGCGGAGCGGAATCTGAGCCGTATTGTTTTGCCAATTCCACGGCTTCGTTGATGGCAACCTTGACCGGGGTTTCGCGCGAAACGGCAAATTCCCAAAATGCAATGCGTAAAATATTACGGTCGATGGCGGCGATCTGGTCGAGCGGCCATTCGGGAGCATACTTTGCGATCAATTGGTCGAGGTCTTGTGTGAGGGGCAGCACGCCAAAGATGATCTGCCTTGCGAATTCGGCAAGGTCATCGGCGAGCGGCATTTCTTCCAGGCGCGTTTTTAACACGTCACCTGGAAGATGATTGCTTGCGATATCAGTTTCGTAAAGTACTTGCAGAGCGATGGCGCGCGCTCTGGTGCGGGGTTTCATGCTTTCAGGCCTCGTTATCTTCGTAATCTATATCTTCGATATGAATGTTGACATGCCCCACGTCCATGCCGACCATTTCCTGGATGGCGCGCGCGACATTCTGCTGGACGTTGCGGCTGACCTCGCGGATGTTTACTTCCTCATGCAGGATGAGGTGCAGGTCTGCATAAACGACATTATCCTCCGTTTCAATGCGGACCCCGTCGCCTGTTCCTCGTTTGAATAGGCGGTTGACTCCGCCGGAGACGGGTGCGAGTCTGCTGACGCCGGGCACGCTCAACGCGGAGAGTCGCGCGATGGTTGTGAGCACATCCGGTGAAACGGTTGTCTTGCCTTGAGTATTTTCAGTCATTGTTTACTCCTTTTACATCATCGCCATGCCGCCATCAATGCCCAGAACCTGGCCGGTGATATAGGATGCTTCGTCTGAGGCGAGAAATGCGGCGGCGTATGCGATCTCTTCGGGTTTGCCTTTGCGTCCGAGCGGAACCATCTTGAGCGCGGCTTCCAATATTTCGGGTGTCATGGCATCGAGGATTTCAGTATCCACGAAGCCCGGCGCAATGGCGTTGACGGTGATATTGCGCGCCGCTACTTCACGCGCGAGGGCTTTAGTGAATGCGATCTGCCCGCCTTTGGATGCGGAATAATTCGTCTGGCCGGCGTTGCCCATTTGACCCGCAACAGAAGCCATGTTGATGACCCGTCCCACGCGCTTGCGCATCATGTGTTTGACCGCGGCTTTCGAGCAGTTGAATGTGCTCTTCAAGTTGGTATTGATGACCGCGTCCCAATCTGTTTCTGGCATCATCATAATCAACTGGTCGCGGGTGATGCCTGCATTGTTGACGAGTATGCCCAGGTCGCCGAAGGTTTCCACGGTGAATTTGACCAGTGCTTCGGCTTGCTTGAAATCGGACACGTCCGCCTGAAACGCGGCAGCTTTCCCGCCCGCGGCTTGAATCTGCGTGACCACTTCTTCAGCCGATTCAGGTGACTTGTTGTAATTGACCACGACCGCTGCGCCGCGCGCCGCAAATTCCAGGGCAATGGCGCGTCCAATTCCGCGTGAGCCGCCGGTGACGAGCGCTACTTTGTTTTCCAATGATAAGGCCATAGAGTGAGTTCCTTTGATAATTGTGGCGCGACATTAATGTCGCGTTACCTAGTGTTTGAATTATACACGTTGTTTTACCGCTTGTTTCTGCTTGCCAGACTTTATCCCTTGGCTTTCTCAAAGCCCGAAAATCAAAAAAACTTAACGCGAATGGCTCGAATGAAGCGAATAGCGCGAATTTTTTTTCTGTGTTTTCGCGAAATCCGCCCAATTTGCGTAATTCGCGTTAAGCCTTTGCCGTAAACTTGTCCATCTAATTTGAGAAAGCCATAGACTTTATCTGTAATGACAAAAATATTTTTTGGACGCAGACAAACGCTGAATTCGCTGATTTAAAAAATAATCTGCGTTTTTCTGCGTTCTTCAGCGTCCCAAATTAATTTGGTTATTGACGCGGTACTCGCAATCCAAACGCCAAGCCAGCCCCGCCTCCCAAAGCGAGGGCTGCCGCCCAAAGAAAAGCATCCTGCCAGAAGCGGATGGGAAAGAGGCGGATCAAGGTATCTGAAAAATAAAATAGCCAGGAATCGCCTTCAAAGAATAGGGAATGGAAAAATGTGAAGAATTGCCAGAACAGATCCGGGTTGGAGGCGATGCCAACTCCCACAATTGCGCCGAGCGCAACTGCCAGACCGATCATCCACAAGCCGCCGCGCCGCAGGGCATGGATATATTCATAGACCCAGTCTCCGCGGTTGGCGAGAAAGGCAAGGAGGAATAAACCAGCAAGCGAGATATACCAAACATTCAAAGCGCGGCGCACTACATTTTTTACATCTGCCATGTGACTAAGTTCGCGCTCATTGTAAAGCGCACTCCCATCTTCGAATTTCAATTCTCCGAGATAGGAAACGTCCGCGTTGTTGATGAGATACTTCACGGCGAAGGGTGCCCAATGCAAGCGGTCTTGCTGGGTGAAGCCATATTCGTCAGCGGGAAAGTAGGGCATTCGATATTCGATGTTGAAAAATATCGGCGTGAGTAAAATCCGCAGGGCTGTGCCGATCAGGGCCAGTGGAACGAGCAGGGAGACGAGAAAGGAGAGGATGGGTTTCATAAAATAGTGTCGAAGGTATCGGAGAGTGTCCAAGATGTCGGTTGTGAAGGGACACTTCGACACGCGACACTTTTGACACATTAGGTTACTGCAAAAATTCCAGCCCGCCTTGCAGGACGAAACTCACAACCATGTCATTGACGATCCATTCGATGGGGGCGAGGTCGTCGGTGAAGACGGTGGTGGTTTGGTAGCCGTCCTTGAAATTGACATAAGTAGATGACATGGCAGTCACCAGCAGCGGATGGGTGCTTTGGTCAACGGAAAGCGCCGCGAGGTTGGTAAAAAAGTCTTCGCGTGTGGTCGGTTGTTTGGTGGCGAAGATCATCGTGTTGAGTGTGCCGGGGATGTCCATGATGTGAATGGTCGGGAACTGGGTCGCCATTGTCGTTGCGAGTCCGTCTATCAGGCGGCGGTCGCCGGGGACTGAACCAACGTTGATGGTCAGCACCCCGTCCTCGGTCAGGTGGGAAGCAGCGATCTTGAAAAATTCCTGTGTGGTCATGTGCGGCGGAATGTATGGCGGGCGGTAGGCATCCACAGCGATGATGTCATATTTATATTGACTGCGTTCAAGGTTCAAACGTCCGTCGCCAATGTGGACAGCGAGATTTGATAAATTCAATCCAAAATATTTTTCACCGACTTCGACAATTTTTTCATCGAGTTCAAAACCGTCAATGGGGATGTCGCCATAGACAGCCGTAGCCTGTCTCGCGGCTGTGCCAGCAGCCAGCCCGATGATCGCCATGCGTTTGACATCCTGTGGTTTGCGGTTTGCGTAAAAATACGGGCCGACCAAAAACTGCTCCCATGGGCCGCCATAGTTCAAGGTGTTGGGATGATAAATGGAATGAATGCCTTGCCCATCATTCAACTTCAAAAGAGTAAATCCGTTTTGTTGCTGAACTTGAATATAGTTGTACGCCGACTCGGCTTCGTAGATTTGTCCCGCGCTGTTTTTAAGCGACTGTCCCGCAGAAAGCGCGGCGACCAGTGCAAGCACGGCGGGCATCCACATGAATTTAAACATATCACGCTGGCTGGAAAATTTTCCAAGCCCTGCCAACGCCACGAACAACAAAAATAACCCGAAGACAAGAAATGTAAGTTTTGTTCCAATGGTCGGGATGGTGACGAGCGTGGGCAGAAACGTCCCGATGAACGAGCCGAGCGTCGAGATGGCGTAAATCTGCCCCGATGTTTGCCCCGCTTTTGAAGTGTCGTCCACTGATAAGCGGATTGCAAAAGGAGAGATCGCGCCAAGCAAGGTGATGGGCACGCTGAACAGGATTAACACGGCGATGAATGAGCCTGCCATGATGCCGACGCTCAGCGCCTCGAACGCGGTCGCAGCGGACCTGAGAACTGGTCCGGCGATATAGGGCACGAGGCCGATTGTGAATGCCCCCCATGCGAGGATGCGGTACATCGCGCCGGGCGTCGGATTTTTATCTGCCCATTTGCCGCCGAGGAAATAGCCTAATGTGAGATAGATCAGAATTAATCCAATAATGCTGGCCCAGACGAGGTTGCTTGTGCCGAAGACATTGCCGATCAGGCGTCCCGCGGCGAGTTCTGCGGCGAGGGTGGTCATGCCGGAGACGAAGACTGTGAAGAGCAGGTAGCGTTTCATAATGCGGCGGATTATAGCGTACTTCATTCAAGGCTAGATTGAAATTGGGCGGTTATACTTTGGAAAAAAAGCTCTCCTGTAATTAACGGGAAAGAGCCTTAACACGAAGGGCACCAAGTACACAAAGGGGAGAAAAAGGTTTTGTTTTTCCTTTGTGACCTTTGTGTATTTGGTGTTTGAAAGGTTTTCCCGCTAAAAACGGTAGAACTGGAAAAATAAAGGAGAGAATAAATGTACATCCCCAAACTTTACCGCGAAGAAGACCGGGAGAAAATTCTGGAATTCCTGCGCGAGAATAATTTCCCTGCATTGGTGACTTATGACGGCGAAAAGCCGATTGCCACGCATTTGCCTGTGGAAGTGCTTAATGGCGAAGATGGCGCATTGACTATTCTGGGGCACATGTCCCGCGCGAACCCGCAGTGGAAGAGTTTTGGCGGGCAGGAAGTTTTGTTGATCTTTCAGGGTGCGCACACGTATATCTCGCCGCGCTGGTATGACCATGTCAATGTGCCGACCTGGAATTACATGATGGCGCATCTCTATGGGAAAGTCCGCCTGGTGGAGGGCGGCGAGTTGTATTCCCTGCTCAGCCGTTTGGTGAAAAAACATGAAAAGGCAACCTCGTATCGGCTCGAAGGATTACCCGAGGAATTTGTGCAGAAAGAAATGAAAGGCACAGTTGGTTTTGCGGTGGATGTGACACGGGTCGAAGCGGGGTTTAAACTCAGCCAGAATCGAAATGATGCCGACCACGAGAATATCATCCGCGAGTTGGAAGGGCGCGGGGATGAGAATTCAACGGCAGTGGCGAAAGCGATGGGGCGTGGACGATAGACCGTGGACTGTAGACCATCGTCTGCGGTCTCAAAGGATTTTCCTTGACGAAACCCCACCCGGCGTATACAATGCAGTCCGTTATCCGGCCAGCGTCTCCGTAAGGAGGCGCATTTTACGCCAGGAGCGACGTATGACTGAACAATATTCGATCCCTGAAAATGACCAGCCGCAAGTGACCAACCTTTCGCAAGTAGATGCGGAGTCGGTAAAGGCTGAGTTGGTGCGGATGCATCAGAGCACGGCACAGGTCATCAACAGCGAAGATGTGGAATTAAGTCAAGGTGCGGCGCTGGAAGTCAACGCGGTTAATGTCAATGCCCGTCAGGCGGGGTTTGTGCTTGTGCAGGCTGAAACTGTTACCATGCAGCAGAGCGTTGCGGCGGCTGTCCGGGCTGAGAATCTCTCAATGAATGGCTGCGCAGGCGCGGTCGTGGCGGGAAGCGTCGAGTTCGGCAATGCCTATGCTGGTGTTGTAGTGAGTCGCGAAGTCTGCAGTGAGAAGATTGAGTCGATCATTTTGTTATCCAATAAAGTGGAAGGCAATGTGACGACGGTCATCGATACGCGCGGCGCATTGATCGCGGGGCTGGTTGGCGGTTTGTTCGCGGGAATCATGTTGCTGCTGGGGCGCATGTTGTTCGGAAAAAAATAGAATGTTCAGCGGTGATTGCCGCTTTTCAGAAATTCATTTGATGGGGCGAAGGTAACCGCGCGATCGCGGTGAGAGGCGCCCGAGGAGTTAAGATGGAAAAAGTTGTACTAAAAGCTGCCAAACGAAACGTCACTGGCAAACAGGTGAAAGCCCTGCGCCGCGCTGGTCAATTGCCGGCTGTCATTTATGGCCGCCATGTGGATCAGCCGGTCTCGATCTCGCTGGAAGCGCATTCCGCCGAGCTGGCATTCGCCAAGTTGACATCGTCCACGCTGGTGACGATTGAAGTTGAAGGCGAGGAATATACCGCCATTGTGCGCGAGAAGCAGCGCAATTTCATCAAGGGCAATCTGACCCATGTGGATTTTCTCGCGCTCGATCTCAACGAAAAGATCCGCACGAAAGTCCGCCTTACCTTTGTGGGCGTCGCCCCGGCTGTCAAAGATTACAGCGCGGTGCTGGTGCATCGTATGGAAGCGCTCGAAGTGGAGTGTTTGCCGACCGATCTGCCCGAACGCATCACCGTTGATATTTCTTCGATCAGGGAAATTGGCAATAACATTCACGTGCGCGAAATTCCGCTCCCCGAGAATGTGATCGTGCTCGATGATGCGGATAATATCGTGATCGTCGCCACCCTTGTCAAGGAAGAGACACCTGAAACTCCCGGTGGCGCTCCTGCGGCTGAAGTTGCCGCACCTGACCTCAGCGTGGAACGCGGCAAGAAGGATGAAGAAGGCGCTCCCGCCAAGAAATAAGTTTCGTGAAATTCAAAACCCCGTCATCATTTCGATGGCGGGGTTTTAGTTTACCGCTTGCGGTGTAAAGTACTAAACTTGCCGCATCCTTTACGCGGTACTTTGTAATATCTCCAGCGCTTTCAAAAAATTCACGGTCATTCTAGCGGTTGCGCCCCACAGCAGTTCGCCGTCATACGGGTGATATGCGATCAATGACCGCTCCGATTCGCGCAGGGAAAATTCCCAGTAGTTATTTCGATTCGCCAGCCATGCCAGCGGAATCGTGAACACGCGCTCCACTTCAAAGCCTTCGACTTTAAATGCGTATGGAAACGGGATGACACCCACGATCGGACTTACCCGAAAGCTGCTGACTGTTATCAATTTGCTGAGTCTCCCGAGGACACGCACGTCCGCCGCCAGCATCCCGATCTCCTCCTCGGCTTCGCGCAAGGCTGTCTGTTCGGACGTCTCGCCATCGTCCGATGCGCCGCCGGGGAATGAGACCTGCCCCTTGTGCGATTCGACTCGGTCTGTGCGGCGCGTGAAGAGCAGATGCCATTCATTCATGACGTAGGTCAACGGGACCAGTACAGCCGCATCTTTCAAACGAGTGCCGGGCTTGACGGGTATCTCGGCGTAGCCGTCTGAGGCGGGGGCATTTTGTTCAGCCGCAAGCAGTTTTTGAGAGATGTAGTCTTCGGTTAGATTCATGGTTTTTGGCAGCGCTAAATTATTCGCGTACCGGGCTCCCGCAATACGCGCACTCGGCGGTGATGTCGTCGAGCCATTCGACCTCATCGGGTCGGACCGCGCCGCCGCAGGAAGGGCAATGCGTGGGGAGGATCGGTCGCTTCGCTGCGACTGGCTCGGTTGGAGTCTCGTGTGACGCCGGTACTTGTATTAATGCGGCGATCTCCTCCGCCTCGGCAGTCAAGCCGCGCGCTTTCAGTTCGCTCACTGCGCGTTGACCAAATGCCTGCATCCGCGGGATTCGTCCCTGCGCTTCGAGTAGAGTCAAGCCGCGGCGCAGGTGGGCAACGCCGGCTTTTGTCTGCCCGCTTAAGATGGCGGCGCGTCCTGCTTCCATAAATAAAAATGGAGCGCGCTGCGGGAAGCGAGCCTCGGCGCCTTGCGCCAATTGTTGAAATGCTTCCGCGGCGCCGACAAAATCTCCATCAACCATCAGTTGATTTGCGCGTTGAAGCATGGGCGGGATTCCGGGAACTCCCGCTCCTCTCATCATTCGTTGTCTTCCACGTCGGAACATAGGCATGTCTCCTTTGTTTATGTCGTTGCGAGGGCAATGCTCGTCTGCCCGAAGCAATCTCCAAAATGGAAGATTGCTTCGTCGCTAAAGAACAGCTCCTCGCAAAGACATTTAATCGTCAATTCCAACCTCATTCGCCAACTCCATGCCGCGCGGGTCGCTGGACGGCTCGATCCTTCTCGCGAAGATCAAATAGCCGGTATGTGCCACCATGCGGTCGGTCGGGCGGATGCGCGCCGGGTCAGACTTGTAGTGGCGGAGCATGATCTCGCAAACTTCCACAAATGCGAAACTGTGTTTCTTCAGCGCGGTCAAGGTTTTTTCAACTTGATTAAAAGTGGGAATCAACGTGCCGAAGAATCCGCCGGGCTTGAGCGCAGCGCGGACTTGTGAAATGTAGTCGAACGGATTCTGCACATCGAGGAAAAATGCATCTGCATCAGTTTCGTCGAAACCTTCTCGGATGTCGCGCAGTTTGAAGTCGACGCATGAAGCGAGCCCGACGCGCTCCAGATTTTTCCGCGCGAGATTCTGCGTATCCCGTTTTTGTTCATAGGAAATAACGTGTCCTTCCGCGCCGACAGTGGTTGCCAGCGCGATGGTCATTGAGCCGGAACCGGTACCGGCCTCCATCACGACTTGACCGGGCGCAATGCCCATCATGATCAAAATGTAGCCAATATCTTTTGGATACAAAATTTGAGTGGTGCGCGGCAGGTCATTGAGAATATCTGCGATGGATGGTTGAAGTAAAAAGAATGGCGCGCCCATGTGACTAAAAACCTGCGAACCCCACGGCAAGCCGATCAGGTCGTCATGCTTGAGCACGCCGCGATGACTTTGAATATCTCCGCCTGCCTTGAGGGAGAAAATAAAATGCTTGTGGGTCAGCCCGACCAATTGGGCAATGTCGCCCTCGCGCGCGGTGGATGAATAGATCATAAAGTTGATTTTACTTCCTCGTTATTCTTTTCTTCAATTGGAGTTGCTGCCGTATTTCTCAATTTTCGATTGCCGGCAATTAATAAAGCCAGCATCCCGATCCCCAAAACGGACATGCCGCAGACTGCCGCAGGGACGATGTTGAAAAACCATTCCGGCTTGCCGACAAATTCGCCGACCATCGAGAAGCCTGCGCCGACAGCGCACGCGTTCCAAATCCCGTGGATGGTGACTGCCGCGAAATAGGCGGAAAAGAATCGCCCGATGCGCTTCTCTCGAAAAGCGGATGCGATTCCCCAACCGACCAACCCCGATAAAGCCATGTGCAGCAGGCTGGTCCCCGCGCGGATGCTGACGATTACAGGCCAGCTTGTGCTGCCGTCGCCCGAGGCGTTCAGGCTTTCAAGCAGGGCAAAGGCCGCCCCGCTGAAAACTCCCATTGCAAAGCCTTGCGCGGGCGATTCAATTTTTCTGGCGAAGATCCATACCGCCAGAGGTTTGAGCAGTTCTTCGAGCATTGGCACCAGCACGGCGATGTATCCGATCAGCGTGGCGATTAATGCCGGGCTGGCAAGGTACGGCGCAACCAGGGACAGGATGCGGTCGGGGTCTGACTCCGCTCGCAGCATCTGGCTGAGGCTTAACAATTCCTGAAAAAGTTCAGGCTGTTGAATCGCAATGACTGCCACGCCGAAAATAATAATGACCAGCAACAGGCTGATTTCCAGCACGATCATGATCAATGGGCCGATCGTCATGCCCAACCCGATGATGCCAAATACCCGCCAGCGCGGACCGAGGTCGATGCCAGTGGTTCCGATGCCGGTCAGAATCCAAAGCGGCGGCACAATGACCAGCAGGGTTAACAGCGGAAGAACTAGCCAGTTGAGCCAGGCGATCTCGGTGAAAGCGGCCACTCCGCCGATTATGATGGAAATAGTAACTACGCCGATTACGACGATGATCTGCCATGCTGCAAATGGGAATTTGATTCGGTGGTCGGCTTGTTCGCGTCCCATTGTTTTTTCCAGAACGAACCACGAACACAATATCAAAATGACAAACTCAAAGCCGAATGCAAACGAGCCGATCATCCCCCCGGCCGGTTCACCCTCTTTCGTGAATAGATTAATAATCGAGATCGTACCTGCCCCAAACGAAATTAAAAGGACGAACGCCGCGCTAATTCCAAGAATGAACAGTACCAACATGGAAGGCCAATGGGTTTTGTTTGTTTGCATTATTTAATTTCCAAATCCACACTTAATATTTTATCGCCCGCTGGCAGGGCAGCTCCCTGTGATGGGTCGCGCGGGGTTAACGTCTCGGCCGCTTCCAATCCGCTGATGACCTGCCCAAAAATGGTAAAGCCGCCGTCGAGATGCGGTGCAGGGGCAAAGGTGATGAAGAATTGACTCCCGTTCGTATCTGCTCCGGAGTTTGCCATGCCCACCATGCCGGGCTTGTCAAATCTCAGGTCGCTAAATTCATTCTTGAAAAAATATCCCGGGTTGCCCTTGCCCGTGCCGCTCGGGTCGCCGGCCTGCGCTGCAAATCCGGGAATTACGCGGTGAAAGGTCACGCCGCTAAACCAGTTATTTTGCGCCAGGAACACAAATGAATTGACAGCCATCGGCGCCTTGTCGGGGAAAAGCTGCATCACAATATCGCCTTTCTCGGTGTGGAGCGTCGCGATGTATTGCTTGGACGGGTCAATGTTGAAGGCGGGGCAGGCGGTAAATTGTTTTGCCCCGAGCGCGATCAAATTGACCGTGTCGCTGATATTTTGATAATCAAGCAGATACGATGGTTGCAGCGCGCCATTGATGAGGACCAGCGGAATCGCGGGGATATTTAATTTCTTCGCCGCTTCATACATGGACTGCATTCTGGTCGTTGTCGCTTCGGCATTGATCGCCGCCTTGAGTTGATCTCCGTCCATGCCCACGCTGACAGCTTCTCTGACAGCCCAGGCATTGAACTGGCCGGGAGCCAAGTTTGTCCATTCATTGTATCTGGCGAATAACAGATCGTACATCTCCCAGAACCTGCCCTGCTCGTCCGCCGCGAGCGCGGCAACGACTGCCATCTCAGATTTATCCGCGATGCCGATCAGCGGCAGGGGACGGAACACAAAGCGCACATTATCCTGCTCCTTCATCAAGCGCCCAATGACGGTTGACATGGTGCTGCAGCCTTCTGCCTGAAAATCACAATACTCGATGACGGTCACAGGCGCGTCAGCAGGGCCGAAGGAAAAATCAGCCTCGGTGACGGGTGGAAACAGCGATGTGGAATCAGGCGCAGGGGTCGGTTCAGTCGTGATCGCGGAACAACTGAATGCAGGCGTGGGAATACTTATGACGACCGGCGTTTCAGTGATAACAACAGGACTTGCCGTGATCTCAGCTTTTGGCGCGCAGGCATACAGGATGAAAAATGATAAGGCGAATAAAAACTTTTGGATTATATTTCGTTTCATTTATTGGCTACCGCTTTCTGTAATTGTTCGAAGCTGGTCATACACGCCATGGTATTGACAAAATCAGCCAGTGAGTCGCTTTGCTCGCGCAAGGCGCGCACTGCCGGCCCGACGGGGTCTTCGCCTGCCGCGCCGCCGGGCGAGCTTGCGTAAGCGCCGTGAAATGCAAAATATGCCTGATTGATCTTGCGCAGTAAATATCCATTTTCAAGAAAGACGAGACGGCGCTGTTCCATGTAGGCTTCTGCTTCTTCGATTTTTCCGTCCGCGAGCAGTTCATCCACTTTGACGCGCGTGGTGTGCATCTCTTCACGGAAATCAAAGGGCAATGGGGCGAATGATTCGGGTTGGGAATTGCCAAACGAAACAAGAGTCAACTCAAAGTTAAGGCGGGAAGCGGCGATCAATTCAGGATAAAACCGCTTTACGACGAGCGCTCCAATTTCATCGCCCGCGATGGATGCAGTCGTTTCGTTCATGGTGCGAAGTTCGGGCGTTTCGCCATATAAAACTCCGAGCGGGCGGAGGGTGAGATAGTTGTGAGTCCATTCATGTGCCACGACGGTGAGAAGCCACTTTAAATCAGTTGTGCGCATGACCATGGTTGGATAAACGCCGACGCCGCCAATGTCAACGACCAGCGAAGAAGTGTTCAAGCCCTTGTCTACATTTTTTTCGAGCGCCGCTTGTTGATCGATTGTCAGGTTTGTATTCACTGAAATATTGGCGATCTGTTCGATGCGGTCGCGCGGAGAAACGATCAGCGCCATGGGCAGGGGCGTGGAGTGATACCAGACATTCGGCAGCGGCTGGCCGATGGTTGTGAGGCCGCTTTCTGCCAGCACCTGACTCACTTGTTCTTGTATCACCGCTTCGGCGAGCGGAGCTAAATCAACCTGACGTAAATACAACCCTGCGAGTTCATCGCGCACCGAAATGGAATTGGCTTCCTTGTCGATTACGTTTGCGTCTGCGTAGATCGTCTCAAGCAGGTATTCTTTTTCAAGTATGGTTTGGGTGGTGCGCAGATATTCTGTCACGATCTGTTTTTGCGAAGCGCGATTAAAAACATAAGGCGCTCCAATCGCGGCGGAGCGCACCTTGAGCATCGCGGCATTTCCCATCCATGTGAGGTAATTGAACTCGATCTGGCGCGTATACGTCCGCACTTTTTCAATTTCATTGATGAGCGAGGGGTTGCTGTAACTCGTGACCAGAGCGAGAGTGATGAGGATAATTATTATTTCAAGGGCTCGTGCGATGCGTTGGAACATGCGCTGGATTATACCCATCACGGTCACAAATTGCGCCATTTATTTTGTAGCGGAGTGACTAAAAGGGTGGGAGAAGGCTTTCTTACCACTGAGAACACGGTGTCCACTGAGATTTTTTGAGGTCTCTCTGTGGTGAAATCTTGTGGCGAATATCCGCTCCCCCTTGTAGGAAGCGTCCGCAAAGAGTGTGACCGAAAAAAAGGAGTAGGGCGAGACTTTTACGGTCTCGCCCTGCTATTCAAACCCTGCCCTCTACAACAGGTTACTTTTTATTTTGTAAATACTGGTCAATTGCATGCGCGGCTTTTCTTCCGCCCACCATGGCCGTGACGACGAGGTCTGGGCCGGTGACGCAATCGCCGCCGGAGAACACGCCTTCGCGCGATGTTGTCCCTTTGGCTTTATCTTTTACCGAGATCAATCCCCAATTATATGTTTCAAGATCAGGTGTGGTTTTGCCGAGAATGGGATCAGGCCAATAGCCGAGCGCGAGAATGGCCGTATCTGCGGCGACGCTGAAATTGGAGCCTTCCATCGGGACAGGTTTGCGGCGTCCTTTCGCATCGGGTTCGCCGAGTTTCATTTCAATGCATTCCACAGCCGCGAGTTTTCCATCCGCGCCTGCAATGAATTTTACAGGCTGGGTCAGGAAGCGGTACTTTGCGCCTTCTTCGCGCGCCATCTTGCGGTCTTTCTTTCCGCCGGGCATTTCCTTCTCTGTTCGGCGATACAGGCAGGTGACGTCTTCCGAGCCAAGGCGCAGAGCGGTTCGTAAACAGTCAGAGGCCGTGTCGCCGCCGCCGATGACCACCACGCGTTTTCCGATTTCAAGCGGCGCGCGCATATTTTCAGGGAGTTGACCCGGTTCGACATTGCCGCGAATGAGAAAGTCGGTGGCTTCATATACGCCGGACAACTCTGTGCCGGGTGTGTCTTCCATCTTCGCGTCTATTTCGGAGCCGACGCCGATGAAAACAGCTTCAAAGCCTTCCGCGAACAAACCGTCAATTGTTTTATCTTTGCCGATATATGTGTTCGGAACGAACTTTACCCCGGCGCGTTCGAACTCTTCCCATTTTTCACCCCAGACATCTTTTGGAAGTTTGAAATTTGGAATTCCATAAACGAGCAATCCACCCGGCGCAGGCTTGGATTCGAAAATGGTTACATCGTAGCCCTTTTGAATCAACAAGTCGGCACATCCCAGACCTGCCGGGCCGGCGCCAATAATGGCAACTTTTCTGCCTTTGGGAGTCCCAACCGGAATCACATATCCTTGAGTGCGGCGTTCATAATCCACTGTGAAAGCTTCGAGTTCACCGCACAGCACCGGCTGGTGATGCTTATTTAAAACGCACGATCCCTGACATAAAGCCTCGTGCGGACAGACCCGTCCGCAAACTTCAGGCAGGGAACTGGTCTTATGGTAAATTCCTGCCGCTTCTACAAAACGTCCCTGCTCGATCAACCACATGGCGGAGGGAATGTCATTTGCTGTTGGGCAGGCAACCATACACGGTGCGGGATCCGGGCAATGAATACATCGCGCAGCTTCAACCATGGCGCGTTCAGGGTCAAATTCGATGACTACATCGTTAAAGTCACAGGTGCGCTCTTCCGGCGCGCGCAGGTCAAGATCGAAGAAGGGACGATTGGCGCGTTCTTTTCGGTCAATCGCTAAAAATTCACTGGGGACAGCCTGCATAATGCCTCCGCATCAAGGGGGGTAACCATATACATCTAAGGTCTTTCGATTATCTTGAGTGATGATACCTAATCTAATTGCCCGTCCATAGGCTTAAATGTCACCAAAGCGGACGACAATCGTCACAATTTTAGCATTAGACATTTATTAAATTCAACATCGAAAAGCGATTGGTTTCGTATTACTGAATTAAAATGAACGTCGTTTCCAGAACCACACAATTTTTACACAATGAGTGGATATACTTGAATCGAATTAAGACGCGTAAGAATTTCTGAACGCGGACTATCGCTTGTCTCATGATTAAGTAAACTTTTCGTTGAAGCCCGCGAGGGAAAATCGAAATTTCTGGTTGCCAAATTATGCGATACTATGTAACTGTACTTTCGGAGGAATCACATGAAACAATTTTTTGCAAAGTTTTCCCGCCTAACCTGGGTCATTCTCGCTGTGGTCGTGGTTGGCGTGATAGCGATATTCTTTTCCCGCTCGCGCACAGGAACTGAACCGTTATTTCAAACGACAACAGCCGCGCGCGGAAATCTGGTCGCATCGATTGGCGCGACTGGCAGCGTGCGTGCAAGACAAAGCGCGGTACTGATCTGGCAGACGAACGGGATCGTGGATGCTGTTAATGTGGATGTAGGCACGCGCGTCTCGCGTGACGATGAACTGGCCAGCCTCGATAAAACTTCTCTTAACCAGAGCATTATCCTCGCAGAAGCCGACCTTGCCAGCGCCAAAAGGGCTTTGGAAGATTTGCTAAATTCTGATACGGCGCGCGCGCAGGCCCTGGTCGCTGTGGATCGAGCAGAAAAAGCCTACCAGAAGGCATACAACTGGCGGCTTGAATTGAACGGCAAGATCGACATCATCGATACCTATTACGAATTTGGAATACCCAAAGTGCGGAAATACAAAGGCTATGCCGATGCAGAAACTATCGCAGATGCCGATGAAAACCTGGCGTTGACCGAAGCGCAATTAGATGATGCCCGCCGCGCTTACGAACGCCTGAAAGACGGCGCAGACCCGGCTGATATTGCCGCTGCGGAGGCGCGTGTTGCTGCCGCCCAGTCAACCTTAAACCTTGCTTTTATCTCCGCTCCCTTTGATGGAACGATCACACAGGCATCCCCTTCTGTTGGAGATCAGGTTTCAACCGGGTCACCCGCCTTCCGCGTGGACGATCTTTCGCACCTGCTTGTGGATTTGCAAGTCTCGGAAGTGGATATCAACAGCGTGTTCGTCGGCCAAAGCGCATCCCTTACATTTGATGCAATCCTTGGAAAACCATACGCAGGCAAGGTTGTGGAAGTCGGTCAGTCAGGCGATACGCTGCAAGGCGTTGTGAGTTTTACGGTCACTGTTGAATTGACTGACGCAGATGAACTCGTCAAACCCGGCATGACCGCCGCGGTAACTGTCGTAGTGGAAGAGATCAAGGATGTGGTGTTGATTCCCAATCGCGCGGTTCGGTTGGTGGATGGTGACCGGGTGGTGTACAAACTGGTTGACGGCCAGCCTGTTCAGGTCAAGATCGAGCTCGGTTCTTCATCCGATACAACCAGCGTGCTGATCGGCGGTGACTTGAAGGAAGGCGATCTGATCATTCTGAATCCGCCATCCCAATTCAATGGGCCGTTTGGAGGCTGATATGGATTGGGTGATCGAAGCTCGTGATCTGGTAAAAACTTATAAGATGGGCGAGTTTGATGTGCAGGCTTTGCGCGGTGTTTCATTTAAGATCAGGCGCGGTGAAGTGCTTTCCATCATGGGGCCATCTGGATCGGGTAAATCGACCATGATGAACACGCTTGGCTGTTTGGACAGGCCAACATCAGGCGAGTATATTCTTGACGGCGAATCGGTCGGGCAAATGACGGATGACCAGCTTGCCAGTGTCCGCAATCGCAAGGTCGGTTTCGTTTTTCAAAGCTTTAATTTGCTCTCGCGTTTAACTGCGTTGGGCAATGTTGAACTGCCTTTGCGTTACGCCGGACTGACGGAAGGACGACGTGAGCGCGCGCGAGCCGCGTTGGATGCTGTCGGGCTGAGTGACCGCATGACGCATCGCCCGTATGAACTTTCAGGCGGACAGCAGCAGCGCGTGGCGGTTGCGCGCGCCATCGTGAATGACCCAGCCATGATTATGGCCGATGAGCCGACGGGAAATCTTGATTCAAAGGTCGGCAAGGAGATCATGAACCTGCTGCTGAATCTCAACAAAGAACGCGGCACGACCTTGATCATCGTCACGCACGATGCCGCGATTGCAGAACAGACCCAGCGCGTGATTCGCTTGCGCGACGGCGAACTTGAGTCTTCTGGCGAAGAAAAAAATGGGAAGGCAAAATGACATTTACTCAAGCTCTTCTCGAAGCCATTGAAAGTTTGAATGGCAATAAAATGCGTTCCGGGCTGACCGTGCTTGGCATTGTGATCGGCGTGGCGGCAGTCATCGCGATGCTTGCGGTGGGGAACGGGGCGCAAGCATCCATCACCGGCTCAATCAGCAGTATCGGCACGAACCTCTTGTTTGTTTTTAGCGGCGCTGCGGAGGGTCCTCCGGGAGGGCCGGGCAGCGGGCGGAGCGGCAACAATAACCGTCCGCTGACGCTTGCCGATGCCGACGCGATCGCAGACCCTTTTGCGGCTCCCTCTGTCGGGATGGTTGCTCCGGCTATACAAGGCAATGGGACTTTAACGTTTGGCGGCGAGAAATCAACTTCAACGATTTCAGGCGTAACCCCTTCCTATTCAACGGTGCGTAATTTGGAACTTGCTGAAGGCGAGTTTTTGAACGAAGAACACATGCTTGGAAGGATGTCGGTCGTTGTGCTTGGCCCCGAAACAGCGGAGGCGATCTTTGGTCATGCCGATGGAGTTGTCGGCGAAACCATCCGCATTGAAGGCCAGCCGTTCCGGGTCATCGGAGTGCTGGTTGCAAAAGGCGGCGGCGCTTTTGGCAGCGAAGACAATGCGGCGTACATCCCGTTCACGACAGCGCAGGCGCGTTTGATCAAACGCGATTCGCGCGACGAAATAGACGTTCTTTTTGTACAAGCCACAACCGCTGAATCGGTTGTTCAGGCATCGGATGAAATTTCCAATATTCTGCGCCAGCGGCATCGAACCCCGATCGGCGCGGACGATTTCACGGTTTTTACCCAGCAGGATTTTCTAAAAACTTTTGAAACCATCACAGGCGTTCTGACCATTTTCCTCGGCGGTATCGCCGGGATTTCCCTGCTCGTCGGCGGGATCGGCATTATGAACATTATGCTCGTGTCGGTCACGGAACGCACGCGCGAGATCGGTTTGCGCAAGGCATTGGGCGCGCGCAAGAAAGATATCCTGCTCCAATTCCTGACCGAATCTTCCCTGCTGAGTTTGATCGGCGGCATCATCGGAATCATGTTCGGCTGGCTGATCGCTTTCGCGGTGGGGAAGGTGGCAACAGCCACAGGAAATAATTTCACGCCAATTGTTGGCACCGATGCGATCATCCTTTCGACAAGTTTCTCGGCGATCATCGGCTTGTTTTTTGGTATTTATCCCGCCAGCCGCGCCGCCAACCTTGAGCCTGTTGAAGCGCTGCGATACGAGTAGGCTGGAATGAATAAACGCCGAAATTTTTTGATCGCGCTCGTGGTTGTCATCCTGACTCAGGGATGTATGCCGAGTCAGATCAACCCGCAGCCTGCCCTGCCAACTTCTCAAAATGTTCTACCCGCAGCGACTCGAACCCAGGTTATGCCAACTGCTCAATCTGCAACGCTTGTGCCGACCCAAACACTGGCTGCCCCAACCGAGACAGCTTTGCCCAAGGTGACAATCAGCGCCGTGAAAGGCAATCTGTTTATTCGGCGCGGACCGGGTCTGGCATACAACCCAATTGGAGTTTTAGTGAAGGGTACGAGCGCAGATGTGATTGCCCGCGATGTGCTTTCCGACTGGGTGCAGGTTGCAATTCCCGATTCGGATCATAGCGGCTGGGTATCGATTCAAACGGATTACTCCAGTTTGGAAGGCGAGCTGAGTTCCGTGCCCGACTTTACATTTACCGATTGGCCTGTCCCCGCTTATTTGTATAATTGCAGCGAACATGACATGTACATCATGCCCG
The DNA here is from genome assembly GCA_016234495.1 of Chloroflexota bacterium. Taxonomy (GTDB): domain Bacteria; phylum Chloroflexota; class Anaerolineae; order Anaerolineales; family Villigracilaceae; genus Villigracilis. Next base: position 84,414 of record JACRBI010000030.1, on the reverse strand, counting down.
GCGAAATTGTCCTCACTTCATATTTCACTCATCCAAACAATCAGGTCTGGCTGAATCCCGGCACATATACAGTTTATGACTACGTGATGCCCGGCCGCCCGCAAGTGAAAAAAGTGGAAATGCGCGAGGGCATGGATCAGGCCATCCTGTACGATGGCACAGGAACCAGCCATAAGTGTCCGTAATTTGCAACTGCCTTGCGATAAAATAAAACCTGTCCGCGCGGTGACGAATGTTCGGGCGGAGGAAATGCCCACGAAGCAGAATCAGTTTTCAGTTTGCGGTGAACGTGTTTTCGAGCAGGCATCCGTCTTGGATGAAGGAATCCAATTCATTTTTTGAAAGCTGTACCTCAAATCAGGAGATCACATGTCAGAAAAATTGAATCAACTAAAAGAAATCCTCGGTGAAGTGTCAGATATTAACCATGCCGCCAGTGTGTTGGGCTGGGATCAGCAGGTGAACATGCCGCGTGGTGGTGCCGAAGCGCGCGGGCAGCATCTTGCGACCCTTGGCAAGATCGCGCACCAAAAAGCAACGTCTGATGAAGTTGGCAAATTGCTGGCGGACTTGAAGCAGGAATTTGCAGGTTCCGATTCTGATGATGCCGCGCTGGTGCGAGTGGCTGCGCGCGATTTCGATAAAGCCACACGGCTGCCTTCAGAATTTGTGGCCGAGCAGGCAGTGGTTACGACCGCGTCCTTCGAAGCGTGGGCAGAGGCAAAGAAGAAGTCGGATTTTTCCATCTTCCTGCCGCACCTCGAAAAAGTCATGGGTTTGATGCATAAATACGTTTCGTATTTTCCGCCCGCCGACCATCCTTATGATATTCTGCTCGACGATTACGAGCCGGGCATGAAGACCATCGAAGTAAAAGATATCTTCAATAAAGTACGCCCGCAGCAGGTGAAACTTATCAAAGCCATTCGAGAGTCCAAACAAGTTAAGGCGGATTTCCTGCACAAGAAATACGCCGAGAAAAAGGTCTGGGATTTCAGCGAGGTCATCATTTCCAAATTCGGCTACGACTTTAGCCGCGGCAGGCAGGACAAGGCTGCTCATCCATTTGAAACATCTTTCAGCGTGAATGATGTGCGCATCACAAATCGGTACAAGGCTGAGAATCCGCTTGAGACTTTGTTCAGCGGGATGCATGAAGCTGGTCACGCCATGTACGAGCAAGGTGTCAATCCGTTATATGATCGGACACCTCTGGCGAACGGTGTGTCATCGGCTGTACATGAATCGCAATCACGCATGTGGGAAAATCTTGTCGGGCGCTCGCTCCCGTTTTGGGAGTATTTCTTCCCTGAGTTGAAAAAGATGTTCCCATCCCAGCTTGATGGCCTCAGCGCGAAGACTTTTTACAAGGCCGTTAATAAAGTTGAGCCTTCTCTAATCCGCGTCGAGGCGGATGAAGCCACCTACAATTTACACATCATGCTGCGCCTTGAACTTGAGATCGGTATGCTCGACGGAAGTATCGCCCTTAAAGACCTCCCTGAAATCTGGAATTCGAAGATGCGGGAGTATGTCGGCATTACTCCGCCCGATGACGCGCATGGTGTTTTGCAGGACATTCACTGGTCGTGGGCTTTGTTCGGTTATTTCCCGACCTACGCGCTTGGAAACCTTGTCTCGGCTCAACTTTGGGAAAGGATCAACAAGGATATTCGCGGGCTTGATGACCAGATTCGCAAAGGTCAATTTGATTCCCTGCTCAATTGGCTGCGCGAGAAAGTCCATGTGTACGGTCGCAAGCATGACCCGCAGGATCTCATTCAAAAGGTCACCGGCTCGAAGATCGATTCCGCGCCATACGTCCGCTATTTGACGAAGAAATATAACGATATTTACGGGCTATAAAAAACCGTCCCGCAGGAAGAATCTCAATGGGATTCGCAACCCTGCGGGACGTTGATTCCTCTCATTCATGAAACTTAAAATTATCATTTTCGCATCTCTTCTTGGACTTTTATCTGCCTGCTCGCAATTAGCCGAGTCAGCGCCTGCGGCTTTGCCTACCCATTCCCTCCCGACAGTGGTTGCGCTTACAGGCGAGGCAATTTTCGCCACATCCAATGCGCTGACGCAGACCGTACCGCTGACAGAAACCCCCGTCCCCACAAAAACGCCTGAGCCTGCGACCCCGGCACCGACGGCCACGCCCACATTTGAGGCAGGCTTTACCGAGTACGCGCAGATTCACTTCCTGTCGCCGGGTCCGATGTCCAGCCTCGTGTCGCCGATCAAGTTACAGGTCAATCTTGTTTCGGGCGAAAGCGAGAAGGTACTGTTCGACCTCATCGGCGAAGACGGTCGTTTGTTGCAGCGCTTGTTAAAAGCGGTTGATCATTTTCCGAAAGGAACATTCCGCACTGTTGATCTTTCCTTTGAGATCCGCGCCGTGTCAGAAGCGGGATACATCCGCATCAGCACCAAAGACAAGTCCGGCCGCATTCAGGCTTTGAACACCATGCCGGTGCTTTTGTATTCCATCGGCACCAGCCAGATCAACCCGGTCGGGAACATGATCTACGAGCGTGCCATGCTGGAAGGCTTGAAGGAAGGTGACATTATCTCCGGCGGAGTGCTTAATCTCAAAGGGCGCTTCTGGCCTTTCACAGACCAGCCTTTGGTTATTGAACTGCTGCTCCCAGACGGCGAAGCAATTGGTTCTCGCATTCTGAATTTCAAGGGCATCGAGCCGGAATCCTTTGAAACCACGCTGCCTTATAAAGTAACAGAGCCGACACTCGCGCGCCTATCTTTCCGGCAGGACAACTCTGCGTTAAGCATAGCCGACCCCGACTTAAAAAAGTACGTTTATATTTACACCATGGAGGTTTTATTAAACCCATAACTTGACTTGCCAAACAGACTCGCAATGGTATAATGCACTCCGTCCGGGGTGTGGCTCAGACCGGTAGAGCGCACGGTTCGGGTCCGTGAGGTCGGAGGTTCAAATCCTCTCACCCCGACAGACAAAGTTTTGCACCGCCTTACCCGAGGGCGGTGTTTTTCTTTAATCAAGCAAACTGTGTGGCTGGGAATTTGCAGCCTGAGCTCGAATTTGACCTGCCTTCTTGGAACGTTGATTTCGAACGTGATTCGGTCTATACTCACCGCAGTTGAGATTGGACATTGACTCAACTTGAAAAACTTTTTTCTCATATAATTAATATGCGCGTACAGGCCCATGCCAGATAAACTAGTGTTCGAAAACAGATATTTTTCTGCGCAGCGGGGCGGTGATGGGTGTTGCTCGCTTCAAAATTAATAATACTGGGTTTACCAGGTCCGGGAGATAGCCATGTCATTGTCAGAACAAAGGATGGAGCACGGAATTGCGTTATGGAAAAAGGATCAAAGGGCGGAAGCGCGGAAAATATTCGATTCAATTGTAAAAAGTGACATGCGAAACGAGGCTGCCTGGGTCTGGTATATCTATAGCCTTGAGACCAACACCGAGAAAATAGAGGCTCTGAAAATATTTTTAAGCCTTTTCCCTGGCCACATGATTGGGATTAAGGCGCTTGAAAACCTGAGGAAGGAAGGCGGGCAGATCGCTGTGATGCCGGCAGGTAATAAACAGACACCTGAAAGAAGCAGCAAGACCTCACATACCAAACCGCGCCCGGCTCAAAGCTCAAAGCCGGCCAAATGGCCTATCTCCTACGCAATTGCATGGCTGTTGACAATTGTCAGCCTAGGCCTGATTGCCGGGGGAGCGGTAATTTCTGTGTCGCAATATAACGTTTTGCAATCCGAAATTCAGGCTTTAAAGTCCAGCAGCCGGATTGCGGAGCAGAACTATTCCAGGCTGAACAACGACTTCCAGTCGCTGAAATCAACGAATACATATTTGATCTATGAATATAATAATTTGGATGGCAAGCATAAATCGCTGCACACGGAATATTCACAATTAGCTGAAAAATTTGACGCGCTGGCGGGAGATTATGATAACCTCAATGATATTGCATTAAAGCCGCCCTACATTGTTGTCCATGACCGCAAGGTTGATGCCACTTTTTACGACACGGATGGGCAATTAATCTCATGGGTAATGCCTTTTTCTGATTTCGAATACGATTTCGAGAATGGCGCAAAGACGCGCAGTTTGGTGATAGACGGGAACTGGCAGGCAAGGGAAATTTCCAGAATGGATGACTCCCTTCTTTGGGTAAGGGATTTCTCGGTCTTTATTACGCCGGATGCATTCCAGAGTGTGATACCAGAGCTTTATGGGAAATCATCCACTCCCCATGAATTTATCTATCGAGTCTGGCACATGATCGGTCAATTGACTCATTACGCCAGCGAAGAGTTGGAGACGCCCCGTTATCCACTCGAAACCATGCTCGCTGGCGGCGGCGACTGCGAAGATTTATCCATTTTGCTGGCCAGCATGATCAAGGCCGCTCCGGTAGATTGGGTTGTAGATCTTGTATATGTTGATTTGGATAATATTCAGGATCCCAAAGAGCCAAACCACATCGTGGTATACATCAACACGGGGGAGGAATCTTTCATTGTTGAAGCGACAAGTGATCAAAAAATGCTTCCGTATGATGAGGGTGTAACTGGATGGCTCGCAGGAAAATTGCAATCGACTGAAAATCCCCGGCCGGTTTATTTGCACTGATTTACAATTGCCAAGATATGGTATTTTGACTGTGACGGGCAAGGCTGGGAAAATCCAAACCAGGTAAGGGCTTTGCCGTAAACAGGAGCGCCGAATGAAAAGATTTTTATGCCTGTTTGTATTTATGTTCATGCTTTCTGCGTGCATGGGGGACGGAAATCCGTCAGATGCCACGATACTGCCGAATGTGACTCAATCGTCGGCTGCGACGGAGCCGCCTGCTCCAACTGCTGAGTCGCCGGTTGCGGTCGAGCCTTCGCCGACGCTGGTTTCCATCAATTTGGCAGGTCCTCCCATGGAACTGGGTTCCAAATACCGCTATGTGGACGGGTCAGTTTTGGCGGCTGTGCCCGGCGGTGAATTTACAATGGGATATTATTCTTCCGACAATCCCATTCATAAAGTGACCCTGAGTGAATTTTGGATTTACAGTACCAAGATCACCAATCAGCAGTATGCTTTGTGCGTGCAGGCTGGGAAATGTACTTCGCCTGACCCGCAGAATGCGCCGCATTTTGGAGATGCTCGATTTATTAATTTCCCGGTGACTGGTGTGAATTACGACCAGGCGGCGGCGTACTGTTCTTTTGTGAATGGACGCCTGCCCACCGAAGCTGAGTGGGAAAAGACTGCCCGCGGCCCGGATGGGAATCTGTTTCCGTGGGGCAATGAAGGCCCTGTATGTGATTTGCTGAATTTTAAATTTTGCGAAGGAACGACGACAGAGGTAATTGATTATCCCCAGGGTGTAAGTTATTTCGGCGCGCTTGACATGGCTGGCAATGCGCGCGAGTGGGTGGCTGATTGGTACAGCCCCACCTATTACAGCGAAGCGCCGGTGGAAGACCCGCTTGGTCCGCTGATCGGGGAAAAACGCTCAGTACGCGGGAGCAGCTATCGCGACGGCGCCGATCCGTCGCTTTCAGCGCACCGCTTCTCGCTTTTGCCAACTGAGAATTTGCCTGATCTTGGATTCCGCTGTATTGTGGATAATCCGACCCATTTTGCTCCTGCCTGTGAGCAATTGGCATTTGTCGGCGCTGGCCCGATCGGTGAGTCGGCGACTTGCACTCCTGATGTGCAATGCAACAAGGTCGGCATATCACAAGCTCCCAATTGCACTGGCAAGCCGGATTTTATTGCATATACGATCGTGACTTTTAGCCTGTCAAATACTCCGCCGGATATGTGGACGTATGATGTGCCGGGCTGTTCATCCCCGGTTGGCGCTGAGAAAAATAAATTCCAATGTGACTACCCCGGGGATTACACGGCTTCGGTGGAAGGTTCTTGCGTGGACGTTAATGCTTGTGCGTCGGCTTGCCCGGCGCATTACACCATGGTTGGCGATGCGTGCGTGTGGGACGGCGCCTCCACGGACGGTACTGCTTGCATGGCGGGCACCGTCTATGACCCGCTAAATCACTGCTGCGTTGCCGAGTCTGATTCTGTTGTGAATTACAACATCTGCCCGACCGGTTATTATCCACTCAATGGAGCTTGTGTTGAGAACTCAAAGAAAATAGTTGACAGCAAACTTCAGGCCGTCATGTTCAACAATGGTTGTGCATTTACCAACAAAAGGTCGTGCGACCCAAGCAAGGATCCAGCGTGCGCGCCGAGTGAGGTTTGTCTTGTTACAAGTAACGCCGGCTGCAAGCCTCCCTGGTTTTGGGATGGGAAATGCAGTTGCCGCCTTAGATAGAGAAGGCTTTTCCATTTGAAAATATTCTGCGTTGCATCATGAAAAGCAGGTAATAAAAATTACTTGTAAAAGCTGTTGAATTGCGTTTATACTGTCAATGTCAAAAAATTATTTCTTATTCATCAACTCTAAAAGGATGGTCAGATATGAAAAAGATGCGGTTTGTATGGATAATTTTGTCAATTGCGGCGATGCTTGCCAGCGTGGCCGCGGCGCCGCTGGCTGGTACCGCGCTCACCCTGATCGAGGTCAGAAATGATAAGCATGGAGATGTGATTTTCGTATTCAGCGTCAGCGGACATTTCTCCAAGTCAGAACTCAAAGGCTATGTCCAGGTTCAAGGTGAAGATGCCAATTACGATTTGAGTTGTTCACAGGTGGACGATGTTACGGTTCAATGCACGACTTCAAGGAAGACAGGCGGAAAAAACGTCGTGGTTTTCTTTGGCGGCTCGGTCTTTTGGGCGTTTGTCCCGCCCACGATAGCCCAGTATTGTTATAACGTCTACGACATTCCATGGCCTCCAGAAGGAGGGACCTTGGTTGCGTTCACAACCTATTGTCAGGATGCGCCGGCAAATTATGGCGACGTGATAAATCTTTATAACCCTGAATGGGATTTTAACTATGATTATGAATTCCTGCCGGAGAGCCCAATTTGTTATGATGTGATAATTGAAAACGCATTCTATTGGAATCGCTGTCTGTTATAAAACAAACGAACACAAAAACGCCCCGAAAATTTTCGGGGCGTTTTTTTTACATTTACAAAGCAATCTCAGGTTTCATCTTGTGCCAGTCAGTGGCTTCCTGGTGGGCGTATCCAACCCGCAGCACCCCCGCTTCATTCCACGCGCGCGAGACGATCTGCAAACCTATCGGCAGGCCGTCTGATGTAAACCCGCAGGGAACGGAAAGCGCGGGCAGGCCGGTCAGGTTGAAAGGCGCAGTGAAACGAGTCAACTGGCGGGCGCGTTCAATGGCGTCCTCTCCTTCCAGCACCGGCGCGGGGATTGGCGTTGTGGGGAGGATGAGAGCATCGTATTCGTCAAATAAAACTTCGCATCTTCTTTTAACTTCAGCCTGAACCCGCCGCGCCAGAGAATACTCGCTGGAGGTGAATCCTGCGCCAGTCTCAAGCCGCTGACGCACATCCGCGCCGAACCAGCCGGGATGTTCCTTCATCCGTTCACGATGGAAGGCTGCCCCGTCAGCCTGTGTCATGATTCCATTGGCGAGCGCGGCCTCCTTAAGGAAATCCACATTGACTTCGCTGATGATCACTCCGTGCCTTTCCAAGACCCGCGCCGCCTCCCGCACAGCTTTCAAAACTTCAGCATCGGCAGCGTCGATATAGCTTCCGACTGCAAGCGCGACCTTTCGTTCCTGCATCCCGTCCTTGATGTGACTGTAATAATCACCGGGCAGGGTCTTCAGCGAAGCCGGGTCCAGTTCGTCATATCCGCTCATTACTTGCAGCATGATGGCCGCATCTTCAACTTTGCGCGTGATCGGGCCGGCGTGGTCGAGATTCCATGAAAGCGGAAGGATGCCGCGCAGGCTGACGCGCCCGTAGGTGGGTTTGAGTCCAACCACGCCGCACAGCGCCGCAGGGATGCGGATCGAGCCGCCGGTGTCAGTTCCGAGCGCAGCCAATGCCATGCCGGTAGCGACAGCTACTGCGCTTCCGCCCGATGAACCGCCGGGTGTGCGGGTGATGTCCCACGGATTTCTGCAAGCGCCAAAGTGCGGGTTGTTATTGGTCACTCCCAGCGCGATCTCGTGCGTGTTGGTCTTGCCGACGATTTGCGCCCCGGCTTTCTTTATTTTTTGGACAACGAATGCATCTTCCTGTGGGATGTTATCTGCGAAGAACTTCGACCCCGACGTGGTGCGGACGCCTCGGGTGTCGTACAGGTCTTTGACCGCGACTGGAATTCCATAAAGCGGCACACTGCCGGATGGCGGCAGAGGCTCCTTCTCCGGCGGAATGACCGTGATGAAGGCATTCAGCGTCGGGTTGAGTCTCTCTATTTGAAGGTAGCAGGCTGCGGCTAAGTCAGATGCGTGACCTTCCTCATTCTTGGCGAGGTCGCGTTGATCAGTCAATGACATTGATTCAGGTTTCATGTTTGGGGGATTATATCCAGATTGAAAAATATTTACATAGCCAATCTGTACTGATTAAATAAAAATGTCATTGCGAGCCGCAGAACTTTGGCGGCGAAGCAATCTCGTATAACCGGGGATTGCCTCGGGCGATGCCCTCGCAATGACATTCTAAGCTACTAGAACAGACCGACAACCTTGCCTGTTTCGAGGTCGAGGTCAACATCATAGAAGACCGGGCGGGTGGGGAGGCCGGGCATGGTGCGCATCGTGCCGAGCAGCGGATAGAGGAAGCCGGCGCCGACGCTGGCGCGGATGTCGCTGATGGTGACGCGGAAACCGCGCGGAGCGCCTTTTTGATCTGCCTTGTCGGTGAAGGAAAGGTGAGTCTTCGCCATGCAGAGCGGCAGGTCGCCAAAGCCGAGTTTGGTGAACTGCTCGATCTTGGCTTCGGCTTCGGGAGTGTAATCCACGCCGTCGGCGCGGTAGATTTCGCGCGCGATGGTCTCGATCTTTTCCTTGACCGGGATGTTCAGCGGATAGAGGAACTTGAAATTGCTGGGCTTTTCGCAGGCTTTGACAACTGCCTCGGCGAGTTTGAGCGCGCCCTTGCCGCCTTCCATCCAGTGACGGGAGACGACTGCGTCCATTGCGCCGGCTTCGAGCGCGGCTTTGCGCACCATTTCCACTTCAGCGGGGGTGTCGTTGGCGAAGGAGTTGACAGCCACGACCACGTTCACGCCGTACTTGAGCGCGTTCTCGATGTGCTGCACCATGTTGGGCAAACCCTTCTGGAGCAGTTCGAGATTCTCGTCGGTGTATTCGGGAGCGAGCGGTTTACCTGCGACAACTTTCGGGCCGCCGCCGTGCATTTTCAGCGCACGGACTGTGGCGACCAGTACCACCAGACTCGGGGTCAGCCCAGAGTAGCGGCACTTGATGTCCATGAATTTTTCCATGCCGATGTCTGCGCCGAAGCCTGATTCTGTGATGACATAATCAGCCATTTTGAGCGCGATCTTGTCGGCGATGATGGATGATTGCCCGTGGGCGATGTTGGCGAACGGTCCCGCATGGACGATGGCAGGTGTGCCTTCGAGGGTCTGCATCAGGTTCGGCTTGATCGCGTCTTTCATTAAGACGGTCAATGCGCCAGCTACGCCGAGGTCTTCAGCGGTGACGGCTTCACCCTTGCGACTGACGGCCACAACCATCCGCCCGAGTCGGTCGCGCATGTCTGCCAAGTCGGTGGTCAATGCGAGGATAGCCATGATCTCGGAAGCGACTGTGATGTCGTAACCGGATTTGTGCTCAAAGCCGGCTTCGTCCTTGCCCAGGCCGGTCTGAATATCGCGCAGCATCCGGTCGTTGATGTCGATCACGCGCCGCCATTGAACACCATCGTAACCAATATCAAGGCGGGAAAAGCGCGCGCGTTCTTCGGGTGTCAGATCATTGGGATTGGTCTTGCCGATGCCGAGTTTCTTCAAGCGGCGCAGCATGGACGGCGAGAATTTGCGCTGTCCTTTTTTGTCGGCTGGGCAGAGAGCATTGAACAATTTTTCATCGTCGGGGGTGTTCGCTTCGTGCATAATGCGGGCATCCAACGCGGCGGCGCACAGGTTGTGCGCGGCGGTGATGGCGTGGATGTCGCCGGTCAGATGCAAATTGAAATCTTCCATCGGGATGATCTGACTGTAGCCGCCGCCTGCGGCTCCGCCCTTAATGCCGAATGTCGGTCCCTGTGAGGGTTGGCGGATGACTGTCATCACCTTCTTGCCGAGGTGCGCGCCCAAAGCCTGCGACAAACCCACTGTGGTGGTGGTCTTGCCTTCGCCGAGCGGGGTTGGGGTGATGGCGGTCACGTCAATGTATTTGCCGTTCTTGCGATTGGCGAGGCGTTTGAGAATTTCAAGTTTGATCTTGGCCTTGTACGGGCCAAACATCTCAAGTTCGCTTTCCTTAATTCCCAGTTCCTGCGCGATCTGGAGGATCGGCTTTAACTTGCCAGCCTGCGCGATCTCAATGTCAGAGGGCACCGGGCGGACGAGTTTAAGTTTCGTCGGCATGAATGTTACTGCGGCTTTCACGGCCTTCTTGGGTGCGGCTTTTTTCACTGCCGCCTTCGGCTTCGCTTTCGCCTTTGCGGTTTTCCTGGTGGATTTTGCTTTGGTTGCCATAAAATCTCCTTGTAGATTATATATAATCCGACATGCCTATTATCCAATTTTTCACAAAAAAAGCAAGAGTGTTTCGTCACCTCTTTGTCATTCGGTCAAAAGCGTGCCGACGTTTTCACCATTTAATGCGCGAGTCAAAAATCCATTTTCTTCAGCCGAAAAAATTTGAACGGTCAGGCCTTTATTCTTTTTGACCAAATCAAGCATTTCCTCCACTTTGGCTTTCATCCCGCCGGTGACGTCTGTGCTGGCCGAGCCGCCAATGCCTGCGCGCATCTTTTCATAATCTGATAGTTGAATCTGTTTAACAAGTTTTGTCCGCGCTGGGAAATCCGCCCAGACCCCGGCCTCGATCCCCGCCAGCAGGATTCGTGTGGGGTGGAACTCCTGCGCGAGGAAAGCAAACACGTCTTCAGTGGACAGAATCGTCCCGCCCAACGCTTCATCGAAAGCCACATCGCCATGTACTACTGGAAGCAAATGCACATCCAGCGCTCTGCGTATAGGCAAGATATTGTGTTTGGCAACCTTTCCTTTTTCCGAAACCAGCGCGGATGATGGGTGGATCGAGATTGCCGGCAGGCCGGCCTCAAGCAGCGCACCGATTACGTGGCGGGTGAGTTGGGCGGCTTGATACTTGACCTCGGCAAAGCCATGCCATTGCTCGGGAGTGTGAACTCCACTGCGTGTGCCGTGCTTTTTGGCGGCGGTGTGCCCAAAGGAGCCGGAACCATGCCCGAGAATCAGGAGCAGGTCCGGGCGCGAATCCAGAACCGTTTTTATTTCCAGAGCCAGCTCATTTAATTTGTCGAGTCGCGGGGTGTAGGGGATGTCCTTGTCTGTGATCAGTGATCCGCCCAGTTTGAGGAAGATGATTTCGTTGGTCATCCTCATATTATAACGTTCAAAGTTATTTAATACCCTCGGTCACTTATTGCGTTTCTCGCAGTGTAAAAAGGCGCAATTTGTGACCGTGATGGGTATAATCCCAGCATGGATATTCGTGCTGGGATTATTGTTTTAGCCTTATTTGCGGTGATCGGAGCTTATCTCTCGATCCGCGCTGCGATCAAGAGTATGCAGTTCGCTCGCAGGCTGACCTTTCATAGTTTGCGCCGCCGCCACAATGCCAACGCCTGGCAGTTGCTTTTGCTTGCGCTTTCATTATTTGCCTGCGCGTACTGGCTTCCATTTTATGGCGAGCCGTTGATCTATGATTTTTTTCCGCCGTCGCCGACTCCTTCGTTGACGCCAACCATCACCCTCACGCCGACCATTACGCTCACGCCGACCATCACCCTTGTGCCAAGTTTGACTCCCACTCCGTCAGTTTCGGATACGCCCACACTGACAGTCACGCCGTTCCTGCCCGTTGCAATTGAAGCCTTGTTTGCCGGGCAGGTGACTCCCAACCCGGATGCGGTTTTTACCTCCATTCAATTTTCAACGGAATTCGATGGCTTGAATCCGGTTGACCCGCAAACCGTTTTTGAACTTCCGATTGAATCCATGTACGGCGGTTTTGACTACAACAACACCACGCCCGGCGTGCAATGGACTGCGCTCTGGTATCGCAATGGCGAGTTGATCTGTTTCGAGACCAAGCCCTGGGATGGCGGCACTGGCGGCATCGGCGGATATACCGAATGTTCCGATCCGATGGACGGCTGGCAGGCTGGCTCGTACGAAGTTCAAATTTTCATGGGCTATGAGTGGAAAGTGGTCGGGCGGTTTTCTGTGCTCGATAATCTTTCAACCCCTACGCCGTAAAAAATCGTAAATCGTAAATCGTAAATCAAAGGTGGCTTGCATGACCGAAAAAGCATTTCAAGATTTTTACCCCGAATACTTCGCGCATTGCTATGGCTGTGGAAGCATGAACGAGTTCGGACATCAAATAAAAAGTTTTTGGGACGGAGACGAATCAGTCTGTCATTTTCAGCCCAAGCCGTATCACACAGCCATCCCCGGCTATGTCTACGGCGGACTGCTCGCTTCGCTGGTGGATTGTCACGGGACGGGCACAGCCGCAGCGGCAGGTTATCGCGCCGAGAACCGCGCCATGGACAGCGAGCCGCCCCTCCGTTATCTGACAGCGTCCCTGCACGTGGATTACCTCAAACCCACGCCGCTGGGACCTGTGCTCGAAATCCGCGCAAAGGTCAAGGAAGTGAAGGGACGCAAAGTTGTCATCGAAGAATGGATTATCGTGAATGGCGTGATTACCGTGCGCGGCGAACTGGTCGCTGTGCAGGTGCCGGAGAGTTTGGTGACGGAGTTGCTAACGAAGTAGTCACGTTTTATATGTGACTTCCCCTGCTATCCAAAATACTCCCGCATCGGCTTGAAATAAAAATCCTCCCAGCCTTTTTTGTAACTCTCCGCCTGACCTGCGGGGATATTCCAATGCTTGAGAGTCAGGGTGGTTTTCCCGTGGCTTTCTTCCAGCAGAATTTCCACGATTGAATCCTGCGCCTCTGCCGGAAATTCCGCGCTGCGCCAGGCTTGCAGGATCCTTTTATTTTTTTCCAACTCCAAAAACATGCCCTGAATATAACCGTCCCAGGCAGAGAAATCGCCGTCCACCGAGCCGTCCACATTTGCGGGGCTGCCCGTCATCGCGGCGTGCCCTTCGGTGGAAAGCCAGGCCTTGTAAATTGCCTCAGCCTTCGCGCGCAATGTAACGGTCAGAACGAACTCGTTTTTCATGGCTGCCTCTAAATCGCTTTGACTTTTTTGGGAACTGTCATCTCGCCTGCGATCTGCGCCGCGAGACGCGCGTTGTTCAACAGCAACGCCAGATTCGTGCGCAGTGATTTTCCCTCTGTCAATTGACTGATGCGGCTCAATAAGAACGGAGTGAGTTTCTGTCCGTGGATTCCCTGCCCGATGGCTTCAGCGGACGCTTTTAGAATCAGCGGCTCCATTTTGGACTTTGAGATGGCTTCTGCTTCGGGGACAGGGTTTGTCACGAGGACAGCGCTGCGCATCCCAAGCTGCCAGTGTGTTTGCGCAAAGTCTGCCACCTCTTTGGGAGAATCCAACCGCACGCTTACGCCAAGTCCGCTTTCGCGTGAATAGAAGGCGGGGAACTCATCCGTTTGATAGCCGACAACCGGCACGCCCATCGTTTCGAGATATTCCAGCGTAGCGGGCAAATCCAAAATTGCTTTTGCGCCGGCGCAGACCACGATCATCGGAATCTCTGTCAGCGCGCGCAGGTCGGTGGAAATGTCAAACGCTGATTCTTTGTGTACGCCGCCGATTCCGCCGGTGGCAAAGACCTTAATGCCCGCCAGTTGCGCGGCGAACATTGTGCCGGCCACGGTCGTCCCGCCGTTCATTTTTTTTGCAATGGCTGTCGCGAAATCACGGTGACTCACTTTCAGCACCGAGTCTGCCTCAGAAAGCCGCACCAGCTCCTCGTCTGAAAGACCGATACGGATTTCTCCATCCAGCAATGCGATTGTGGCAGGGACCGCGCTGAAGTCGCGCACCTGCTGTTCCATATCCCGCGCCAGTTCCAAATTTTGCGGCTGGGGCAGTCCATGTGTGATGACGGTTGATTCAAGCGCCACGACGGGCGTGCCAAAATTTAGCGCGCGCGCGATCTCGGGGGAAAGTGTGAGGTTGGGATTTTTCATGAGGGTTTGACGTAATGCGGCGGTACAAGATGGGTGATGTTGTGCAGCGCCTTTTTGATCGCGGCGAGTTCTTCTGCCTTCAAGTCCAATGGCCTGCCGTCGGCTTCGAGTTTTGTTTTACCGGCAATGAGTTCCATGCGGAATGCCTTAAGAATTTCCTGCGCAATGGCGGTTGGTTTTTTTCTGCCATCCTTGTGGCTTTCAGATCTGCTGTCAATATTAAAAGTGACGGTTGATTCCAATCCTTTATCTTTTGCGGAAGTAATTGGCGGCGCGATGCCTTTGTCGTAATTTGCGATGACGACGTTGTAGACAAGTTTGATAATCTCTTTTGTTTCCATCTGCCTGCCTGAATTTTCAACCCGGGCGCGGTTCTTTGCATTTTCTCGCGCGAGGTTCCAGGCTTCCTTGTGTTTATCGAGGATCAAGGTGTCGGGAAGCTGCCAGGTTCCAACATCGATCCATTCAATGTTTACGCCGATCTTCGCCGCCTTCTGCTTGAATTCCCTGCTAAAGAATTGAGCGGTGATCTTTGAGCGCGATTCGAAATTTGGCGTGTCTGACCTGGTCTGCTCGTTTGATGTTTCCCTGTCGTTCACCGCCGAATATTGACCTGTCATATCGATCTTCATTTGCGCGATGGTCTGGTCGTTCGATGCGGCGCTCTCCACTTCCTTCTTGCTGATGGTGGCGAGGATTTCGCTCAATGTGCGCGATGTGATCAAGTTCTCCATTTCAGAGATGATGAGCGGAACGACGGTCGTATCCCACGGGAAGGGAATGCCCGGCGGGATGATGGATGATGGGGTGATGATCGTCTGGTTATATACCAGCGACTTTACCGCATCTTCTTCAAATAAGTAGGCATCGCCCAGAGTCTTCTCGTCCCTTGCCGTGCCC
Organism: Chloroflexota bacterium; assembly: GCA_016234495.1. Classification (GTDB taxonomy): domain Bacteria; phylum Chloroflexota; class Anaerolineae; order Anaerolineales; family Villigracilaceae; genus Villigracilis. The sequence continues at coordinate 69,228 of JACRBI010000030.1, read as the reverse complement.
CTGCGAAGCAGGCTGAACATCACCTTGATGCCATGCGCTCCGAGCGGTATTCCATCTTTTGTGCGCGACTTGACCGTCAGGTCTCGGATGAACAAATCCCGCAGGTTGATGATCGCGTATTCGCGTTTGCCCGCTTCGTCTGATTTGCCGATCTCGCGGATGCGTTCGAACCTGCCGAGCTTCCACGATTCGTTGCGCGGGAAAATCACTTCGGGGTCGCCGTTCACTTTTTCTAGCAGCGCCACACTGTCTAAATTAACTTGAATATAGCCCGGCCCGCCGATCAGAATCAGCGACGATTTCTCATCTTTTTCCGCGATCCTGCCTTCGTTGATGGTGATCCTTTCGCGCCCATAGCCAAAAGTCACCTCTTCGAGAAACTCCGATGCGAGATCCTCGTTTTGAAGTTCATAAATATCATCGAGGTAGTGAGCCGCTTTAATTCTGGAGGCGGCATAAACAACCATCAGCAATGGCAGATATTTGAGCAGGCTCATGCCAATGACGATCGCGATATGAAGGCGTTCCTTGACGCCGATGAGAGTCAAGATCATCGTCAGGCCGCTCAAGACTAGCCAGACTGCGCCGCCCGCGAGGGTGCGCCATTTATTTCGATATTCCACATCGGCATCTGCCAGCCCAAAGATGCGGACGAAGTCGCTGCGTTTGGCGGTTTTCTTCATTGGGCGTTCCCGCTTTGTGCAGAAGGCGGCGCGTCCGCAGCATTTTCAGGGGGGACGATCTCCACCGTATTATCAAGCAGCCACTTCCAGATGTCGTCCAGCTTTCTTAACTCCTTCTCCATGTCGTTGGAGGCGCTGCTTTCGCTCAGGATGAATTCTTTCAGGGGCAGGATCAACAACTGGAGCGTTTTGAACGGATTATCCTGCGGCATGGTTGTTTTGCCGCTGAACTGTCTCGAAGCGATCTCGGCAAATTTTTTACTGGCTTCCTCGCGTGATTGGGTTTCCATCAAAGATTCTTTTACCTTGATGAATTTTTCTTCTTTCTGGGCGTTGTTCAACCACTCGGCGCTCCATTGTTCGATGGCTTGCTTTTCAATATCCGTCGCGTCCTTGTCGAAGAATACATTGTGGATCCGCACTTCCGTGATCTCAAGTCCGCGTGATTTCAATTGCTGAAATTCAAGGCTCGGCTGCCATCCGCCTGTTTTACTGCCTGTGTCATCCAGGATTTCCACGCTGTATTGCCGGACGCGCTGGTTGATCATCTTTTCGATGAATTGCAGCCCATTATTGTCATCATCTGTGAACAGGTCGGCGAGCTTAAATTTGCGAACATACTCGCGCCAGATATTTACAACCAAATGGGCAGGGAGCTTGTTCCAGTCCAGGCGGGTGAGTTTGTTTTCCTGGGTTCCCAGTTCGATCACTTCGCGGGTGATGGCGTTTCGTACCGAAGTCGCGTCATACCCGTATTGCGATGTCACTCCGCCTTCGGTGGGTAGTTTTTCCTTTGAACGCTTGATGTTGAATTTGATGCTGATCGTAGGCGAAACTTCAAACCCGTCGCGGGTATGGCCGCTGGTTTGCTTGCGGCGATTTTGAACCTCGGAAAAATCCTTGGGGGATGTCGGTACAGGATTCAGGTATGGCTGATCGTTCGGCTGCGGACCGATGAACAGCCACTGTGAGCGGAGATCGACACTCCCTGCAATATATTCGTCCCACTTTGTGAATTTCACCCCCGGCCCGATCGTATCCCTGACCTCGGTGTCGGTTCTTAAGACAGCCGCGCTTGCAGTATCAAGCACGATCACACCAGCTCCGCGCTTATCCTCTTCTCCCTTATGTTTGATGACGCGTCCATTCTTGATGAAAAAAGCCGGTCCCCGCCTCCCGGTCTCAAAATGTAAAACACGCGAATAGATCTCCTGCCTGTATTTTGGGTTTTGAATTGGAAGGACGAATTGGGAGAAAAAATAGATCAAGCGGTCGAATAGGTAGTAGGCGACAATCCCGTCAATGACGAGAATTACTACGCTGACAATGATGTTTGAGGGTATCTTTGCCGCCCATACGATGCCCTGCCAGACCGCGTTGGTAATGAGTATCACGCCGATCGGAGTTTGCAGGAAGGCGAAAATTCCGCTGAAGGTTCTTCGAATCATCTTGTGGATGATTCTAAAGCAGAATCGGGTAATTCGGCAAACGAGATTGGCGATGTTTGCAAAATATCCTCCCTTTAAACCCTATCAAAACGTCCGCCCAGAAAGGCGGACGTCATATCACAAGCTTTTGAAACGGGGAATTCCTTCACTCGTCCAAATAGCGGATGTTTGGGGACGGATCTTTTTTCTTCTCTGGCTTGGTTCCCGTTGGAGGCTTGTCGATGATATACAACTCATTCTCGCTTTCAAGGGCGTATGCATGGGTGGCGTCAAACGATGCAGCTACTTTGTGGGCGTTTACATTTCTGATCCAATAAACTCCTCCCACGATGAACCCTCCCACCAGGAGGGAACCAAACAAATATCCCAGCACAAGCAGCCGAATTCCAGCGGTAAAAACAGCAAGCAAGGCGAATCCCTGCCAGACGTGCATGGGAATGTTGGGTTTAAAGATCGGTCTGGATTTTCGTCGCCTAACCCGTTCAACCTTGCGGACGGGATAATCAAACTCGTCGATCAGTTCAAAAATGATCGCGTCTTCCTGGGCTGGCAGGGGCACCTGGTATGTTCGGGTGGGGATCGTGTCTTCTGCGTTCTGACTGCGTTTGCTCATGCTTTGAATTAGAAAATTCTGGAAAGCGCGGATGTCTGCTTTATCTTTTTCGCAAAGCTCGGTGACTTTTGAAATTCGTTCCATTACCCATTCCAGATCCGCGTAATCCTGACAGATCTGCAGGTAGGCTTTCCATGCCATGACGTTTTGGGGGTTTATTTTTACGACTGCTTCGAGCACCAACTCAGCATTTTGAAGCTGACCGGCGTCGATCAACCGATAGGCTCTCTCAAGCAAGTGGGCGGAAATTGGCATTGACTGGACTCCAGAATTGATGGATAAAAAATGCTTACAGGCTGCTCATTTTTTCATCCACGCGTTGCAGGATGAAGCGTTGTGTGGCTTGCAGGTAATCCTGATCTTGCACGCGCGTTTCCCATACTGTGGCAATGTAATTCTTCAACCCTTCGAGGTCGCGCCGTGTCGAGCAAATACGGATGTAAGCATCCCAAGCTTCAACGTTTTGTGGGTCTGCATATAAGATCTTATCAAGAATGGACTGTGCTTCTGCGTAATGCTTTTTTCCAATGAAATAATAAGTTTGATCCAAAAGTTCCCAAATTTTCGCCATGTCATCGCTCCTTGACTGAATATGCCGCAATCTTATCTGCTTGGCTTAGGACTCGCCACCCAAACAACTTCCTGATCGATATACTCATTTATGCCCATGTGAAAGGGCATATTTTGTCATCCATCCGCCCCTTTATTCGCCGTTATTTTCAGGAGGGTTAAATAAAAAAACCCGTTCACAAGGATTTGCAAACGGGGATTTTTTTGATTTTTTTCTATCCATCAGGCGGCAGTTGCATACGAGGACAATATGGCAGTGAAGCGATGGTCGCCATGCAGCGAATCAAGGTCGGGGTCATCTTTTGCCCACGTGATGCAGGTCTGCTTTGTTTGCAGCGCAATTTGCAGCAGTTCAAAAGCGCGTTCCGTGTTGCCGCAAATGGCTTGCAGGCAGGCTTGATTGTACGGATTCTCCCTGTCAAAATTTGTGCTCAACGCCTGTTTGATGTGCTTCTGCGCCAGCTCCTCATTGCCTGTTTTTCGGTAATATCTTCCGAGTGACGCGTGCGCCAGCGCGTGATTGGGATTAAATTCCAGCACTCGTTCAAATGCCAGCGCCGCCTCTGCATCCCTGCGGACTGCGGCGTAGATCAGCCCAAGCCGGTAGTAATAGCTTGGCTTTTTGGGATTATTTGCGATCGCAGTTTTCATCGCATGAATGGCTTCTTCGTACCTGCCAGCGGCTTTATAGGCGTCACTCAAATCTTCCCAGGCGGTAATATTGCGCGGATTGGCGTCAGTCTCAGCCTTGTGCTTCGCGATCTTCTGCTCAATTTCGAGCATTTCGCCAAGCGGCAATTCTGGCAATTGATGCGCCGTCTCATTTATGTTCTCGATTTCCGAAGATCGGCTTGCCTCAACTGGGACATCGCTTCCCGCAGATTCGCTTTTCACTTCAACGTTTAATGGAATGGGCTGTGCTTCGCCATCAATCACCTGCTGGATTTTTTCAGGGTCGAGCGGCACAAAACCGCTGTCCAGCCATTGCGGATTCATCTGCGCCCGGGCAGGGTTCAAATTCGACTCTGCCTCTTTAGCTGGGGCTTGTTTTTCTGCTTCCTTTATTGCGCTGCCTTCATCAAGGACCGCATTCAGATCAATTGAAGGCATTGAAACCGCCAGCGGAATATCCACCTTATTGCTGATGCCCTCCCCTGGCCGGGGATCGATCGAATCAGCCTGTTGATACGCGGCGAGCGCTTTTTTATAATCCCCCACCTGCCGATAAAGCGCCCCAAGCCGATTCCATGTGATGGCTTTTTCTTTGGCATCTGGCAGCAAGTCAATGCTGCGGAGATACAACCTGATGGCTTCACGGTATTTGCCGCTATGGACGAATGTCAGCGCCAGATTGCTGTAAGGCCTGCCAAATTTTTTATCCATTTGAATGGATCGTAAATAAGCGTGAGCGGCGGTCTCGTAAGCGCCATTCATGAAATATAAATTGCCAAGTTCATTCCAATATTCATGATTGCCCATTGCGCACCTCAATTAAGAAACGTAATTCGGTTTTTGTCCGCTGTACAAATTGCCAAGCAGACCAAAACTTGAGCGCAGAGATTGTGTGGCATTCTCAGGGTCAAGTTCATCCGCAGTTTGGTAGGCAGCCATTGCATTGTTGTAATCGTTCAAGCGGCGATACACGTTACCGAGGCGGTTCCACGTTACAGCCTTGTCCTTATCCGTGTGGAATAATTCCAAACTGCGCTGGTAAAGCAGGATCGCTTCTGCAAAATAACCTTTTTGAACATACGCCAGCGCGAGGTTGCTGTACGGCCAGGCAAAAGGACGTTCCAACTCAATCGCCTTGCTGTATGAAGCGATCGCGTCATCGAACGAACCGGATTTCATGTAAATATTTCCAAGCTCATTCCAAACCTGCGCGCTCTTTGTTTCCAGCGCCATCAGCGCCTCACCATCTTTACTTAACTTGCCCTGCGGAGTCTGACTTTGAATTTCTGCCACATGGTCAGAAAGAATGCTCGTAGGCTCAACGACATCCTTTAAATATTCTTCGTATGCCAGCTCATTCTTTTGGGTTGTTGAAGAATCGGCTGGGGAATTTCTGACTGCCTGAAAATCTGCCAATCCGAGCGACTCTTCATCTGCCGCAAGCACCTGCTCCTCGGCATACGCTTCAAGCTGACCCTTGAACTGGTCTGAAAGTGCTTTGGCATCTTCTTCGCTGATGTATATTTCGCCAGCCTCCCGGGCATCCTCCTTTGAATCAATCACCAGCCATTCAGGAATCCGCTTGCCTTTATTTTCATCGGCAAATGGCTTCAGGCTGCTCTTGTGCTCTTCAGACAGCCAGCTTGGAATAATGCCGTTGTCCCTGATCGGGGCTTCATCCACCGGTTCAGCGGATTCGTTTTCAATCGTGCTTGATTCGACGGGCAAGTCATCAACCACCTGCACATATTCAGGCTCGTCATTCTGCCCAAAATTTTTCTCAAAGTTCGCCAGCGGATTATCGTCGCCGTCATCATCTTCTTCTTCAACTGAAAGTTCTGCCGCGGCTTCCTCAACAACGACTTCTTCCACGGCGGCGGGGGAGGGCGCTTCCTGCGGAACTTCCACTGCGGCGCTTGGGCTTGGAATTTTTCCTTCCAACCTGTCGGCTTTTTGAAATGACAAAAAGGCTTTTTCATAATCATTTAATTTGCGGTAAGCCTCGCCAAGGCGGTTCATTGAAACTGCCTTGTCTTTGTTGTCATCCAACAGATCAACACTGGCAATGTACAGCGGAATCGCCTCTTCCACTTTGCCGAGCATCACCAGGCTGAGCGCAAGGTTGCTCATCGGCCAGCCAGCCCTGGGAGACAATTCAACAGCTTTGCGGTAGGCAGGAACTGCTTCCTCCCAATTGCTTAGCTTCAAATGCTCGTCGCCGAGGTCAATCCAATTTTGGACGTTGTACGGGTCAATTTCAGCCGCGTGCTGGTACGCCCGTGCGATTTCACTGCTGCGATCTTCGCCCACAGCAAGGTTGCCGAGCCGCAGCCACGGGTTGATGTAGCGGTTATTAAACTCCGCGTTCTTTTTCTGGTAATTCAGGATTGCGTCAGAAATATTACCGATATCCTTCCAAAACTCAAATTCCGACATATTTACCTCCAGTCCAAAATTGGATACCCTTATTAATTTGAATAGCAATTACCCAGCAGGCTGAAGCGCGCGCGGGTCAGCAGCGACTCTTTTTCATCAGATAGATCAGCCGCGTTTTTGTATGCCTTTTTTGCGTTCTCAGAATCGTTCATTCTGCGATAGACATTCCCCAGCCGATTCCATGAGACCGCCTTGTCTTTGCCGCTGGTAAACAGGTCAATGCTCTTGAGGTACACAGGGATCGACTCTTTGTATTTGCCCTGATACACAAGCGACATGGCAAGATTGCTGTGCGCCCAACCCGAAGCAGGGTCAATTTTTACGGCTTTGTTGTACGCTTCCACCGCGTCGTTGTAGGCTGCCGCCTTGAAAAATAAATTGCCAAGCTCGATCCAGACCTGCGCGTTTTGTGAGTTCGGCACTGAGTAGGCAAAGTCTGCCTTGTCGCGCCTGCCTGCATTTTGCGGGTCAACTTCGTCGGCGCTTTGATAGGCTTCCAGCGCGCTTTCGTAATTGTTCAAGCGGCGGTAAATATTGCCGAGGCTGTTCCACGAAGCGGCTTTTTCTTCGTTGGTTCGCAGCAGGCAGATGCTTTTTTGGTAGAGCAGGACGGCCTCCGCATATTTTCCGAGCGTGAGGTAGGTCAACGCCAGGTTGCTGTATGGCCAGCCAAACGAACGGTCAAGCTCGATGGCTTTGTTATAAGCTGTGACCGCGTCGTTATACGCCCCGTTCCGAAAGTGGATGTTTCCTTTTTCATTCCAAACCGCGGGATTTCTGGATTCAGCCATATCATCTTCATTCTCGAAGGGAATGGCGTGAATTTGTTTCTTCGAACTTTCCGACGCAGTTGTAGATTTAAGGATCGGGTGTGAAAAGAAAGCAGACATGTCGGGTTCCTCCATGGTTTGTTCGGTGGTTGTGATTTGGTGGATCAAGCGGTTGATGGCTTCTTCTGTTTGCGATTGCTGATTGGCGCTTCGTTCTTCGGGTGGGGTTGCGGATTTCTCAACGGGAGAATCTGCCGCTGGAGCAGGATCAGCCAACGGTGAGTCTGATTCGAGTTTCACCGGCGCGGCGATCCGCCCCTTGAGTTGATCCGCCATCTGATAGGCATTCACAGCGTTGTCATAGTCATTGACGGCGCGGTAATAATCAGCCAGGCGCTCCCATGCGACAGCTTTATCAACATCTTCTGTGAACATGGGTAAACTTTTTTGACACAATTCAATTGAATCGGTGTGTCTGCCCTGATTGGCATACGCGGCGGCGAGGTTGCAATATGCCCAGGCAAAATTTTTGTTTAACTCGGCTGCTTTAATAAAAGCCTGCGCCGCCTCATCGTTCAAATTCATCTTTAGCAAGCTAAGCCCGAGATTGTTCCAAATCAAATGATCGGAGGGTTTGATGTTCAATGCGCGTTGAAAAAGTTTGATCGCGTCTTTATTGCGACCCTGCCTGTTGTAAACATCGGCAAGACCTAGCAGCGGCGCAACATATTGTTTTTTGAGTTCGATCGCTTTTTGATAGGCTGCGATGGCATCGAGATCGCGCCCAACGCGGGTGTACGCATCGCCGAGGCCGTTCCAAGGGTGAGCCAGCGCAGGCGAATATTCAATTGCTCTTTTATAGGCATTGATCGAGTCTTCGAGGTAGCCGATTGCGTAATACACTGCGCCCAGCCCGTTCCATGCGACAGAATCTTTTTCATTGTGGTTGAGAGCCTTTTGAAAGGCGAGCATGGCTTCGTCATTGCGCATGATCTTCAGGCACAGGTTGCCGAGGTTGTTCCAGACGAAGATCTGTTCAGGGGCGATTGCTATCGCCTGCTTATAGGCTTCTATCGCTTTGTCGTTCTTTCCCTGACTGAAATAGACCAAAGCAATGGCGTTGAAACATTCCGCTTCGAAAAGATTGTCCTCGAGTTTGATGGCAGCCTTGACCGCGTTTTGTAGATTTTCGTATGCCTTTTCGTAATCGCCTTTTCGCCAATTAAGAATGCCAAGCGTGAGCATGAGATGGGCGCGCGTGGAAGTTGACTCGGCATCTTTTGGAAGTTCGGTGAGCAGGGCCTCACGCATATTGATCTTTTCATCCGTGTCTTCCAGCTGCTCTGCGTATTCGCCAATGCCCTGCCAGACAGTTTCAATGGCGTTCTGGAGGATTTGGTCGGGTTTAGGCGATTCGTCAAATTCAATGATGCGCTGGCGGTAGCCCCAGAAATCCGGTGCCGTGCGCAGCAGGTCTGCGGCTGAATTATGTGATACCCAAAAAACGAGGCGTATTTTTTTGTCCAGCAGATCGTCTTTATATGTGCCAAGGTTTAAAAAGACATTTGCCTGTTCCTGACTTGGTTTCTTCACGCCTGAAATAAAAAAGATCTGACCTGTGTTGGCGGGCAGCTGGTGGAGGTGATAGCCAAGATCGAAGCCTGGCATATCATCCAACGGGATATGGATGATGCTTTGATCATGCCGGGAAAGCGAATTTTTCAGCGCTGCTTCAGCGTCCGCTCGAACATGTTCTGAACTGTAAATAGCCAGAAGAGCGGATGGTCGATTCCATTTGATGGCAAGTTCGAGTTCGTGTGCGAGAACCTCGACGCGCTCATCAAATGTGTTCGTTTCCACGTGCTGAAGAATGCCGCTGTTTGTCATAGCATTTTCCTTAAGACCGGGTGAACATCACACCAATTTTCCTCGTCGCGGTATTCAAGCAGGGCAAGCAATTGTAGGAGCGGCCTGAGGCGGTCGTTATATTCGAGTTTCTTATTGTCCTGTACATACTTCAGGAGTTTCATATCCTCTTTATCGAGGATGCGGCGATATTCGTTGCGAATCTCAGTTGCAGCCCATTCGACATCGTCCAATTCGATCTGGGCTGCCTTTCTGCGGCGCGCGCGTCCGATGGCGGTGCGAATGATACGCGCCAGTTCGCGGAAGACTCCACCGCTGTAGGTAATTGCCTGATCGAGAGCCGGCGGCTGAATCAAATTTGAATTCATGCGCACAGAGATGAATTTTTCAAATGTGCGATAGCCTTCCTTGAGCGGCTTTTCAGAATCTGCCGCGGTTCGCAAATTAATGTTTGGCAGGAAGAGCGCCTGATCGCGGATCGCGTCAAATTCCTTGCTGTAAAAGAGCGCGCTCGAAACGGTGTAAACGATGGCGCAATTCGGCTGCAGCATGATCTCGCGGTGGTCGTGGAAAATGGTGCGCGCGCGGTCGAGGTCGGGCTTGTCCATGTCATCGATCAGGATCAGCGGGATGCGGCGCTCTTTGGTGTAGATGGCAGCCGCGATGTGATTGATGATCGCGATCAAGCCTGTGATGTCAGTTTCCACAACCTGACGAAGCTCGGTGCGAGTGGCAGGTTCCAGCTTCATTTTGAGTCCCGCGTTGGCAAAGAAGGCATCCACCGAAGCGCCCAATTCGATTTCCGCCAAGCGCCCATCCAGTTTGGTGGTGATGTGTTTTTCAACCCGGCCTTTCCAGCCGTTCAATTCCTTGAGCAGTTGGTCGGGGAGCACGCCGCCTTTCTTGCGATATTCACGGAACAGGCGGCTGCCGATGGCGAACAGCACATCACGGAAATCAAGGTCGATGATGTCGGTCTCTTCACGAATGCTGAAATTGATCGGCCAGTATTTTTTTTGAATGTCGGCGTTGCTTAGTAAGTGCAGCAACTCGGTGGATTTTCCACACCCGCGGTGACCGGAGAAGAAGAACTTTGGCGGGCGGTAAAATGACGCGAGCAGGGCGTCGATCAATTCGTTGATCGGGTTGCTGGGGCGGTCAATATAGAATGGATTCGGCTTCCCGTTGGGACCGGGTTTGAGAGGCAGATCCAGCTCAAAGTTCAGCCAGGCACGGTCAAAATCTGTTGCTTTTAAATATTCAAAAGAGCTCATTGGTCCTCTGTTCGGGTGTTGGGTAAATTATATAAATCGGGCTGAGAATGCAATAGCCGAAAACATTGGTGCTCGTGCGGAGTGCAAATGACCATGCCTCGGGGCATTTATGACCATTGTCAATTTGCGGCAGCAGCCATTCCTTCCCGGATGGCGTACAACGCTGCCTGTGTGCGGTTGGTAAGATGGAGCTTGTTCAGCACGCTGCTGACGTATTTGGCGATCGTCCTTTCGTGGACGACAAGCGCCATTGCGATCTCTTGATTGCTCAAGCCGCGGGCGATGAGACGCAAGGTTTCCATTTCGCGGCGTGTCAGGTGTTCGCTGAATTGGCTTTCCTGCGTTGCGGGATTATTGAAATCATGAATAACTTTCAACGCCACGGATGGGTGCAGCGACGCCTGTCCTTTTGCCACATCGCGAATAGCCTGCAGAAGCTCCTTGCGCGGAGTATCTTTCAGCATGTACCCGAGCGCGCCGGTCTTGATCGCTTGATAAACCTGGTTGCTTTCAGCAAAACTGGATAAAACAAGAATGCGAAAGCTGGAGGAAATCTCCTTTAATTTCGGGATGGTGGCGAGCCCATCCTGCCGCGGCATGGCGAGGTCAAGCAGGATCACGTCGGGCTTTGTCTTTCGCGCGAGCTGAACAGCCTGAATGCCGTCTTCAGCTTCACCGACGACATCCATGTCGGGCTGGAGCGAAAGAATGGCAACCATTCCTTCACGGACAACATTTTGATCGTCAACAACGAGAATGCGGATTTTATTCATATTGGCTGCCTGTGTAATTGTTTGTGTTTTCAGCGGGTTGCAATTATGAACGTGGAAAACCGCTGGGAATTCGCCTGCGCATCATTTATTTGCGCCTGCTGCATATCCCATTGGCCTGGCGACCAGATTTCCAGATAATCTCCCTGCCCAACGATCACCAGCTCATTATCCAGGTCTGCGTATTTCATCAAATTGGCGGGCAGGGAGATGGTCCCGCGAGAGTCCAATTCCAGAAAAATTGCCCTGCCGAGAAACATGCGCGAGAGCAAGCGGACAAGCGGGTCTGCGAGGTTGAGGGAGGATATGCGCTGAAATATTTCGTGGAAAGTTTCTTCGGTGAGAATCAGCAAGTTTTGGTCGAAACCCTGCGTCAGGTAGATACCGCCCGAAATCAGCTTCCTCCAGTTGAGCGGCAGAGAAAGTCGATTCGATTGTTTTAGCTGGCTATGGGTTTGTCCAAGAAACAAGGGGCGGCTCCTAAGTGAAAATATTTATAGTCACATTATATGGATCGCTCCTCGCAAACGAAATGAATAAAACATGTATTCCACGGGATGAAATTTATCTTTTTTGCGAAGGAAAAATGGGCAGAAATGACCATGTCAGTTATGACAGGTGTAATTAAGGTATGACGATTTTGTACTCCTCGTATATGACAAAAATACCCGCGCCAAGAGCGCGGGTATTTTTGTGCTTGTGTTATTTGAAGAATTATTTTTTAGGTTCTGCCAGCCCTTTATCGATGGCGTACAAAGCAACCTGGGTGCGGTTTGCCAGGTGCAGTTTGTTTAAAATACTGCTTACATATTTTGCGACAGTTCTTTCATGCACAAACAAGGCTTGTGCAATTTCCTGATTGCTTAATCCGCGCGCTATTAGTTTCAAGACCTCATGCTCGCGAGGAGTTAGTGGATTTGCGGTGTAGATCGGCTCTGCCGGATGATCGAGTTCGTGAATGACCTTCATGGCGATGGATGGGGGAATGGATGCCGATCCATTCGCCACGTCGCGGATCGCTTGAAGTAACTGCACCCGCGTTGCATCCTTTAGCAGGAACCCCAGCGCTCCAGCCTTGATGGATTGATATGCGAGGTCGCTTTCATCAAAGCCGGTCAAGACGAGAATTTTCGAATCGGGGGAGATGCTTTTTATTTTTGGAATGGTTTCCAGCCCGCCTTGCTTGGGCATCTTCAAATCCAGAAGAATTACATCCGGTTTGGTTTGGCGGGCAAGTTCCACAGCCTTGATCCCATTATCGGCTTCACCGACAACTTTGATGTCAGTTTGAAACGAAAGAATGGCAACTATTCCGTCCCGAACAACATTTTCATCATCCACTACCAAAATACGAGTCGCTTTCATGATTTTATAAACTCTTTCTGCCAACAGTTATGGTGATCTGCGTCCCGGCGCCTGGGGCCGAAACCATCTTGTACTTGCCCTTCACTTGCAGCGCGCGCTCTCTCATGTTCGGCAGCCCAAGACCGCCCTGATCAATCTTTTTAATATCGAAACCGCGCCCGTCATCTGTAATCTTTAGTATAACATTTTGCCGTGTTTGTTTTAAGGTGATGGAAACATTTTTGGCATGAGCATGCCTGAGAATATTGTTCAATGCTTCCTGTGCGATGTAGTAAAGCGCGATTTCCTTATCCTTTGACAATTGGATGCTTTCATCCGCCACAAGGCGGGCTTTGATATCTGCACGACCCTCAACAGCAGAGAGGCGGTGATGGAGGGTTGAGACCAGTCCATCCTTTAGATCGACGGGCTGCATTTCATATAGAAATAGGCGCATCTCCTTGACCGCCTGCCTGGCATTTTCCCCGATGCGCGTCAATACCTGTAAAGGAGCGATTTCGGATCCGGCCTCCATCCCGGCTTGAGCGGCCTCAGTGAGAGCGACCAACCCGTATAATTTCTGACTCACCGAGTCGTGCAGGTCGCGTAATAAGCGTTGACGTTCCGAGAGGGCGATCGCAAATTGCCTTCTGCGGTTGTTGTCGATCAGCGTTGCGATTTGATTTGAGATTGTGGTCAATCGAATGACCTCATCCTGACTATATGAAATACTTTCATTTCGCCCCAGACATAAACAACCGATAATGTTTTTCTCGTGTTGCGTGGAAATGACCAGGGGAATTAGGACAACGCAGTCGAAGCTTAATTTTTTTAAGCTCAACGGGACATCCGTCGATTCGTTGAAATTGTTTATGATCAACGGCTGATTTTCTTCGTCGCTTGTCAGCCATTTGTGAATGGTTGTGGCAACAGAATCCTGGCTGATCTCCTTGATATGGTCTGGTGGAAACCCAAATTGCGACTTTAGAACAAGCCTTGACGGACTGCCATTGCCCTCTTCCATCAGGAAGATCGCGACAGCCTGACTTCGAAAAGAGTACACGATCTGATAACTGGATTCAGATAAAAATTCCTCCAAATCCACCGAACGGCTGGCGGCGCTGGATACGGCATTCAAAAGAACAAATAACTCATCGCGGGCGCGCTGACGGGCATCGTTTGCCATCTTGCGCCCTGTAATATCGCGCCAGAGGATCAAGTGCCCGAAATTCGAGTTTCTTTGATCTGTCAATTTGGAAATGCGAATGTTCAGATAACGCCAATCCTTTTTGGATTTCACGCTCCGCCGCATTTCAATTTCCTTGTTGCCTTTGGTGGAGTGCAGGATGTTTGGCCAATCGGTCAGGATCTGATCTATGGATTCGCCGTAGATCTTTTTGTGGGATAAGCCGATCATCTCCTCTGCCGACGAATTCAAGTCAATGATTTTATTCTGGTGATCGACCACCATCCATCCATCGTCCATTCCTTCGACCACAAGATCACGGGTAATAGGGGTTGCCTCAATTAATCGGTTGCTGAAAATCCCATATAAAAACCCCGCAGCCGCAAGCGAGTATGAAAAAATGGATAGGATAATCTCTGTTTCCAGGCCGATTCCAAACAAGGTTGCCAGGTGGCTAAACAAAGGAAGGAGGGCGCCAATTACGATTGTTCCCGCCCGAAGGAAATGAACGCGCGGCTTGCGGGCGAAGGCGTCGATCAGGAACAGGTTGCTGGCGGTTAGAATGCCAAAAATATAAAAAGTATTTGCCTGTTCCGCGATGCTGTTCTTTCCGCCTAAATAATCGTTCTTTAGCGCCCCATTCCAAAAAAGGAATTGAATAATAGCCGGCACGATGAACGCAAATAATAGCGCGAACTGATTCATCAAACGCGTGCGGTTGTTCATCCAGCTCAAACGGTTTGTGTAATAAAGCGAGAAGTAGAACTGAGCCGTTGCCGCAACCGCCATGCACAAAAAGCTAATGGACGTCAATACATCCAGCGAAAATGGCACAACTCGCAGCTTGTAAAGGAGGTAGGATAAAACCCATGCGGCTATTGCTGCCACAAGGATTGAAAGACTGGCTGTAGCGGATGTTTTTTTACTGAATATCAAGTGTCCTCCAATTTGTTAAGCGCAGAGGTGAGGAATGGATAAAAAGATTTGATGACTACGAGGTTGCCAGGTGACGAAAATTCATCACCTTGTTGGTTTGGAGTGCGCATTCCAAAATTCTTTCCGCAAGAAAAACATGTCCCGGCCCGATTTGTTTATTTTCTCAAGGTATTCTTAACGGATAAATTCTACAACGCGATGTCGAAATGCCCAAAAGTCCGGCGCGTAGTGCGGCAGGCTTGCCGCTTCCAATTTAGTGAGCCAGAACACCACCCGGATTTGTTGTTCAACAAGTAATTCCCTGTGCATGTTTAGTGCTCGAAAAACTCTTTGGGCGTCCATATCTTCTGCGCGGCCAAGTTCAGAAACAAAAAAAACAATGCCGTGATGATTTGAGGTTCTGCACATCGTGCTGATCAAGTCTGTTGATTTGCTGTCCGCCTTGATTCGAACTACTAATTTATTGATTTTCGTTATTTCAAGTTCGAGTGCTTCTTGGGCTTTCATTTGGCTGGGTTTTGAATTATGAACAGCCAGCAGAATGCTTGGTCGGCGCCACTGGAATGCAAGCTGTATCTCGTCTGTTAGAATATCAAGCCCTTCCTTGAATGACCTGCTGTGAAAGGCTTGACTCCCTGCAGACTTTGATTTGGCTGATTGTTTTACCATTCATAAACCTGCAGGCATTATGGATCTCTTGAAAGGAAGTAAATGCTTTTTAAAGGAAGCAAGCGGCGGGCATCCTGATTCAGCTTGCTATAGTGTTGTTTCCATAAGTCAAAAAAGGCGCTTATGTCCAGCGCGGTTATTTTTTCATAAGCGCCGGATGCCATCACGCGTATTGCTTCATTTGTGAATCCGCCTGTGGAGAAGACTACTCCATAATCATTGGAGCCAAGTGTAAGGGAAAAACTCCTTACACCTTCAAGCGTAACCGCCTGGCCTTTATGTTTTACTTGAGCGATGATTCTGCGTCCCTTCGCGCCGATCGGGTCAACGAAAGCTATCAAGTCAATGTGGCCGCGATCTTTTTCCGGCGGGGCAATCCATGATGGGTAATATTCCATGGCACGGAGGAGCTCCGCAAGCATGGATTGAAGCTTGGCAGCGTTCAGCTGCTGAATATATTTTTCGATCTGAATCCACGCCGATTCCTGTGCAATCTCCAAAACCATAACGCTTTCAGGGGGAGGTTGTCTGCGTTCTTCGAACAAGCGCATGGCTTCCTTGTAAAAGTCCTGCACATTTACAAATCTTTTGCAAGCCTGATAGCCGTCTTCGGTAATATGCCAGCGACCCTTTTCGGTTTTTGTCAACCAGCCCGCATGGACTAGTGGAATCGTAGCCAGCCGCACAATCCTTTCATAGCGCGGAAGGTTTGTTACGGCGGAATATCTTAATTCCTCTTCGGTTAGTTTAATGGTTTTAGGTAGGAGTGAAAATACTTCTCTTGCCGTCAAGCCATCAGGCTTGTTCCAAAGGATTTCAAATACGCTGCGTAATAACTCTCCCACTCTCTTTATTGTCACGTTGGACATTTAGAATATCCTATTCGAGTGTATTGATTGCCGGTGGGAACCGTGAATATCACAGGGTATGCAGCCCTTGTCGGCGGCGTGTCATTCTAATGTATTGATCGATCATCTGGGTAGGGTGAGGCCGTATACCAAGCACCACTAGATGACCGGGCGCCCAGAAATCATCGGATAAATTCTCTTGAGCGATACGTCCAAAATTTGAAAGGATTAGTTTTGATGTTTCGCTGCGAATAATCTGCGTAAATGTGGCAGAGGTTGTTGAGGCATTTACCCACATCCCCCATTGTAAATAATCGGGATGGGTGGTGATGAATTCCAGCCGCCAGCCATAAGAGATGCATACCTGCTGTAGCCACTGGGTCAGGTACCCGGCCAGATCGCCTTTAATTTGATGTGAAGGGAAGCGGGGGAGGAGTAGACAGGTATAACTTAGGTCGTATGGTTCAGAGGATATGGATTCGAGAATGACACCCTGCTGCGAATCAGAAATGTCCTCTTCATTTGCCTGGGACAAAGTAGAGGAACCGTTTGTTTTTGGGTCATTCTGGCCCAGTAAACTCAAATATTCATCGTCCAGATCGAAGGTGTTCATCTTCTTCATTGTTATTACCCTTGTGCGCAAGATTATACCCAAAAACAATTTATGTAAGAGGCCTTCTCAAACCCCCGTGAAATACATCTAAAATCTCACTCTCGGCGGTTTGGCAATCTTAATTGTATTTATACAATCTTAGACCCATGACTTTGCGACCCCGCCTTTCAGCGGGTTTGCTTTTTTCGGTTTTTTTTATTTTACCACCAACTGTTTTTTTTACAACCATGTAACCAGCGGAGTCAAAAATGTATGGATGAGTGGCGTATCTGGAATAAACCGAAGCCATTGCATAACACGGCAACGAATCTGCAATGGATTTGTTATAAAGCGGCAACTCAGTTTTTGTGTAAATAAGATAACCTTGGTTTATTACTGTTGATCTGGACAAGCTGGTTATACAAGGCTGAAAATTAATGGATAAAAAAGTCGTATTCAATGGTATGGAAATATTAATTTCTGATGATGACGCCTCTGCGAAGAATTATTTTGATTTCACAGAAGAGGTGATCGATTCGCTCGAAAGAGACCTGGATAAGAACGACGAGAATTTTCGGTTAATCATCAACACGGAATTTTTTGTGAATAGAAAGCCCAAACATACAATCTCTGTAAATGGCTTGAAAAGCCCAAAGACCCGGGGGAAAGTAGTGAGGATATTACAAAGAGCAGCAGGGTTGTTGTCAGGTCATGCGACCGGCACTGCAAGCGTAAATTTGTTGATCGAAGACAAATAGGTTAATTCCCCCCGGCGTATTCACATAATCCCATATCGAATTTTCTGTTTGTGAGATGAATAAGCAAATCATTGTAAACAGTTTTTGAATAATGAGTTAACGCATCCCGAAAAAAAACTGATGCCATGATTTCCGTTGAATTTCACTGTCACACGTATGCCTCAAAAGACTGCCTGACCCGCCCCGCTGACTTGATCGCCGCCGCGCGCCGAAAAAAGATTGATCGGATCATCATCACCGATCACAATTCGATAGCAGGCGCTAGTGAGGCGAAGGCTATCGCCTCAGAATTGGTCATCATAGGCGAGGAGATCATGACCAGCAAAGGGGAAATTTTGGCAGCTTTTGTTTCAGAGGAAGTCCCCCCTTTTCTCACCCCTCAAGAGACAATCAAACGATTAAAGGCGCAGGGCTCGTTTATCAGCGTGTCTCATCCTTTTGATGAATTGCGGGAGGGAGGCTGGGACGAAACAGACTTGCTTGAAATTCTACCGTTCGTGGATGCGATTGAAGTTTACAACTCGCGCTGTATGATTCCACGGTTCAACCGACGGGCGGAGTTGTTTGCCCAAAAATATAATATCGCAGGGACGGTTGGTTCTGACGCGCACGCGGCATTCGAAGTGGGGAGAAGCCTCCTTTGGCTGGACCAGTTCTCAGGTCCAGATGAGATGCGGAGTGTGATTCGGGCGGGCATTCCCAGGGTGAAGTGGTCGCCGCCATGGTTTCATCTGGCATCGCGTTCTGCTTCCATGATAAAGAAATTTTCCGTCTGCTTTAAAAATTCCTAAATTTGCAGGGCGAATTCGAGAAAAAAATTGTCAATATGAGTTGAGATTTTCGGCATCCTGTAATTCTTGACATCATAAATTAGGCATGATAATCTTGCCGTCAACATGCCCGATTTGCCTTTGAAAGCGTAGAGGTGGATGGGCAAAAATTTTTAATCAGCAGGAGATTTGAAAGATGTCAGAACGTATTGTTGGAACTGTCAAGTGGTTTAATGCGACCAAAGGCTATGGCTTTATTGGGTATGAAGGCGGAGAGGATGTTTTCGTGCATTTCTCAGCCATTCAAACTGATGGTTATAAAAAGCTTGAAGCCGAACAGAAGGTGGAGTTCTCCGTTGAGGACGGCCCAAAGGGTAAGCAGGCCGCCAACGTGGTGCCGCTCTCGTAAGACCTGGCTGAAGCCATAAGTTTTGCGAACCGACAGGGCTGCCCAACGGCAGCCCTGTTTTTGTTGTAAGGGGATTGTAATGAAGGGCTTGCGTTTTTTTACTACACTAAGAGTTGGAATTCACTTACAATTATTTTTGCCGCCCGTAACTTTTAATAGAGGTTGGCGACTATACCTCAGAGGATTTGCATGGCATTACTTAATATATTTAAAAGAGATTCGTCCAAGCATACTGTGCTTGCAACCGGGCACGTGATATCAGAATCGTCACGCTGTGTGCAATGCGGAGTGTGTTCCTACAATTGCCCAATCGGAATTGATGTGCGCGCGCATGTTTGGCGGGATGAAGCTGTGAAGCACAGCGAATGCCTGACTTGCGGCGAGTGTGTGGCGCGTTGTCCGCGCGGGGTATTGCGTTTTGCGCAAACAGACCTTTTTGTGCGGAGCAAGGGATGAGATACGTCATTATCGGCGCGGGCGTGGCGGGCCTGTCGGCGGTGGAAGCGATTCGCTCCGTGGATACTGCCGGCGAAATTGTCATGATCAGCGATGATCCGTTCGGGTATTACTCGCGACCGGGGCTGGCATATTATTTGACCGGGGAGCTGCCGGATAAGGCATTATTTCCGCGCACCAAGGAGCACTACCAAAATTTGAATTTCAATTTCCTCAAAGCGCGGGTGACCCGTATTTTGCGCTCAGATCACGCGGTGCTTGTTGATGGCAAGTCGAAACTCTCATATGACAAACTGTTGATCGCTGTCGGCGCGCGTGCCATGCCGCTGGAAGTTTCGGGCGCGAGTCTTGATGGAGTTGTCAAGTTGGATCACCTGACCGACGCTAGGCATATCATGAGCCTTGCACGACGCGGAAAAACCGCTGTGGTGGTTGGCGGAGGGATTACGGCGCTGGAATTAACCGAAGGTTTACTCGCGCGTGGAATGAAGGTGCATTATCTTTTGCGCGGTGATAGATATTGGAGCAATGTCCTCGATAAGCACGAGTCACATGTGGTTGAGGATCGCCTGAAAGAAGAAGGCGTGATTCTGCATCACAAGGCAGAGCTAAAGGAAATCACAGGCAAACGCGGACGTGTTAGCCAGGTCACACTCCAGGACGGGAGTATTATTAAATGTGAAATGGTGGCGTACGCAGTCGGCATCAGCCCCTGCCTGGAACTGATTCATGAGTCGCATCTGGCTAAAGACCGCGGGATTCTCGTAAACGAACAGTTGCAAACAACAGACCCTGATATTTATGCGGCAGGAGATGTGGCCCAAGTCTATGACCCTTTAACTGGGAAGTCGGTTCTGGACAGCCTGTGGAATCCGGCACGCGAACAGGGTCGGGTTGCAGGCTGGAACATGGCCGGGCGCAGAGCGGCGTATTTAAAATCCGCGCCGTTTAATGTGACCCGTCTGGCTGGCCTGACCACGACGATCATCGGCGTGGTGGGTCGCGGTAAAGATGACGACCTGATCGGCATCGCGCGCGGCGACAGCGAAACCTGGCGCGAGTTGCCCGAAGCGATCATCGCCCAGAGTGGATTCGATGTGAATCATATGCGCCTGATGGTCGGAGAGAAGACCCTGGTCGGCGCGATCGTGATGGGCGATCAGACATTATCATGGCCGCTGCAAAAAATGATCGCAGGCAGGGCAGATATTTCATCCATCCGCGACCGTATCATGCAGCCGGATGCTCCGCTTGCTGATTTGATCGCTCAATTTTGGATGACGTGGAGAACAGAAGTGGCTTTGTAAGTTGATATCTCAAATACTGTAATAAAGGAGAGGGCATTATGCTTCGTGGTAACAGAGAACTCTGGTGGGCAGTTGGGGCGGGGATATTAATTACAGGCGTTTATGGCGCTGTCGTATTCTTCTCGCGCGGAATACCAGCGGCTGGCGACTTGTTCGGTCATGGTCTTGGCATCATGGGTTTTATCTTGATGCTCATGACCGAAACACTTTACAGCCTGCGAAAACGATCACGCAACGCCAGTTGGGGAAAAATGTCCTCCTGGCTGCAATTTCATATTTTCACAGGGCTGGTTGGGCCATACATGGTCCTGCTGCACACATCATGGAAGTTCAACGGACTGGCAGGCGCAGTCACACTGCTAACGATTATCATCGTCCTCAGCGGAATTGTTGGGCGTTACATCTTTACCCGCATTCCGCGCACCTTGGACGGCCTGGAAATTGAAGGCACACTTTCTGAGGCGGCGCTTAGACAGGCGCGTCAATTGATGGCGCTCTGGCATATGATTCATATTCCCATCGGTATGGCGCTTTTTATTTCAGCGTTTGTTCATATCGGCGCGGCTTTGTATTACGCAACATTTCTCAAATAGGAGGGCGGCATGAGAAACAATCGGCTTGGATGTTTAACCGGCACCGGCATAGTGGCCACGCTCATAACTTTATTTACGCTTGTCGGGGTCGCATTTGCCAGCGGCTCACAAATGTTTACGGCAGGCGGTCTGAACGCAGAGACCGGGCAGGCTTATGGCGGCGTGAGTTCGCACGCTGAAATAACCGAATGCTCTGCATGTCATGCTGCGCCATGGTCGGCTGATTCAATGGCAGACCGCTGCGGAATTTGCCACACTGATATCTCCGCGCAAATGTTTGATGTCGCGCAATTGCACGGCGCAATCGTGAATAAAAACGGAACCCTCGCCTGCCGGGATTGCCATCCCGAGCATCGCGGCCCCGCCGCTCCGCTTACCGACCTGGCGGGAAATATTTTCCCTCACGAAACGCTGGGATACTCATTGGAAGGGCACCAGCTCAAGGCGAATAATGAACCGTTCGCGTGCAGTGATTGTCATGGGGATGACGTCAAGACCTTCGCTTCCGACTCCTGCCAGAACTGCCACCGCGAAATGGACATTGCCTTTGCCCAGGCACACCTCCTGTCCTACGGGACGGATTGCATCGCCTGCCATGACGGGGTGGATAGATACGGCAGCGATTTTACCCACTCCACACTGGCGTTTAAACTTGAAGGAAAACATGCAGATGTAGCCTGCACGCAATGCCATCTGGATGCGCGCAGCGCGGCAGACATGCAGTCAGAGCCGCAGGATTGCTTCTCCTGCCATTTCGATGAGGATGAACATGATGGGCGATTCGGGCGGGATTGCGGAAGCTGCCACAACCCGGAAGGTTGGAAGCCTGCCAAATTCGATCATGACCTTGCCGACTTCAAACTGGTCGGAGAACACAAAGAGGCCGCCTGCGAAAAATGTCACACAGACGGTGTTTATCGCGGCACACCATCAGATTGTTACTCTTGTCATCGAGATGACGACGAGCATAATGGCGGATTTGGGACAAACTGCGGAGCCTGCCATAACCCGAATGATTGGGACGATGCAACTGTAGATCATAGTTTGTTCTCTTTCAATCTAGTCGGAAGCCATGCCAAAGTTAGATGCGAGGCATGTCATCAAAATGGCGTTTTCAAGGGTACGCCCACCGACTGTTATTCCTGTCATAAGAAGGACGATGAACACAACGGTAACTTTGGTACAGAATGCGGCGTCTGCCATACGCCGACAGATTGGGATGATGCCACTTTTGATCACAGCGGATTTGCGCTCACGAACGGTCATGCCGGCGTGGCTTGTCAGCGCTGCCACAAAGGAGGCCAGTACTCTGGAACGTCAACCGCGTGCGCATCCTGCCATGGCGACCCTGGGTATCATGCCGGGATGTTTGGTACCGATTGCGCGTCCTGCCACACCACCAAAAATTGGTCTGCAAGGTACAACGGGTCGCACCCCGGTATTTCAAATGAAGGCGGCAGTGGAGTAAATCACGGCGGGAAGGGATGCCGCAGTTGCCACACTTCCACGCTGCATTCTGCCACTTGCGGCAACTGCCACGATGGAAATGAAGGCGGTGAAGATGGCGGCGGTGAAGGCGGGGGCGAGGGCGGAGATGATTAAGTGCAGTTAGACTATTAAAAAAGAAGGAGAGGCAATAAGAGCCTCTCCTTCTTTTCAATTAATTTGCTTTTGTGAGTTATCGCTTTTTTGGGGATTCAGGTATAAATTCGCGCGGCTCCAGCATTCCCCAGCGGCTTGCCCCAAGGTAGAGAATATCGAGGATCAAGTCTTCATAGCGAATATCCTCGGCTTTGGCTTGCAGGCATAAGTCGCTGTAGTCCGGGGTCAGGCCGGGCAGCGTGTTGATTTCGATCAAGCGCGGATTGCCCTCATCGTCAAGACGGATGTCGGTGCGGGAGACATCGAGCGCGTTTAGCAGTTGATGGGCGCGCAGGGCAAAATATTTTAATTTTTTCTCGAGTTCGGGGTCAATCTCTGCCGGACAGAAATAACCGGGGGAGCCATCTGCGCCCACATCCTTTGATTTGGCTTCGTTGCCGTATACCCACGGCGTGACCGAACGGCTGCTGTCCAGTTCGAGGATGGGGAAGCGGTGGAAGCCGTCTTTTTCGTACCAGTCGGGGTGGCGCGAATATAGTTTTGCATCGGCGCGCCCCATGATTCCGACTGTGAATTCCCGTCCGGGCAGAAAGGTCTCAACGAGGGCAGGCTGCTGGTAGGTGTTGATGATGTATTGCGTCCGTTCGCGCAGTTCTGTCTCGTTGTTGACGATGGCTTTCAGGTCCACGCCCATGCCAGTCCCTTCGCGGGCGGGCTTGACAAAGAGCGGGAATTTTAACTCTGGTCGCAGCGCTTCTTCTCCGGTTGCAAATTCTTGAAATGGAGCAACCGGCAGGCGGCGGTCACGCCAGATGCGTTTGGTGAGGGTTTTATCGAGCGAGATGCCGTTTGTGAGAACGCGCGAGCCGGTGTAAGGGATGCCCAGCATTTCAAGCAAGGCAGGCACTTGTGCTTCGCGCGCATCTCCGCCAAGGCCTTCAGCGATATTGAAGCATATGTCGGGCATCCATTCGCGCAGGGCGTAGGGCAGGTCTTTGTCAGCCTGGATAAATATCGTTTGATGGCCGTCAGTTTCCAGCGCGGCACGGATCGAGTCTATAGTTTCGATATGATCAAAATCTGCAAAGGCGTCTGGCGGTACTCCCTCAGGTTTGGGGTGGTCATCCTCTTTGATATTGGCAAGAATGGCGATTTTCCAATAGCGTTTCATGTGACGACTGGGAGGTTTTTCTTCTTCCCGATTAAATGACTCAGGCATTTTCACTCCTTTGGTTTAATAACGGGCGTTAGTATAGTACAAGATGAAAAGATAACAAGGGTGCGGGGCATTTCTTAAGGTGATGGATGATTGTAACTAGACAACCACCAACCTTTCAGGTATCATTGGCACGCTTGTGCCCTAACTCACGAAGGAAAATTTGAGGCGCGGCGCACAAAAAAAACACATATACCCGGATAAAGCCCTTATCCGGGTTCTTGTACCTAATAAGAATTTTGGCGGAGGCTACCTAATGTCAGACTTGATCAAGCAGATCACAGGTGATTTGCAGAAACAAATTGAAGGATTTAATCCAGAACTCAACGTCAGCGATATTGGTGTTGTGGTGGAAGCGGGCGATGGCATTGCCCGTGTGAAGGGTCTTGCAAACGTGAAAGCGCAGGAACTCGTGCAGTTTTCCAATGGCGTGATGGGCACTGCTTTTAACCTGGAAGAGGACAGTGTCGGTGTGATCGTGATGGGCGCATACGATGGAATCACCGAGGGCATGACTGTGCGCGGGACGAACCGCATCGCTTCCGTGCCGGTAGGGGATGCCATGATCGGACGAGTGGTCAACGCTTTGGGTGAGCCGATCGACGGCAAGGGTCCCATTGCTTCGACGGGTTTCCGCCCCGTGGAGCGCATTGCTCCGGGCGTGGTTTATCGTCAGGATGTGGATACGCCGGTGCAGACTGGCATCAAGTCCATTGATGCGATGATCCCCGTTGGACGCGGTCAGCGCGAGTTGATCATTGGCGACCGTCAGACGGGTAAGACCGCCATCGCGATCGATACGATCATCAACCAAAAAGGCAAGGACTTGGTTTGTATTTACGTGGCGATCGGTCAGAAAAAGGCCGCTGTTGCCCGTACGCTTGGCATTCTCGAACGCGCCGGCGCGATGGAACATACCATCATCGTAGTCGCCGCCGCAGACGAATCCGCTGCTTTGCAATACATCGCTCCATATTCCGGTACTTCAATCGGTGAAGAATTCATGGAGACAGGCCGCGATGCGCTCATCATTTATGATGACCTCTCCAAGCACGCATGGGCATACCGCCAGGTCTCCCTGCTGCTGCGCCGTCCGCCCGGACGCGAAGCCTATCCCGGCGATGTATTCTATCTGCACTCTCGTCTGCTGGAACGCTCTGCGCGTCTTGCGAATAAATATGTGATCGTCAAAAAAGATTTTGCGAGTGACATGGCTTCTGAGAAAGACGGGGTGGATGGAAAAGTTTACACAGGTCCGATCTCAAAAGACGAAGCTGAAGAAGCCCGCAAGCACATGGGCAATGCCGACGATCATAAGATTATCAAGGTCGCTGGCACAGGCGGTTCCCTCACGTCCCTGCCGATTATTGAAACCTTGCTGGGCGATATCTCTGCATATGTTCCCACGAACGTTATTTCTATTACAGATGGACAGATATTCCTCGAGAGTAACCTGTTCAATGCCGGTATTCGCCCTGCGGTCAACGTCGGTGTATCAGTGTCCCGCGTGGGTGGCGATGCCCAGACAAAAGCCATGAAACAGGTGGCTGGACGTTTGCGCCTCGACATGGCTGCCTATCGCGAACTGGCTGCTTTTGCGCTCATGGCTTCTGACCTCGATAAAGCCACACAACAGCAGTTGAGTCGTGGTCAGCGAATGCAGGAAATTCTCAAACAGCCGCAATATCAACCTTCGGAACTCGAAAATCAGGTGATGGTGCTGTTCGCCGGCACAAATGGTTTTGCTGACGGCGTTCAACTCGATAAGATGGCGCAGTGGCAGGCAGACTTGATCCGCTTCATGGCGACTTCCTATCCCGAAGTTGGTAAGGACATCGTCACAAAGAAGATGATCACGGACGATAACCGCGCCGCACTCACGAAGGCTCTCGACGCTTTCCGCACGGGCTGGACGAGTTAGTCGAATAGTCAAATCGTCGAATTGTCTCGCAGCCCTCAGACTGCAAGGCTAACCGACCAGACTAACCAATCATCAGACTAAGGACTAAAGGACTAAATTATGGCTTCCGCTCGTGAAATGCGGCTCCGAATAAAGAGCGTAAAAAACATTTCGCAAGTCACACGCGCATTGGAAACAGTGAGCGCCAGCAAAGTCCGCAAGGCAATTAATGCGGTAACGGCGACTCGCTCTTATGCGACCAAGGCCTGGCAGGTTTTACGACATGTTGCGGAACAACCGGGACGTGACAGCCTGCATCCGCTTTTGGCGCAGCGCAAAACGGTAAACAACACATTGGTGGTGGTGATCACCGGCGACCGCGGTCTTGCAGGCGCGTACAACTCCAATGTCATCCGTTTTGTTTCCCAGCGTTTTGACGCGAATCCCGTTCCTGTAAAGTACATCGCTGTTGGGCGTAAAGGCCGCGACCTGTTGATCCGCCGCGGTAAAAAGGTGGTTGCAGACTTTAGCAACCTGCCCGCCGCGCCGAGCTTCATGGATATTTCGGCAATTGGACGCCTTGCAGTTGAAGAGTTCAAAACTGGCGCGGTGGATGAGGTTTATCTCGTTTACACCGACTTCGTCAACATGGGGCGGCAGGTTGCAACGGTCAAGAAATTGCTTCCGCTTGAACTTGAAGGCGAGGGTCTGGTGGAGGATTTTGGAAACAAATCCAATGGCCCCTCTGCCGCGTATGAATATGAACCTGATATGCGGGTGATCCTCGATGAGATCATCCCGCGCTTTACCGCGCTTCAGGTTTATCAGGCAGTTTTGGAATCGCAAGCCAGCGAACATGCGGCTCGTA
Source organism: Chloroflexota bacterium (assembly GCA_016234495.1). Taxonomy (GTDB): domain Bacteria; phylum Chloroflexota; class Anaerolineae; order Anaerolineales; family Villigracilaceae; genus Villigracilis. The sequence goes on along the minus strand of JACRBI010000030.1, from coordinate 42,672 downwards.
TGATCGCCATGCGTAATGCCACTGACAATGCAAAAGAATTGGTCGGCTCATTACAACTGGCTTATAACAAGGTTCGTCAGCAGGGCATTACGAACGATATCTTAGACATTGTCGGCGGCGCGGAAGCGCTTGCCGCGAAATAACTGGAGGAACTCATGGCAAAATCAACTGGCCGTGTCGTACAAATTCTTGGTGGTGTAGTGGATGTGGAATTCGCCGATGGTGGAATTCCAGAACTTTATGAAGCGATCACAGTCGAACGCGCAGGGAAAAACCCTCTGGTGCTCGAAGTGCAAAAACATTTGGGTAATAACTGGGTACGCACAGTATCCATGGACTCAACCGACGGCTTACAGCGTGGTGTTCCAGCCATCGCAACCGGCGCCCCGATCATGGTCCCAGTCGGACCTTCCACCCTTGGCCGCATCTTCAATGTGCTTGGCCAACCAGTCGATGAGAAAGGACCCGTAACAGCCGCATCCCATTATCCGATTCACCGCTCCGCTCCTTCTTTTGAAGAGCAATCCACCCGCGTGGAAGTTTTCGAAACCGGCGTGAAGGTCGTGGATTTGATCGCCCCCTTTACCAAAGGCGGCAAGACAGGCATCTTCGGCGGCGCTGGAACCGGCAAGACCGTTATCATCATGGAACTCATCCGCTCGGTTGCCACCGAACACGAAGGCAACTCCGTGTTTGCTGGCGTGGGCGAGCGAACACGTGAAGGCACACAGCTTTATCGCGAAATGCTCGAATCCGGTGTTATGAAAGACACCGTCATGGTCTACGGACAGATGAACGAACCTTCCGGTGTGCGCTTGCGCGTTGCGCTTTCCGCGCTTTCGATGGCTGAATACTTCCGCGATCAGGGCAAGGACGTGCTGCTCTTCGTGGATAACATCTTCCGCTTCTCGATGTCCGGCTCCGAAGTGTCCGCGCTGCTTGGGCGTATGCCCTCCGCTGTAGGTTATCAGCCGACCCTCGCCACAGAGATGGGTGAGTTGCAGGAACGCATTACCTCCACCCGCACGGGCTCGATCACATCCATGCAGGCTGTCTACGTGCCCGCGGATGACTACTCTGATCCCGCACCAGTGGCGACATTTACCCACCTCGATGCGACCATCGCTCTCGAACGCTCCATCGTGGAAAAGGGCATTTACCCCGCTGTGGATCCGCTCGCTTCCACCTCCCGAATTCTTGATCCTAATATCGTGGGCGAAGAGCACTACCGAACAGCGCGTGAAGTCCAGCGCATTTTGCAGCGTTACAAGGACTTGCAGGACATCATCGCCATTCTCGGTATTGACGAACTCTCCGAAGACGATAAACTGATCGTGTCGCGTGCCCGCAAGATCGAGCGCTTTTTCTCCCAGCCGTTCTATGTTGCTGAACGCTTCACCGGTATTCCCGGTCGCTATGTGCCTCTTAAGGAAACTGTCAGCGGCTTCCGCGAGATCCTCGATGGCAAATGCGATGATCTTCCCGAACAGGCCTTCATGATGGCTGGTACAATTCAAGACGTTCGTGACCGCGCCGAGAAACTGGCCAAAGGCGCGTAATTCCGTGTCAAGTGTTCCAGTGTCAAGTATCAGGGCTGCCCTGATACTTGACACATGACACTGGAGAACATTGATATGACCATTCGTTGTGAAATCGTTTCTCAAGACCGCACTGTATTTGCAGGCGATGTGGATATTGTCGTATTGCCTGGCGCTGCCGGTGAGATGGGTATCCTCCCCAAACACGCTCCTGTACTAACAACCTTGAAATTCGGCATCATCAAAGTCCGCAAAGCTGGCAAGGAAGAGGTCTTTACTGTCGCCGGCGGTGTTGCGGAAGTGCAGCCGGATATCATCACAGTCCTGGCTGATGCGGCTGAAAACGTCGAAGAAATTGATGTGGCCCGCGCAGACGCAGCCCGTGTTCGCGCTGAAGAAGCGCTCGCGAAGGGTTTGCCCGTGGACACGGATGCCTACCTCGCAATGGAAGCTGCGTTGCGAAAATCCAACCTGCGCCTCGATGCCGCGCGTCGTTTCAGAAAAAATACGCGCTCACCCTATTCGGAACAATAAACCCCTGTGGCTATGTTTTCAAAAGACCTGGGTATTGACCTGGGTACCATGTACACCCGCCTCGCTGACAGCATCCAAGTTCTGTTGGAAGAACCGACGATTGTCTCCATCGACGTTGATGACCAAAAGATGGTGGCTGCCGGCCTCGAAGCGCGTGACATGTTCGGCAAGGTCCCCGATAATATCGAGGTTGCCCGCCCGCTGCGAAATGGCGTGATCGCTGACTATGAAATCACCGAAACCTTGCTGGCATATTTATTGCAGCGTGTCAGCGGATCGATGCGCATCTTCCGCCCGCGTGTGATGATCTCTGTTCCTTATGGAGTTACCAGCGTAGAGCGCCGCGCAGTCTACGAAGCAGTGATGGAAGCAGGCAGCCGCGAAGCATTTCTCATCCAACAACCGCTGGCAGCCGCCATCGGCATTGACCTGCCGATTAATTCGCCATCTGGAAACATGATCATCAGCCTCGGCGGCGGCTGCACCGAAGCCGCTGTGATAGCGATGTACGGCATCGTGGTAGCGGATACCTTGCGCGCCGGCGGCACGGATTTGGACGAAGCCATCGTAACCTATGTGCGCCGTAAATATGGGGTCGTCATCGGGCAGGCTACCGCCGAACAACTAAAAATTCGTATCGGCGCAGCAGTTCCGCAGGACACAGAAAACAGCATGGAAGTGCAGGGGCAGGATCAAGTTACTGGTCTGCCGCGTCCGGTCACATTGACCACCGGCGAGATCGTCGAAGCCCTGCAGGAGCCGTTGAAGCAGATCGTGGAAACCGGACGCAGGGTTTTGGAAAAAACCCCGCCTGAATTGGTTTCAGATATTATTGACCGCGGCGTTGCCTTGTGCGGCGGCGGCGCGTTGTTGCGCGGCATTGATAAATTATTGACCAAATCTTTGGGCATCCCCGCCTACCTTGTTGATAACCCGCTGACTTGCGTTGTGCAAGGCACAGCGAAAGGCTTCAGCATGTTGAATGTGATCCGCAGGAATTTGCCAAAAGTATAAAATAACTACCCAGCTGACAGTTTTAAAACGGGACGCTGATTCTGATTGACTTTTCCAAGTAGCTTTCAAAAAAATCTGCGTCCATCCGCGTTTCGCTTCGCGTGCGTCCAAAAACCAAACTGTCGGGTGGCTAGTAAAATAACAAAATTAAAAAGCGAACAGGTGACTCATCAACAGCGAGCCGCCTGTTTTTTTTTTATTAAAACTACATCGTCCAAACGAGAGTATCAAGCATGATCGAAAATTTTTCTTTCGGATTGAACATCTTCATCAGAGTAGTTTCATCTTCGACGGGCAGGCACTTTGCCGCGCCGGCAATAACAAGTATCTTTTGGTCATACTCGGTTTGGAATATAAATTTGGTGAGTTGTAATATCTCCGACCCATCTTGTAACTCAAAAACAACCGCGCCGCTTCCGTCTTTAAATTCCACAACTTCCGGCGGATGCACAAGAAAAGCGTCCGCGCTGACAGGGTGATACTGGGCCAGCGACTCTGCCATTGATACAAAATCGCAGAGCAGCCATAGTTCTGGCTTGGGGTCTTTCTCGTCCATGATCCAGCCGGCTATCATATCTGGCCAGTTTCTATTTTCGACCCGCTTGCGGATTGCGGCGAATGCGGCAGCGTGTTTATGACCTGCCCCTTTTTTGCTAAAGAACTGTTGAAGTTTGTTCATCTCTTTCTCCTTTCCGATTCAAACATAGTCAACCAGATTGAATGACACAAGAGATAACTTCGCCGCTTAGAAAAACAGGCTTCCACATCGAGGAAGCCTGTTTTTCTTTTAGACTTATAAATAATACGTCATCCTTTGCAGGTGGGTGGCAGGGTCAATATATTGCACCTTCACGTTGTTTGGCACATTCAAGCTGATGGGAGCGTAGTTGAGGATTGCCCGCACTCCCGCCAGCACGAGTTTGTCAGCCACGCTTTGGGCGGCGGGCGCAGGCACGGTGAGCATCGCCATCTTGATCCCCGCAGATTTTATTCGTTCAACGAGTTTGTCGGTATCTTCGATGGTGAAGTTATCTATTTTCTGCCCGACCTTTTCCTTGTTGTTGTCGAAAACCATCGCGATTTGAAAACCGCGATTGGTGAAACCCTGATAACGGGCAAGCGCGTGCCCCATGTCGCCTGCGCCGACCAACGCCACATCCCATTTGCGGTCAACTTTGAGGATTTCCTTCAATTTATCCAGCAGGTAGGATATTGAGTAGCCGGTACCCTGTTTCCCAAATTCACCAAACTGGGAAATATCCTTGCGGATCTGCGCGGCGGAAATGCCGACATGTTCCCCCAACTCCTGGGAAGAAGTTGTCTTGATGCCGTTATCTGCCATGCGCTGCAAAGCCCGCAGATAAACAGGTAATCGGCCGATGATGATATCTGGTATTTTCTCTGCGTTCATTATATGCCCTCGCATTTGTGAAATATTTGCACAACTCTACCATAAAAGATGGTTTTGTACAATTATACACAAGTATTTCACAATCAAAAACAATATTCCTTGATATACCCGACCTACCTACTCCAGAGAGGATATTTTGAGTTTGTACTGAACATTCAGCGCCTCAATCCCCCCGTCCGTCTGGAGTCGAAGAAAATACACCTGACCCGGGGTGGTTGTTATAAAATTTTCACCGCAGGCAGGGGCTATGTCTTTTTCAAGCTGGCTGCCATGCCACAATTCCACGCGCAAGGTGCCGCCCGCGCACTTCGCTTCGAAGCTCACGCTTTGGGTGTACGGGGTAAATTGAATCCAATCTTCCCGGTCACCGTCCGGCGAGGAGACATCGCCGTTTACCTGCAACACACGAGTGCCTGCTGCCGAAAAAACAGCAGCTGCCATTGGCGCTTGCATCGAATCACCATCCTGAAATGCGGGGATAAAAACAGCGGACGGCGTCTCTGTAGCCTGCTCCTCAGCGCCGATGACCGGTATGGAATCCAATCCTTCGACCTGCAAATATTTCACAGCCGCCCAGCCTTTTCCATCAACGGCATTGGTATATTCGATTTGCAGCCATTCATCACTGGCGTCTTTCCCCGTTATAAAAATCACATCGTTTGGATTTAGCACGCCAAGCGACTCGAAGTTTATGCCCGGGCCATTACGGACATTTACTTTTTGGATGACCAGCCCGCTCACACCTGACCCTGAACCTGTCACGCTTCCGAGGATCGGAATCTCAGCTGCGGCATCCTTGACCTGCACATACTCTGCGCGCACCCAGCCTTTCCCCGCTTCTGACTCAGCGTAGATGATTTGGAACCAGCTTCCACTTGCATCCTTGCCGATGACCTGCACCGCCGCAAATTGATTGATGATGCCCAGTGTCTCGCTCGCCGTGGACGGTTCAGCGCGGACGTTCAATTGCGTGGTCGTTGTTCCTTCAACTGAGATAACGGCTGTCTCTTCGATGACGACAGCGGTGGGTGTCGTTGGCAGGGGAGTGCGCGTTAGCAGCGGGATTTTCGTCGGCGGCAGGGTGGATGTGACGAAGCCGGGTGTTGGCGGAACTGCGCCTGTGTTGGCGATGTTCAAGCCGCAGCTTGAACAAAGAATCAGCACGGCGAGGAGAGGGAGGATGTTTTTTGAATTCACGAGTCAATTGTAACTTAAACAAAAATCCGCCTTGCGGCGGTAATGTTTGTGCCCCCGCGCAGGCTCGAACTGCGGTCCTCGGCTTCGGAGGCCAATACTCTATCCACTGAGCTACGGGGGCAACGAACGGAATTTTACCATAAGGACTGGGTTGGAATCTGAAAGGTAGAAAAAGGCTGGTGAACCAGTCACCAGCCATGAGGACGAAATGATGCGCTGCTGATTACCTCACCTGCGGCGAGAGCGTCGCCAGTTCCCTGCGCAGAGATTCGATGATCGCAGCATTCCCGCTCTCCTCGCCGTGTTTTGACATCTGCTCTTTTTTATGTGACAGCTCGCCGCAAACCTGATAGAAACGCGCAGTGGCTTTGCCGCTCAAGCCCGCGGTGCTCATCGTCCAGGGTGAGAGTGCTTTTTGATATTGAACCTGTGAGATCAAGCCGGAAGCCACCTCGGAGTACAGGTGGTTCTTGACGATGTTGCGTTCGTTGCTGATCATCCAGATGATGAAGCCGACCATGATCGTCCAGCCGATCCAATCCACAAATGTGCCGGCGGCGAGGCCGCCCAGGCCGCCAATCAGACCGCCGAAGGTATTATGGAAGGCGTGCGTTGTGACTGCCGCTCCGAAGCCGACGATTGGCGCAATGAATTTGACGATCGGATTCCTGTTCGTGCGCGATACCGCAAGGCCGATGCCGGTGAACGCGGTGTAAAAAGGATGCTGCCACCCGACCACGATCACGCGGATGAAGACCAGCAGGAACAGCCCGCCCCAGCCGCCTTCCTGATAGCCATTGCGGAAAATGTAAAGCGTATTTTCTGTCGCGGCAAAACCAAGCGCGGCGATCCCGCCGTAGATGATGCCGTCCAGCACAGAATCAAATTCCTTGCGGAACATGAAGAACACGATCACAACCGCCAGGCCTTTGAGGAATTCCTCCACGATCGGTGCGACAATCGAAGTTGTGCCGATCTCAGCCGCATTCTCCGACCCGGTGAAAATATAAATGCCCATTCCAAACGCGGTGTTGATGATGAATGCTCCACCTGCCGCGATCACCACGCCCCAGAAGAATGTCGCGCCGAGCAAAACTTTGGGTTCCTTTTCGTAGCGGTCCAGCCAGTAGACGAAAGCGGCAAACATGAACATGGGCACAAACCCAAAAAATATAGAAACGATCAGCGCCATTTTGTTTCTCCTCCGAAATATTTTTTGTTTAGTTGACCTCTTGCATAAGTCAGGCGACGTTTGAGAACGTCGCCTACGCCTGCGCGTATTGTGCGCTCTCTCGCGCACTTTTGCAAGAGGTCTAGTAAACCTTGTTTGGACTACTGAAAAATCAGCTTTGTTCTTTCAACGCGTGTGTATTCCGGCTCGATGCCCAACACTTGCAGCACTTCCTCGGGGCGGCCCGTGGCTCCTTCACGCGCCGATAACGTCATGAAAAGGCGGTGTTTGCCTTTCTCGTCGGTTTCAAGTTTGAGTTTTTCAATGAGCGGACGCAGGTCATAGAATTTTCCCCGCCGTTCACGTGGAAGCGATTCGGCCAGCAGGGCTTCTTCAATCTTGCGCTTCAAATCGGACCCGTCAACTGGTTCTGTCAATTGGACATCATACTCCGCTGAGAGCACCTGAGTCTGCAATGCCGGCGCGCGCTCGTCAACGCTTTCAACCTGCATGATTTGAATATCTCTGGGAAGACTGCCTTTCAAACGATCTGCTATCTGCTGTGTCGCGAGTTCTTCATTGAAGCGGACATCCAGAACCTCGGCGCGTGACGAGAAACCCAGCGGCAGGGCAGAGGCAAGGCTGATCTTCGGCTGCGGGTGAAAACCTTGCGAATAAGTGAGGGGAAGATCTGCGCGGCGCATGGCGCGTTCCCAGAGTCGGTGCAAGTCAAGGTGACCTGTGTATCTTAAAGCGCCTTGTTTCGTAAACGTAATTCTAGCGCGCATATTTAATTCGATTCCGTTGTAATGGATTTAATCCAGCGGTTGATCTCGAGGCTGGCGCGGCGATATGGCTTATAAGTGTGTTCTGCGATGCGGTAAAAAAGATCGTGGTCGAGACACTGATCGTGAGTCAACTTCTCAAATGCGGCAATGATATTTCCGTACGCCGCAAGTTCCTGCTCGACGATGTCATCCACGCCGATGTTTTTATGCTTATGAGTTACGCCATGATTTCGGGCATCCTTTTCCAGCAGTGGAGATTCATAGTCGGGATAGCCAAATTTATTCTCGAAATTATCCAGCGCGCTGTGAGATGCGCTGGGCGAATAAGATTCCCCGTGCAATATCTCGGTCATGCGGTCAGCCATGAATTGCTCGCGGCTGAGAATATCCGCCAGCAGGTCTTTGATCGACAATCTGCCGGAAACGCCTTTCATGGTCATGCGGCGCGCAAACCCGACTCGATTCAAGAGTAATTCGAACTTATCACGCTCGCGCTGTAAACGGGGGATGAATGTGACCTTGTCCATAATTCATTAATCCCCCGCCGCCGGAGACAGGCCGCTGACCACTGATAACTGGTTACTGATCCCTACTCCCGGGCTTTTCACATCCGGGCATTTCCAGCCTTCACCGGGGTTTTCGCGCCGCAAGTTGGCAAAAGTCGGCAGGATGCCGCAGGCAAAGCAATTCAAGCGGCAATCCACGCGGATCTGGCCTTCGAGCGACTGGCGAAAATCCTGAAACAAAAACGACTTACGAACGGCGGCAGTGATATGCTCCCACGGAAAGACCTCGTCGGTGCGGCGCTGACGGTGAGTGTAAAACGCCGGGTCGAGTCCATGCTCTTCGAAGGCGGGCAGCCAGGCTTCCTGCTTTTTGGCTTCATCCCACGCGTCGAACTTCGCACCGTTTTTCCATGCCGTATAAATGACTTCTGCCATTCTGCGGTCACCGCGCGAGAGCCATGCTTCGAGCAGGGAATCTTCGGGTTTTGTCCAACTCAGCCTGATGCTCTTGTCCTTCAAAAGCTGGCGTTTGAGCAGCGCCTGTTTTTCGAGGATGTTTTCTCTTGTGTCGCACGCAACCCATTGAAACGGAGTCTGCGGCTTTGGCACAAAAGTGCTGACGCCTGCATGCAGCTTCACCTTCCAACCCGCCACTTTTCTGCCTTCATCAATCACGCGCCGGCACAGGTCAACGATGGCTTGCACATCCTCCAGCGTTTCACTGGGATGCCCGATCATGAAATACAGCTTGATCGTTGTCCAGCCGCGCGCGTAAATTTCTCGGGTGGTGGCGATGATGTCTTCATCGGGGATGAACTTGTTGATGATGCGGCGCATCCGTTCGCTGGCCGCTTCAGGCGCGAGCGTGAACCCCGCGGAGCGATGCTGTTTCAACTTGTTCATCAAATCCACTGAAACAGATTCAATCCTCAGCGACGGCAGGTTGACCGATAACTTGCGTCCCTCAAAGCGTTTGCTGATCGCATCCACCAGTTCGTTGATGTAAGTGTAGTCAGAGGATGAAAGCGACATCAACGCGAGTTCTTCAAACCCCGTAGAGCGGATTGCCTCATCGGCAGCGTCCACCACCTCTTGCACGCTTCTTTCTCTAACGGGACGGGTGATCATGCCCGCCTGACAGAATCTACACCCGCGGGTGCATCCCCGCATGATCTCCACCGATACACGGTTGTGGACGACTTCAATGTTCGGCACGATGAATTTCACCGGCGGCGGAAGCAGTTTCGCCACGATGCGCTTGTTGACTACTTTCGGCGCTTCGGGAATGACCGGCATTGTGCTCGCTACTGTCCCATCGTCGAGGTAGGTGGTTTCATAGAATTGCGGGACATACACACCGGGTATCTGTGCGAGTTCGCGCAACAGGTTGTCACGTTTGAAGCTCGGCAGGTTGGAAGGGTTTAACTTGTCAACTTGCGAACCTTTAAACTTTTGAACCACATTGACAATATCGTGAATGACTTCCTCTCCCTCGCCGATGACGAACGCATCAATGAAGGCGTGCATCGGTTCGGGGTTGGTGGCTGAATGTCCGCCGGCGATGATGATGGGGTGCGACTCGTTGCGGTCTGCCGAGCGGACGGGAATGCCTGCGAGGTCGAGGATGTTGAGGGCGTTGGTGTAGAGAGTCTCGTAGGGCAGGGTAAAGCCGATTAAGTCGAAGCAGGCCAAAGGTCGTTTTGATTCGAGCGCGTAAAGCGGAATCCCATGTTCGCGCATGAGCGCTTCCATATCCACCCAGGGCGCATACGCGCGTTCAGCCAGCGCATCTTCGCGCTGATTGATCTGGTCATAGAGAATTTTCAAGCCGACATTTGAAACGCCGATGTCGTAAATATCGGGAAATACCAGCGCCACTTTGGTTTGTGTCTGATTCCAATCTTTGACAGTGCTGTTCAGTTCGCCGCCCACATAGCGGCCGGGCTTTTGCACCTTTAAAAGAATTTGGTCGAGTTTGGTTTCGATCTGTTCCGGGGTTAACATGGCGCGAATTATACCTGATAAGATTTGTCTAATTGACGTGGGTTGGGCAACAAAAAAGGACAGGCATAGACCTGTCCTTTTTTGTTTGAGTGTAAGTTACACAGCTTTGCGGGCTTGAATGGTTTCGCGTCCCCAGATCCACAATGCGCCGAGGCCGCACAGGATGACCGAGAAATTGATCAGCCAGCCGAAAAAGCCGAGCGGCAAAAGCGGGAAGCGGAACAATCCGATGATGACGATCAGCACGGTCACGCCGATCACCATCGGCCAGGTCTTGTGTTCCGCGAGAGCCGGGCTGGCGCGATTCAAAATCCACTTGCCCAGCATGTCGCCGACGACTATCTTCGTCAGGTAGGAAGTGACAAGCACGAACAAAACAGTGAAACCGAAGAGCGCGAGCAGTCCAAGCCAGATGATCGAGCCGCTCACTCCGCCAAGCGTGAGGAAACCGAAGACCATGCCGCCGAAGATCATCACGAGCATGATCGCGAGCAACCCAAAGAAGAAGGCAGCCCATGCGATGGCTCCCCAGCCTAGGCTGGCCCACGGCTGAGTCTTGACCTTTTCTGGCAGGGCTTTCATAAAGACGGGGAACAGCCAGCCAAGCAGAAGGCCGAACAGGATCATGGTCACAACTGTGCGGAGCAGGTCAAGCGCCCAAGTGCCGACTTTTTCGGCGGAGGTGGGCGGAACGTATGTCGCCTCGGCGCTGATTTGAGGGGCCGTGCGGGTTACATCGCCGCCGACCACACCGCCTGGGACGGGCAGATCAATCGTGCTGGTGTATTTCAAGTCGCCGGCGATTTGCGCGCTGTCGTTGACGGTCAGGCCGGGTTCAACGCTCGGGAGCGTGATCGGAATGTCGGTCATGAACATGTTCATCGGTGGAGCGGATTGCGTATCCTCGGTGGCGTCCACATAGGCTTGAACATCGCCGCCGAAAGAGCCGCCCAATTCAAGCGCAGCCGTGCCGGCCAACACATCGCCGCTGACATCGCCGTCAAGCAGAGCCTGGCCGGCGCCAAAAACAAGTTCGCCTTCCACGCCGCTGCCGGCTTTGGTCTCCAGACTCCCGCCGCCAGCCAAAAGGTCGCTGCCAATGGACGCATCCTTGCCGACTTGAAGCGCAGCGCCGGCAATGCGCGCATCATCTGTGATTGTGCCGTTGACGATCACAGCCTGCCCCATGGCAAGCAAGTCGCCTTCAACCGTGCCGTTGATGGTGATGGTCTGCGCAAATACGAACAGGTCGCCTTTGACCGCTCCGTCCAGCACAAATTCATTGGCTGTTACATACAAATCGTCTTCAATGACTTCATCGGACTTAATGATGACCTTATCACCGCTGCGGCCGTCAAAGGCCAGCGCGGGCGTGGCGAAGGTCATGGTCAAAAGGGCGAGCAGGGTAAAAACAGAAAGAAATTTATGAACGGTTTTCATGGGATTCTCCTTTGAGAAAAACTCTCGACAGGATATACGGCACGACTCAGGCGGAAGTTGCACCCGCCTCACGCTTCGCGCAAGCCGACAGTTGGTCCCATACCCATGAGATTATTTCCACCCGGACGATTCGCAACTACTTTTTCAGCACCTGTAATTTTGACGGGTTTCCAAAATGCCAGTTCATGATCTCGATAAACCACCCGCAGAATTTGTCTATGTCGCTGTCCATCATATTCTTGATCTCATCCATGCTGAGATATGAAACCTGCTCAATCTCAACCGGGTCAAAGCGCACTTTGTCAGGGTTGACGGTTCCCTCATAGAGCCGGCTGATTTCATTGTCGTTCGGACCGTAATTCATCTTGAATGTCACGAGCGGATTAATTTCAATTCCTGTCAGCCCCAACTCCTCCCTCATTCCGCGCATTGCCGCTTCGAGGTAATCTTCTCCAGCCTAGACATGCTCCGAAACCGAGCAATCCAGCAAGGAAGGGGAAGAGGCGCGGTCTGCGCTACGTTTTTGAATAAGAAGTTTATTGTCGGGAGTGAAAAGGAAAACATGAACCCCGCGATGCCACAATCCAAGTTGATGCACGGTCGAACGCATTTGCTGGTCTATTACTATATCTTCGTCATTTACTATATCGAGAAGTTCATCCATATTACATCCTGCCAAAAGTCGAAGGTCAAAAGTCATTGACGTTCGACTTTTGACCTTCGACGATTTTCTTGTTAACTTGAAACCTTCAATTTGCAATTGACCTACCCGAACAACTCCATCAACTGCTTCACGTGGACTACGCCATCGAAGCTGTTAATATCGCCTTTGCGGAGTTCGGCTTTTTCGCCGTCGGCATCGCCGAGGCACGAGACGATCACATCGCCTGCGCTCACATCTTCCTTCTCGGTGTAGTGATTCGTGGTGACAATGACCTTTGCGCCTGCGGCTTTCCCGGCTGCGAGGCCGTTCTTTGAATCTTCAACCACAATTACTTCATCCGGGCTCAGTCCAAGTTTGGAAAGCGCAAGGTTGTAGATGGCCGGGTCTGGTTTCTTCTTTTCGACCACATCGCCGGCCAGCACGATCTCGAATTTGATATCGGCCAGCGGACCTTCGGTGATGGCCTTCGCTGCCTGTTCATTGGATGTAGTGCAGACTGCGATCTTGAGTCCCGCATCCATCGCTTCTTTCATGAAGCGGTGCAGGCCCGGGCGGAGGGGGAGTTTGCCGGTCTCGATCAGTTCCACGAACAAGGCTGTCTTGCGCTTGTGCATGTCCTTCACGAGCTGATCGATCTCCGCTTCGGTCAGCGGCTTGGAAAAGCCTTTGGTTTTCCAGTGATGCTTCATGCGTTCCTTGCCGCCGCCGACCTGCAGGAGTTCGTGATAATACTCCACATCCCATTCGTCGGTGAAGCCGAATTCCTTGAAGGTCATATTGAAGGATACGCGGTGACCATCGCGTTCGGTGTCAATGATCACGCCGTCCTGGTCAAAGAACACTGCTTTAATTTTTGACATTGTTTCCTCCATAACAGACCTGACAGGTTTCAAAAACCTGTCAGGTCTGCATGTGACTTATTTCTTCATCCCAAAGAATTCAAGCACGGTATCCACGAACATTTGATTCTCTTCCGTAGAGCCGATGGTCACACGGAACCAGCCATCGCTGCCGTACTTCTTGCTCTCGCCGCGCAGGATGATGCCTCTGGTTTCTGCGAAAGCCAAAACTTCCTTGCCTGTCTTGCCGGTCTCGCCGCAATCAAAAAGGATGTAATTGGCCTTGGACGGCATGACATAGAAACCGGGGATCACGCTCAACGACTCGGTGATGAAGTCCACCGCGTTGTTGTTGAATTTGACGCGTTCCGCAAGTCCCGCCTCATCTTCAAACGCAGCCAGTGCGGCCCACATTGGAATCGTGCCCACGTTCCAGGGCAGCAGCGAGCCGGCGATTTGGTCGATGACTTCCTTGTCCGCGATGGTGTATCCAAAGCGCATACCAGCGAGGCCATAGGCCTTGGAGAGTGTGCGGGTGATCAACACATTCTTGTACTTCTTGGTCAATTGCACCTGCGACATGCCCAAGCCGGCATATTCGACATATGCTTCGTCGATCACGAACGGGATGCCAGTCTCTGCAATGCGGACGAAGTGCGCGGCATCCATGAAGTTGCCAGTCGGGTTGTTCGGGTTGGCAACGACAATGATCTTGGTCTTGTCGGTGATGGCAGCCAGAATTGCATCGGGATCGTAATGCATCAGGTGATCTTTATAGATCATCGGCACCGAGACCATCTTCGCGCCGAGCAAAGTTCCGCGTAAGCCGTAAATGCCAAAGCAGGGTGTGTGCTGAATGACTTCTTCGCCGGGCTGGAGGAACATGCGGAAGATGTTGTCGTACACTTCGCTCGAGCCGTTGCCGATCATCACGTTGCCGGGACCGTCGACATTGTTCATTTCCGCGATCTTGCTGCGGACAACCAACCCCTGATCGGGATAGCGATTCGCCATCTTGGCGTATTTGACCATTGCTTCCAAAACTTTGTCTGATGGAGGAAGCGGATTTTCATTGGACATCATGCGGTGCAGTGACGGGTCTCTCCAGGCTTTTTCAATGTGATCCGAGATGTACATCGGAATGCCCTTTACCCACGGGGCGTAGTATTCTTCGATTTGCTTCATGTTCTTGTAAACTCCTTGAAATTTGTTTTCTGATTATGACAGCAGACCATTGACCATGGTCTATCGTCCGCCGTCCGTGGTCTTCTTTACGCCTTGCCCACCGACTCGATCATCTGCATCCAATGAACGACAGCCTTCTTTGTTGCTTCGCGCACGAACTTATCGAGCTTGCCGGGGTCGTACTCGTCGCGGTGGGCGCTGATATATTCCCACTTGGCATCGATCAACGTGCGCTTCAACTCTGTCGAGACGTTGAACTTCGCGCCGCCAGCCGCCAGCAGTTTCTTGATGGTGTCTTCGGGAAGTCCCGTTCCGCCGTGGACGACCAGCGGGGTCTTGATCCCGCCGCCGTTCAACATCTTGTGGATGACTGCCATGCGCTCGGTGTCGATCTTGGGATTCTTGGTCTTGTAGACGCCGTGAGCGGTGCCGATGGCGGGGGCAAAAATATCCACGCCGGTGCGCTCGCAGAATTCGACAGATTGTTCAGGATTCGCCAACTGCGCTTCATCCTCCGCGACCTTGATTTGGTCTTCCACGCCGCCGACGGTTCCCAGCTCGCCCTCGACTGAGATGTTGCCGACGCTGTGGCAGTAGTCTACCACTTCCTTGGTCTGGCGGATGTTTTCCTCGTAGGACTGCTTCGAAGCGTCGATCATGATGTTGGTATAACCGGCATCGGCGCACTTCTTGCAGTAGTCAATTTCGGTGCAGTGATCGAGATGCAGCACAACCGGTACGGGGGCCTTTTGCGCCAAGGTGCGGTAGATGGCAACCATCATATCTGTGCCGAGGAATTGCGACGGTTTGACCGAGGTCTGCACCATGACCGGCGATTTGGTTTCAATCGCGGCGTCGATCACCGCTTCGAATTGCAGCAAGTCGGTCACGTTGAACGCGCCGACCGCGTAGCCTTTCTTCGCGGCTTCGATCATGATCTCTTTTGCATTTACGATAGACATAGTTTTCTCCTTGCATTAGTTTACTTTTTTAGAATAACGAACCCTTACAAATTTATGAAATCAGAATTATGAATTCAGAAAGAAATTCGCAATTCTGATTTTTGAATTTCTACTTACTCTTTTTCCCGGCGTCCTTCAGCCACTGTTCCCAGCGATAATCTGTCACATGCTGGCGGAATCGCGCAAACCACAAATCTGCATATCCCTGGAAATCCTCCTCCAGTTTGGAGATGCCCGTCTGCGTCGTGCCCCACATCGACTCGTGCAATTCAGACATCGGCCACATCAGGCGCAGCCGCGCATATTGCTTGTCGGTCACTTCGCCGAAATACTCATACAGGAAGTTGTCCACCTGCTCTTCGTTCAAGCGATGGTGATGGGAGAAATTCCCAAGGTCGAAGAAAATATCGCCCATGCCGGCATATTCCCAATCCAGCAAACGTATCTCGCCAATATCGCCGGGCACATCCTCCTCGAGCCAGTTCAAATTGAGCAGGTCGTTATGGCAGGGTGTGGGCACATATGGGTCCTTTGCCAGCGCCTTCTCAACCTCCTTCGTCTTCTGCATGATCCAATCCCAGTCGTGTGGGAATTTGGCATTGTTTTTCCTGGAAATTTTCTCCAGCATCTCTACACGGCGGAAGACATTGAAATCGCCTTTCAGCTTCGGGGCACGCCTGTGAAAGAGTCGGATCTTTTTTGCCACACGCGCAAGATAATCAGGGGTTTTGATCAGGTCAGGAGGAATAACTTTTCCGGTCACAAAGCGCGTCACGATGTAATTTTCAGGTTCGATAAAAAACACAACCTCAGGCGCGATCCCCATCTGCCCCGCCGCGTAATTCGCCGCATATTCCACATCGCGTTTAATGCCAAGCTGATCCGTTCCCGCGCCTGCGAGCCGAATCACATAAGACCTGCCGTCTGCATCAATCTTGAAATTCAAATTTGTGATCCCGCCGCTCAAAGGTGTCTTCTTGATATTTTTCGACCCGGCAAGAAATGGAACTTTTTCAATCGCTTTATCAATTGCAAGTGTTGACATGTCATTATCTCCAAATGGGATTAGGATTTTTGCTTGCGAGTTGGAATTCCATTATGATGATTCGAAACGGCAGCCTCCTTTGGCGATGGAAAACGCATCTTTATTTAACCTCAAGCTTGATTCTGTTTACTGACGAATTCTCTCAGCCTTCGAGTCCCACAACACAGCCTGCGCCACCTCCGCGCCGACTTGTTCGCCGAAACATTCAACCTGTAATTTTGTTCCAACCTTTGCATACTCCATCGGGAGATAGGCATAGGCAATGGACTTGTTCACCGAATAACCAAATCCGCCCGAAGCCACCCAGCCAACGATTTTGTCGCCCGCGCGAATCGGTTCCTTGCCAAGCACAATCGTGCGGTCATCGGCAAGCGTCAGTGTGCAGAGCTTTCGCTTGATGCCTTCGGCTTTTTGTTTCACCAATGCTTCCTTGCCGGTGAAATTTGCTTTATCGAGTTTCACCGCAAAGCCCAGACCCGCTTCGTACGGAGTGTAGTCCGGTGAAATCTCGCCGCTCCAATAGCGATAACCCTTTTCAAGGCGCAAGGTATCAATGGCTTTGTATCCGCCAGCCACCATGCCTTCGGGTTCGCCGGCTTCCCAAAGCGTATCCCAGAGCCGCAGGCCATACTCCGTCGGGCAGTAAAACTCCCAGCCCAGCTCGCCAACATAAGTCACGCGCGAAGCGAGGACAGGGATATCGCCAATCGTGATGCGGCGATTCGTCATGTAGGGGAATCCCGCATTGGAGACATCGTCCTGCGTGACCTTTTCCAAAATCTTGCGGGCTTTTGGTCCCCATAAGCCGATGCAGGCATAAGCCGATCCGACATCTTCGATGGCGACGGTGCCGTCCTCCGGCATGTTGAGCGAAAGCCACGACATATCATGCTGGCCGAAAGCGGTGCCGGTGACAATGAAGAAACGGTCTTCGGCAAGGCGCGTGACGGTGAAGTCACATTCGATGCCGCCGCGTTTGTTGAGCGCCTGTGTGTAAACGATCGTGCCGATGGGCTGGTCAATTTCGTTCGCGCAAACCGTGTTGAGGAAATTCAACGCCCCGGCGCCGCGCACTTCAAACTTGTTGAAGGATGTTTCGTCGAAGAGGCCGGCATTCTCGCGGGTCATCAAATGTTCATGACCGATGGCGCGGCTCCAGTTGTGGCGCGCCCAGCCGCGCGGTTCGTGGCCATGCGTGGCGAGTTCTTCGTATTTGCGGAACCAGTTCGGGCGTTCCCAGCCCATCTTCTCGCCGAAGGAACAGCCGAGGTCGCGCAAACGATAATAAGTAGGGGAGAGCCGCACATTGCGTTTTGACAGTCGTTCTTCGCCGGGGAAGTGGATGTCATAATACTGAGTGTAGGTTTCGAAAGTGCGAGCCACAGTGTAGTTGATGCTGTTGTAGTTTGGCCCAAAGCGGCGCACATCGAGGCGCCACATGTCCCATTCGGGGCTGCCGTCAATGATCCACTCGGCCATCACCTTGCCGATGCCGCCCGCGCCGGCCAGGCCGTGAGCGCAGAAGGCACACGCCACCCAGAAACCTTTGACAGTGGTGGGACCGAGCAGGAATTCGCCATCGGGGGTGAAACCTTCGGGACCGTTCAAGAGTTTGACAACTTCGGCGTGCTCAACCGCAGGCACGCGGCGGATTGAATTTTCCATCAAAGGAGTGAAGCGTTCCCAATCTGGTGGGAGCAGTTGGAATTTGAAATCTTTCGGGATTCCGTTCATGCCGAAGGTTGCGGGCTGGCGTTCGTAACCGCCTGTGATCAATCCGCCGACTTCTTCGCGCCAGTAGACCAGCAGGTCAGGGTCGCGCAAGTTCGGGAATTTGCTGGTCACACCTTCGATGGGCTTGGTCATGATGTAAAGATGTGCCATCGGCACGACAGGCAGATTCAACCCGACCATCTTGCCGACTTCGCGTCCCCACATACCGGAGGCGTTGACCACGATCTCGGTCTTGATCCTGCCTTTGTCAGTCACCACTTCGCTGACGCGTCCGTCTTTTAAATTGATTCTTGTAACACTTGTGTTTGTGAATATTTTTGCCCCTCTATTTTTTGCGCCTGCCGCGAGGGCGTTCGTTAAACCTGTCGGGTCGATGCTGCCGTCGTTGGGAGTGTACGCCGCGCCGAGCACGCCGTCCATTGACATGAGCGGGAACATGTCATGCGCCGCCTTGGCCGAGATCAATTCCATTGGCACGCCAAAGGAATTCGCCATGCCTACGAGACGCTTAGTCTCTTCCATGCGTTCTGCGGAGCAGGCAAGCCGCAAACCGCCGACTTCGCGCCACGAAGTATCCACGCCGGTTTCAGCTTTGAGTTTGCGGTACAGGTCGGTGCTGTAGTGCATCATGCGCGTCAGGTTTGCATCCGAACGCATCTGCCCAACCAGCCCCGCCGAGTGCCAGGTTGAGCCTGCGGTTAATTCATGTCGTTCGAGAATAACCACATCTTTCCAGCCCATGAGTGTGAGGTGATACGCGATGCTCGCCCCGCCTACGCCCCCGCCGATGATGACTACCTGTGCCTGTGTTGGAAATTCTGACATTGATGTCTCCTGTGGAAAATTATTTTCTGAATTATTTTCCGACCATAGACGATGGACGATAGACGGTCTACAGCCCACTGTCCATCGTCGAGTTTATGTTTTCTGCCAAACCGAATCGGGTCGCGCCATTTCTGCCACAATATCAAAAGTGGAAATCACGCCAAGGGGAAATGCGTCCGGGTCATCCTTGTCAATGACCACAAGTCGATGGTGATGATTCTGGATCATCAGATCCGCGGCTTCGCGCAAGCTGGCGTGGATGTCAATCGTCAAGGCTGGGTGCATCACATCGCGCACGATCAGGTTGTCGCCGACGCCCTCTTTCACGAAAGGCAACAGGTCATGTCCGCTGACCACGCCGAGGATTTTCCCTTTTGAGTCCACCACCAGAACCGAACGCCAGCCGGAGGATGTCATCGCGCGCGCGGCGGAGGCGACTGGAGTTTTTCCGCGGCAGACCAAAATGGCGTCAGACATGACGTCACCGACGGTGTCGCGTTTTGATCTTATCGCTCCGGCGATGCTGGCTACGAAATCGGAAAGGGAAATAATGCCGACAGGTTTGCCGTTATCTGTCACTAGGAATCGGCTGACACTTTTCTCGACGAACTGGGTTGCTGCTTCAGCGAGGGGAATGTTTGCTTCAACAGAATCAACCGGCTGCGTCATAAGATCCGCGGCGGTTAATTTCCGCATTGCCGCCAGGCTTTCAGAATCCGAGGAAAGCCATTCGCCGGCCATCAAGTCAAAATCTGATATGACCCCCAGGATGCGCCCATCGCGGTCGGTGACGAACAAGGCATGCACTTGATGTTGGTTGAGGAGAACTGCCACCTGACCCAGAGTGGCGGTTGGTTTGCAGGTGATAATGCCCGGGTGCATCAGGTCTTTTACTAGCTTGGTCATTAAGACTCCATATAAAATCAAGACCTGACAGGTTTCCGAAGAGCGCTGTTTTTGATTCGGGTTGTCAGGTCTAATGTGAAAGGAATTGTGCAGATTATAATGAAAAAGTCAAAAACTTGCAAATTCCTTCAAATTCTTATATAATCGTTCGAATGAGCAAACCTCTCATTCCAGCCCAGCGGCGTGAACGAATTCAGGAATATTTGACAATTCATCAGATCGCGCGCTCGGTGGATTTATGCGAACTGCTTGAAACATCAGAAGCCACGGTACGCCGCGACCTTGAATGGCTGGAACAGAAGGGGATTCTCGAACGCACGCACGGGGGCGCGATCCTCAGCCAGCGCATGATCTTTGAGCAGGAATACCAGCAGCGCGCACAGCATTACCCCGAAGAAAAGAAGCGTATTGGCGAACTTGCCGCTTCGTTGATCGAAGACGGCGACATCGTTTTTATCAACAGCGGAACAACTGCCACACAGGTCCTTCAGCACATCCGCAGAGATTCGCGCATCACAGTCTTCACCAACAACGTCAGTGCAATTGCGGATATCGGCGACCCGGGCTTTCACTACTATCTGACAGGGGGCGAGTTCCAGTCACGATCAAACTCTTTGGCAGGCCGCTTCGCGTTGGACAATTTGGGGCTGGTCTATGCCAACAAGGTGATTCTCGGCGTAGACGGGGTCAGCCTTAAACACGGCTGCACCGTGCCGACCGACCCGGAAGCGGAAGTTGTGCGGCGCATGATCGATCGCACCAAGGGGCAGGTCATCATTGCGGCAGACCATAGCAAGTGGGGAGTGGTTTCAAATTTTCAAGTTGCAAATATCAACGAGGTCGATAAACTCATCACGGACGAAGGCTTTAGCAAGTCTGCTGTGGAAGACCTGGCGGAACATTCAATTGAAGTTTTGATGACTCAAAGCGTAGAAGTGTAAATAGGTATACAAGTAAGATATTCCACTGTGTACCTGTTTATGTGTCTACCTGCATACCAACACAGGAGAACTCATGAAAGATCAGGCTGAGATCGTTGTCATTGGAGGCGGGATTTTCGGCGCGCAGGCTGCCTATCACCTTGCAAAGAACGGGCGCAAGGATGTTGTCATAATCGAGAAGGGTGAGATCGCCAGCGGCGAGTCGTCACATGCGGCGGGGCTGGTGACGCAGTTTGCCACATCGCAGGCGATGCTCAAGTTCCGCATGTATAGCGTGGAGTTGTACAGCGAACTGGGCTTGTTCGATCATGTTGGCAGTTTGCGTGTGGCTTCCAGCAAAGAACAACTGCTTGAGATGGAAAGAAGCGTCAGCCGCGCAAAAGCATTGGGACTGGACTGTGAAGTCATCGGTCCGGATGAAGCGGTAAAGCACATGCCGCAAATTTCCAGCAAGGAGTTGTACGGAGGCATCTATCTTCCGCGCGACGGGCAGCTTGACCCGTACACCACAACCACTTCGATGGCGAATTTTGCCAAAGAGTTGGGTGTCACTATTTACACAAATACGCGCGTGACCGGCATCAAACTATCAGCGAAGGGAGAGGTCCAGGCTGTTGTAACAGACAAGGGCGAGATAAGATGCGAGATCGTCATCAACGCGGCGGGACTTTGGGCGCCGCGCATCGCCGCCATGGCCGGGCTTCAAATCCCGACCACTCCGGTGGATCACCAACACATCGCGTTACGCGCTGTGCCGGGGCATGAGTTCGATTCCAAGACGCCGTGTTTGCGCGACCCCGATAATTTAGTTTACATGCGCCAGGAGCAGGGCGGACTTGTGATCGGCGGTTATGAGCCGAAGCCCCTGCCACGCTGGATCGACGGCACGCCGTGGGAACACGGCAGCAGAAGTTTCCCCGGCGACTTTGACCAGTTTGAAATGCTGCTTGAAGGCGCGATCCATCGTTTGCCGTTTTTGGATCAGGCTGGCATTATTACTTTGGTGCGTCACCCCGGCGCGTATACTCCGGATTGCCAGCCCCTGCTCGGACCGATGCCCGGCGTAAAAGGTTTCTGGATGATGGCCGGCATGTCGCTTAATGGTTATGGCGGCGCGGGCGGCATGGGCAAGTTGATCGCCGAGTGGATCATCGACGGCGAAGCTCCGATGGATATTTATGGGTATCGCGCCACGCGCTTTGGAAATTATTATTCTGATTTCAAATACGCAGCCGACCGCACCGTGGAAAGCGTAAAGTATTACTATCGTTTGCGCTTCCCGCATGATGAGCATGAGACGGCGCGGCCGCACCGCACCAGTCCGCTGCATTATCGCTTGATGGAAAGCAGCGCGGTCTTCGGTGAAAAGTTCGGCTGGGAGCGCGTCAACTACTTTGACCCGGGCAGGGAATGGCGGCGCATGGGCGAGGATCAACGCCAATGGGGATGGGCGAAGCCTCCGTTCTTTGAGCGTTTACGCGTGGAGCATACAGCCACCCGCGAGCGCGTGGCGTTGTTCGACCTGACTTCATTCGGCAAGATCGAAGTCAAGGGGCCGGGCGCGTTGCCGCTGTTGCAGCGACTCACTTCCAGCAACATTGACAAACCCGTTGGAAGCGCGATCTACACTCAATTCCTCAATAAGCGAGGCGGCATCGAATCTGACTTGACCGTCACTCGTTTGGGCGGGGATTATTTCTGGGTCATCACCGGCTCGGGTTTTATTGCCAACGACCTTGCTCGAATCCAAATGCATGTGGACGAAAAGGATGGCGAAGTCTCCATCCGCGACATTACGCAGGAACATGCCTGTCTCGCTCTTTGGGGGCCGAAGGCAAGAGCCGTGTTGGAAAAGATTACTTCAAGCGACATTTCGAATGAAGCGCATCCATACCTAACGACCAGGCTGATTCTGATTAATGGAGCAAAGGTGTACGCTCAGAGAGTTAGTTATGCGGGCGAGTTGGGCTGGGAGTTGTACATCCCGAACAACCGCGCCACGCTGGTCTGGGACATGCTCATCGAAGCCGGCAGGGAATTTGGCATGGAGCTCGGCGGGTACAAGGTGCTCGATCCGCTGCGTCTGGAAAAGGGATTCAAATACTTCACTGTGGATATCACCCCGACTGTCACACCGTATGAAGCCGGGCTCGGTTTCTGCGTTGACCTCGACAAGGGCGACTTCATCGGCAAAGAAGCGCTGATCAAGCAAAAAGCGGAGGGCGTGAAGCGCAAACTCTGCACGCTGGTGCTGACCGAAACTGATGAGTATGTCCAAGTTTATGGCGGCGAGGCGGTGCATCACGAAGGCAAAGTCATTACCCGTGTCCGCAGTGGAGGGTATGGCTTCACGGTGAAGAAGAACATCCTGTACGCCTTCCTGCCCGTTGAGTTGGCTGTAAAAGGTAATCGCTTTACGGTGGAGTTGATCGAAGGCAATCGCGAGGCAGAAGTGACGGCATCCGTGTTATACGACCCGAAAGGTGAGAGGCTAAAAGCCTAGACCGTAGACCGCAGACGATGGACAATGGAAGTCCGTGGTCTATGGTCTATCGTCCATCGTCTGAACTATGGTAAAGAAAAACTCCAACCCCGCATACGTCGGCTTCGGCATGTTGACTCCGGTCTATATCATGGCGCTGGATAAACTACCGAAGTTGAATACCGGCGCCATCGTTCATCAGGTCAGCGAGTACGTTTATGACGATGCGGCGATCATCGCCTGCAACCTCAGCCAGTGGGGGGTGACTGCCGGCATGATCGGCACATCTGTCGGCGACGATTTACTCGGCCATCATGTGGCTGATACACTGGAGAAGATGGGCGTGCAGGGGAAGGTGCGCTTTACAAAAAAATATAAAACACCGCTTGAAGTCAATGTTTCAGATAAGAAAGGCGCGCGCACTTACTTTTGGCAGCGCTCCGAGGAGATTCTTGGTACGCTCGACTCAGCTGACCTGTCTTTGATAAAGAAGGCAAGACTGCTGTACGTGGACTGGTACGATGGTGACACGCACATCCTGCGCGCCATGGAAGAAGCGCACCGCCACAACGTGCCGGTCTTCCTCAATTTTGAACATGGACATCAACACCCAGACCTGCTCAAAAAATATTCGGGTCTGGTCACGATCTGTCAGGCCGTGACCGATGCCGCGCAGATTGGCAAGAAGCAGGCCATGTTGGGTGTGGCGCGCAAGTTGATTAATGCCGGCATCAAGACCGCCATCATCACCATGGCCAGTCAGGGATGCATGGTGGTTCAGGGCGATGAGATCCTCCGCGCGTTTGCCCCCAGGGTAAAGGCGGTGGACGCCTCCGGCGCCGGCGCAACCTTTTCATCCGGGTTTGCCTACGGTTATCTCAACGGTTGGGAACTGGAAGACACTATCCGTTTTGCGATCGCGGCGGCGTCACTCAAGGTCACGCGCTCGGGGCTGGTGATGTTCCCCGTCCAGCAGATCATGGGGCTGGCGCGCACGGTGCGGATTGAGCGCATGGTTTATCGCGGCGACCGATTCCGCACCATTCGCAAATTCCTGCGGTTGCCGAAGGACAGCCCGATCGTTAATAATCCGCTCGTTAAGGAAAGCCAGAAACTGGCTGCAAAGATATTGCCGAAGAAGAAAATGGATCGCAGGAAGATCAAAAGGTCATTGGTAGAATAAAAATTTACAAACAAGGATGCACCCCATGTCATTTGCAACTCTGCTTACCCAGGAACAAGTCGAACTAATTCACGAAGCCTCTTTGGAAATCCTCGAAGAGACCGGCTTAAAAGTGCGTTATGAACCTGCGCGCGAATTATTTGCGAAGCACGGCTGTTCTGTCGAAGGCGAGCGCGTCAAGTTTCCACGCGCGGTGGTTGAGAAATACCGCAGGATGTATCCGCCGTCATTCACCTTTTACGCGCGCGACCCGAAATTTGACCGCGTGATTCCACGGGATAGCCCGGTCATCGTCACGGCGAGTTCTGCTCCAGATATTTTGGATCCGCTCACAGGTCAGGAAAGACGCGCCGAGTCCGCTGACATCGCGCGCATCGCGCATCTGATCAATGAGCTGCCCGGCTACGACGTCTTCTCCATTTCCACTCTGGCTGATGACGCGCCGGCGGATCAATTCACAATCTCGAGGCTGTACCCTGCTCTCAAGTATTGTCTTAAACCGATTAGGGTCACCACCACAGACCACAAAGACACCTTGAGCGTGATGAAGATGGCATATATGGTGGCGGGCGGGGAGGCGGCTTACAAGGAGCATCCGTTCCTGACGCATCATTATTGCCCGACAGTCTCGCCGCTTTCGATGGATCACCTGTCCACTGAAAACGTGATGTATTTTGCGAAGGAAGGTCTGCCGGTTTACCCAACCATTGTGCCAAATGCCGGCCTCACCTCGCCCATGTCGATGGCAGGGACGCTCGTGCAGGGCAACGCCGAATTCCTTGCCACAGCCACGTTAATGCAGATGGCGAAGGAAGGCACGCCATTGATCTACGCCACGCTCGCCACAGTGGCAGACATGCGCACCGGCGCATACACTTCCGGCGGAATTGAATGCGGTATGCTGCACATGGCTTTCGCGCAGATCGCGCAGTTTTACAACGTGCCCTGCGGCGGATATATTGGATTAACAAATTCCAAAGTGAACGATGCGCAGGCTGGATATGAAACGGGCATGTCCGCAATCGGAGGGCTGGTCAGCGGAATGGACATGTTCAACATTGGCGGTTTGATCGACGCCCTCAAGACCTTTGATTTTGCGAAGGCAGTCATCGACGATGAGATGGCGCTGATGATGAAGCGCGTCAAACGCGGCGTGTCGTTCAGCGAGGAAGACCTGGCTTTGAAATTGATCAAGGAGGTCGGCCCGGGCGGTTCGTTCATCGTCGCCAAGCACACCATCAGCCGCATGAAGACCGAAGCCGTGATGACCAAATTGGCCGACCGCGATCCGCGCACGACCTGGGAAAAACGCGGCGCGACAGACATTCACGCCCGCGCCATGAAACGCGCCGCTGAAATTATGTCCGCGAATACCGACTCGCTGCTTTCATCCGAGATCGAAGAAAAACTGCGCTCCGAGTTCCCCGGCATGGTCGCAGGCGAATTGAAGCCGATCGCGTAAGCGCGGGGCTTCTGAAATATTTGATCGGATTGGAGAATTTATGTTGAAGATTTTTAAGCGCAAGGAAGACGTGTTTCAAAGGCTGATCGAAGAACAGGCATCCATTGCTTACGAGGCCTTGAAACTATTGGTAAAGTACCTGGAGACAGGCGACCCCGAGGTAGCCGAGGATCTATCCATCAAGGAAAAAGAAGCGGATGAAGTACGGCGCATCCTGATCGACGAGTTGAACCGCACCTTTGTCACGCCCTTTGACCGCGAGGATATCTTCGCCCTTTCCCGTTCCATTGACGATGTAGTGGACTATGCCGATACGACTGTGGTGGAAATGGTAATTCTGAACGTCAAATCTACGCCGTACATGCTGCGGATTGCGTCCCTGTTAAAGGATGCCGCGTACGAGATCTGGCACGCCGTCCAGCGTCTGCCGAAACACCCGAACGTCGCCACTGACCATGCGCAGCGCGCAAAGGCACTGGAGAACCGTGTCGAAGCCGTTTACCGCGAAGCTGTTGCAGACTTGTTCAGCGGGCCTGAGGATATTCATCACGTGGTCGAGATGTTGAAAATGCGCGAGGTTTACCGTCACCTGTCCAATGCAGCCGACCGCGGCGATGAAGCCGCGAACACAATTGCTGATATCGTTGTAAAGAAAACTTAACAAGGTGTTAATGTCTCCTGAATTAATCCTTGTTATTATTCTGGCCGTCGTATTTGACTTCCTGAACGGTGTCCATGACTCAAGCAACATCGTGGCGACGATGATCGCCTCGCGCGCATTCCGTCCGCAGTCTGCGCTGGCGCTGACGGCGGTTGCCAATTTTCTGGGACCATTCCTGTTCGGGATCGCTGTCGCCACGACCATCGGCGATGAAGTTGCACAGTCTACAGCCTTGAACCTGGATGTGATCGTCGCCTGTTTAATTGGCGCGATCGTTTGGAATATCTTTACCTGGTTTTTGGGAATCCCCAGCAGTTCTTCGCATGCATTGATCGGTGGCATGGTTGGTGCAGTTTTGGCTGGCGCAGGATACGGCGCGATCAAATTACACGGGCTTGAGAAAGTATTGATCGCATTGTTTACCTCGCCGTTGATCGGGTTCGCATTTGGGTTCATCGTTACCCGAGTGATTTATTTCCTGGCGCGGAATGCAACGCCGGACATCAATACTTTTTTTAAAAATGGTCAGTTTATCACCGCGCTGGGTATGGCCTTCAGTCATGGCACGAACGATGCTCAAAAGACAATGGGCATCATCACGCTCAGTTTGATGATCGGAGGATACATCCCGGAGTTCCGCGTGCCTTTCTGGGTGATGGCAATCAGCGCCGGCGCAATCGCGCTGGGAACTGCTTTAGGCGGCTGGCGGCTGATTCGCACTTTGGGCGGGAAGTTTTACAAGATCCGCCCTGTGCATAGTTTTTCAACGCAGTTGACTTCGGGGATCGTGATTCTCGCTGCATCAGCATTTGGTTTGCCGGTCAGCACATCGCAGGTCGTCAGTTCAGCGATCATCGGGGTCGGTTCCTCCGAAAGGTTTGGAAAAGTCCGCTGGAGCGTGGCGCAGGAGATCGTAATGGCATGGTTCATCACCATCCCAGCCAGCGCGTTATTTTCCGCAGGTATATACTGGCTGATAATTACTTTAAAGTAGAATGCTCCGCGGGATAAAATATTTGTGAACAATAACTTCAAAGTTGAATGGTTTGACTTTGAGTATTGATAATGCTAAAATGTTAACGCTTTGTTAACAGATTGGAGGTGTGCAGGAAAAAATAAACTTGTTCCGTTCGTCCAATCAAACAAAAACCAAAAAGGAGTAAGAGAGAGATATGAATAAGAAATTTGCTTTTCAATTGTTAGCTCTGTTCGTAGTCGCGGCAACTTTATTGTCCGCATGTGGTGGCGCAGCAACTGAAGCCCCCATGGTTGCAACTGAAGCCCCTGTCGTAGCAACTGAAGCTCCCGTTGTTGCAACTGAAGCTCCTGTTGTAGACCCGATGGCTGAATTGATTGCCGCGGCTCAGGCCGAAGGCACACTCACAACCATCGCCTTGCCCCATGACTGGTGCAATTACGGTGAAGCGATTGAGACTTTCAAAGCCAAGTATGGTCTTGAAGTCAATGAATTGAATCCTGATGCTGGCTCTGGCGATGAAATTGAAGCCATCAAAGCCAACAAGGACAACACCGGTCCGCAGGCTCCTGATGTGATCGACGTCGGCTTTGCCTTCGGCGATTCCTCCAAGGCTGAAGGCTTGATCCAGCCCTACAAAGTCTCCACCTGGGACAGCATCCCCGCTGACGCCAAAGACGCCGATGGCTTCTGGTACGGCGACTATTACGGCGTTTTGTCCTTCCTCGTGAACACCGATGTTCAACCCGAAGTTCCCCAGGATTGGGCTGACCTGCTTGACCCCAAATATAACGGTCAGGTTGCCATGTCCGGCGATCCCCGCACTTCCAACCAGGCGATTCAGACCGTTTTCGCGTCGTCCCTTGCTAATGGCGGCTCCCTCGATGACGCTCAGCCAGGCCTCGATTTCTGGGCTGAGATGAACACCGCAGGCAACCTCGTTCCGTTGATCGCAAATAACGGTTTGGTTGCTACTGGCGAAACCGCAGTCCGCATTACATGGGACTACAATGCTCTCGCCGCTGTGGATTCCTTCGAAGGCAATCCTGCTGCAACAGTAGTCATCCCTGCCACCGGCCGCTTCGCTGGTGTGTATGTCCAGGCGATCAGCGCCTACGCTCCGCACCCCAATGCTGCCAAGTTGTGGATGGAATTCCTCTACTCGGACGAAGGCCAGATCATTTGGATGAAGGGCTACTGCCACCCGATCCGCGAAGCTGACCTTCGCGAACGCGGTGTCATTCCTGCCGACTTGCTTGCCAAGTTGCCCGATGTCTCCGGCGCGGTCTTCCCGACACTTGACCAGCTCAACGCCGCCAAGGCTTTGATCACGGCCAATTGGGATTCAGCCGTCGGCGCAGACGTTAAGGCTGCTCCGTAATAAATTGATTTTGATGTAATAAAGCGAGACCCTGCCATTCGGCAGGGTCTCGCCATAGCAAGAGATGCAAGTAGTAAAATTACCCGTTGGTTTGGATAGTTCCGCAGGATTACGCAGTAACTTATTCAGCACTCCGCAAGTCGAGGTAAATAATGGCTCAAACTGCTCTCAAATTAAAAGGTTCTCCCCCCGTCTCTGACTGGAAAAAGTGGCTGGGCGTGACGCCTTTTTTCCTTTTTGCAATTCTTTTTCTTGTTTTACCTTCCCTGCGTCTGGTTATGGGAAGTTTTACGAATAGCGAAGGACAGTTTACCTTCGCGAATCTCCTTCAACTGTTCCAGGAACAATTTATTTTGGATGCTTACTGGCTCAGTATTCGAATCAGCGCAGCCACTGCAATCGGCGGCGGTATTTTTGGTTTTCTACTTGCATACTCAGTCACAGTCGGCGGGCTGCCCAAACCTTTGCGTTCCGCGTTGATCACATTCTCAGGTGTGGCATCCAATTTTGCGGGCGTCCCTCTGGCTTTCTCCTTCATCGCCACTCTTGGCCGCACCGGCTTTGTCACTGCCCTTATTAAGAATGTATTTGGAATTAACTTATATCAGCAAACAGAATTTGATCTCTACAGTTTTTGGGGATTGAGCCTCACATACATGTATTTCCAGTTTCCGCTCATGGTGTTGATCATGGCACCCGCGCTGGATGGATTAAAACGCGAGTGGCGCGAAGCGGCTGAAAACCTCGGGGCAAGCACCACTCAATATTGGCTGAGGGTTGCATTGCCGGTGCTGCTTCCTTCAATCCTCGGTTCGATGATCCT
Organism: Chloroflexota bacterium; assembly: GCA_016234495.1. GTDB lineage: Bacteria > Chloroflexota > Anaerolineae > Anaerolineales > Villigracilaceae > Villigracilis. The sequence continues at coordinate 13,000 of JACRBI010000030.1, read as the reverse complement.
GTTATTTGGGAACGCCTTCGGCGCGTACGCCACCGCGTACGCACTGACTGGCGGGCGGTTGGGCATCATCACAATTCAGATCGGCGCGCAGATTCGAGGGGACGTTCTTCATAACCCCGGACTTGGATATGCCATGGCGATGGGTATGGTAATCATCATGGCCATATCGTTGATCGGGTATTCCTGGCTCCAGAAAAGATCGGAAAGGTGGCTGCGATGAACATCCTGGCTCGAATTCGCCGTATTCCATTTTGGAGTTGGATCTGGTTTATTCTCGGCGCGCTGTATTTCCTCCTGCCTTTATATGCAACTGTTAACTTTTCGCTCCGCATGGAACGGGATGTGATCGGATTCAAAGCATACGTGCGCGCGTTTGAAGACCCTGACTTTCTAAAGACATTCATGTATTCCAATATGCTGGCGTTGATGACCATTCTTGCAAGTATTATTCTGATCGTGCCGACTGCCTATTGGATTCGCCTGCGTTTGCCGGAAGCCCGCCGCGTCGTTGAATTCATCACCCTGCTGCCTTTTGTGGTGCCCGCGATCATTCTTGTATTTGGTTTGATCCGCATTTATAGTTCCCCGATTAAAATTCCATTTACAGACACAACCCTGTTGCAGCCCCTTACAACCTTTGAGATCGGCACTGATATTTTGATCGTTGCAGGCTATGTGGTTTTGGGGCTGCCTTACATGTACCGCTCCGTGGATACTGGTATGCGAACAGTTGATGTGCGGACGCTGACAGAAGCCGCGCAAAGCCTCGGCGCGAGCTGGTTCACAATTATTGTGAAGGTGATTCTCCCGAACATTCGCGCCGCCTTGTTGAGCGGCGCATTGCTGACCTTTGCGATTGTGGTTGGCGAGGTGACACTGGCATCCTTCCTCGGCGTTCCAGCTTTTGGTCCATACCTCTTCCTGCTCGGACAGCATCGCGCATATGAACCCGCCGCGCTCTCCTTCGCCAGTTTCCTTCTCACATGGCTGGCAATGGGGCTCATCCAGCTGTTCACTGGCGGGCAGGGTCAGGCATCAGGGGCGCATTAATTTCCACGGAGAATTGACATGACACATTTATCCCTAAAAAACGTATCAAAACATTTCGGCGATTTCACGGCTGTCAATGATTTCAACCTCGATGTAAATAAAGGTGAGTTCGTCTCTTTCCTTGGGCCTTCCGGCTGCGGCAAGACAACCACATTGCGGATGATCGCGGGTTTTGAAATCCCATCCACCGGCCAGATCACCATCAACGGCGCAGATATAACCAACAAAGCCCCCAGCCAGCGCAACGTCGGCATGGTCTTTCAGTCTTATGCGCTTTTCCCAAACATGACTGTAGCGCAGAACATTGGCTTTGGCTTGCGTATCCGAAAAGAAAAAGAAGCAGATGTTGTAGATCGTGTTAAGGAAATGCTTGCGATCATCAACCTCGAAAAGAAAGCGGATAGCTACCCGTATCAGCTTTCAGGCGGACAAATGCAACGCGTCGCTCTTGGCCGGGCGCTGGCCATAAGACCCGAAGTTTTGCTGCTCGACGAGCCGCTCTCCGCGCTCGACGCCAAGATCCGCATTGCCCTTCGCGCTGAGATTCGAGGTATTCAACAAAAACTTGGTATCACGGCAATCTATGTGACCCATGATCAGGAGGAAGCCCTATCGTTATCTGACCGCATCGTCGTCATGCGCGAGGGTGAGATGGATCAGGTTGGCACGCCCTTTCAAATTTACAACTTCCCGACGACTGTCTTTGTGGCAAATTTCGTGGGCACATTGAACAATGCCTCTGCTGAGGTTGTAGACCCCGCCAAAAGCATCATAGCCATTGACGGCATCCAGTTTGAATCTGCGGTGGATTTGAAAGAGCGAAAAAAAGGCGACAAAGTGCGCGTTGCCATTCGACCCGAACGGTTCAATTTTGTCTCTCAGGAAAAGAAAGCCAACATCGTGGATTGCCGCATCGAAAACATCACCTTCCTCGGTTCCATCGTGCGCATTCAAGTCATGATCGGGAACTCCAAGTTTTACATGGATACGTTCAATAACCCCTTCCTTGAATTGCCGAAGATCGGTGATAAAGATCAGGTCACTTGTTCGCGGGAAGCCGTCCTCGTGCTGGATGAATAAAATAAGCTGACGTTGTAAACGGTTCAGGGTACTCGTTACTCTGAACCGTTTTTGTTTGAGGTGAATAATGAGCAAAGTTATTTTGGTTCTGTCTGACGCGCTGCGCTATGACGTTGCAAAAGAAAATATGGGGTATCTCGGCCACCTTGTAGAATCAAAACTTGCGAACTTATATAAAATAGTGGGGGAACTGCCGAGCATGTCCCGCCCGATGTACGAGACGGTTCATACTGGCGCGCCGTCGAGCATGCATGGGATCGTGGCGAACTCCATCGTGCGGCGCTCATCCATGCCGAATATTTTTCAAGCTGTTTCAAGTGCGGGGAAGGTGACGGCTGCTACGGCCTATTATTGGGTGTCAGAACTTTACAATTCTGCGCCGTACGACCGCATCGATGATAAAGAAACAGACGACGACTCTTTAGCGATTCAACACGGGCGCTTCTATACCGAAGACGAATATCCGGATGTGGAACTTTTTGCAGCTGCCGCGCGCCTCGTTCGCAGATTTTCCCCCGATTATCTTTTGCTTCATCCAATGGGCATGGATTATCACGGCGAAACTTTTGGCTCCGATTCAAAGGAATATCGCAATCACGCCATTCGCCAGGATATGTGGCTGGCCCCATTGATTCAGGAATGGATTGAGCGCGGTTATACGATTATGGTCACAGGTGATCACGGCATCAACAAGGACGGCGCGCACGGCGGCACCACGCCCGAGCAAAGAGAAGTTCCCTTGTTCTGGATCCAGCCAAAGATTAAGGGAAGAGGCGATACAGGCGAGATCGTGTCACATTTGCAGATCGCGCCCACCATCCTCAGCCTGCTGGATGTCCCCATTCCAGAGACGATGAAGCATCCGCCTGTGTCCTTTGATTGACGGGTTACTCGCCGATGATTTTTACCAGAACCCTTTTTTTTCTTTTGCCATCGAACTCACCGTAGAAAATTTGCTCCCAGGTTCCAAAATCAAGCTCGCCGTTTGTGATTGCCACAACAACTTCGCGCCCCATTATCTGGCGTTTCATGTGCGCGTCGGCATTGTCTTCGCCTGTGTCGTTGTGACGGTATTGACTGACAGGTTCGTGTGGGGCGAGCCGCTCGAGCCATTTGTCGTAATCATGATGCAGACCGCCTTCATCATCGTTAATGAAGACTGAGGCGGTGATATGCATGGCATTAACAAGGACAAGCCCTTCTTGAATGCCGCTTTCCCGCAGGCATTCTTCGACTTGCGCGGTGATGTTGACAAATCCGCGCCGGGCGGGGATGTTGAACCACAGTTCTTTGCGGTACGATTTCATGTTTTTTGAAAACCTTTCTGGATTTGGTGTTTTCGATGGTGGCGCCATTCTATCAGTAAATTAAATTCAAAACAGGGAAGGACAGAATATCCTGCCTTTCCCTGTTTTATTGTTCCCTGATTTTATTTATCAGCGGACGGCGTAAGTCTCTCCCAAGAAGAAGTTACCATTTGCCAGACCTGTTCCACCCAGCAGATTGAGCAATGTGTCTTTGATGGTGTCGTTGTCGATCAGGTCCAGATGAAGCGCGCCTGAACCAGTTCCAGTATTGACGGTTACCGTGCGGACTGTACCGCTTCCACCCACGCTGGTGATCGAAACCCCGCTCATGCTGCCGGTAGTCACCAGTGCAAAGTCAAACTTGTCCACGCCGGTCACAACTTCAGAGAATGTCACAATGAAGTTTACGGTGGCGGCATTCGTTGGGTCAACATTTGCGCGGGTGATCGAAACCACGGCCGGCGGAGTTTTATCGGCGTTGTAGCTTTCACCGCTTGTGAAGTTGCCGTTCGCTAGACCAGCTCCGCCCAGTTGGGTAAGCAGGGCATCCTTGATGGTGTCATTGTCGATCAAGTCAAGGCGGAGCGTGCCGGTACCGGTTCCGGTATTGACGGTAACGGTGCGGGCTGCGCCGGTCCCGCTCACGGTTGAGATCGAGGTACCGGAGAGCGTTCCAGTTGTAGCCAGGTTGAAGTCGAACTTGTCCACGCCGGTCACTGATTCAGAGAAGGTAACTGTAAAGTTGACTGAAGCAGCCTTGGTCGGGTCAGGATTCGCGCGCGAGATTGAGACTACCGCCGGCGGAGTTTTATCCACGGTGTAGGTGTCGCCGGAATTAAAGTCTCCGTTTGCGAGACCGGCTCCGCCCAATTGGACGAGCAGGGCATCCTTAATGGTGTCATTGTCCATCAAGTCCAGGCGGAGCGTGCCAGAACCAGTACCCGTACTGACGGTAACGGTGCGGGCTGCGCCGGTCCCACTCACGGTTGTGATCGAGGTGCCGGAGAGCGTTCCAGTTGTAGCCAGGTTGAAGTCGAACTTGTCCACGCCGGTCACTGATTCAGAGAAGGTAACTGTAAAGTTGACGGCGGCAGACTTGGTCGGGTTTGAATTGGAGCGTGTGATCGAAACCACGGTCGGCGGGGTCTTGTCGATGGTGTAAGTTTGGCCGGATGTGAAGTCGCCATTTACCAGCCCGGCTCCGCCAAGCGGAACGAGCAGCCCGTCTTTAATGGTGTTGTTGTCGATCAAGTCAAGATGGAGCGTGCCAGAACCTGTGCCTGTGTTGACAGCCACAGTGCGGGTTGCGCCTGTTCCGCTCACGCTGGAGATTGCTGCGCCGGAGACTGCGCCGCCTGTGACAATGTTGAAGTCAAATTTATCCACGCCCGTCACGACCTGCGAGAAGGTGACTATAAAATTAACTGTCCCTGCGCTGGTCGGATTCGCGCTCGCGCGCGCGATCGAGGCCACGAGCGGCGTGGTCTTGTCGGCGGTGTAGGATTCTCCGCTGGTGAAGTTGTTCGCCCCAGCGCCGCCAAGCGGATTGCTGGCCGCGTCGAGGATGCTGTCATCGTCTGCCACATCGAGTCGGATCGTCCCGTTGCCTGTCCCTGTGTTGACGCCGATACTGCGCGTTGAGCCGCTTCCGCTCACGCTCGTGATCGCCGCCCCAGAGACTGAGCCGCTGATGGCAAGATTGAAGTCTGCCATATCGACACCGGTTACGGGTTCTGAGAATGTCACGGAATACCACACTGTAGCGAGCGGACTCGGACTACTGTTTAGGCGAACGCTTGAGAGGATCACTGGCGGCAAGTCAACGTACGTGAACTGGTCTGCGGCGCTTGTCGCGCTGGATTGACTTCCGACAGTTGCGATCACATCTACAGTGCCGACAGAACCGGCCGGGCTTGTGGCGGTACAAGTCGTATCACTGCTGCAAGATACGTTTGTGGCGTTGTTCGCGCCGAAACGAATTGTGGTTGCGCCCGGCGTTGAGCTTAAGTGTGCGCCTGAAATGGTAACAACCGTTCCTCCATCTGTCGAGCCGGAGCCTGGCGCGATGCCAGTGATTGAAGGCGGCGGCACAACGAAGGTGAATTTGTCGTTGTTGTTGATGGCGCTTGTCTGGCCAGCAACCGTGGCTGTCACATCTGCAATACCTAAACCAGCAGGGCTGGTGGCTGTACAGGTGGTTGCGCTGGCGCACGAGACATTCGTCGCGGCAACAGCGCCGAATTTAATCGTCGTAGCTGATTTGTTAAAGTTTGTTCCCGTAATGGTAACCACCGCCCCGCCGACGCTTGATCCGGTAGTCGGGCTGATGCCGGTCACTGTGGGAGGCGCCTGCACCAGACAAGGCACTCCCAAAACTCCATTCGCCGGGCATGTGTTTGGCAATACTCTGAAAAGACCCCACATGCCGGCTTGAGTGAACGGGCGGCGGATGTCTCCGTAGAAATAATCGCCGGGGACTTGGGAAACGCCGCCTGCTCCGCCGGAGATTTGAAGATCCATCTTCTCCCACGGGCCGATGGCGCGGCTCTGCCATTGACTTGCGTTGTTGATATACATATCGCCGGGCCACGACATGCCGCCGAGGTTGAAGACATGCACCTGTTCACTGCCCGGCGCGCCGAGCACGTGGACTTTCACCGGGTCGCCGGCATAAGCCCGCAGCAGGGGAGTGGTCGGGTCGCCGTTTACCAGAGAACTAAACATGTTGGCATCGTCAACGCGCCCCAATACCTGACGATAATTGATCAGCGCCGGGCCGCTCACATCGGCAGGGTAGGGCATCGTATTCTGCCCGATGACCGGGTCCTGGTCTGCGAGGATGAGTGTAAAGTCTCTATAGGGAGCTTCGCCGGGAACATAAACATTCACAATCGAACCTGTGTCGGTCGGGAAGCCATTGAAGTTTTTGAAGGTGGCGCCAGCAGGAGCAACGACCATCGCGCCATACATACCGTCAAAGCCGGAATTGTCGCCGCCAAAATCAGAGATCATCACACTTTCCAGTTTATGGGTATCGGCATAATAAGTGTACGTGCGGCTTTGTCCCGGCGCGATTGTCTGTTCCGGGTTGAAGCCGATATTGATACCGGATGAATTCATGTCACGCAGCAGCCCGCCAAGATGGAAGGATGCTCTTGCCAGAACACGTTGATTGTTAAGTGTCACGTTCACGCATTCGCCCGCCGCCACGTGTAGAACCAGTGGTTCGGGGAATTTCGTCTTGTTTAATACAGCAGCAACATCTGAAGTTGGGACAAATGCCGCCCGACGGCCATGCTTACCGCCGCCCGCCGCAGTGCTGGGCAGATCAACCGCGCTGATGTTGAAGTTGTGGACAGGCGCGCCAACAGGACAGATCGCTTGCTGGGCAGGGATACTTCCGACTCCCGGCAAGGGCTGCAGGTCACCAACCGCGCTGGGCAATACGCGCAGGATGCCCCAGGCTCCGTCCTGGAAGCGGCGGTTCTCACCGTCGTGGTAAATATAATCGCCGGGTACGTGGTTCGGTCCGCCGGCGCCGCCGTTCAAGACCAATGTATATTTTTCAGAAACAGTTGAATGGAAGGCGTCGATCGGGCTGGATGAAATTCCCAACGCATCAGTAAAGCGCGGTTCCATAAAGGTGCGATGACCTTCAATTCGCAGGACATTCGTTCCCTGCCCGACATTGATATTGCGGATTACGACCGGGTCACCCGCGTATGCCCGGAATATTGGCGTGAACGGATCGCCCTGCGGGCTGTTCGAACTGAATCGCTGCGCAGGATCAAGGCTGCGGTCAGCCCACGGTTCGGCGCGCAGGTTGAGCGTCGCTTCAACAGGCGTGTGATCGTTGATCGTCCACAAAACAAATTCGCGGAAGCTGCCGGTGATGACGCCGGGAATCAACGGATTGGATGTGTGAATATCCGCGATCGCGCCGGACCTGATCTCTGCTCCGGTTACCGGGTCATGGTACGTGGAACCGGCCGGCTCAATCACCAACTGCCCGACCATGCCGTGACTCCAGCCGTGAATGCCGTTCACATGATCGTGGAAGAAAACGTTATCCAATTCAACATCCGGGTACCAGCGATATTGAACAAATTCCGTGCCCGCCCATTCATTGATGGGATGCGTGTTGTTGACCGGGCTGCTGATCGTCACTGTAGACGCGAGATTGTCGATCGCGGTGATCTGACGGATTTCAATGCCCTCGGTACCCATGCCTATCGCGATCCAGACGCCAGTGTGGAATTTTGCCACATTGGACAATTGCAAAACCGTATCGCCCGGATTCGCGGCGGCGGTCAATTGCGGATCCACGATCTTGTACGGGCGCACAGATTGCTCAAACGAGAAACCTGAGATCACACCGTCCGAGGCCTGCGTATCAAACTGAACATGGTGTATGTGAATATTTGCCTTGGAATACGGAACTTCATCGCCGCCATCTGTCAGTTCGCTGACATAAGTTATCGCAAGGCAGTCGCCAATGTTGCCGCGAATCGCAAGCAGTTTCCGAAGATCCATGTCTGCATAAACGCCATCCTTGTCTTCAGCAAGCGCGAACAACGCGCCGCCGAGATCGGTCTGGCCAGCTCTTGTGATCTGAATTGGCGCTGCAAGACCAACGATGTTGAAGGTCTGTAATGGGGCGGCTGCCGGGCAGATGGCATCTGAACGATTCGCCCACGGATCGATTGGCTGGGTGCTGGTCGAACCGAACGGAATTACCGGATTGGGAGCCGCGCTTCCAGTCTCGCCGAGGTAGGGTGCCCCCGAGTGACCATTCGGCGCGAAGGGAGGACGCTTCCCAATATGCGGGCGCAGCATCGGCCAGGCAGGTCGCCCAGTATTCGGATTGAACAGAATCTTCGGCCTGTCTCCAATATATCCGCCGGCATCAAAGTTAATTCCCTGCGCAGTAATTTGCTGATCAACGATCAACGCGGTGGGTCGCCCGGGAACGACGTTGGCATAATCCGGCCAGGGCTGCCCGAGCAGAGGACCTGTTTGGATGGTATAGAGGCTATCTGGTTCGCCAAGATAAAGCCCGGTGCCGGAATCAACTGTCCAGTCCCAAACAGATGCGTCCTGGTCAGCCGTATCGCCGGTGACGACGTTAATGTCATGCGTCACGCCTTGCGGAGGAAGCTGCGGTCGAATCCAGGCATCGAGGTTTTCAGTGGTGATGGTTTGTCCGTTAATTGTTTTGCCAACCAGCCCGGAAGAATCAACGGCGACGGGCATTGCAGTGCGATCTGGCAACGGAAGGAGGTCGGGCTGCAGCGTGTCGAACACGCGCCAGTAGCCCCACATCCCGCCAAAGTAGTGGTGGGCAATGTGGCAGTGGAAGAGGAATTCACCCGCGCCCTGCTGACCGCCGCCGGCGCCGTTTTCAATTTCCAGATTGAAGGCTTCGCCGGGTCCCATCGACTGTGAGTCGAGTCGCGCAGATTGAGACTGAACAGCCACCGGAGTTTTATCCAAACCTGTCCGGCCGTAATCATAGGTGGGATCAGCCAGCGGGTTGAAACGCCAACGAATGGCGCCGCCATGCAGGTGGAAAACATGGAAGACCTCACTGCCGCCATGCACGAGGCGCACCTTGGTTGGGTCGCCCAAATATCCGCGCGGAATTACGTTCGTTGTATCGCCGAAAGTGTAGGAACCGTACACGACCGATTTCTGGTCGGGGAAGTGCTCCAGGCGGTCCATGAATGGTTCGGCGCGGTAGTTAATGGCGCGTGAGCCGGGGCGGTATGTGCCCGTGTGCGGGTCGATGACCGGCAGAGGATTGCCGGCAATATCAACCGGCACATTCGTTTCATTTTCATTGCCGATCTCATGGTATAGCTGAACATTTTCGCGGAAGGCGGGGCGTCCATTTCCCGGAATGATGTCCGCTTCCCAGCCGGATAATTGCGGGAGGCCGGTCGTGGGATTGCGATAGATGGAACCGGGCGGCTCGACATTCAATGTGCCGAACAAACCGTGCGCCACAGCCTGACGATTGGCCGGGCCGGGGTGAATATAATGCGCCCCTTCAAGAGTCGGGTCGTTTGGAATCCAATAGGTGTAAGTGATGGTTCCGCCGCTCGGTACTGCTGAGGAGGGATTGTTGCCGATCGCATCGCCCGAAGAATCCATCTGGAAGGCAAGACCGTCAATGTGCATTCCGTAGGCGCTGCTTGTTGAACCGACAGCAGCGCTGGCTGAATTCGTGAAGTTGATGACAACGCAATCGCCCATGTTGGCGCGAATGGCCAAAGGCTGGATCGGGTCATCACGCAGACCGATCGAAAGTGAACTCGGTCCGGCAGCTTCCTGCGCACGGACAGCTGGTATGACGCTGTTCAAAACATACATGTGACCCGTTGGGTCATGCACGCCAAAACGATCCAGCCAGATGGTGACGTCAATGGCAGAAACGTCAAAGATTTTCAACGGGGCGTTTGCAGGGCAGATGTTTGCCCCGGAAGCCGAAACAGAATTCCCGTTAGCCAGTCCGAGAAGCGATGGAATCATCATCACCGTAAGACCGATGGCGGTGAATTGTCGTCCCAATTTTGCCGGGAGCACATTCCAGGTCAATGGTTGAATCGGGTTTGTCGTCCATAAATCTCCCTTGAACAGGGCGTAAACCAATGCGGTCAATCCAACATTGATTCCCAGAGACATCAACCCGTCATAGCCCCAATGAGCCAGAGGCGAAAGGTCATTCCATGCAGATTGATGGCTGTGAATTCCAAACCAAACGTTGAGGATGGTGCTGCCAAAACCGAGAGTGAAGCTGGATACCAGACCCACGATGGAAATAATGACAGTACTTTCCAATAATTTTGATGTGCCTGCGCTGTAGCGGTCAACGATCAAGCGAGCAGCGCGAAGAGCAAGGATGACCATTGGGATGATCAAAACCAATAACATACTTCCATCCCGCAGCAGGGAAGAGCTATTTGAAGCATGGATCGTTTTTAACCACAGGCTTCCGCCATAAGCTGTAACCGCGGAAAAAGCGAAAATGGCGGCAGGAACGATTCTTGCCTGTGCCACTTTCTGCGTTGCCGTCACGGTTGATTCCAGCTGTTTTTCAAATTCATTAATCGCAACCAGGAGCAGGGCGGTAATTCCCATCGAAACCAAAGCCAGGCTTGCCCCATCCTGCAATAAAACATAGGCGCGGGCAAGGTCAAACCCCGAAAGACCACGGAGCAGGGAGCCAAGTAATGGAATACCGTAAAAGTTGATACTCTGGCAGATGCTTACTTCAAGGGCAAAGTCGTTGCTGATTCCGAGTCGTAATCCACGGCTGCTCTCGATCACTAGCAATACGGCAGTTGTCAATACGCCCAGGATCATGACGGATAACGCAAATTGCCTCTTGGGCGTCGTGCGTCCGTTTGACCGATCAGCCAGCCGCTGAACCAGCCAGGCGCCGACCCAGACAGCCAGAAAGACCGGGAGCAGCACCATGACCGAATCGCGCAGCCAGTAAGCGACAGGCGAAGAGCCAATCACGCCGTGATCGTGCGCGAGTTTATGGCGAACATAAAGCCATAAAACCCCACCGTAGGCAATCAGGACTGTGAGTAAAAACTTTCTAATAAGAGTATTAATCTTCATGATATTCTCCTGCTTCAAACGAAAATAAAGTAAATAATGTGAAATTGATTAATGATGCAGTTTGCTAAGTTCCTCATCGGAAACAACATCCACACCGCCCAAATCTATTTCCACGATCTGATCATTGCCCGGATCGAGGAATTGCAGGATGTAGCTTGCGCCGTCACGCGGAACGACGAAGCTCAAAGTGGCTTCGATATTGGATCGGGGCTGTAACTCTCCATCACGAATTGTGGCATTTGAGATCAGGATGACCTCCCCGGCATTCTCAGGATTGACCAATGTGAACTGTTTCGGTGAAATGCTGATCTTCTGTCCGCTCCTGTTGAGTAATGCCACGGTCAACTGGATTTGGGTCTTATCAACAAGAACAAGGTTTTGGATTCCGTGCGTTACGCCTGCCAGATCCTGGGAGGTCAGTCCGATCAGATCGTCGGCTTCTGAGACGATGATCGAGCCGAAGCTTGTTTCTACAGGCTGATTGATGCCAGATATCTGGGCAGGTTTTTGATTCAAGGTTTTATACGCCAGTGAACTTCCCCAGACCATCAGGAGAATAACCAGAACCACGAGCAAATACAGGGGTAGAACTCTGGCACGAGAATATGCACTTGGGCTAGAATTACCCACCTTACTGAGCGTTAAAATATTTTTATTAATAGTCATGGATTTCCCTTTGTGTAAAATTAATTATGACAATGACGCTTTGACACACACTCCACAATTAAGAATAATGGAGAACACATTCGCAGATAACGGGCAATGGTATCCATTTATGCCCAACCTTGGTCTGCTGGCTTCCGACTTTGGTCGGACGCGAATTTTGCCTGGCGGATTAATTCCCGATTCTTGTAAAAATCAAGCGCGCACACATTGGGCGACCAGGTCGTCCCTGTTAGTGACAATGAATTGTTTTCTAGCGTCAAAAATTTTAAAAAGCCCCCGGCAATGGAAGTCGTAAACGTCAATAACATTGCTATTAAGCCGCACGACGATGATCCGCCTTTCACTGCGTGTGGGCAGGGAAAAAAGCAGGTCAAGAAGCCGAGTGGAGAAAGGCTGAGATGTCTCGTTTAGTAGAATTACATCGGGCTGGGTCTGTTCAATGTTTTCCAAAAATGAGATCTCGTTTGTGTATTTTTCCCCTGAAACATGCAAACCGTTTACAAGCCTTAGAATGTGCGCTATCCCTTCCTCAAAAATTGACGATCCCAAGATGAAAATCCTTTGCGTTGACAGGGTTGAGGGAAACATGATGACCATCTCCAAAAAAATAATAGTATTCCCTCAAATCTTATTAGATGATCGTCTGCTTTGAAACGGGCAAAGGTCACTCTGTTGTAAAAGACTTTGGTCGGTTGTTTTTAGACTTCAGTCGTTAATCGCTTTTGTTGTTTTATGTTGTGCAAGATTGGGACTTCACTGATTAATATATAAAGTAGAGGCTGACAGAGCCAGCCTCTACTTTATTACTGCATGTCGATGTTGTGAAGGAAAGCCGCTTCTCCATCACAACATCAAAAAATTAATTCTTTGTATAAAACTCACCTGTGGTGTAGTTGCCATTGCCGGTACCAGTGCCGCCAAGGCGGTTGTTGACTGTATCTCTGATGGTATCGTTATCGATCAGGTCGAGGCGGATCGTGCCCGCACCGCTGATTGAATTGACATTTACGGTGCGAGTCAAACCAGTGCCGCTGACGCTGTTGATATTTGCGCCAGATATGGAACCTGTGGTGACGAGGCTGAAGTCGAACTTGTCCACGCCGATAACCGATTCAGAGAAGGTCACCATGAAGTTCAAGGTGGATGCGGTTGTTGGGTCTGCATTGGCGCGCACGATCGAAACAACAGTCGGGGCGACTTTATCGAGCGTGTAACTTTCGCCGGAAGTGAAGTTGCCGTTTGCCAGACCTGTTCCGCCCAACCTTACG
>JACRBI010000031.1 GCA_016234495.1 Chloroflexota bacterium | reverse complement strand
GCTTTTGCGCGAGCCCTTGAAGCCGGCTGAACCAGCGGAACCCCAGGAAATTGTATTGCCTTCTGTGTCTGTAACAGTCACAATCGTATTATTGAAGGAAGCAAAAATATGCACCTGTCAGGAGGACAGGGTACGCTTCCCTTTTTTTGCGCCCGCTGGGCGGCGGGTGGAACGAACACTCTGAGCCATTTTTCTATTACCTTTCGGACATGATTACTTCTTGGCGCCCTTGCGACGACCACGACCGGCAACCGTCTTCTTGGTGCCTTTTCTAACGCGCGCGTTTGTCTTCGTGCGCTGGCCTCTGACGGGCAGGTTGCGGCGGTGACGCAAGCCGCGATATGAGCCGATTTCGATCAGGCGCTTGATGTTCAATTGAACTTCGCGGCGCAGGTCGCCTTCGACTTTGAAGTTTTTGGAAATGAATTCGCGAATCGCGGAAACTTCCGCTTCGCTTAAATCTTTGATGCGCGTATCAGGGTTGACTTTGGTCTGAGCCAAAATCTTTTGCGCGCGGGTTGGTCCGATACCAAAAAGGTAGGTCAGGCCAACTTCAACCCGCTTATTGCGGGGCAGATCAACACCTTCAATTCTCGCCATAGGTCACCACACTACCCCTGTCTCTGTTTATGTTTTGGATTTTCGCAAATGATAAATATGACTCCCTTGCGCCGCACGATACGGCACTTGGAGCAGCGTTTGCGAATGGAGGGCGAAACTTTCATTATTCAATCTCCTTACTTGTGGCTTGTCTTGGACAGCCAAAGGTTGCGATTATACATGCAATTTTTATATCCGTCTATATTTTACGGTTCTCTGCGTGGTTCATAGAACAGTCAGGATGAGGGGTTCTCCTTCGGTGACGGCAATCGTATGTTCGAAGTGCGCCGTCAAAGAACCATCCGCAGAGGCAACCGTCCATTTGTCAGGCAGGACGCGGGTTTCGTGCGTCCCAACGAGTACCATGGGTTCAAGAGCTATGGTTATACCCGGACGGAGGAGCAGGCCGCTTCCTGCGACGCCGATATTTGGCACCTGCGGTCCTTCATGCATTTTCCGTCCGACACCATGTCCCGTATACTCGCGGGTCACGTGGAAACCACGGCTTTCTACATAATTCTGTATCGCTGCCGAAATATCGCCTGTGCGCCTGCCTTTACGCATATTTTCTATGCCGGCATATAACGCGCCTTCGGTGACTTCGAGCAATTTCGCTGCCTGGGGAGAAACCTCCCCTACTCCGGCGGTGAATGCTGAGTCTGCAACGAACCCATCAAAGATCGTGCCGCAATCTATCGAAACGATGTCCCCTTCCTTCAACTTGCGTTTGGGGTGGGGAATTCCATGCACCATCTCGTCATTGATACAGACGGTAATGGATGCAGGAAACGGCGGTTGTCCATAACCTTTGAATGGCGATACGCATCCGTGTGACTTCAGCACTTCCTCAGCAGCCGCGTTGAGGTCAGCTGTTGTCACACCGGGTTGTAAACGTTCTCTTACTGCGGCCAGAACCGTGGCATTGATGTGTCCTGCTTCGCGCATGGTCTTGAGCTCTGCAGGATTTTTTATATTGATCTGGCGTTCCCAACTCATTGATTGAACCTACTTTTCAACAGAGTTAATTAAACTCTGCATACTCACAAAATTATTTACTCACTGCCGAGCACAGGTCTTTCGAAACAAGTTCAACAGGTTTTGTGCCATCGATCTCGACCAGTTTGCCGGTTTTTCGATAATACTCCACCAGCGGGATGGTCTGCTCGAGGTAAACGCGAATCCGCATGGTTACTGTTTCCACTTTATCGTCTTCGCGTTGATATAACTCGGAGTCATCAATGTCGCAAACGCCGGCCTTCATCGGCGGATTGAACATTTGATGATACACGTGGCCGTGTAATCGGCATGTCCAGCGCCCGCCTATGCGCCCCACAAGCACTTCTTCTGGAGCTGTAATATACGGGACGGCGCTTATCTGCCCATTAAAGTCGGCAAGCATTTTTTCGAGCGCCATAGCCTGGACCGGGGTGCGGGGAAATCCATCGAGAATGGCACCCGCTTTACAGTCCGGACGGTTGAGGCGTTCGCGAATCATGCCAATGGTCACGTCATCTGGAACCAGTTCACCTTTATCGATGAATTCCCTGGCATGATTGCCGAGTTCTGTTTTATTTTTAATGTTCTCGCGAAAAAGGTCGCCAGAAGAAATATGAGCAAGTTTTTTCGCTTCAGCCAATATTCTGGCTTGCGTTCCTTTACCAACACCGGGCGGTCCGAGCAGGACGATAAAGGTCGCCATAAGAGACTCTCCTTAGCGAACTAATAGCGAATCTTGATATCCGTGTAATTTTAGTTCTGCGTCGATGTTCATGAATGTATCGCGAACCACTCCGACCACGATCAGCAAACCCGAGGATGAGACAAGGAAGACATTTGCCTGGGAACTTGCCGCGCCCAGGTTGATCATCCGTAAAAACAAACCTATCAGGAATGGCATGATCGCAACAACACCGAGGAAAAAGGCGCCGGGCAGGGTAATGCGGCGCTGCACCGTGCTCAGGTATTTTTGAGTGGGCGCTCCTGTGTGAACTCCGGGGACTGTTGCACCGGCTTTCTTCAGGTTATCTCCGTAATTCTGCTGGTCGAACAAAACAGAAGTATAGAAGAACGTGAAGGCTACCACCATCAGGAAGTACATGGTCCAGTAACCCCAGTTGCTGGTGCCTGTTCCGCCAAAGAAGTTCTGAACGCTGATGAAAAATTCTGCGACCCCTGCATTTTCACTGTTCGTGAAATAACTGGCAACGATGGTCGGGAATTGCAGGATTGCGCTCGCGAAGATCAATGGGATCATGCCTGAGAGGTTCACCATCAGCGGCAGCGTGCCCTTGACAGGCATGGACATGCGGTTGCCTATGCGGCGGCCAGGATACATCACGGGGACGTTCCGCCGTCCCTGCTGTACGTAAACAATCGCGAAGACTGTCAATACGATGATCGCAAGCGTAAAGAACAACATGAACCAGCGTGTGTCTGCATCAGAGAGCAATGACGCCAGATTGGCGGGCATCTGTGCAACGATTCCCGCAAAGATGATCAGGGAAAGACCTTGCCCGCGGATGCCGTATTCAGAGATCAGCTCACCAAGCCAGATGGCAAACATCGTGCCGGCAGTCATCGCCGTGAGAATTGCCAGCGACTTAAGCCAAAGGTCTGCTGAAAAGCCGAATGCCATGATGGGCTGCTGCAAAGCCTGGATGGATAATGAATTGAAAATATTGATCTGACCTATCGCGGAGAGCGCAGCCATCGGCACGGCAAGGTAATATGTCCACTTTTCCTGCCAGCGGCGGGCTTCCCGCGGGTCCTCTTCCAGCTTGCGCTGGAGCGCTGGAATGATTGGAACCAATAATTGAATGATGATCTGCGCCGTGATGTACGGATACACACCCATTGATAACAATGAGAAGTTGGAAACCGTACCACCGGAAAGCAGGTCGAGAAAATCAAGGAAGTTTCCACCGCCGGCGGCTGAACTACGGAATGCTGCGAGAACAGCAAAATCCACACCGGGAGCGGGAATATTCGCCACCAGACGATATAACGCCAGAATGGCGAAAGTAACGATCAATTTGCGGCGAATATCTTCCGATTTCCAAAGGTAACGCCAACCTGAAAAAGTGCTCTTCATGCAAAGTTTCCTTTATTAAGGGTTAGGCGATCAATTCAACTGTGCCGCCAGCCTTTTCGATCTTGGCTTTGGCGCCCGCGCTGACGCGATGCACACGTACTTTAAGGGCGACGGTCATCTCACCGCGACCGAGAACAACTGTCGGGTTGCGTGAGTCGCGCAGGAGATGAGCCTGTTCAAGGGCTTCCGGGGTTACTTCCGCATTGGCTTTGAAAGCCTGTGAAAGCTGGTCGAGGTTGACTTCATTGTAGAAGACCTGATTCGGCGGGGTGAATCCTTCACCACGGATGAACGGCAGGCGGCGGAAGAACGGGAGGTTGCCGCCCTGACGATAGGCGTGACCGCCCTCGCCGGAGCGCGCACCCGCGCCTTTTGTACCGCGACCGGCGGTTTTACCCTGCCCTGCCGAGATACCGCGTCCCACGCGTTTTCGATTCTTTTTTGACCCAACATTGGGTACGAGATCGTGAAGTTTCATAATTAAACCTACTCTTCGATCTTGAGCAAATGGATGATCTTGTTCAACATACCGCGCAGTGCGGGTGTATCCTTGTGCTCAACTGTTTGATGTAAACGGCGCAATCCAAGCGCCTTGACGGTCGCTTTTTGGTCCTTGGGGAAGCCGATATCGCTTTTGACCCAGGTGATGCGCAATGTCTTGGTTGAAGTTTCCTGCTTAGGCATGTTGCTTCCTCCGTTCCCAGAAGGGCATCAACTCTTCGGCGCGTTTTCCGCGGCGGGCTGCTTCAACCGCCGGTGAGCGCAAACCGTCGAGGGCGCCAAAGGTAGCCATAACCACGTTGAGCACGTTCGCGCTGCCCATGGATTTGGTGAGGATGTCGCGCACGCCGGCAACTTCCAACACAGCGCGCACGCCGCCAGCAGCGATGACGCCGGTACCAGCAGAGGCAGGCTTGAGGAAGACTTTCGCGCCAGCCACCTTGCCCAACGATTCATGCGGGATGGTGGTGTTGGAAAGATTAACCACGCGCAGGTCTTTGCGGGCACGTTCGGAAGCTTTGCGCATCGCATCGGGGACTGCGTTTGCCTTGCCGACGCCCATGCCAATCGTTCCGTTCTTATCGCCGACGACAACTGTCACGCGGAAGCGGAAGCGGCGTCCACCTTTGACGACTTTTGAAACGCGGGCGATTTCGATCACGCGTTCTTCAAAACCGTCCTGCACCTCAAACTGCTGTTGTTTTTCAAATTTCTTTTCTGCCATATCTTTCTCCAGTAACGCGGTAACGGCCTAGGCCCATTACCACAACTTCTAGAATTGCAATCCGCCTTCGCGCGCGCCTTCGGCCAGAGCCTTTACGCGACCGACATAACGGAAGCCGCCACGGTCGAACACCACAGACGAAATTCCCTTGGATTTGGCGCGCTCAGCGACTGCCTGACCAATGGCTTTTGCCTGTTCGGTCTTCTTCAAACCCTTCATCTTCTCGCGCAATTCCTTATCGACTGTGGAGGCGGAAATGAGGGTATTTCCTTCCATGTCGTCAATGACCTGGGCGTAAATTCCCGTCAGGCTCTTGAAGACATTCAAACGCGGGCGAGCGGCAGTGCCAAACACATGTTTGCGCACGCGTGCATGGCGGCGTTCACGAGCAATGGTACGATTTTTCTTAGCCATGGATTACTTGGCTCCTTTGCCGGCCTTGCCAGCCTTGCGGCGAATGCGTTCGCCTTGATAACGTATACCCTTGCCATGATACGGCTCGGGCGGACGTACCTTGCGGATGTTCGCAGCGGTCTGACCGACCAGTTCCTTATCGAAGCCCAGCACCCGGATCTGGCGGGTCTTCGCGTCTGTTTCAAATGAAATTCCCGCCGGCGGTTCCATCTTGACGGGGTGTGAGTAACCAACAAACAAGGCAAGGTTTTTCCCTTCCATTTCAGCGCGGTAACCCACGCCTTCAACTTCAAGAACCACCTGAAAACCCTTGCTTACACCGTGGATCATATTCGCAAGCACAGCACGCGTGGTGCCATGCAAAGCGCGTTCCGCGGGATCTTCCGAGTTGCGGGTAAAAGTTAACTGGTTATTCTCCATGGCAATACCGATGGTATTGGAGAAATCCCGTTTCATTTCACCTTTCGGGCCTTTAACAATGACGTTCGAACCGTTCAGGTTCACCTGCACGCCATTGGGTATATCTATGGGCAAACGACCAATGCGAGACACGATAAACCTCCTACCACACCTTGCAGATGATCTCGCCGCCCACGCCCAACTGTCGAGCGCGCACGCCGGTCATGACACCCTTGGGAGTTGAGAGAATGGCAACGCCAATTCCCGAAAGCACCCACGGAATGTCCGTCTTCTTGGTGTAGATGCGGCGTCCCGGCCTGCTGACACGTTCCAGCCCGGTAAGCACCGCGCGTCGCTGGCGACGTTCGCCAACATACTTTAGTTTCACACGCAGAACTTTCTGTTCCGCCTGTTCACCATCCACCACTTCATAACCTTCGAGGAAGCCTTCATCCTTGAGGATTTTAGCAATCTCTACTTTAATCTTTGAGTTGGGCATTGCAACCTGGGCATGGCCAGCCAGCACAGCATTGCGAATGCGAGTCAACATATCAGCGATTGGGTCAGTAAATGACATGATTTACCTCCTCCTGGGTTACCAGGACGCCTTTACGACGCCAGGGATTTTGCCCGTCAGTGCCAATTCGCGGAAGCAAATACGGCACAAACCGAAGCGACGAATATAACCGCGTGGGCGTCCACAACGCTGACAGCGATTCCGTACCTGCACGGCGTGTCTGCGGCGCAGTTCTCGATATTGCATACATTTTTTTGCCATAGGTTAAGCATCCTTCTTGCTACTGAACGGCATTCCGAGCAACTTCAATAATGCGCGAGCCTGATCATCATTTTCGGCAGAGGTCACAATCGTAACTTCCATGCCGCGCAGTTTATCGATTTTGTCATACTCAATCTCAGGGAAAACCAGCTGATCCTTGAGTCCAAGCGTGTAATTTCCGCGGCCATCGAACGCATTAGCTGACACGCCGCGAAAGTCGCGTACGCGGGGCAGGGCAATGTTCACGAGGCGGTCCAGGAAGGCCCACATTCGCGGGCCGCGCAGGGTCACCTTCGCGCCGATCAGACGTCCCTCGCGCAGTTTGAAGTTCGCAATGCTCTTGCGCGCCTTGGTCTGCACGGGTTTCTGGGTCGTGATGGTGGTCAAGTCTGCGGTGGCGGCATCAAGAGCTTTGGGGTTATCCATCGCTTCGCCAAGACCGATATTGACAACGACCTTTTCAATACGCGGTATCTGCATCACGTTCTTGAAGCCGAACGACTTGAACAAGGACGGGGCTACTTCATTGTTATAGAGTTCTTGCATTCTGTTCATCTTTATTCGCTCCACGGCCTAGTCAATCGTGGCTTCACAGTTCTTGCAAACACGGTGGGCGCCTGCGTCATCACGCTGCACGCTGACACGGGTCGGCTCGCTGCATTTGGGACAAACAAGCATCACGTTCGAGATGTCAATCGTCGCCTCAAGCTCGATACGGCCTGGTTTCATTTGTCGGTTCGCGCCAGTCTGGACCTGCTTCTGGTGCTTGGTGCGGATATTGACACCCTGCACGACAATGCGGCGGTCGTCGATGAGGACATTGATGACCTCGCCGCGCTTTCCCTTGTCTTCAAGGCGGCCACTGATCACTTCTACTGTATCGCCTTTTCGAATCTTAACTTTCATCCTTCGCTCCTACAGTACTTCCGGGGCCAGCGACACGATCTTCATGTAGCCCATATCGCGCAGTTCGCGCGCCACGGGTCCAAAGATGCGTGTGCCCCTCGGGTTTTCGCCATCGGCATCCAAAATCACCGCGGCGTTATCATCAAAGCGGATGTATGAACCATCTTCGCGGCGCCATTCCTTGGTACAGCGCACAATGACGGCCTTTACAACTTCGCTTTTCTTCACAGAACCTTGCGGCGCGGCGGCTTTTACAGTTGCAACCACTACATCGCCAATTGATCCATACTTGCGCCGCGAGCCGCCCAAAACATGGATGACAAGCAATTCACGCGCGCCGGTATTATCAGCAACCTTCAATCGTGACTCATGTTGAAGCATCGCTTATTCTCCCACGCCCTGATCGGCGGTGCGGGTCTCGCGCTTGACAACGGCTTCAACAGCCCAGCGCTTGTCACGAGACAACGGGCGGGTCTCAACGATCTGGACCTCATCACCGATCTGGCAGCCAATTTCATCGTGGGCTTTCACGCGCGAGCTGGAGTACACCACCTTTTGGTAAAGGGGATGACGATACTTGCGGGTGATCTCGACCACAACGGTCTTGGTCATTTTATTGCTGGTGACTACACCAGTCATACGACGACGATTGTTCATTTGGCACCTTCCACAACAGCGGCGCGTTCGGTCTCGCGCAGGATCGTTTCCATGCGGGCGATGTCGCGGCGCAGGAAAGTCAGACGGCTCGAGTCAGTCAACTGACCGGTCACCTGCTGAAAGCGCAGCTTCATCATCTCTTCACGGGCATCAGCGATCTTTGTCCGTATTTCTTCCGCCGCCATTTTGCGGATGTCTTCCACTTTCATAGCTTTCATTATTTATTCTCCTCCTGCAAGCCGGGCTACGACTTTGGTCTTGATGGAGAATTTATATTGAGCGCTCTTCAAAGCAGCGACTGCGATATCGGCGGATAAACCACTGATTTCAAACATGACACGGCCTGGTTTGACCGGAGCAACATAATACTCCACGTTACCTTTACCAGAACCCATGCGGGTCTCCGGCGGCTTGTGAGTGTACGGCTTGGACGGGAAGATCCGAATCCAGATCTTGCCGCGGCGCTTCATTCCGCGCACGATCGTACGACGAGCCGCTTCAATTTGACGGGCTGTAATCCAGCCCGGTTCCAACGCCTGCAGACCAAATTCGCCGAAGGAAACTTCCGCGCCGCGGAGGGCTTTTCCTGTCATGCGACCGCGCATCTGCTTGCGCCACTTTACACGTTTTGGCATCAACATTTCAAATACCTCACTTCAAGCTACATCACGATTAACCCTGCGCACTTCATCATTTTTTGAAGCGCGCGCCGGGGTTATTCGCTGACGTATACGCCTTCTGTAGCTTCAACTTTTTCTTCAACGTTAGGCTGAGCTTCGCCTTTATAAATCCAGACTTTAATACCGATCTGCCCGTAGGTGGTGAGAGCTTCAGTCGTGGCGAAATCAAGATTGGCGCGCAGTGTCTGCAAAGGCACGCGGCCTTCGCGCAGCCACACATCGCGGGACATTTCAGCGCCGCCGAGGCGTCCACCGACCAGGATCTTGATCCCTTCGGCGCCCTGCTTGATGGCTTGCTGAATGGCACGCTTCATCGCGCGGCGGTACGCGATACGGCGTTCGAGCTGGTCTGCAATATTCCTGGCAACCAACATCGCGTCAGTATCGGGCGAGGATATCTCTTTGATATCCAGTTCGATCTTCTTGCCGACCAATGCTTCAAGCGCCTGGCGAATCTTCTTTACGCCTTCGCCTTTGCGTCCGATCAAAATGCCGGGCTTGGCTGTGTGGATCGAAATCCGAACCTTGCCGGGTGTGCGCTCCACGTCAATGCGGGAGATGCCTGCTTTGCCGTCGGTGACGGTATCCGGCATCTGCTTGCGGAGTTCGCGGACTTTTTCATTGGCAGCGGCTCCGCCTTTGGATAATTTACCAAGCAGCAAATTACGAATGGCAAAATCCTGGTGAAGCTGCTGGCGATATGTGCTTCCTTCAGCGAACCAACGACCGCCCCAGGGTTGATTAATTCCCAAACGAAAACCAATAGGATGTACTTTACGGCCCATATTTTCTCCTTACGCTCCGCGCTCACGCAATATGATGGATACATGTGAACTGCGGCGTAATATCGGCTTGAAACGACCACGGGCGCCAAAGCGTCTCCACTTTCGTGTGGGAGCTTCGTCAGCGGTGATCTTGGCTACGAACAGATCATCACGACTGACACCGAAGTTCTCTTCAGCATTTGCAACGGCCGAGGCTACCAATTTGCTCACAGGCAGCGCTGCGCGTTTGTTTACGAAGCGCAGGATCTCCAGGGCTTCATTTGCGCTCTTGCCGCGCACCATGTCTATCACGATGCGGACTTTCTGCGCAGAGAGGGAGAGGTTGTTAATTTTTGCGTGAATATCACTCATGTCTCACTCTCCTTACGCCGCGGCGGCTTTCTCGCTGGTCTGGTGACCGCGGAAGGTTCGTGTCGGGGCGAATTCGCCTAATCGGTGGCCGACCATGTTTTCGGTAATGTAGATCGGCACGTGACGGCGTCCATCGTGAACGGCAATGGTATGTCCAACCATCTGCGGGAAAATCACAGAGGCGCGACTCCATGTGCGGACGACTTTCTTTTCATTTTTCTGGTTCATGGCCTCAATTCGTTTGAGCAGTTTCGCTTCAATGAAAGGGCCTTTTTTTAATGATCTTGACATTTATGCGTACCTCGTCTAATTCTTAGCGGCTCGTCTTGTTGCGACGGCGCACGATGTACTGGTCGGTCTTTTTATTGACACGGGTCTTCTTGCCGAGGGTGGGTTTACCCCACGGGCTCTTGGGACCTGGGAGACCGACTGGCTGGCGACCTTCACCACCACCGTGAGGATGGTCGCGGGGGCTCATCGCGGTTCCACGAACTGTCGGGCGGATGCCCATGTGGCGCTTGCGGCCAGCTTTACCAAGTTTGACGTTGCTGTGGTCAAGGTTTCCGATTTGACCGATGGTTGCGTAGCAAACCTGGTGAATCAGGCGGACTTCACCGGAGGGCATGCGGATCTGGGCGAAGTCGCCTTCTTTGGCGAGCAGTTGAGCGGCGCCGCCTGCTGTGCGGACCATCTGCGCGCCTTTGCCTGCTTTGATCTCGATGTTGTGAATCAGTGTGCCGATCGGGATGTTGCTGATCGGAAGGGAATTTCCGGGGCGGATCTCGGCGTTAGGGCCGGAGACGATCGTGTCGCCGACTTTTAATTCCAACGGCGCAATGATATAGCGTTTTTCGCCATCCACGTAAAAGAGCAGAGCGAGGCGGGCGGTGCGATTCGGATCGTATTCCACTGCGGCAACTTTTGCGGGAATGCCGTGCTTCTCGCGTTTGAAATCCACGATACGGATAAAGCGGCGGGCACCGCCGCCGCGATGGCGGACTGTGACACGGCCTTGCGCGTTGCGTCCGCCACGTCCCTGTCGATTCACCAGCAGGGAACGCTCAGGCGTGCTCTTGGTGATCTCCTCAAAGGTGTGGCCGGTCATGTCGCGCATGCCGGGTGTTACTGGTTTATATTTTTTGACTGCCATTATTGCACCCCTTCAAAGATCTCGAGGGGTTTGCTTCCCTCGGCAAGGGTAATGATAGCCTTTTTGAACGCAGAGCGGCGCACCAACATTCGGCGTGAACGAGTGCGGCGGCTGCGTTTTGCAGGCGCATTGAGAATGTTTACCTTCGCAACGGTGACATCGAACAGTGTTTCCACTGCGTCCTTCACCATGGTGCGGGTCGCCTCATTGGCGACAACAAAAGAGTACTGGCTCAGTTTGCCGGATTGGTAGCTGGATTTTTCAGTAACCAATGGGCGGACGAGGACATTATATAAATTGGTCATGTCTCTCTCCTTTATCCGAGGTGCGCCATAAGCGCATCGATAGTCTTGACGGGCAGGACGACTTTTTCATATGTAAGCACGTCACGCACGTTCAAATAGCTGGCAAGTAAGACCTTGGCGTTTTCAATGTTGTCAGTGGAACGCATCACGCTGTCATAGTTTTGATCTTTAACCGGCATCAAAACCAGGGCGGTGGATGTGCCCACCAGATTGTTCAATGCTTCGGCCATAACACGGGTCTTTGTCTCAGCGAGATCGAAACCAGCGACAACGACAATTCCGGCGTCTGCGGCTTTTGCAGTTAATGCAGAGCGAAGTGCGGCCTGGCGCATTTTCTTCGGCATCCGCTGTTCATAACTGCGGGGATGCGGGGTGTGGATACGTCCACCACCCACCCATTGCGCCGCATTTGTTGAACCCTGGCGTGCGCGGCCGGTTCCCTTCTGCTTCCAGGGCTTCTTACCGCCACCGGCAACTTCAGAGCGAACCTTCGTCTGATGTGTGCCCAGGCGGGCGTTCGCCATCTGGCGGACATAAGCCTGATGCATCAGGTCAATATTTACCGGGGCTTCGAAAAGCGCGGCTGGCAATTCCAACTCGCTGACTTTCTGGCCCTTCAAATCAAGAACATCTACTTTCATGGTTATTGGCTCCCGTTTCCTGCGCGCCTATTGCTTGCGCGCTTCCTTGATCATGACGAGACTGCCCTTGCCGCCGGGAACTGCGCCGTTAATTGCAAGCAGGTTCCGTTCCGCATCCACCATGACGATCTTGATGTTCTGAGCGGTGACGCGATCCACGCCCATGTGACCAGAGCGGCGCGATCCTCGCAAGACTCGCCCGGGCGTAGTGCCTGAGCCGTTCGAGCCTGGTGCGCGGTTTCGGTCGGATGTTCCGTGTGTGGCGTTCATACCATGGAAATGATAGCGCTTTACAACTCCGGCAAAGCCCTTGCCTTTGCTGACGCCGATCACATCCACACGTTCGCCAACGGCAAAAGCATCGACAACTGTTAACTTGTCACCAACTTTTAATCCGTGATCCTTGGCGCGGAATTCGCGCAAGTAGCGGACAGGGGAAATCTCATTGGCTTTTAGGTGACCCAATTGACCGCTTGTTAAGCGTTTCGGGTTCGCTTCGCCAAAGCCCAGTTGAACCGCAGAATACCCCTCTTTCTCCGGCATGCGTACCTGGGTAACGTAACATGGCCCAGCTTCGATGAGTGTTACCGTAAAGGCAACACCTTGTTCATCGAAGATCTGGGTCATGCCAATCTTCTTTCCAATTAGCCCTTTCAACATACTCAATTTTCTCCTTCAGAAGATATTGACGAGACTGCCAACCGGGGCGTCGGTCGCATCATCTCCGTGCAGCGCAGTCAGTAGGTCTGGTGCGAAGCGGTTGTGTCGGTTCTACAACACAGACCTGCTCTTGCGCTGTCTCATAATCCGCAAAATTTGCGGAGTTACTTACTTATTAAATTTTGATCTCGATATCAACACCTGCGGGCAGGTTCAAGCGCATCAGCATGTCAATGGTCTTTGAATCAGGGTCCAGAACATCGATCAAGCGGTTGTGCGTGCGGATCTCAAAGTGCTCGTGTGAGTCCTTGTCAATGAATGCAGAGCGCCGTATTGTAAAGCGTTCGGTCTTGCTTGGCAAGGGCACAGGGCCAACTACATGGGCGCCGGTGCGTTCAGCGGTTTCGACAATGCGCTTGGCCGACTGGTCAAGTACGCGATGATCATACGCCTTGAGGCGGATACGTATTTTCTGTTTTGCCATCATATCTCCTCAATTACTCAATGATCTTGGTAACGACACCCGCACCGACGGTCAGACCGCCTTCGCGAATGGCGAATTTCGAACCCTGTTCAAGCGCCACAGACACGATCAACTCGACTGTCAGGTTCACGTTGTCTCCGGGCATCACCATCTC
>JACRBI010000028.1 GCA_016234495.1 Chloroflexota bacterium | reverse complement strand
GGGGGACTCGAATATCATCCCCCCAGCGGGGACACACAACAAAACAAAAAAGCCCTCCGTTGTTGGGAGGACTTTTTTGTGTGAGCTCGGGGGGACTCGAATATCATCCCCCCAGCGGGGACACACAACAAAACAAAAAAGCCCTCCGTTGTTGGGAGGACTTTTTTGTGTGAGCTCGGGGGGACTCGAACCCTCAACAAATGGCTTAAAAGGCCACTGCTCTGCCATTGAGCTACGAGCCCATTTATAGGGCGGATTGCATTCTATCACGTGAAAATAAAGCCGTCAACGTGGTGACTTCAAAAAACTTCTGAGTTCTTTCATCATCTCTAAACGGTGAAAGAACTCATAGATTATTTACTACGATTTCACCAAAGTGAATTTATCTTTTCCAATTCGGTAATTGCCGTTGTGCTTCAAAACCTTCTCAACCAACGCCTCGGGAATATCTACATAAGTGAATGTATCCTCAATGCGGATCTTGCCAATGGAACTGCCGGGAATATCAGCATGATGCGCGATCGTGCCGACGATGTCATTCGGGCGCACACCGTTTTCCTTGCCTTTGTTCAACTTCAAGCGCACCATGCCCGCCTCATGTGACACGCGCTTATTGCCTGCATCGCGGTCACCACGACGGCCATCGCGACCCTGGGGCTTGCCGCGGCCATACTCACGTTCGCGGTCGCCGCGATAAGAGGAACGACTCTCAACCACAACTTCGGCGACATTCGCAACGGGGCGTTGTTTTTCGGAAGAACGAGCCAGCTTCAAAGCCGCAGCAGCGAGTTCCATTGGGTCGTTGCCTTCTTCCACCAGACGCGCAATCAGTTCGCGCTCGCGCTGATACCGTCCACGGCCGAGCCAGATTTTCATCTGCTCCAAAACTTGATTCTCACGATGCTGCATAATGTCGGCCGAGGTGGGAAGTTTCGCAAGAGTCAACGCCTGCTTGGTCATGTGTTCGATCTCGCGCAGGCGACGCTTCTCGCGCGGCGAAAACAGCGAAATGGCAATGCCCGTCTTGCCGGCGCGCCCCGTGCGCCCGATCCGATGGACATACACTTCGGCATCGTCGGGCAATTGATAATTGAAAACATGCGAAATATTATCAATGTCGAGTCCGCGCGCAGCGACATCGGTGGCAACCAAAACTTTAATTTGACCAGCGCGGAATCTGCCAAGGATTTGCTCACGGGCATTTTGCTCGAGGTCGCCATTCAAGGCTTCGGCGGGGAATCCGCGCGCAGAAAGCTGACTCGCCAACTGGCCGGTCTCCACGCGAGTGCGGACGAATATCAACGCGCTGGTAATTGGTTCGATTTCAAAAAGGTTGGTCAGCGCCGCCAGTTTATCGCCTTCATGCACAAGGTAGTAGCGTTGTTCGATGGCTGATACGGTGAGAGTCGACTTTTTGATGGTGACCGATTGCGGGTCACGCATGAAGCGGTCTGCGAGCGAGCGGATTCTCACGGGCAGAGTCGCACTGAAGAGCGCAGTCTGTCTGATGGAAGGAGTCGCCGAAAGGATTTCCTCCACTGGTTCGATGAAGCCCATGTTAAGCATTTCATCCGCTTCATCCAACACAACGGATTTGATCATGCTCAAGTCCAAGACCTTGCGTTCGAGCAGGTCAATGATTCGCCCCGGCGTACCGACGACGACATCCACGCCGCGTTTGAGCTGGTTGATCTGCGGACCATAGGGCTGCCCGCCATAGACTGCGAGCACGCGCACTTTGAGGTGCTTGCCATATTGCTCCATGGCTGCGGCAACTTGAACGGCAAGTTCGCGGGTGGGCGCAAGCACAAGCGCCTGCGGCAGTCGTTGATGTATGTAATTATGAAGAATGGGGAGTGCGAAGGCGGCTGTTTTGCCGGTGCCGGTTTGGGCCTGGCCAATCACGTCCACGCCGGTCAGCATGAGAGGAATCATGCCTTCCTGAATTGCAGTCGGCGTTACATAGCCAAGTTCAGTGATCGCCTGCTCCAGTTCGGGGCGCAGGTTTAAAGAAGTAAATTCGGTTGTCATTGTTTTCCTTTTGTCGTTGCGAGGAAGGCTTTAGCCTGGCGAAGCAACCTCAACCATTTGAGATTGATTCGCCGCTTCGCGGCTCGCAATGACGTGATGCGGGATTGCTTCAATGACTCCGTTCAACTTACTTCTTGCCAACAAAGTTTACTTTTGCAAGTAAACCCGCCCAACAAAAAAGCCCGACCAGATTTCATCGGGCTTACAGTTCAGAGTGACCAAAACAATTTCCCAAAAAATTTGCTCTCCATTGAGAGCGGACGATAGTTTACCACAGAAATTTTAGATTCTGTAAAATTTGGCATGCGAAATTTTATATCGTCATCAAGACGATGGCTGCCAAAGCTGAGCCAATGCCGATCCACTGGTTATGGGTCAGGCGCTCCTTGAGGAAGATCCACGCCAGCATGACGGTTGCTCCGGGGAAGAGCGAACTGAGCACCGCAGCGACATCCAAACGGCCAGCCTGCCCGGCGAGGATGAAGAATACATTGCCTGAAACATCCAGCACCCCATTAATCGTGAGCATCGGCCACGCGGATGTATCCTCCACTTTCCACGAGGCGCGGGTGAGGAGCATATAAACTGTAATGAGGATCATGCCTCCGCTGCGTGAAGCGACCATCGGCCAGATGGTTGCGCCAGTGCTGGTGGCTTCGTGCATGAGGACAAAGTATGAGCCGAATCCAATGCCTGCAAGCAGAGGCAGTTTCAAGTCAGAAAGATGAGCGATGATATTCGTCACGCCGCCCTCTCCCTGGGAGATCATCCAAACTGCGAAGAGGGCGAATCCAAATCCAAGGATGGTCAATGTTTCAGGGAATCCTTCCCGGAAGATGCCGACCAAAACTGGCAGGGATGCGGCCAACAAAGCGGAGACAGGCGTGGCAATACTCATCAGGCCAAGCGTCATGGAATGATATAAAAGCATCAAGCCAATTGTGCCAAGCGCGCCTGCCAGCATTGCCAGCAGCCACACTCTGCGGTTCGGAACAGGCTCGCCTGAAATCCACACGACCACCAAAAGCAGGATGACGCCGATCACCTCGCTGTAAAAAACCGCGCGATACGCGCCGGTTTTACGCGAGGCCAGCCCGCCGGTGAAATCACCCGCGCCCCAACCGAGCGCGGCTCCGAGACCGAATAAGATGGATAGCAATGAATACCTTCCTTGTGATATGGGCTATCGTCCGCTGTCAGGCTTTACCCTCTCCAACACCTTGAGCGCGTTCTTCACCAGCGGCATGTCGATCATCTTCCCGTCCAACGAGTACGCGCCCTTGCCTTCTTTTTGGCTTGCCTCAAAAGTTTCGACAATGCGACGCGCCTCTGCCACCATCGCATCAGATGGAGTGAACGCCTCTTGCGTGACCTGTACCTGATTCGGGTGAATGATCTGTTTCCCGCTAAAACCGAATCCTGCCCCCTGCTGCGCTTCGACGCGCAGACCTTCCGCATCTTTGAAGTCAATATGGACGATGTCTATTGCCTGCAATCCAAACGCCGCGCAAGCCGCAACCACCGCCTGCCGCGCATAAAGCAGTTCAGTCGCATCTTTCGTCCGCGTTGCGCCGATGGATGCGGCGAAGTCCTCGCCGCCGAAGATGATTCCGTCCAAACGCGGGTGCGCCGCGATCTCTTTGAGATTCAAAATCCCTTTGGCGGTTTCCACCCCGATCAACACGCGGATCGAATTCAGCGGCCAGCCGAATTTCAATTCCGCGGCTTCGATGATTTTTCCCGCCCATTCCACCTGCTCAAAAGATTCCACTTTGGGAATCACAATTCCATCGGGGCGATATGGAAGCACGGCATCAATGTCATCCTGCTCCCAGCCCGAACCGACCGAGTTAATCCGCGCAAGTTTTTCGCTTGCCCCAAAATCCAATTCACGCAAAGCCTTCGCGATCATGGCTCGTGCCTCGGCTTTCTTGTTGACCGCCGTCCCGTCTTCCATGTCCATGCAAATGGAATCAACTCCGAGTGTGACAGACTTCGTGATCATCTTCCAGTTATCACCGGGCATGTAAAGCAGCGCGCGTCGGGAGTGCATTATTTACCTTTTACCCTTGTTAATTTTGCTTCGGTGGCTTTGGCTTCCATGCCATCGGGCATGATGTTGTAGGCGGTGATTATCAGGTGGTCTGAGTCTGTCAGTTCCACTTCGGTGCGCCAGCCCCAATCAGGTCCGCCGCTGGGGTCGGGGTAACTGCCGAGAACGGAGAATCCATTTTCAGTCGCCGCGCCCGCGCAAAACATGATGGCGGTGTTGTTATGGAAACTATCCACCCAACTGGCTTCGTAACAGTCAAGCTGTGTATTGTAGCCAAAGGTGAACATGCCGTGCTGCGGCTCGCCCTCGATGGAGCCCTGATAAAGATAAAGAGCAAAGCGCCCTTCAAGCAGAAGTTGGATCGTTCCAACCACAGGGGATTCATCTGCTAATTTTCCCGGCTCAAGCCAGAGTTTGGATGCGCCTTTCCAGTTGCCCGCGAGTTGGGCAAGGAAGTGATGGGGACTGCCGTGTTGTTTTGAGTTTTCAAAATTCATTTTTGCATCCTTCAAGTTATGGCTTCATATCGTACGTGTCTCTCAACGAATACACCGAGTTCTGCCAAACCCGGTCGAAGCGCGCCACATCCACAACGGGTTTGCGGATCATCTTCAAGCACAAATCCATTTGCTGCGGCGTGGTGCTCGGCTTGCCGTAAAGCCCCAGTGCATACTTCGAGAAGTCACGCACCATGAAGTCGAAGATCTGATCAACGGTGTCTTCGTCCACTTTGTACAGGCGGGAATTTTCGAGGACGAGTTGTCCGTAGACGACCAGCGTAAAGAGTTCGCCCAAAGCAAGAAGAAAATCCGTATCCTTTTTCTGGACCTCGTCCGGGGTGGCTGTTGCGAGAAAAATTTTCAACGCCTCGATCTGCTCGCGGAAGAGACGGATGTTCGGCAGGTCATACAGTCCGAAGGCAAGGTTGTAATCGTGGAATTGGATTCTCCCCAAGCCTTTGGCGGGACCCTGATCGAAGAGGAAGTCATCACTGACGGCTTCACTGCGGGTCAGCACGGGCGGATATTCGCCGGGGAAGAAGAAATAATTCGCCATAAACTTGACTATCAACGCGATGTTTACATGCACCGTCCCTTCCAATTTCGGTAGGGCGCGGATGTCGCGCGCCGCCATCTCGAAGTACATGTCCT
Source organism: Chloroflexota bacterium (assembly GCA_016234495.1). Lineage (GTDB taxonomy): Bacteria > Chloroflexota > Anaerolineae > Anaerolineales > Villigracilaceae > Villigracilis. The sequence goes on along the minus strand of JACRBI010000028.1, from coordinate 2,689 downwards.
TCTCGAAGCCTTTGGCAGCGATCACGTCCCACAACAGATTGATGACTTCCTCGCCCTGTGTGGTGACTTTCATTTTGACAGTTGGGTTGTAGAGAAGGTAGCGGCGGTCATCGGGCGAGGCGACGCGCATATAATCCGCGGCGCGCAGGGTGAACAGTTTCATCGCCACGAGGCGGGTGTATGCGTCCGTGAACATCCCGCGCACATGCGGAAAGTCGGTGACTGTCATCCCATACAAGTGACGGTTGGCTGCATGATGGATGGCTTCATAAAGCGCATGCGTACACATGCCAATCGAAGCCCAGCCCAGATTATATTTGCCGATGTTGACCGTGTTCAGCGCCGCATCCCAGGCAGACTGTCCCCTGTGCAAAATGTCCGCTTCGGTGATGGGGTAATCTGTCAGCGCAAAATTGGCAACATAGGATTGACTGTCACACACATTCTTGATCAGGTTGTAACTGCGGTGGCGGTAATCTGCCGCGAAGAAAACGTACTCGCCCGTGTCAGCAAACTTTCCAAATGTCGAAACCATCGGCGCAGTGTTGCCGTTGCCGATGTAATATTTCTCACCGTTTGCCAGATACGTCCCATCGGGCTGGGGCGCGAGAGTCATGCCGGTCGAGTAGATATCTGCTCCGTGCTGGCGTTCAGACAACCCGAAGGCAAAGACCTCGCCGTCATTCAGCAACTGAGCGGCTTTCTGTTTGAGCGCTTCGTTGTGACTCATCCATATCGGACCCAGCCCAAGAATGGACACTTGCCACGTGTACCAGTAGGCCAAACCGTAGAAGCCGAGGATTTCGTTGAACTCGCAGTTGCGCCACGTGTCCCAGCGGAAGTCCGCGCCGCCGTATTGTGATGGCGTGAGCAGAGTGGCGAAGAGTTTTTCTTTTTTCTGGAATTCGATGAAGTCCGCATACCAGACGCGCTTGTGATCGTCTTCTTTGATTTTTTGTTTACCCTTTTCTTCAAAGAAGGCAATTGTCTTGAGCATGATTTGCCGTGAGGTTTCGTCGGGGTAAAAGCGGGAGGGGGAGTTGGGGTTGAGGAGGATCATGGGTTCTCCGTGGTTTTTCTTTCCTCTTTCTACTCTTTCTTCTCTTTTCCCGATGATAACATTATTCCACCATGCCGCCCATTTTCCATTACAATCAGCCCATCCCACTTCAAGGAGGTTCGCTGATGAGACCGGTTTATGCAATTTCAGGCGGGGTATCGAAGTTTGCAAAAGCACGACCAGACAAGACCTTCCAGGCCATTATCAAGGAAGCCTACGATTACGCCATCGCCGATATTGGATTGGACTTCCCGACTTTCACGCGCGTGGTGGATGGATCTGTTGCGTCATACTTTTCGGATCACTTCACCCGACAGTTGATGGCTGGCATCATGGCACAGGACTACCTGGGGCTGTGTCCAAAACCCGGTCACCGCGTCGAAGGTGGCGGCGCAACGGGCGGACTTTGCTTCCAGGAAGCATGGAAATCTGTTGCCAGCGGTCACATGGACGTGTGTGTGGCTTACGGTTTCGAGACCATGTCTCATGTGGAAACCTGGAAGGGAAATGAATTCATAGCGCTTGCCTCCGACGTGTCGTTCGACTATCCCGTCGGAGGTTTTTACTCCGGCTACTACGCCATGATGGTGACGCGCCACATGAAGGAATTCGGCACCACCGTCGAGCAGATGGCGCACGTCAGCGTGAAGAATCACATCAACGCCTATCACAACCCGTACTCACAGAAGCGCAACCGCTACACCATTGACGATGTCCGCCATGCGCCGATGGTGGCGTGGCCGTTGACGCGGCTTGATATTTGTGTGATGTCCGATGGCGCGGCGGCGACCATCCTCGTTTCAGAAGAGGGACTCAAGAAACTCGAGGCCGCGGGCGCGAAGATTCCCCGTCCGCTCGTGAAGGTGACGGGCATCGGCCGCGGCACGGATATGATGCGCATGGCCGACCGTCCGCATGTGGGGTACGACTATTTCATGGAAAATTACGCCACCGAGCAGGAAAAATCTTCGGATGAGACGAAGGCGTATTACAAAAAACTTTGGGAGCACGGCACGCGCTACCCCGGCGTCCACTCGTTCCGCGCGGGGCGGGCGGCCGGCAACATGGCCTGGAAGCACGCGGGCATCTCTGACCCGCTGAATGAATTGGATTTCATCGAACTGCACGACGCGTACACCTCGTCTGAAATTCAAACCTACGAAGATTTGGGATTATGTCGTTACGGCGAAGGCGGGACATTTGCAGAATCGGGCAAGGCATTCCTGCCAAACATTGACTACGGCTTGAAGTTGAAAGACAAACCCGTCTGCGCGGTCAACCCCTCGGGTGGGCTGATCGCGTGTGGACATCCCGTCGGCGCGACGGGGCTGATGCAAGGCGTCTTCGCGATCTGGCAGCTGCAAGGGTCGATTCAAAAACATTTCAACGATGACCAGCTTCAAGTTAAGGATGCGAAGCGCGGCGCGATCCACAGTCACGCGGGGACGGGGACATACGTCTCGGTGTCGGTGTTGGAGCGCGAGGGATAATTACTATTGATTTTTGAAAAAAGTAAGTCAATTAATCGAACCAGTCGACTTTAGAGTTACGCAAACAAGCGAATAAGCGTTTTTGAGAATTACGGGTTCGAGAAATACCAGCAAAAACATTGGCTTGCAATTCATATTT
>JACRBI010000026.1 GCA_016234495.1 Chloroflexota bacterium | reverse complement strand
CAAGTTTATAAAACGGCGGCAAAGCCTTAACGCGAATTTGGCGAATGAAGCAAATTGCGCGAATTTTTTTGAAATTTTCGCGAAATTCGCTCAATTAGCGTAATTCGCGTTAAAGTTTTTTCGACTTTGAGAAAGCCATAGTATTTCTGCCAACAAGTGTAGAAAATTATGCAACAAGCGGTAAAATGGTTTATCTTTGATAGAATCGAAATAACTCAGAATGGTCTGGTTTCCATGAATCAATCGCAAAATCAAACATCCCCGTCATGGGGCACAAACATGAAGCTGGTTGTCGCGCTCACCATCATCGTGATCGTCGGCGCATTGCTGGTTAAATTCCAGTTCATCATCACCCCGCTGTTGATCGCGCTCGTGCTGGCCTACCTGCTGCATCCCATTGCCAGTTTTTTTCAAACCAAATTGCGCTTCTCATGGAACGCATCCGCCGCCGTGATCTTTTTCATCATCGTCCTGCTTTTGATCGGCCTGCTTACCCTTGGCGGCGTGGGACTGGTGCAACAAGTGCAAAGCCTCGTCGCCATCGTGCAGGATGCAATCACCACCCTGCCGCAGCTCATAGACAAACTCTCCAGCCAGGCCTATCAAATAGGTCCTTTCGAAATTGACCTGCGTTCGCTTGACATCGATCTGAAAGCCCTCAGCAGCCAATTGCTTGGTCTGGTACAGCCGCTGCTAAACAGCACAGGCTCACTGGTCAGCACACTGGCCGGAGGCGCGGCCAACTTCCTCGGCTGGGCATTGTTCGTAATCCTTGTTTCATATTTTGTGCTGGCAGAAAGCGGCGGCTTGCGGAGCAGCATGTTCACCGTTGACATACCCGGATACAACGATGACATTAACCGCCTCACACGCGAACTTGGCCGCATCTGGAACGCCTTCCTGCGCGGACAGTTCATCATTTTCTTTCTGGCCGTCGCAGTCTATTCGATTGTACTTAGCGTGCTGGGCGTGCGGTACGCCATCAGCCTCGCCTTCCTCGCAGGCCTTGCGCGTTTCGTTCCATACGTCGGCCCCGCCATCAACTGGACGATCCTCGTACTTGTTTCCTACTTTCAAGTTTTCAAATTATTCGGCCTCTCGCCATTCTATTACACCCTGCTGGTGCTGATCACCGCCCTGGTCATAGATCAGATCTTCGACAACATCATCTCCCCGCGCATACTTTCCGCCGCGCTCAAAGTCCATCCCGCCGCCGTACTGGTGGCCGCCATCGTTGCCGCAAATTTATTCGGCATCCTCGGCGTCGTCGTCGCCGCGCCCATCCTTGCCACCGCGGCGCTCCTCTGGAAATACATCATGCGAAAAATGCTGGATGTGAATCCCTGGCCCGAAGAGGAGAATACCCAACCGCCGCCGCCACCCGCAGCCAGATTCCTGGTTTCGATCCGCCGCTTCTTTCGTACCCTCAGCCTGACTCGCAACAAAGGAAATTGACCGCCCCGTTATATTTTAAACCCGGCAGGCGTTCCGCGCGCCCGCTTAATGAATCCATTTACGCACACCCGAAGGAGCAGCACATGAACAATAAAAATGAACCACGCACCAGCACCCTGGCCGAAACCGAAAACTTTATCGCCTGGAAAGCCGAAGAACCCGATGGCGAGGTGACCTACCACGTCGAACTCAACAACGTCACCCTGCACTTCTTTGAAGAAGAGTGGGCCGAATTCCTGGAACTCGTCGGCACATTGGGGTAATTTTCACCGGCAGGCGCAGGACATGGATTCAACCCAACCTCGCGCCTGCCGCTTTTTAATATGAAGACGTTCCCCAGGTTTTTACTTAGCGCTCTGCCGGCAGCGGCAATTATTTTTATTTTTAATTATTTTTTCATGGGCTTAATGGGGCGGCCAGTTAAAGATCAAATCCTTCTCTTCGCCCTTCCAACTGCCTCGCTCTGGTATTTACTTTTTTCGTTTTTTGAACATTATGGAAACCCGGAAAACTTAAGCCAGCAGCAGGTTCCGCGCGCAAAGAACTGCGTCCTGTTGATCAGGTCATTCTTGCGGGAAAATTTTTCTGGCATTATTCTAGCGCTTGCCTTCCTTGCCATATACACATATATCGGCTTGAAAATTAATACCCCAAACATTGACAGAACCGACAATTTTTTCGACGCCGATAATTTCTCCTGGAACCACCGCATTTCAGCGCCCAGTGGAGGAAGCATGGAAATGCGCGGACCGCATCCGTTTGCATACTTCATTCTTCGTCCGTTTGGGTGGGCAATGAATATCCTTACTCAAAATTATTGGCTATCGGCAATTTTGGTCAACACCCTGGCTGGTGCCTTGTCAGTTTTTATGACGTGGCTGTTGATTAAACGACAGTTTCATGATTCCATTTACGCCTTTTTAATCGCCTCGCTGCTGGGCTTGAGCACCGCCCATTTATTCTTCGGTTCAGTCGTCGAGACGTACATCTTCTCTGCCACAGCCCTGATCGGGTTTGTCCTTGCGTTGCAATCCCAAAAAGGCTCATCGTTTGGATGGACAGCGGGGACAAGCCTGCTTACATTCGGTATAACGCTGACGAATTTTGTTCAAAACTTTATCGGCTACGTTGTTGCGCGGTTCCCTCAATCTGGCCCTCAATCGCGAAAGGCATTTAATCTTTATTTAAGGGAAGTTTTTCGTTTTGCCGCCCTGACAATTTCAATCGGCATTCTAATCAGTCAGCTTCATGCCGCAAGATATCCGTCGAGTCAATTATTTTTCCTGCCTTCAAGCGCGCAGGCTGAAGGAGAATTTGCTTTCAACATCTTTCAAGAACCCGCCTGGAAAGTAATTGGCCGCATATCGTTATTAATTCGCACCATCCTGTTATATACGATCATTGCTCCAAAGCCTTATTCAATAATGGAAGTGGAAGGCGGCTTTCCACGGCTAAACTTCTTCAAGATTGTGCCGGGGACATTTTCTCCAAGCTCGTATGATGGTTTGGCGCAATTTCTTGTGCTCGTCTGGGCTGTTTTTCTTTTTGCAGCAGGCTTTCTTTTCCTAAGGCAATTCATCCGAACCCGCAAAGCAGACATCTCACTGGCATTCGCGCTGAGCGTCGGCGTCAATTTTCTATTGCACCTCATTTACGGGTTTGAGCCTTTTCTGTATTCGCCTGATTGGGCTTATGCGTTGGTTTTTTTCGTTGCATATTCATTGGCGCCTATGGCAAAAAACCGCGCTCTACAAGGTGGGCTGCTATTGTTCCTGACCCTGCTTGCTTATAATCAATTTCATTTTTTTCAATTCCTCTTTAATACAATAATCGCATTTACTCCCTAGGAGGGCTGACATTGAGAGGTTATACCTTGCGCAACTTCCTTGCATGGATACTTTCCATTCCCGGCACATATTTCCTGGTTGGATTTCTTGGCAATTTTTATTCCACATCTTTTCAAACTTTCCTGTTTGCGCTCCTGTTTCACTCAAGCATGAACATCTTTATTTATTACCTTCAAGGCAGGACGGCTGGCTCATTACATCTTCAAAATGCCGGCTTTAGCATCATCTTTGCTCTTTTCATTTCATTATCAGCCTTCCCGATCAGTATCTTTATCATGGCGGGACAATTCCCAAGCTTATTCGACTCGACCTTTTTTCAGATCGAAACTGGTCAGGCCACCTCCTTTATCGCCGCAATCTTTTCAGCCTTCCCGTTATCTGCATGGATGATTCACCTCGCAAAAGAAAAGAAACCAAGACAGACTCGCTTCTACAAATTGGTCGACGCAAACCTGCCCGGCATCCTTCTTGCCATTTCCTTCTTTTCTATTTACCTCATCCTTGCATCCATCTTCAACCGCCCCATTTTTGACGTGGACGATATTTTCTTTGACACAGATGGGCTGCTCTGGCGCACGCGTTTTACCACGGCAAGCTATCGTGATTATTACTGGCGCTCAGTCCATCCTTTTGCGCTGATGATCATCAGACCGTTAATCACGCTGGTCTCTTTTCTCCTGAAAGGTGACAAGCTCGCCGCAGCATTTGTGTTAACCGCTTTTGCAGGCGCGCTGTGTGTGTTCCTGGCGTGGTATTTCGTAAAGCATACGATTGGGAATTCCATCTACGCATTATTAACCGCTTCCCTGTTGGGCGCATCTGCTTCGCATCTGGTCTTTGGCTCTCTGCTTGAGACGTACATCTTTCTCGCCGCAGTGATGATGATTTTCCTTGTTCTCTTGCTCAAAGACAAGCCTTTGCCTGTATTGATCCTGACGAGCGTGGTTTCATTTGGAATTACGCTCACAAATTTTATCCAAACCGCCATTGCTTTTATTTTTATAAAGAGGGATTTCTGGCAGTGGGTTAAATACGGACTAATCGTCGGCGCGCTGGTCATCCCGTTGACTTTGCTTAATAATCTGATTTACCCTGATTCCCAACCTTATTTTTTTACACCTTCCAGCCTCAGCGCCGAAGCAGACAATACGTTTGCGCCCACCATTGGGCGTGCTTCCGCCATCATACGGGTGATGTTCCTTCACAGCATCGTTGCACCTGACCCGCTGATTCTTGAAGAAGAGATTCCCTTCCTGAAAGTGTGGATGTTCAAAGCCGACCCCATGCGCCTGAGCAAGTATGGGACGTGGTTTGGAAAAACGCTGGCTTTTTTCTGGCTGGGTCTGGTCTTGCTGGGCGGATTGCTTTTCTTGAAGAACTTAAAAAGATGGGACAATCGCTTCCCCTTTGCCTTTATTTTGATCCTGCTTTTCAATTTTGCGCTTCATTTACGGTATGGCAAGGACCTATTCCTCTACTCCGCAAACTGGACCTACGCCATCATCCTTTTTCTCGCCTTGGCATGGCAGGAGTATGCAGATAAAAGATGGTTTCAAATCATGTTACTCGTCTTCATCACGCTCTTATTTGCCAACAACTCCCGCCTGATTCTGACCATGCTCAGCACCTCAGCACTGCACATTAAGTAGGCACATGGTATCAATTGGGATGTTTGTAAGGCAAAGAGAATATTTTGATTCCCCCTTGTAACCTTCAACGAAAAGTTGACTTATTTATGAGACAAGCGATAGGTTAATCAAAGAAGGTTGAGTTTACCCTCAACCTTCTAACTTTTAAACCCTTCGACAGGCTCAGGGCAATGCCTGACAACCTTTCAACTTTTTCTAAATCACAAACTTCCCGTTCTTATACAGCAACTCACCGTCCACCAGAATCTCGGAGTCTTTGCGCATGTCGCAGATCATGTCCCAGTGGATCGCACTCTTGTTTTTAGAACCAGTTTCCGGGTAGCCCGCTCCGAGTGCCATGTGGAAGGATCCGCCGATCTTCTCGTCGAATAAAATTTGGCCGGTAAATGTGTCGATGTCGAAGTTCGTCCCGATGGCGAACTCGCCGAGATGACGCGAACCGGCATCCGACTCAAGCATCTTGAGCAGATATTCCTGATTCTTGTCGGCCTTGGCCTGCTCCACGCGCCCCTTGCTGAAGATCAACTCCGCGCCTTCGACGGCCACACTGTTGTAAATTGCGGGATAAGTGAACTTCACCCAGCCATTGACCGAGTCTTCAACCGGGCCGGTGTAAATTTCACCGTCGGGCATGTTGTAAGTGCCGAAGGAATTGTTGAACGTGCGGCCTTTGATCGATAAAGTGAGGTCAACATTCGGTCCGCGCAAGATGACCTGATTTTTGCCCTTCATGAAGTCCACTGCTTTTTGCTGATCCTTTTCCACCTGCTTCCAAAACTTGATCGGGTCTTCCTCCTGCGCATGGACGGAATTGAAAACGAAATCCTCGTACTGCTGCAAACTCATGCCGGCTTCCTGGGCGTAGGCTTCGGTGGGGTAAAGAGTCGTGACCCATTTGAAGATGCCTTCCGCGCCGCGCTGCATCTGCGCCGCGGTGATCACGCTCGTGGCTTTGCCGCGCCGTTGTGATTTTGTCGAATCCATTTTGGTTTGCGAGCGGGTATTGGTCGCGGAGTGAATACGGATGCGTGACTCAAAATTGTCATAGGCCAGTTTTTGGAAAGGCGGCACGAAATCCAGTTGGGCATCGCTGCCCTTCATGATGAGCAGGTCTTCGTGGCCGGGGAAGAACGTATCCGGCAACTGCAGCAAAGGCACGGGATGGCCGCCCTTCTCCAAAATTTTGATATAAAGTTCGCGCACCAGCGGTTCTGCCGCAGTGGTCGCTTCGATCAAAACGCGGTCGCCGGGAACCACGCGGGCGGAATGTTGTACCAATATTTCGGCAAATTTTGAAACACGGGAATCAGCCACTTGAAATCTCCTTGGGAAAATGTTGAAAAATTATACATCAACCTTTGGGGCATTTTGTCTTTATAATTAAGTAACTTTTGTCACCTTCTTTTTCGGGGAAAATGGATATGATAGGTATTATTTATCGTTAGAAGCGACATGCAAGGAGCGCACATGGAATCTCTATCTCAAAAATCGACAACAGCCTGGGCCGAAGTGGACGAAAACGGACGCCTCATTCTTCCGCCCGAAGTTGCCCAGCAATACGGGCTGAATCCCGGCTCGAAGGTTCGGCTTGACGAAGGCCACAACTTTATCCGTATGCACCGCCCGGTGACTCACCTCACAAAAGTCTACATCGAGCCGACCGTGGCCTGCAACCTCGATTGCATCACCTGCTTCCGCAATGCCTGGGAGCAGCCCATCGGCCGCATGACCGAGGAAACCTTTGAGAGTATCTTCAACGGCCTCAAGCAGATGGGCCCTATTCCCAGCGTGTACTTCGGCGGAATCGGCGAGCCGCTTTTTCACGTCAAAACCATCGAATGGATTCGGCGCATCAAGGAACTTGGCGTAAAGGTTGAACTCATCACCAACGGCACGATCCTCACTGAAAAGAAATCCCGCGAGCTGATAGATGCCGGTCTCGATGTGCTGTGGGTTTCGCTCGACGGTGCAACTCCTGAAACCTATGCCGATGTCCGTATCGGTGCGGAACTGCCCAATATTTTGGACAACCTCAAACGCCTGAGCAAGATGCGCAAGGCCAGTCATTATCCCAAGCCCGAGATCGGTGTGGCCTTCGTGGCGATGAAACGCAATATTGCCGACCTGCCCAAAGTGATTCAGATCGGAAAGACCCTGCGCGCCAGATATTTTTCTGTCAGCAATATCCAGCCGGCCACCGCAGACATGCAGGCAGACCGTCTTTACAGTCGCACCACGCATGACATCGCCTACTTGAACGCGCCGCACCTGCCGAGCCTGAGCCTGCCCAAAATGGATTTCGATGAAAGCACCCGCGATGCCCTCTTTGAAGTATTCAATAGCGGGCTGAACATCAGCTATGCCGGCAACAACTGGAGTGGCGCAAATGATGTCTGCAACTTCGTCGAGAACGGCACCATGTCCATTGCGTGGACGGGTGATGTCAGCCCGTGCTGGCCGTTGATGCACACCCACATGAGTTACCTGCACAACAAACCTCGCCTTTCCAAAAAGCATATCATCGGGAATGTGACAAAACGCTCCCTCTCCGACCTGTGGCTTGATCCTGATTACGTGGCCTATCGCGAGCGCCTGCACAATTTCACCTTTGCGCCCTGTACCTTCTGCGGCGGCTGCGACCTTTCTGAAGCCAACGAAGAAGACTGCCTCGGAAACGTTGTCGCCCCTGTTTGTGGAGGCTGCCTGTGGGCGCAGGGTGTGATCCAATGCCCGTAGCATGAATTTAGTTGTGTTTACGAAGGCCGGGGATTTATCCCGGCCTTTTTGTTTTGCTATAAACGACTGTTTCTTAAAGGCTTTTTCTTTACCACGATCATTAACAGACTCGAGAAACGCCCTCTAAAGCAAGTAATAATGGCGGTAAAATACCAGCGTCAACGCAGATTAATTTTATAGAGGTATTGCAAATGAAAGAGATGATGATTATGAAAGTCAATTTCTATGCCACACTTCGCCCCATTGTCGGGCAAAAGACGGTGGAGTTGAACCTGCCGCAGGGAACCACCGCCATTGAACTGGTGCGCATGTTCGTGAAGGATTATCCTGCCATGCGCAGGGAACTGCTGGATGAGAACGAGCAATTCCTGCCGCACATGAAATTCTTCATCAACGGGCGGCAGGCTGAATATTTGCCCGGCCAGATGGGAACCGTTCTCCAGCCCGATGACAAGGTGGATATCTTCCCTCCGGTGGGAGGCGGGTAATGCAGACTATCGTCCATGAGATGCGCGGAATCCCGCATTTTCTTCTGAAGGAGTATTTGCAGGAAATGGGCGGGACTCTGATCGGCGAAGACCTGATCCAAGGCGACGGCTGGTCGGTACACCTTGAGCGCATGGAGCCGTTTCGCCTTTTTTCCCTTTCGGTTGGCCAGACCCGTCTGACAGCAGAATTGGAAGACGATGTTGCGGATGATTTTATCGAGCGATTTAAGAAGAAAACACTCAGGGCGGGAGGGTGAGGGAAAGGATGAATGCGGAAGGACACTTGCGCCGCACGCCAGTGCAGGTGTGAAGGATGAATTTGTAGCGGGGATAAATGTTTGAGAAAGCAGAATCAGGTTCAAGGTTAAGAAAGATGCGAGAGAATCAAAAAGAGACGCGTCCAAATGGGCACGTCTCTTTTTATCTTATTACTTTTTACTCGTCACTTATTGCTGACCTTTACGCAATTTCCAATTCCTTTAACTTGGCTTCGCTGACTACGCCGTTGTTCCAGCCGCGGGCGGTGTAATACTCTGCGAGCATCTGGTCGAGTTCGCAGACGTGCCCCAGCGATCCGGGCTGGGTGGAGGCTTCTTCGGTGAAGCGTTTGGGCAGGGTGTCTGAGCCGTTGCCAAAACCTGCGAGGTTGTTGTAGTGGCGCTCGAGGTTGTAAATGCGTTCGCCGGTCTTCAAGACATCGTCGGTGGTGAAGGGGACGCCCACCACAGCCGCGTACTGCATGGCGTATTCTTCCGCGCCCATGGCGAACGCGCTGAACTTGCACAGATCCATGCTGTCGGAGAAGGCGTGAATATCCTGGAAGATTTTCACCAGGCCGCCCTTGTCCTTCCATGCCAGCGGGTCAACCTTGAGCGAGCCGAAGGGCATGACGCCCAATTCAGCAGCCGGGGTGTAGGCGCGCAGGTGGCAGGCGCCGCGGTTGGATGTGGCGTAGCCGAGACCCATGCCCTTAAGTCCGCGCGGGTCGTAGGCGGGGATGCCCTGTCCCTTGACGGTCATTGCCAGTTCGGGGTGGCCGAAGTGCGCGGCGGTTGCGTTCGCGCCGTCTGCCATCACCTTGCCGAGTCCATCGCGTTTGGCGATCATCGCGGCGGCGTTTGTCATTCCGTCGGGGTCGCCCCAGCCGAGTTTGCCGTCGCCGTTGGTGTAACCTCTTTCGGAGGCTTCCATCCAAACCGAAAGCGGATGTCCGATCTCGATCGCGTCCATGCCGAAGTCGTTACACAGGTCGATCATCTTGGCGACGAGGCGCGCATCGCTGTTGCCGCAGTTTGCGCCAACAGACCAGGCAGGTTCGTACTCGACAGATTCCATGCGCAGGCCGGCATACGGGCCGTCCTTCACTTCCACTTCCTTCTTGCAAGCCACTGGGCAGGCATGACAGGTGGGGTTATCCACCAGCAGGTTGGCATTGACGTATTCACCGCTGATCTTTTCGGCGTTCTCGCTGAAAGATGTCACCATGCTGTTTTTGGTGGGCAGGGCGCCGATGCTGTTGGTGATGTTCATCAGCACGTTCGTGCCATAGACCGAGAGCCCGCCCTTGCGCGGACTGGTGATATTTTCCTCGGCCATGATGTTCTTAAGCGAGCGGTCATGGGCAGCCTTCCACGCATCGCGGTCGGCGGCTTTGGTGAGTTTCTTTTCGGCTTTGACGACAATGGCTTTGAGATTCTTGCTTCCGCCCACGCAGCCGGTGCCGCCGCGGCCGGAGGCGCGGTCATTCTCGTTGACCCAGCACGCAAACTTGACCTGGTTTTCGCCGGCCGGGCCGATGGCGATGACGGTTAAATCCTTCTCGCCGTATTTCTCCTTGAAGTACCTCACGGTGTCATGCACGCCCTTGCCCCAAACTTCAGAAGCGTCCAATAGTTCAACCTGGTCATCATGGATGTAGGCATAGGTCGGTTTGGCGGCCTTGCCCTTGAAGACCAAACCGTCAAAGCCGGCCCAGCGTAAGCGGGCGGCCGACCAGCCCCCATGGTGGGAATCAGTTACGGTCCCGGTCAGAGGCGACTTGGTCACGATCGCCATGCGTCCGCTCATGTTGGCTTCCGAGCCGGTTAGCGGGCCGTTCATAAAACATAAAATATTGTCGGGGGAGAGGGCATCCACTTTGGGGCCGTTATCAAAAACGAACTTCACGCCCAACCCACGACCGCCGATATACTTGCGGGCATCATCCTCGGGCACAGGCTTGAAATCCACGCTGCCTGCGCTGAGGTCCACCCAGCCGATCCGATTTGCATAACCGCCAAGTTCCATGATGAGTCTCCTTTTGTAAACAAAAATAAACAGCCAATGCTGTTTTACTATAAATAGAATAGCATTCGTATTATTTGAAGTCAATAATTAAGGAAAAACTTAATCGCAGGAACAGGGAATTTGGGCTTGTAAAGAACAATTCTTTCATCCGCCACTCTTCACAAATTTTGGTGAAACTTTTTATAATTCGCGCCGATTGGAGAACTGTCTAATTGGGTTATACTTTCCATCGAAGCAATCCAAACCCCAAATCAGAAATCGCAAATCAAAATGAAACAACTTCTGCAGCATATCAAAAATGGAAAAACGGTCATCGAAGACATCCCCACCCCCACGCCTCGCGAAGGCATGGCGCTTGTAAGGGTTTCAGCATCTCTTGTCTCTGCCGGCACTGAACGCATGGTGGTTGAATTCGCCGAAAAAAGTTATCTCGGCAAGGCGCGCTCCCGCCCCGACCTTGTGCGGCAAACGCTCGACAAAGCCAAACGCGAAGGCATCCTGCCCACCGTACAGGCGGTCTTCAACCGCCTCGACCAGCCGATGGCGCTCGGGTACTCGTCGGCCGGCACCATCGTTGCGCTGGGAAAGAACATGCAGGGATTCAAGGTCGGTCAGCGCGTGGCTTGCGCGGGCGGCGGCTATGCCGTCCATGCCGAATACAATGTCGTGCCGCGCAACCTGCTCACCCCCCTCCCCAAAAACGTTGATTTTGAATCGGGCGCATTCACCACCCTCGGCGCAATTGCCCTGCATGGCTTTCGCCTTGCCGAGCCTCAACTTGGCGAGAACGTGGCGGTCATCGGCCTCGGTCTTTTGGGATTATTGACGATTCAACTGGCGTCTGCGGCAGGATGCAACGTCCTCGGCATCGACCTCGACCCGCAGCGGATCAAACTCGCATCTGCCTTGGGACTGGAAGCTGTTACCCGCCAAAATGCAGAGTCAGCGTCTGCGGCCTTCACCGCCAACCGTGGCTTCGACAGCATCATTATCTGTGCCGACACAAAATCCAACGACCCGGTCGAACTGGCCGGCGTCATTGCCCGTGACCGGGCCAAAGTCGTCGCCACCGGCGCAGTGGGGCTTAACTTCCCGCGCAAGGTGTACTACGAGAAGGAAATCTCGTTTATCAATTCACGCTCCTACGGCCCCGGCCGCTACGATGCGAATTACGAAGAGAACGGCAACGACTATCCCATCGGCTACATCCGCTGGACGGAAGGGCGGAATTTTCAAGCCGTGGTGGATTTGATGGCAGGTGGAAAGTTGAAGGTTGAAAGTTTAATTTCACACCGCTTCCCCATTGGTGAAGGCGTGAAGGCGTATGAAGTAATCACCGGAAAAAAGAAGGAGCCATTCCTTGGGGTGTTGTTGACTTACCCGGAACAAAAAACGAAAGAAGAAAGAAATGTTGAATTTCCTTCCGCCGTCCATCGTCCATCGTCTACGGTCAAACTTGGCGTCCTCGGCGCGGGACTGTATGCCAACTCCACCCTGCTCCCCGTGATAAAAGCCAGCAAGAGTTTCGAGCCTGTCGGCATCGCATCTTCCGGCGGACTTCACGCGCAGCACTCTGGAAAGAAGTTCGGCTTTCAATATGCCACTTCCAGCGAAGATGAGATCATCAATGATCCGAAGATCAACACGGTTGCGATTCTCACCCGTCATGATTCACATGCAGAATTGATCGTAAAAGCGCTGAAGGCCGGCAAGCATGTCTTTGTGGAAAAGCCGCTGGCGATTAATAGCAGTCAGTTGTCATTCATCAGTAAGCAGTTGGCGAAAGCTGATAACTGTTTGCTGCTCATAGGGTTTAATCGCCGTTTCTCTCCTTTGGCACAACAGCTAAAATCATCGATCGTCGATCGTCAATCGTCAATGTATCTCCATTACCGCGTCAATGCCGGTTACATTCCACTCAATCATTGGATTCAAGACCCGTCCATCGGCGGCGGGCGGATCATCGGCGAGGCTTGTCACTTCATCGACCTGATTACTTTCCTGGTTGGGGCGCCGCCGGTTTCGGTCATTGCGCACTCATTACCGGATAATGGAAAATACAGCGAAGACAATGTCTCGATGACTTTCACTTTCCCGGATGGATCCATCGGTGTGGTGGATTATCTTGCAAATGGAGACAAGTCCATGCCGAAGGAGCGGCTCGAAGTGTTCTGCGATGGCATGGTCGCAGTTCTTGATGATTACGTTTCGCTGACTACTGTGAAGGATGGAAAGAAGAAAGTGACAAGCGGCGCGCAGGATAAAGGCTGGAGGGCGGAAATGTCTGCTTTTGCAGAATCAATTCGCGGCGGCGGAGGCGAACCGCCAATTCCGTATGAGCAATTGATCGGCGTGACCCGAGCTACATTTGCGGCAGTGGAATCTTTGAGAACACAGTCAACAATAAAAGTGAGCGGGTAGACAGGTCGTCAATTCGCAACAAAAAAGAGTCGTTTTTTCAGGACGACTCTTTTTTCTTTTAATTTTTCAGAGCGATTACGCGTGAACTGTCTCTGTGGATTTGACGGTTACAACTTCATGTTCTTCATCTGTCAGGCGGTGGTCCACCACTCGCAGATATTTCACGCCGAGCGAGAAAGCCAGCAGCCCGTAGGCGACGATACCCATGCCCGATGCCCATTCCACGAGCGAGGGAGAGTAAGCTGTGTAGGATACAACTGCTTCACCCGGCAGGTAGGAGATCACCGCCAACTGGCCGACGATGTTGATGTCATAGCGGAAGGCCACCACGCCGCCCACGACCATTGCAAGCGCCAGCATCCGCCAGAAGGGAGACAGCCGCGTGGGGCGATAGAGCAGAAGAATGAGCGGGACGAGAATGCCGAGCAGCAGCTCACCAAACCAGAAGTTAAAGGAGAGCGGTCCGACAGTCAGCAGGTGATAGGCTTCGGTGCGTCCGGGTTCGTGCATATATCGCGAAGCCATCCAGTCCCAAAATCTAATGTACAGGTAGCCGATCAAAAGGTAGCTCAGGAACTGTGAAACGCGTTCAATCAGGATGTCATTGACGCGGGCTTTGGAGGTTAATCTGCTTGAAAGCATCGAGGCCAACAAGGTCAGGGCAATACCACCGACAATGGCAGAGAACATGAACAGCGCGGCCATCTCGGGTTTATATAAATATGGGCGGGCTTTAATGACGCCGTACATTGCTCCCAATGAAGATTGATGCAGGCTTGAAAGCCCGAGGCCAATGATCGCGAGGAAGGGCGCGTAATGATGAATGCTTTCCATCTTTTTCGCAAGCAGCGGATATCTGGTGCGGAGCCATTCAAGGGAGGCAAAGATCGGCATCGATTCGAAGACCAGGACCGTCAGGTACAGCATGACACACATGGTCACCTCCCACATCAGGGAGTGGACATTCCAGAACATTAATGCTTTGTAGAAGCGGTCGGGGCGGCCAATATCGAGCACCAGCGCCAGCATGGCCATGGTGTAGCCGATCAGTCCAATAAATGTGGCGGTACGGGCCAGCGGCGCATAGCGTTTGAGGCCAAAGAGATAAACTCCCGCGCACAAACTGAATGCGCCCGCGCTGACTGCGATCGAGGAAAGGTCGATCGTGATCCACAGACCCCAGGGGACAAGGTTTGTCAGGTTGGTGATGACCAGCCCTTTCCAGAAGATCATGATGCCCGCGACAAGCGCGCTGAGCAAAATTACGCCGAGGAAGGCAAGCCATAATCCCCACGGGGTGAAAATGTTTTCGCGGATGGTCTTGAAAATTGTTGCCAGAATTTTTTTCATGTTAGCCCTCCGTCACTTTATCGTCGACTGGCAGGTAATAGACGCGCGACCCGGTACCGAGGTTTTCGCGCAGGCGGTAGGAGACATGCTTGCGCAGAATTTGACTGACGTTCGAGTTCGGGTCGTTCAAATCGCCAAACATACGCGCGCCGGTCGGGCAGGCGACCACACATGCCGGGGTTGCATCAGCATCGACGCCGGGAGTCAGGTCCAATTCGAGGCCGCGGTCAATGCGTTGATAGCAGAAGGCGCATTTCTCGGGTACGCCGCGCGGACGCCGTTCCACCTCTGGTGTGCCCCATTCCGGCACGGCAGGATTCTCGCCGGTGAAGGCTTCCCAGTTGAAAGAACGCGCATCAAACGGGCAGGCGACCTGACAATAGCGGCAGCCAATGCACTTGTCATAATCCATCATCACGATGCCGTCGTCGCGATAGTACGAAGCACCAACGGGGCAAACTTCCACACACGGGGCATGTTCGCATTGCATACAGGGCCGCGCGAGATATACTTTTTCGCCGTTGATCTCGCCCGCGTCCAGCACCTTGTTCCATTGAATATCAGGGTTGACATCATTGTGAGCCTGACAGGCAAGTGTGCAATATCCGCAGCCGGTGCATTTGGCCTGGTCAATGACCATCGCCCACTGATGCTCGCCTTTCTGGCCTGAGGAGGCTTCCGCCTGCGTGATGGCACGCGTCCCCACCGCGACTGCGACGCCAACCGCTGATAGCTTTAGAAAATCGCGGCGGTTGAAATTATTTTCAGTCATGTTTCACCTCTTCATCTTTTTTCATAACGAACCGGTACCAGCGTTCGAGCCAGGGAGCGAGCACCATACCAGCCGCAAGACCGATCAACACTGCCAGCCCGGCATAGCCCATCGGAGAAACGGGAGTTGGCTCAGGCACGATGGATGACATTTCCACGGCAGGCGTCGGAGCATGTGAAGGTTCTGCCGCAGCCGCTGCATGTTCGTTCGTTGTAGCCGCTTCGCCGTCCGCGTGCATTTGGTCTGTATGACAGGAATTGCAGGTCTGCACACTGGCCTTGAATGAATGATCGGGAACCTGATGGATATTGGTTGAATTGGTGGCTTCCATGTGTTCAAGGTGGCAGTCGATGCAGGTCACGCCCTCCTGATTATGTTTTGAATACGGAAAGTTCATGCTCGCTTCTTCGTGGCAGGCGATACATAATTGAGATGCGTCCTTACCCAAAGCCATTTTTACAGAAGCGCTGTGCGGATCATGGCAATTGGTGCAATCCATTCCATTCTGATAATGAGTACTGCCTTCCCATTCAGCCCAGCCAAAGCGCGTATTCGTATGGCAGCTTCCGCACAGGTCTGTGGTCTTATTCACGCTCATCGGTGTATCCGGATGTTTACCGCCGCTGTCCATGTGGCAGGCTTTACAGGTAACGCCATCAGCTTCCCAGGTGGCATTGACCGGGTCATAGCCGGTAACATGGCAGGTGAGACAGGCGCTGGGGTTGCCCTGCTTATTCCATTCCTCCACAAAGACAGGATCTGTAGTTGCCTGCCCATGCGCGCCAATTTCCCAGGTCAATTGAAAATCTGTATGGCATGCGGCACAATCGTCTTTATCCGGCGGAGGAGTCGCCTCCTGCGCAGAAGCGGCAAAAAATGTCACGCCCGAAAAGGCAAGGGCGAACACCAGCGCGGTCAAAATTCGTTTTAAAGTGAACATGTCACAACTCCTTACCATTTAGATGCGAGCGTGGGAGCCGGCAGCAGGCGCTGTCGCATTGAGAAAAACCTCGCAGTTCAGGCAGGCTTCATTCAGGTATCCGTTGGGCAGGCGGCGCGCCAGCCAGCAGGGCTGGGCTTTCATTGATAACCGCGCTTTGATCTGTTCCTCCGTCAGCCCCTGAATTTCAAGGCACGGCATCTCATCTTCAGCCGGGAGCTTCTCTTCATTTCTGGCTTCCGCCTGCCAGCGCGCATCCAGCTTGCGCAAAAAGTAAACAGCCAGAACGGTCAAAGCCAGAGGGGCGAGCACGCGCAATGCCAATCCGATAATGATCACGAGAGTAGGGCTAAGTGTTTCCATTTTTTCCTCACATTCTCAGCCAGGAGCTGGGTTCATGGCGGCTTATCCATTCACCGGCCACGAGAAGTAATATGATCGGGACAACCAGATGTGCCAGGAAGAGCAGAAGTACGATCACAGAAGCGTTCATGGTTATCTCCTTTCTTTATCTTGCCTACACTATACGACCTCGCCAGGGCGATGTAAATTCGGCTCCCCCCCCATCTTGGATGAAGGACAGACGCATCTTTCTCCGCTCCAGCCTGCTGATTCCACCCCACACATTCCCCCCGCTGATGGGGACATCACCCCATGCCAATTCGGCGCGCCAAAGGAAAAAAACCTCCGCAAATCTGCGAAGGTTTTGAAATTCATGAATTTATTACGAAATTACTACGCCTTGATAATCCCCTTGCGGATTGCATACCTCACCAACTCGGAGCGCGAATGCAAATTCAATTTCCGCATGATATTCTCGCGGTGACGCTCCACGGTCTTCGGGCTGATCACCAGCGCCGCAGCGATCTCATCATTGCTCGCACCCTCCGCAAGATGAATCAGCACTTCGTGTTCGCGGTCTGTCAGGCCGTCGAGATTTGCTTTTTCCTCCGCCGGGCGTTCCGCGCTTAAGTAATCGCGCACCAGCAGTTTTGCCAGCGAGGGATATAAATACACTTCCCCATCTGCCGCGGCGTTGATGGCTGTGATCAGTTCATCGGGAGCCGCGCGTTTGGGCACATACCCCGAAGCGCCCGCCGCCAGCATTTGAAAGAAGTATTCCTCATCTTCATGGATGGTGAGCGCCACGATCTTTACGTCCGGGAACTTTGCCTTGATCTCACGCGTGGCTTCGATGCCAGTTTTATCGGGCAGGCCAATATCCATCAAAATGACATTGGGACGGAGGCGCTCGGTCTCCGTCAATGCCTCATGCGCAGAGGCGGCCTCCCCAACGATTTCCATTTCTTTTTGTCCGCTCAACAGCATTTTTAACCCCGAACGCACAACGGCGTGATCGTCCACCAAAAGCAATCGAATTGTCATTTAAGCCTCTTCTTTATGCGCCACTTCATAAGGGACAATGGCTTCCACTTCGGTGCCATAATTTGGCCGCGAATGGATTTCCACAGTCCCGCCCAAAAGCGCGGCGCGTTCCGCCATTCCCGATAAGCCGAGTGATACGCGCCCTGAGCGGTTCTTGATTGTATCCAGGTCAAACCCCACCCCGTTATCCCGCACGAGGATGCGCGCTGAATTTTCGGTGTAGGCCAGGTTCACTGTCACATGGCTGGCGCGCGAATGTTTGATGATGTTATTCAACGCCTCTTGAATGATGCGAAAGATGGCGATCTTCACCGCTTCATCGAGGAGATGCTCTTCGCCGGAAATATCCACTTTGATATTCAAATGCGACATCTCCTGCAGACGGTTTGCGTACCATCGCAAAGTGGCAGACAAACCCAAATCGTCGAGGTGGGCAGGCCGCAGGTCAGAGATGATGCGCTGCAGTTCGCGCAGTGAATCCGAGGAGAGGGTCTGCAATTGCCCAAGCAGGTCGCGCTGCGTTTTGTTGCGCGGGTTGATCTCATCGGCCAGCCCGCGCAGTCCCATGCCGATGGCGGTCAGTGATTGACCGGTTTCATCATGCAGGTCGCGCGCGATGCGCTGGCGTTCGGCTTCCTGTGCGGCGACTACCCGCCTGAATAATTCTGCGCGCAATTCTTCGCGCTGTTGCGACTCGAACAAGCGGGCCTGCTGTAACTCGGCAATCTTGTGGTCGCTCTCCACTTGAAAGGCGCGCAAAAAACGAATCACAAACACCGATGCCAGAATTGCCGTGGCCGCGCGCAGCAATTGAATTGGGAAACCAAACGCAGCAAGGAATAAATCTGAATTGAGGAAGGTGGATGGCGGCAAAAGACTCGGCGTGGTGAAAATTTGACCCACGATGCTGTACCAGCCGAATGCGACCGATGCCCACAAGCTGTCGCGCCCAAAGGTGACGTGCCCCGCGCGGCGAAAAGCGCGCTGCTGCACCACTAGCCCGGCCGCTGCCAGCAGCCCGGCCGGGATGGCTATTGCGTAGCGCGTCCAGACATCGGAAACGGCGATCAAGTCAGCTTGCAGATAGCGGCCTTTGAAGGAGGCCAGCCCAAATACCCAGATCGCTTCGAGTAACAGCGGGATCATAAGGCTGACCCGCCAGGTTGATTCACTTCCCATAACCAAATACGAGCCGAATGCCGCCAGTGATAAAAATGAAAAAGCCAGAATCACAAACCCAACCACTGAAATGACCGCTGAAAAGACCGCATCAAAATGCCCCATGAGTTTGAGCATTTCAAGCCATTCATGCCCGGCATGGACAAGTCCAAAGCCTGCCAGCGGACGCAACGCCATACGCAAACGCGCATCTGTCGAACGCCCGCCTTCCATGGCCACCAATACGCCCATGCTAAAGAAAGCCAGACCGTAAAAAAAGTAGATGACAACAAGCGGCGATATGTTCATGTTATTTCATGCAGTGCCTGCATTGAATGAGTTGCTCAGGCTTTCGTCGGCGCTTTCATCTTACCATACGCATAAAACCGGGGATATATATTAAGTGCATAAACTTAACGGAAAAATGTCACCCCTTTTGCCGTCATGGTTGATCTGGCTTTTTTCCGCCCGCTATTTTTTTACTTGGCTCAACTTTAACTACCTGATCGCAGCCCCGCTTTTTTGAGTGAGGATATCCAGCACGATCTTCGCGGCCAACGGAACCGCTTCTGCAACTGGCGGCGACAGTTTTTCGCTGAACTCATAGACATGCTTTGTGGCGATCCCCACCACCGTCACATCATCGGGCAGCTTCGCACCCATTGCCTTTCCCAGCTCGATCGCATTTTGCAGCGAAGTGTCATGAGTGTTGGTGGTATGAAAGGCGGAATAATTTGGCAGGTCGTTCAACTTCAAAATTAATATCGAACCGATCGGCTCATCCAACACGAACGCGTCAATCAAAACAGCGCAGTCATAACCGATCAGATGCTCCATCAGGCTGATACCGCCCAGCGAGAGGCAATCCACCGCCACGGGCATATCAAGCGGCAGGCGCTGCTTAACTTCCTCGGCGACCTTCCAGCCAACGCCGTCGTCGCCGAGGATGGGATTTCCGAGTCCGATCACCAAAATTTTCATTGGATATAATGCCCTCGGTCACAAATTGCGCTTCCTATGGGTAAAAGGCGCAATTTGTGACCGTGATGGGTATAAAGTTCCGCTTCCTTCTTCACTGCTGCCTGATCTTGATTAACAATATTGTTTCAACACTCTGACAGGATTCCCGTCCGCGTTCCGGACAGTAACCTCCAAAGGCATCTGCCCCGGCAACGAATGGGTGGCGCACCCAAAGCATGGGTCGTAGGCGCGGAACGCCATCTCGACCATGTTGAGCAACCCTTCACTCACGACTCCGTCCCTGATGAGACTCGTCGCTGCCTTGTGCGTGGACATTTGGATCGGCGCGTAGTTGTTGGTGGTGCCAACGATGAGATTCACTTTGGTAACGACGCCCCGTTCATCGGTCCAGTAATGATGCGTGAGTGTGCCGCGCGGCGCTTCAACGATGCCGACTCCTTCCGTCGGTGTCTGAGTCGGTTTGGTGTGGACATTCGTCGAGGTGATCTCAGAATCCGTTGCCAGTTCCACCCAGCGTTCTGCGGCGTACAACAATTCAACCAGGCGTGCCCAATGCGTGGCAAGACGTTGATGTACGGGCTTGCCGCCGAGGGTGGTGTACATCCTTTCATACTCTTCCTGTGCGCGGGGTGTTGCCATACCGTCGGATGCGTTCAGGCGCGAGAGCGGAGTTGCCATGTACACGCCGGAGTTTTCGCCGTCCACAAAACCTTTCCAGCCGACCTTTTTGAGATACGGGAATTTAAGATACGTCCACGGTTCGACGTGTTCGGCGATATGTTCGGCATAATCCTTCGGCGCATATTTGACGAACTCTTTGCCATTCGGGTCAACCACGCGCACTTTGCCGTCATAGAAGTTGACCTTGTTGTTTTCATCCACTGTGCCCATGTAATAGGTGCGGTGTGTGTAAACATCTCCGAGGATCAGGTCAACATACCCTTTGTTGCCAAGCACAATGTCATTGAATATCTTGAGGCTGAACAGGGCAAAGTCAATTGCCCAGCGCCCCATTTCTTCAATTTCTTTGCGCTGTTCTTCGGTGATGCCTTTGGTCATGCCGCCGGGAATGGATGTGCATGGATGCACCTTGCGCCCGCCGAGCATCTCAACGACAGTATGACCGTACTTGCGCATTTGAATGACCTTGCCGCCGATCTCCAATCCCACTTTATGGATGACGCCGAGGATGTTTCTTTCAGCGACGGGCGCGTCAGGTCCCATCACGAAATCGGGGCCGCCCAGCGCGTAAAAGTGGGTGGTATGGTCGGTGCAATAGAACGCGGAGTAAAGCAGTTCGCGCAGCATTTTTCCTGTGCGCGGCGGGTCAATGTTATAGACCATGTCACCGGCTTTGGATGCCGCCATGTGATGCGCCTCGGGGCAGACCCCGCAGATGCGGTTGGTGAGGAGCGGCATTTCCTCGATCGGGCGGCCGACGCAGAAACGTTCAAAGCCGCGCAGTTCGGGAATTTGGAAATAGGAATTGGCAACATTCCCTTTATCGTCGAGGAATATCTCGATCTTGCCGTGACCTTCGAGACGGGTGATGGGGTCAATGGATATTCGTTGGGTCATGATTACCTCCTCTACGCCTTTTCCCACGCGGACTTGTTCGCCTTCATCAGCGACCCCGCAAGGTTGAAGCGATACACCTGCCCGGTTGGGTCGGGGATGCCATCCAAAATATGATCGATCTCTTCGGGCGTGGTCGCATCGATCACAGAAGAGAATGCTGTGATGAGCCGCGCGCCGTAATCCATCACACCTTCGGCGGGACCGTAACAGCCGATGCACTGCGCCCCTGCCTGCGGACAGCGGGCGTTGCATCCGCTGCGGGTGGCGGGACCGTTGCATGGCACACCCTGCTCCAAAATGCAGAGAGTTGGGTCAACGGGGGCAATGTCTTGAATGCGCGTAAATTCCTTGATCATTTTCACATTGCGCGCGCGCGGACATTCATCGCAGACGGTTGAGTCGCCAACGCCAATGGTTGCGCCCTTTGGCGGCAGTTCTGCTTCGCCTTTGACGACTTTGACGACAAGATCAATCACCGCCGCGATCTGATGGCTTTCCGGCGGGCAGCCCGGCATGTAGTAGTCCACATCCACCACCTGCTCGAGCGGACGTAAAGCCTTTGCCAGTGTCGGAATATGCAATTCACCTTCAGGCACATCATAGGATGTGCGCGGATAGATGCCATGCGGATTGTCGGTCGTGATGGTGTTGAACGCCGTGTGAACAATATCACCGACCGGGCTGAGATTTGCCAATCCGGGGATGCAGCCTTCACAGGCGCAGGAACCAAAGGCAACCAGCAGTTTCGATTTCCGCCGCAGAAGCTTGGCGATGTGTTCATTCTCGTCGTTGCGGATGCTGCCGTTGAAGAGAGTGAGCAGGATCGAGCCGTCTTCCATGGCTTCCACATCTTTGTATTTCGCGTCCATGGCAACAGGCCAGAAGACGACATCGAAGTTCGCATCCACATCCAATATTTTTTCGTGCGTGTTCAATACAGCAATTTCACAGCCGCCGCAGGAAGCAGCCCAGTACATTGCGAATTTTGGTTTCATGCTGGCACCTCCACTTCGGACGATGGACGATGGACGGTGGACGGTTCTTCGTGGTCTACGGTCTGCTGTCCACTGTCTGCTTTGCCCCAGTTAAGCGGTCCCAACTTGCGTATCTCTTCGACAAACGCGGTGGCCTCAGCCGCAAACTTGGCTCCCTCTGCCGCGCTGGCCCAGACTAATTTCACCCGCTCGGGCTCAATCCCCAGCCCGGTCAGCACTCTCCGTAACAGGAGAAAACGGCGCAGGGCTTTGTAATTCTGCTCGATGTAATGACATTCACCGGGGTGGCAGCCGGTGATCATCACGCCGTCTGCTCCGCCTGAAAGGGCACGCAGCACAAAGGTCGGGTCGAGGCGGCCGGAACACATCAAGCGGATGAGTCTCACATTCGGCGCATACTTCATGCGTGCCGTCCCCGCCAGATCCGATGCGCGGTAACTGCACCAGTTGCAGGTAAAGCCGATGATGGTGGGTTCAAAAGTGTCGTCGGTCATAGTCGTCTCCAGTTCGTAGTATGGTAATTAGTAATTACCAATCTCCAGATTCTTCAACAACAGCCCGTCGATCTGCGCCATGATCTGCGCGTCGCTGAAGCCTGTGCCGCTGATGGCGCCCGCGGGACAAGCCGCCACGCAAGTTCCGCAGCCCTGACAAAGCGCGGGATTGATATCAGAGACCATGTCATCGGCGATAAATGCAATGGCGTTGAATGGACAGAGTCCATTGCAAATGCGGCAGCCCGAACAAGCTTCTTTGTTGATGCTGGCTTTGATCGGCTCGAGCGAAACTTCCTTCTGCAGAATTTTATCGAGCACACGCGCCGAAGCCGCCGCACCCTGCGCCACGCTGGACGGAATATCCTTTGGCCCCTGCGCGCAGCCGACGATGTAAATGCCTTCGGTCATCGTGGCGACGGGGTCGAGCTTGGGATGCTTCTCGGTAAACCAGCCGTCCATCGAGCAGGAGATTCCAAACAGCTTGCCAACTTCTTTTGCATCTTTGCGCGGCTGCAATCCGCTGGAGAGGATGACCATATCCACGGGGATGCGGCGCTGTTTGCCAGCTAATGTGTCTTCACATTGAATAATGAGCTTGCCCTTTTCGCGATCATTGCGCGCCGCGTCTGTGACCTCAGCCACCTTGCCGCGCACAAAGAGCGTCCCTTCTTCCAACACACGTTGATAGAATTCGTCATAAGCCTTGTATGCAGTCCGCATGTCAATGTAGAAGTTGTAGACCGTTGCTCCCGTCCGCTCATGGACGAGGTGCGCAAACTTCAAGCCCTGCATACAGCAAATGGTGGAACAATAGTTGTTGAAATTCTTATCGCGCGAACCAACACAATGGATGATGCCCACGCTCTTCGGCATGGTCTTCCCATCGCGCAAAACAATATTGCCGGAGGTCGGCCCCGCCGCATTGGACAATCGCTCAAACTCCAAACTCGTGAAGACATTCGGCAGCCGTCCATAGCCGTAGTTGCTCACGCGCCGCGCATCGAACAGGTCATAGCCTGTGGCAAGGATGATGTTGCCCACGTCGATATTCAGCATCTGATCCTGTTGGGCAAAGTCAATTGCATTGGTGGGGCAGAACTTTTCGCAAGCCTTGCATGTGCCTTTGATAAAGTAGGTGCAATTCTCCTTGTCCATCACAGGGAAGTTCGGCACGGCCTGCGCGAACGGCGTATACACTGTCTTGCGATAGCCAAGCCCCGCTTCGTACACATCGTCAATCACTTTCTTCGGGCACTTCTCCTGGCAGATTCCACAGCCTGTGCAAAGTTCTTCGTTGACGAAGCGCGCCTTCTTTTTAATTGTCACATGGAAGTTGCCGACATAGCCCGCAACATTCGTCACTTCACTCCACGTTAACAAAGTGATATTCGGATGCGTGCCCGCCTCCACCATGCGCGGAGTGAGGATACATGCCGAACAATCCAGCGTTGGGAAAGTCTTGTCGAACTGCGCCATGTGCCCGCCGATGGACGGTTCGCGCTCCACCAGATACACATGGAATCCCGCGTTCGCAATTTCAAGCGCCGATTGGATTCCCGCAACGCCGCCGCCCACGATCAAAGTGTTTGGATTGATCGGGACCTTGATCTCATCCAGCGCGCGATTCTCGATCACCCTCGACACCGCGCCTGATACCACCGCCTTTGATTTTGCCGTGGCGACAACTTTATCGGTATGCACCCACGAGACCTGCTCGCGGATCGAGGCCAGTTCCACCAGATACGGATTCAAGCCCGCATTCTTCGCCGCCGTGCGGAATGTCTTCTCGTGCAGGTGCGGCGAACAAGCCGCAACGACAACGCGCGTCAACCCCAGTTCTTTAATATCCTTCTCGATCAGCTCCTGCCCAAGGCTCGAGCACATGAATTTATATTCGCGCGCAATGATCACGCCCTGATGCTTGAGTTTTTCCGCCGCCCAATTTGCAACATCAACCACATCCACCGTACCTGCGATATTCGTGCCGCAGTGACAGACATAGACGCCAACACGTTCCTGCTTCTGATCGCTCATTTCACCGCCTCCTTCCTGCCCTCGTGCTTGGTCCAGCGACGCGGCATGGGCAGCCCTTCATCCTTCTTGCGCGGCGCGGCTGGCTCCTGAGTCACGGGCACTTCCACGCCGATGTTTGCCAATGCATTGCGCGCGCTGACCAGTTCCACACCGATGCCCAAATCGCCGGGCTCTTTGCCAAACGCAAGCCCCATCAACTGCGTGAAGAATAAAATTGGCATGTGATAATTTGTGCCGAAGAAGTGATTGGCTTCGTTTTGGTACGCGTCAATGTTCATCTGGCACATCGGACAGACAGTGACCATCATCTGCGCGCCGCGCTCGTCTGCATCAGCCACGAGTCTGCGGATTAGTTCAAAAGCAGTTTCTGGCCCGATCTGAGTCATGTGTCCGCCGCAGCATTCTGTCGTCAGCGGATAATCGATCACGTCCGCGCCCAGAGCGCGCAGTAAGTCATCCAACTCTGTGGGGTGTTCATGGTCTGACCAGCGGTGCTGGTAATCAGGCCGCGGCAACATGCAGCCCATGTACGGCACGACCTTGAGCCCGCTCAAAGGGCGAACCACTTTACTTCGGATGGTATCCAGCCCCACGTCATAGACCAGAACGTCGATCAGGTGGCGCACATCCAGCGTGCCGGCTTTGTATTCCAATCCGCCAGCCGCGAGTGCTTCATTTACTTTCGCGCCCAGCGTCGGACGTTCCTGCATGTAATAATCCGCTTTCGCAAGATTGAGATAGCAAGCCGAACACGGCGCAACAACGGTGCGTGTGCCGCCTGTCCCGTTCACGGGGTTCATCTGTTTGGCGGCCAGGGCAAGATTGCGCGCGATCAACGAATAGGCGGGAATGAGGTTGATGCCAAGATACTCCGTCGCGCCGCAGCAGTTCCAGTCTTTGATCTCTTCCAGGTGCAGGTTAAGCGGTTCAAGGATTTCATTCAAAGATTCCATGTACGCCTTCGCGCTGGAATCCATTGAACAACCGGGATATAAAAGATATTTGTTCATGAGGTCAACTCCAGTTGCTTGGCACGATGCAGGATGGATTTCAGTTGATCCAGGTGTTTGATTTTTTTCGGCGTGATCGTCATGCGGCCCTTTGTGATCATGCCGAGACCCATTGGCATCATGCTGGGCAGGCGCAATGGGAAGTGTCTTAAATAATGCCGCGAGGCCAGTCCCATTTCATAACTGCGGCCATACGCTTCCACCATATCCACAAAGGTTTGCGAAAAATGTGGCGCAGTTGAATCGGAATACAATTTGGCTTTGATCGCCATGCCCTTCAACGTGTACATCACGTCCGCGATGTGTACTTCCTGCGGACAACGCACCACGCAGTGATAGCACGAGACGCACAGCCACGGCGTATTACTACGCAGAACTTCCTCGCGCATACCCGCCCGCAGCATCGCGAACAACATGCGCGGCGTGTGCTCCATGTCCATCGCAACAGGGCATGAGCCGCCGCATGTTCCGCATTGGATGCACATCTCCAAATGCGAAACCCCCGCAGTCTTCATGCTGACTTCGTGCAAAAGGGAAGGGTCTTCTTCGCGGTTCATTCCCGCGCGGACTCTTTCATCTGTCATTTGGGGCATAAGTGCCTCCGTGCTTTGCAACTCAACCCGCCGCGTAAAGGACACGGCAGACCCAAACTAGTTGCTGCTCGGCACGACCATGGTCGTCCATTCGCAGTAAGATTCAATCCCCCACTTTTAGAATAGTGATATATTTCACAATATCAAGTGACAAACGTAACCTGAAAAGCCTGACATAGTTCTATTTATTACGAAAAAAGATTTTTGTTTTATGGCACATTCCCCCATCAAATTAAACAGACATCCCGCAGGTTACTGAACTGCGGGATGTCTGTTTTTTTTATTCCTCCTGACGCCTGATCCTTGCGCCGCACACGCGGCAGAAACGATCATTGGATTTGGCGCGCGTACCGCATTGAGGGCAATATGCTTCGCCGCCTTCCTCCTCATTTTCATGCGGAGTACGAACCCTGCGTCGCGGCTTTTTTACAGACCTGCGGCCTGACTGCCAGTAATATACAAGCCCGCCGACGATCATCACAATACCCACGCCGCCAATAATATACGGCAGGGATTTGTTCAATGACACACGCCCCGGAGTATTCTCGTCGACCGGAGCGGCAGGTTCCACTCCCTGCGGAGATGAAACCAGAGTGTCGGTTGTTTTTGTGTATTTCAAATTCAGTTTGAATTCTTCGCCGTCTTTCAATTTGAGCACACCGCTTTCATGATAGGTGAGTCCGCTTTCGACCACAGCGGGGCCAAGTTTGGGAGTTGTCGTGAGCGCAGTCGTATCCGTTGGCTCAAGCACGCGGATGCCGAATGCCTCAACTGCGTAATCACCGTTCCATAAATATGAATAAGCGCGCTCATGCCCTTCGATGGTGATCGGTTGATAATATTCAAAGCGGGCTCTGGGACCGTCCAATGTTACCGTGAAAGCCTGCAATCCACCGCTCGTGGTGGGACCTTCATACATGGCGTTTATCAAACTCCCCTCTGTCGAATAGGTTGCCACTGCCACCAGGTTGGCATCCTCTGGAATATGAAATGTCAATTTGACAGGGAAGAGCGTGGTGGCGGGCAGGTCAAAATCCACGAGCACCAACATGCTTGGCTGGTCATATTCAGGCCATAAT
Organism: Chloroflexota bacterium; assembly: GCA_016234495.1. Classification (GTDB taxonomy): domain Bacteria; phylum Chloroflexota; class Anaerolineae; order Anaerolineales; family Villigracilaceae; genus Villigracilis. Next base: position 85,603 of record JACRBI010000026.1, on the reverse strand, counting down.
TGCACATTCAGGGTGGACAAGGTCAGGCTGCCTTGCGCAGATGTGTGGCTGGGTAACATCAACAACAATCCGACCGCTACTGTTACGAAAAACTTGCGCATTGAAATACCTCCGAACATGAAAAGTTTCCTGTATCTTACCATGCGCAGAATTTGACGCACATTTTTTAATCACACACTCATATAATACCCACGGTCACAAATTTTTCTTAAGCCTGCCCCGCCGCCGCGCGCACCAACTGCCAGCAGGCGCGGTTATACGGCGTGCGGATGCCGTGCTTCTCAGCCCGTCTCGTAACCGCGCCGCAGATGGCGTCAATTTCGGTTGGAGCGCCGCGCCGCACATCCTGAAACATGGACGAATGATTGGCCGCAGTTTGACGCGCCACATCCTCCGCTGCGCGCACGGGGTTGCTGAACGGCAGGCTCACATTTTCAGCCGCGGCCACCTCCGCAGTTTCGCGCGCCAGCGACGCCATCACTTTGCGTGCATTGGGATGCGACAGCAATTCGCCGTTCGGGATTCTCAGCAAAGCCGTCAGCGGGTTGATGGCGGCGTTGATGACCAGTTTGCCCCAGATGAGCGATCGCGCGTCTTGGACGATGTGTAAATTAAAGTTGGATGATCGAAGAGCCGCTTCAAGCGGACCGAGGGCCTGATTCTGTTCCAATGAGATGATTCCCTCCCCGCCCATTTTCACCAGTCCCGGGCCGAGCAGAGTCGCGCCGGTGGTGGTAATGCCCAATGCAACCCGCGAAACCTTTTTCACCACGGAGTTCACGGAGCGCGCAGAGTTTTTCTCTCTATTTTTATAACCCTCTGTGGTCTCAGTGGTTAAAACTGTATCAAGGTAGCGCGACAAAATTTCGCGGTTGCCCAATCCATTTTGAAGGGTCAGCGCCAGCCCGTCGTCTGCAAGCGCCTCCCTCAGTTGATGTGCCGCGCGTTCCGTCTGCCACGACTTGACCAGCACCAGCGCAAATTTCGCGCCGCTCACTTCGCGCGGATCATCCGTCGCATGGACTTTGAATGCGTGTTCGTTTCCACTCGCGTCTAAAAGGCGCGCACCGTTTTGTTTCAGCGCATCAAGCCCGTGTTTCCAAGTGCCAAGCATGGATACGGAATGTCCCGCTTCACTCAGTCGCGCCGCGAATAAAGTTGCGAGCGCGCCGGTGCCAACTAGTAAGATACGATTGTTCATGATTAACTTTCCAACGTTCCAACGTTTGAACGTTTAAACGTTTCCCATTCCTCATCGCTCATCTCAACCGTGTGCTCAACGGCAGGGAAGCGTTTTGTTTCCACATCGTCGAGATAATCAGTAAAAGCCTTTTTCATCTCGGCGTGGAAGTTTGCATACTGCTTGACGAACTTCGGTGTGAAGCGCTCAAACAGACCAAGCAGATCGTGCGTGACCAGCACCTGACCGTCACAACCCGCACCCGCGCCAATGCCAATGGTGGGAATGGATATTTGTTTCGAGATATATTCTGCCAATCGCGCAGGGACAGATTCCAGCACGAGGCTGAACGCGCCTGCATCCTCAAGGATGTGCGCGTCTTCGAGCAGACGTTTCGCCGCCGAAGCTGTTTTGCCCTGTGCGCGGAATCCACCCAGTTGATGGACAGACTGCGGCGTGAGCCCGATATGACCCATGACGGGAATACCCGCCCCCACAATCGCGTGGACCGCATCTGCGCGTTCACGTCCGCCTTCAAGTTTGACCGCATCCATGCCGGCTTGTTGTAAAAATCTCCCCGCATTGCGGACGGCTTCTTCAATGGAAACCTGATAGGACATGAAAGGCATATCGCCCACGAGCAGGGCGCTCTTCGCTCCGCGTGAGACTGCGCGCGCGTGATGCAGCATATCTTCCATGGTGACGGGCAATGTGTTTTCGTAACCGAGGACAACCATCCCGAGCGAATCGCCGACCAGGATGGATTCAATACCGGCCTTGTCCATCGCCATTGCGGTGGGATAGTCATAGGCGGTGAGCATGGTGATCGGTTCGCCGCGTTCCTTTTTCTGGCGGAACGTAAGCGTGGTCACCTTTTTGCGTTGTGAGGTGGTGGGGGAAATTGTTGTGGTAGACATGGTACCCTCCGAAAATGGTAGAGTCCGAATTACGTTTTGATTTGTTTTGATTCGTCACGTTCCCAAGGATACGTGCGGTGTGGACATTATTCCACAAAACGATGGTTTTGGCTATCGTATTTCTTATTATTTGACTGTGATTGAGCGGCGTTTCTTACGAGCACAATTTTCATCATGTCGTTGCGAGGAGCGAACGACAGAGAGCGACGAAGCAATCTCCTCATAAGTTGGAGGTTGCTTCGGGCGAAGAACACACCTGCCCTGGCGGGCAGCGCCAGAGAGAACGCCCTCGCAACGACAGTTAGGCAGTATAATATTTTTACTCAACACACAAAAACGGAGAAATTCACATGCGAAGAATGTTCGGTTTTCTAATTGGGATTTTTGTCGGCGCGCTGGTTGGTTCCACTGTTGCATTGCTGCTTGCGCCAGAGTCGGGCGAGAAACTGCGTGGCGAACTGCGCGAGCGCGGACAGGGCTTTTTGAACGATGTCCGTCACGCGGCGGATTCACGCAAGATCGAATTGCGCGGACGGCTGGATTCTTTGCGGGCGCCGAGGGAGTTTTAATTTCCCGCAGGGGCGAGGTTTCCTCGCCCGCATTGTTCGGTACAAAAGGGCAGGGAGACCCTGTCCCTACGTGATTGATTTATAAAACTCCCCAACTTTTTTCATATTCAATCCATATTCCGCGCGCGCGGAAATCATATTTGCATTCAGACCTGCGGCTTCCAGCCGCAGGTCTTCTCTTTGTATGGCAAGAAGGATGCCGTCCGCGATGGACTGCGGGTCATTGGGATTCACAAGCAAGCCGTTCTGCCCGTGCGTGATCCACTCGCGGATCGATTCAAGATCGCCCGCAATCGGGAAACATCCGCAAGCCATGCCTTCGAGCAGGGAATTTGGCGTGCCGTCGTGAACCGCCGGCGAAACGACAATCTGCGCGCCGCGAAACACATCCGCCATTTGCGCGTGCGTGAGCGGGGGATTCAATTGAACAGCGTGTTCGATATTTAATTCCTTCATCCAACTCAACGCCTGAGATTCGCCTGCCATCGAAGAACAGATGAATTTTGCGTCTGCGCGTTTTTCAAGCACAAGCGGAATGGCTTTGAAGAACGCTTCCATTTTTACATATGGACGGAATCCGCGCGGATTAATAATGACGGGTTCCTTTACTGGAGTTTGCGGCGGATAAAAAACATCGGTTCGGACTCCGCCGTTGCCGGGGGTGACCAACGTGGGTTTCTCCTGGCTGAGACTCCAGCGCTGGCGCGCAAGACGGATGTCGCGCTCACAGTCGGCGTGCAGGGCATTGACTGTCTGCATCGTCTTGCGCGTGTAATAGCCCATCAGCGGCGTGGAAGGCGCATGCAGGGTAAAGTCATTGCCCCAAATGGATGCAATGAAGGATGGTCGAGTATCGAGACCACGGCCAGAGGACAATGCCTCTGCCGCCAGCATCCCCTCGTAAGGCACGCGCAAAGCATGGACAAGGTCGGGCTGCACTTCTTGAATGAAGGCGCGCAGTTTTCGCGCGGAGCGGGGGATGGTCAAAGGGCCGAACCGCTGTCTGATAAGCGTACGCAGCCCAACGGTCCGCGCAGATGCGGTGCCGGGGCGGGAGGTCTGCTTCTTAACCGCGCTAAATGCCACGGGCGTAAACTCCAGCCGCTTGAGCGGGAAATCCACATCACAGGCAAAAGTGGATGCCAGATACACTTCATCGCCGCGCTCAGCGAAATAGCGCATCCAGTTTTGGGCAATGGGGGAGCGGCCGTCGGCTACAAAAAGTAATCTCATGAGGGTGATTATACCCATACGGGCACTTTGTACTCATTGCCCGTAATCGTGAGACGTAGTATATTAACGCCCATGGCTAAAAAGCGCATCCTGATCGTTGAAGATAATATGGATACCTATGAGCTTGTGCGGTTCATCCTTGAAAAAAGCGGGTATGAAACTTTCCTGGCTGTGAACGGGCGCGACGGCGTGAACGCCGTCCGCAAACAGAACCCTGACCTGATCATCATGGACCTGTCCATGCCTGAGATGGACGGCTGGACTGCGACGAGCTTGATCAAAAAAGATGAGCAGATTTCCAATATTCCCTTGATCGCCGTAACCGCGCACGCCCTACCGAGCGACCGCCAGCGCGCAATGGATGCCGGCTGTAATGAGTACGTCACCAAGCCGATGGACCTGCTCGATCTGGTGGATACGGTAAATCAATGGGTAAGCAGGGGAATTTGAAGTGAATCCCAAAGCGGCAGGTTTTATAAAACAACAAAATATTCAAAAACTTTTTAACCAAGAGGAAACCCCATGAAACAAATTTGTGTCGTCGGCGTGGGATACGTCGGCCTTGTAACCGCGGCTTGTTTCGCCGACCTCGGCAACCGCGTGACCGCGCTGGATGTGAACGAACAGCGCGTCGAGAATCTCAAAAAGGGCATCATGCCCATTTACGAGCCCGGCCTCGATGAACTTGTCAAACGCAATGTCAGCGGCGGGCGCATCACATTCACCACCTCGTATAAAGAGGCATTGAAAAATGCCGAGTACGCCTTCATCGCAGTCGGCACGCCTTCCGATGCCGACGGCGCGGCAGACTTGCAGTACGTGGCCGCCGCCGCCAGATCCATCGCGGAGAATATGACTGCGCCGCTGGTCATTATCAACAAGTCGACGGTTCCGATCGGGACTGGTGACTGGGTGGCTGACATTGTGAAGGGTGCCCAGCCCAAGCAGATTGATTTCTCGGTCGTGTCGTGCCCTGAATTCCTGCGTGAAGGCTCGGCCATCGGCGATTTCATGAATCCGCACCGTACGGTGATCGGCTCATTGGACAAGGATGCCGCGAATAAAGTTGCGCATCTGCATTTGCCATTGCGCGCGCCGATCGTCATCACAGATTTGCGCACCGCCGAAATGATCAAATATGCGAGCAACGCCTTCCTTGCCACAAAGATTTCCTTCATGAACGAACTGGCAGACCTGTGCGAACTGGTCGGCGCGGATGTGAAGGAAGTGGCCGCCGGCATGGGCTACGACGCGCGCATCGGCCGTCACTTTTTAGACGCAGGCCTCGGCTGGGGCGGATCATGCTTCCCGAAAGATGTGGAGGCGCTGGCTTTTATGGCAAAGGAAAAGGGACTCGATCCGCGTATTTTGAACGATGTGATGGAAGTCAATTATGACCGCCGCAAAGCCGCTGTGAACCATGTTGAAAAAATGGTGGGCGGAAGTTTGAAGGGCAAGACCATCGGCTTGCTCGGCCTGGCATTCAAACCCAACACAGACGATATGCGCGATGCGCCTTCGATTGATATTTCTGAGGAGTTGGTCAAGGCGGGCGCGAAAGTCCGCGCGTATGATCCCGTGGCAATGGAAGTTGCCCGTCACATTCTGCCTGCGGTGGATATGTTCGACGAACCTTATAAGATGGCAAAGGATTGCGATGCTCTGATGGTGGTGACCGAGTGGAACGAGTTCAAGCAGCTTGACCTTGAAAAAGTGAAAGGCTTGCTCAAGTCCGCGGTCATTTATGATGGGCGCAACATCTACGATCCCAAGTTGATGAGAGAAATGGGATTCACCTATCGCGCGATTGGAAGGTAGGTAAAAGGCAGTTAGGGATTAGGTAATTGGGTGATTAGGGAGCGAGTATCCTAATCCAAGATCGCCTAATCCCTAATCCCTAACCACTAATCCCTAATCACTAATGACTACTCCCCCCGTTTGTAACTACGAAGGTTCCGATTATCAGCAATCCTTTTGGGAACAAGGCGGGCGCGAATATGAAGACCGCGCCGAAGCCATTGCCCTCAAGCGAATGCTCCCTGCAAGCGGCACGCTGCGCGTCATGCTCGAACTTGGCGCCGGCGCAGGCCGCAACACGCCGCGCTATGCCGGCTTCGAGCGCATCGTCCTGCTGGATTATTCCACCACGCAATTAACTCAAGCTCAGGAAAGACTGGGGACTGCGTCAAAATACATTTACGTCGCCGCCGATATTTACCGCCTCCCTTTCCGTGACCGTCAGTTTGACGCCGCCACGATGATCCGCGCCCTGCATCACATGGCAGACGCCCCCAAAGCCCTGAAACAGATTCGGAATGTCCTGCGCTCGAACTCGGTCTTCATCCTTGAGTTTGCCAATAAAAAAAATTTCAAATCCATTTTGCGCTACCTGACCGGCAGGCAGAAATGGAATCCGTTTACGCTTGAGCCGGTCGAATTTGTAAAATTGAATTTTGATTTCCACCCGCAGGCGATCCGCAACTGGCTGGGGGAGTTGGGATTCTCGATCGAAAAGACTCTCACCGTTTCGCATTTCCGCCTCGGACTGTTGAAGCGCATCGTCCCTGCCCGATTGCTGGCAGCGCTCGACGGGCTGTTCCAGCCGACAGGAAAATATTGGCAATTCACTCCCAGCGTGTTCGTGAAGGCCAGAGTGAACGATGGCGTTCAAGCTGATGAAGCGTCATTGAATGTGATTGACCTTTTCAAATGCCCCGATTGTGAAGGTGAAAAACTGGAGGATAAAGGCGCTCACTTGCATTGCCCGGTCTGTGAATCGAATTGGGCTGTGCGCGATGGCATCTATGACTTCCGCGAGCGGGTCAAGTAATTTGTTTTTCTCTACCGTACAAAACCTATTTGGACGCTCGCGAAGCGAAACGCTGATTTCCGCTGATTCAATCTGCGTTTTCAGCGTGAATCAGCGTCCTATTTTTAAAATGTACGGTAGAGAAATTACCGATAAAGTCTGATTATTATTTCACCAGCGGCAGGCGGATGCAAAATGTACTACCGGGGAATCTCACTTCATCCTGACCTGTGCTTTCCACCCAGATGCTTCCATGCATGGCTTTCACAATGCCAGATGCAATCGCCAGCCCCAGCCCGGCGCCTCCGCCCTTGTAACTGGTGCGGCTGGATGAATGCAGCTCAGCATTCCCCAGTTGATATAACTTGTCAAAGATAACCTTGTGGTGTTCGGCGTCAATGCCGATGCCGGTATCCTGCACGCGGATCTCCGCGCACCTGCCCAAATGCGAATCGTCCTCAACACTTGCAGAGACGGTGATCGAGCCGCCGTCTGGGGTGAATTTGATGGCGTTGACAATGATATGATCCAGCGCCTTCTTCAGCAATTCAGGGTCAGCCAAAAGCGGGGGAAGTGTTTGGGTTTCATCACCCAGTTCAAATGTCAGGCTGCGAGCCGCGAGATCGGTTATGTAATCCTTGTGAATGATTCGCAGGATCAGGCTCAGGTTTACCGGCTCGATCTTTGGATTCATATCCTGATTATCAAGGCGGGCGACATCCAGCATACTGTTCACGATTTGATGCAAACGATTCGTGCCCTGCAAAACGCCGTCGCTGGCCTGTACTAGCAGGGGATTATTTTGAATGACGGCATCCGCCTTCAACATGTCGATGTAGCCTTTGATGACGGTCAACGGCGTGCGCAATTCATGCGCGGCCACTTGAATGAAAGCGGATTTATTTTTGTCGTGCTTGGCCAGCGTTTTATAGGCGTTGTTTAATTCTTCCACACGCTGGGCAACCATGCGTTCCATCATTTGATTCATAGCGGTGACTTCACCATAAAGACGCGCGTTCTCCAATGCCACGGTTGCCTGCATGGCAAAGGTGGCCGCCATCAAAGCATCGTCGTCGCTGAACGAGGTTGTCGAACGGCTAAGCGCGAGCAGGCCGGTCACTTTGTTTTTTGAAAATAAAGGAACCCCCAGCCATGAGCGGTCATAGGGCATCCAATCCGGCTGCTCCCAGCTTTCCAGCGTTTTCACATCGCGGATGAGCAGCGCCTCGCCTTTGCGCGCAACCGCCTTGTAGAAATCCACGCGATTTACCTTCAAGTAAAACTCTGAGATTTTCGCATCCGCCGGCAGGCCGCGGTGCGCATGAATGTGCGGCGCCCCATTCACATCTTCCATGAATAAAATACTGCGCTCATGAGGCAGGACAATCTGCAATTGTGCGAGGATCTGATCCGGAAGTTTTTCGATGGTGGTTAATGAGGATAGATGCCGCGCCGAGCGCGCCAGCGCCTCAGCTCCGCGACGCCGTTCCTGCTCGGACTCAAAGAGTTTTGCATTTTGCCCGGCGGCTTTTTCTGCCACATCTCGCGCGCGCGCGAGTTCCACTGCGCGTTCGCGGGCTTCATTCAACAGGCGCTCCACTTCCTTTTGAGCGTGCTCACGCTGCTGCACGAGCATCGTCCGCAGGAGCGCGCTGGAAAGCAGATTCTTCAAACGGACATAGACGTCCCAATCGGACGGCCCCATTTCGGCCCACATGAAACCAAAGCGATTGCTCGCCAATGACAACGGCATGACCACGGCATCATAGCGGTGATCTTGTGGGGTTTTTCCGCGCGGCACAAGGCGGCCGGTGCCGAGGGTTGTTTTTTCCTTCGGGATGGCAAATTTACTTTGATCGTATTGCAGCAGCAGGCGGTAACTTTCCGGCGGCGGGGATGAGATCAAGGCCGGCGAACTGACGTCGCTGTAGAACATCACATACCAGCGTTTAAATCCCAGCAAGGGGAAGTTCCTTGAAATCGCATCGCCGATGCCTTCGAGCGTCATGGCGGGCGCCATCGAAAAACTGAAATTATTGAGCGCCTCCTCCTGTCGTTCAGCCAGCAGGCGTTGATATGCCTGCGCCCGTTGAGAAAGTTCGCCTGCCAGCATACGCGCCTGCTGAAATAGATTCTCGGCGCGCAGCATGGTGGTCGTGCTGGCGATGCCGCCCAGCGCGTATTTTCTGAAGGTTGAAATCACATTATGCCAGGTGGTGGAATCGTAGCCATTGGCCTGCACAACCTCCACCATCGATTGCACCATTTTCAGGAAGATGCCGCTCTTTTCTAAATCGCGCAGGCTTGCCAGAAATACGTCCCATGTGCGGCCAAAGACATCGATATATAGTTTTTTTGCGGGGTCATCCTCCAGAATACCCGCCGCCTCAAACAAGGCGCGGATGGCTGCTTCGCGCTTATTTTCCAGCCTGCCGGTGTGCGATACCTCTTTGGGAAGCACGACCGCTCTTTGCACGCTTTCAGGTAAACACCCGCACGACCAGCGGATGACCAATTGCACGGCCAAAACATTGATCTCATCGACCGCTTCGCCGTTCATGCGTTTTATCAACGCGCCGAAGGCCAGCCGCCCGGCATCCGCAAAGGATTGATGCACGGTTGTCAGCGGAACGCCAAGCGATTGGGATTCTTTTATATCGTCAAAGCCGGTCAGGGCGATCTTGTCCGGTACCTGAATGCCGCGCTGCTGCAACGCCTCCATGACCCCGAAGGCCATGCGGTCATTGGATGCAGCAATGGCCTGCACTTGAACACCGCGCTCATCCATTAAAGTCCGCACGGCGGTGCGCCCGCTCTCAGGTGTGTGATCACCCTCAAAAACAATCTGTTCATCAAACTGGATGCCGCGCGCCTTCAATTCATCCCTGTAGGCGTTAAAGCGCTGTTCAGATTCCCAGTGGCCTTTTGGTCCGCGGACAAAAGCGATTCTCTTATATCCATGCGCTTCGATCAGGTGACGGATCACGGAGCGCATCCCGCCCGTGTTGTCTGCAATAAAAGAAGATACGCCTTCCGCCTGCACTGCAAAGGACGCAATGGGCGTGGGCGCATACATGCGGCAAAAATTCTTTAGATCATCGGCAGAGGAGCCGTGACCGATATCTGCTGTGAGCAGGATGCCGTCAAATTGACCGGGCTTGATCAGGTCATACAATCCATAAGACCATCCGCCGCTTTCCGGCGAGGCGATGGCGGTTGGTTTGCCCCCCACGAAATAAACCACATTCATATCATGGGCTTTGGCTGAGTCCAGCACACCGGTCATGAACTCAGCATCCCACAAGCGGCTTAATTGCGCGCCGAGTACGGCAATTGTCTTTCGGTCTTTATCGGGTTTATTGAGTGGCGTCATTTTTATGGCAAAAATTATAAGCCATGATGCTCGTGCTGCAAGGCCGGTTATGCGCGGATCATCGTCAGCAGCATCTTGAATTTTTGAGTGGCCTTCAAAGCGTGCGGTTCATTGGCTGGCATGATGATCGCCTGGCCGGCTTTCAGTTCAAAGGGTTTGCCAGAAATGGTCACCAGCGCCTCGCCTTCCAAAACCTGCACGAGCGCATCGAATGGGGCGGTATGTTCGCTCAAGCCTTGATCCTTGTCAAATGCAAAGAGCGTTACGTTGCCCGCTTCAGACTTGGTGATCTGGCGGCTGACCACTGCGCCGTCCTGATAGTTCACCATTTCAGCGAGTGTGAGAGAAAGAATTTGCGACTTCGGTGCTGTTGACATGGCTGCTCCTTGAAAACTTTTACTTTATTTCAATCTGATACGACGCAAGTTCGCGCGTAAAACGGGTAAGACCGGAGATCACCAAAAATGCTTTTTCGCCGGACTTCAGCGAGAGCGGAATGTTTGCGGTCTGGTCTTCGTTGAGCTGGATCATCGTCACGCTCGAATCGCTTGTTTTAATCAGAGCCAGCCCAAAGGTCTGCGGAAGCGTGTTTTGGATTCGCGCGAATCCTTCAGCCGCCCAGCCTCCGTCATCCGCTTCAAAATCTGACCTGTAGCCTGCTGCTTCGACGACGATATCATCCAGCAGAAAGCCATCTTCGTGGACGGCGGCATCGGTAATGTATTCAAACCGCACCGCTATTTTTTTACCGGCATATTCAGAAAGGTCAATGGTCTCTTCGATCCAGCCGTTGCTTGCGCCAGTATACCCCCAGCCGTACGCGCCGCCGGAGGGGTCGGCATCTGTGCCTGAGGGCGTTTTTATGATCTGCCAGTTTTCGCCGTCTTCCGAAACTTCAAGGTAAAGATAATCCCAATTTTCTTCGATGTGATACCAGGTGTGGAACGTAAAGTTGATCGGAGCGCTGACATCGGTGAAGTCGAATTCTTTTGTCAACGTCATGTCCGACTCATCGCCCTTGTTGGACCAGAAGGCATATTGACCGGAATGCGGGTCGGCGGGCAGAAGTCCGATGACCGTTGAGCCGGTGAAGGAGAGTGTGTAATCGCCTGCGCATTCTATGGAGATGTAATCCACTCCGTATTGATGCACATTATATGCAAGCGGAGCCTGCGGGCAATTGGATATGGATTCAAGGGCAGAGGCGCGCGGCGCATCGGGATAGTTTTTGTAGATATATCTTCCATCGCCGACTGAGCCATCCAGCAGGAAGTTGGTTACCGCCCAATCCATGAAAAAATCATCAGCGTTGATCAGTTTGCCGGTTACAGGGTCGCTGATGTTTAATGCCGCAAGCGTATCATCCACGCTGGTCAGATCATTTTTCGGGTTGCTGGTGAGCGCCTTTGTCGCTGATTCTCCAAAGCGGTCGAGGAAATAAGTCAGGAAGAGGGAACTTTCACCATAGTGCGCCCCAAAATCAGGGGAGGTGTTTGGCGCCCAGTCGTTCAATTGCAGGTCTGTGTTTTGGATGAATACATAATCAGAATTGCCGAAGCCGTAACCGTTGATAAATGCCCCCACATTGGCGAACCCTTCCGACATCCAGCTGGACTCATTTCTATCGGACGAGAACTGGATCATGTGAACAAATTCATGCGCAAGCGTGCTGTAAGTGTAGTCTCGCGCAAGGCCCTGATTGGAACCAAGCACATACGTTTCGTGAGCGTTGGAATATTCCTTGACCAGCGGGTTGTATTCATCCGACGGGTTAAAGTACCCCGCTATTTTGCTCCCGATGTCGTTGGCGTAGAGCACGAAGATGCGCGGATCGCCATCCACGCCCGGCGTCCATTCACTGCCGAAGAATTCGCGGTCGGTTGGATAGATCTCGTTTTCAAATGTATCCATCAAGGCTTTCATGTCATCTTCATTGACACTCACGCCGGATTCCGCCCAGAAATAAGAATGTTCTGTGATATAGAGCAATTCAGCTTCTGCCTGGCGGTGTTCCTGCGTATCCGAGTTCAAGACCCAAAATTTTTCAATGTCTCCCAATTGATAGGTTTTGCCCTCCACAGTTGTTGGGATATTGCATAAACCATCCAAACGGCAGGACAGCTCATAGGGGTTATTCTCCGGCACAAGGCTTTGCTCGAGGATATTCAGCGTTTCGTTGGTAATTGACTCGGCGGACGGGCGCGCGATCTCCGGCACACTCGTCGGCGACTCCCCGCCGGACAGGGTGATGGGACTCCCTGCAACTGGAGAGTTCTGATTGAACATATAATATCCATACCCGCCCAGGCCGGCTGTCAGCAGGCAGATACAGCATAATGCGACAGTTATTCCAATGACAACTGCCTTCGTTCCTGATTTATTTTCTGTCATGATTATCCTTTGGCGAAAAAAGTTCCCCTATCATACCTTTTGTGAATAAAAACGGGATTAGGAAATTGGTCATTAAATCAAAACTCCGAGTTCTTAAAGAACTCGGAGTTTTAGCAACTTACGCGTCCACTTTTTGTTTGGACTTTTTATTGGCAGCCTCGGTTTGGAATGTGATCTTGTTGTCATTCACATCCACTGTCACCACCGCGCCGTCCTTGAATTTTCCGCCGAGCAATTCCACTGAAAGCGGACTCTCGACATATTTTTGAATTGCCCTGCGTAACGGGCGCGCGCCGAATGCAGGATCATAGCCTTCCTTCGCGAGCCAGACGCGGGCTGCATCACTGAGTTGAACCGTGATGTCGTGTTCATTCAGGCGGTCTTGTACTTCCTTCATTTGCAAGACAACGATCTCTTCCATCTGCTCAATCGAAAGCGGCGAGAACATGATGGTTTCGTCCACGCGGTTGATGAACTCGGGGCGGAAAGCGGCTTTGAGCGCCTTCTCGATCTTATCGTGCGCGGCTCGTTCATCGTCGTCGGCTTTTTGGGTGAGGAAACCCAATGTGCCGCCCTTTGTCACATATTCAGTACCCAGGTTCGAGGTCATGATTAAGACCGTGTTGCGGAAGTCCACAACTTTGCCCTGACCATCCGTCAGGCGACCATCATCCAAAATTTGCAGCAGGGCATTCCACACTTCGGGATGCGCCTTTTCGATTTCATCAAACAGCACCACGCGATACGGGCGGCGGCGGACTGCTTCTGTCAGCTGACCGCCTTCTTCATAACCGACGTATCCCGGAGGCGCGCCGAACAAACGGCTGACCGTGTGCTGTTCGCGATATTCAGACATATCAATGCGGACGAGAGCTTCCTCGTCATCGAACATGAACCACGCGAGGGCTTTTGCCAGCTCGGTCTTTCCGACCCCGGACGGGCCAATAAAAATAAATGAGCCAATCGGTCGGGACGGATCTTTCAGCCCGGAGCGCGCGCGGCGAATGGCGTCGGAGACTGCGTGAATGGCTTCCTCCTGCCCGATGATGCGCTCGTGCAAACGCGCTTCCATGTGCAGAAGTTTTTCCGATTCAGTTTCGAGCATCTGGTTGACAGGGATGCCCGTCCATTGATGCACGACCGAGGCAATGTCATCCACGTCGACCACTTCATCGAGTTGATGTTCGGTTTCCCATTTCTCGCGCTTCTCAGCATATTCGGTTTCAAGGCGTAAGCGTTCGGCTTTCTTCTGAGCGGCGCGTTCGTAATCGCGTTCCAAACCAGCCTGCTCTTCCTCGGCGCGGAGACGGTCAACGTCTGTTTTCATGCCTTTCAAATCGGGCGGCATGGAATACAACGCCACGCGGACTTTCGCGGCGGCTTCGTCGATCAGGTCGATGGCTTTGTCGGGTAGATGTCTGTCAGTTACGTAACGATCAGCCAAACGGGCGGCAGCGACCAACGCTTCATCCGAAAAATGAACTTTGTGATGCGCTTCATAACGGTCACGCAGACCGTGCATCATTTTGATGGTATCTTCCACGCTCGGCTCATCCACATGGATGGGGGCGAAGCGCCTTTCAAGCGCGGCATCTTTTTCAATATGTTTGTGGAATTCATCGAGCGTAGTCGCGCCGATGCATTGCAGTTCGCCGCGCGCGAGGGCGGGCTTGAGCATGTTGGACGCATCCATCGCGCCTTGAGCTGCTCCTGCTCCGACGACTGTGTGCAGCTCGTCGATCATCAGGATCACGTCGCCCTTTGAACGCTGGACTTCATCCATGACGGCCTTGAGGCGTTCCTCGAATTCACCGCGGAAGCGCGAGCCGGCGATCATGGCGGCGAGATCGAGTGCAACGACTTTCTTGCCCGAAAGAATTTCAGGGACATCGTTGCTGGCGATTTTCTGCGCGAGTCCTTCGGCGATGGCTGTCTTGCCGACGCCTGCTTCGCCGATCAGAACGGGATTGTTCTTTGTGCGGCGGGACAATATTTGAATGAGGCGCAAAATTTCCTTGTCACGGCCGATGACCGGGTCCAGTTTGCCTTCGCGCGCCAGTTGAGTCAGGTCGCGTGAATATTTTTCGAGCGCGCGATATTTCGTCTCTGCCTGCGGGTCGGTCACACGCTGACCGCCGCGCAGGTCTTGAATTGAATCGTAGACTCGGTCACGGGTGAGGCCGGCGCTTTCCAAAATGCGCGCGGCGGGAGTGTTGCGCTCGGTGAGAATGGCGAGGAAGATGTGCTCGGTGGAAATGTATTCATCCTTCAGGCGGTTGGCTTCCTCGTTGGCCAGATCAATAATCCGCTTGACACGCGGCGTGATGAAAATCTGTCCCGCACCGCCGCCGAAGATATTGGCCTTCGGGCTGGCGCGCAGAGTGGCATCCAATCGCTCAGTCAGCGCCTCGGCGCTGACGCTTAATTTTTCAAGGATTTGGGGAATCACTCCGCCCGGCTGTTCGATCAACGCCAGCAGAATGTGTTCGGTGTCTATCTGATTATGTCCGTAGCGCTGAATGATCTCAGCGGCACGCTGAGCGGCTTCCTGCGCCCTCTCGGTAAATCGGTCAAATCGCATCATAAGGTTGTTCCTCCGTTGGGGACGATGATGATAGACCATAGACCGTTGACCATTGACCGTTCGTACGGTCTATCGTCTGCTGTCCACTGTCTATCCCTCCACCGTCCAACAATGGTGGCATTATAACAAAAGCGGGATTGGCGGGCTGTTTGCGCGGCGTAAGAGGTGTGTTAGATTTTTCGTGCGGCAGAGACTTGTTGCCAAAAAACGTGGGGAGGCTTATAGTTGGCGCAAGCGTAGGTTACCCTTCTTTTCTTCCCGAGGTGGAGCATGAGCAATTTTTCAACGAATGAACAGCTAAAAAGTAACTACGAGGATTACTATGAAAGCGGCGATTCTGAGTGGCGCAGGCTGGGGGCGGAGGATAAGGCTTCCAATATCACCGCCCTTTGTCAGGACCTGCCCCACGCAAGCATCCTTGAAATCGGAGCCGGGGAGGGGTCTATTTTAAAGAGATTGTCTGATTTGAATTTTGGCGAAAAACTTTACGCCCTTGAAATTTCCCCATCCGGTGTGGAGACAATTAAAAATAAAGGCATTTCGCGGCTGACAGAATGCCGTCTTTTTGACGGATACGATGTTCCATATACCGATCAGATGTTTGACCTCGTGATACTCAGCCATGTCATTGAGCATGTTGAGTATCCCAGAAAACTGATCTATGAAGCGGCTCGCGTGGCAAGATATGTTTTTATCGAAGTGCCTCTGGAAGATACATCGCGGCTAAAGGCCGATTTTGTCTTCGACAAAGTAGGGCATATCAATTTTTATTCGCCCATTACGATCAGAAGACTGATTCAAACCTGCAACCTTGAGGTCTTGAAACAGACGGTCACAAACCCCTCGAAAGCCGTGCATAAATACCGGCTGGGCAAAAAAGGAATATTAAACTTCTACATTAAGGAATTCCTGTTGAAGATCCTGCCGCGCATGGCAACAAGAACCTTTACCTATCACTCGTCACTGGTCTGCCGGGTAAAACCGCCGGCGTTATGATCCATGCGGCGTTTTTGGAAAACCATAAATTTCCAAAAACGATTTTGTTTCCAATAAACATGGGGCTATAATACCCGCATGACGACATCCTTCACCATCTCGGCCCGCGCAGAGCAGCACGCCAATTTACGTCCGCTTAGTATCTTGCGCGATCTGCCCGCGGTTGCCGACCTGATCGAGATGTGCTTCTCCAGCACAATGGACAATGAAGGCAAACGCTACGTGCAGGATATGCGCCGCGCCGGCAATGACAATTCGTTTTTGCGTTGGGCAAATCGCGCCGCAGAATCAACATCCCTGCCGCTGACGGGGTACATCTGGGAAGACAATGGAAAGATCATCGGTAATGCCAGCCTCGTCCCATTTCGAAATAACAAACAACGGGTTTACCTCATCGCCAATGTCGCCGTCCACCCGGATTATCGCCGTCAGGGCATTGCCCGCGCGCTGACCGAGCGCGCCATAAAACACGCGCATGAAAAGAAAATAAACGACATCTGGCTGCACGTCCGTGAAGATAACAACGGCGCCATCGAACTTTATTCCCAGCTTGGATTTGTCGAACGCGCGCGCCGCACCGCCTGGCAGGCTGCCACCGACTCGCGCGCCCCGATTCTGCAAACCGACATCGTCCTCACAAACAGACATCCACGCGACTGGCAGACTCAACTCAACTGGCTTGCGCGGCTCTACCCCGACCTGTTAGCCTGGCACCGCAACTGGGCATTCGACTCCCTTCGGCCGGGATTCTGGAACTGGCTGTATCTATTATTCATTGACATGAATATCCGCCAATGGACGGCTGTGCGCAAGGATCACATGGAAGCCGCCCTCTCGTGGATTCCCAACGGGCGGGGAGAATCTCTTTTCGCCGCAGCAGGCGAACGGTCCGACCCCGAAGCGTTGACTGCATTGCTGTTACAAGCGCGGCGCGACCTGGCTCATTTATATCCAAAGATAGAATTGGAATTCCCATCCAGTCAATTTGACGGCGCCATTCAATCGGCAGGGTTCAGAGCCATGCGCACATTGATCTGGATGCAGGCAACTTTGTAACTCTCCTCTCGTATTGATATGTAGCGCGGCATTCATGCCGCAACACATAAAGGAGTTCGAATGACAAAATTTTTTCTTCGTTGGGTAATCAACGCCATCGCATTGTACGCAGCAGCCCAGTTCGTGGCTGGTATTGATTTTGATGGCAGCTGGATAGGCCTGATGTGGCTGGCGCTCATCATTGTGTTGTTGAACGCCCTGGTTCGGCCGATCCTCAAGTTTCTGGCGCTCCCGCTGCTGGTACTCACGCTTGGGTTATTTACGATCATTATTAACACGATCGTGCTCATGCTCACCAGCGCGATCGGCGAAATGTTCAACCTCGGTCTGACCGTGGATGGTTTCTGGCCTGCGCTGCTTGGCAGTATTGTGATCAGCATTGTAAGTGTTGTGCTGAGCTTAATCCTGCGTGATGAGTTGAAGGGGAAGAGGAAGTAAAGACAGAGAGAAGTAAAAAAAAAAGAAGTTCAGCGTTGAGGTCGCTGAGCTTCTTTTTGATTCACCATAAAAGGGGCGGTGTGCAAGAATACCAGTTTTTGGCCGGAACAAATTAACCGCGGACCTTATTCATCTCCAAATGAAATGCCCACATTCCGCGCAGTGATGACAGCATCATCATCCAGCTTTACCCGCTTGGGAATCGCAGTCGCTTCTTCGAGCGGAATATCCGATATCCTGCCACAGCGGAGTGCCACCATGCGATTAAATCCGCCCTGTGCCGCAAGGCGGACAGCCGCCGCGCCGTAGCGTGTGGCGAGCGAGCGGTCGAATGAAGTGGGCGTCCCGCCGCGCTGCAGGTGCCCCAAAACGGTCACGCGTGATTCGAAGCCATGTTGCTCAATATATCCCCCAACCACCTGGCCAATCCCGCCCAGACGCGGCACATAAATCTCATTTCCCTTGCGGGAAAATACCTGTTCTCCCTCCAACGATTTTGCGCCCTCCGACACGGCAAGGATGCTGAACTTGCGTCCGTGCTCGGCACGCTCGCGGATCTTTTTCATCACGCTTTCAAATTTAAAGGGGATCTCCGGAATCAGAATCACATCCGCTCCGCCGGAGATGCCCGCCTGCAAAGCGATGAAGCCGGCATCGCGCCCCATGAGTTCAAGCACCATCGCGCGGTGATGCGACTCGGCGGTGGTGTGCAGGCGATCGAGCGCTTCAGTGGCAATGTTGAGCGCGGTATCAAAACCGAAGGTGATCTCCGTTCCGCCAATGTCGTTGTCTATCGTTTTTGGAACGCCGATGACCGGCACGCCCTTTTGCCAGAGTTCATGTGCGATGCGCAGCGTGCCGTCACCGCCCAGGACCAGCAGGGCGTCAAGTTTTATTTTTTCAATCCCTTTGACGATTTCATCTGAAACATCGATCGTCACTTCCACCCCGTCGCGGATGACCTTGCGCGCATACGGGTTGCCGCGATTGGCCGAACCGAGGATCGTCCCGCCGCGCGGCAAAATTCCGCGCACCTCCTCCATGCCCAAAGACATGATGCCATCTTCGTCAAGAAAGCCATCGTACCCATTTTTAATTCCGAAGACTTCGCATTCAAACACGCTGATGGCTGTTTTCACCGCCGCACGGATGACCGCGTTCAACCCAGGCGCGTCACCTCCGCCTGTGAGGATACCGATTCTTTTCATGCTGAACTCTCCTCGCTTGAAAGATTTTCCTATCATACCGCAAAGCAATCATCTTTCTTGCAATTCAATCTTATTACCCATATAATGAACCCGATGATTACACAACCCAAAAGACAATTATTTCAAAACGCGCTGCGCTGGGTCGTACCCGTTGCGACGATTCTTGCGTTCGCGGCATGGATGTATATTTCCCCCGAAGGCGCGCTCGGAAAATTGGACGCGGTCGGCTATGCCGTCTGTCACCGCATAGACGCGCGCTCCTTTCACATCGGGGAACGCCAACTCCCATTGTGCGCGCGCTGCACCGGCGAGTTCTACGCGGCGGGCTTTGCGCTCATTTTCCAAATCTTCGTCAGCGGCAAACGCAACAAACTCCCCTCACGCGGAATCATTGCCGTGCTCGTCCTATTCTTCCTTGCCTTCGGCATCGACGGTAGCAATTCCTATTTATATCTTCTCAAACAAACCTCGCCCGGCAGACTGGATCAAATCCCAAATCTTTATATCCCAAATAATATTTTGCGCCTCTTCACGGGCAGCGGCATGGGAATTGCGCTTGCGGCAGTTCTATATCCGATCGTCAATCAGACGCTGTGGCGCGAACAGGACGACCGCCCTTCACTGGATTGGAAACCCTTCGGCATTCTCCTCGCCCTGATTGCGGTCATCAACACCCTTGTGCTGCTCGACAGCCCAATCATTCTCTACCCGATCGCCTACCTCAGCGCGCTTGGCACGTTATCATTGCTCGTGATCGTCTTCGCCATTTTATGGATCATCATCATGCGCGAGGATAACACCTTCACATCGGCGCGGCAGTTGATCCTGCCCTTCGCCGCCGGCCTGACCCTGTCCCTGCTCATGATCCTTAGCATTGACCTGTTCCGCTTGCAGTTTACCGGCACCTGGAGCGGGTTCCCGGGATTGGGATAAAAGAAAGGAATAACAAATGGAACTACTACTCGGCGTCTTTTCCGCATTCGGTCTTTCAGCCAGCGCGGGATTAAATGCATACATCCCTTTGCTGGTCGTAGGCGTGATCGGACATTACTTCCCCGACACCCTAAAACTCAACCAACCCTGGGACCTGATCGCCAACCCGTGGATACTCATCCTGCTCGGCGTGCTGGTCATCATCGAAATGCTGGCAGATAAAGTACCCGCGGTGAATCACATCAACGACCTGATTCAAACCGTTGTCCGCCCGGCCGCAGGCGCGATCGCCTTCGCCGCCAGTGCAAAGGTGGTTACAGATATAAATCCGGTTCTCGCCCTCGCCTGCGGCCTGCTCGTGGCTGGGAGTGTTCATGCCGTCAAATCAGTGGCAGTCCGCCCCGCAGTGACAGCCACCACAGGCGGCGCAGGCAACGTCCCCGTCAGCATCGCGGAAGATGTCGCCGCGACTGGCGTGTCCATTCTTTCGCTGGTCTTACCGGTTATCATGGGCGTACTGCTCATCGTCTTTTTTACCCTGCTGGCCTGGTGGCTCACGCGCCGTGCCAGCCGCGCCAAACAAACAGCCTGATATAATCAGGATTAATTTCACATACACAAGGAGAAGAAATCATGAACGAAATGCCTGTTTCCCCCGAAGCGCCAAAGAAGAAAAACACCGGCCTCATCATCGGCATCGTAGTCGCTGTCCTGCTCTGCTGCTGCTGCGCCACCCTCGCGTTGGGTTGGCAGTTTGGCGACCAGATCATGCAAGCCTTGGGAATGTAATTTTCAGCAAAAAGTCCTCCGCTTAGCTCGGAGGACTTTTTGCTTTAATAAGATTCTGTAATTCCAGCAAACTATCAAATACTTTTTTCTTCAACGGCTCATCCAAATTCAAGTCTTCAAGTTCATCTTCATCAAGCACAGTCTGTTCCCCATTTGCTGAAACCCACACATCCAGCGCAAGATCAACATACGAAACAAAATCATCTTCGATGATGGCGGGCTTGCCAAGGTTGCAATACCAGCCTTTGAACTTTCCATCATCGCGGTCGTAAATTTCGAAGATGTTGTACCAGCGGTCTGAATAAAACGTTTCCACAAAGCGGTCATTGCGTTTTAAGACGATGTCCATAAACGGCATGTCATCACGATTGAACAACGCCTCCAATGTCACAGCATTTTCTTCGCGTCTCAAGACCACGCCTTCATATTGCCACGTCACCTCGTCTGCAAGATTTTTCTTCAAGACCTTCATGCGAGACATTCTACCTGAACCCTCACGCGAATGATTTGACCAATCTTCGGGGCGTCTTTCATGTGGATGACAAGCCCGCCTCTTAATTTAACCTGAAATTGATCCTGCTTAAAAAGCACGTCTTCCACTTTGAGTTTTATCTCGTCAATCCCATCCTCTGACTGTTTCAACAACAACGAAATTTTCTCGCCCTTTGGGTGTTTATGTTTGCAATCCAAAGTAAATATACCAACACCTGTTTTCACATTCACGCGAAGCGTTCTGCCTTCACGCGAAGCGTTCATCCTTATTATTTCCCCTTCGATGACATTACCCATGCCCAACATCCGTGCTGCCCATGCAGATTTGGGATTTGTCCATACTTCATCAGGCGTGCCATCGCGGATGATTTCACCGTCGTGCAGGAACAGGATGCGGTCTGCGATGGTGAAGGCTTCGTCCTGGTCGTGGGTGACATAAATAGCAGGGATTTTCGTTTTATGTAAAATGGCGCGTATTTGATTCAGCAAATCTTCCTTCAAAGATTTGTCCAATGCGCCGAGGGGTTCATCGAACATCAGCAGGCGCGGACTTGGCGCGAGGGCGCGGGCGAGCGCCACACGCTGCTGCTCGCCGCCTGAGAGGTCGGTCACTCTGCGGGTTTCGAACCCTGTCAAATTGACCAACTCCAACATTTCAGAGACTTTTGGTTTTATGATTTCGGCAGGGACGTTCCTCATCTTCAACCCGAACGCCACGTTGTCGAAAATGTCCAGGTGAGGAAAAAGCCCATAGTCTTGAAAGACCAAGCCAAAGTCGCGGAGGTGAGGCGGTGTTTGGGCGAGGTCAATTTGATTAAACAGGAACTGTCCGCTTTCAGGAGACTCCAGACCAGCGATCATCCGCAAGAGGGTGGACTTGCCACTGCCTGACGCACCGAGCAAACAAATGGTCTCGCCCTGTGCAACGGAAAATGAAATGCCGCGCAGCAGCGGTTTGTTTTCGTAGGCTTTGAAAATATCGCGGACTTCGAGCATGAGAATCCTTTTTTACCACAGAGAGCACAGAGGGCACAGAGATTTTCAATTGCTCTTCTCGGTGTTCTCTGTGACCTCCGTGGTAAAGTCTATTAGATGGTGTCGGACAGGCGCAGTTTTTCGATGACAAGAATCGCAAGCGTGGTGAGCAGCATGAGCAGAGTCGCCATCGCCATCGCCTGACCAAAATTAAGTCCGCCAGGTTGGGACAGAAACCGTTGAATGGCAATCGGGATGGTCGGGTACTCGGGGCGTGTGAGCAGCAGGGTCGCGCCAAACTCGCCGAGCGATACAGTAAAAGCAAAAGTTGCGGCGCTCAGTGTGGCGCGCGAGAGAATTGGAAGATCAACCGTCTGCCAAACGCGAAATGGCGACGCACCCAAAGTGGATGCGGCTTGACGTAACCTTTCGGGGATTGAAGCGAGCGCGGGTTGTAATGTGCGAATCACAAACGGAAGTGCAACCAGCGTATGCGCGATGGGAACAAACCACGGCGAAGCGAGAGAACGCCCAAAAGAAATGATGAAGCCCAGCCCAAGCATCACCGCCGACGAACCAAGCGGGAGCATGATGAGCGGGTCGAGAAATTTTTCGAGGCGGGTGGGTTTGGCAAGCGCGTACGCAGCGGGATAGCCGAGCGCGAGCGAAAGAAAAACGGTGACGCTGGCATATCCAAGCGAATTGGCGGCGGCTTGAATCGGCGGGACGTAGAACAAAGATCCGCGGCGGTTGATGAAAAGTTCCTTGTAATAGTCGGTGGTGAATCCATATTGGACTTCGCCGCGTTGACCACGGTCCGCTTCGAGGCGGGTGAGGGAACGGATGGGGAGGGAAATTAAAGGCAGAAGGAAGAAGGTAATTAGTAATAGGTAATTGGTAATTACAAAAGCGCGTTCACGGATGGTTTTGGGTTTGTTTGCAAGTGAAAATCTTGGCGCGGTTTGGGTGGTGACTTGGCTGATGGTGCGGGTGTAAAGAACGGAAAAGATGAGCGTGAAAATAAGTTGAATGACAGAAAGCAGGGCAGCGAGCGGCAGGTTGGGAAGTTTGAGCACGCGCAGATAAATTTCAACTTCGAGGGTGGCAAGGTTCGAGCCGCCGAGCAGGAGGATCACGCCGAAACTGGTGAAATCAAACATGAAGACGAGCAAGGCTGCGGCAAGCAATGATGGGCGAAGTAATGGAAAAGTGATATTTTTCCACACGTGGAACGAGTCCGCGCCGAGGGAACGGGCGGCGGCTTCGAGTTTCGGGTCAAGGCGTGAGAGGGCGTTGCCGACGATGCGGATGACGATGGTGGTGTTGTAGAAAACGTGGGCGGATAATATAAGGATGAAGGATGAAGGGTGAACGCTTTGCGTGAAGAAAGAAAATAAGCCGTGATTGCCGACAAGTGCGTTGAAACTTGAGGCGACGACAACGGTTGGGAGCATGAAAGGGACAGCCGTGAGCGCGCGGAGGAGTGATTTGCCATGAAAGTTGAAGCGTGAGAAGAGGACGGCAGATGGCAGTCCGAGGACGAAAGTTAAAATCGTGGAAAGAATCGCCTGATAAAAAGTGAAGCCAGTAACGGAGAGGATGACTTCAAAATTCTTCTGCGTGAACGCCGAAGAATTAAATGCCAGCACCATGATCCGCGCGAGGGGTTGGAAGAAAAAAATGAGCAGGAAGAGGATCGGCGCGAGCCAAAGTGAAAGGCGGGAAAACCACGGAGACACGAGGGCACGGAGAAAAAAACTTCCCCGCGACTTCGCGTCTCCGTGAGGCAAGGTATTATTTTGCATGTGCCTTTTACTTCATTGCCGCTGCCCAGGCCTCGATCCATGCGTCGCGGTTGGATGCGATCTCTGCGGCGGAAATTATGGCAGGTTCTTTGGCAACCTGCGCAAAGCTTGTGAAGACTTCAGGCAATTGAGCGTTCTTATTGACTGGATAAACGAACATATTCAACGGCATATCGTCCTGAAATTTCTTGCTCAGCATAAAGTCTACAAATTTTTGGGCAAGGGGTTGATTGGGTGTGTTCTTCAAGATGCCGACAAATTCAATTTGACGGAAGCACATGCCCGAAGCGACGATGGATGCGGTCGGGGATTCGCTTGGCTGGGGCGAAGCCAAGAACACTTCCGCGGCGGGGCTGGAGGCGTACGAGACAACCATCGGCTGAGGTCCCTTGCCAGAGGATGCGGAGAAGTTGGTGTAGTAGGCGGTTTCCCATCCGTCCACAACGACAGCGCCGTTTTCTTTCAGGCTCTTCCAGTAATCAAGATACCCGTCACCGAAGTGAGCGCGGGTGGCAAGCAAAAAGGCAAGCCCAGGTGACGAGGTGGCAGGATTCTCGACAACCAGCAATCCCTTGTATTCAGGTTTTGCGAGGTCTTCAAAAGATTGCGGAACAGCGAGATTGTTTTCGGCGAAATAAGCTTTATCGTAATTGATGCACACATCGCCATAGTCCACGGGCAGGGCGCGGTTGGACGAATCCAATTTGAATTCGTCGGCAATATCCGTCAACGCAGGCGAGGCGTAGGCTTCGAAAATGTCCGCTTCGAGGGCGCGCGAGAGGAAGGTATTGTCCACTCCGAAGATGACATCCGCGATGGGAGCGTCTTTGGTGAGGACGGCTTGATTGAGCATGGATCCCGCGTCACCGCTTTGAATGAAAGAGACCTTGGCATTGTTCTCCGCTTCAAAGGCTTTGACCACATCCTCGCTGATGGCAAACGAGTCGTGGGTCATCACTGTGATGGTTTGGGGCTCTATCGGTGTTGGCGCACAAGCAGAAAGCAGAAGGCAGAAGGCGGCAAGAAGAAAGAAGAAAGAAGAAAGAATTTTGAAGCGTTTCATTAATTAGACTCCAGTTTTTTAGTAACCAGTAAATAGTGATCAGTCAGCACGGCGGTGGACGATGAGGAGGAGGCCGGACTGGACCTGAACCGTTGCAGTGCCATCAATCATTTCATTACTGATGCCGCGCGTTTTATACGAGAAAAGAGTTTCGCCGCGCAATGTCCATTTCAAACCAGTGGTGACAACGCCGCTGACATCACCCCCCCATGGGATGAGCGAAACGAGGTCAGCGCTTCTTCCTTTGACCTGTGCCTGATTCCGGCAAAAGAACATTTCCTCCACCCCGTCATCAAAGCGGATGTCGGCATTGGACGCGGCGAGGTCGGTCAGCAGGGAGATATTGCCAAGTGCTTGATCTGTCCGTCCGCCCAATGCGGCAATGATGACGATGGATGTGAAATCCAATTGAAGCGCGTATTTAATGGCGAGTTCGAGATCGGTCTCGTCCTTGTCCGCCGGATATTGGTCAACCCTCACATCTGCGCTGCCGAGTTCGTACATGTCATCTTCTGTCAGTGAATCAAGGTCGCCGATCACAAAGTTTGGCAGCAGCCCAAGCGACATGATGTGACGCGCGCCTCCATCGGCGCCGATCAGAAAATCATCGGGACGCAGCAAAGCACGGACACGTTCAGGTTCGGGCATCAATCCATTGGCAAAGATAACGATACGCGGCATATCAATATTCTCCTTGTAGAGCGTTTCTTAAGTCAAAAAACAAAAGATTTCACCACAGAGAACACGGAACGCACAGAGGTTTTAAGAGGTTTTTCTCCGTGATCTCTGTGGCCTCTGTGGTAAAAAGCATTTAAGAAACAGGCTCTTAAACGAAAGCCATCCTCGGGCGGAGGATGGCTGTACTTGAATCAAGAGTCCCTCCGCTGGTATTAACCAGATCAGGTAATGCGGGTCGAGCAAGGATGCTCCTCTCAGCCTGTCAATGCAGGCTCCCCGTTCAATTGTGTGCTGCGAGTATATGACCCTGGGTTGGGGATGTCAAGTAAAAAAATACCGCGAGAAGGTCTCACGGTATGGTCAGCGGACTCTGCGTTTCCATTCCTCTTTCATCTGCAATTCCCGCGGACTCACGCCCGAGTCCAGCGCTAGGAAGTCGGTCATCAGGCGGTTGAACTGGTTTGGGGTTTCGATCATCGGGAAGTGCCCGGTGCTTTCGAGGCTGATGTGGTGCATGTGGTTTGGCAGGGCGTCGATTTTTTCCTGGGTTGGCATGGCGATGGCCGGATCATTCGGCCCGGAGACGAATAACCCGGGAATGCCGAGGTTGCGGATGTCGGCGAAATAGCCATTCGACAGGAATCCTGTCAACGAAGCAGAGACAGCTTGCGGGTCGGTTTTGGATGCGTCTGAAAGGGCGGATGCTGCCTCTGGAGTGCGAACAGCCAGCCATTCGACCAGTTCAGTTATGGCGGCAGTCCTCATGCGCGAGTTGACCGAGTCGGAATCCAGCGGACAGTTGATCGCCATGATTCGGTCAACGCTTTTCGGCCATTGCTTGATGAATGAAAATCCAACCAATGCGCCGAGGCCGTGCCCGACCAGCGCGACCTTGCCGATGCCCATTTCTTCGAGAAAGCGGTCAATCAATTCTGCCTGGCGTTCAATGGGATAGTGACTGGGGTCGCGCGTGGTATCGCCAAAGCCGAAGAGGTCTATGGCGTAGGCGCGGTAGGATGTGGAGGCGATCTGCATGGCGTTGATCCAGTAACGCCACGAGCCGACCCAGCCGTGCAAAAAGACAATGGGGCGGCCGCGTCCCAGGGCTTCGTAATGCACGATCGAACCGTCAAGAATGATGGCGCTCATGAACCGTTATTTTCCGTATTTTGCGAGGATGGCTTTTACTCGTTCGGTGAGTTGGTCGGGGGCAAAGGGTTTGAGCAGGTATTCTTCCGCGCCGGCGTCAAGCCCTGTTTGAATTTCAGAATCCTGGCCTTTGGCAGAGAGGAAGACCACGGGAATGTCCTTCAAGGCCGGGTCGGCTTTCATCAGGCGGCAGGCTTCATAGCCGGTCATGCGCGGCATGCGCACATCCATGAGGATGATGTCTGGAATGATCTGCGTTGCCTGCTTGACCGCCTCTTCTCCATTGGGGGTGGCGGTGACTTCATGCCCTGCAAAGCGCAGGGTGAAAGCCACAAGTTCGCGAATGTCCGGTTCGTCTTCTGCGATCAAAATTCTTGCCATGCAAACTCCATTGTTTACTGATGATATTTTTTTATTTACACATACCGTAGAGGCGGCCCGCCCAGCGGGAAGAAGATATCCAATTGACCATGAAGGGTCGCCCTTACTGGATAAGGTGTGTTATTTTGAGATGGGCAGGGTGAAGGAGAAGGTGCTGCCTTCGCCCGCCACGCCGGTGCTTGTCATCCAGATTCGGCCGTTATGCATTTCGACCAGCTGGCGAACGATCGAAAGTCCAAGGCCGGTGCCGGGCGTTGCCAAAACGAGCGAATGTTCGCCGCGGAAAAAACGTTCAAAGATGCGCGACTGATCTTCCGGCGCAATACCGACGCCGTTGTCCTGAACATCCACCTGCAAGTCGCCATTCTCCTGATGAATGTTGACGCGGATGGTTCCATTGTTCGGCGTGTAATTAAAGGCGTTATCGACAAGGTTGCCCACGATCTGCCGCACGCGCTCGCTGTCGCCAAGGACGGGCGGTAATTTCCGGGACGGCACATCCAGCGAGAGCGCCATTGGCTTGTGTTCATTTTGCGAACGGCGCAGCACATCGGCAACAACATCTTCTGCGATCTCGCGCAAGTCGATAGTTTGCAGGTTGAGTGTGATGCGACCGGCTTCCATGCGGGAGGTGTCGAGCAGGTCGCTGACGAGGGTGTTGAGGCGGTCAATATTGTTGCGGACAACATCAAGGAAGTGCATCTGGTTTTCGTTCAACGCGCCGGCCGCGCCCATCGTCAGAATATCCACATACCCTTTGATGGCCGTCATGGGCGTGCGCAATTCGTGGCTGACGGTTGCAACGAATTCCGATTTCAAGCGGTCAACCTCCACTTCATGCGTGATGTCGCGGAAGATGGATACGGTTCCGAGAAAATCATTTTGAAAGATCACCGGCGCAAGGTGGACGAGCGCGACATGGCCATTTTCCAATTCAAGTTGTTCGGCATACGTGTCGCCGCTGCGGTAGGAAGACGGGTGCTTCGACCAGTGGCGGATGGTTTGCATCCATGTGCTTGCAGCTTTACCGAACATGCCGCCAAGCGCATCCAGCGGAGTACCGAGCAGGCGGGTTTCGTTAACAGCGATGATGCGCTGCACCGAGGAATTGACAAAGGTGATGCGGTTATCGGCTCCGGTGACCAGCACGCCGTCTGCCACCGCTTCGAGGATGGCCTGTGAGCGGCTGGCATCCTCCTGCTCTTTGCGCAGCATCACGCCCAGGCGTTCAGCCTGATCGCGAATCAGTTCATACAGGTGCGCGTTGTTGATCGCCACCGCCACCTGCGCCGCAATGGCTTTGACAAGCACCAGCATTTCAGAACTAAAGAAGCTCTCGGCACGTTGGAAGACCATGAGCGCCCCGATCGCATCCTCACCGACCAGCATGGGCACCGCGATCGCGCTGCGCTGATCTTGATTTGCGGCGTTCTGAATCCAGCGCGGGTCCTGATGCAGGTCGGGGATTAGAACAGCTTCGCGGCGCTGGACAACCCAACCCGCGAGTCCTTCTCCAACCTTCAAGCTGGTCTCGCGGCTATTGATGCTGGACTTTTCTGAAAGATATCCATACCCGGCGCGGTAATGCAAAAGACCGTCATCCACGTTCAAGAGCAGGATGGTACCCTGTTCCGCGCCGATGGCATCATTCAGCAATGACAATGTACGATTAAGCGCGCGGTCGAGGTCGAGGCTGGAGGAAACCTCCGTCAGAATGTGCAGCAGGGTTTCGGTATTTTGTTGTTCGCGCTGTAATTGCGAAGTACGCTCGATGACGCGTTTTTCAAGGTTGGCGGCGAGGTTCTGCGTCTCGGCAAAGAGCCGTCCATTTTGAATGGCGACGATGGCCTGATTGGCGAGCGTGCCAAGAATCTGCATATCCTCTTCGGTGTACACATCCGGCTGATAACTTTGGACAGAGAGCATGCCCAGCGCCTTGCCGCCAAGGATCATCGGCACAGCCACGATGGACTGGGTATCTTCGCCTTCGCCGGTCTGCACTGAATCCAAATTATTGGCCTGTTCAAGGGATGTAATCAGGATGGGCTTGCCGTTCGCAATGACCTGGCTGCTGATGCCTTTTCCAAATGGAACACGCGGACTTTGAATGCGCTGACCGAGGTCAAATAAATACACCGGCTCGATCTCGTTTTTCTCCTGATCGAAGAGTGTGATGACAAAAGACTCCATCGGCATGAGACGACCGGCCGCTTTGTGGACTGCGGCATAGATCTCTTCCGGGGCGAGGCTGGCGCTGACCTGTGAACTGGTCTCGTTGAGGATGGAGAATCGCTCCGCTGTGCGCACGGTGGATTGATACAGGCGTGCGTTTTCAAGCGTGATGGTGGCCTGATTAATAATGGTGCGCGCAATTTCAAGTTCGTTCGAACCGAACCGCGCTCCGCCCATCGATTGGGCAAAGACAAGGCCGGTCAGAACTTGTCCGCTGGTGAGCGGCAGAATCAACAGGGCTGAAGTGTTCTCGCCAAGCAATTCCGAAAGCGGAGCAAGGTCTGGTTCGTTGTGGACGTCTTCGGTATTGAAAACGCCAAGCGATTCGCGCAGGCGGCTGAAGATGGGCGCATCGGGCAATGGGCGCGGGAATTTGCTCTTCATTCGAGGGGCGGTGATCTTCCAGAACGCCTGACCCCGCTCAAAGGTTACGATGGAGACGCGTTTTACATCCAGCCCGTTCAGCAATTCATCGGCAGTCAAACTCAAGATCCGGTCTGCATCCAGCAAGCCAGTCAAAGCGGATGTGAAGCGGTTGATGGTGGTGAGACGCTGCGAGCGTTGGTCGAGTTCAGTGGCGCGGCTGACGCTGTCTTCGTACAGGCGGGCATTGTCCAGCGATACAGCAGACTGGCTGGCGAAGGTCAGCGCAACTTGAATTTGTTCGTGCGAATAATAGTGAGCCTGCCATTTTTCAACCGCCAGCGCGCCGATCAATTCGCCTTTGGAGATCAATGGAATTCCGAGCCATGAAAGGCGCGGGGCTTCGACCGGCATGAAGCGTGAATCTTCGCGCACATCTTTGACAAAGATCGGCTGACCGGTCCTTGCCATTTCTTTGAAGAGCGCGCTATCTGAAACCGAGACCGACAAGCCAAGCCGCTCTTCAGAATCGGAGAAGCCGCGTGCAGAGGCAACCGTCAGGCGGTCTCTTTCACGCAGCCAGAGCGTGGCTGTATCGTACGGCACAACCGGCTGCAACTGGTCGAGCAGCGTGCTGACCAATTGGTCGCTGCGCAAACTGGCTGTGAGCGAGGCGGCGGCGTCATTCAAGGCTTGCAATTGTCCGGCGCGTTCCTGCGTGGCTTGCATGAGCCGCAGGTTATCCAGCGAGAGCGCGATCTGCTGTGAAAGGGAAAGCAGGAGCGCTTCATCTTCAAGGCGGAAGGCGGAGGTGGTGTTGAAGTTATCCAAAACAAGCAAGCCGAGAGCCTGCTCATTGGCTACGATGGGCACAAGCAAACTTGAAACCGGCAAGCGTCCGCCGGTAGCCTGCCGATACAGCGCGAGGTTTTCCGCGCTCAAGGTGTAGTCACGCGCAAAGTTGATCTCATCCACCCGGCGGGCGGATTTGTTCACGAAGGTGGTGCCGGGCAGAGCCTCGCCCCAGCGGTATTTAATGTGCATCATGCTGTCGTTGTCGGCATAACCTGAAACCACGCGCGGATTGAGTGTTTCAGTTTTCTGATTCCAGATCAGCACGGTTCCGGCGTGGGCGTGCGGGAGGACGCGCCGGGAACTGTGCAGCAGCGACTTGATGACCGCATCCGGATCCATACCCGAAAGCTGGCGGCTAAAGTCGAGCAGCAGATTCACCTCGTCGAGACGGCGGCGGGTCTGATTTAGCAGGGAAATATTTTGCAGAATCAGAGATGTCTGCTGTGAGATTTGCAGATAGACTTTATAGTCTTCTTCGGTGAAGGCAGTCATCGGCTCCGGGCTGACCGCGAGCATGGCGGCCACCGGTTTGTTGTCAATGGATACGGGCAGGCAGATCGCGCCTTTGGCGCGCAGGATTGTCAGCAGGGAGGCGTCGCGCCATTCATCGTCCTCTTCGAGGCTGGCGATTAGAATTGGAGCGCCATTTTGCAGGCAGGCGCGCAATGGGTTGCGCTGACCGAACAAGGCTTCGACATTGGTTGAGCGCGGCAGGCTGCCGAGAATGTGCATCAGGCGCGGACCGTCGGCAGTGTTCTCTGCCACAAGCGCAACCGACATGCCCAATTGAGTCAGTGTTTCGCGGCCAAGCGCCGACAACGCGGAGGAAGCATCCAACTGGCGGCTGACGGATTCTGTAATGGCGAGGCCGGCTCGCACACGCTGGGCGCGCCGGTCAAGGTTGTGCAGAGAAATGGTCTGCTCCAGGTCTTTGTGCAGGAGCACCGGGAGGTCGTTTTGGGTAATATCAAGCAGCTTCTGCTGGCGCTGCAAACCGGCAGACAGTGAATCAATGCGCCCGTGCAATTCATTTTGACGGAACGTGTTGCGGATCAACAATGCGGCTTGAGCAGCAAACACTTCCACCGATTCGATGGCCGCCTTGTCGGGGCGCAGGCCATTTTCAGGGTTATCCAGACTGATCAGACCAATGATCTGTCCGTCTTCATCTTCCAGGGGGACAAGCAGGATATCATCCGGGTCCCATGAGTCGGGAATTTTCACCGGGGACATGGAAACATCGAGGGTAACCATGTGGACATCCGCAGGGACGACGGGAGATTTATCGGCTGGGATGAAGTAGGAGCGGCTGATCTTAAACTCCGGCTTCAAGATTTGCAAAACGCTGGCAAGCGGTTGTTTGCGGGAGAATAATTCATTCAGCGTTTCCTGCGGAATGCCGACCGCGGTAATGCGGCGCAGCAGACCGAGGTCTGTTTCTGTGATGCTGATTAACACCACGTTGAAGGGAGTCGAATCATGAATGCCGCGCGCAATGACATGCAAAGCCTGATCCAACGGCTGGTCGCTGCCCACGCTGTAACTGACATCCGTAAGGCGCACGAGCGTATCTGAACGGCGGCGCAAAATTTCGCCGCGCTGTTTTTCAGTTTGATAACGCTGGGCGTTGCTGAGGGCGATACCGGCCTGTACTGCCAAAGTTTGGATCAACTCGACCAGGTCGTCAGTGAAGAAAGAGGGCTGGTTGGAATGCAGGTTGAGCAGGCCGATCGTCCGCGCCTGATGCGTGATCGGCGCGATCACCGCCGAGCGCACGCCATCATGCGGCGGCAGGGCATCCTCCGCTGAAAAATCGTTGATGATGCGCGGCTCGCCATTTTTGAGTACGGTCTTCTCCAGGGCGGATATATCACGCCCGTCTTCGCAGCCAAAAAACAACTCGCTGAGCGGATCAGTCGGATCGCTATTCTGCTGGAACAAAATAATGGATGAACAGTCAGCCTGGATGGCAAGCAAGCCTTCATCGTGGATGATCTGGAGCAAACGCTCCAGGTCCAGCGACGCGCCCAACTCGCGGCTGACGCGCGTGATGGCTGAGAGTTGCTCCACCCGCCGCCGCAGAGAGTCATCGGTCTGGGCGAGCAGGCTGGTAGATTCCACGGCTGTTGCCAGATAGCCCGCCGCGGTGAACGCGATTTGAACGTCAAAGGAATTGAAATGGTCGGGCTTGAAACTTCCCAGCATCAACTCGCCGATGCTGTGCTCGCGCACCACCAATGGCACCACCATCGCAGATTCAACTCGAAGTGTTTCAGCCAGTGGGCGATAGGCGGGCAGGATTCTTCTGTCGGCGCTGAGGTTTCCGGAAAGGAACGGCTTCTGGCTGCCCGAAACTGTAAACATATAATTCGGGTCATCCACAAATATCTGAATGAACGCGCTGCTGATCTCTTCTGAAATCCCAAATGTGGATTCGCGGCGCAGGCGCAGCTCTCCGCGCGATTCATCCATCAGAAAGATCGCGCCTGCATCAGCGAGGAAAAGATTCGCCAATTCCTGCACCGAGTATTTAAGGATATCTTCCAGCGAAGCCGAAGAGCCTGAAAGGCCGGCAATCCGCCGCAGGGCATCTGAGCGCTGGGCGCGCGTGCGCGCCTGTTGTACGAGCAAAACATTTTCAATGATCGCCGCGGCTTGATTCGCCACGATGTTCATTAAACGAATTTCTTCAACGCTGAAAGAGGCTGTGCCGCTGGTGTGATGCCCCACTTGAAGGTAGCCAAGCATACGCCCCGATGAACTCAACGGGATGAGCGCAACATCGCGCAGGCTGGCGGCAGTTGCAATATCAGACAAGCCAAGCGTCCGCCAGTTCGCATCTCCGGCAGCGTTCAGTGTGACGATGGACTGCTGGCTGGAGATGACCTGTTCAGCGAGGCTGTAGGCCGGGACGTTGGCGCGGTAGATCTCGACAATGTGGGCCGGCAACCCGCGGAATGGGACTTTGGCTTCGAGCGTATATTTTTCTTCATCGTACAGCAGGAAGCCGATCAGTTCGGCAGAGAACAAAGGCGACACGCTCTCCACCAGCCGTGAGAAAATATCCTGCGCGCCATGCACAGAGCCAAGCGACTGATTCAAGTTTGCCAGGCCAGCAAGTTCCGCGCCGCGTTTTTGTTCCTCTTCATACAGCTTCGCATTGCGGATCGCAACCGCCGCCTGGGCAGAGACTAAAGACAACAGCTCAAGGTCGTGCTGACCGAAAGCCCCGCCGCCGATCTGGCCTGCTTCCAGTGTTCCGACTAATTCGCCGCCTGCAATGAGCGGAATCCCCAAATACGATTGGACGGGAAGAAGTTCTCCATTCATTGCGAGTTCAGGCTGGGCGCGCGCATTTGAAAGCAGCAACGGCTCACGCCCGGCAATCAATTGATTTGTCAGGCTGCCAAATTGCGAAAGTGAAGCGGCTGTCACCTGGCTGGGTCCCTGCTCGGGTTGTTCGTAGCGGTACTGGACGAGAAGCCTGGGTTCGTTATTCCATAGTTTCAACTCAAGCATGTCTGATGGCATCAGGCGGCTGACATTATCCAACACTGCGCGGATGGTGGTTTCAAGATCGAGACTCGCGGCAATGCCCTGACTGAACTCTGTCACCACGCGCAGGATTTCAGCCGAAGCGCCGCTGCCTTGCTCCAGTGCGGGGAGCAGTTCCTTCCCGTGGAAGGAGATCAGCATCATCGGGTAAACCCCGGGCACTTCATAGGAGGCGACATCCACCAGTTTGCCGTCAATGGAAACACGGTTCATGCCGGGCGCTGCGCACAGGTCAAGGAAATCGCTGGTTGGGCGCACGCGCCGCGCAAGGCGTTCCAGATCATAGGGTTCATTCTCGCGCAGGTTGAAATAAGAACGCGCGCCCGTGCTGATATATTCCACCCGCCCACCGGGCTGGAGGATCATCACTGCCTGATTGGATTGTGCGGTTTCGGGGAAAGCAAACGGGGTTGACTCAGCCTGAGCCGCCGCCTGTGAACGCGTGGAAACGCGCAAGACGACCCAGACCAGTACAACAAATACCAGCCCAGCAATGAACAGGCTAATGCCGAACCCGGGGAACATGAGGAAGAATTACCTTATGAAACAGCCGCCGCATCCTGACGCCGCGCATCCGCCGCAAGTTCCGTGATCTCGCGGATGTCTGCGAAGGAATGTGAGGTCGGCGAGATCAGGCCCGCTGAAAACGTCATGAACGGGACTTTTTCAAACCCGCCGTCAGCCGTGGGCGCTTGAATGAATCCCTGCTGGCGGTCTATAAAATTATAGTGAGCCTGGATTTCCTCCGCAAAACGTTCCTTTAATCTGCGGCGAATATTCGGCGCGGCTTCATTGGTGGTGATGATGATGAAGTTATCGCCGCCGGCGTGACCAATAAAATCGCCCGTCGTCCCAAGTTCATCCACCACTTCGCCGATCACCATCGAAGCGAAACGCACCGCATCGTCGCCGGCCACAAATCCATACACATCCTTGAACGGCTCAAAATGATTCATGCGCACGTCGAGCAGCGCCCAGTCTTTTTCGCGGATGATGCGGCGCAGCTGCTCCTCGATCAAGCGTCCGGCGGGCAGGCCGGACCGCGGATCGGTGAGACTCTCGCGCTCCGAGCGGCGGATGGCGCCCTGCACCCGCAGTTTCAATTCTTCGATGTCAAAGGGCTTGGTGATGTAATCATCCGCGCCCAGTTCCAGCCCCTGCAATTTGTCGCTGCGTTCATCTTTTTGAGTGAGGAATATGACCGGGATATGGCTGGTGCGCGTGCTCACCCGCAAATTACGGCAGACTTCGTAGCCGTCAATATCCGGCAGCATGATATCGAGCACGATCAAATGCGGCAGGGCGTGCTTGACCTTATCCAAAGCGTCACGTCCGCGATGCGCCACATCCACTTCGTACTTCATGCCCGTGAAATATATCTTGAGCATGTTGGCAATATCCATATCGTCTTCCACTACTAAAAGGCGAGCATTTCCCATGTGAGCCTCCTCTAGCCGCGCTGCCCTTTTTTGCGGGCATTATGTTTAACGGCTTCGATCTGTGCGTTTGTTACTTCACGTTCAAAAGAGCGGAAACCGCTCATGCGAAAGCCATGCTTCGCGGCGATCGCGCTAATTTCATTCACACGTTCAAGCGTGATTTCCCTGCCGACGGTGTAATCTTCAAAGCGGCCTTCCAGCGCCAGCGCAATCGTCTCAGCCATGCAGGCGTAAGCCTTGCCTTCCGGAAAACCAAAATTAAAGTGGAAATTCACAGAGCCTGGCACGTCCACCATGCCGCCGTCGATCACTAATATATCATCTCTCATCGCCGTCACCATTGCAGAAACGTCACGGG
This sequence comes from Chloroflexota bacterium, assembly GCA_016234495.1. GTDB lineage: Bacteria > Chloroflexota > Anaerolineae > Anaerolineales > Villigracilaceae > Villigracilis. The sequence goes on along the minus strand of JACRBI010000026.1, from coordinate 49,782 downwards.
GGCGGGCTACATCGCAAATTACACTGCCGGCCTGCAAAACTTCCGGGTGGATGACATCATGCAGCGAGCTTGTGACCGTCAATATCAATTGCGCATCCTTTAAAATATCCATCTTCGTGCTGATGAAAACCCCGCCTCGGGACTTAAGCTGGAGCCTGTCACGCAGGTCTGCGAGTTTTTTCTCATCCCGGGCGAGGAGCAATGTCTGTGCCGCTTCACCAGCCAACAGTTCAGAGCAGACGCGCCCAATCGCACCCGTCGCGCCCACGATGGCAACCGTCGCGTCTTCCAATTTTATATCCATCACATGCGCGGCTTCGCGGATGGCTTGCACTGCCATGGCGACCGTGAACGAGTCGCCGGTGGTGACCGGCACATCCAGCGCGTTCGCAATGGTCACGCCCGCGTCACCGATCACAGATGTGAATGCGCCGAGACCGAGAATATTCGCGCCGAGTTTTTCAGCCATGCGGCCGGTTTGAATTATTTTACGATAGACCGTGCGCTCGGGCAACTGCATCATGCGGCGCGGCGTATACGGGCAGGCGATGAACCAGCCTTTGATGACCTTGCCTGTGGCTTGCGACGTAATGCCTTCGATCTCTGAAATATAAACCGGCGGAAAGAAGGTGGAGAAAAAATCTATTTGTCTTTCGCTCAGTACTTTTCCTAAAAGTGGAAACTTGCGGCTGACATCCCGCTTGGGATCAATCGGATGAATGATGAAGGCGAAGCTGTCCATGTCTCGACCAGGCTCGACAACCATTTACCACGACTCAGCCCTGTCTTTCAAATCCTTGTGATAGGGTGTCTGATGCAAATGGGAGAATTTTAGGTGATGGTGGTCACTATCATCAAATGTGACGTCGCGGTCAATCACGCGCCGCGTGTTGGATGCCGCCAGCACCACGTCCGATTCAATCGTGCGCGCCGGGTAGACGATCATGCCCGAACCGATGCGGCAGTTATGTCCCACGCAGCCACCCAGCACCGGGCGGTTGGATAAACTCAACTTGCCGTTCCCATCTCGGGCGCGGAGCGGCGCGGGGATCAGGTTGTAATCTGTAAATGTGGAGCCTGCGCCAATAAAAGTGTTCCTTCCGATGACGCACATTTGCAGGCAGGTGTTTTGCGCCAACATGCTGTTTTCCATGAGCGTGGTCATGAACAGCGATGAGCGGAAAGGCAGGAAGGCGCCGTCGCCCACCACTGAAAGCATCACCTGCGCATCCTGTGAGATATTGACATTGTTGCCGATGATGCTGTTGTCTATTACTGCGCCGGCATTGATCGTGACGTTATCGCCGATGATCGCCGGGCCTTTGATGACAGCGCTTGGGTCAATCACGCAATTTTTGCCGACCTTCACCGCTTCGGAACATTCCAATACCTGTCGTCCCTCATAAATAGCCTTGCCGAGTATTTTGAGTTTAAAGGATAGCTCCTCGTTTGCTCTTTTTTCAAAACGCGCCCCGCGCGCAAATTGACCGAAGACCATGTCCGCGATAAAGACATGCACCCATGAATCGATGGCCAGCATGGCGCGTAATGGCACTTGAAAAACAAGGTCGCCGCTCTGGTCGCCCATGTAGGTCGGCACATGATAGTAACCGATCTCGCGCGACTGCATGTCAATCACCAGCGGATCAACGCCCGTGGTCGGACCATTGGGGTAATACCACAGGTCCGCCAGATATAAACTGCCGGCCGGGGTGTAGGATGTTGAGAGCGGAAGGGCATGTTCGCGGAATGCAGAATCGCTGGAACTGAACGCGGCGCGCACAGGCTTATTGCCTTTCATGGCTTTTTCCATGAAAGCCTTGATATAAAATTCGTCGAAAAAAAGATTGTCGCGATAGACGATGCTGGGCTCCCGCACTGGCTGCATTCGCTCGCCCTGTTTCAATTCCATCTCGCGGGTGACGTACGGCGCAAGCAAATTGCGCTGATGCAGCCAGAGCGGCGAGTTTTGGATCCGCAGTTCGCGCGCCGCTTCGCAAAACGGCATGATCTGGTTCTGCGCATGCAGGATGATCTTAAGCATGGGCGGAATTATAAATCAAAGTATGCGATAAAGCCGTCCGTCCAACAAAGCTGTTAATTCAACAGGGCTTTCACTTATGCCGAGCGCAAAAGTCCCGCTCAAATCACGAAAACGGAAGCGTATCGATCTCGATCGTGCAGGCCGCGTCGCCTTTGGCAATGCAGGCAGTCTCTTTGACGTCGAACACTTTGCCCCCGCTCAACCAGTACATGGATTCCTGGATCAAGCCCACAGCCAGGTGACAGACCGGCTCTTCAGTTGTCCGCCCCCAGCACAGCGGACAACGCTCGATGTGCCAGAAGATCTTGTTGTCTTTTTCCTCCACCCTTACTTTTTGATCAGTATGCTTGTTAAAAAGATTCGCAAACGACTTGGCGCCGGCGCTTAATTTCGTCGGCATCGAAAGCAAGCGGAAGGCCATTTCTGTCAACCCAAGCATCGAGCCGTATTCCCTGAGCCCATACTTGAAACAGGCGCGCCCGACCCGCAAAGCCAGTCCGCGCCCGCCGCGTGGACCGTACGCCTGCTCCAGTATGCTTTGTAAAAGACTGACCGTTTCAAATGGAAAGTCACGTTCCTTCCCATCCGGCGGATAATTTTGAATATATTTTTCCAGCGCAGCCAGATGAAGGACAGCATCCACCCCATGCGAACCCATCACCTCCTCCATGCCAAGGAAAATGATCCGCCCCATTTTTTGTGGATAGAAAAAAGATTCTTCGTTCATGGGTTTGGGGTTTCCTGATCGAGAAATGATTTTAACTTTTGGGTAAAGGCGGTCGGCTCTTCCAGCATCGGGAAATGCCCGGCGGCTGGAAAGCGCTCAATGACTGCCTGCGGGATGCCCTGCTGCATCGGGTGCCACTGCATCGGGTGAACGATCACATCCCTGTCGCCATAGATTCCCATCGCCGGGACTTTGACCTGCGCCAGCACCGGGGTCAGGTCGGTGCGGCGCAGCGAGGCGATGGAGCGCAGGAATGACTCAACGGTCGTGCGCGAAAGGTCGCGGTCCATCATGGCCGGAAAGCGCGGGTCCTTGCAAATAAACGGCGAATACAGGCGCATCCCCGCGCGGAAAACCGGCATCATGTTAAAAAGCATGAACGCGATCGGCCGCTTGCCGGCAAGTTTAAGCAGCGGCGCAAGCGAAGAACCGACCATCGGCGAACCAACCACCACCACCTTGCTGACCCGCTGCGGATATTGAATCGCCACCGAAAGGCTGACCGTGCCGCCCATGCTGTGCCCCACCAACGGCGCGTTGCGAATCCCCAACTGCTCCATGAATTGATCTACCAGCCTGACGAAATCCGAAACCGCGTATGTCTCGCGCTTCTTGCCTGATTCGCCAAATCCCCAAAAATCCAAAGCGTAGGTGCGGTAAAACGCGCCAAGATACGCCATCGTCTCCTGCCACAAACCCCACGAGCCGAGCCATCCATGCAAAAGGATGACCGGACGCCCGCGCCCGTATACTTCGTAATGAACTATTCCCTGATCAGTGGTGATGGATGACACAGCAAATCGTTATCCCGCCCCTTATTTCCCGGCATCCATTTCTTTTAGAATGCTGTACAACAGCTCAAGTAAAACCGTCTTCACCATATTGCGGTCAATGGCGATGCACGGCAGGATCTTTGTGTTCTTATCCAGCCGCAGGGCATGGCGCATGTCTTCAAGCTCCCAGGCATCCTCAGCGTCCTGTTTGTTCGCAGCCACCACAAAGGGAGTCGGGGCATACGCGCGGAACGTTTCCAGAATTGAGCGCGCCTCGCGGAAAGTTTCCGGGCGGGTGCTGTCCACCATCACGATAAAGCCCAACATGCCCTCTGAGAGAATCTCCCACATGAAGTCAAAACGCTTCTGGCCCGGAGTCCCAAACAGATACAGGACCAGGTCTTCGTCCACAGTGATGCGGCCAAAATCCATCGCCACAGTTGTCGAGGATTTTACAGAGCGTTCCTCCTCAGATGTGATCTTGCGCTCGGTTGCGACAACATCGATCTCGCTGACAGACTGAATGAACTGCGTCTTGCCAGCGCTGAATGGACCTGTGACTACCATCTTGACCGTTTGCATAATTCCTATCCTTCTGCTTCCAAATAAATAAATTACATTGAACGAATGCGGCCGATCAATTTATTAATTAATGATTTTTGTTCTTCTTTATTCTTGGTGGGAAATTGTTTCGGGTTGGGTTGAACGATCGAACCGGCGGGGCGCGCCAACTCAACCAGCCCGGCCTGCAACAGACCGTATACGATCCTGCGGATTTCGATCTCGTTCAATTTATTGGCGCCCGCGATCTGGCGGATCGTATTCTTCGGGTCGACAAACTTCACAACCTTCCATTCATCCACGCTCAGGTTCACGTTGGTGCGCGGACGGTTGGTGAAGACCAGCGCCATGTCAAGGCTGGGAATTTCATCCTGCAATTGTTCCAGTTCGCGCAGCTGCCGCGAGCCTTCCATGATGATGTTCTCAAGATCAAGCCGCACATTGATGCGGCCATCCGGGGGCAGCATCTCATTCTCAAAGCGGAAGATGCCCTCGACCCATGAAAACAGGCGGCGCACCACATCAGTGAAATATCCCTGTAAATTCAGGAGAATATCCTCCTGCGACACATACCCCGCATTAATAAGAAGCAGGCCAAGCTCCTTGTCGGTCATCTGGCCTGCGCGTTCAACAATGGCACGGTACTGATTGGCATTGATCTTGTTCGCCTTGTGCAAAACCGACGCCAGACTTCCATCGTCCTTGCCAACGCGGGCGTAGGCGAGTTTTCCATCGCGAAATGAAACATAAGCCTGTTCCGAAACCCCATCCACAACCAGAGTGCCCGTCTTACTGGCAAGGTGAACGAGATTAAGCAGTTGAGTCATTGTAATATCGCGTAAATTTCCACGCAGGGCCATATATTTCCTCTACTTACCCTCATTAAAGGATAGGTTTGAAAATTATACATGCAAGGAGATAATGCGTCAATTAATCTTCTTTGCACTCTTGTGAACCAGCCTATGATCTATATTTTGAAGGTCATTTATTGATTTTCATCAGGCGGTTTAACTGAGCGAGCGCTTCTTTCGGATCTTTGAACAGGATGCCTTTCATCCCGGCTTTTTCACAGCCTTCGATATTGACAGCCATGTCATCGACGAAGACCGCTTCGCTCGCGCGGACTTTGGCCTGCTTCAGCGCAACTTCATATATCTTCGCTGACGGTTTGACCTCGCCCACCTCCGCCGAAATGACCACCGTATCGAAGGCATCAATGACTTTTTCTTTGGTGATGAATTCGCGCAAACCGCTCCACGCGTTGGAGATCAGCCCTGTATGAACCTTTCCGCGCAGCGAATGGATCGCATCGACCAATTGACGGTCAATGATATCGCCGCCGAAAAATTCTGCTTTAAAAGATTCCAATTCAGCGGCGGGCTGCCTGAGCCTTTTGAGAATCTCAAGCCAGTGAGCCTCTTCGCTGATTTCGCCCAGCGAGGCGCGCCGCGCAGACTCGCTCCCAAAAACGGCTTTATCAATATCGTCGTAGTCCATGCGAAAACGCTCAGCCAGATGCTGGCGCGGAGCCTGAAATTCGGTGCGCATGATCACGCCGCCAAAATCAAAGAATACTGCGCGAATGGTCATTCTTGTTTTATCCCATCGGTACACGAACATCAATGCTTGAGAAATAAAGAATGTCGCTGCTTCGGCTGAAGTACACCGCCTCGCAACGACATCAGTTTTTGATTTGAAAAATGTTTTTACTTCTTCTTGCCTTTTGCCGGGGCTTTCTTCGCCGCTGGTTTGCTGGCAGTTGTCTTTTTGGCAGCAGGAGCTTTGGCCGGCGCCTTTTTGGCCGGAGCTTTCTTCACGGCTTTGGCTTTTGCCTCTTTGGGCAAAGGCTCTGTCTTCGCTAAAGCAGACGCGGGCAAAGGCGTCGGCGCGGATGTTGCCGCAGGCGCGGCGGCTTGCTGTTTGGCGGCCTCCTGCCAGTTGGGGAAGAACAATTCCATCCGCTGACGTGAGATGGAATTGGCACGGCGGCAGCGCGGGCAATGCGCGTCGTAATGGCTTTGGTTTTTCTCGTTCATGGTAATAATTGCGCCCAGCATTTCAGAGCGGGCAAGTGTAAAAGGGGTCTGACAATAGATGCAACGCAGGTTCATCTGAGTATCCTTTCCTGGATGGCGAGTATATCTTGATTCTACTCTGATTTTACTCACCCTGCGGGTCGGCTTTTGATTCTTCCAAATCCCGCCCGGGGCGCAGTTCTTTATCGTAGGTGATGAATTCGCTCGCCACGTACATGCCCGCGCCCTGATACAAGCGGGTCGCGCCTGTCGGGCTGGAGGCATCCACTCCGAGGCCGATGGTCTTCATGCCGCGCTTGTGGAATTCGCCAAAGGAATGTCTGAGCAAGGCAAGGCCAAGTCCCTTTTTGCGCCAGGGGCGGCGGACGCCGAGGGTGCCGACCCAGCCGATGCCCATGCGGAAGCGGTTGAGAGAAACCCCGGCGATTTGCACCCCATCCCACGCGATCACCCACAAGGAGGGGTCAAAATCAGGACTCGCAAATCTGTGATGTTCCCATTCTTCAAACGAGGAGTCATGGCTGCCCCAATGATCGCGAAACGCCTCATTGACCGCATCCAACACAAGGTGGGAATGTTCCTCGCGGATAAAAGGACGAAGTTCAATTCCCGCGGGCCAGACAGGCGCGGGCGACGTTTCGCTCAATTTGATCTCCATCCGCCAGTGGAAGCGGACGGGCAGGTAGCCGCCGGCTTCGTGCGCTTTTCTGGCTTCCGCATCCTTGCCATTCATTGTACTGCGGATGAAGACGCGCAGGTCTGGCGCGGCAAGTTTAATTTCTTCACGCGCACGTTCCTCCATGCTTTTGAGCAAAACATCAATCAGACCAAGCCCTTTGAAGCGGGGATGTACAGAAACATCCGCGCCCAAATGAGCATGGTCTTTTTCATTATAAATTTCGCCGTAACCGGCCACCTGCCCATCTTTGGCTTCAACGACAAACGTATCTGTCTCAGGGTTGAATCCTTCACTGTGCCATTGGTTATCCAATTCTTCGGGGGTGACGGAAACGGTCACATCGCCATCTGCTTCGCAGACATCGTAGATGAGTTGTGCAACAGCGTTCACGTCTGCCCATTGGGTGGCACGCAGGCTGAGGCTTGAGTCTGGAAGCGGCTCTATTTTCGTCATCATGTTTAATTTCAAAACTTATGGGTTGGAGGTTGAAATTCTGCCAGCCAGCAGGGCGTCCAGCGTTTCCTGTGCGAGGCGGAGTTTTCCGGGGGTGAGCAGTTCCGGGTCCACATCCCCAAGCCCGAGCGGAGATTGAACGTTGATTCCGCCCTGACCGGCGATCAAATTGGGCCACGCAGACTGGATCGCCTTGACCGTGTCCGGGCTGATGGTTGCCACCCAACCCCCGGGGCGGGTCTCGGGCATGGAGGTGCCGATCAGCATGACGCCTTGTGTGCCAAGATAGGAAAGAAAATCGGCGCTGGCCAGCGAGGGATATACAAAAAGCGCGTACACTTTTCGGTCATTGATCAATATGTTGGCATAGCCGCCGTAACGGGCGGGGTCTTCATCCGCAGGGATTTCAATAAACGTCGGATACGCAAATTGAGCAAGGTAAAAAGTGCGGCACAAACCGCAGTAATAGATTTTGCCGTTGTTGAAGGAATTGAAAGCGCGCTGAGCGGTCGGGTCGCCTTGGGGAATGATCATGCCGATATGGTATTCATCGGAGAGCATGGCGGCAATGTACCCCGCGAGGAAGGCGGAGATGTCCAGTTGCGAATCACCGGCGAGCACGCTCAGGTTGCCGCCTGCCGTAAGGTTGGGGATGTTCACCGCAAGGAATTGCACGCCGGGCGCAGTTGGCGCAAGCGCGGCAATGCCGGGGTCGGGCGGAAGAACAATGGCTACTTTCAATGTTGGGTCGGCAAGGTCGGTGGGCGCAAGTGTGTTGCGAACCTGAAACCGAAAGCCAGCTTGTTGGGCAAGGTCGTACACGGTCTTTTGATACAAGTCGGATGCGGCCTGATCCATATCCGCCGGCAGAACGAGCAAAGCCAGCGGCGTGGAGAGAGTCGGGATCATTGTGGCAGGCGGTACCGGGGTATGCGTGGGCACAACCGTGGGGCCTGCAACCTCGGTCGGTGTGCCTCCGCACGCGCTCAGGATCGCAGCGATACAGATCGCAAAGAAGAAAAATTTAACACGCACAGGGTTTCTCCAAAGGGTAAGAATGACAGAATTATACCCATTGCGGGCATTATATACTGCCTGATTTTATCGATAAAGATGATGAGCTGAGAATCAAAAAGAACCGCAATTGATGCGGCTCTTTTTGATTTCGCTTCTTTAATTGACCGAGATCTTGATCTTCTTCGGTCGGGCTGATTCGGCCTTTGGCAGACTCAGCGTTAGCACGCCGTCCGCGATCCTTGCTTCGACGCGATCCGCTTCGATGGCAGAAGGCAGGCGCAGGGTGCGTGTGAACGAACCGCTGGGAAGTTCATTCAGCAGGTACGCGGCATCCTCCGTCTTGTACTCGCCTTCGATGCGGACGACGTCATCCAGCGTTTGAATGTTCAAGTCCTCAGCTTTGATGCCCGGCACAAGAGCCGAGAGGATATAGGCTTCGTCCTCCTCGCGAATGTTGACATTGAGGAAATTCTGGCGGGACTGCGCTGCGGCCATTGCCATTCTGCGGCGGGCCATGTGGTGAACCGGGTTGGTTTGAATATAGAAAGTCATTTTGGTTGCTCCTTATACAAATAATGTAGGCTTATGTTACCGGCGTGATATAAAAAAAGTAAATGCAAAAGATAGAATTTTTGTAAGAAACCGGGCAGGTAAAAAAAATTGCGGCTGGCAGGAGAGTTCCTGTCAGCCGCAATCGTTAACCAGTTACAAAATGTTACGGACGGGCAATGTCAAAGACTGGCGATGTCCAGGTTTCCCAATCTGCGGGATTCTTGGAATTGCCCAACGCCTTGAGAACGGAAAGCTTAATGTAGTATTGTCCGTTCGGCACAGTGTAGACCTTGTTCTTCTTGATCGTTGTAGTGCCGTCCCAGGCGAATTCGAAGACACCCGATGAGGTGCTGTTGCGGATCATGTAATCCAGTTGGAGGATCTTGCCCACGGATTTACCCGTGACAGCATTGAAAGCTTCCAGTTTGAAGATGCGCGACTGATGATCCAGGTGGACTACAACATAGGGCATGTTGAGGGCATCTACAAGTGTGAAAGGCGCGACAGGATCATTCCAGTTGAAGTCGACCAGCCACGGGAGGCCGTACGGGTTTGCAAGCACTTCAATGGACTGGTAATCGCCCACAAATCCGGCAAACGGCACGCGGGAAGCAGGGCTGCCATCGCGCGGGGTCAGAATGATGTAGCCGCCGTATTGTCCTTTTACAGGGTAAGTAGGTGGTGTGATGGTGACTTCGATCTCTTTCTCGCCATGGCGCGGGACTGTGATGCTGGGCACGTCGAAAGTTACAACGGCATCAGAATCCCAGAAGTCCGGTGTGATCACGCCGCCGGTGGAGAGAGCGTTTTCGAATGACAGATCGTATGTGACGTCTGCCTCTCCGCTATTCTCGATCTCCAATTCACGGGTTATGGGTCCTTTCATGCTATCGCCCAAAGACAGTTTCCCGGGTTGGACGCGAGTAGTAGCCAAAATGGCTTTGTCAATGCGGAGCATGCCCGCTCCCTGGCGGTGGACATTATCCAGATAACCAAGGCTAGGAGCACCCCACCACATGGCAGGGTCAGCGTTATTCTGCAGCACATCGCGCACTTCGTCCGCATCCACGTGGCGGAACCAATGCTGGCTGGGCTGGTTAAGCGCCTGCAATAACAAGGCGGCGGCTCCAGCCACATGCGGTGACGACATGGAGGTGCCGCTCAAAGTGGCGTAACCTCCCAATTCCAGAGGATAAGTAGAGTAGATATTCCCGCCCGGAGCGCCGATATCAGGCTTGAGGGCAAGATCAGGTGAAAGACCATAGGAACTGAACGATGAGATCAATCCGCCGGTTGGGCTGGGGGCAGAGAACATCTGGTCAGTCCAAGTCATCATAATGGGGGCTGTTTGTGCGCGGATGAAGTTGCCGTCAGCCAGCGAAATGCCGACCACTGGCTTGGGGTTGGCCAGCGGCGCGCCAAGTGTGCCGTTAAAGACGCCCGGAGCATTGTTGGAAACCAGTACCGCATCTGCGCCGGCAGCTATGGCGTTTGTTGCCTTAAGCGCAAACGAACATGTACCTCGTGCTGCAAGAGCAACCTTGCCAGTCAGATCAACAGCGAGGGGTGAGCAGGCCAGCCCCACGTCCACGATTTCGCCCGTTCCAGAAGTCGGCGGAGCAGGCGAGAAGGTCATGGTCACATAACCGATCTTCGCTCCATTAACTTCAAAGTAAGGCAGGAAGACGTTCGTATTATCAAATGAAGCGACACCGATGACTTGATCTCCCAAGCCCGGAGCGCCGGCCGCATACAGGCCGTTTGTGCCATTGTTGCCGATCGAAGCGACCACGACAACGCCCTTCTTAACAAGGCGCGATGAAGCCACAGCAGTCGGGGATTGAGGCCACTCGTACGGCGAGCCGATACTCATATTCAAGACTTGCATCTTGTCTTTGTAAGCCCGCTCCATGGCGGCCAGCATGATGTCATCAGTGGTGGAGCCTGCGCAGCCAAAGACACGGTACGCGCCAAAAGTCACCTCGGGAGCAACGCCTTTAACAGCGCCGTTCGCGCCAATGATGCCGGCCACGTGCGTCCCATGCCCGCCGCAGTCATCCGGATCGGGGTCTGGAGTTGGGACTGGGTTATAGCTGGGTGAAGTATCGTCGGCATTGTAGGCATCACCGACGAAGTCCCAGCCCTTGGCCACACGACAGCCAGCGCCGAAACAGCCGCCCAGGTCAGGGTGGTTATAGTCAATGCCAGTATCCATTACCGCCACTTTGATGCCTGTGCCGGTGTAACCCAATTCAGACTGGGCAACATCTGCGCCGGTCATGGCGAGAGCTGTATAGAGTTCCGGGTCAACAGCGGAGGGCGCAGTCTGCGGGACGGAAACAACCATGACGGGATAGATGGCCTTGACGCCGGGAATGCGGCTCAATTTGCCAAGTTCCGAGGTTGTCACAGAAACCGAGAAGCCATTCCACAAACTGTCATAGCTATAGTGTTCCTGATATTCAATTTTTTCTTTCTTCGCATCATTTCGGAATTTTTGCTGTTCAGACTTAACAGAGAGCTGGTTGTTCCCATCAGCAACAGGCGCCCCTGACATTTCAACGAACCACTGATGCGGGGTTTCATCTGTTATCACCCCGGTTTCAGCCGAAGGAATTCCCTCCAGCGGCACAATTGGCCCGCCTTCGCCCGCAGATACCGCCGGCACAACACCAATAGCCAGCATGGTAATGATCAAAAATGCCCTCAACAACTTCGTTTTCATATTCTGTTCTCCTTTTCAATCTCCTAAAAATAGGTATTACGGTTTACAACGGGTATGTTCAATGATCATTTTTGATTTTTGCGGATCACCTCCTAACCTGGCAGTTTAAATTAAAGACTGCCGAAGCAAGATCACTTTCGGCAGTCTGGCGATCTGCGTTGATTCGACTCGCAGATCCATGACATTGCGCCCCCGCCTCACGGTGGGTTTGCCGTTTCGAGGTGTAATTGGTTTCCTACCTCTCAAGCAAAGGCTCAATAACGCTAAAACTTATATTTATATTACAACGTTTCATTTTAAAATTCAAGCAAACCCACTCCAAATTAATACCTGAGTTTGTGCGGCAGCCAATCGTCTTATCCCCCCTCCATTGACGAATTTTGGAGGAACCATTCCGGGCCGGAAGGCGTCTATTGAATTAAAATCAGACAGGAGATGACAACCATGAAACCTTATTGGATCTCGATTTTCGTTATAGCGGCAGTTGTACTGACAAGCTGCGGGTCCCCCCAACCGATCGCGACAGAACCAGCCGAACCGCCTTCCATAGACCCAACCAGGCAGCCGATTTCAACTCTTATACCCGCGCAGCCAACCCAAGGAGATAAACCACAAATGAATCCAATTTTATCGACCCCTTCTGCAGCGGGGCAGGAAAGCCTGGTCGATCTTGCCAAACAAGACCTGGCCCAAAGATTGTCGATCCCAGCCGGTGATATTAGCGTCGTCGATGCAAGGGAAGTTACATGGTCGGATGGAAGCCTTGGCTGTCCGCAGTCCGGCATGATGTACGCGCAAGTATTGACGCCGGGGTATCTGATCAAATTGGTATATGATGGCCGTGAATTTGAATATCATGCCGGGAAAGACAAGGCATTATCCTATTGTAAAAATCCGATCCCGCCTGTTGAAGGCGCGCCTGTTGATACCTAAATAATTTCGAGCAATTAATAAAAAAACAGGCTGGCGGAAGTTCCGCCAGCCTGTTTTACTTACATCAAACGAGAATTCTTATGGATTGACAGACACAATGGTGCGGGCAGGAAGACCTGCGATACCACTGTAGGTGATCATGCCAAGGTATTTGGTACCGGCAGTTAAACCGCTAAAGGCGAGGTCGATCGCGCCCACTGCACCAACTGTCGCGGAGGCGGGAGCGGTGACGGTCATGTTGCCAGCGGACGTGCCATCCAACACCCACGCGTATACCGTAAAGGTGGAAGGATTCGCGGTTCCGTAACCATCAATGGCGACCGTGTATTCGCCTGCCGCCGGATTCACCAGATTGACAATTTCGTCAGAGGTGCCGCCGGCGCTGAAGCCGACCAATTGGCCCAAGCCATTGTAAACATACAGGTCAAGGTCGCTGCCCGGGGTAGTCTCAGAGTCGAAGATTTGGAAGCGGGCATAGGTTGCGCCAGCAGGAACGGTCACAGGGTAACCGAAGAATTCGCCGGTATTGATGCTGTCGCTGTAAGCTGTGGGGGCAACCAATCCGCTGCCTGTGGCTGCGAACGGACCTGTGTAACCGAAGGTTACGTTGTAGCTGCCAGAGACTTCGCTGGGGGCGGCCATGGCTACCGGGCGGATGACAACCGGGATGCGGACAACATGTCCCTTATTGCCAGTCCATGTGACGTAACCGCCGGTGTAGGAACCAAGCGCGGCGCCATTGGTGGTGAAGGTGACGGAGTAGCTCTTGACACCATTCTTTTCAATGTTGAATGAGTTGGCGCTCGGCGTTACCGTGATGCCAGCCAGACCGCTATAGGAGAAGGTGTATTTCTCTTTTTCGCCCACGTTGGTTACTGTACGAGTGACTGTCTGTACGCCGGCCATCTGACCAATAGAGATGGATGGAACGTTTAAGTCGCTTGGGTCAAGCGAGTAGCCGGCACCGGAGAGCGCCGAGCAGTAAGCCGGATTGACGCCGGTTGTGGCGCCGCACAGGAAGGCAAGCCATTCATTGAAACCTGAATCATAGACAAGGCCGGGATCCGCCGCGTTATTGGGGCGAACGTGACCAGCGCCCTGGCGGAAGATCACCAGAGGATTGGTGTTCGGGCCATCCAAAACGTCATAGCCGGAGGTCATCAAAGCCGACTTGATCATCATCGGCGACCAATCCGGGTGCAGGTCTTTGAGCAGAGCGGCAAGACCAGCAACATGCGGCGAAGACATCGAGGTGCCGCTGAGCAGGTCAAAATCACGGCCTGCAATGGCGGGTGAAACAGCGGCCAAAATATCCTGTCCGGGGGCGATCACGTCCGGTTTGAGCAGGTCACCGCCGCCGGCAGTGAGTGGTCCGCGAGACGAGAAGGAGGCTGTGAACGGAGCGGGATCAGTAAAAGTTAGAACAGCCGCATTAATGGTGGCTGTAGCGCCAGCGGTAGCGGCATAAGCCTTGACTGCCGCGCGGGCGGTGTTCTGCAAATGGACGGTCGGAACGTAATGGAAATCTGCGTTCAATGAACTGGCAGAAACATTGACGAGGATCATTCCCACGCCGCCAGCCATCTGGACTGCACGGCTCTTGTCCACGCGCGCAATGACGCCGCGGTCACAGACAACGATCTTGCCAGCCACAACTGCTGAATCAAGCGTGCCGGGATAGCACAAGGCAACTTCACTGGGAACTGCGCCAGCCAAACCAGCTGCAATTGAGTCAACCAAAGGAGCAGTGAACGCAGTAGCTGCAAGGGAAGCGCCGCTATAAGTAATTGCATTTATCGTGGCAGAACCAGCACTGTTGCGGTTATGTGTGCCAGCCGCAACAGTGGTAATCCACGGGCTGGGGTGAGCGACTGTGCCCGAGGTGGGTCCGCTGTTGCCAGCAGAAGCCGCAACGAACACGCCGGCATCAGCCGCATTGAGGAAGGCAATTTCAACGGGGTCAAGGAAGTTGGAGGTTGAACCGCTGATCGAGTAGTTGATCACGTCCACACCGTCAGCAACAGCCTGATCAATGGCCGCTACCAGATCGGAGGTAAAGCCGCTGGCAGTTGAACCATCCTGAGTTGACCACAAAGCCTTGTAGACTGAAATGTAAGCGTGAGGAGCCATGCCGCTGATGGAGCCGAATACAGCCGCCGGGCCGGTCGCCTGAACGCCATAGTTGCCGCCGGCTGTGGAGGCAGTGTGTGTTCCATGCGCATTGTAGTCGCGGGCTGAGAGGTATTCCCACGGGCGTGTGGCCGCGATTCCAGCGTCACCGCCGAAAGCTGCGTTGAAATATTGAGCACCGATTAATTTGTTGTTACAGGTTGCGTTATCCAAAACACAAGCCGCAGCCCAATTCTTCGGAGCATTGTATTTCACCTCAATATCTTCGCCGCTGGCAAATGTCCATTGATTGGTGTTCTCATCGTAGCTGTCGGCAAAGCTCAAGCTTTCCGGCCAGATGCCTGAATCAATGATACCGATCACAACTCCCTTGCCGGCATTTTTTTGTCCGCCAAGCTTCTGCCAAAGACCCTTCTTAGCATCCAAACCAAGGAAACTCGGAGTGGAAGAAGTGTCAATGCTCTGGAGCGTATCCGGGCTGACCTGCATAACGCCGTCAACTTTTAGGAGCTTATTGGCCTGCTGAACAGTCAACTGAGCCGCAAAGCCGTTGAATGTATAGCCATAGTCATAAAGTTTATCGCCGCCAGATTCTCTCAGCGCTTCATCGTGCTCGTCTTCAAGATGTCCAACATATTCCTGAACAGTCGGATTATTGCGATCAATCTTTTCACCGGAGTTCGGTTTTGTCGAAGCCAACCCCTGAATATCGCCTTCGTATGAAATCGCGGGCGCATGAATCATTTGAACGATATAAATTCCATTGGCGCTCTCCTCAACCTGGTTTTCTTCTGAAGCGTCAAACCTGGGCTGAGCGGCGGCAGGGGCTACGGCTGAAAAAGCCACTGCCACAACGAGCAAAAGCGAAAGCATGTTAAAAACTTTTCGATACATTTTGTCTCTCCTAAGAAGGTGGTTTATGAAATGTACAAGCAGTCAGCAAGCCGGGAACGATATTTGCGAGTGCGCCTCCTCAATCATCAAAACATAGCCGAAAGGGGCTTCCGGCTATGTTTTTTCAACCTTACAAAAATGAAATTTCCGAGATTATCCCCTTAATCCAAAATTTATGCAAGTAAATTGGTCTTATTTGTCAAAACTTTCACAAACCATACCCTTTCAAGCTGTGTATAATGCAGAAATGCCAAAACGCCTCGCACTCCTCATCGCCTTCGCCGCCATCGTGACGGCCGCACTGTATCTCTTCATCAACTACCGGCGCGGCTCCGCCCGCACCCTGCAAACATTTGCCTTTCTGCGCGACCCCGCCTCCCGTCCTGATTTGCGGATGATAAACGGGACGCAATGCGACTCTGCCCCATTCATCTTCCCCACCGACGGTTTGGTCGGCTTCATTTGGGACGATTCTTTCCGACCCGGTCACCGCCACCAGGGAATAGATATTTTCGCAGGGACAGATGTCGGCGTCACCCCTGTGGTTGCGGCCTACCCCGGCTACCTCTCCCGCGAACTGGGCTGGAAATCATCCGTCATCATCCGCGTGCCGAATGATCCGCTTCAAGCAGGTCGGCAAATATGGGTGTACTATACCCACATGGCTAACCCGCAGGGAAACTCCTTCATCTCGCCTGATTTCCCAGCCGGAACCTCGGAAGTTTATGTGGAGGCCGGTACGCTGCTCGGCTATCAGGGAAATTATTCCGGTGACCCGAACAACCCCGTCGGAGTCCACTTGCATGTTTCAGTTGTGAAAGACGATGGCTTCGGCAGGTTCACCAACGAGCTTGAAATTGAAAACACGTATGACCCTTCGCCGTATTTCGGTCTGCCGTTGAACGCCTACGAAAATACGGATACGATCCCAATGTGTGAGTAGAAAAAGATGAACGACTTAAAAGATAAAGTGGTTTTGATCACCGGAGCAGGCAAAGGCGCGGGGCGCGCGTTGGCAGAGTCCCTTGCAGAAAAAGGCGCGTTAATTGCCGCGAATGACATTTCCCCCGTCAATGTGGAGGATGTCGTTTCGGGCATAAATTCGCGCGGCGGGAAAGCCAAGGCTTATATTGAAGATATTGCCAAAAAGGTCGGAGTTCAGGCGCTGGTTAAAGCCGTGGAAGATGACTTTGGCAATTTTGACATTCTGATCAATCATGCGGCTGTAAAACCGTCCTCGCCGCTGTTGGATATGGATGAGTGGGACTGGCACCGCACGTTGGATGTGAACCTGACGGGTGCGTTCCTGATGATTCAATCAGCGGGGCGCGTGATGCGCGAACAAGGTCACGGGGAGATTCTGAATCTCGTCGCAGGAGCAGGCAAAGGGGAAGAAAATGATGCGGGGGCTTATCTATCCAGCAAAGCCGGGCTGGTGGAGTTGTCGCATCAGGCAGGGTTGGAATTAAGTCCGTACGGAATTCGGGTTTATGAAATTATTAATTCAGAGAATGTGGTGAATGAAGTATTATCCCTGCTGGAGGCGAAATGAAAGAACTGACGGAATATCGAATCAAGATTGTCGAAAGGCTGGCCGAAGCCGCACGCGAATTTTGCGCCGCATGTCTGGCGGCCAATGATGCGCACACAAAAGTGGACGGGGATTGGGCGGTGCATCAGATCGCGTCTCACACTCGCGATGTGGATAAACTCATTTACGGCGCGCGCATCCGTCAAACGCTGAATGATGATAATCCCGAGTTCAAAAGTTTTGACGCGGATGCCTGGATGGCAGAGCATTACAACAGGGACGAATCACTTGCTGGAATTTTGGATGAGTTCTCCGCGAATGTTAATGACCTGTGCAAAATTTTGCGTGACCTGCCGCGCGAGTCATGGTCGCGCGTGAGCCGGCATGAGACGATTGGCGGCGACCTGTCTTTGCAGTTATGGGTGGAGCGCAGTCTGGCGCACATTGAGGAACATTTGCGAGCGCTGAAAAAAGCATAAATGCGTGAATTTTGCCCGTTTTCTGCATATTCCTGAGGTAAAATAAGCGAATGAAAAAGCAAAGAATTATCCTTGTGGACGATCACGAAGTGGTGCGCCTCGGCTTAAAATCCTTGCTGGAGAGACACCCGCAGTTCGATGTGGTTGGGGAAGCAAGCTCGGCACGTGAAGCGCTGGAACAAGTCGCTTCACTTAAGCCGGATGTGGTTGTGATGGACATTCGCCTGCCGGGCACTTCGGGCATTGAAGCCTGCGAGCAGATCGTCAATGATCATCCCAACACAAAGGTGATCATGCTGACTTCATACGCCGAGGATGAAATGCTTTTCTCAGCCATTCGCGCCGGCGCATCGGGGTATATCCTCAAACAGATCGGCAGCGATGACCTGGTCAAGGCGATAGAATCTGTCGGACGCGGCGAGGCATTGCTTGACCCGGCTGTGACTCAGCGCGTCTTCCAGGAGGTGCGCCGCGCAGTTAAAGAGGAGGAGGCTTCGGCTTTCGCGCATTTGAGTCAGCAGGAAAAGCATGTGCTTTTGCTGGTCTCTGAAGGCAAGACCAACCGCGAGATCGCAAAGAATTTATTCCTCGGCGAAGGAACGGTGCGGAATTACGTTTCAAGCATCCTCTCCAAGTTGAGCGTGAACAATCGCGCAGAAGCCGCCGCCTACGCGGTGGAACACAGCTTGAGGGAATACATCACGACATAAGTTTTTGGGCCGACACAACGGAGACACAAGCGCACAGAGATTGACACTCGGTGAAAGCGTGTCTCCGTTTTTATTTTACAGAAAGCATGTTTCCATTTCTAAAATTAACAGATCACATTATCAGCTTGCGCCCGTATGAATTTGGGGACGAGGATGAGCTATTCAAGGCTGTGCGCGAATCATTGCCCGACCTCAACCCGTGGATGTCCTGGGCAAATGACAATTATTCAGTGGAAACAGCGCGCACCTTTATAACCCTGACGCGCTCGTACTGGTCAAGCGGCTCGATGTACGCCTTTGCAATTACCGATGCAAATAACGGCGAACTCCTTGGCAGTTGCAGTTTAAGTCACATCCATCCCTTATATCGTTTTTGCAACCTCGGCTATTGGGTGCGCAGTTCGCAGCGCGGAAAGGGAATTGCAGGATGCGCCGCAAAATTAATTGCGCGTTTCGCATTTGAAAAAGCGAGTCTGATCCGCGCGGAGATCGTCATCGCAGCGGGGAATACTGCGAGCAGGCGTGTCGCCCAAAAGATCCGCGCGCACGATGAAGGGCTTCTGCTAAATCGGATGGTGATCGGCACCCGGGTCTGCGATGCGCACATGTTCTCGCTTCTGCCTTCTGACTTTGGGCTGGTTGCACAACTATGACAGAATCTTAATTCCTATTGACTTATGGTTCGTAATTTCGTAATATAGTCCCGCAGTTAGACACAACCCAAGAGGAGAGAAGTTTATGACTGAATTAAAAGCAGTACATGAACGAAAGCACGTCTGGCGCAATGAGTTCCTGCTCATCATCAGCCTGATCGTTTTCGTCGGCGTTGTCTACGCTTTGGACGGCGCGCTCAAACCCGTTTTCACCACATCGACATTATTATTGACCGGCGTCTTTCTGGCGCTCGTCCCAGCCGCGATCTGGCTGGTCTTCTTTTATATGCAGGACCGCCTTGAACCTGAGCCGAAAGGCTATGTGCTGGGTGTGTTTGCGCTCGGCGCATTGTTTGCCGCAGCCGTTGGCGTGCCGCTGGTTGAGAACGTCTTCCGTGTTTCGCACTGGATCTATGCAAATACAACCGCCACCATCCTCGGCGGGATTCTCGTGGTGGGCTTTACACAGGAATTCCTGAAATACGCCGCGGTGCGTTACAGCATTTATCACTCCAATGAATTTGACGAAGCCACCGACGGAGTCATCTACGCCACCGCAGCCGGGCTTGGATATGCCACAGTGTTGAACATTCAGTTCGTGGTATCAAACGGCGGCGTAGACCTCGGCACGGGCGTCATCCGCATGGCGGTGGTTGCGCTGGCGCAGGCGGCCTTCTCCGGCATTACAGGCTACTTCCTTGGCCGCGCCAAATTTGAATCCGAGCAGATCTGGTGGATGCCGCTCGGCATCACCCTCGCGGCGGTCTTCAACGGCACATTCAACTGGCTGCGCGGACTCGTCTCACAGACCAGCGTCAGCCTGAGCGGCGCAGCAGCCAACCCGTGGCCCGGTCTTGCCCTCGCGGCAATCGTTGCATTTGCGACCACCGGCGTTGTGCTCTGGCTCGTACGCCGTAACTTATCCGTGCAGGCGGGGAAATAGGAGATAACAATGGAAAACAAAAAAGTTTCCCTCGGCGACCGCTATGCCGAAGCCACAGTCTTTATCGTCACGGTCATTGCCCTGCTGGCCGGTTGGTTCTACAAATCCAGCGTGGAAAACAGCAGCATCCCCTTCAACGTGGAAGGCATATCCGCACAAGCGCCGAAAGGCTGGCTACAATCACAACCCGCCGGCGATGAACTACTGCGCACCACCGACCGTTCTTCCAGCGGGTTTAACACAACTTATATCCTTCGCAAAGTACCCCTCGCGACAGACACTCCCGCGGCGCAGGTCGCCAGCCTGTTGACGCTGAGTCACGGTCAGGACCTGCTTGCGTTCCGCGTGCTTGACCAGCGCGAAGTCAACGTGTTCGATAAAACCGCCTACGAGATAAGCTACGTCTATGTTGAATCCAACCCCGACTTGACTCACAAAAATATTCCGAGCATTGTGCGCGGCGCAGATTACATCTTCGTGAACGGCAATTACGCAGTCGTGGTCAGCTACTGGGCCGATGAAAAAAATTACGACCTCGATCTCAGCCGTTTCCATCTCTTCCTTGAATCGATCAGCTACTAAAAGAGGCTTGCATGAAACCAAATATTTTTAATCGTTTCTGGCTGATGCTCATCATACTGGCGCTCGCGGCAATCGCCTGCAAAGGCGGCAACACACCCGTCGAGCCGACCACGCCAGAAAATCCTGTCAATAATCCTCCGCCAACCGAATCCGGCGCAGGTCTCTCACAGACAGAGCGCGCCCATTTGATATCCGCCACCGTGCAGATCTATGGATTATTCAACGAGAATGGACAACTGACTCCGCGCTACACTGGATCAGGAACGATTCTTTCTCCCTATGGCATGATCCTGACCAATGCGCATGTAGCCAGCCCGGCATCGCAGGGCGAGCCGGACATGGAACCCGACGCGCTTGGCATCGCCATCGTCGAATCGGAAGACAAGCCGCCAGTGCCTTCCTATCTTGCGGAAGTCCGCGCAGTGGATGGATTCCTCGACCTCGCCGTGATCCAGATCACCTCAACCGTCGACGGTTCAAATGTTGATCCCGCAAGTTTGAATTTTCCTTATGTTGAACTCGGCGATTCAAATCTGACTCACGTCGGCGACCACGTCAGCATCTTTGGCTTCCCCGGCATCGGCGGTGATACGATCACCTTCACAGAAGGCAGCGTTTCCGGCTTTACTTCTGAAAACCCGATCGGCGACCGCGCCTGGATCAAAACCGATGCGACCATCGCGGGCGGCAACTCCGGCGGGCTGGGCGCAGATGACAATGCCCGCATAATCGGCGTGCCCACTCAGGCATCTTCCGGCGCGGGCGGCAATGTGACCGACTGCCGTCAGATTCAGGACACGAACAACGACGGTCAGGTGGATCAAAACGATAGCTGCATTCCCATCGGCGGATTTATCAATGCGCTGCGACCGATTGAACTTGCGAAGCCATTGATTCAGGCTGCGCAGTCTGGCAAACAATACGTCAGCCAGTACACTCAGTCCGGTGTTGTGACAGAAGCGGGGTCGGGAAATGAAGCGGCAAGTAATTTCGCATGGCTCGAAGCGGCTTACAGTCCCGAGGGCTGTGACTTGGGCAATGTTGTTTCATCGTTCCCATCCAACACGCTTTGCATCGGAGCGAGTTTTGATTATTCCGGCATGACGCCGGGCGAACTTGTCCGCGAGCAATGGTATTTGAACGGCTCGCCGGTCAGCGAATATTCCTATGCCTGGGAGTGGGAAACAAACGGCTCGTTCGGCACCTACCTGCCGAATAACGGCGACCCATTACCGGATGGAGAATACTATCTGGAGATGCATGCCGGCAGCAGCGACCAGGTGATCGGCACTTCCGGCAAGGTGACCGTTGGCAGCGGCGGCGGTGGGACAACTCCTCCCCCGTCATCGCAGGGAGATACAGTCACTGTTTACGGCGTTATCACCGACGCGGACACGGGCAGACCCATCTCCGGCGCGTACGTATTCGTCCTTTCGCCCGGCATTACCTACGACCAGTGGGGCAGGGAGAATTACACCGATAAATACATCGAAGCCAGCCTCAAGACAGACAGCAATGGCGGTTATTCAATTACGGGCATTCCGCGCAACACGCAGTTCACCATCGTCTTTGCCGCTGATGGGTATAACGACAAGTTCGGTGACAACCTCGAAGCATCATCGAACGACCCCGATCAACTTGAATTGAACGTGGCAATGAACAAGTAGTCAACAAATTTCAATATACAAAAAATCCCGTCCAATGATTGGACGGGATTTTTTATTTTTACTTTCGCTACCGTACATTTTTAGAATTGGGACGCTGATGAACGCACATCTGCCCTGGCGGGCGGTGCCAGGGGAAAACGCAGATTTTCTTCTTTTTATCAGCGAAAATCAGCGTTTTTCAGCGTCCAAAAAGTTTTTGTATGGTAAAGAAGTTTTTACTTTTCCATCTCTCCGCTGGCTTTCATCCAGGCTTTCTTCATGTTCAAGGCGTCCTCTTCCATGATTGGGCTTTCGCACAGGATGCGCCCGCCGCAGCCAAATTCGTTCAACGCCTTGAAAAGCGCCTTCATATTCAAGTCGGCTTCTGCAAGGGGCAGGTGATTCTTTTCGCCCTTCGGTCCATACTCAATGCCGGAAAGGTGAATATGCAAATGCTTCAAAGCTTTCTGACCGAGCGCTTTGCCATAGACTTCTAGCAGGCGTGACCATTCATCGTAGCTGTTCATCGAGCCGTCGCCGGGGCGGGCGTGCAGATGCGCAAAATCCAAACACGGCAGCACCCCATCCATGGCTTTGCTCATCGCAAGCGCATCTTCAAACGAGCCGAGCATGGCCGACTTGCCCATCGTCTCCGGACGCAGGGTGACGGGGTTGCCCTTCTTCTTTAGTTCATCCACACAACCCTGCAAACGCGGAATGGCGATCTTCAACACTTCGAGCGGATCATTCGTAAAATACGAGCCGGGATGAAAAATGATATCCGTTGCGCCGGCAAGATTGCCATAATGCGCGGCATCCATTAGTCGTTTGCGCGACTTCGGCCATTCTTCATCGTTCGCATTCAGGTTGATGAAGTACGGCGCATGGACGCTCAACGCCACGCCATGTTCCATACCTGCGGATTTGATCAACGCGCAGGTGGCCTCGGTCACGCGCACCGACTGCACCCAGCCAAGCTCCAGCGTGTCCAGCCCGATTGATTTGCTGAACTCGATCGCGCCGACAGAGCCGCCCGGTTTCTTGGGCGTGCCGGTGGGAGAGCCGACGGTTCCAAATTTAAAAGATAAAGCCATGAATGCTCCTGTGGTGAGTGGAAATAAGTTACGAATAAAAAGTAAACAGCAAAAGCAGTTTGTTCCACAGCGGCGGGCCAAGGATTAACAAGCCGATCAGGATCGCGGCGAGCGCTGCCACCAGCACAGCGGCAGCGCCCACATCCTTGCCGACCTTCGCCAGCGGATGATGGTCCGGGCTGGCAAGGTCAACGACAGTTTCTATGGCTGTGTTCATAAACTCTGCCGCGAACACAACCGCCGTCGTCAAAATGATCACCGCCCAATCACGCGCAGGCAATCGCAGCCAAAGCCCCAAAATAAAAACGGCCGTGGCAATGGCGCTGTGAATCCATGCGTTTTTCTGCGTGCGGATCACATAATGCCAGCCGCGAAACGCATGGCCAATGGAAACGATGCGCGAATCAAAAAAGTTCTTCACTACCTTACGCTTCCTGAATCTTGACATAAGACAGACCGAGTCTGGACATCACCTCGGCCTGCGCATTCCACATGCGGGCTTTTTCCTCCGCCTCGGCATGATCGTGCCCTAGCAAATGCAGAGTACCATGCACAACGAGCAGCTGCACTTCCGCTTCGAGGGGATGACCCGCCGCCTGCGCCTGCTGCGCCGCGCGCGGAATCGAGATGAGGATATCTCCCAGATAGGGCGTACCAGTTTCCGGGTCCGATTCTGATGCGGGGAAGGAGAGCACATCTGTCGGTGAATCCACGCCCAAATATTCCAAATTCAACTCGTGAAGTTGTTTGTCATCTGTCAGGACGATGGTCATGTCTGCGTCAACGGGAGCAGACTCAATTTCAAGTGTGATGCGCGCAGCGCGTTCGAGCAGTGCTGATTCCAAAAAATCCTGTTGGTTATCTATGTTGATCATTCTTCTTTTCTCGCGGCGGGGATGGTTAGATCCCTGTCTGGTAAATTGGGGCTGGGATATTGAATGCGCGGATGATATGTGCCGCGCAGGGTGACCGCGAATGACTCAGTGATCAAAGTCAGGTCGCGGAGGGTAAGAAGCGTGTCGTCGAGCTGGTTGAATTTTTGCACAGAGTCGATCACGCTTCGGACAAGCGCACGCAGGTCTTCATCGGTATCGGGGCGTTCGGCGCGTGCGCGGGCTTCCGTTGCGTCTGCGAGCATCAGCAGGGCGGTCTCGCGTGACTTGGGGCTGGGTCCGGGGTAACGAAATTTTTCGATGTCCACTTTTGACACATCGCCATCGACTGCTTCCATGGCCTGATTGTATTGATAGCGCGTGATCAGCGTGCCGTGGTGCTCAAGGATGAAATCATGCAGGCGGCGCGGCAGGCGGTATTTTTTCGCCAACTGCACGCCATCTGTGACATGACGGATGATGGTAGCCGCAGACTCTTCAGGGACAAGGTCATGATGCGGGTTCACATTGCCGGGGATCTGGTTCTCAATAAAGAAGGTCGGGTTGAGCGCTTTGCCGATATCATGGAACTGCGCGCCGACGCGCGTCAGCAATGGATCGGCGCCGATCTTTTCAGCAGCCTGCTCGGCCAGGTTGGCAACCTGCAAACTATGCTGATATGTGCCGGGCGCATTGCGCAGAAAGAATTTTAGCAGCGGGAAATCCGGGCGCGATATATCGAGCAATTGCAGCGCGGTGGTCAGCCCAAGCGTTTGAGCAAGTAGATATTGAAGCGCAAGCGTCAGGCTGGCCGCAGCGAACCCGGAAAATAATACGACGCCAACAAATTGGACAATTCCCAGCCAGTCCGGCGGGAAGAACGGCAGGCGAAACGCAACAAGGACAACAAGCCCTGAAAGCGAAATGGCCAGCCCTGCCCGCAGGAAACCCAAAAAGCGGCGGGCGGGTCCGAGCGCCAGCAGACCGATCAGCGACGAAAGCAGGTAATAAGGAGTGAGATCAAGCGCGTTCGGCACGCCGTATGCCGCCAGCAAACACAGCGGAATGGTGATGACGAGGCCGGCCTCCAGGCCGAACAGGGTGGTGATCAATAATCCCGCCGCCTGTAAAGGGTAGCCATACGGCGCAAGCGTGCGGTTGGTGAACAGGCGCGCGCCGATCAAGAAGATAATGAAGATCACGGCAATGACCAGAATACTGCGCGGATCGTTCACCACCGAAGAACGCTTGCGGCGGAAAAAATACAGCGGGACGAAAACAGCAGATATGAGGATCAACGCGATCGCGCCGACCATATCCTCCCAGCGCTGACCGGGGCTGATCATGCCAAGTTGTTGAAAGGCTTCGAAGTCTGCGGGTGTGATGACCTCCCCGGCTGGGACGACGGTCTCACCTGTTTTATAAGTTTGCACGATCGGCTTCACCGCTTCACGCGCCGAGGCGCGCGCGGCAGTGGTCAGCTCTTCGCTGTAAAAACTATTCGGCACAACGAAGGCATCCACCAGTTCCGTCACAAGCGCGGATTGTTGTTCATCGAGCGTGAGGCTGACAAAGGAGGAGACTCCCGCCTGCGCTGATTCCACTTTATCTTCATGGATCGCGCGGCGCATGACCTGCTCCAAAACGCGCAAGGCTTCCGCCTGCAAGTTCTCCCAACGCGTGGCGGAGATCGCCAGCAGGTAATCGATCGTCTCCGGTTTCAAACGCACATCGCTGAGCGCAACCAGGTCTGTTTTCTTTTGCTCAAGGCTTGTTTCGCTGTTATCCCGCACCGAGGTGATGTACTGCATCGCAGTATCCAGCCGCTCGATCTGCTGGCGCGCAATCGCAGAATCTGGCAGGCTGTACACAGGCTGCACCGCGCTTTCCGCCGCTATGCGAGCCTCCTCCGTGCGAACATCGCTCACATATTCAATATCACGCGGAGCATTCTGCGTGGTCTGGGAAACGTCACCGACATTCAACACCTGCGTGACGCGCCGCAACCCAATGGGCAAAGTCAGCGCGGCAAAAGAAACAAGGCTGACCGCAACGATCAGGCTGATCTGTAAAACTCGAATGCGTTTGGAAACAGGGGTACGCGCAGGCATAAAAGAGGGAAGTGACAGGCATTTTTGAAATGCCTGTCACTTTGAATTACTTGGCGAGCAGTTCTTTCACCGCCGCGCTGATCGCATCGTTTGGCGCGCGGCCAGCCACCTTGGGCATGACGATCTTCATTACTTTGCCCATGTCGCTCGGAGCAGATGCTCCCGTCTCTGCGATGGCGGCCTCCACCAGCGCGCGCAAATCCTCGGCGGGCATGGCTTTCGGCAGGAAGACCTCCAAGATTTTTATTTCCGCTTCGTTGGCTTCCATCAAATCGGGGCGGCTGGCTTTCTTCGCCTCTTCGAGCGCTTCGCGGCGGTTCTTGATCTCCTTTTGGAGCAGGGCCGTCACGGCCAGGTCGTCGAGCGCAACGCGTTTGTCCACCTCCACCTGTTTGATGGCG
Organism: Chloroflexota bacterium; assembly: GCA_016234495.1. Classification (GTDB taxonomy): domain Bacteria; phylum Chloroflexota; class Anaerolineae; order Anaerolineales; family Villigracilaceae; genus Villigracilis. Next base: position 23,236 of record JACRBI010000026.1, on the reverse strand, counting down.
GCCAGCGCCATGCTGAGCGTACTCTTCCGCAGCTTGTCGCCGCTTTTCATTGCATCTTTGACTGATTCATTAAGTTGAGTTTTTATGTCCATAATTTGATTATACCCTTTCATTTTTTGGATGAAGTGCCCGCTTCTTTCTTAACTTTGAGCCTGCTTCAACAATCCGGGCAGATTCTTCGCTGTGCTCAGAATGACATTTATATATCCGTAAATCTGGCGAACATTTCCGGCGTGAGTATTTTTTTCAGCAAGTCAAATTCATATTGCGTTCTTTTCACTGCGGCGGCGCGCGCATACTCAAAACGCGGACCCTGTTTGGGCGAGTCTAAATTCATCTTGCCGTGTGAGTCTTCGGGCAGGAACTTGAGCGCAACGCCTCGCATGAACGGGACAAAATACAGCGCATCCAGCGGGAAGTAGATTTTGCCGGAGCGCAAGTCCGGGCTGCGGAGCAAGCTCTTTTGAACAGGATCAACTTCGGGCGGACGCGGAGCGCGAGGCGTGCCGTTGAACTGGTCAAGCCAGAGGGCGATGTAATTCGTGTGAGAATAGAAATCCTGCGCGGTGTGGATCAATCTCCCGAAGGCGATCCACGCCGAAAGAATGCCCGGTGAAAGCAGGGTTGCGAGCACATATCCGCGCTGTTCGTTGATGTAGCGAAAGCCCTTCTCGATGGCGTTGTTGTCGAAGTGAAATTCGTCGTGGCCAATCTGCCCGCTGAGTGCATCCTGCTTGCGGTTGGCGGCGATGATGATCTCGAGCGCACGCGGGCTGAAGCAACCGTTCAGGGCTTCGCGGGTCATTTCTTCATGGATGGGAATAAGCATTTCCGAATTATAATGCCCGCATGACTTTTTACACCGCAACCGGTGACGACGGCACGACAGGCTTGCTCGGCGAGGGACGCGTGCCGAAATATCACGCCCGCATGGAAGCCATCGGCGCGCTGGACGAGGCATCCGCCGCATTGGGACTGGCGCGCGCGCAATGCTCCGCGCCGCAGACTGCTCCCGTTTTGCTCGAAGCGCAGCGCGACCTGTACAAGTTAATGGCTGAGGTCGCCGCCACACCGGAGAACGCGCAGCGATTTCATTTCATCAATCAGGAGCGCGTGAGCTGGCTTGAAAAGCAAACGGACGAGTTGAGCGCCGGCGTGGAAATGCCGAAGGAATTTATTTTGCCCGGCGATACGCTCGGCGGCGCGGCGCTCTCGATGGCGCGCGCCATTGTCCGCAGGGCGGAGCGCTGCGTGGTCAATCTCTTCGATGACGAAGTGGTGGTCAACCCGGATTTGCAGCGCTATTTGAATCGACTTTCATCATTATGCTTTGTGCTTGAGCTTCTTGAGAATCAGTTCGCGGGGAAGAAGACTTCACTGGCGAAATCATAAATACCCATCCTCAATTCAACGGAGATTGCTTCGGGCTGGGTCTCGATATGGCGGAAAAGCACCGCCTACTCGACCACCAGTCCTCGCAATGACATAAACACATGACAGGTACTTTCATTAATGTCGCCGCCATTTTGATCGGCGGGACCATCGGTTTAATTTTCGGCGCGCGCATCCCTGAAAAATTCAAGAACACCGTCATCGCAGGCATGGGACTTTTCACTGCGGCGATGGGTTTGCAAATGTTCTTCAAAAGCGAAAATCAATTGATCGTGCTCGGCGCGATCATTATCGGCGCGATGCTGGGTGAATGGATCGGGATCGAAGATTGGCTGCAAGCTCTGGGGCAGTCTCTCGAAAAGCGCTTCTCGCGTGACGTTGAGACTGGTTCCGGTTCGAAGTTTGTGCGCGGCTTTATGGTGGCTTCGCTGCTTTATTGCATCGGTCCGATGGCAATCCTCGGCTCGATCCAAGACGGCTTGACCGGCGACTACAAACTACTGGCTGTAAAATCCACACTCGACGGCTTCGCGTCCATTGCGTTCGCATCGACACTGGGAGTCGGCGTGATGTTCTCGTCGCTGATCATCCTTGTCTATCAGGGTGGAATCAGTCTGCTCGCCGGTCAACTCAGCGCGATTGTCACCGACCCGATGATGGCTGAAATGACTGCCACCGGCGGCGTGATTTTGATGGGAGTGGCATTCAATAACCTGCTGGAATTGAAAAAGATCCGCGTGGGGAATTTTCTGCCGGCGCTGGCGGTCGCTCCGCTGATCGTGTGGGTATTGAGTTTGTTTATGTGAAAATGTTTTAACCACGAAGGAAAAGCCTTTGGTTTTGTTTTCATTAGAAGATATCGGTAATAAGCCAAGAACATTTTTGGACGCAGATGAGCGCTGATTTCGCTGATAAAAAAGAGAGATCTGCGTTTTCCTCTGGCACTGCCCGCCACATCGGCTTCGCATTCGCGGAGCGATGCCGAAGGGGCAAGTGTGCGTGAATCAGCGTCCCAATTTTAATTTCCGATAACACTATTGATGCTTGTGCTGATAAACAAAAATCCCCGTAATGGGGATTTTTGTTTATCCAGTTCGAGATTTTTGTGACCCCGTTGGGATTTGAACCCAAAACCAATTGCTTAAGAGGCAACTGCTCTGCCATTGAGCTACGGGGCCATTTTTATGCTGCACGGATTTATTCGCGGACGGTATTATACCCCAAAGAAAATGACTGTCAATAAATTATGGGATGGCGAAAAATACCATCCCATAATCAATCGTTCGTAATTTTTTCAACCGTTAGAACAATCGCAGGGCGGCGGTGCTTGCCATGAAAAACAACCATTGCGGGACAAAACTCAGCGCAACAGTGGCGACTGCCGTGGTGACGGTTGTAAAATCCAGCCACTGTTCGCGCTCGATGGTCGGGTCACCTTCACGCATGTACATGTTGATGACCACGCGCAAATAATAATATGCGGAAACGAGCGAGGTCACCACGCCGATAAGGGCGAGGCCGGTGTATCCGCCGGCGATGACTGCGCGGAAGAGGTAGAACTTGCCGACCAATCCCAGCGTGGGGGGGAAACCAATGAACGAGAGCATGAAGACCGTCATGGCAATGGCGAGAGCGGGATATTTTTTGGCGAGGCCGGCGAAGTCGCTGATCTCCAAGCCTTTGCCTTCAGCTTTCTCAAGCGAGATGACAACCGCCCATGCGCCAAAGTTGGTCACCGCGTAGGAGACAAGATAGAACAACCCAGCGGCGACTGAGACCGGCATAACTTCCTTGTTGCCGTATGGGACGAAGGCCATCAGGATGTAGCCTGCGTGCGCGATGCTGGAATATGCCAGCATCCGCTTGATGTTGGTCTGCGAAATGGCTGTGATGTTGCCGACGATCATCGTCAACGCGGCGAGCACCCAAATTACGGCGGTGATGTCCACTGAAATGGAGGGGAATGCACTGGCAAAGACACGCAGTAACGCGGCAAAGCCGGCGATCTTCGCGCCGGAGGACATGAAGGCTGTGACAGCCGTCGGCGAGCCTTGATATACGTCAGGAGTCCACATGTGGAAGGGAACGGCGGCGACCTTGAAGCCGAATCCCACCAGCAGCAGGGCAGCCCCAATGGTCAGGAGCAGGCCCGGGGTCCCGTTTGAAGCGGCAAAGAAAATCCCGCCCAGTGATGTGGTACCGGTCGCGCCGTAGATCAACGCGGTCCCGTAGACGACAAATCCAGTTGAGAAGGCGCCGAGCAAAAAGTATTTGACGCCTGCTTCTTCTGATTGGAGGTTGGGGCGGGCGAAGGCGGCCAGCACGTAAAGTGGAATGGATAGCAATTCGAGCGCGAGGAAAACGATGATGAGGTCTGCGGCTTGCGCCATGAGCATCATGCCTGTGACGCTGAACAGCATCAGGGTGTAGTACTCTCCGCGCTCAAGCCCCATGCGTTTGATGTACCCGTACGCGAGGGCAACGCCGAACAGACTGCTCGCAAGAAGAATGATATTGATGAAGGTCGAGAAACCGTCGACCACCACCATGTTGTTGAAACCAAGATTCTCGCGGCCGACTTGAGTGATCGTCAATCCCAGCGTGACGGCCAGCCCCAGCGCGGACAGGAATGCCGTGATGCCTTTGCGATCCTTCGGGATGAAGAGGTCGGCCAGCAAAAGCAGACAAGCCCATACGGCGAGGACGGTCAGCGGGAGGATGGTGTAAAAATCAGTTTGCGTCATGAACGCTCCGGAAATCTGACGATAGACCGTGGACGATGGACGGTGGAAACCACGGTCTATGGTCTGCGGTCAATGGTCGTTTTATAAAGGCAACGCAGATAAAAGTTTCTCAACAGCAGGAGCTATCAAGTTGAAGAACGGGGCGGGGTACAGGCCGATCCAGAACATGAAGATCAACAACGGGGCGACAGTGAGTATCTCGCGCCAGTTGAGGTCTTTCAGTTCGTGATGATGGGTGATCTCGCCCGCAGGTCCGAGGAACATTTTCTGGAACATGTAAAGGATGTAGACCGCGGCCATGATGACGCCGATAGCAGAGATGCCCGCGTACCACGGACTGCCAATCGCCTTCGAGCCGAATGCTCCGAGCAAAATGGTGAACTCACCCACAAAGCCATTAAGACCGGGCAGGCCCATCGAAGAAAGCGAGGAAATCAACATGACCGTGCCGAAGACCGGCATGACCTTCCACAAGCCACCGTAGACTTTGATCTCGCGGGTGTGTGTCTGTTCGTAGACCATGCCGATGAGGAGGAACAGCGCGCCCGTGCTTAACCCGTGATTGATCATTTGCAAAATGGCACCAGCCACGCCCTGAGGATTAAGCGCGAACATGCCGAGCATGACGAAGCCAAGGTGGCTGACGGAGGAATACGCAACCAGTTTTTTGACATCCTGCTGGGCATACGAAACCGCCGCACCGTAAATGATGCCGATGGTCGCAAGCAGCGCGATCCACGGGGCGGCTTGAACGGTGGCATCCGGGAAGAGCGGAATGTTGAAGCGCAGGAAACCGTAGGTTCCCATCTTCAGCAAAACGCCGGCCAGGATGACAGAACCAGCAGTCGGCGCTTCCACGTGGGCATCGGGCAGCCATGAATGTAACGGCCACATCGGGACTTTGATGGCGAAGGCAGCGGCAAAGGCAATGAACAAAAGCATTTGCGTCTTCGGATCAATGCTGGTCGCGTACAGGTCGGGCAGGCGCGCAAGCATGGTCGGCACGTTGAACGTGTCCGCTTTGATACCGAGGAAAAGGATGGCAACCAGCATCAAAATGGAACCAGCCATTGTATAGAGGAAAAACTTAACGGCGGCATAGATGCGGCGCGGTCCGCCCCACAAGCCGATCAGGAAGTACATCGGCACGAGGGTGAACTCCCAGAAGATGTAGAACAGGAACAAGTCCTGCGCGAGGAAGACGCCCATCATGCCCACTTCCAGCAGGAGGAAGAAGATCATGAAATCCTTCACGCGGTCTTCGACGGCTGTCCATGTGGAGAGCAGGGAGATCGGTGTGAGGAAGGCGGTGAGCAAAACAAGCAGAATGCTCAAGCCGTCCACGGCGAGATAATAGTAGATGTTCCATCCCGCCACGTTGATCCACGGATATTTGGCTTCGAGCTGCAAGTCGGGGTTGGATGCGTTGAACTGCGAAAGCACCCAAAGCGAAACGCCAAACGTCAGCAGGGAGGTGACCATCGCGACCCAGCGGATGGCGGTCTTGGCTTCGGAGTTCATGAACAGAAGCACGAGCACACCCAGGAGCGGGAAGAAGGTCAGAAGGGTAAGAGGTTGCAAAAGAAATTCCATGTTCTATCCTCGAGTTCGAGATGGTGGCAGGTTTGAAAGTTGGAAGGCTGAAACCTTTTAACTTGCCAACCTGAAAACTATTTAAAGATGAGATATCCTAAAATCAAGACGACACCCAGCATGACGGATAGCGCGTACGAGCGCACGAATCCATTCTGGACTTTGCGCAGGGTCGCCGATACTGATTGAGTTGCGTCGCCGAGCCAGTTCGCCAAGGCATCGATGCCTTTTTGATCGGCGTAGGTATTTAATGCAGTATCGCTGAGCCAGTTATAAGTCCCGGCAATGACCGTGTCATGCACAAAGTCGTGCCAGAAGCGCCAATCGATCACATCCGCAAGGAATTGAGATGCCTTCTTGAACGGATTGATGATGACGGCGAAGTAGCCTTCGTCCACGAACCATTTGTTTTCCATGCCCGTGAAGATGAAACCAAGCGGCTTCTTGAGCGGGTCGGGCTGGTTGGCTTTCAAAGGGTTGCGGCCATAAATAAACCAGGACAGGGTAATGGCAGAAAGCGCCAGCACAGTGGAGATGCCCGCGACTTTGAGATCAAGCGGAAGGCCTTCGGCTTCGCCGAGGGTGTGCCCGAGCCAATGACCGAGATTATGAAAACCTTCAAAGGGAAGATTCAGCGCGCCGCCCAACACCGACAAGGCTGCGAGCACCATAAGCGGCACGGTCATCACCTTTGGGCTTTCTTCAGCGTGGGCGGCGGCATCGTGACGCGGCTTGCCGAAGAAGACCATCCACACCTGACGCCCCATGTAAAAGGCGGTCAGGAATGCAGCGAGAGTTAACTGTCCATAAACACTTGTGAAATGCAGGCTGGCGTCAAGCAGAATTTCATCCTTCGACCAGAAACCCGCAAACGGGAAGATGCCGGCGAGCGCCAGCGTTCCGATCATGTAAAGCCAGAAGGTGACAGGCATGGTCTTGCGAAGTCCGCCCATGTTGCGCATGTCGCCGGGGTCGAAGACTTCACTGTGTTCTTCATCGTGACCGTGTCCATGTTCTTCTTTTTTCCCTTCTTTCTTCTTTCCTTTTCCATGATCGTCATGGGCGACGTGATGCGCCAGGTGGTGATGTCCGCGCTCCATGCCAAGAATGACGGAACCAGCGGAAAGGAATAGCAAAGCCTTGAAGAAGGCATGGGTAATGAGATGGAACATCCCCGCCACATACGCGCCCATACCCACTGCCGCGACCATGAAGCCGAGTTGTGAAATAGTGGAGTAAGCCAGGACTTTTTTAATATCGTACTGACCGACGGCAATCGTCGCGGCGAAGAGCGCCGTGCCTGCGCCGACCATTGCCACAATATATTGAGCTTCAGGCACAAGCGAATATATGGGAGCGGAACGAGTCACAAGATAGACACCCGCAGTTACCATCGTCGCGGCATGGATGAGCGCCGAAACAGGAGTCGGGCCTGCCATCGCATCCGGCAGCCAGATGTAAAGCGGAATCTGCGCGGATTTACCAGCCACACCAACAAGCATGAACAAGGTGATCGCAACGATCACCCACGGAGCAGAATGAGCGATCTCAGGCGCGGCTTTGAAGACCTCGTCAAATTGGAATGAACCGAGATACCAGAACATCAAAAAGCCAGCGATCAGAAAACCAAAGTCGCCGACGCGGTTGGTGATGAAGGCTTTCTTCGCGGCATTGGAGTTCGCCCAGGACGGACGCGCAAGCGTATCCATCTCGTACCAGAAACCGATGAGGAGGAAGGAGCAAAGTCCCACGCCTTCCCAGCCGACAAAGAGCATCATGTACGAGTCGCCGCTGACGAGGATCATCATCGCCGCGATGAACAGGTTCAAGAAAATGAAGAAGCGCGTGAAGCGTCCCTCCTCCTTCTTGAAGCGCACATCTTCGTGCATGTACCCGATGGCGTAGATGTGGATGAGCGTGCCGACGCCGGAGACGACGAGCATCATCGTGGCTGAAAGTGAATCCACGCGGAAGGTCCAATCGAGTTGGAGCGTGCCTATGTGGATCCACTGTGCAAAAGGAACGCTCATCATCTCGCCGTGATTGATCGAGACCGAATAAGCCAGCAGCACCGAGACGACAAAGGCCGCTCCCGATGCAAGGCTTGCCACTGTGCCGACCATCTTTTCGGAGAAATATTTTCCGAAGATGAGGTTGATCAACAATCCAGTGATGGGCGCAAAGACCAGCCACGGGGCGAGGTAGAAAAATCCTGAGTTCACTGCTTCACTTAAGTGCATGGTTTCTCCGTAATTGGTAATTGGAGATTGGTAATTACTAATTACCAATTACCTTTTACTTTTATCCTTTCAAGGAGTTCATCTCATCGATATTGATGTTCTTCTTGGTTTTGAAGATTTCAACGATCAGAGCAAGTCCCACCGCAACTTCGGCGGCGGCGACTGCGATGACGAAGAAAACAAATATCTGCCCGTTGAAACTATCGTACATTCTGGAAAATGCGACAAAGGCCAGATTCGCCGCGTTGAGCATCAACTCGATGGACATGAAAATGATCAACGGGTTGCGGCGGATGAGCACGCCCAGCGCGCCGATGGTAAATAAAACAGCCGAAAGGATGATGTAATAATCAACTGGAACCATTATTTCTGCCCTGCCTTTTCACGTTTGGTCAGCACGATCGCGCCGACCATTGCGACCAGCAACAATATGGATGTAACCTCGAACGGCAAAAGAAACTGGTGGAACAGCGTCATTGCCATGTCACGCAGGTTGTCCATTGAGTTCACGGTAATGTCCGGTGCGGATATGAGCGCATTCGTCTGCGCGCGGGATATTAAGAGGTACGCTGATTCAATGAGCAGGACGACCGCCAAAGAAAATGCCAGCGGTCTCTGCCACGGGAGGACATTCGTCGGGGCGAGGGCTTCGGCGCCGAGCAGCATGATCACGAACAGGAACAGGACCATGATCGCGCCGGCATAAACCGTGATCTGCGACATGGCGATGAACGGCGCGCCCAGCAGCAGGTAGAAGATGGCCACCGTGACGAAGTTCAGCACAAGAAACAGCGCCGAATAGACTGCGTTACGGCTGGAGACCATGCCAAACGCGGCTGCAACAGCAGCGAGGGATAGAACGAGGAAGACGATGAGTTCAGAAGTCATATTGCTCCATTTGCGATTTGGGATTTTGGATTTACGATTTTTGATTGGTTCAGCAATCGTAAATCGCCAATCGAAAATCGTTAATCTGAAGGGTCTTGCATTTCCGGCACTGAACGCGTAAACGCACCCGCTTCCATCTTGCGCGGGGTGAGCATCTCAGCAGACGGGACAGGTTCAAGCAGCAAATCCTTGGTATAGATGGCCTCGCGGCGATTCAGGAACGAGAGTTCGTAGTTGTCGCCCAGCACGATCGCTTCGGTCGGGCAGGCATCTTCGCAGAAGCCGCAATAGATGCAGCGCAGCATATTTATTTCGTAGGTGGAAGCAAACCGCTCGCCGGGCGAGAAGCGCTTTTCGTCAGTGTTTTCAGATGCCTCGACGAAGATCGCATCCGCAGGGCAGGCCGCCGCACAGAGCGAACATCCGATGCACTTCTCAAGGCCGTTGTCGTAGCGCTTCAAGACATGGCGGCCGCGAAAACGCGGGCGGACTTCGCGCTTCTGTTCTGGATATTGATAAGTTACGGTCGGCTCGAACCAAAAGGAGCGGAGCGTCTCCAGCAGGCCGCGCCCAAGTTCAAGAACGGGATCAAATACGCCCATCGGATTTTCTCCTCAAGCTGCGATAAATCAGCCCCACCGCCACCATGGCGCTCACAATGGAAAGGACGGGGATGCTGTATATGTACAATTGATTGTTTAGTTCCTGCGCCAGCAAAATACCAGCCGCGGTAATGAACACAGTCGCCAGTGAAAGGGGCAGAAGCACCTTCCAGCCAAACGCCATCAAACGGTCATAGCGGATGCGCGGCCAGGTGGCGCGCACCCAGATCATGAAGAACAACAGCACGACAACTTTCAATAAAAGATAAATCGGAGCGAGGAACCAATAGCGGTCAACGCTGAAGATCGTGTCTTTCAGGAACCAGAACTCGCGATAGCCGCCAAAGAAGAGGGTCGCCGCAATCATGGAGATCACGATCATCTTCTGGTATTCGGCCATGAAGAACAGGGCGAACTTCATGCCGGAATACTCAGCATGGAAGCCTGCGGTCAACTCCTGCTCGGCTTCGGGCATGTCGAACGGAGCGCGGTTGACCTCGGCCAGAGTCACGATCAGGAAGATCAACGCGCCCACGGGTTGAATCACCACAAACCACATTCCAGTTTGCGCGTTGACAATGTCCACCAGATTCATGGAGTTGCCCATCACGATCGCAATTGCAAAGCACAAGCCAAGCGAAAGCTCATACGAGATCATCTGAGCCGAAGCGCGGATGCCGCCAAGCATGGCATACTTGTTATTGCTCGACCAGCCCGCCAGCGTGATGCCATACACCGCAATCGACGCAATGGATGTCAGGTACAAAACGCCGACGTTCAAATTTGCAATATATAAAGTGATCTCGCGGCCAAAGAAGTTGAACGAAGTTCCAAGCGGTATCACTGCCGCAAGAATGAGCGAAGGCACAACCGTCAACACCGGCGCGAGTAAAAATACAACCTTGTAAACTTTCGTGGGAGTCAGCTCTTCCTTGAAGATCAGCTTGACCGCATCCGCGATCGGCTGCAACAAACCCTGATAGCCCGCGCGGTTCGGACCGACACGCACCTGCATTCGAGCCAGCGCGCGGCGTTCGTACAACGTCAGGTAGGCAAAGCCTGTTAACAGAATCAGGCAGAGCACAAACCCTTTTACGATCCATTCAACCCAGATAGTCCAATCCATATCATTTCACCTTTGCAACAACAGGTTCACGGATCGCAATGCCCATACTGCGCGGCACCAGCGCCACACCCGCCGAGATCGTATCGTCTATCTTCACAACCACATCAGCCTTCACGCCTTCAAAACTGAGTTTCACGTTCGCGCCCGCTTCCACGCCGAGATTCTTTGCCGCAGAGGGGTGCAATGTCACGGTCGCTTCACCAACCCGCCCGTCCAGTAATTGAGCCGGGTTAACCGTCACGCCGCGATCATATAATTTATTGACCGGCACCGCCAGCAATTCCTTTTCTTTTGGACGAAGAGCCGCTTCTTTTCTGACCTTTGGGATGGATACTGCTTTCCCAGACTGGGACGTCGGGGCGAGTTGCGCGCCCAAGCCCTGCGTGTTCTCATAAGTCGTGCCGCCGTAATACAGGTCACCGCGCCCGACGATCGGCCATTGACCATGCACCACGGCGAGTTTTTCATAGCTCAATTCTGCAAACGCATCGAGCGAATTCGCAAGAATATCGAACACCACCGAAACGGACGAGCCTTCCAGGATGACGCCCATCTGTTTGGCAACCATCGAAGTAATCGCAAAATCGGGTTTCGAGTCGCCCTTCGGGGGCACAGCCGCAAAGAAACGCTGCACGCGGCGCTCGCCGGAAGTGAACGTCCCATCGCGTTCAGTAAATGCCTGCGCGGGGAAGACCACATCCGCTATTTCTGTGGTCGCGGTTTCAAGAATATCCTGCACCGCCACGAACTTCGCGCCTTTGAGCGCCTTCGCCAAAGCGGGGTCATCACCCACCGGGTCAGCCCCGACGATGTAAACCGCCTTGCCTTTGAGCGCTTTTTCAAGATCAGGCTCAGGTTGGAAACCGACTTCCCATGCGCCCTGATCGTTGGCTTTCTGCCAGACACCAACCAAACCGTTGTTCGGCTTGCCGAGGTGCTCGGTCTCTTTCAAAAGTGTGGCACATGCAGAAGCAAGGCCGGATGAACCGTTTAAGCCAAGCCCCTCACTGCCGTAGAACACGACGACATTCTTCGCCTTCGCGAATTCATCGGATATCTTGTTCTTTTTGGTCAGGTCATTGACAGCTTTTGCTTCATCGCCATATGAATAACGGATGGTGAACTTGGCAAATTTATCCAGTTTGGTTTCGCGCGGATTCGCCACGATGAGCGTCGCGCCGCGGTCGGCGGCCTGCTTGACTCTCAGCCACCAGATGGGGGCTTCTTCATATAAGTCTGATGCAATGACAAGGATCGCATCGCCCGCGCCCATCTTGCCGATGTTCGTGCCCTGCCCCATGCCTGCGATCTGTGTGATGTCGCCGCCGCCCATGTCGGAATATAGGATGGCTGTTCCGCCGGCATGGTCTGCCAGCGACTTCAAATTGAAGAGATCTTCGTTCGCCAGTCGGCCGGAAGCCAGAACGACGAAATCCTTTTTGTATTTTGTAAGATTTTCAGCGGCAAATTTTGTCGCGGCGTCCCATGAAGCGCGCGCCAATTTTTCTTCTTTTCTGACAAGCGGCCTGGCGAGTCGCTTTTTGCTTTCGGTGTAGTGATAGGCAAAACGTCCCTTGTCACACAGCCAGATTTCATTCACTTCTTCATTCTGGCGCGGCATGACACGCTTGATAACCACGTCACCGCCGGCTTTGGCTTCGCGGCGTGTGTTGAGCGTGGTATTGCACCCGACCGGACATTGCGTGCAGATGGATGCCTGCGCTTTCAGTTCCCAGGGGCGCGCGCCAAAGCGGAAGTCTGCAGTGGTCAGCGCTCCGACGGGACAAATGTCGGTGGTATTGCCTGAGAAAACAGAATCAAATCCGGGGTCGGATAAAGATACGATCTGGGTGTTGCGTCCGCGCTCATCGAAACCGAGTACTGCCTCACCGGCAACTTCATCCTGAAAACGAATACAGCGCGCACATTGAATGCAGCGTTCGCGGTCGAGCCAGATCAATTCACCAAGAGGAACCTGCTTTTCGAGGTGCAGTTTTTCATCGAAATTAAAGCGTCCCTTGCCGGGACCGAATTGCATGGTCAGGTTTTGCAATGGGCATTCGCCGCCCTTGTCGCAAACGGGACAATCCAGCGGATGCGAAGTGAGCAGGAATTCCACCGTGCCCTTCTGACCATCCAGCGCCTTGTCGGTTGTGGTCATCACGACCATGCCATCTGAAACGCGATTGGTGCAGGCGGTTTCGAGTTTGGGCATGAACTGAATCTTGGGCTGGCCGTTTTCCATTACTACTTGGCCGGTGGCACGGTCCAGCATGGGGCGGCCAACTTCGACCAGGCACATGCGACACATGCCGACGGGTTCAAGCTTGGGGTGATGGCAGAAGACGGGGATGTCAATGCCGGCCATCTTGGCTGCATCGGCGATCAGAGTCCCGTCGGGTACAGTGACTTGTTTTCCATTGATTGTTAAATTAACTTGTTTCGTCATGAATGCTCCGTAACAGTAATCAGGCAATTAGGTAATCAGGTTACTAATTCCTAATCACTCATTACCTATTTACTTTACTGCCTTCTTGAAATCCTGCGGAAATCTTTCGATGCCGGTAACCACGGCCATCGTGGCGAACTCACCCAGCGCGCACAGGCATTTGCCCTGCATTTGTTTGGCGACATTCAAGAGCAGGTCAACATCTTCCTGTTTGCCTTCGCCGGAATGGATGCGGTGCGTGATGGTTTGCATCCAGTAATTGCCTTCACGGCAGGGAGTGCATTTGCCGCACGATTCGTGCTTGAAGAAATGGATGGTCTTGTCTACGATCCAGTCCACGCTGACAGTGTCGTCGATCACGATCACGGAGGCAGACCCGAGGTCCGCGCCGAGCGTGCGCACGGTGGCATAGTCCATGGGCGTGTCGAGCACTTTGTCATCCACAACGATCAAGGAAGATGACGCGCCGGCCGGCATGATGGCTTTGACCGGGCGGCCTTCCTGCACGCCGCCGCCGTGTTCATAGATCAACTCGCGGAAGGTCTTGCCGAAGGGCAATTCGTAATTACCAGGACGGCGCACGCGGCCGGAAAGCGAGAATAACTTCACGCCGGCGCTGTCGGCTGTACCCATTGCCTTATACCAGTCTGCGCCGTTGGCGATGATGGGCGGGACGTTGGTAAAGGTTTCGACATTGTTGATAATGGTCGGCTTGCCGTACAAGCCAAACGAAGGCGGGAAGGGTGGACGCACGCGCGGCTGTCCGCGTTTGCCTTCGAGTGATTCGAGCAGGGCCGTTTCTTCGCCGCAGATGTACGCGCCTGCACCGAGGTGCGTGAAAATTTTCAGGGAATACTCTGTGCCAAAAAGGTTGTCACCCAGATACCCGGCTTTTTCCATCTCGGCGATCTTTTCATCGAGAAAGGCGGACACCTGCCAGAACTCGCCGCGCAGATAAACGTAAGCCGCCGTCGCGCCAACCGCGTACGAACCGATTGCCAGCCCTTCCAAAAACTGGAACGGGTTGCTTTCCATGAGTTCGCGGTCTTTGAAAGTGCCCGGTTCGGATTCGTCTGCATTGGCGACCACGTAATGCGGCCAGTTCTTGTTGTCAATGAAGGACCACTTCAACCCAGTGGGGAATCCCGCACCGCCGCGCCCGCGCAAATTGGAATTCTTGACCACATCGGTCACTTCGGTTGGCTTCATTTTGGTCACGGCTTTTTTGAACGCGTCAAAACCGCCGTTCTTTTTATAGACGTCAATTTTGTTGATGTCAGGAATATCGCGATGACGTAAAAGGATGTGCGCCATTATTTCGCCCCCTTGAGCGCTTCGATCAATTCCATCGTGCGGTCGATGGTCATGTTTTCGTGATATTTGATTCCGTCCGGTCCCTGGGTCTGGAACATGGGCGCTTTGTCACAGGCGGCGAGGCACATGACGCTTTCGAGTGTCACCATGCCGTCGGCAGTAGTCTCACCAACTTTGATGCCGAGGTTGCCGCACAGGTTGTTGAGGAATTCATCCGCGCCGCGCAATGCACAGGGCAGGTCGGTGCAGACCTGCATTCGGTATTTGCCGGCTTTTTCATCGTGATACAGGGTGTAAAAGCCAACGATCGAGGCGACTTCGGTCTCGGTGATGTCGAGCATTTTCGCAATATCCTGCATGGCGGCTTTGTTGATGAATCCTTCCTCGCGCTGGGCAAGGTACAGGAGCGGCATCACCGCCGAGCGTTTTTGTTCAGGCGGATATTTCGCCAAAATTCGTTTTACTTCCTTCGGATGGGTTTTCTCAAGGCTCATCTGTCAATATCTCCGAGGACAATGTCAATGGAAGAGAGGATGGCAACCAGGTCAGCCACCAAATGTCCCTTGACGATCTGTGATAGCACAGCCAAATTATCAAACGAGGGGGTGCGCAGGTGAACGCGCAGCGGCTTCGGGCCGCCATCGCCTTCGAGCAGCAGTCCCATTTCGCCGCGCGGGGATTCGATTGCGCTGTAAATGGATGCCTTCGGCGCGGGGAAACCTTCCGTCCATAATTTAAAATGATGGATGAGAGACTCCATGCTTACGCCGATCTCGGAACGCGGCGGCGGGACAAATTTACGGTTGTCGGAACGCACCGGCCCGAGCGGCAGTTTGTTCAAAGCCTGCTCGACGATCTTCAACGACTCGCGCAGTTCCTGAATACGCACAAGGTAGCGGGCGTACACATCGCCGTCGTTCAGCACCGGCACATTGAAATCATATTGTTCGTAACCGCAATACGGACGCGCCTTGCGCAGGTCCCAGTTCACGCCGGATGCGCGCAGCGGCGGGCCGGTCACGCCGTAGGACAGGGCGACGGCTCCGTCCAGTTTTCCAAGACCAACCGTACGGTCGATAAAGAGCGGATTCTTCGTCAGCAGTGATTCATATTCATCCACGCGCTTCGGGAAGATCTTGATGAAATCGCGCACAGCTTTTTCAAACTCCACAGGCACATCGCGCCACACGCCGCCCGGGCGAAAGTAGGTCGTCATCATGCGCTGGCCGGAGACAAGTTCAAAAATATCGAGGATCTGTTCGCGCTCGCGGAAACAATACAAAAACATAGACATGGCCGCGAGGTCAAGTCCCGACGTGCCGAGCCAGACCAGGTGCGAGGCAATGCGTTGCAGCTCGGTCAGGATCACGCGCAAGCCCTGCGCGCGCGCAGGCACATCCAGATCGATCAGTTTTTCGACCGCCATCACATACGCGAGGTTGTTGCCGACCGTGTTCATATAATCGAGGCGGTCGGTCATCACTTCAGCCTTCTGATAGGTCTTGGCTTCCATGTTCTTTTCAATGCCGGTGTGCAAATAGCCCACATCCGGAATACAGTTGACCACGATCTCACCGTCCAGCTCAAGCAGCAGTCGCAGCACACCATGCGTGGACGGGTGCTGCGGTCCCATGTTTAGCAGCATGGTTTCGCCGGTGAGCGCGCGCTCTGAAACAAGGTGTTTAAACTTTTCCAAACTGACTTCTTCAATCTGACTCATAACTATTCCTTTGCGTACGGCTTGCGCAGATCGATCTCATCGAAGTTAAATGTGAACTGCGGTTCTTCATAGCCCAGCGGGAAATCTTTTCGAAGCGGATGCCCCTCCATATCTTCCGGGCTGAGGATGCGGCGCGGGTCGGGATGCCCCTCAAACTCGATGCCAAACATATCGAGGATTTCACGCTCGCGCCAGTTTGCCACATCATACACGCGCGTCGCCGTCGGGACTTTGGGACTGCTCCCGTTTACTGGAACGCGAATCTGCACCGACAGATTTTTGACAAGCGATGTTAATTGATAAACCACATGAAAACGCGGAGCCTCCTGCGGGAAATAATCCACCGCAGTCAAGGCGGAAAGTAATTCAAAATTAAATTCATCGCGCAGTTGAGTCAGCGCATCCACGATCTGCTCGGGCTTCACAAACAGATGCGCCTCATTTCGGAATTCCTCGAGAGCTGCGCCGAATTTATCCTGTATTGTTTTTACAATGGGTTCGAGTTTTTTATCCATAAACATATCCTAAAGACCTGACAGGTTTTAATAAACCTGTCAGGTCTCCTGTACTTATTTATATTTCTCGGCGTACTGTTTAAAGGTTTCACCCTTAACCTTTTCATGGATGGTCATCACACCGTGGATCAAAGCTTCGGGGCGTGGCGGGCAGCCCGCCACAAAGACATCAACCGGCACCACTTCATCCACTCCCTGATAGATGGCGTAATTATTGAAGACACCGCCGCAGGAGGCGCAATCGCCCATGGCAAGCACCCACTTCGGCTCGGGCATCTGGTCGTACAGGCGGCGCAAAACGGGTCCCATCTTCTTCGAGACCCGCCCAGCCACGATCATCAAGTCAGATTGGCGTGGACTGGCGCGCATGAGTTCCATGCCGAAGCGGCTCATGTCATAACTTGAGGCCTGCGCCGACATCATCTCAATGGCGCAGCACGCCAGACCGAACAACATCGGCCACATGGCGTTGGTGCGTCCCCAATTGACCACCGTTTCAAGCGTGGTGGTGACCACGCCCATATTTCCAAGTTTTTGCTCTACTCCCATTCCAGCGCTCCTTTTTTCCAGGCGTACACGTACCCTATCAATAAAATAACGATAAAGACGATCATTTCAATCAAGCCGAAAACTCCCAGCTTGCGAAAGGCGATCGCCCAGGGCAGGAAGAACACCACTTCTATGTCGAAGAGGATGAACAACACGGCGATCAAATAGAAGCGGACAGGCATGCGCCTTGTCCCTTCGCCATATGGATTCATGCCCGATTCATAAGGCATTGATTTTGCTTCCGAGCTCTTACGTGGGCCGAACAATTCCCCCAGACCTATCGCGGCAAACGCAATAAACGTGGCAACCGCGATCATCACTGCAATGGCAATATATTCCAATAGCATAAACACCTCAGGGTGTGTACCTTTTACGGGAATAGATTGCACCAGTTACAAGGCGGAAAGTGCAATTTATTACCAAAGGTATTATATAAATTAGTGCGTGAAATCTGGCACGTTCGGCGAAGTATATCATAAGAAACTTTTAGGGAAAAGTTAAAGTGTCACTTTTCACAAAAATGATGATAATAGTCATATTGAAAAATAAAGACACTGCCAGGCAGTGTCTTTACGATCAATTCCCTAAATAATCCCTCAGTTCGTGCCCTCTTGCAGGGTGGCGCAGTTTACGCAGAGCCTTGGCTTCGATCTGACGGATGCGCTCGCGGGTCACATTAAAGTAGCGGCTGACTTCCTCAAGCGTGTGCTCCTTGCCGTCGCGCAGACCAAAGCGCAGTTCCAATACATCGCGCTCGCGTTCTGAAAGAGCTTCCAGCGCGTGCTGCACCTGTTCGCGCAGCATCTCTCGCACCGCAGAATCCATCGGCGAGGGCGCGTCTTCATCTTCGATGAAATCGGCCAGCGAGCTGGAATCTTCATCCCCCACCGGGCCTTCCAACGAGACCGGCTCTTCTGCCGAGCGCAAGATGCGTTTTACCTTTTGCGAAGCTTCTTCAAGGCGGATCTGTATCTCGGGCTTGAGCGGCTTATTTTCAGCCTGGGCGCGCATTATCGCCTGCATGTCTGAAGATGAAAGGTAGCCCACTTCAAGGGCAAGCTCGGCATTGCTTGGGTTCCGTCCATGCACCTGAGTGAGGTGGCGCTGGGCGCGCAAAATGCGCGAGATGGATTCAAACAAGTGGACGGGGATGCGAATGGTGCGCGCCTGCTCTGCGATTGAGCGGTTGATGGACTGGCGAATCCACCACGTTGCATACGTGCTGAATTTAAAACCACGGCGCGGGTCGAATTTTCCGATGGCGCGCAGCAGACCCATGTTGCCTTCTTGAATCAGATCCAGCAGCGACATGCCGCGACCGAGATAACGTTTGGCAACACTCACCACCAAGCGCAAGTTCGCGCGGATAAGAGCTTCGTTCGCATCCACTGCGCGGACGTGTACCGCGTCCATTTCGCTGAACAGGATTTCGTCCGGCGGCAGGTTGCGGCGGAGAGTCCTTTGAGCGGGGAATGCGTTTTGGTCGCGGACATACGTCAGCAGCCACTCAGCATAATTAAACGGGAGCAGGTAAAGGTTAAGAAAGACCGAGTAGGCATGGCGGGCAAGATTATCCCAAAGATGATCAACTCCCCAATGGCCGTTATCCAGATAAGCGCGGAAGTAGGACGGAGAGTCAAACTGCCAGCCGGCGTGAAGCGATTGCGCTTCAGCGAGCATCAGGGCCGGGCTGGGGAGTTCGTAATCGAGTTGTTCGGCATCTTCGATCAGGCGGTCCCAGGATGTGAGCATTTCCAAAAGCAGGGAATGATAGATGGAGGTCGCGAGTGATACGCCTTTGCGCGGATTTAACTTTCGCAGGGCTGTGATGTGGCGGTCGGCCTCGCTGCGCGTGGCAAGCCGAAACTCGCTGTCGGATGCCAGTAATTTCACCAGCCCGATCTCGCGCAGATACAACCGCACCGGGTCTTCAGAAAGCTCGACCGCAAGGTCATGTGAACGCGGCGGAAGAATTTCTTCGAGATCATCCACCTGGGTTAGCAGGGTTTCGTCCGGCTCAATGAGGTCTTCCGTGATCATGTCCATGGATAGGTTGTTTTCTTCTTCGAGTGAATCGAGAATGGCGGCGGCGAAAAGTTTGGGTTCCTTCGCCTTTGGCTTGCGCGCAACAACGGACAGCGATTTCCCCTTTGGTTTTTGTTTTCTCTTAATTGCGGGCTTGGTTTTTGCTTTCTCTTTTGCGGGCATCGGTTTCCCTTTCCCAACGAGCATCAAGAAAATTTCACGAGTCTTGAGAATGTTACGCTTGTCGTTTTGAAGTTAACTTTCGTTTTGCCTGATCCAGACTATGGATTAACTTTGTCAGCTGCACGCTTTGTTCCTGATACATTTTTATATTTGCGCCGCCCTGCTGTTGATCTTCCTCCTGCAGGAAGCGTAATTGATTATTATTCGACATCGCGTTCACGCGCCGCAGGTCAATAAAACGCGCGAGCAATTCCTCCAGCACTTTATCATCCAGCGGATCAAGCTGTTCGTTTTGCGCGAGCAGTTCCTTCGAAACATCGCTGATCGATTCGGGCAGATGACTCAGCACGTACTGGTAATGTTCCTTTTCATCCTGCTCCACCGCCAAACGGATGACGCCGAACAACAACTGATGGTCAGTATACTCGAAGTCCTCCAGAGCCAGCGGGCTCAAGCCAAACTCCTGCAATCCCCTGTCAAGGCGATATAACAATGACGGTTTGTTCAGCAAAACGCCAATGCAGTAGGATTCGATTTTTAATGTGGGGTTGAGCGCCAAAACCGGGGTGACGTTCTTCCGAGTTTGATCAGCCCCGCGGGGGCTGCGCCTCACCAGCGGACCCTGAACCTGCGTGCCCATCAATGAGCGTTCGTCCACCCGCAGCATTCGCGCCAGCGCCTGACGGTACGTGTCGCGCTCCATGGCGTTGGGCAGGTCTTCAATTAATGGAAGCACCTGCGCCGCAATTTGATTCTTGACCTTGGCGTCATTCAAGTTTTGACCAACAGCCAGCGAATCCATCACGTGCGTGACGATGGGTTTGGCGTTCTCGATCAGCCGCTTCCATTCATCCTTGTCGCGCGCCACGATCTCGTCCGGGTCGAGGTCATCCGGCATGGATGCGACACGCAGATCAGCCTGTAACCGCGCCTCATTGCGCAGCAGTCCGCGCGCGTCAAAGCCCAGTTCGCCCGCGCGATCCATCGCGGAACGCGCCGCGTCGAGTCCGCGCAGGACGGCTTTTTGACCGGCAGTGTCCGGGTCGAGCGCGAGCACGATTCTGCGCGTTGATTTTTTCAGCAGGCGCAGTTGGTCTTCTGTCAGCGCCGTGCCCATTGGAGAGACGACATTCTCATAGCCCGCCTGATGCAGGGCGATGACATCGAGATAGCCTTCGACGATCACTGCCTGGTCTGCCATGCGAATCGGCTTGCGCGCTCTGTCGAGGCCATAGAGCAGATGTCCCTTTGTAAAGATCGGCGTCTCGGGTGAATTCAAAAATTTGGGAATATCGTTCGGGTCAACGATGCGCGCGCCAAAGCCAGCCATGCGTCCCTGCTCATCGCGGATGGGAATCATGATACGGTTTCTAAAACGATCAAAGGAACGAGTGTCAGAGTGTCGAGGGGTCGAAGTGTCGGCATCGCGGACAGATAACATGCCGGCATCAATTAATTCCTGCTCGGAATATCCCTTGGGCAAAAAATGTTTCAACAGGTTGTCATAGCCGTGGGGAGCATAGCCCAGCCCAAAGGTTTCGATGGTTGCATCGGTCAGCTTGCGCTTCTCGCGCAGGTAGACAAGAATCTCTTTGTTATTAAAAAGATGGGTTCGATAGAAAACAATCGCATCTTCGAGCAATTGACGGAGATGCTCATGCGCTTCCTTAACTTGCGGAGCCTCGCGCTGAAATGATTCGATCTTCACGCCCGCGCGGTCTGCCAGTTTTTGCAGCGCATCCTTGAAATCCAATCCCTCGCGCTTCATCACGAACTTGAAGATATCGCCGCCCTCGTTGCATTGACCGAAGCAACGCCACGTCCCCGACTCGGGCCAGACCACAAAAGCAGGCGTGTGCTTGTTATCGTGGAAGGGACAGAACCCGGTGTAGTTCTTCCCCGCGTGACGCAACTTGACGCCAGCCTCTGAGACGAGGTCTACGATATCTATTTTGGATTTGACTTCATCAATGGTGGACATGGAAAATCAGTTGCCAGTTATCAGTAACCAGTTTATCAGTTTTGAATTATAGACGGAATTAGGGTTTAAGAAAATAAAACCGCAGAAACCCTTTTAAGTCTCTGCGGTTCGCAAACCGTTTTGGATTTAGAAACCTTCGAGTTTACTCAGGTCAACAACTCCATTCGCGAGAGCGGCGATTCTTTGCAGCAAGCCCAAACGATTTTCTTTTACAGCTTTATCTTCGGCCATGACCAGCACCTTGTCAAAGAAGGCGGTGATGGATGGGATGAGCTTGGTGACGATCTCTAGAAATTCATCGACGGTTGACGGTTGACGGTTGACCGTTTTTTGGAATGCCTGATACAGGTCTTTCTCTGCCTTATCCACGAACTTGCTTTCATCCACTGTCCACTGTCCACTGTCCACTGTTTGACTTCTTAAGATGCGGACACAGCGGGCGAAACCGTCCAAAATGGATGACCAATCTTCGCGCCCCACCCAAGCGGACAGTTGCTTCACCGCACGGACAGTGCCCGCCGGGTTGTTTGACTGCGCCGCAAGAACGGCTTCGACGACGTCGTGCTTGAATCCCATGTCACCGAGAACTACTTTCAAGCGGCCTGCTATGAATTCGAGAATTTGTTTCTGCGCATCAGCAGTGACTTCGAGCGGCTGGGTCTTCGCAGACTTTTGGACGGCGAGAGCGAGGTCAAAATCCATGCCGTGTTCGATGAGAGGTTGGACGACGCCGATGGCGGCGCGGCGCAGACCAAAGGGGTCTTTCGCGCCAGTGGGAGCAAGCCCCGCACCGAAGAGACCGACGAGGGAGTCAATGCGGTCTGCCAACGCAAGCGCCAACCCGATCTTTGTCTTCGGGACGGCTTGATACTGCTCCGAAATAGCCTGTGCCACTTCAGCAGATTCACCAGAGCGCAGCGCATACTCGCCACCGATGATGCCCTGCAGCGAAGTCATTTCGGTGACCATCTGAGTCACAAGATCGGCTTTGGCAAGATAGACCGCGCGTCCGAGCGGTTTGATCTCGTCCACGCCTTTGAAGCCGAGCATCGCGCCCACTTCCGCGCCAAGTTTCAAGATGCGGTCAGATTTATCGAGCATGGAGCCGAGCTTGGTGTGGAAAGTCAGCGTGGATAGCTTGGGACGATATTCTTCGAGCTTGAGCTTGACATCTTCGCGGACGAAGAAATTAGCGTCGGCAAAGCGCGCACCGAGGACGTGTTCGTTCCCTTCGCGGACGGTGTCGATGTGGATGTCGTCGCCGTTTCTGATCGCGACAAAATGCGCCAACAACTTTCCATCTTTCTGGACGGGAAAATACCGCTGATGTTTCTTCATCACCGAGATGAGCACATCACGCGGCAAAGCGAGGAATTCTTCATTAAAACCACCCATGACTGCGGTGGGCATTTCGATGAGGTTGGTGACTTCGTTGAGCAAGCCTTCTTCGATGATGGCTTGTCCGCCGAGTAGGGCTGCGGCTTGGTTGACCTGTTCGACAATGGAGGCTTTGCGTTCTTCTTTATCGAGGAGGATGCCTGCTTCGCGGATCACATCGAAATACGCTTCGCGGTCAGCGGATGGGATGGTGATGTCGGGTGAGCCGTAGGGACGTAAGCCACGGGAAATATTTCCAGAGGTCACGCCTGCATATTCAAACGGGATGACCATGTCACCGAGCAGGGCAACGTACCAGCGGATGGGACGCGAGAAGGCAATGCCTGAGTCATTCCAGCGCATGGTTTTATCAAACTTAATGTCGCGAAGAAAAACAGGGAGAACTCGTGGAAAAAGTATGGCAACTGTCGAGCCACCAACTTCTTTTTTGCGAACGACATAACGACCACCATCACGTTCTTGAACGAGATATTCCTTCGTCAAGAATTCGTCTGGAACAGCCAATTCATTTTTCTTT
>JACRBI010000027.1 GCA_016234495.1 Chloroflexota bacterium | reverse complement strand
TTTGATAGGTTTCTACGAGCTTCGTAAATGCCTCGTCGTCACCTTGTTGCGCCTGGGCTACCCAGGTCTGTTCTTCGTTCACGTTTCTCCTCGGGAAGGCTTTCTACCTTCTCTTACGCGCTCACAAGAGGAAAAGTTTCACAAATCTGACTGGACAAATCCGCCAGCCGTAGGGTGCGTCGCACCAGAATCTACAGGATTAATCCACCCTTGGACTTATCTTACCTATAAGCATACTCCAACCCGTCTGGTGCGACGCACTTGACTATTGAACTATCTGACTACTCGACTACCCGACTAATGAGAGTGCCCGCTTCCTTCTGGACCGAGGACCTGTTCCCACTTCCCAAGCGAATCCACTCTTTGAGCGAAAAAAATGGCAATGACTGTGGCGATAGGCACGGCGGCGATGAGCCCGAGTGAGCCGACCAACGTCCGCACGATTTCTTCTGCGATGAACGAGAAGTTGACGATGTAGCCATAGTCCCCGTGTCCCAACGAGAACATCAATAACATGGGGAGAGAGGCTCCAGCGTAGGCTAAAACCAACGTGTTGACGGTGGCAGCCACATGGTCCTGACCGATGCGCATGGCAGCCCCATAGAGACCACGAAAGCCAAGGCTGGGATTCGCATGGTGGAGTTCAAAAACAGCCGAGGCTTGAGTCGTCACCAAGTCATCCAACACGCCGAGCGCGCCGATAATCAAACCGCCGAGGAAGAGTCCGCGCAGGTTGATGGGCGTATCGCTGAGCTGCATCAGGAACATCACGTTCTCGTCGCCGGAACCGTTGAGCTTGGCAAAGACCACGAACAGCCCCGCCAATGCGCCGGTGATGAGCAATACGATGACCATGCTGATGACCGCCGCGTGTGTTTTGAGCGTCCAGCCGTAGGTGAGGTAGAGGCTGATGCCCAGCAGAATGATTGAGCCAATGATGCTAATCGTGAGCGGGTCTTCGCCATTGAGAATGTGCGGAATGATATAGCCGATGATGATATACAAACTGAACACCATGCTCAACAAAGCGCGGATGCCCTTCCATTGACTGATGAGCACGATAGCGATTGCGAAGAAAACCGTCAGCCAAAGAATTGGCGTGGTGCGGATGTAATCCACGAAATAGGCGTTGACCACATTGTCCGGCGTCTTTGAAATGGTGACGATGATCTTATCGCCCGGCTTGAGCAGGTAATCATCCGAGCGCACCTGCCGTCTGCCGTAATCGATCTCCATTGGAATGCCCGCGTATTGACCTTCCAAAATGGTAATGCGCGCGAGTTGATATTTCTGCATGTGCCCACCTAGGTCCACTTCGCCTTCTTCAATGATCTGCGTCACCTCCGCACGGACGGTGTCCGCGCCAAAGGTGGCGAACCCTTCACCGGGCAGTTGCACACGAGCAATCAATGTATAAGCCGTTACACCA
Organism: Chloroflexota bacterium; assembly: GCA_016234495.1. Classification (GTDB taxonomy): domain Bacteria; phylum Chloroflexota; class Anaerolineae; order Anaerolineales; family Villigracilaceae; genus Villigracilis. The sequence continues at coordinate 1,385 of JACRBI010000027.1, read as the reverse complement.
ATGAGCAATAGAAAAGGAAAGAGCCATGAAGATTTTTTCATGGCTCTGATTATAAACTGACGATGGACCATGGACGATGGACCCGAATTGCATCACGGAAAATGTTACCGAGCGGGGTATCGTTGCATCAGGGGAAATGTTACTTTCCGATAGGCAGAAAAGCCTATCGGAGGAGCGACATGATGAGTCTGAAAAGCAAGCACGAGTTACTCGAAGTTCTGCGACCACGGTACCTCAAAGCCAAAAAAGTTGAAAAGAAAAAAATGCTGGATGAATTTACGTCTGCCACTGGATATCATCGGAAACATGCGATTCGCGTGCTCAAAAACCAAAGGCAAGTTCAAAACCACATTAAAGGGAAAACCAAAACCTACAAAACCGTCTATGGTGGCGAAGTCGTACAAGCGCTTGAAGAAATCTGGGAGATCTGTGGACAGATCTGTTCCAAACGACTTCAGCCCTATTTGCCCGAAGCGATTAAAGTGTTGGAACGTTGCAAAGAAATCGAACTTTCCCAAACCACCAAAGAACTACTCCTAAAAATCAGCTCTGCCAGCATAGACCGTTGTTTGCGTCCGATCCGAGTGAAGTCGCCGCATGGGTTGAGCACCACTAAACCTGGGAGCCTGCTCAAGAACCTCATTCCAGTTCGCACCTTTACGGAATGGGATCAAGAACGACCTGGGTTCATGGAAATTGACCTGGTGGCGCATTGTGGCAACACCACTGAAGGGCAATACTTGAATACTTTGACCTGTACCGACCTTGCCACCGGCTGGACGGATGTTACCGCCCTGCCGCACCGCTCGCAAGAAGCAGTTTCCAACGCCATCCATCACATGCGCCAACGACTGCCTTTTCCACTGCTGGGTATCGATTCGGATAATGGCAGTGAGTTCATCAACGACTTACTCTACCGTTACTGTCTGGATCAGAAGATCACCTTTACCCGTTCTCGCCCGTACAAGAAAAACGATCAGGCACATGTCGAGCAGAAGAATTGGTCGGTGGTTCGTCATACCGTTGGGTACGATCGCTGGGAAACAGATCAAGAGTTCGCCATTCTGGAAAGCATCTATGACGATTTACGGCTCTACATCAACTTCTTTCAGCCGTCCTTCAAACTGATCGCTAAGGAGCGTATCGACAATAAAACCATCAAACGGTATGATCCAGCTAAGACCCCTTACCAGCGCGTCCTTGAACGCAAAGAGGTTTCTTTGGAACCCAAAGCGCGGCTTATGAATTTGTGTGTCCAACTCAATCCCGCTGAACTTCGCCGCTCGATTGACCTCAAAACCGCCAAACTTTGGAAACTTTCTCGGTAACATTTCTTCTTGATGCAACGAACCCATCAAAGTAACATTTTATCTTGATGCATTACG
>JACRBI010000025.1 GCA_016234495.1 Chloroflexota bacterium | reverse complement strand
GGTTCATCCCCACGTGTGTGGGGAATACGCGGCGATCGATACGATGGTGGCGTTGCTGCAATCGGTTCATCCCCACGTGTGTGGGGAATACGCCAGTCACAACGCCGTGGCCTTTTCTCAATTCGGTTCATCCCCACGTGTGTGGGGACTACGCTTTCGAGTTCGGCGAGTTTGTTGAGCATGGCGGTTCATCCCCACGTGTGTGGGGAATACGGCAAGAAAAATGATTTTCCACTGACTACTGCGGTTCATCCCCACGTGTGTGGGGAATACTTATTTTTCATCACTTCCCCTTTTTGTTTTGGCGGTTCATCCCCACGTGTGTGGGGAATACGAAAATTGGAAACAAATATCACAGCGTATCCGCGGTTCATCCCCACGTGTGTGGGGAATACCCATCGAGACACCGCCAGCCGCCTTGCGAAATAGGTTCATCCCCACGTGTGTGGGGAATACGTGCCGTGACCACCCGAACGCTGATGCTGGAAAGCTTCATCCCCACGTGTGTGGGGAATACGTTATCGATCAATGACTGCGCCTGGCCAACATCGGTTCATCCCCACGTGTGTGGGGAATACGAACCATTTTGCTTGGCGTCATCAGTCAAGTCCGGTTCATCCCCACGTGTGTGGGGAATACTTCACCTGATGCCTTGCGATAATGGACGGCAGCGGTTCATCCCCACGTGTGTGGGGAATACCAATTCGATTGCCGATTCTTCTACGGCTTCAGCGGTTCATCCCCACGTGTGTGGGGAATACTTCCATGCGGGTGCGGTATAGGTAGGCGTCGGCGGTTCATCCCCACGTGTGTGGGGAATACGTCAAAAGCCAGATGGCACGCCTGGCACATTGCGGTTCATCCCCACGTGTGTGGGGAATACGACATGCTTGTCAACAGGGTTGGCTCTGTTCTCGGTTCATCCCCACGTGTGTGGGGAATACCCTTATTTTTGCGTAAAAAAAGAGGTTTTAAGGGATTTTGTTACCAGTCTTCTTCGGATACGGCAGGCGGGATGGTGTTATTTGGGATGTAAACCAACTGCAACCCTTCCATGTCTGCAATAGAACGCTTGGTATTGCCATCCATCCGCATGGTAAAGTGTTGTTCGTTGTTCGTATTCCATGCCTGTACCACGCTACCATTCCTGCATTCTGCTGTGCATTTTTCCCAGAGAAAATCACGCACGCGAGCTGAGACATGACCAATGAAAACACCAGGAGATGGTTCCAACATCCAGCGGGTTAGTTCGCCGTGTAGTTTTTTGGGGACGTTTTGTAGGACAATCATCATCATAGCGTGGAATCTCCCTCTTGAGCAAGATCTGGCCAGAGGTCGGTTGGAAGCGCGGGATCGGCATCTACATCCAGAAGTTCGTTGATCGGTTCATCCTTTACTTCGAGGATGTTGTCAATGTCAGGCAGAATCCTATCAAGCAGTTTCATCTCGCGGAATTTTTCGCGGCAAGCCATGCGCGTACGCCGCTCAATATTTTCATTGCTTTCAGCCACAATTGAAAATGCTATTGGGATGGTGATATCTGCTTTATAAAGGTCGGCGACATCGTAAACGAAAGAAAGTTGTTTGCCTGTGTGGACGAAGCCGATGGCGGGAGAATAACCGCCAGAGACAATTGCCGCGTGACAAACAGAATTTAGCGTGGCGTTTGCGGCGGAGAGTGAACGATTGATCGGGTCACCGCCGCCCCAGTTGGAGCGGTCATAGATGCGTCCATGCCAGGACACTCCGTATTTTTGACTTGCCTCTTTGTACGCGCGACGCACACGCACGCCCTCGAACCCGCGAATTTGCGGAAGCGTGAGCGATGGGTCGAGTGTTTCTTCAAACCGCATTTGATACATGCGGATGCAGACGCGGGTGTGTTTGACAGGATTGCAAGCGAGTTCGGCTTGTTGTAAAAGGTGATACGCCTTGCGCGTTTCGCCCAATCCCTGCGCGTAAAAGTGAGTCATCTCTTCGCCCGTCCATAACATGCTGCATCCGTTCTCCGCTAAAATTTTTACAGCAGCATGTGTGATCTTTGTGCCTGGTCCCAGCATCAAAACACACAGTGTCGCGGCTGGGACTAGCGTGCGTCCTTCTTTTTGCCATAGTTCAATAGCATGGTCAGCCTTTTCGATCACCGCGTGTTCGACGTAGAGATACGAAAGGCTGTCACGCAATTTCGGTAATCCGTGTAAATCTTGCATGAAAGCCTCCTTGTTATTATAAATAAGAAAGAATAACTATTCAGTTGTTAAAGTGCGAGTCATGCTCAGAATTCCGAAGTCTGTAAGACTTCGGAATTCTCCTGTCTAGGCGCGTGCTAAAGAAAGTAAGCCGAAGCCGAGTCCTTTTGCGCTGCCGAAGCCTGTGAAGATCGTACTGGCTAGTTCATCGGGTTTCTTGACTTGTAAAACGCCGTCAAATTGCACGGAGAGGAAATTCATTCTCTTTTCTTTTTCTTTCTCGATGAAAAGTTTTCCGCGTGTGAATTGTTCGTTGACAATGTTGACCGAGACCAACGCCGCGCCAGCGGATTCGAGTTTGCGTTCCAGCCATTTCTGCTGATCTTCTTCGTGGATCAATCCAATGCGCCGCCCTTGCTTTTTGCCTTCACGGTCTTTCTTGACCGTTGGGTTGGCGCGCAGACGAAAGGCAAGAGTCTGCCCTTTATGCAGTTGCAAATTCATTTCTTTGACGGCTGGATTTTCGACATCAAGAGGAAGATCATTTTCTCCAAGCAGGTAATCTTTTTTCTCAGCTGACAGAAAATCCCAACTGGGATGTTGCCGCGACTGCACAAGTAATGTTGGAATGCGTGTGCGCGGGTGCAAATCCACACGGAAGAGAATATTAGTGGCGTTATCTTCTGTGCGTTCTGCTTTGAACACACCACCAGGAAAGGCGCTTGAAACGGTACGATGCAGCTCGTATGGGTCAGCAAGTTCATGCTGCACCTGCCGTGATCGGGGATTGAGGATGAGTCGGGAGAGGTACATTAGGCAATCTCCTTGATGGGTTCAGGCGCGTCATAGAAAGTGACCGAGACTCGACGCGGTGCAAATTTGCGCCGTTCACGCGAAAACGAGAGCGGCTGGTCGGTGCGGACAATAGATCCGTCCTCATCTTCCAACACAACGCGCAGTTTTTCTTTTTCGGGTTCACACAGGCAGGGAAAGGATTGCAAAGCCTGTTCAAGTGTTTCACCTATTCGCAAACCATCTTCCAGTGGAATTGGTTCACTCGGCACAAAGGATTTGCGTCCCAAGAACAAAGCCCAAACAGGTTTATGCAGTGCTGCTTGCACGCGTTCAAGCAGGGCAAGGTCTTCGCTTTCCAGTCCAACAAGAAAAACGGCATTGGCAAGGTAATAACGGTTGGACAACTCCGTATCTTTTGTCTTGCCGTTTGCCATGCGGACATCTTTTGCGGTGTGATAATCCACTTGCAGCAAGCCTTCCCTGTCGGCGCGGATACCCACACGAAGAGAAGTGAGCGGCTGCAAGCCATCGTCATCTTCGCGGTCAATGCCCAGCGCGGCACAGAGCAAACCCAGCACGCCGCTCTTGGATGGCTCCAAGCCCGTATCGCGCACGGTGAATCGGCTTTGCGTCCCCCATGATTGCATGGGAGCGCTTAAGCGTACGAGAAGCGTGTTCATGGGCTACACCAACGAGCCAAGCAGTTTACCCAACCAGCCTTCCATGTTGTCATCGCCATCGAGCGAAAGCGCAGCAGAGGTGATACCATCCCCGCCATACACCTTACTCAGCTTTGCCCAATATTCATTCAACTTCTTGATGGAGGCGGACATCAAGCCGCCTTCGCTGTTGGGCTTGATAGGGGTTTCAAAGGCATTTGCCAGCGACCAGGATTGTCCATCCTTGCGGAGAACGCCGAGCATGAAGTCGGGCGGGTTCTGCGCCGCAAAACTATTCTGTTTGCCTGATGGAATTGCCAATGCTGCCGCACGTAAAAAGCCTTCCACTGTTTTGCGGGCAAGTTCTTTGTCGCCACCGAGATTTTTGACGAGCAAGTCCCAGTCAAGACGGGCATAGCGGTAGAAACAAGCGCTGTTAAAAGCGGTGACGCCCATCATGCCTGCGCCCGCTTCATCATCGCGGGTCAGATCATCCACTGCTGTGTAGAAATCCATATCCATATTGACGCGATGAGTAGAGATGGCATGGGCGACCTGACAGGCGGCATCAATGTTGAGTTCGGGTTTTTCCGCCAGCATACGTCCAAACAAAGCAATGTCGGGCGCACTGGTACGGTCTTTTAGTTCTTTAAAGAATTCTTTGGCGAACGCATCCAGTTCTGGGCTTTTGCCGTCTTTCAAATTCTTGGTGATTTCCTTCCACTTTTCAGTAAGGGATTTCACGGCGGTTTCGATTTCAGTCTTGCTCAAATAAAGCAGAACACTGGTGTGACCTTTCTTCTCTTCCAGTTTGCTGTATTGAACGGAGAAGGCATTGGCAACTTCCTTTGCCTGATCTTCTGGTTTTCCAGCTTTAACCAGCGCTTCTGCGAGCAATCGCGTCATCCAGCGGGTGCGGACAGCGGGTTCTACATCTGTGGTTTTGGCAAACACAGGATGAAGACGGATGGCGCGTTTCACTGCCTGAGATGAAACACGCGCACGGCGCACACCGCCGAATTCGGTATCTTTCGGGTTGCCTGTATCGTCACGGTTGAGGTTTGAAGGGGCGAAGTTTTGTAAGATATGAAGTTCAATGAACATGGTTTATTCTCCTTTATCGTTTGAATTGTTGGTTGATTCGACTGATTGGCGTCCACCCCAGAAGGAGCGTGCCCATTCTTTCTGTACTGAGTATTTGGGATCGTCGCGTTTCTCCCAATTTTGCAAATCCCAAAGTAACTGATTCCAATTGACTGGAACATCTTTTGATTTCAAGAAACTGATGGATTGGCGCAAATATTCGGGTAGATCATCGGGGTGCGCCGCGAGCAAGGCGGTGAAGCGGCGCTCCAATGCGTCTGCCCCACTGTCAGTGCGCGTCCGCGCCATGTGGTCGCCCATGTTGCCTTCATCCGTAGATTTGGAATGCAGGGCAAACAACGCCGCCACCAAATAAAACGCGGATTCTTTGAACCGTGCTCCGCTGCCCTGTTCACCGAGAAACGGTTCGACATAGCGGTACATATCCGCCACTGTGCCAGGCGGTTGACCGAGTCCGCGCCGCAGGGAAGCCAGTGCGCCGCGTTCCTGCCCATCTGCCATTTTCTGCAAGCGGTCAATAAATCGTTCTTCCAGACTACTCATGCTGTTACCTCCTGTTGCGGTTGAAGTTCTTCAAATAATTTTTTGAGTTCGTAAGCCAATACGCCGCGCGCCTTTACAGCGGCTTTCAACGCCTTTGTATTTTCGCCAGCCATTCTTTCTGCGCTTGCCAACGCATCCCATGCAGTTTGCTTAAGGGTTTCGTTCCAACGGGCAAGAGAGGATTCGTCTTCTGGCATAGTTTGCAGGAATTTGTAAAAAGGAACTTCTAACTTACTCCAGAAGTAACGCTCTGTTCCCCAGTGGCGATTTAACTTCTTAGCATCTTCTTTAGTCAATTTATTGATGTCTTTCCAAGATTTTCCATCTGAATTTGGCGAGACGATCAAGATCGCTAATTGATTTCCTGCACTCCAAAGTGCCCGACTGACATTCTCTGCCACAGCCAAAGCCTGCGATAATTTTTCAATCAGGAAATCATCTTGCAGGTAGTTCAATGGAAGTGGGAAAGTTTCGTAGCGATAGAAATCAATCTTTGCCTGATCATTGGACATCCCTAACGCCATAAATCTATAGGTTTGATGTTTCTCAATGGCGTTTTCATCCGCAAGGTCTGCCAGCCAGTAAAAAGCCTGAGGCGGGCGGGTCGTTTGCGGATTATGCACTTTGAACAAAGCCGCGCTGTCGCGCCAAAGAGAGCGTTCTTCGGAAAATCTGTGAAAGAGATAGCCCTTCTTTTCATCAATACGATAATGCTTCATCGGGTCTAACATCGCCGCTTCCAACTTTAATCCTTGTGAAATAGTCATCTGCTTGACAATAGGGCTTGCAACATCTCCTTCAGGAATCAGGGCAACCTGCCGATTTTGCCATGTTAGAAAATCCAAATAGCCAAGCGGTTGTTCCCGTTTTGGTTTGAAGGGATTTTCAACTTCCCAAGCAGGCACATCTTCTTTTGTGGTTGCCATCACTTGACTATCAGGATATTTAAATAAGTTGAGTAACAGAGAATTGAAAAGAGTATCATCTTCCGTGAGGAAGATAACGCCGCGTCCCCAAGGCGCATCACTAGACTCTTTTGGCGCCATGCCCCAACCGCCCGCAACGCTCATGGTTTGCATAACTAGCAAGGTTCTAGCCGCTCTGGAAGGCGTTAGTGCTATATTGTTTTCATCATCGGCATGACTGAATAAAGTAGCATTCGTGCCAGAAGCAACATCGGGCATAACATCATTTGAGGTTTTCTCTCTACCGTCTTTGTTACTTTTCACCTGGTAAAACGGGTGCTCTTTATCGAACAAGTCAAAGCGTGGATGCCATTTTTTGAAATACGCATCGAACTTGCTGATCTCGAATTGTTTTGTATTCCACAGTTCCGCCCATGCGCCTTTGGTCTTGGGCCCACGCAAGACGCTGTGAATCACTGCCAGCAAAAGACGATAGAGCGAGGCGGTTTCAAGCGGAGAGTCGCCTTGTATGCCGCGCAAATCATGCGCCCGCGCCAGCGTTTCCCGCAGGCTGAGTTCTTCCATACGCCCATCGGGGTGCGTACATGGAATCCAGGCTTGGTCAATCAAATTGAACGAATAGGTCATTGCTCCTCCTTTAGAATGGTGAGACCTGTTTGGCGGTCTAAGACCAGAGCATATTTTTTGCCTTCCAATTTACATCTTCCATTTTCAAAAATAACGGGCATTGCATATTTCAAAGCGGCAACCTCCTTCCAGTGTTTCCATGTAAGTTCGGGGTCTTTGTAGGCAAAAGCATCCAGCACCGTTCGATTTTGCACATTGATATTTTGCCTGAGCAATTGTTTTACCAAATCCTTATCTGGCTTGGTGGATATATCTAATGGATTCGTATTGCCTTCTGTATCGAGATATAAATTTCCATTGATGCGGTGCAGGCAAATCAGCGAAATGCTGGGGTCGGCATCGCGTGTCATGGCGCGGAATGCATGATGAATGGTTGGATCATCCTCATCGAGATTGCTGTTTCTTTGGGAAAGCAAATCATCTTCATCAGGGGCTTTGATCAGTTGCTGAACAGCGTCAAAGATTGCCTTTCGTTCTTTTCCTTCCGCTTTTTCGATGGCTGTCTCCATTTCCTTTTGCAAGGTTTCATCCTTGATTTCTATTTCGCCACCATACACCGCCTCGATGAGCGCGGTGGTTTCGCCAGGTAAGGTCATTTCTGTTTTATCTTTCAGCGCCAGCCAGGTTTTCAACATCACCGAACGGTCATAGACATATTCGTCATGCCCAAATTCGGGGATGTCATCGGTTTGTGGAAAGGACATCAGTAAAGTGGGTGCTTTCAAATTCGCTGGTCGGCTTGAATGATTTTTATTGTGGCGGTGCAAGCGTCCCGCGCGTTGAATGAGCAGGTCAATCGGTGCAAGGTCAGAAACCATGAAATCGAAGTCAAGATCAAGGCTTTGCTCAATAACCTGCGTGGCAACGACAATGGATTTTCGGGGACGGTTGGGGTTTGGCTCGCCGTTCTCGCCTTTCCCAAATTTTCCAAGTACTAACTTTTCGATTTCTTCGCGCCATGCAAATGGGAACCGGGCGTGGAACAAAATCAAATCTTCTTCGGGCATAAGTCCTGCCGCTTTGATTTCCCTGTATAACTCCTGAGCCCGTGCTACACGGTTGCAAATCACCGCCGCGCAGCCTCCATTTTGCAGAGCGGTTCGCAAATGCTCGATGATAGTCTGTGGTTGTGTATCGCATGGTTTTAACTGAACGGTGCGTGAAGAGGGGCATTCCAGTGAAATGCTTTGAATACCCGCACTACTGGCAATCGTCAGTCGCGGATATTCAGCAGCGGGTAAATCCACTTCTTCCGCGCCAAGATAGGCGGCGGTCAAATCGCGGCGGGTTTTCTCTGGCAGAGTTGCCGAAAGCAAAATGACCGAGACGCCAATTTGCTTTAGCCACATCAATAAGCGTTTGAACAACTCCGACATATAGGTGTCATAGGCGTGAACTTCATCAAAGACCACGACCTTATTTCGCAAGCCAAACATCCGCACAAAGAAATGACGGGTTTGCAAAACGCTCATCAATGCCTGGTCAACCGTCCCGACGCCGAAGGGCGCGAGCAGAGTTCGCTTGCGGGGAAGGAACCAAGACTCGGCGCGAATTCCGCCTTGCGAGTCGGTTTGATCTTCATCGTAAACGCCCTCAGTCTGCGCTTTGTTGTCTTCAAGCAATGCGCCACCATGAACTAGATGGAAGTTCAATGTTTCATCAGGATATCTTTGGCGGAGGAATTTTGTCACACGCTCGTACATTTGATTGCTGGTTGCCTGAGTGGGCATCGCAATATACATACCGCTTCCGCGTTGAGATTGAAGCCATGTATCAGCCGCATACAGCGCCGCTTCGGTCTTGCCTGAGCCTGTGGGCGATTCAAGAATCAACAGAGCGGGCAATTGAGTCTTTGCAACCTCATCCATAATTGTCAATTGAACGGAATTGGGAACGGCAATAAATGGGAACATTTCCTTGAATGTCAAAATCCTTCCGTTCGCCTGCCAGTTGAACCAACCCAAGTCAGCAAGGGCTTTTTCAGAGTTCGCCGCAGCGCGTGAAGCATATTCTTCCAGTGGGTTATTGACGCTTTTCTCGTACGGGAAGAACTCGGTCATTGAGCCGATCCAGTCTGCAACGCTGGCGAAACCAGATAGCAAAGTCAGGAAGACGTTAAGTTCCTGCGGGTCTTTTGGAAGAGTGAAACCAGAAGCAGGTTTGAAAATGGTCAGCATGTCTTCCACAAGTTCCTTGCGAGCTGTATCCCAAATAGCCTCATTGTTTCCCTTATCGGTAAGCGTCAGAGAATTCGACTGTAATTGAGCAGGGATAATCCACGTTCCATGATGACCGCCAACTGCTCTTGAGATTTTCTTCGCATCTTGTTCGGAAATTTTCAGGATTTCAGGCAACAACATACTTAATGCCCATGCGGAGACAACCCCATGTGGCGATGTCTGCGAAGGTTTGATGGTTGGCAACCAAAATCCCGCTTTTCTAACTTCATCCTGCATAGACTTGACTTTGATTTGGAAAGAAGGTGAAGCCTTGCCTAGATCATGTAGGCTGATGAGAAAAGCCAGTGTTTGTCCTGCTGTATCTTCATCACAGCCAAGCCATTGACAAAACTGGCGTTTAGATTCAATGTCAATTGCTTTCTTCCACATTGCCAGTGCTACCTGTCCAACATCAATCAAATGATAAACAAGGCGGTGAACTTTTCTTTCATCTTTTCTGTCCGCCTTTGCCCATAATACCGAATATGTTTTTATCTCTGAAGCCATGACTTTATATTGAAGGGCTAAATCGCGCACATGTTGAATTACTTCATTTCGTAATCTGTCTGGTCCAATGACCTCACAGTCCGCGCCCCAGCCGCGTACCCAGGGAAGCATTTCGCGCCACTCGGCAACTTCTGCGCTCCAGAGACAGCCGCCGTCTTCGATATCAATTACCTTTTCAAGTGGATGCCAGATACTTTCCTTCACACGTCGCGCCGCATCTTTGTTAAATCGCAATTTCACGGTGATAGGCTCTTTGTCACCATACCAAATTCCCCAGGCATGTTTAAGCAATTGCTGGTCGTCAAAGTCGACGGGAATTTCAAAGGTCTCGCCTGAAAGAAAGGCAGAGTCGATTCGGTCAATTTTGAAAGGCGTGATTCTTTCGGTCACTTCGCTGTAGGCGATCACATAAACGCTGTCGCTCCAAATCGAAGGCTCGATCAGGTACGGGTGAATG
>JACRBI010000002.1 GCA_016234495.1 Chloroflexota bacterium | reverse complement strand
AAGTACGCCCTGAAAATGCTTGGATTGCTTAAAAAGTGTAATTTAACGATCTAATTTGTACGATAGGTGATTTTTAAATTGCAAAATCCAATTTTGTGCCGGTTTTACCAGATGTCACGGAGACTTTTGCAAGAGCCTCATCTATTATGCTCATTTTAAATCATCCTCCTCCTCGTTCAATTATCTTACTATCTTACGCCATAAAAAAGGAAGGTATTTTTCACACGAAGACACAAAGGTAGAAAAATAAAAAACATAGGGGTGCTTAAAAAAATTTTATAACTTCTGCATCCGTCGAACGGCCTGGCCTTTCTTTTCCCTTGACATGATACACAGCGTAGAATATGTTTGAGATGCCTATGTAACAAGAACAACCAGAAAGGAGGTGATGGGAATTATGTTCAAAATTATGAGAGTAAGTTTTACGGCGATCTGCGTAATGTTCATATTAATCGTTGGTGCTTTATCCTCAGGGGGTGAAATGAGAGATGTCCCTTCAGCCGGTGAGACTAAGATAGAGAAGGGCATAAAGGCGACCCTGAAGGTTACGCCATCTAAAAATATGGTTGATTTGATACTCGAAGATGCCAAGACAGGGAAGGCAATCACAAAAGCAGATGTCAATGCAAAAGTTCAAATGCCTGATGGGAGTCTTATAAAAAAGAAACTCACAGGAATGAAGATGGAAGAAATGTTCTCTTTTATGAACTCCCTCGATATGCACCTCAAAGGCACATACAGCTTCGATGTTTTTATAAAGACAGGGGGCAAGGACGTGCAGCTCAATTTCCAGAATGATGTAAAGTAGCCAAAGCGAATGGAAAAAAAAGAAAGGAGGTGAAATATCAGGCAAGTGCCCTTTCAGCGGGGTTAGAAAATCCCGCCTATCGCGATAGGAGGGGTTTTCCTATCCCGCATTGGCAAGTGGAAAAGGTTTCACCGAGAATTGCTGACACAAGCAAAATCTCTATTGACAGAAAAATCTCCGCCATCTATACTATTCCGTCTACTGTAATTTGAGGAGAATATAATTCCAAATGATACGTGGATTGTTGACAGCGACAGGAAAACCTATAGGGCCGTTCGGTCGGTTGATGGCAGGTGTCGTGATGGTGGCGTTTATCGCCCTGAGTCTCAAGTGCTTCGCGATCGCCCCGCTGCAGGGACATGACCATTGGCATGGTGGCGAGAAGGAGCACCATCAAAGCGATGCCGACCATGACCAACAGCACAATGATAATTCTTCTGATTGTTGCTCAATTCTTATTAGCATGGTGTCCAACTCACCGCAAAGCATTCAGAAGGATGTCATGCCCTTGCCTTCTTCCACACTTATTGTCGCTATAATCCCCGTTTCGACCGTGGCGTTAGCTGCCACTGAGACTTTTTTTGATTACGATCCTCCGGACGAATTGTCCCCTGCGTTTCTTCCCACGAGTTCCCTTTCTATGCGCGCTCCGCCTATGAGCGTCTGACGACCCGATTCGCGCCCACTTCCATCGGGCACGCATCATGAGTCGTTTTCATCTCCCCATGTGTTGTACAGATTCAGTGTATCGGTATTTATATTTCTGAAAAGGGGAAATAGGTCAAAATGAAGAAATTACTATTAGTGCTATTAGTGATAGTCGTCATCATTATTTCCGCAAGTGCGCCAGGCTTTGCGCAGCCATTGCTGACGCTGGATGCGGCAGTCAACAGTGCGTTGACGGACAATCGCGAACTGGCGGCGGCACGGATGCGCATCGAGGAGGCCAAGGCGCGGCTGGTGCAGGCGGGGTTGTTGCCCAATCCCGAGTTAGGAATCGCCGGTAGGTTTGACAGTGCCTTCAGGAATGAGGGTGAACACACCTTCGGGTTCGACCTCACTCAGCCGTTCAGTGTCAGCGGGCGGATCGGTGGGCAGAAAGGCGTGGCCAGTGTAGACATTGAGCGTACCCTGGCAGAAGTGGCCAATCTGGAGCGGCGTGTCGTCGGCGAGGTGCGCCGCGAGTTTACGGAATTGTTCACGGCTGAGGAACAGATCAAGCTGCAGGAATTTCTAATTGGCTTAAATGAAGAACTGCTCACGGCAATGAAGGCGGCGATGGTACGCGGTCAGGTCTCCGAGAAAGACGTCAATACGATCCGGATTGCGCTGCAACAGGCGAGACAACGGCAAAGGGTGTTGGAGACACAACGCCGCAGCCGGCTGTTGGAACTTAATAAGTTGCTGGGTAAGCAGGCGGAATTTGATTTTATTGCGGTGGGCAAACTCGAGGTACAAGCCTTGCCGGAGTTATCGGAGTTTGTTCCGGCAAAAGCGCTCGACCGGCGGCCGGACTATGTTGGAGCGCAGTTGGACGTGGACCTTGCCCGCTCGGAGCAACGGTTGACAAAAGCCGAACGGTTTGAGGACTGGCGCATCGGCATGGGCTACGAGCGCGATCAAAGTGTGGTGGACGGCGCTCCATCACAAGGTGTGGATCAATTCGTCGGGTTGAAGCTTTCGATTCCCTTGCCGTTGTTCGACCGTAAACAGGGCCGTATCCTTGAAACACTGGCACTGGAAGACCGCGCGCAGAAATCGGCGGAGGCGCTGAAACTACAAATCGAGCAGGAACTCGCCGATGCACTGAACCGCATGAAAACGCTTGCCTCCTTGCTGGAATCCTACGAGCCGGGCATTTTGAAACGGGCGGAGAGCAACGTGAAACTGGTCGAGGACGGTTATCGCCAGGGTCTGACGAACATCGTGGAAGTCATTCAGTGCCGCCAGCAGTTCGCTGAACTCAAATCGTCGTACATCGACACGCTGGCGGAATATCAACGGGCGGTGATTGATCTGGAAATAGCTGCAGGGATTTTTCCCTGCACGATAAAACTCAAGCATGCAAACGAAAACGAGGTGAACTCTCATGAAAAATCCAATCAGTAAACTTTGTATTGTCCTGGTCCTTGCAATGTTTGCGGCACTGTCTGCGCCGGTATGGGCACACGAAGGCGAGCAGCACGGCACGCCGGCGCCGGCGGCGGGAAGCATCGGCGGGCCGGTGCGCCTGAGCGGGCAGGCCAGGAAGAACCTGGGGCTGGAGACCGGAATGGCGGACCTGCGCCCGATTGAAACGATCGTGAAATGCTTCGGCGTTGTCGAGGCCGTCCCGGACAAGGTGAATTACATCAGCGTGCGTTCGCCGGGACAGGCGACGAAAGTCCTGGTTAACCAGGGTGACGCCGTGAAAAAGGACGACCTGTTAGCTGAGGTGGAGAGCCGTCAAATCGGTGATCCGCCGCCGACCATCCAGGTCAAGGCGACGATGGCCGGCACCGTTATGGAGCGGCATCTGTTTGTCGGTGAACCGATCGAACCTGACAAAGTGCTGTTCCGTATCGCCGACCTTTCAACAGTGCACGTGAAATGCCACGTCTATGAAGCGGATGTCGGAATAGTCGCGTTGGGGCAGAAATCGCGATTTTATTTCGAGGCGTATCCGGACCAATCGTTCAAGGGCACGGTCGAATTAATCGGCGGCGAACTGGAGGAAGAGACGCGGTCGCTACCCGTTTGGTTTCGGTTGGACAATCCGAAGTTGCGGTTGCGACCGAACATGCGGGCAGAGGTGCGCATTGTCAGGGGTGCAATCCCGGACGTACTGGCTGTGCCTGTGAACGCGGTGCTGGGGGATGCGGGTAATTATTTCGTGTACGTTGAAAACGGTGACGTGTACGAGCGCAAGACCGTGGTGATTGGCAAACGAGACGACCGTTACGTCGAAATCACAGATGGACTCGTTCCCGGTGACGTAGTGGTCACGCAGGGCAATTACCAGCTCCAGTTTGCCACCAGTTCCCCAGGCCTGAAAACAAAGAAGGAAGCGGCTGATGTCGAATCAAAGGAAAAAAAGAAGGAGAAAAAGTAGTCATGCTGAATAACATTATCCGGTTCTCACTGAAGAACCGCATGTTCGTGGTCGCGGCAGCAGCGTTGCTGCTGGTGTATGGTGGTTACCTGATCGTAAACCTGCCGGTGGACGTGTTT
>JACRBI010000024.1 GCA_016234495.1 Chloroflexota bacterium | reverse complement strand
CCGCCAGTGCGGTGTTACGCGAAAAGACGAATTCCGCAAATTTCTGATTGATTTTCGCGAACATTCGCCCAATTTGCGCTTTTCGCGTTAAGCCTTGCTATAAAATTAAAAAGATGTCAAGCGACCTTGGAAAAACCTTGGATGATGAGAGTGTCTAAAAAAATGGGCTAAAAAACCTTTTATCACTGAGCACACAAAGAGCACGGAGAATTTTGGCACAGCCCCCTGAGGGAAGAGGTTTTTCTCTGTGGCCTCTGTGATCTAGTACAGCAACTTGATTAAGAGAGCGTCTGAAATCTTGAAAAAAATAGGCGAGGTTGGGCAAAATTGTTGGATGACCAAATCACAACAAAATTACCCAACCGCCCTGAATGATACTCAATGGTCGAAAATTCGACCATGCCTACCAGCCGAAGCCCAAACCGGTCGTCCGCGAGCACATGGCTGGCGGATTATCATGGACAGCATTTTTTAAATTTTGCAAAGCGGCTGTGCATGGCGCCTGTTGCCCAATGATCTGCCGCCTTGGAAAACGGTATACCAGTATTTCCGTCTATGGCGAAAAGATGGAACTTGGGAACGTATTAATCGTCTCTTGCGTGAAAAAGTGCATCTAAAATTTGGAAAAAAGCGTCAAGCCAGCGCAGGAATTATAGATAGCCAGTCTGCCAAGACATCCGAAGGTGGCTCTGAGCGTGGTTTTGACGCTGGCAAGAAGGTGACAGGTCGAAAAAGGCATATGGTGGTGGATACTTTGGGGCTGGCCTTCAAAGTGATTGTAACCGCTGGCAATGTTCAGGATCGCGATGGAGCAAAAACCTTATTGAAAGAAATCAGCACAGAAACAGATTTGGTGAAACGCTTTCTTAGCTAGTCTTTATCCAATTGGCACCTGTAGAAAGGTACGAGTAGAGCGAGAAAAGCGATAATTGGAGCAAAGGCGCGGTACTTTTCGGATTTCATTATAAAACTGTGAAATCTGAAAATAGCGCTGAGAGCATAAAGTTTGTTTGACAATTCTCAGAGCATCCGAAAAGGTTGGTAATTTCTTGACGTAGTATGCCGCTTGTTGAACGGGCAGTTTCTGTTTCTGGGCATGTAAGTTAGCCAGCAAAGTCACGATGGAAAACAAACCGAGCAAGGTAGGTGTAATCCTCAAGATCGAGAGATCTGCCCAGTGTCTTTGTGTCTCAACTCCCAACCAGGTACGAACTTCATGAAAGGTAACCTCGACTTGCCAACGACGAATAAACCATTCGATGGTTTGCTCTGCAGAGACCTTGGTGCCGGTGCATAAGAGCGCCTGCGTTTTGAATATCTTCTTTGGGCCACGCACAATGACCCAGCGAATTGGCAGTGGTGGTTTCCCGCTATGAAACCAGACAGCGGTTTTGGAAGTGATTTCAATATCTCGTTTTTTCTCTCCATACCACTCTTGCACCGTGAGACGTTTCCAGCGTGTAAGTTTATCTTCTGCAATTTTCTCCAGGGTTGGAAGACGGTTGCCCTTCTTGCGCGGGCGACCCATCTTGCCGGGGGTCGGTTTATTGGGTTCATACAGAGCAGCGTCCAGACGAAAACGCGTAATCATGCAAATCGGATTTTTTAGCTGGCGCAGTTGCCAGAGCAGGTCAATTACGGCAAAACTGCTGTCTGCGACCACAACCAAGAGACGCTCGGGAAGCCAGCGACGAACTTGTAAGACCATTTGGTCTGCCCATTCGATGAGTTTCTTGTGTTTACGAAGCTTGTCCTTGTAATATCTTTCTGAAGGTGCAAGCACTGTCAGAAAGGGTAACGCCCAAACTCGCTTTGCCCACGGAATGGGCGTCAGCAACATCAAGCTCAACCACCGCAATCCACTGGCTTTCACAAAGTGGCTATGACTGGAACGAACGGGATCACGGTAGATTCCTTTGGCTTTGATCTTGGCTCCACGACGACGCTCAATCGTATCGTCGAGCCCCATAATGATTAGGCCGCTGCTTGCGAAAGTAAGTCCTGTTCTTTATAATTTTTCTTTCCACATTTTCCCACCCAAACGCAATTCACACCACGACACTTGGTCTGCCTGTGAGGGCAGACCAAGTGTCGTTTCGCTGTTCAAAAGGTAAAGTACAATTCCCCGAATGAAAATTTTTCGGGCTTTATACCGCACTCGGCCACAAATTGCGCTATTTCAGAAGGGGAAAACGCAATTTGTGACCGTGGGTATTATATTTTTATGCTTCCTTTTAACGGGCTGTATTTCCACCCCCAATCTTTGGGGAGCCGCGCCGGCGCTGATCATTCCCGAAACACCCGCCGCAGTTGAAACAGTCACCGCATCGCCGACTCAAACGGCCACGCTGACTCCGCCGACAGCCACGCTCCTGCCGCCGTTGACGGTAGCAGCTGCAAGCGCGGAAATTTTCGTCCCCGAACCCACAGACACACCGCCGCCGCAGGCAATCCAACGGGTACTCATCATCAGCTACGATGGGATGCGCCCCGACGCAATCGCCGCCGCGCCAATGAACAACCTGCTGGAGTTGATCAAGACCAGCGCATACACACTCACCAATGCGCGGACGATTGACTACCCCGCCACATCGCCCAGCCATGCTTCCATGCTTTCGGGCCTGTGCATGGAAAAGCACGGCGTAATTTACAACAAGTATTTCAAGTACATGGGCTATTCCGGCGGCGTGGATATTTTCGATCTCGCCCATTCCGCAGGCATGAAAACCGTCATGATCGTCAGCAAGGACAAGCTGCGCCAGATGGCCGAGCCAGAAACCACAGACATCTTCGAGATTCGCTACGGCGAACCCGCTGTTGCCAGAGAAGCAGTCGCGCAGATCGCGCAAGGCTTTGACCTGATGTTCGTTCACTTCGCAGGCGCCGACTTGCGCGGACACAAATACGGCTGGATGTCCGGTCCGCAATTTACAGTTCTGCGGCAGGGCGATGCGGCGCTTGGTAAAATATTGAACGCGCTCGATGAAAACAACCTGCGCAGCAGCACGCTCATCATCATTACAGCCGACCATGGCGGGCACGACAAGGGTCACGTCGGACTCATCATCGAAGATTTCCGCATTCCATGGATCGCATCCGGGCCGGGCATTCAGCCCGTTGAAATAACCGCCGCGCTTCAGATCATGGACACAGCCGCCACAGCCGCCTATGCTTTGGGTCTGCCGCAGCAGCCAGATTGGGACGGCATCCCCGTTTACGAAGCCTTCGGCGAACCGCGAATAAAAACTCACCCCGGCAAAGTTTGCAAATAATAACTGGAGAAACACCCTGAAACCGATTCTTCACAACCGACTTTTGATTTCCCTCTTGATTTTCCTGCAATCATGCGGATCATTCGCCTCGCCCCCGCCGCCGACAATTGCTCCGCCACCCACAGCGACTCTCACCCCGAGCAGTACCCCCTCACCCGTCAGCGGGACCGTTTCTCCAACGATCACATTCACCCCGGCCCCGCCCATCTCGCGCGTGTTGATCGTCACCTTCGACGGACTGCGCCCCGACGCAATCGCCGCGGCAAAGATGACCAACGTGCTGGCATTGATGCAAAGCGGCGCATACACCCTTAACGCACAGACCATCATGCCGAGTTCCACCCTGCCCTCGCACGCATCCATGCTGACGGGAATGTGCCCCGCCAAACATATCGTGCGCTGGAATGACTACGTCCCCGAAAATGGATTCGCGCGCGGCACCGATATTTTTGATCTCGTGCATGGGGCAGGCTTGCAGACCGCGATGGTGGTCGGCAAGGAAAAACTCCGCCATGTCACCGAACCTGTCAGCACTGATTTTTTTGCCTTCATTGATGAAACAGACAAGATCGATGATTTCACCACCATCGAGAGGCTTGCCATCGGTCAGATAAAAATTGGATTCAATTTGATGCTGGTTCACTTCCCAAATGGCGATCTCGTCGGGCACGACGAAGGCTGGATGTCGCCCAGGCAGCTCAAGGCTTACGCCAGAGACGATAAATCCTTCGGCTTGATCCTGCAATCGTTGAAAGATCGCGGCATGTATGACGACACGATCATCATCGTCACCGCCGATCATGGTGGGCACGACTCTTCGCATGGCACAGACGCCCCCGAAGACATGACCATCCCCTGGGTCATCAGCGGACCGCGCGTTTATCCCGGTCAATTGACCACGCAAATCCACACCGTGGATACTGCTGCCACAACTGCTTTTGTGCTTGGGCTGCCCCTCCCGCCTGAATGGGATGGCGTGCCTGTGTTCGAAGCGTTTGGCCTGCCCGTCCCGCCGTTCAGGGTCATTGCGTGCTGATTCCTCCAGGCAAACTTTCAGCCCAACAATCGAAAATCCGTCAAACAAAAACCCCTCCCGGGGTGTGTTTGCAAAATCCAAAAAGTGTGGCATTCTAAAGAGCGCAGCAACGTGGAGCGCCGCACTTTTGCTGTAAATTAATAAATCTGGGAGAAGAGAAAATGAGCGATCGCAATCGTCGAATATACGGAATCATTATCGGCCTGGTCTTTGGCCTGCCATATGCTTTAATTTCAGAATATATCAACGTGTGGTCGCTGCCCGGCATTCCCCTGTATGAACTGCCGCTGGGGCGCTTCATCACCGTTGTTCTGACAACCCTCTTTATGGTCATTTTGGGATTGGTCATTGCCTGGGACGAAGAATCTTTTTGGGGACTGTTGGGCGGGTCCATGCTCATTGTTGTGTTAAGTTCCATTCAGGCTTATATCAATTCCGGCGTCTCGGAAGGCGTGACCTCGTTCTTCCTCTTTCTGTTCACCTTCCTTCCGCGTTTGATCATTTATCTTCCGCTGGCATTCTTTTTTCGCTGGGTGTTGGGCAGGCTTGAGCAGACTCTATCGGTATCCCGGCGAACGGTCAGCCCGTTATTGGCGCTGATATTGCTTGCGGCGTTGGCTGTCCTTGGCGGCAGGTTTTCCATCCTTGCGCCGGCAGCAATTGAGGCTTTACAGGATGCGAACGCGCTGGTTCTGGAGGGGAGATCAGCAGTCGAATCCGGGACAGACCTGCCCGAGCCGCTTCTTGCTGTGGATGGATTCGCCGCCTATGCAAAAGATCCCTACACCCTCGAGTGGAGCAGCGACGTGGACAGCCTGCCCGTCACCCGTCCGATAGCTGCATTCGGTGTGACCGAGTCGCTCATCCTTTTTCATTTTGAAAATGGCTATCTCTTTGGCTGCGCTTACACTCCTCCCAGCCACGTACCGAAGTGTATTAATATCACACGGGTGAGATAGGCAAACCAAACTTCGGAATGCTTGAAACCAAGGCAGTCTCTTTGCAGGTGACTGCCTCTTGTTAATTTTCTAACACTTCTCTTATCCCATTTCACTTGACCAAAACTTAACTCGCGTATATAGTTCAGTCTACTTAACTAAAAAGAAGGCTTAACTATGACCGACCAAGTCCAATTTTCACCCACCCTGCGCGTCTGGATGGACACCTTCATGCACCGCTCGATGCGCGGCTGGAGTCACTTTGCCAAGAGCACAGGGCTTTCCATGCCGCAATTCAGCATTCTGATGCAACTGCACCACAAGGGACCTTGCGGCATGTCTGAGGTCAGCGAGCGGTTTGATATCTCTGCCGCAGCCGCCAGTCAACTGGTGGAGAAACTCGTGCAAGGCGGCTACCTCGAACGCACCGAAGACCCGTCCGACCGCCGCGCCAAACTGCTGACCCTCAGCGCCAAAGGCTCGGAACTCATCCAACTGGGCATCGAAGAACGCTATCGCTGGATGGATGAGCTCGCCTCCACCCTCAGCGCTGACGAACAGAAGAAGATCAGCGAAGCATTGGTTTTACTTACCAATGCCGCAAAAGAAATCGAAAACCGCAAATCGTAAATCAGAAAATCGCAAATCGAAAAAGGAATCACATGCAAGCAGCCCTCACCCAATCCACATCGCGCCGCCGCGAGCGGGCCAAGTCCAAAGGCGGCATTGGCCGCGCCATCAAATACCTGACTCGTTACAAGGCTCAGGCCGTTATGCCGTACCTATTTCTTATTGTTGCCACCCTCTCCCAACTGGCTGTGCCGCGCATGATCCGCAACGTGATCGATGCGGTCACCAGCGGATTCCTCGCCGACCAGGTCTTGCAGGCGCTGGATCAGATTCCCGCAGCATTTGTCAGTGCGGCGCTGCCGAAGATTCTCGAAGCCCTCGGCTACGACTCTGCCATGTCGCTGGATCAGCTGCGGGCGGCGCTTGAAGCGGATTTGGTCAACGCGCCCCGCGCCCTGACAGTTGCCCTTGTCTCGATTGTCATCTTCGCCCTTTTGCGCGGAATCTTCTCCTTCCTGCAAGCCTATTGGGCGGAGAAGAATTCGCAGTCGGTCGCGTATGATCTGCGCAACGACCTGTATGCCAAGATCCAAAATTTGTCGTTCGCATATCACGATAAGAATCAAACAGGCCAGTTGATGATCCGCGCCACGGACGATGTCGAGAAGGTGCGCTTGTTCATCGGGCAGGGTCTGCTGCAGCTTGTCGGCGCGGTGATTTTGCTTTCGGGCACGGTCATCATTTTGTTCTCGTCGAACGTTTCGCTGGCATGGACGGCCATGCCGATCTTGCCGATTGCGATCGTGTTGTTCGGCATATTCGCAGGACTCAGCCAGCCCTTGTTCGCAAAAGTGCAGATAAAACTTTCAACTCTGAACACGGTCTTGCAGGAAAATCTCGCGGGCGTCAAAGTGATCAAGGCTTTCACGCGCGAGAAGGAACAGCAGACGAAGTTCCGCGCCGCCGCAGATGACACGATGAATCAAGCCATCGCGGTCAACCGTTTGTTCACGTTTTTGTTTCCGCTGGTCTTCTTAATTGCAAATCTCGGACAAGCCGCAATTCTTTATGTCGGCGGCAAGCAAATCATCGTCGGCACGTTGACCATTGGCGCGTGGCAGGAATTCTCACTTTACTTGATGTACCTGTTCTTCCCCATCATGATGTTCGGCATGATCGTCACGCAAATGGGGCAGGCCGCCGCATCCGCTGACCGCATCTTTGAAATTCTGGATGCCAAGAGTGACATCGCAGATAAACCCAACGCCTCGAAACTGCCCGCCGTGAAAGGCGATGTGAAATTCGAGAACGTCACCTTCCGTTATGTCGGCGGCGGCGAGCCTGTGCTTAAGAATGTTTCATTTGAAGTTAAATCGGGCGAGACGGTTGCGCTGCTTGGCGCGACAGGTTCAGGCAAGACCAGCATTATCAATTTACTGCCGCGCTTCTATGACCCAACCGAAGGCGGAATCACCATTGACGGTCACGACCTGCGCGACGTCACGCTCGACTCGCTGCGCTCGCAGATCGGCATCGTGCTGCAAGAGACAACCTTGTTCAGCGGAACCATCCGCGACAATATCGCCTTCGGCAAACCCGAAGCCACACACGCAGAAATTGAGTCCGCTGCAAAAGCCGCAGCCGCGCACGACTTCATCATGTCCTTCCCCGATGGTTACAACACACACGTCGGTGAACGCGGAACAACTCTCAGCGGCGGACAAAAACAACGCGTGGCAATTGCGCGCGCTCTTCTGCTCGACCCGCGCATTCTGATCCTCGACGACTCAACCTCCAGCGTGGACGTCGCCACCGAGTCGCATATTCAGGAAGCGCTTGAAACCCTCATGAAAGGCCGCACATCCTTCGTCATCGCGCAGCGTATCAGCACCGTGATGAACGCCGATAAAATTCTTGTGCTCGAAAAAGGTGAAGTTGTGGCACAGGGCAGGCACGCTCAACTTATGGAAGAAGAACCGATCTATGCTGAAATTTATAACTCACAAATTCTCTCGCACGGAAATAGACCCTAAAGGTTTACTTCAGGATAAGAATATGAAAAACAAAATTAGACTTTCGATTAACGTTCAAGACTGTGTAAGATTTAAAACCTTTAGGGTCTGGAGACAAGAGGTGGCGCTATGATGCACAACCGCGCTGGTGGTTTTCTCAATCAAGAAACAATGAAGCCGCGCAACCTGAGCGAAACGCTCGGTCGCCTCGGTAAATATTTTAGCCGCTTCTGGTACATGATCGTTCTGGCGGTGGTCTTTGTCGTCATCTCCACCTGGACTCAAGTGACCTCTCCCGAATTAATGGGACAAGCCACAGACTGTTTCCTCGTAACTGCTGGAGGAAGTGCATTCGCATCTCTCGCCCCCATGCCTGCCACTGACCAAAAAGCAGCTTCCTCCTGCTGGCTTGGGACAACCGAAGACCCGACAACACTGTCGCTCTCGAAGCAGATCGTCTACAAAGCCTATCATCTCGGCGGGTACACAACTCCCGACCTGGCGACAGCCACAAATGAAGAACGCATCGCGGGCATGTTCCGCCTGATCCTGATCGTCATCACATTGTATGTGCTTGGCGCGGTACTCACGGGCACAACCTTCTTCACCATGGCATGGACTGGTCAGCACGTGTTGCGCGCCTTGCGGGTGGAAGTATTCGAGAAGTTGCATACCCTCTCGCTCAGTTACTACTCCGAGCATGAAGCCGGCGACCTGATGAGCCGCATCACCAACGACACATCCGCCATTGAACAGGCGTTTTCATTTGCGCTCGTCAATGTATTCAGCGGAATTCTTTTGCTGGTGTGGATCGCGTACAACATGCTGACGCTCAGCCTGCCATTCGCCTTGCTTTCACTGGCTGTCTCGCCGCTGATGTTCATCGCCACTGTCTGGTTCTCAGGTCAGGCGCGCAAAGCCTTCCGCAAGAGCCGCGAAGAGATCGGCAATGTCAACGCTGAATTGCAGGAGACCATTTCCTCAGTCCGCGAAGTGCAAGCTTTCAACCGCGCGGACGAAAACATCGAGCAGTTCAAGGAAGTCAACGCCGCCAATCGCGACGCCAACATCCGCGCCGTGGCTTACACATCCGCGCTTGCGCCGACACTGGAAGCCTTTTCCTATCTTGGGCTTGCCATCGTCACCGGCGTGGGAGGCTGGTATTTGCTGACAGGTGACACGCTTTTCGGCGCGACTGTCACATTGGGTTTAGTCATTACTTTCCTCGCTTATGTTCAGCGCTTCAACCAGCCCATTCAACAGATCGCCGTGTTATGGACGAATATCCAAAACGCGATCGCGGGCGCGGAACGCATCTTCACCATACTGGATGAAAAACCCGCCGTGGTGGATAAGCCCGGCGCAACGGCGATACCTGAGATCAAAGGCAGGGTTGAGTTCACTGAAGTCAGCCACGAATATGAAGAAGGCGTGCCTGTCTTGAATAAAGTTTCGTTCACCGCCGAGCCTGGGCAAACCATCGCCATCGTCGGGCCGACGGGCGCGGGCAAGACCACCATCATCAACCTTCTGCCGCGCTTCTACGATGTCACGCATGGCTCGGTCAAAATTGACGGCGTGGATGTGCGCGATGTCAGCGCTGAATCGATCCGCAAGCAGGTTGGCATCGTGCTGCAGGATACTTTCCTATTCAGCGCCTCCGTCATGGACAATATCCGCTTTGGCCGCCCAGATGCCACCGACGAGGAAGTCTTCGCCGCCGCAAAACTTGCCAACGCGGATTCATTCATCGAACGTCTGCCCGAAAA
Organism: Chloroflexota bacterium; assembly: GCA_016234495.1. Lineage (GTDB taxonomy): Bacteria > Chloroflexota > Anaerolineae > Anaerolineales > Villigracilaceae > Villigracilis. Next base: position 235,685 of record JACRBI010000024.1, on the reverse strand, counting down.
ATATCAGACAGTTTTGGGCGAGCGCGGCTCGGGTCTTTCTCAGGGACAGAGGCAGCTGCTTTCGATTGCGCGCGCCGCTCTCGCAGACCCGAGAGTCCTCATTCTCGACGAAGCAACTTCCAGCGTGGACACACGAACCGAGCGTCTCATCCAAAAAGCGTTTGACGCACTGCTCCAAAGCCGCACATCCTTCGTCATCGCACACCGCCTGTCCACCATCCGCAATGCGGATATGATCCTCGTACTCAAGGATGGGCAGATCATCGAACGCGGCAAACACGATGAACTGCTGAACAAACAAGGTTTCTATTACGACCTGTATATGAGCCAGTTCAAGAAGCAGGAAGAAGTGGAAGCGGCAGCCGCGTAATGATGTGCAGGGGCGAGGTCACCTCGCCCCTGCATTTGGAGAAAATAACATGAACTTCCTTGCCAAATTATTTATTGGTTTCCATGTAGGGATGTACCGCCTGACCGGCGGAAAATTCGGCGGTGAAATGCGCGGGTTTAAAGTCCTTGTTCTTACAACCAAAGGACGTAAATCCGGCAAACTATTTTTCACCCCTTTGGGATACTTCGAACGCGATGACGGATATATCATCGTTGCATCGAATGCCGGCGGAGCAAAACACCCTGCGTGGTATCACAACATCAAAGGCAACCCTGATGATGTGACAATTCAGGTCAAGGATAAAACAATGAAAGTAAAGCCTGAGATCATTTTAGGCGAAGCGCGCAGGCCGTTATATGACTGGATCGTTTCCATTGCCCCCAACTACGGCGAATATGAAAAAACGACCACGCGTGAAATTCCGCTGGTGTTTTTGAAGCCGCAATAATTAGACCTCCGAGGTTTTCAAAACCTCGGAGGTCTTTTGTCATTCGGCAGAAGCCATCGCAATTGCGATGGCTTCTGCTTTTATTGAATTTTCAAAATCTCCCGCACAATGGGAGTCAGCCCGCTGAAGAAAAATTCCACAGCGATGACCATCACGATCAATCCCATCAACCTCAGCATGACCTTGTTGCCGTTCTCGCCGATCAGATGCGTGACTTGCTTTGCGCCCAGCAGTAAAAAATAAGTCACAGCCATCAGCAGAATGATAACTCCCAGCACAATGCCCGACTCGAGCGGGGATTTCGTCTCGTTCATCAAAAGAATGGAAGTGGTAATCGCGCCCGGCCCGCAGATGATGGGAATTCCCAAAGGCGTGATCGAAATATCGTTGATGTATTCGTGGTTGGTCTCATCATCGAACTGCGTGCGCGAGAGATGCGCTTGCAGCATTTCATATCCCATCATGAAAAAGATCACACCGCCGACAACCCGCAAACTGTTGACCGAGATGGAAAAGAAGCGGAATATCCACTGGCCGGTCAGCGCGAAGGCGAGCAGAATGAACAAGGCTGTCAGGCTGGCCTTCCTCGCAACGCGGTGCGATTCCCGCGGTGAGAGTTTGGCGGTCATCGCGGTGTAAACGGGAATGACTCCGATGGGATTGACCATCGTAAACATCGAAATAAAACTGAGCAATGCAAATTCAAAGAGCGGGGACACGGGCATGAGACTCCTGTGGATTTCGTTGAATGGCGCCAATTCTACAACATACCTCTTGCAAAAGTCAGGCAACATAGCCTTGCTGGAAAACCTATCCGCGAATTTACACTAATCTGCGCAAATCATAAAAAAAATTCGTGGTGATTGGCGAAGATTAGCGGACGCACATTACTTATGCAAGAGTTCTAACATACGGGTGTGGTATTTCCCAATCTTTTAGGGGATTGAACAGGGAAGTTTTCCCTGTAGAATTGCATCAACAATGGACAGGAGATGGCATGACTTCACAAAATGATTCGAAAATATCCCGCCGCGATTTTCTGAAACTTGGGGGCACGCTGGCAGCCTCGTCACTGCTCGCAGCCTGCGCCGCAGAGCAGACTCAGACAGCCGCGCCGCCGCAGATCGAGCCGCAGATTCCGCAGGTTGTTCCACCGCAGGAGATCAGCCTGTCTGTTCCGCTGGCGGCGGCGGCCTTGAACCGCATGGGGTTTGGTCCGCGTCCCGGGGATATTGATGCCTTCAATGCGCTCGGCGCAACGGACGATGAACGCCTGCGCGCCTATGTTGACCAGCAGTTGAATCCCGATTCGATTGACGACAGCGACTTTGAAACGCGGTACAACGCGGCAGGCTTTGAGACTCTGCATAAATCACACGCGGAACTTTACGCCGACCACATTGCCAACAACCCCTACGATTCAAACGATGACATTTATTGGGAGTGGTACAGCAAGCCCGCCTACGAACTGATCGACGCGACCATCCTGCGCGCGGTCTACAGCCGCAAACAACTGGTCGAAGTCCTTGCGGATTTTTGGCACAATCACTTCAACATCTTTTTCTGGCAGGATGACGGTGTGCCGCTGCTTGTCTCTTACAACCGCGATGTGCTGCGCAAACACATGCTCGGCAATTTCAGGCAGATGCTTGAAGCAGTCGCACAGCATCCGTCCATGTTGTATTACCTGAATCAAAATAACAGTTCCGATGCCGGCCCGAATGAAAATTTTGCGCGTGAGTTGTTTGAGCTGCACACTCTCGGCGCAGAAAATTATCTGGGTGTGCGCGACCCTGTCACAGTCGAGAAAGATGCGAACGGCCTTGCAATCGGCTATGTCGATAACGACGTCTATGAAGCGGCGCGCTGTCTCACCGGCTGGCGAGTCGATGATGATCTCGGTGATTGGGAGGACGGCATCGAAAAGACGGGGAATTTTATTTATCACAAACCCTGGCATGACCGCTTCAACAAATTGGTGTTGGGAGTTTACATCCCCGCCGATCAGGAGGATTTAAAAGATGGGCGCGACGTGCTGGACTTGCTGGCTTCACACCCGGGCACGGCGCGTCACATCGCCCTGAAACTTGCCCGGCGTTTCATCAGCGACTCGCCGTCTGATGCAGTGGTGCAGGCCGCCGCCGACGCATTCCTCGCCCACAAAGACGCGCCAGATCAACTCAAGCGCGTGGTCGAAACGATTTTATTATCAGATGAATTCAGACAAACTTTTGGCGCGAAGATCAAACGTCCGCTTGAAGCGGTCACCTCCACCATGCGCGCGCTCGATACTGATTTCACAAAACTTCCCAGCGGCATCCCGTGGATGCTCAGTATGATGGGGCAGGCGCTCTTTGAGCGGCGTCCGCCGGATGGCTACCCCGATGTGAAGGAAGCCTGGGCAAACTCAATGTCCATCTTGTATCGCTGGAATTTTGCGGTGGGCATCGCTGAAAACTGGCTCGATGATGAAGATCAGGGACGCACGATCCGCACCGATGTTTTTTCACAAACTCCCGCAGACTTGCGCACCGCCGAAGGCCTCGCCGATTTTTGGATTCAACGCATCCTTGGCCGCGCCATGTCTGAAAGCGACCGCGCCGCGGTCATCGCTGTGATGGCGCAGGAATACGGCACACAAGATTCACTGCCCGAAGACCATGTGCAATATGTTTTGCCCGCGATGGTGGAAGTCATCATCATGAGTCCTGATTTTCAATGGAAGTAGGGGTGGAGTTCTCCCGCCCAGACAGGAAACAAAATGCCAAAACTTAACAACCCCCGCAGGCAATTTTTACAAGGCTGTTCGTATGCCATCGCATCCATGGCTGGCGCGCGCCTGACCAATTTATCTTTTGCGCAGGCAGATAATCCATCCGACACTCTGGTGGTCGTATTTTTGCGCGGCGGCTGGGATGCGCTGAATGTCGTCCCTCCGCTGCAAGGCGATGACCGCGGCTTCTACGAAAAATCGCGCCCCGATTTGCGTATCACTGACCTGCTGCCGCTCAACGACCAGTTTGGACTGCACCCTGCGCTCGCTTCATTACATGACCTGTACCGGGACGGCAAAATGGGCATTGTCCACGCTGTTGGTTTGGACCACGACACCCGCAGTCACTTCGACGCGCAGGAATTCATCGAGCTTGGCACGCCCGGCTCGAAGAACACAACCACGGGCTGGGTCACCCGTCACTTGCAGGCGACCGGAGTTTCGTCTATCCTGCCGGTTATTTCCACAGCAGGTCAACCATCTTCCCTGTTGAATTTCACCCCAACCGTCAGTTTGAACACGCCTGCTGATTTCTCCCAATGGGGCAATGACCTGGTTGGGTCACAGCAAAATGCCTTGCGCCAAATGTACAAAGGTGGCACACTGCTGCATCAGGCAGGCTCACGCACGCTGGATGCGCTGAGCATCGTCAGCCCATTGGTGGAAAATGAATATCAACCATCCAACGGCGCAAGTTATAACGATGACGAACTCGGTCGGCAATTAAAGACCATCGCGCAGATGATAAAACTTGACGCGGGCCTGCGCGTCGCCGCAGTGGACTTCGGCGGCTGGGACACCCACGAATACGAGGCAGACGGCAACGGCGGTTACATCGGTGACCTGCTCGGCCAACTCTCCGACGGCCTCTCAAACTTTTATCTTGACCTCGACACGGGCTACACTGACCGCTTATCGGTTGTGGTCATCAGTGAATTTGGCCGCCGCCTCGTGCAGAACGAATCCTACGGCACGGATCACGGTCACGGCTCGGTCATGCTCACCCTCGGCGGCAGCGTCAACGGCGGACAGGTCTTCGGCGCGTGGCCCGGCTTGCACAACGATCAGTTGTACGACCATGCCGACCTCGCGGTCACGACCGATTATCGTCAGGTCTTGAGTGAGTTGTTGAGCAAACGGCTTGAAAATTCGAACATCGAAAACATCTTCCCCGGCTTTTCAGGCAAATACAATCCGCTGGGTATTTACCGGTAAACAACTAATCTGCCACCACCCAGCGGTTGCGCCCGGCTCTTTTGGCTTCGTACATGGCATTGTCTGCGCGGTTGAGCAGCGTGTCCCATGTGTCCACCCCCGGATGGAATTGTGCAATGCCCATGCTGACGGTCACATTGATGACATGTCCTTGTACAAGCGGCGCGGCTTCGCTGATCTGCCGGCACAAACGGGAAGCCTGTTCAGCCGCAGCGCCTGCGTCCGAGCTTGGCAGCAAAAGAAGAAATTCCTCACCGCCGTACCGCCCGGCCACATCCGGCTGGCGGATATGATCGCGCAATATATAACCCACCTGCCGCAGCACCTCATCCCCCGCCACGTGACCATAGGTGTCATTCACATTTTTGAAATGGTCAATATCCATTACCGAAATCGAAAGTGCAGACTTATACCTCTCGGCGCGCAGTACTTCATTTTGAAGTTCGCGCACGATCGTGCGGCGATTCAGCAGAAAGGTCAGCGGGTCAATTTGCGCCACCTCCCTCGACTGGATCATGACCGATTCCATTTCGATCTGTTTATTGCGCGCGATCTTTTTGGCGGCTTCACTTTCGCGGTGGAACATTTTCACCTGGCGGTTCAAACGCCGCACCAGGTTTTGAAGCTCGGCGTTTGAATCGACTTTTTCAGCGACAAACAGCAAATGACCATCAGGCCCCGGCAGCAGGGCGCAATCGCAGACCAGCGGCGGATCATCCTCCGCCGGGAACAGTTCCGCCATCCAATGTTCAGTGGATGCGGCTGACAGTTTCCACTGGACGTACTGGCGGTCTTTCTCATAAAAAATATCCTCCAGCCGTTCAGCGGCCGGGGACAATTTTTTATACGCCCCAAATGAACGATTCCATGAAATAAATTCGCCGTCGTTTTTGACCAATGCGACCAGTGCGTGAAGATGCTCAATGATTTCCCCCGCTCCGTTTGTTGAAATCAGGTCCGCCAGCTTTTTCATAGCTTCAATTTTAGCCCAATCACTTGCTGTTTCAACCGACCTTACAAATTTAGAAACCCCCGCCATTCGTACTAACGCGGACCTTTTCTGCCGAACTGTTTTTCGAGCGCATCCACCGACAGGTGAACCATCGTCGGCCTGCCATGCGGACAGGTGCGCGGAGAAGCGCAGGCTTCGAGGTCATTCAACAATGCGCGCTGCTCCTCCGTGGTGAGAGTCTGCCCGCCTTTGACAGCCAGCCGCTTGCAGACCCGCGCCGCCAGTTTTGCTTCGACTTCTGCTTGCAGAGGCGTTTCATCCTCCTCGAAATCCTCCACCAATGCCCTCAACGCAGACGACGGGTCACCGCCTGAAAACAAGACCGGCATGGCACGCACCTGGAACGTGTTCGTGCCGAACTCCTCCACCTCAAAGCCAAAGTGATTCAAGAAAGGCAGTTGCGACGTCAACGCTTTTGCCGACTGCGGTGGCAGGGTCACAACTTCTGGAGCGAGCAAAGCCTGTGATGGGATGCTCTTCTTATCATGTTGTGCCATTAACTTCTCGAACAAAATCCGCTCATGCGCCGCGTGTTGATCTATCAAATACAAACCATCGGGTCCCTCGGCGACGATGTAGGTTGAACCGATTTGACCGATCAATCGCAAAAGAGGAACCGGGGCAAAAGAAGGATTTTCGACTGACGATTGACGATTGACGATTAGACCGTCTTCTGCATTCCGCACGCTTCGCGCGCCTTCTGCATTCTGCACCTGCTCATCGTCCACCGTCAACTGTCCACTGTCAACAGGACTGTGCCCAATACTCCAATCAATCCCCACTTCCCGCCGTTCCGTGCTCCGCGCTCCGCCCCACAATTGTGGTGAGACAGACGCCACAGGCGTGTATGCCAGCAATGCCTTGCGTGCGGCTCGTTGGACGAAGCTAAAAATCCTGTCCTGGCTTCTAAAACGCACTTCCGCTTTTGTCGGATGGACATTCACATCCACATCTTCGGGGGCGACCTCCAAAAACAAAGCCGTCAGCGGATAACGCCCGACCATCAACAGGGTGTGATAGGCTTGAAGCAGGGCCGTGGTCAACGAGAATTCCTGCACCCAGCGGCCATTCACGAAGAACGTGATTTCTTTCCGATTGGAACGAGTCAGTGATGTGGGGCTGATAAAACCAGTCAACGATAACCCCTCGTCCATATCCATCACTTCGAGCATTTGCTTTGCCACGTCCACGCCATACAAGGCGGCGAGAATTGCGCGCCTGTCACCGTCGCCTGCGGTTTGCAATGTGACCTGTTTGCCGTCTGTCACTTTGAAGCGCGCGTTCGGATACGCCAGCGCATAACGCGTGATTAAAGAATCAATCGCGCGTCTTTCAGTCACATCCGTTTTCAAAAATTTCAAACGCGCAGGCACGTTATAAAACAAATTTTCCACGCGCAGCACCGTGCCAACCGGCGCGCCGACTTTTTCCACCTTGCCCGAAATACCGCCGTCCACTTTGAGCCTCGCGCCTTCTTTTGCAGAAGCGACTCTCGAAGTGATCGTCATATTTGAAACGGAACCGATCGAAGCGAGAGCTTCGCCTCGGAAGCCCAATGTCGAAATGTGGAACAGGTCTTCGGACTGAATCAGTTTCGAGGTCGCATGACGCGCGGCGGCCAGTTCCAACTCGTTGGCTGGAATCCCGTGCCCGTCATCTGCCACTTCGATCAGAGTCCGCCCTGCATCCGCAATTGAAATCGAGATATTTTTCGCGCCGGCATCCAACGCGTTCTCGGTCAACTCTTTCATGACAGACGCGGGACGTTCAACAACCTCGCCTGCCGCGATCTGTGAAGAGACATCGGAAGATAAAAGACGAATGGGCATGGGGGCATTATAATCGCGCAATGCGATTCACCACCGTTTTTTTCGATCTCGACGACACGCTGTATCCGCCCAGCACAAATTTGTGGCTTGCCATCAAACAGCGCATGAACGATTTTATGCGCGAGCGGATGAATATTCCCGTCGATGAAATTCCAGCATTGCGCGAAAAATATTATCTGCAATACGGCACGACCATGCGCGGCTTGCAGGCGAATCATGAAATCAATTCGGATGAATTCCTGGCTTATGTGCATGACCTGCGCCTGCAAGATTACCTGACCCCGGACTTGAATCAACGCTCGGTCATCGCATCTCTCCCGACCCGCAACCTGATCTTTACCAACGCAGACATGCCCCACGCTGAAAGAGTGTTGACCGCGCTCAACCTGCGCGATCTCTTTCCCGTCATCGTGGACGTGAGCGCGGTCACGCCGTACTGCAAGCCGATGCCTGAATCATTCGAGATCGCCATGAAACTGGCCGGCGAGACCGACCCCTCGCGCTGTGTGATGATCGACGATCTGCGCCGCACCACGCGCGCGGCGCGCGAGGCCGGCATGTTCAGCATTTTGTATGGCGAGTCAGCCAACGGTGACGCCGATGCGCATTTCACAGACTGGAATGAATTGCCTGATATTTTGAAGAGCGGTTCGTAGGTCAGGCTTTTAGCCTGACAGCATTTCGAAACACGCTCTTTGGCAGGTTGCAGCCCACCCTACTGGAGATAACAATGGAATCAAACACCGCAGTGATCGGAGCCTTGCTCTTTATTGCGCTTGTGATCGGCGCGAACTTCGTCATGTATGCCATTGCGCGCGGCGCGGCGAATTCAAAACAAAAAGGATTCCTCGAAACCATCAGCAAATCCCTGAACGCATCCAACCAGAAAAAAGATAATTCCATGGATGAGCTGCGCCAAAAGATCGAGGAACTGAAAAAGGATGAAAAAAAATAGGGGCGTAGCTACGCCCCTGCGCCGGGTTTATTCTTACAAAAATCGTACAATGGATTCAGCAAACATTAATCCCTGAATGATATCTTCCTATCGAGATAAAGCCAATATTTGGAGGCAATTTTGAATAAAACTTTAAAGAACATTTTAATTGTACTGGTCGTGATCGTGATCGCGCTCGGCTCCTTCGCCGGCGGATTTGCAGCCGGGCACCTCCTGCCGGTCACAGGCCTGCCCAATTTACAAACCTCGCGCGGAGAGGCTCCATCCACCGTCGCGCCTGAGCAGCAGTCAGCCACTCCCTCAGACTTGCAAAATACCTTCGCGCCATTTTGGGAGGCTTGGAATCTCGTCCACGAAAATTATGTCGAGCAGCCCGTTGACGATGTAACTTTAATGCGCGGTGCGATCAACGGCATGATGAGCACGCTTGAAATCGGCCGCAACTATTTTTACGATCCAAAGCAGTTGGAAGAACAGAACGCCGCCTTGAACGGCAAGGATTACGAGGGCATTGGCGCTTATGTTGATACCACTGCCGAATATCTGACCGTCATCAGTCCGATCAAGGGCTCGCCTGCCGACAAGGCCGGCCTGCGCTCCGGCGATCAGATCATCGCCATTGACGGCGCAGACATGACCGGCGTGGACCCCGAGGAAGCCCGCCAAAAGGTGCTTGGCCCCGGCGGCACAGAAGTCACTCTGACCATTTTGCGCAAGGGCGTCAACATCCCCTTTGACGTAAAGATCACCCGCGCCAAGATCGTCACTCCGCTCGTCGAATATGAGCTGCGCTCCGACGGCATTGCCTACATCCGCCTGGTCACTTTTGGCGACACCGCCGATGTGGAATTAAAAAAAGCCATTGAAGAAATGCTGGCTCAAAACCCGAAGGGCTTGATTCTCGACCTGCGCAACAATGGCGGCGGTTATCTTGAGCAGGGTATCTCTGTCGCCTCTGAATTCCTCCCCAAAGATGAAGTCGTTGTCTACGAAAAATTCGGCGACGGAAAACTCACCACATACAAGTCGCTTGGCGGCGGTTCTGCTGTGGAAATCCCATTGGTGGTGCTTGTCAACGAAGGGACGGCTTCCGCTTCCGAGATCGTAGCAGGCGCGCTCCAGGATTATGGCCGTGCAAAACTGATCGGCACACAAAGCTACGGCAAAGGCTCGGTGCAGAGTTTTATCACACTTCAAAATGACCAGGGCGCTGTCGGCATCACTGTGGCATTGTGGCTTACCCCCAAAGAACGCTCCATTGACAAGCTCGGGCTTGCTCCGGATATTCTCGTTGAATTCACAGAAGCCGACTTCGCCGCAGAGCGCGACCCGCAACTGGATACAGCCGCGCAGACCTTGCTGGCCATCCTCAACGGATCCCCGCTGCCGACCTCCATGCCGTCACCCACTGCAATCCCCACGCATATTCCTGTGCCATAAATTAAGAGTACGGGCAACGCTTTCAGAATATTATGCGTACATATGGCAGATCAAAATTAGAAAGGACAATACCAAATGTTTTACTTTAGCCCAACCTACCTGATGTATATGATCCCCGCCTTCATCATCATGGGACTCACATCATGGTACGTGAAATCAGCATACAACAAGTGGAGCCGCGTGCAGGCTTCCAGCCGGTTGACCGGCGCACAGGCCGCGCAGCGATTAATGTCAGCCGGCAATTTGTACGGTGTGCAGCTTCAAGGCACGGCTGGCAACCTCACCGACCATTACGACCCGCGCAACAAAACGCTCTATCTTTCACAGGGCGTTGCCAATGTCGCTTCGGTTGCGTCAGTCGCAATCGCCGCCCACGAACTCGGCCATGCCATGCAGGATGCGGAAGATTACTTCCCGCTGCGCTTCCGCTCGGCGCTGGTGCCGGTCGTCAACATTGGCTCGAATCTCGGCTGGTTCCTGATCATGATCGGGCTGTTCCTGCGTTTCACCGAACTCGCCTGGCTGGGCGTGATGGTCTTCGCCGGCGGAGCGGTCTTTGCGCTGGCAACCCTGCCTGTGGAATTTAACGCATCGGCCCGCGCGAAGCAGTTGCTCGTGCAAACCGGCATCATCCAGACCGACGAAGAACAGCGCGGCGTCAATGCCGTGCTCAACGCCGCCGCATTGACCTACGTGGCCGGGTTGATCACCGCCATTCTGCAATTGCTGTATTACGTCACACTTGTCGGCGGCACGGGCCGGCGGCGAGGCTGAAAATTCCACATACCCTCAGAAAGTGTTTCTTGGCACAGCCCCCTGCGGGAAAGGCTTTTCACCACAGAGACCACGAAGATCACGGAGAAGAGCCCTTTAAAAATCTCTGTGGGTTCTGTGCTCTCAGTGGTTAATGCTCTTGATTTGCATAAAATAGGTGTTCAAGGAATACTCTCTCAGAAGGCAGGCGCGAAGCCTGCCTTTTTATTTTTATGTATACCGTACTCGGTCAATAACCGCGCTTTTTTAAAAGGGGAAAGCGCGATTTTTGACCGTGGGTATTATATAATACCTTCCTATGAAGAAACTCTTCGTGGTCATCATCCTGTTTTTGGGGATTGCAGTCATCGCGATCAGTTTTAGCGAACTTGAAACGATCATCATCACCCTGCAGCACGCGCACCTGGGATTTTTCATCCTCGCGATTCTGATTCAAATGATCTGGTTCATCACCACCGGGCGGATGTACCAGTCCATCTACCATCTGCTTGGCATTGACGAGTCGGTCTTGACCTTGAGCCGAATTGCCACAGCGGCGAATTTCATCAATGTGGTGGCGCCAACTGCCGGCGTAGGCGGGATCGCGCTCTTCGCGTCCGAAGCCCGCCGGCGCGGTCATCCCGCCGGAAAGGTGACAGTCGCCGCCGCGTTATTCCTTCTGCTCGACCAGGCCGCTTTTCTGTGTGTGCTGGCGCTGGGCTTGATCGTGCTTGTGCGCCGCAACAACCTGACGGCTGGTGAAATTTCCGCGTCATTCATTCTTTTGTGTACTGCAATTGGTTATGGCTTCACCCTCTACCTTGGATATCGTTCTGAGGAAAAATTGGGAAACCTGCTGGCGAAAATTGCGCGCGGCGTCAACCGTGTTGTCAGGTTCTTTCGCAAAGAGAACTACCTGAGCGAAGCCCGCGCGCATGAATTCGCCCATGAAATTTCGGAGGGTTTTGCCGGGCTGACTGAACAGCCGTCCAGCCTGGTGCGGCCAGTGCTGTGGGGAATTTTAGACAAGGCCTTGTTGATGTGCGTTCTTATCTGCGCCTTCCTTTCCTTTGAAGTCCCTTTCTCTGCCGGCACCATCATCGCCGGCTTTTCGATTGCATATCTTTTTCTGATCGTCTCGCCCACGCCTTCCGGCATTGGCATTGTCGAAGGCCTTATGCCGCTGGCTCTCACCTCCCTGCGCGTGGACTGGAGTCAGGCGGTGGTCATCACGCTCACATACCGCACTGTCACATTCTGGGTCCCGTTCGGGGTCGGCGCATGGGCGTTCCGCTTGCTGCACACAGGCGGGGAAGAACCTTCCGCAGTTTAATCATGCTTCAATCTTTGCTCGCTTTTTGGAAACAGGATGAGAACACCGCGCCGAATTTTTCCGCGTGGAAGACCACCCCGCCGCGCGCGGCGCAGACGCACCCCTTCCCAACCGACCTGCCTGCCCCTCTCCGAGAGACATTATCTACCCGTAACATTCACCAGCTTTATTCACACCAACTCTCGGCATGGATGAATTCCCGCGCCGGAAAAAACATCATCCTCGCCACCGGCACCGCCAGCGGAAAGACACTCGCCTACAACCTGCCCGTCCTCGCGGAGATGATTCACAACCCCGAAGCGCGCGCTCTGTATTTATTTCCGACAAAGGCATTGGCTCAGGATCAACAATCCAATCTTCAGTTTTTTCAATCAAAAATTGCAAATCTGAAATCGTCAATCTATGATGGTGACACCCCTCAATCCTCCCGCCCATCCATCCGCAAGAACGCGCGCATCGTGCTCTCAAACCCGGATATGCTTCACACGGGAATCCTGCCGCACCACTCCAACTGGAGCGACTTTTTCAGCAACCTGAAATTCATCGTCATTGACGAAGCTCACACCTACCGCGGAGTTTTTGGCTCGCATGTCGCCAACGTCATCCGCAGGCTCCGGCGCGTGGCAGAGTTTTACGGAGCGCATCCGCAATTCATTCTGGCTTCTGCGACCATCGGCAACCCAAAGGACCTCGCGGAAAAGCTCATCGAAGAACAAGTTGAATTAATTGACAACGACGGTTCCTCGCGCGGCGAACGTCATTTCATTATTTACAATCCGCCGGTCACAGACCATTCGCTGGGATTAAGAAAAAGCAGCTTATTGGAAAGCGTGCGACTTGCAAATGACCTGCTGACTCACAATATTCAATCAGTTGTCTTTGCAAGGACGCGCAGAAGTGTGGAAATTATTTTGACCTACTTGCAAGACTCCCTCCCCAAATCCAATGGATTTGGGGAGGGCCGGGGAGGGGTCAGAGGCTATCGCTCCGGCTACCTCCCTCACCAGCGCCGCGAAATCGAGCAGGGATTGCGCGACGGCTCGGTTAAAACCGTCGTTGCCACGAATGCGCTTGAATTGGGAATCGACATCGGCGGGCTGGGCGCGGCAATTCTCGTCGGGTATCCGGGCACCATCGCCAGCGCGAGACAGCAATCGGGTCGGGCGGGACGCGGTGATGATCCCGCCGTGTCGGTGCTGGTCGCGTCGCCGAATCCGCTGGACCAGTTCCTCGCGCATCATCCCGAATATTTCTTCGGTAGTTCGCCGGAGCAGGCATTGCTTAACCCAAATCACCTTTTGATTTTGCTCGAACATTTGCGCTGTGCCATGTTTGAATTGCCGTTCAAAAAAGGCGATGGCTTCGGGAGCATCTCCGATGAACTGCTCGATGAATATCTCGAATTCCTGGTCGCGAATCAAGACGCGCATTTCTCGAACGAAAAATATTTTTGGATGAAGGACTCATACCCCGCCGCGAACATTTCACTGCGTTCCGCATCCGCGCAAAGCATTGTGCTGCAAACCGTGACCGAAGACGGCAGACCGTGGGCGGTGGGAACAGTCGATGGCGAAAGCGCTGCGTGGATGGTGCATCCCGGCGCGATTTACATGCACGAAGGCCAGCAATATTTTGTGCAGGAGCTCAACCTCGAACATCAACTTGCGCAGTTGATTCCCGTCGGCCTCGATTACTACACCGAAGCGCAACAAAGATCTGAGATCGAAGTGCTTTCCACTAATGAGCAATCTGCAATCAACGGCGGCGAAAAAGCATACGGCGAAATTCAAGTCACCACACAAGTTGTTGGCTTTAGAAAGATCCGCTGGTTCACATATGAAAATTTGGGCGAAGAAACACTGGATATGCCCCCGTCCGAATTGCAGACAACTGGCTACTGGCTTTCTCTTTCCGAAGCGACAGTCTCGCATCTGCGCGACGCTGGGGTCTGGTCCAACAGCCCAAACGACTACGGCCCCGACTGGGCGAGAATCCGCGAGCGTGTGCGCGCGCGTGACCAATATCAATGTCAGGTCTGCGGCGTGACCGAGAACGGGCGCCAGCATGACGTGCATCACAAGGTTCCATTCCGCGCCTTCGTGCGTGGCGGCGCACTGGATCGCGATCAGGCAAATCGTTTGGAAAACCTCACCACCCTTTGCCCGGCCTGCCACAAAAAAGTGGAACAAAACGTCCGCATTCGCAGCGGACTGGCCGGGCTGGGATTCGTCCTCGGCAACCTCGCGCCGCTCTTCCTCATGTGCGATCCGCGTGACTTGGGAATTCACACCGACCCGGCCTGGTCAGCGGTCAATGGTCAACCGTCTGTCGTTTTGTACGACCATGTCCCCGCGGGAATCGGATTCAGCCAGAAGTTATTTGAAATCCACGACGAGTTGATTCAGCGCGCCTATGAGCTGGTCAGCGAATGTGAATGCGAAGACGGTTGTCCCTCCTGCGTGGGTCCCGGCGGCGAGAACGGCATCGGCGGAAAAGTTGAAACATTGGAAATCCTGAAGGAGTTGTTATGAAAACAAATAAACTATTTTTGTTAATCGTCCTTTTGATGTTCACACTTGCGTGCAGTCTTGTAGGCACTCCGTCGCCGCAGCCGCCCGTTGACCTGCCCGCGTCTGCAATTGTGCCAGCGGCGGATGACATAAGCCTCACCTTTACCCCAATTCCCACGCTGACACCATCCGCGCCGACCAACCCGCCGCCGACTCCGATTTTGAGTCAGCTACTTTCCATGCAGTCAACCCCGTTCAACGAGACGGGCAATACGCCGTCGTACACCATCACGGCGCAGATTCCATTCCTGCAAGGCTCGAACGACGCGCGTGTAACGGCTTTCAACACGCTGTTGAATCAAACTGTTCAGGATCAGATCAACCAGTTCAGGAACGACACGCTGTCTTTTGCCCCCAACCCTCCGATTGCGGCAGGCAGTAGTTTTGACATGCAATATTCCGTCATTGGCCAGCGCGGAGATGTGTGGAGCCTCAAATTTGACATCTCGATCTACGTAGACGGCGCGGCGCATCCCGCTCATTACAGCGTGACCTTGAACTACAACCTGCAAAGCGGGACCATTATTTACCTCGACCAGATTTTCTTCCCGGGCTCACCCTACCTGCAAGTTGTTTCTGATACCTGCAAGGCACAGCTTGCCGCGCGCGATATCGGCTTTGACATGTTCTCGGCCGGCGCAGATCCTCTGCCGGAAAATTATCAGCGCTGGAATATTTCAGACGCCGGGCTGACCATCACCTTTGACGAATATCAGGTTGCGCCGTACGCGGCCGGCCCGCAGATCGTGGTCATTCCTTTCGCCGAATTGCAGGGCAGCATCAATCCGCAAAGCGCGGCCGGGCTGTTCATTCCATAACCCGCCATGACCCATCAACGCGACATCACCCTGCTTTTTTCCACGCGCATCATCCGCCTGTTCTGCTACGGATTCCTCTCCGTTGTACTCGCTCTTTATCTCGCCGAAACAGGATTCGACGAAAAGTTAATTGGTCTGCTCTTCACGCTGACTCTGGCCGGCGACGCCGGTATCACGTTATGGCTCACCACGCACGCGGATCAGTTCGGGCGGAGAAAGACTCTTTTAATCGGAGCCCTGCTCATGGTCGGAGCGGGAGCCGTGTTCGTCATCACGCATAATATTATTTTGCTTATGGCGGCCGCCATCATCGGAGTCATCAGCCCCAGCGGAAATGAGATCGGCCCCTTCCTTTCGGTGGAGCAGGCAAGTTTGACGCAATTGATCCCCAATGAACAGCGCACAAAAATTTTCGCATGGTACAACATGGTCGGTTCGTTTGCCACAGCTACCGGCGCGCTCGCGGGCGGATGGCTGGCGAAAATTTTGCAAAGCGGCGGCTGGACTCAAGTGGAGTCTTACCGCATGGTGTTGATGGGCTATGGCCTCGGCGGAATCTTGCTTTTGATTTTATTCATGGGAGTATCGTCCGCCATTGAAGTGACAGACGTAAAAACTGAAGTTAAAAAAACTCTCGGCCTGCATCGCTCGCGCAAAGTCGTTTTCAAACTAAGCGCGTTGTTTTCATTGGACGCCTTCGCCGGCGGGCTGGTTGTGCAAAGTATGATCGCGTATTGGTTCCATGTTAAGTTCGGCGTGAACTCGGGCGTGCTGGGCAGCATCTTCTTCGGCGCAAATGTGCTGGCGGGGATTTCTGCATTGCTGGCTGTGCCGCTCGCGGCAAAAATCGGCTTGATCAACACGATGGTTTTCACGCACATCCCATCCAATATTTTGTTGATGCTCGTGCCGTTGATGCCGAACCTGCCGCTCGCGATCGGAATTTTGCTCCTGCGATTCAGCATCTCACAGATGGATGTGCCCACGCGTCAATCGTACACGATGGCTGTTGTGTCCCCCGACGAACGATCCGCCGCTTCAGGCGTGACTGCTATTGCGCGTTCCGTCGGCGCGGCTGTTTCCCCCAGTTTGACCGGCATCTTCTTCAGCATCCCGGCCTTGTTCAACGCTCCGCTCTTCCTCGCCGGCGGATTGAAAATTATCTACGACCTTTTGTTGTTCCGTGAATTTCGCGCCGTCAAACCGCCGGAGGAAAACGGCAGGTAGGTCACGTCTCAGACGTGACCTACGGTTTTCTATGCAACAGATTTAAGATCATCAACGACAAGCCTTGCACGACCAACGCGGTCAATACCGCTGCACCGAATGAAACTGCAAGGCTTGTCGTTTCTATGAGCAAACTCAACACAATGAAAAATCCTGTGAACGCGAACATGCCGTATAGCAGTCCGCGCAGGACGTGTGCCGCCGCGGCCGGCCCCTGATGCCGGTGCGCAAAAATCGTCAGGATGGTGACATACAAGGGAATGGTGGTCAGCAGTCCCGTCAGGCGTGAACCGATCAGCGGGGCAATGCCGGTCAGCAAGAGAATAAAACTCGTCCCGATTAAAATACGGATTGGAATATCCCATTTACCTGGCTTCTCTTCACTTTGATTTGTCACCGTGTCATTGGGCATGAGCCATAAACCAAAAACAATCGCAGCGCACACCAGCGCAAAGGCCGTTAGAAGCGGAAAGGTAATGTTTTGCAGAATCATGGTGCTGGTCGCAAACACAAGCAGACTGCCCGCAATGGCGATCTGCCAGCGAAATTTCACGGCCAGCCATGAATACGTCAAAGCATAAGCCACCAGCGAAAGTCCGCCGCTCAACACACCGAGGGCGGAGTCCGCGGCAAAAGAAGCGCTGTGACTGAGCGCTACAAAAAAAATCACCGGGCCCGAAGTGAGCGGCATACCCACGATCCAGCCGCTGACAGCCGGTCCCCACTTTCGCCCGGCAAGGCTGGCCGAACCAATGATGACCGGGGCGAGAATTAATTTCAGTACAAGAATGTTCATGGGTTTTAGATGATTGTAGAGTGCGAAGTCTCCCGACTTTGCACTGAAGTCAGAGACTTCAGACTCCGAGGTTGCAAGCCCGCTGATTATACGCCGGTGACAATAAGCGCGGCGGGATAACATTATCCAACATAAGGTTTTTTTAACGCAGATGTCGCCAATTTTCCTTTTATTTTCGTCCGCATCCGGCTGAAGGGGGAGTTGGTGAAAATAAAGGCAAGTAATAAAACCGGGGCGTAAAGCATCCGAAAGCCAAGATGGAATCGGGTGCTATAATTCCCGCCTGAAGATTTGCAGGCTTGTGCGAAAAGCCGAACAAAATGAGTCAATCTACCCTTTACTGGTTATTCTTGTTAATTGCCGCCGTTATCCTCGGCGGGTTTACTGTTTGGGCGCGCCTGCTCCGCCGTTCAATCAACGCGCAGCCCATGGCGCGCAATACCATCATGGACAACATGACTGGCATTGCAATCGTTCTGGACGCGCAAAACCGCATCATGGACTTTAACCGAAAAGCTCAGACCACGCTCGGTCTTTCTCCGGCGACAATTGGTGCGGCGCCAATCAGCCTGCCTCCTCCGTGGAATGATCTCTTCAAACGCTTCGCGGAAACGCAGGAGCGCAAGTGCGAAGTCACACTGGATTTTGACGGCGCACCGCACATTTATGAATTAACCATCTCCCCGATTTTAGACAAACACGAAAACACGCTGGGGTGCCTCTTCCTGTTTTATGACATCACAGAAAGAAAGCGTGCCGAACGCGCCTTGTTGCATAGCGAAGAGCAATATCGCCAGTTAATTGACCTGATGCCCGACGGCGTTGCGACCTACAAAGACGGCAGGATCGTTTTTGTTAATCCGGCCGGGGCCGGGATCCTCGGTGCGGCTTTGCCGGCCGAACTGATTGGCAGAGATATCTTCGATTTTGTCCACCCTGATTCAACGGCACCGATCCTTGAGCACCTGCAAAAAAGCGATGCTTCCAAAGAAAGGGTTTCCCTGGAAGATTTAAAAATCATCCGCCTCGACGGGCAATTCATTGACATGGAAGCCACGTCCCAACTGATCGAAGTGGATGGGGCTGCGCTAATTCTGGCGGTTTTTCGCGACATCACAGAGCGCAAACAAGCCGAAGAAAAATTACTTCAGCTATCGCGCGCCGTCGAGCAAAGCCCGGCTTCGATCATGATCACAAATACTGCGGGGATCATTGAATATGTCAACCCGCGTTTTTCGCAGGTGACCGGCTACTCTTTTGAAGAAGCCATTGGCAAAAATCCGCGCTTCCTGAGCACAGATAAAACGAAGGCCGGGTCACATCAACAATTATGGGGTTCCATCACCGCCGGGCAGGAATGGCAGGGCGAGTTTGTCAACCGCAAGAAGAACGGCGAACTATATTATGAGGCCGCCATCATCTCGCCCATCATTGACGCACGCGGAGTCACCACGCATTATCTGGCGGTCAAAGAAGATATCACCGAGCGCAAGAAGGCACAGGATGAAATCCAGCGCGCCAACCAAATGCTCACATCCCAGCTTGAGGCGATCCAGCTCCTGCAAACCGAGCTGCGCGAGCAGGCCATCCGCGACCCGCTGACAGGCCTGTACAACCGCCGCTATCTGGATGAAACCCTAGACCGCGAACTCGCCCGCGCCGAGCGCGAAGGCTACCCGGTCAGTTTCATGGTATGCGACATTGATCATTTCAAAAAGATTAATGACTCCCACGGGCATCAGGCCGGGGATATGGTTTTGCAAAACATGGCAACCCAACTAACCAGCCATGCCCGCGTCGGGGATATCATCTGCCGCTATGGCGGCGATGAATTCCTGGTGATTTTGCCGGATGTCTCGGCTGAGATTGCGCTTCAAATCGCAGAGCGGTCAAGAAAGGCGTTTGAAGAATTCATGCTCGTACTGGAAAATAATGATATTCAAGCCACCCTGTCCTGCGGCATTGCGGCCTTCCCGCAAAACGGAACGAAAGGTGCTGACCTGATCGCCGCCGCAGACCGCGCAATGTATCTGGCAAAAGCCGCCGGGCGCAATTGCGTATCTGTCTCGCAAAGAAAAGTATGATCATTTTGTAAATCCCAGAAGTTGCGAAAACAGAAATTATGTTCTATAATCAAGACGCTCTTTGTCCAATTCAAAAGGAGACAATCTTATGAGTACACTTGATCAGGCAGTGCAAACCCAGCTTACCAACATTCAAAAGAAAACAGGCAAGTCGCTCGCGGAGTTGACGGACATTGCTCAAAAAAGCGGGCTGACCAAACACGGTGAACTCCGCGACATGTTCAAGGAAAAATACGGTCTCGGACATGGCGATGCGAATTCGCTTGTCCATGCGATCCTCGCCTCGGATGGCACACGCGCCGCGGAAGGCAAAAGCAAAAGCACAGTTCTGGACGAAATCTATTCCGGCGCAAAGGCGGGCTTCCGGCCCATCCACGAAAAACTGATGACGGAAATCAATAAGTTTGGCGAGTTTGAAATTGTGCCCAAAAAAGGCTATGTCAGCTTGCGCCGCAAAAAACAATTTGCCATGATCGGCCCGAAGACCAACACGCGTTTTGAGGTTGGCATCAACGCAAAGGACTTGAAGAAAAATGCCCGCCTGCTGGAACAGCCCAAAGGCGGGATGTGCAATTACATCGTCAACGTGACCGATGCGAAGGATGTTGATGCCGAGCTGGTTGCGTGGATCAAATCCGCATTTGAAGGCGCAGGGTAGATCATGTCAAGCGACTTTACATCCAATTTATTCAAATTGCTGGAGGAGACTTTCGAGCAGCCGCAAGGTATTTATCTGGATAAGAACACGGCTCTTTTTCAGACGCTGGAAACTGTTTCTGCTCAAGAGGCATCCATCCCCGTTGGAGGGAAGTGTGCCTCACTCGCCGCCCAGGTCGCGCATGTGACCTTCTTTATTGAAGCCTTTGAACGTTTTGCCATCCATCAGGATTCCTCTCCTGTCGATTGGGGCGAGGTTTGGCGCACAGTGGAAAAGGTCACGCCCGAAGAATGGGACTCTCTCAAAGATAAGCTCAAGCAAACCTATCAGCGCGTAAGTAAACTGTTCCATGAAAACAACTTATGGAATGAAGACACCATTGGCGGAGCGCTCTCCATTGTGGTGCATACGGCTTATCATCTTGGAGAGATCCGTCAGACGTTATGCGTGTTGAAGAGATAGATATGGTCCCGCGCCTTCGCCACCCCATGCCAGATTATTTTCGTGACGCCCTCAACGCCCGCGGATTGATGAACGCCTACCTTGCCCGTCCGCCCTATCAACAGAACGATTACATCGGTTGGATTGTCCGCGCAAAGCTGGAAGCCACGAAGCAGAAGCGGCTCGATCAAATGCTGGATGAACTGGAGCGCGGCGGAGTTTATATGAAGATGAAGTGGAAGGGAAAGTAATATTTGTGTGGCAAAATAGGGATATGATCCAAAACGACATCATCCAAAAAACTGCGGACTATATCAAACAGGAATTCAGCGGCGATTCCTCGGGCCACGACTGGTGGCATATTTGCCGCGTCTGGAAAAATGCGCTCGCGATCTGCGAGCAGGAAAAAGCGGATAGATTCATCGTGGAACTTGCCGCCCTGCTGCACGACCTCGATGATTGGAAGTTCAACGAAAGCGCGGATGAAACCCCGCAGCGCGCCAAAGCCTGGATGCAGGGCTGCGGACTTGCAGACCCGCTCATTGACCGCGTCTGTGAGATCATCATGCACATCTCCTACAAAGGCGCGCAGGTGGAAAATAAGATGAATTCGCTGGAGGGGTTTATTGTGCAGGATGCCGACCGTCTGGATGCGATTGGCGCGATCGGAATTGGGCGGGCATTTGCTTATGGCGGATTCAAGAACCGTCAGATGTATGACCCTGATTCCCCGCCGAATTTACACGCGACCTTTGAGCAATACAAGAACAGCAAAAGCGCGACCATCAATCACTTTTATGAGAAATTACTTTTGTTGAAGGACATGATGAACACGAATGCAGCAAAACGCATCGCTGAAAAACGGCATGAAGTGATGCTGCAATTTCTCGATCAATTCATGCGCGAATGGGAGGGCGGATAATCTCTGCCTATGCTCCGGGCGTGAATTTTTCTTCCCATTCTGCAATGGCTTCGCGGATCGCGGTTTTTATGGCTTCATCGGGGACATCGTCTATGGTATGGTATTTTTCAACGCCCACATAAACTTCCACGCCGCCTTGAGGCGATTCTTGCAGGCGAATTCCAGTCTTTGCGAGGGACGAGGTCATCAAACGTTTTTGCAAGACAGTGTCAATCTGCCCGACAATGCTGAGGGTTGAAAAATTCTTTTCGGGTTCGGGCTTTTTGGTGTCAGGCTGATTGGGCTGGAAACCTGCCTGTTGAATAGTGGCAGGCGCGGGCGCAGCCTGAAGCGGCGCAGCAGGCTGGGATAACACTCCCGGAGTCTGCTCCCCTTCCAGATAGGGACGAAAGACTGAGACCAGTTCGATCAAACGCTTTTTCTTATCCTGGGGTAATTTATCGCCGGCCAGCACGCCGTCAATTTCAAGTTTGTAGCGCCCATTTTCTTTTTTGAGACGCAATAGTCCGGGGTCATCCTGCGCGCCCGATGCGTTAATTAGTTTTTCTGCCAGCGCGGTCTTTTCCTGCGCTTGTTTTATGGCAGCTTCAGACTTCAACTCGGCAGAATGGATTTTCTTTGACGCGCGGTTGTTTGAATCAAAGAAGCCCATGATCCAGCCGATGATCATGCCGGCCAGCACGCCGACGATCACATAAAAAACAGGTTGGGGATTAAAACTGATTTCAGGCATGGCGTCACCTCAAGCGCTGACAATTTGGACAAATGTGCGTGCCTCGCTGACCGACTGTGAGTTTTTGTATCTTTGCAGCGCAGGCAGGGCACGGCTGACCTTCGCGGCCATAAACACGGAAATAATTTTGAAACTCGCCGCCGCGATAGACCCAGTCTATGCTGGCGCCGTTGCGGCGGATACCGTCCTTTAGTACTGCGCGGATTGCCTTGTGCAGGGATGCGGCCTGTTCGAGTGTGACGTTGTTCGATGACGCGAGGGGATGCAGTTTTGCGATGTGCAGGCATTCATCGGTGTAGATGTTTCCGAGGCCGGCGATGAAGGTTTGGTCAAGCAGTAAAGGTTTTAAGGAACGTTTGCGCGCGTGCAAATTTTCATAGAGCCGTTGCGCGGTGAAGTTTTTTTCGAGAGGCTCGGGGCCAAGCCTGCCAAGGATTTTATCGGGCTGGTCTGTCAGCCATACGCGCCCAAACTTGCGCGTGTCGTTGAATGCGAGGTATGTATCGTTTGAAAGGTGCAGGATGAGGCGGTCGTGTTTTGCTGGTTTAATTTTACCCTGACGGATGATCAAATCTCCGCTCATGCGCAAATGTATCAGTAGATTGTAAGCTTCCAGGTTGAGGATTAAGTATTTCGCGCGGCGCGACACATCCATGATCTTTTGCCCGGCTATTTGTTTTTTGAATTGCGCCGGAGAGGGTGTTGCAAGCGTGCGCGCCCAGCGCAGGTCGGCGGAGAGGATGGTGAGTCCGGTCAACTCCGGTTTAAGCGCGCGGGCGAATGTTTCAACTTCGGGGAGTTCGGGCATGGCAGCTTTCAGCGGTTAGCTTTTAGCGCTTAGCAAGAACTGTTTTGCCAACTGCTAAAAGCTAACCGCTGGTTTTTACTCGTTGAACATCTCACCCACCGAGCGGCCTTCGTGGGCGCGGCGGATCACTTCTCCCAGCAGCGACGCAATGGACAGCACCGTTATGCGGTCGCCAAGGATGTTCATTTTTTCCGGCGAGAGCGGCACAGAGTCGGTGGTGATGATCTGCTTGATGGGCAGGGATGCCAGGCGCTCCGCGCCGTTGCGCGAGAGAATGGGATGCACGAACGCAAGGTACACATTGCGCGCGCCGTTCTGCTTGACGACATTCACCGCCTGCGCGATGGAACCGCCGGTATCCACCTCGTCATCCACGATGATCACATCGCGGTCTTTGACGTCGCCGATCAAGGTCAACGCCTCGGCTTTCGCGTCATTTCCCAGCCGGCGTTTTTCGATGAATGCGATCGGCATGTCCATGTCGGCGGCGTAGTTGCGTCCCTTTTTGGCAAAGCCCAGATCAACCGAAACCACCACCGGGTCGTGCATTTCGCCGCGCAGATTCTTGTTGATGTGATCGATCAGCAAATGGGATGCGGTCAGCACATCACCGGGAATGGAGAAGAATCCCTGCACCTGCCCGGCGTGCGGGTCGAGAGTCATGTAACGGTCAGCGCCGGCAACCTCGATCATATCCGCCACCAAACGGGCGGTGATCGGCACACGCGGCTGATCCTTTTTGTCTGAGCGGCCATAACACAAATACGGCACGACGGCCGTGATGCGGGCCGCGGAATCCAGCCGCAGGGTCTGGATCATGATCAGCAGTTCCATCAAGTTGCGATGCACAGGAGAAGCCGTGCTTTGAATCACATACACATCCTGTCCGCGCACACTGCCGTGCAGTTTTACAAACAGGTTTTCGTTTGGGAACTCGACCACATCGCGCCCGCTTACCGGCAGGTCGAGATAATCAGCGACATCCTTTCCCAGCTCAGGCGACCCGGTGCCAACAAAAAGTTTTATCCCGCCGTACACTTTCAAATCGTGGTGGACATGACGCATCAACTTACTTCTCCTTCTTGCGAGACATCCACTCGGAGCGCAGCACGCTCATGAGCAGGACATCTTCATATTTTCCAAATTTATAAACCGCTTCGCGCAAGCGTCCCTCCAGCACAAAGCCGTCTTTTTCATATGAACGCACCGCCCGAATATTATCGGCATACACGCGCAAAAAAGCGCGGTTCAAATTCAGCGTTTCAAAACAATGACGCAGCAGCAACGTCATCGCTTCAGCGCCGTAGCCCTTGTCCCATTCCGATTTATCGCCGATCATGATTCCCAGTTCGGCGGAGCGGTTCACGGCATCCACCTTGAACACGCCGCAATTGCCGATCAACTTCCAGCCTTTGCCCTTGCGCGCGTCCATTGCAAAAGGTCTTTCTTTTGCATCGTACTTCGCGAGCGAGTTGAACCATTCCTCTTCCTCCGTCATCGACTTGGGCAGGAACATCGCCAGCCCGCGCGTCACTTCGGGGTCGTTGACCCATGCGTGAAATTTTTTCAAGTCTTCGCGCTCGATTGCGCGCAATCGCAGATGCTGACCAAAAATAACGCTCATTTCGACCTTCCGTTCATTAATAGCTTCACCGCATCCCACGGTGAAAGATTTCTTTGGATGATTTTCTCCAGCGCGGCATCATACTGACTCTGAGAGATATCTTCCATAAACTGGTTGACCAGCGTCTCGCGGATCAGCGCATCCAACTCGACCTCGAGCCTGGCACGCTCACGAAGAGCCCAATCTCCGCTGTGAGTTAAGTGCGCCGCGTGCCGCGCAATCGACTCGGCCAGTTCAGCGATGCCCCTGCCTTCAGTGGCGACTGTCCGCTGAATAGGTGGAATCCACATCGGCGCTGACGATGAATCTTGCACAGGAGCAATTGTCGGCATGGCCTGACCGTGATGTTGAAAGACTCGCGCGGCCGGGTGAGCCAGATCCAGCATTGACTTCAAGGCCTTCTCGGTGTTTTCCACGCCGGGGCGGTCGGCTTTGTTGATGACAAGGATATCCGCGATCTCCAAAATACCGGCCTTGATGGCTTGAATATCATCGCCCAGCCCGGGCGCTTCGACGACAAGAGTGGTATGCGCGAGCCGCGCCACGTCCACTTCGCTTTGCCCCGCGCCGACAGTTTCAATTATGACGAGGTCGAAGCCCGCGGCGTCAAACACTTGTGACATGGCGGCGGTGGATTGCGCCAGCCCGCCCAGCGAGCCGCGCGTCGCCATCGAACGGATGAACACAGCGGGGTCGCCGGCAAGGTCGCGCATCCGCACGCGGTCGCCGAGCACCGCTCCGCCGGTGAATGGGCTGGACGGGTCAACGGCGATGATCGCCACGCGCTTGTTTTGTGTTTTGCGGTAATGCAGCGCCAGTTGATTCACCAGCGAGGATTTGCCGGTGCCGGGCGCGCCTGTCACGCCGATGAGGTGGGCTTTGCCTGTGTGCGGGAACAACTCGGTTAACGCAATGCGTCCATCGGGCGCGTTGTTTTCCACCTGCGTGAGCAGGCGCGCCAAAGCGAGGCGGTCACCGGCAAGAACGGATTGGGAGTGGGTCATATTTTTTGTAGGTCAGGCTTTTAGCCTGACCATGTCGTGACATCACGTGCGGTGGCGGGCTGCAAAACAACAAAAACACAGAGTGACGAAAACTCTGTGTTTGCCGGTCTTTTACCCTGCTGCTGCCATTCGGACATCACGAATGATGTCTTCGGTGGATGCGCCGGGTCCGAAGACGCCGGCTACTCCCATTTCTTTTAGCCGATCAAGGTCTTCATCTGGAATGATACCTCCGATAAAAACCCTGACGTGTGTTTGTCCATTCGCTTTCAACAATTCCATCACGCGCGGAGTCAATGCCATGTGCGCACCAGAGAGAATCGAAAGCCCAACCACGTCCACATCTTCCTGCAGCGCGGCTTCGGCGATCATTTCAGGCGTCTGGCGCAGGCCGGTGTAGATCACTTCCATGCCGGCATCGCGCAAGGCGCGCGCCACCACTTTTGCGCCGCGGTCATGCCCGTCCAAACCGGGCTTGGCAACCAATACACGGATTTTCTTTTCGGTCATTTTTCCTCCGAGGGAATAACGGCTGGGATTATACACTGTAGCACGGCATTATGTCGCGCTGCTCTTGCAAAAACATCCTTGCGGTTCTATACTGTTTTTATAAAAAATGAAACAATACCTTTTCCCTTTTTCCGGAGGCAAAAGATGAATAAAAAAGATGAACGCGCAAATCCCCCTCCCGGCGCAGGGAACAAATCGCAGCCTGCCAAATTTCAAGCCGAGAAACTATTGGAAAGCGTTTCAGATTCCATCGTGGCGCTGGATAATGAATGGCGCTACACCTATGTCAACGAGAAAGCCGCGCAGACCCTCGGGCGGACTCGCGAGCAATTAATCGGCAAACACATCTGGACTGAATTTCCCGAGGGGGTGGAACAGCCTTTTTACAAGGCGTATCACAAAGCAGTGGAAACCCAGCAGCCAATTTTTCTTGAGGAATATTACCCGCCCTATGACCGCTGGTTTGAGAACCGCATCTACCCATCCAAAGACGGGCTTTCGATTTTCTTTCACGACATCACCGAGCGCAAGCAGGCGGAGGATGAAATGCGGCGGAATGAACAAATATTCCGTCTCTTTGTAGAGCACTCCCCGGCTGCCATTGCCATGTTCGACCGTGACATGAAATACATCGTCGCCAGCCGCCGCTATCAGATTGACTATGACCTGGGAGATCAGGATGTGGTCGGGCGCTCCCATTACGAAATCTTTCCGGAGATGCCAGAACGCTGGAAGGAAATCCACCGGCGCTGTCTGGCGGGTGCAACTGAAAAGAACGAGGAAGACCCCTTCCCACGCCTGAGCGGAAAGACGGACTGGGTGCGCTGGGAAATCCGTCCGTGGTATGAGCGCACAGGAGAGATTGGCGGCATCATCCTGTTTTCTGAAGTCATCACCGAACGCAAACGGGCGGAGGAAGAATTGCGCCTCCACCGTGACCGGCTGGCGGACCTCTCGCGCCGACTCGTCGAAGTTCACGAAGCAGAATCGCGCGCCATTGGCCGCGAACTGCACGACCAGATCGGGCAGATGCTGACCGCCTTGAAGTTGACCCTTGAGATCGCATCACAACAGCCGCCCGAACTCAGGGAGAAAAAGAACAAGCAGACGCAGGAACTGGTGAACGACCTCCTGAAGCGCGTCAGCGCCCTCTCGCTCGAACTGCGCCCGCCCATGCTCGACGATCTCGGCCTCATCCCCGCCTTGCTGTGGCACATCAGTCGCTTCGAAGAACAAACCGGCATTGCGGTGGGCTTCAAACACAGCGGCGCGGAAGGCAGGCGATTCAGCGCGGAGGTTGAAACCACCGCCTATCGCGTCATTCAGGAGGCATTCACCAACATTGCGCGTCATGCTCGGGCCGGCCGCACCCGCCTCGAGGTCCATGCCGGAAGCGGGCAGATGAAAATCCAGATCGAAGATGACGGCGCGGGCTTCGATCCGCAGGCCGCATTCAAAAAACATCGCGGTCTGAGCGGAATGCGCGAACGCATCAACTTGTTAGGCGGGTCATTTCGAATCGAATCGCAACCAGGCAAAGGCACGAAAAAATTCATCCAATTGCCATTAAAGGAGGACGCATAACCAGCATCATCCTTGCCGAAGACCACCAGATCGTGCGCGAGGCCCTGCGGCTATTGCTCGAAACGCAACCCAACTTCAAAGTCATCGCCGAGACAGGCGACGGGTTGGAGGCCGCGCAGTTGATGGAAAAATACAAGCCTGATATTTTGATCGCGGATATGATGATGCCGGGTCTTTCGGGGCTGGAAGTTGCGCGGCGGACGAAGCGCATTTCCCCCGCTACAAAGGTGATCGTGCTATCCATGCACGACGCCGAGAGTTACGTTGTGGAGGCGCTGCAAGCCGGCGCGGCGGGTTACGTGCTAAAGAATAGTTCCTCGCAGGAATTGGTATTTGCCATCCATCAGGCATTGGCAGGGAATGTGTACCTCAGTCCCTCCCTCAACGAACGCGCCATCGAAGCCTATAAACAGCGCTCGCACGAGTCGCGCGGCGACGATCCGTTTGAATCACTGACCGGCCGCGAGCGCGAAGTTTTTCAACTCGCCGCCGAGGGGCTGAACAATCCGCAGATCGCGGAACGGCTCTCGCTCAGCGCGCGCACAGTTGAAATGCACCGTGGAAATTTAATGAAGAAACTCGGCTTGAAGTCACAAACCGAGTTGGTGAAGTATGCTGTGAAGAAAGGGCTGGTGGAATAGTTCTACCCCCACCCGTACTCCCCCATTATCCGCTGAAGTTCGCGGAAAATGGGGGAGGTGCCGCTTCAGCGGCGGAGGGGGCGGGGGGCAAACAAAATGTAGGGCAAATTCATCCAAATTACCGTACATCCCCGAATAACCGCTTGACTCTCCCTCTGGTATCGTGGAAGCGAATGAAAACTTTTACGAACACAGAGTCTCTCTTGAATAATCCCATCCGTATTTTGCTCGTGGATGACAGCCCGTATTTCCTTGACGCAGTGCGCGACTTTTTGCATTTGCAGACGACGCTCAGTGTGGCTGGAACCGCAACCGAGGGGCAGGACGCGCTCGCGCAAGCCCGCCGATTGAACCCCGATATCATCCTGCTGGACTTGAACCTGGGGCAACAATCGGGTCTGGCATTAATTCCCTTGTTTAAACAGCATGTACCCAAAGCGAAGATCGTCATCCTCACCATCATGCTGGATGAAACCTACCGCACCGCCGCCATGCAGGCCGGCGCTGACGCATTTGTTCACAAGACCGAAATGAGCGGGACGTTGCTCTCCACCATCTTTGGGCTGGCGGAGGTTTCCGCGCCAGATGTCCCTGAACGAAAGGCCCTGTTCGAAAGCGGAGGACAGTTCCGGACCTTGTTCGAGAATGCGCCGATTGGCATTGGCGTTGCAGATTTGCAGGGCAACCTGCTGGCTTTCAACGACGCCATGCTCGCCCCCGGCCAATACAGCCGGGCAGATATTGAAGAAATGGGAAATGTCGCCGCGCTCTATTATGATCCGCAGGAAAGAACGGAAGCGCTGGCTCTCTTTCAACAACAAGGTTTCGTGAAGGGCTTTGAAGTGCGGTTCAGGCGCAAGGACGGCTCTCCCTATCATGCCGTGCTTTCATTAACCCGCACAATATTTAACGGGGGGGCCGCCGTTCAGGCGATGGTGGAGGATGTTACCGAGCGCAGGCAGGCGCAGGATGCTGTGCGTGAAGCCGAGTTGCGCTACCGCTCCCTGTTCGAGCAAACACACGATGCAATATTCATCCTGGATTTGGAAGGGCGGCACCTGGCTGTCAACCAGCGCGCGGCAGACATGCTGGAATATTCACTGGATGAAATACGCGGACTTTCGGTCCGCGAACTTTCTGCAGAACCTGAGAAGAGCTCAGATGTGCTTCAGCGGCTGATAGCCGGGGAGCAGTTCCCAGTGTACGAGCGCCTCTTCCGCAAGAAGAGCGGCGGGGTTGTCTCTGTCGAGATCAATGCGGAACTGGTGCGTGATGCGCGCGGGAATCCCCTGCACATTCAGAGCGCGGTGCGCGACATCACCGAACGCAAACAAGCCGAGCAGGCTCTGCAAGACAGCCAGTCGCAGTTGCAGGCAATCTTCAACTCTGCAATGGACGCCATCGTTTCCATTGACGAGGATCAACGCATTGTTATATTCAACCCTGCCGCCGAGCAAATGTATGGATGCGCGGCAGTCGAGGCTATCGGGAAGTCGTTGTCCCGTTTTATTCCTGAAGATATCCGCCACCGGCACGGGGATTTTGTGCGCGCGTTCGGTCAGTCCAACTCAACTCAACGCTCAATGGAACTTCCAGCGCTGGCATTGACCTGTTTGCGCGCCAACGGC
Organism: Chloroflexota bacterium; assembly: GCA_016234495.1. Classification (GTDB taxonomy): domain Bacteria; phylum Chloroflexota; class Anaerolineae; order Anaerolineales; family Villigracilaceae; genus Villigracilis. Next base: position 205,488 of record JACRBI010000024.1, on the reverse strand, counting down.
GAAGCGTTTCCAAGCGAGGTATCCATTTCACAGTCGGAGATTGACGGCAAAAAACTCTATACGGCCATCGTGCGCGACATCACCGAGCGCAGGCGGGACGAGGAGTCGATCCGCCGAAGCGAAGACCGCTACCGCGACCTGGTAGAGCACATCCATGACCTGATCGGCACACACGACTTGCAGGGTAACATCCTCTCCATTAATCCATCGGCATCGAAATTGCTGGGCATGGATACGGATACGCTCTTGAAAATGAACCTGCGCGACCTGCTGGTGCCAGAAGCGCGCATTCAGTTCAACGCTTATCTTGCTTCCATCCAACGGGATGGGCAGGCCAGCGGGGTGATGCTGGTGCAGACCGTCAGCGGGGAAAAACGCATCTGGGAATACGACAACACCCTTCGCGCAGATTCTGACAACGGTCCGATTGTGCGCGCTCTGGCGCGGGATGTTACCGACCGCCATCAGGCGGAGGAAAAAATCCGCATACAGCTTGAACGCCTGACCGCCCTGCGGGAGATCGATCAAACCATCAACTCCACTTTCGACATTCACTTGAGCCTGAACGCGCTAGTCTTGCATACTGCCAGGCTTCTTTCGGTGGATGCCGTTTCGGTTCTGCTGCTTGACCCCATCACGAACATGCTTGAATACGGGGCAGGAGTCGGCTTTTGGACGGATGCTTCAAAATCTGCGCGGGTGAAATTGGGCGAAAGTTACGCCGGCAGAGCCGCCAAGGAACAACGCATTGTGGATATTCCAAACCTGGCAGACGAGCCGGGCAACATGCTGCTCACCGGGCTGCTGGGCGGGGAGAAATTTGTAAGTTACTACGGGACGCCGCTGATCGTAAAGGGAAGAGCCATCGGCGTGCTGGAGGTCTTTCACCGTTCGGTTGTTGAGCGGGACGGAGAATGGTTTGATTTTTTCAATACGCTGGCAGGTCAGGCCGCCATCGCCATTGACAACGCCAAATTGTTTGAGAACCTGCAAGTCACCAACACTGAATTGATCAATGCCTATGAAGCCACCATTGAAGGCTGGTCGCGCGCGCTTGATCTGCGCGATGAAGAAACCGAAGGCCACACACTGCGGGTGACTGAAAAGGCTGTTGAACTTGCGCGCCTGATGGGATTCTCAGATGAGGAACTGGTGCATGTGCGCCGCGGCGGACTTTTGCACGACATCGGCAAAATGGGAGTCGCAGACAACATCCTGCTCAAACCCGCCTCCCTGACTGAGACTGAGTGGACGATCATGCGCAGGCATCCGGTATTCGCTTTTGAACTGCTTTCCCCCATCCGCTATTTGAGGTCCGCCGCCATAGACATCCCCTACTGCCATCACGAAAAATGGGACGGGACTGGATACCCGCGCAGGTTGAAGGGTGAACAAATTCCGCTCGCAGCCCGAATATTCTCCATTGTGGATGTGTACGACGCGCTTACGTCAGACCGCCCCTACCGCGCCAAATGGACGCGGGAAAAGACTTTGGATTACATCAAATCCCTGGACGGGATTCAGTTCGACCCGCAGGTTGTGAAAGTATTTTTAGAGTCTCTTTTGTAATAAAGTTTGTCTATACTCGGGGCGGTCATTAATTGCGGTTTTTCTATTTAACTCAAGTTGCCACCTTGAGGTTCAAAAGGAAGATACAAGCTCTTTGCCGCGAATTTCGCTAATTCACGCGAATTTTTTTAAGTAAATTCGCGAAAATTCGTGGAATTCGCGGCTAACGGGTTTTGGTCTTTCGCTAAAATCAAAAAGTAGCAACTTAGGTTATTTAACGCAAAGTCGCAAAGATTCAAAGTTTTTTCCTCGCGCCTCTGCGCCTTTGCGTTAAGAAACTCATTCAACGAAAGCGCAATTTGTCCCCGCCCTCAGTATAAAAAGAGAAAGGATTGCAATGAGGCAATCCTTTCTCTTTTATATCCCATCATCCTTGGGCGGCGCGGTCTGACCGTAATCCAGAACTGCGCGCATCTGCGTGCCGCCCTCGGGCGGACCGACGATCTTTTTATCTTCCATCATATCCACAATGCGCGAGGCGCGCGTGTAACCAATGCGCATCCTTCTTTGCAGCATGGAGACAGACGCGCGCCCTTCCTTGCGGACAATTTCCACGGCGTCATCGAAGAGCGGGTCAACGTCTGATTTATCACCTTCATCCCATAAATGGGTCTGTTTGAGCGGCACGCCGCTCGGCACAGAATCAGCAGGAGCGCCCGCCACCGCATACGGACTCGCGCCGCCGGCCTGCATCTTCCAATATTCAACCAGGTTTTGAATCTCGTGGTCTGAAACGAAGACGCCCTGCAAACGCGCAGCAGACGGAGCATCCGGCGCCTGATAAAGCATGTCACCGCGGCCAAGCAATCTTTCGGCGCCCGGCTGGTCGAGAATGACTCGGCTGTCGGTGTTGGATGCAACTGCAAACGCAATACGCGCAGGGAAGTTGGCCTTGATCAGACCCGTCACCACATCCACCGATGGGCGCTGCGTGGCGAGAATCATGTGAATGCCGGTCGCGCGCGCCAGTTGCGCGAGGCGCGTGATCGTCTTTTCAGTTTCATCCGGCGCGATCATCATCAGGTCAGCCAATTCATCAATGATGATGACAAGGTATGGCAGTTTCTTCTGCCCCTGCACCTTCATCTTGGCGTTGTAATCGGTGATGTTACGCGAGCCAACCTGCGCGAACATGTGATAACGCTTGTCCATTTCGCGCGTCATCCATTGCAGCGCGCCGATCACGCGATCCATTTCCACAACTACAGGCCCGAGCAAATGCGGGATGCCGTTATAGCCGGTCAATTCCACACGCTTGGGGTCAACCAGAACAATCCGCAAATCATCGGGCGTGTTGAACAGCAGGAAACATGTCAAAATGGAATTCACGCACACTGATTTGCCGGAACCTGTGGTGCCGGCGATCAGCATGTGCGGCATCCCTTCAAGGCTGGCAACGATGGGAAGCCCGGCCACGTCGCGCCCCAATCCAAAATTCAGGGGCTTGGTGTTGCGCGTGTAAATTTCACTTTCCAAAATATCGCGCAGAGCCACCATCGCCATTTCTTCGTTCGGCACTTCGATGCCCACGTAACTATGGCCGGGCACCGGCGCTTGAATGCGGATGCGCGGCGCGGCTAATGCGAGCGCGAGATCGTCAGACAGGGATGCAATCTTGCTGACGCGGACTTTTGTGCGGATTCCGCCTCTGGACTCAAGAAAAAGCGGCTCCACTCCGAACTGCGTGATCGACGGCCCGCGGCTGATCGCAACTACCTGCGCTGGCGCGCCGAAGGACGCAAGCGTCTCTTCAATTAATCGCGCGCGCTGTTGGATGAAATCTTCGTTGATGGCGGGCGCATTGCCGCTATCGAGGATATCGCTGACGGCTGGCAGCTTCCAGTGGATTACATTTGCGCCGGTAGTTATCCGCGTTGGGTGGACGGCGCTTTCGGCTGCCGGGGTCACTGCCGGCATGGCGGAGGAATCTATCGGCGTGAATTCTTCATCAGAAATAGAAGCAGGCTCGAGCGCAGGCGTGGATGCGATGGGTTTGTTCAGCCATTTCCGTATCCCGGCCATCATCGGCGCAAGCCAGAAGAATAAATCCTGCACCGGTTTGTCGAGCAATACTGCCACACCGATGATGAACCACGCGGCGAGGGCAATGATTGCGCCGCCTGTGCCAAGCCAACTCCAAAGCATGCGCTGGAAGAGCGCGCCGAGCGCGCCGCCGCCAATTCCTGTGATTGCCACGGCTTCGGCTGTATCGGCTGTGGCGACGAGAGAATGTAAAACTGTCAGCAGCCAGAGAAAGAGGATCACGCTGCCGGCTGCCCGCTCTATCGAAAGCGGCGGGATGCGCTCGATCTTGCGAAAGACAAGCCACAGGCCGAAGAAGAGTAATCCGATGGGCAGAACATACAATCCCCAGCCAAAGATTTGTGAAATGAATCCGAGTGTTCCCTTGATAATTTCGGAACGATTGGCGGAGGCAAGCCCTAGAATAATTATGATGCCGAGGAACGCGAGGACAATGCCAACCACATCCAGTTTTCGTTCGGCAGACAGGCTGTTCCACCATGAAAAGGCGGGCGGCGGGGGCAGAGGCTCGGAATGTTTGCCTTTGGCTGCGGGCTTCCCTTTTTTGGGAGGCAGGGTCTTTCCTGCCGGCGCTGTGTTTTTTTTAGCAGGCGTGGAGGGTTTTAGGAGGGGCATAATTTCAAAGGATGAAGGCAAAAGAGTTGAAAAGTTGCAGGTTACAAGTTGCAAGTTGAAAGGTTGCAGGTTGAAAAAGATTATAGCACTGATGGTCTGTTTCCTTTAAGGTACAATTGACCGCACTGTAAACCCTTTTACCGCGAAGCCCGCAAAGAAATTTTTAAGAATTTTATAAATTCAAGCAGAAAAATCTTCGCGATTATATTTTTTCTTGGCGACCTTCGTATCTTCGCGGTAAGACAGTCTTTTTGCAGTAGACTCACAAAGGACTCAACCCTTGTTCGAAATACTTTTTCTTGGCACATCCGCTTCCGCGCCTTCGGCAAAGCGCGGGCTTTCGGGGCAGATCGTTTCACACAACGAATACCGCTTCCTCATTGATTGCGGCGAAGGCACACAAAGACAGATCCTGCAATCGGGCATTGGCTTCAAACGCCTGACGCGCATTCTGCTGACGCACGGCCACCTCGACCACATCCTTGGTCTGGGCGGGCTGCTTTCCACGCTTCTGCGCTGGGAGTCGATTGATGAGTTGACCATCTATGGCGGGCGCAGCACCCTCGAGCGCGCGCGTACGCTGCTGTACGATGTCGTCCTGCGCGGCAACCAGCCCCCCATGCCGCTGATTCTGCAAGAGATAAAACCCGGCCTGGTCTTTGAAGCGGACGATTTCAGCGTGACGTCTTTCCCGGTTTCGCACCGCGGGCCGGATTGTCTGGGATATGTTTTTGAAGAGAAGGCGCGACGGCCTTTCCTTTCACAAAAAGCGGATGAACTTGGCGTGCCGTTCGGTCCTGAACGCGGACAACTGGTCGCCGGCCAAGAGGTCACACTGGCTGACGGCAGGCGCATCACTCCTGACGATGTGCTGGGTAACTGGGAGCGGGGCAGTAAACTCGTCGTTGTGGGAGATGCCGGTCGGACAGACAACCTGCTCGAGGTCAGCAAAGATGCGGACGGTCTTGTCATCGAATCCACATATCTGGATGAAGAGGCAGATATGGCGAAGCAGTTCTCGCATCTCACTGCGCGCATGGGCGCGGAACTCGCAACTAAAGCTGGGGTTAAGAAGCTGATCCTTACTCATATTTCGCGGCGCTACCGCGAAAAAGATGTGATCGCGGAAGCGCAATCCATTTTCCCGAACACGGCGGTGGCGCGCGATTTTGACACATATCAATTCAAGAGAGAAATAGAAGATGGCAGATAAATTTACAGTTGGGGTATTAACTTCCGGCGGTGACGCACCCGGTATGAATGCGGCGATACGCGCCGTGGTTCGCACCGCGCTAACAAACAACATGGCTGTGATCGGCATTCAGCATGGATATGAAGGGCTGATCAACGGCGAGTTCAAGTCCATGGGACCGCGCGATGTGGGCGGCATTTTACAGCGCGGCGGGACGATCCTGCTCACCAGCCGCAGCAAAAGATTCATGGAGCCATCCGGCCAGCGCGACGCGATCCGCAAGATGAATGAAGCCGGCATCGATGCGTTGATCGTCATCGGCGGCGAAGGTTCGATGAATGGCGCTCACGCGCTTTCGCAAAAAGGAATCAAGGTCATTGGTATTCCCGGCAGCATCGATAACGACATCTGGGGCACGAACATCGCCATCGGCACAGACACCGCCATGAACACCATCATGGAAGCCGTGGACAAACTGCGCGATACGGCGTCATCGCATCAGCGCGCGTTTTTGATCGAGACGATGGGACGCAACAGCGGCTACCTGGCAGTGATGGCGGCGATCGTCTGCGGCGCGGAAGTGGCGCTCATCCCCGAGGTGCCAATCACCGCCGATGAAGTTGCCATGGCAGTTGAAGAAGCCTACAAACGCGGCAAGACGCACGCCATCATCATCAACGCCGAAGGTTCCGGCGTGCGCACAACCGACCTCGCAACCAGGATTGACGATCTGGATGTGGGATTCAAAACACGCATGACCATCCTCGGCCATATTCAGCGCGGCGGATCACCGACAGCGTACGACCGTCTGCTGGCATCGCGCATGGGCGTAAAAGCAGTCGAAGCATTGGTGGAAGGTCAACATGGGGTGATGACCGGGCTCAAAGGCAAAGGCGTGGATTTCATTCCGCTTGCAGATGTGATCAGCAACAAGCGCAAGGTGAACATGGAGTACTATCACATGGCGAAGGTGCTGGCGAGATAAGACCGTTGAAGGTTACAGGTTGAAAAGTTTGAAAGTTGAAGTCGTTGAGAAAATCTCAGCGGCTTTTTTTATAAGTGGTTTTTTTATTCTACGCATTACTTGATGGTTACTTGAATTACTGCGGTTTCCACCACTTGATCCTTCCTCACAACCTGTAGTTGAATCGCGTAAAGTCCTCTCAGACCTTTTGTACCCCACTCAGCGAGGACTCCATTTTCCACCATTGAAGGAACATCACTTCCCAGTTGAATCCATTCCTGCGGATTCAAGCCCTTGCCAACCTGCACACGATAATAGGCAAAATCATCGCCGGAAGCAGTGCCGATTATTTTCACAGCGCCGCTCACATCCGCAAATAATTCAGGCGAAGTGATATTTGCATTTGGATTCACAGGCGGCGCCTGAATCGCGTCATAGGATGCCGGCGGAATCTCCAAGCCTGCGCCCAATGCCCAACTCCGCGCTGACTCTGGGACAAGCATATACACGCGTGTTTCAATCAACTCAGGCGGCGTGAACACGGTTGCCAGCAGACCCGTTTCGCGGTTGATGTCAAACTCGCGGAATAAATTATCCGCCTGGATGGGTTCGCTGCCGTTCATGAAAATCTCGCTCACCAAATTTGGACATTCGCTTGTGGGCAGCATCCCCGATGGGTCACAAACCGTAATGGTCGAAACGCCCTGCGGCGCAATCCAACCGTCAGCGGGAGAATTGCCCGAAGCCAGTTGCATCAGCCCACTCCACAACACGGAGGGAAATCGCGGAGTAACCATTTCACTCGCATCGCGGCCATGCAATCCAGTCCATGTGACAACCACATGCGCGGGCGTAAACCCAACCGCCCACGCATCGAGTCCATCAGCAGTCTGCCCGACCTTCACGCCCGCAGGCCGCCCAACTTCCAGCGGATTCGATTCGCCGCGCGCGGTTTCATCGCTCAAAACATGCGTCATCAAATAAGCCAGCGCAGGCGTCAGCACGGGCTTGGCTTGCGGAAGTGTCCAATCCACCCACACGGTATGATCGGCACTTTCCACGCGCAAAACAGTCACAGGCAAAAATTCATCGCCCACATTTTGCCCAAAATAAATTCCCTGTTTTCCGAACACGCCGTACGCGCCAGCGAGCTTCAGCATCGAAACGTCTTTGTTTAAATCAATCCCAAACGACGAAGCAATGTTCGTCACATTTTCAATTCCCATCTGCGCCTTCAACGTCTCAACTGGAATCTGGTAATCATTCGCCAGCGCAACCCGCAAGCGCATTGGCCCGTGATAAAGACCGTCAAAGTTTTGGATGACTCCCCCATCGGGGACATCCCACGTCAACGAGGCTGGACTCAACCCGCGGGTGAATCCTGTTAAATAGACAAACGCATCCAAACTGGACCCGGGCTGGTGCGCGCTTACGAGCGGAGTTTCCACGCCTTGAGCAGTCTCGCCGACCAGCGCCAGCACCTGCCCATTATTCGGGTCGAGGATCAACGCGCTCGCAGACGAGTCAGCGAGTGTGACGGCGGGCGGCAGCGACGGCAGCAAGCCCGCAGACGCGCAATCTTTTTTCGATTCGGTCAACCCGGCCATGCGCGCGGCGTAGGCTTCCGTCACACACGCGGATTGTTTTTGTAATTCATAATCGAGCGTGGTAATGATGTTCAATCCGCCGCGCTCGATTCGGTCACGCGGGATTTGCGAGTCTAGTTGAGACAAGACCATGTTGACGAAAGCAGGAGCGGGCCCGGGCGGAGTCGGATCCGCTGTTTGAATTTCAGGAGTCTCTGCCAGCGCAGCAATCGCATCCTTTTTATTTACCATGCCGAGTTCGTCCAAAATATGCACCACTTCGCGGCCGCGTTGAATTGCCTGCTGCGGCGCATTCAGCGGATTGAGCGCAGGAGTCTCGCTCGCAGCCGCAAGGATGGCAGACTCAGCCAGTGTAAGTTGTTCGGCGGCTTTTCCGAAATACAACTGCGACGCGGCTTCGACGCCGAAAGCATAATTGCCGAAGTGCGCGCTGTTGAGATGCCACTCGATGACCTGCGTGCGCCCAAATTGCGCGGTGATCTGCGCAGCAAGAATCCGCTCGCGGATGGAACGCCGCAGCGATGGCGCTTCGTTGAATGTGATCAACTCGCTGGCCAGTTTTTGCGCGATGGTCTGATGCGATTCGGGGTTGTTGTAATCCTGAATGGCGTAACCGGAATGCGACCAAAATTTCGGGTCGGTCACGGCGATCACGGCATTGACTAAATTTTCGGGGATGTGCTGTGGGTTTTGTTCGTTGATGGGAATGTACCGGCGCGATGTTTCTGCCGGCGCGAAGGTGAAAAGCAATTGCTGTCCGCTGCGGTCAAAGATACGTGTGGGCTGCGACAAAATTCCAGCGGGCGGGTTGAGCAGGCGCGGAAGGATTTCAACCGAAGGAAGATCGCGCGTGATGTCAGCGTAGGCAAATGCGCCGAGGATGATCAGCGCGGCGAGCAGAATCGAAAGAAGCATCCCCACTGTAAGCAATGCTCCGCGTGTGCGGTTGGATGCTGTGCGCTGTTTTGCGAGTCGGCGTTCGCGCCGCGCGCGAAGGGTGGAAAGGGTGGAAGGCATGTCTCTATTGTATCAAGACCGTGGACAATGGCCTGTCGTCCATCGTCAGTCATTGATCAAATCCGCCAGAAAACCCATCAACCCGCCTTCGGATTCTTCCTGCTGTGCCTTGTCTGGAATATCGCTGGCGACAACCCCACTCTGACCGTTGATCAACACCAGATGTTCGCGACCGTCAAAGGGCAGTTCCGTCATCCACACGGGGAGCAAATTTAATTTGAAGGACTCCACTGCCAGGTTTTGCGACGAGGTGTGGACAATGTTGAGTCCATTCAGCAAGTGCGGAAGTTTATCCTTGTAACGCGCATACGCCTGACTGCGCGCATCCAGCGAAGCATCTGCCATGGGCACGTCGTAGATTTCCGCGGGCCAGTTTGCGAGGAAGCGCGGGTCGTACGGCTTGATGGTTTTCATGTCAAAGGCGCCGATCAACTTTACGAAAACAGCAGACAGTTTTCGGGAGGCGGGAAGCGGCAGGTCATCCACCATGATCGGATACTGGTCTGTCACGCGCACAACTTTTTTCTGTCCGCGCTTTGCAAACATTTGATCTTCGTATTCGATTGTTTCGCCGGTGTAATCAATGACGCCGCCAATGTCAAAAGTCCATAATGGAAGATACAGCCCGCGCGGCAGTTCCACCTGTTTCTCAGGTTTGATGTTGTTGCTCTCGACCCAGTCAATTAATAATTTTATCGCCTGTTTCTGGTTGAATGTGTGCGGAATGATTCCGTTCGGCGCAAGCAGGTCTTTTGTTTTTTCAAGGCTGACCACATGCGGGGAATCGCAATAGACGCACGAAGCCGAAATCTGTTTTGGCGGCAAGATAAATTCCGCGCCGCAGCCATTGCAATGAAAAACCTGCTCCTGCAAGGGTTTGCCGTGTCCGCGTGCGGTTGCCATGGCAACGATGAAATCCTTTTCGTTCGCTTCTTTTGTACCGGCATTAACGGCTTGTCCGCGTGAACAATAATCACAGACAAGTGTCTGACCATCAGGCGCAAAAGCCATGCGTCCGCCGCATTTGGGGCACATAAATCTATCCGCGTTTGCCTGTCGCAATCCTTCGGGCGCGGCGGGCAGTTCGTCGGGGTTGATCACCTCATCGGCTTTGAGTTTTCCGTCGAGGATTGCAAGCGAACGCCGCGCCCGCGCATGACGCAGATCATGCGAAAGACAATTTTCAAGCGCCTTGCGTTTTTCAACAGAATCGGCAGTGATCTCGCTCATCCAATACCACGCCTCAGCCAGCACATTATGCGAGCCTGTCATGTAAATGGCGCGGTCAAGATAGCGTCGAGCTGATTCATGACTGCCCGTTTTTGCTTCGATAATTCCAGAGCGGAGAAGTTCTTTTGAGTAATCTTCCATTTTCTTATCCACAGATGAACACAGATGAAAAGGATTTGTTTTTTATCTAAAAATCAGTGTTTATCCTTTTTATCTGTGGTGAATGATTTTCTCACAATCGCATCTGTCATCTTCGCCACACGCGCCATCTCTTTCACATCATGCACGCGGATGATGTCTGCGCCGCGCGCGATGCCGACTGCCACAGTTGCCGCAGTCCCTTCCACGCGTTGGTCAGGCGGCAGGTCCAAAGTGAATCCAATAAATGATTTGCGGGATGTGCCCAGTAAAATGGGATATCCCAGCCTGCGGATTTCATCCAGCCGATTGACCAGCTCCAGGTTATGCTCGCGCGTCTTTCCAAACCCGACGCCTGGATCCAGAACAATGTGCGACTCAGCAATTCCGGCTTTGCGCGCCAGTTCCACGCTGTTCATTAATTCGCGTTTTACATCTTCAATTAAGTTTTCATACTCAGCGCCGATGTAGGCATTCCCAAATTTCTCGCGGACTTCGACGCTGGCGGGGTTGCTGCGGTTGTGCATGAGAATGACCGGCGTTCTATATTTCGCCGCAACAGACGCAAGCCCATCATCGGCACGCAATCCCCACACATCGTTGACGATATGCGCGCCGGCTTTGATCGCCTCTTCGGCAACCATCGCTTTATATGTGTCAATTGAAATTAATGCTTCGGGAAAATTTTTATTTAATGCGTGAATAATTGGAATCACGCGCTCCATCTCTTCATCCGCGTTGACCGGGGACGAACCAGGCCGCGTTGACTCGCCGCCCACATCCAAAATATCCGCGCCGGATGCGAGGAAGTTATTGGCCTGATTGACAGCCACCTCCACGGCATCCCCTTTTGCGATGATCCCGTCACCGGAAAAACTATCGGGAGTCACATTCAAGATTCCCATCACGTAGGTGCGGGAACCCCAGTTGAATGTAAAACTCCCGATCTGCAAGGAAGGTGATTTCATGTTCAACATGTCATTGCGAGCGCCCTTCGCGAAGCAATCTCCAATTTGTGAGGAGGTTGCTTCGTCGCTGCTCTCCTCGCAACGACATCAAATTACGGTATCTGATCCAGCGGACGCGCCAGCCAGGCTTCTGCCGCGTTGATGTCGGTAAAGATCTTCATGGCTGAAGCAGTTTCCGGCAAAGAGCCTGCCGCCACATTTCGAACCGCATCCGCAACAGATTGATCCGCTACCACTACCGCCACGCGGATATTGCGCGCAGACGGGTCGCTGTTCGCATCCACAGCCATGCGGACGGCTTTATCGGGAATCTGCTTCACGGCGCGTAGGTCGTACAGGTTGCGCGTGCGGCGGTCTGCTTCCAGCAAGTGCGCCAATGCAAACTCATGCCAATGCGCAAGTGTGGCATCTGACAGATCGGTGAAAGTTAAGGTCATGCCGCCATCGCCACGGCGGATCACGGAATAGCCGACATCCGATGCGGGGGTCCAGTTTAGTGGTTTTGATTCAGTCATGGGTTCTCTCCTGTCTAATGAATGCGATTATAACTCAGGCATAAAATACCCACGGTCACAAAATAATTTTTCAATTTTTAGAATCACATGCTATAATGCTCGTCACCCGGGCGCTTAGCTCAGTTGGTTAGAGCACCTCGTTTACACCGAGGGGGTCGGGGGTTCGAGTCCCTCAGCGCCCACAAAATAAACCAGGGTTCGAGCGCTCTGCGTCAGCGCCCACACCTTATCTTATGCAAGGGGGGTTCGAGCGCGTTGCGTCAGCGCCGACAAAATCCTGTGAATGCGGGATTTTTGTTTTCAAGGGGGCACGTTTTCAAATTTTTAGCAAGGATTAACGCGAATGGTGCGAATTGAGCGAATTTTCGCGAAACTCAATAAAAATTTGCGCCAGGCGCCCTGGCCTGCAGCGCCTGCTGTATTCTGCCCACTGCTTACTGTACCCCCTCTGCTATAATCCCATCCATGATTCTCATTACGGGCGCGACCGGTTTTATCGGGCGGGCGGTTGTGCGCCAGCTTTCATCCATTGGATACCCGCTGCGGACGTTGATCCGCCCTTCGCCGCGCACGCCGCGCCTGCCCAAGGGAGTCCCTGTGGAGGTGGCGGTGGTGTCGCTGGCAGATGTGCGCGGATTGCGAGCGGCGTTGCGTGATGTGGATGTCATCATCCATCTTGCCAGCGCAGAGAATCAAGGCAGCCGCGGCGACCTCTTGACGGCAGACATTCAAGGCACGAAAAATCTCGTCGAAGCAGCATCAGATGCAGGCGTGGAAAGAATCGTGTACCTCAGTCACATTGGCGCGGCGCGCGCTTCGGGATATCCCGCATTCAAAGCAAAGGGAATCGCCGAGGAATACATCCGCAATGGGACTGTGCCTTATACGATCCTGCGCAGTTCGCTGGTGTATGGCGCGGAAGACCATTTTACGAATAACCTTGCGCGGCTCATCCGTTCTTCAGTTGGTGTGTTTCCCATCGCAGCCGGCGGACGGAGCGTGGTGCAGCCTGTCTGGGTGGAAGATCTGGTGACGTGTATGTTGTGGTCGCTTCAAAACGATGATGCGCTCAATAAAGTTTATGAACTCGGCGGGACAGAATTTTTCACCCTGCAGCAGATCGTCGAAGCCATCATGGAAGTTACTCACAGACAGCGTTTTCTGATGCCGTTGTCGCCGGTTACCTTGCGCGCGTTGACCGTGTTTTTCGAAAGCGTGATTCCCAATTTCCCGATCTCCTCATTCTGGCTCGACTATTTTGCAGTCAATCGCACCTGCGCCATTGATTCCCTCCCGCGCATTTTCGGGTTGATGCCCGCCCGGTTTTCCTACCGCCTCGATTACCTGATCCGCAAGCCGTGGTATCAGCGCGCATGGAGCGCAGTCACTGATAGAATTGCGTCACTGCGCCCAAGATAAACATGTCCCATTTTCAAATCCGCCTGATCGAAACACCTGAAGAAATGCGACTCGTCGAGCAGCTTCAACGCGATGTCTGGCCCGGCTCCGAAACAGACGTTGTGCCCTTGCATATGCTCATCACCGCCGTGCATAACGGCGGTCTTGTGCTTGGCGCATTTACAGATGAAAAACTTGTCGGCTTTGTTTTTGGAATTCCCGGAATTGAAACCACGCCGGATGGTCCGCGCCCCAAGCATTGTTCGCACATGATGGGCATTCACCCCGATTACCGCGACGGCGGCGCCGGCTTTGCGCTCAAACGCGCGCAATGGCAAATGGTGCGACATCAGGGGCTTGACCATGTCACCTGGACATACGACCCTCTGCTCAGCCGCAACGCCTATCTCAACATCGCAAAACTTGGCGCGGTTTGCAGCACGTATCGCCGCTCCGAATACGGCGAAATGCGCGACGGTCTGAATGCCGGCCTGCCATCCGACCGCTTCCAGGTGGATTGGTGGATTAATACGCGGCGTGTCGAAAGCAGACTGGGCAAACGATCACGTCCCACCCTCAAGCTGACTCACGTAACGCGCTCTGGCCTCCGTCCTTTTTATCCGCTTCACGCTTCGACCGAAGGCCTGCTTCATCCACCCGAACATGTCCCACCCTTTGAGGAGCGCCTGCTGCTTGCCGAGATTCCCGGCGACTTTCTTGATCTCAAATTAAAAGATTTTGCCCTCGCCCGCGACTGGAAGTTCTTCACCCGCGAATTATTTGAAACTGCATTTGAAAAAAATTACATCATCACCGATTTCATCTTTGACAACAGCGAAGGCGATCCGCGTGGGCTGTATGTTTTAACTCACGGCGAAAGCACGCTGGACGAATTTGAATAAACAAAAAAGACGCCCGTGCGGGCGTCTTTTTTGTTACCTTCGTACAGATGAAGGATTCTGTTCACTGCGTCCCATGGCTGTCATGCCGATCGGGTGATATGTCGGTTCGGCGCTCGGGCGATTGACGTTAAAGTTCGGCACGGGCTTGGGCGCCGGGCGCGGATAGTTCGCGGCTGGCAGGTTAGTGTTCCGCGGTTGATTGACAGCGGCAGGACGTGGCGAATTATTTTGATACGAAGCTGGCCGCTGTCCTGCATCTGCGAGTGTGAAGAGACGCTCGCCAGCCACCGAGAACGTGCCGATAATAAGAACACGGATCAGCCAGACCATTGCCGCCACAAAGATCGGCACAATCTTAATCATGGCTGTCTGCCCAACCAGCGAGCCTCCCTCAACACTATGATTGAGGATCGCCACCGAAACACCCCACCAGGTCAACATAGCGTTGAATGCCGCAGCGAGCAGCCATGCTCCAAAGAGGTACCAGACCTCGGCGGGTTCGTCGCGTCCCTGTTCCGGGGTGAAGATGCGCGCAATACCGGCAAAGTCAATTCCGCAAAAGGCAAAGGCAAGGATCGCCGACCAGCGTATCCCTGCAAATTTCAAGTCACCGAGGACATCCTGCAGCGCGAATGAGGTTGTGCCAAAATTGAACAACTCGAAGGCCAGCAGGGCAGTAATGAGAATACTTCCAAAGATCGCGCCGCGCTTCAGGGCGGTGCTTTTCAGGAATGGAAGTATTTGAATGTTGAGGGAACGGTTCATGGAAGTTCTCCTTTTTGAAACCATACGTGGTATTCTTCTGTGCTTAATATAGAACACATGTTCTAATTTGTCAAGCATGAGTTTATTACAAAATCATGACCAGCAAGCGCTTGACATAATTCAACCTCAGAATTATTATTTTCCCCATAAAGTCTATTGGTTTTATAGTGTTTTCAACAGGATACAGATGAGACTTTCCAAACGCGGTGAATATGGCTTGAGGGCAATGATCGTTCTGGCGGAACCCGTCGAAAAGAACGCTATGCCTGTGGTGCAAATCAAGGAGATTGCTCTGCGTGAGCAGATCTCCCCCAAGTTCCTTGAGCAGATTCTTCTTGCGCTCAAGAATGCCGGCCTGCTCCACAGCAAGATGGGCGTCGGCGGCGGATATTACCTCGCTAGGTCTTCCAGTGAGATCACCCTCGGACAAATCTTCCGCGTGTTGGATGGCCCGGTTGCTCCGATCAAATGTGTCAGCCAGATGGCGTACGAGCCATGCGGCTGCCCCGACGAGCAAACCTGCGGCCTGCGGCTGGTGATGGGCGATGTGCGCAATGCCATCGCCGACATCCTCGATAACACCAGCCTCGCCGATGTAACCAAGCGGCAGGTTTCTGTCCGCAAGAAGCTGGGCATCAAATAAGGCAAACTGCGTGCGGGGGGAACGCATTTTTATGTACCTGAAAAGACTACTAAAACAATAGGTTTTATAGAATATTGATTATTCAGATATACATACTGCACAATCATGGAGATAAAAATGGAACTGACTTTTCTTTTGTATGTGTTGGTGGGGTTCGCGGCGCAAATGATCGATGGCGCGCTTGGTATGGCCTATGGTGTAAGCTCAAATACTTTTCTGCTTAGTTTGGGCATCCCCCCTGCCGCGGCATCTGCCAGCGTACACATGGCTGAAGTGGCGACCACAGGCATATCAGGCTTCTCGCATTGGAAGCTCGGCAACGTGGATTGGAAACTTGTCCGCCGCCTGCTTATCCCCGGCGTGATCGGAGGCGTGACCGGCGCGTACCTGCTGACGTCCATTGACGGCAATTTCATCAAGCCGTATATCTCGGCCTATCTCCTCCTGATGGGCGGGGTGATCATCTACAAGGCGTTCACATTAAAACCGAAAAAGAAAATGGATGAATATCACGGTCCGCGCGTCAGTTGGCTGGGGTTGGCTGGCGGATTCTGCGATGCGATCGGCGGCGGAGGCTGGGGGCCGGTGGTCACATCCACTTTGGTGGCGCGCGGCAAGAATCCGCGCATGACGATCGGCTCTGTCAATTTTTCGGAGTTTTTTGTCACGCTGGCAGAGTCGATCACATTTGTGATCGCACTAAGTTTTACCCAATACTGGCAGGTGATTTTAGGATTGCTCATCGGTGGAGCCATAGCCGCGCCCATGGCTGCCAAACTTGCGCAAAAGCTGCCCATGAAATCATTAATGATCTTCGTGGGCACACTCATCATCATATTAAGCGTCCGCACCATTGTGCTGGCAATAAAATAGTTCTTCTGAAAAAGGCATTCATTTGACAGTCTCTTCGGAAGTGACTGTCACAACGAGCCAACAAAATGTAAAGAGACGCCAAAAGGACACTTTTGCTTTGGGGTTACAAAGTGCCCGTGAAGGGTATAATCTTTCATTATGAAACAAACCCGCATATTCCTGCTTGTCTTAACCGTGCTGGCTTTTTTTTCGTCGGTACACGCGCAGAGCAATGAACCTCTGGCGGTTATCATGACCGCCGAGGGGCCGATCATGCCGCCGATGCTGGAATATTTCAAACGCGGAATCAAGACCGCCGAACAGCGCGGCGCAGAAGTGCTCGTCATTCAGTTGAACACACCCGGCGGAAGTGTGGAAACCATGCTGGAAATCATTACTGTAATTCGCGCGAGCAGCGTGCCCGTGGTGGTTTATGTTGCGCCCAACGATGCGATTGCCGGCAGCGCCGGCGCGTTGATCACGATGGCGGGGCACGCTTCTGCAATGGCGCCCAAAACCGCCATCGGAGCAGCTAGCCCAATTGACAGCTCCGGTTCGGATATTCAACCCACGTTGGAAACAAAAATTAAAGAGATCATGAAAGCCCGCGTCCGCACGTTGACAGAAACACGCGGCACACAAGCGGTGGAACTGGCCGAAGCCATGATCGAAGACGCGAAAGCGGTCACTGCCAGGGAAGCGCTTGAAGCAAAACTCATTGACTTCATTTCCGATGACACCGAAGACCTGCTTCAATCGCTGAATGGTTTCACTGTTCAAATGGACAGCGGCAGCCGCACCCTCAACACAACCGATGTCCGCACCGAAGATTTGGGCATCAGTTTTATCGAGGGGCTTCTGTTGATGCTGACCGACCCGAACATCGCATTCCTTTTGCTTGCCATCGGCGTGCAGGGCGTGTTGATCGAAATCTCCAGCCCCGGCGGATGGTTTGCAGGATTCATTGGTGCGGTCTGCCTGACGCTGGCGGTTTACGGCATGGGCGTGCTGACCGTCAACTGGTTCGGCGGCATCTTCCTGATCATCGCCTTCGTGCTATTCATTCTCGACATCAAAGCGCCCACGCACGGCGCGCTGACCACGGCGGGCGTTGCTTCATTTATCGTGGGCGCGCTGGTATTGTTCAACTCGCCGGGCACGCCGCAATTCCAGCAGGTATCCGTGCCGCTTGTGATTGGCATGGGCATCTTCCTCGGCTTGCTGTTCTTTGGGATTCTGTTGATCGCGCTGCGCGCGCAGCATAGCCCGGTTCAGACCGGAAGTGAGGCACTGCTTGGGAAAACAGGAACAGCTAAAACGTCGGTAGGCGATGCGGGACAAGTCCAATTGGGAAGCGAATTATGGAGCGCGGAAAAATCCGACGGGTCTGAATCGATCCGTAAGGGCGACCTTGTCGAAGTTGTCGAAGTACGCGGATTGAGATTGATCGTGAAGAAAAAATAATGTGTCGAAAGTTTCAGGTGTCAAAAGTGTCGTAGAGACACCTCGACACTTTTGACACAATTGAGCAAGGACTTACAAATGGCAGTTACCCCCACCAGAGACAGAGTCTCCGCCCAAACAGAGTCACGCCCACTGCGCCGCCCGGAATGGATCAAGGTGCGCGCACCGTCGGGCGAAACTTTCGAACGCCTGCAAGTGTTGATGCGCTCGAAGGAATTGCATACCGTGTGCGAAGAAGCCATGTGCCCGAATCTCGGCGAATGCTGGGGCAGCGGAACCGCCACATTCTTAATGCTCGGTGACGTTTGCACGCGCACCTGCGCCTTTTGCGATATTAAACACGGCAAGCCCGCGCTGATGGATTGGGGCGAAGCCGAGCGCGTGGCGCAGGCTGTGAAGTCGATGGAATTGAAACACGCGGTCATCACATCTGTGAACCGCGACGAACGCCGCGACGGCGGCGCGCCGATCTTTGCGATGGTCATTCGACGAATCCGCGAAGTATTGCCGGGCTGTTCGATCGAAGTATTGATCCCCGATTTCAAGGGTTCGGTGGAAGCGTTGAAAATTGTGATGGATGCGCGGCCCGAAATTTTGAATCACAATGTCGAGACCGTGCCGCGTTTGTTCAAAACCGTCCAGCCGCAGGATAATTATGATTGGGCCGCGGCGACATTATCGAACGCGAAAAAACTCGACCCGGATGTGCTGACCAAATCTGGCATCATGCTCGGCTTGGGCGAATCCATGGACGAGGTCAAGCAGGTGATGCGCGACCAGCGCAGTTGGGGCGTGGATATTCTGACCATCGGGCAGTATCTTCAGCCGAGCAAGAAGCATCTGGCAATGGAACGTTATTACACCATGGAAGAATTTGCCGAACTTAAAGCCTTCGGCATGGAGATCGGCTTCCAGTGGGTTGAGTCGAATCCGCTGGTGAGGTCGTCGTATCATGCGGCAGAGCAGGTGCGCGCGTTGAGCGTGGTGCATCGCAAGTTGTACGGGGAAGGGCAGTAAACAGCAGTCAGTGAACAGTGATCGTACAACCTCCCGCCATGAATTGACGGGAGGTTTTGCTGTTGAATAATCAAGGGGGAAGTGCTACTATGGTTTTAGTGAATACATTCACAAACTTCTGCTGCCACTGTTCCCATTTTGGAGGTCAAAATGAAGATAAAGATCCCGGTCACTTTTGCCTTTTGCCTGATTCTGGCATTCGGATGCAGTTCCCCAACTGAAAGACCGACCCCCGTGCCGCCGGTAACTCTCCTGCCAACGATACCGAACCCAACGGCGGAACCCACAATGACTGAGGAGCCGGTTTCATTTCCATTTTCAGAAAAAGGACCTTATGATTTTGGCACACGTCAAAATTACGAGTTCGTGGATTCAAGTCGCGGCGACCTTGGGATAAGCCTTACGGTGTGGTACCCGGCGATCCTGCCAGATGACGCACCACCCAGCGACTATAATTTTGACGCCCTGCCAGACACGAGCGGCGCTCCTTATCCGCTGGTCTTGTCATCGTCAAAGGTGGGCAGCATCTTTGGCCCGCACCTTGCCTCGTACGGATTTGTTGTGGTGGGCGTCAACGCAATGGACTCTTCGCCCAGTTGGGGAAAATGGCTGATCAATCATCCCCTGAATATTCTATTTGCATTAGATCAAGTGGCGGCCAGCCCGTTGAGCGGACTGGAAGGGATGGTCGACCCCAGCCATGCCGGCGCGATGGGATATTCATTCGATGGCTACAATGCGCTTGCCCTGAGCGGCGCTCGCGTTGACCCGGAGTTTTACCTGGCACAATGCGCCAACGCCGCCGCGATGAATCCCGCTCCGCCTGAATGGTGGATTAAATACAACTGCGACATGAGTGCAGGCTGGGATGAATTTGCCGCACTGGCAGGCGCTTCCATTACTGCAAGCGAGGATGGATTATGGCAGCCAATGACGGATGAGCGCATTCTGGCAGTCATGCCGATGGCGCCGGAAGGCGCATGGTTATTTGGCGAGCGCGGACTTGCGGCCGTGGACCGTCCGACCCTGATCATCGGCGCAACAAAAGATGACATCAACCTTTATGACCGCGAAGCCTCGTATATTTTCGAGCATATCGGCACGCCCGATAAAATCATGATCTCCTTTATCGGCGAGGATCATATGATGGTGGGAAGCGACGAACCAGTTGCGCGCATGAAGCATTTCGCAGCAGCGTTCTTTGGTTATTACCTCCAGAGGCAGGCAGATTATGCCGAATATTTCTCGGAGGATTTTGTCTCACAGCACAGTGAATTGGCCTGGGGTGTGTATAAAGGCGAATAAAAATCAAAGGGGTTAGTATCTGAAGGTCAGCCAAACCCTTCCGTTATTTGGCGGAAGGGTTTTTGTTGTCAAGCAGCAGCCTCTATTTTTTTTGGAGTATGATTGCCCGAACGCCCCGCCTCAAAGGAAGCCATGCCGCGAAATCGAATCATTCTCGTCACAATTGGAATCATGCTCAGCCTGTTCCTCGCTTCGATGGAATCCACTGTCGTTGCCACCGCCATGCCAACCATCGTCGGTCAATTGGGCGGGCTGGAACATTACTCGTGGGTCTTTTCGGCGTACATGCTGACTTCCACAACCGCCGTCCCGCTTTACGGAAAACTCTCCGACATGTATGGCCGCCGCCGAATCTATGTGATCGCAATGGCGGTTTTTTTGACCGGCTCGGTAATGAGCGGATTGTCCACCAGCATGACACAGCTCATCTTCGCGCGCGCATTGCAGGGACTCGGCGCGGGCGGAATCCAGCCGCTGGCATTCATCCTGATCGGCGAGATGTTCAGCTTGCAGGAGCGCGCCAAAATGCAGGGATTCTTTTCCGGTGTGTGGGGCTTCTCGTCCATCGTCGGGCCGCTGCTCGGCGGCTTCATCGTGGATAAATTTTCGTGGCACTGGGTCTTTTACATCAACCTTTTGCCGGGGCTGCTTTCAGCGGCGCTGGTCGCTTTCGCATGGCAGGAGCAGGCTCGAAGTCACGAAAGACCGAAGGTGGATTATCTCGGCGCAGCCCTGCTCACATCCAGTATCGTTTTGTTATTGCTCGGTCTTATGGAATTCGGTTCCGTCAATAGCTGGTCGCTGATCGCGGCCGCCATCGTTTTGTTCAGCGCGTTGATCTGGGTCGAGAGCCGCGCCGCTGACCCGATCCTGCCAATTCAACTTTTCCGTGACCGATTATTTGCCACGGCGGTTACCCACGGCATCTTCACGGGTTGGGCGTTGTTCGGGAGCGTTTCGTTTATTCCGTTATTTGTCCAATCGGTATTGGGTACCAGCGCCACTCAGGCCGGCATCACGATCACACCGATGCTGCTGGGCTGGGTGACCGCAAGCGTCGTTGGCATGAGGCTGATCATGACCGTCGGGCACCGCAGGCTTGGGCTTATCGGCACATCTGTTTTCGTAACGGGCGCATTCTTAATGACGCTGGTCAGCGCGGGGTCAAGCCAGATCACCATGATGGTTTTCGTCACCATGATGGGCGCGGGCATGGGGCTTTCCATCCCGTCGTTCCTGGTAGCGGTGCAGACAAACGTGGAGCGGCGCGATCTCGGCACGGCCACTTCGACGCTTCAATTCAGCCGTTCGATTGGCGGGACTCTCGGCGTGAGTGTGATGGGCGCGGCGTTGAGCATTCGACTCGCATCGAACTTGAGCGCATCCGGCCTGGACCCGCAGCTGGTGACTCAATTACTGGAGCCTTTGCCCGGCGTTGAGCTTGTTGTCGATGCCGGCGCGCGCCTTGCAATGGCGGATGCGATCCACCTCGTGTTTGTGATCGCGTTCATATCGGCCATGCTGGGGCTGGCGGCAGTCTTCTTCATTCCGCATCAGGAGTTGAGGGAAAAGCCAACTGATGACGGATTGGTCATTGAATAAGCAGTAATGGACTGGTTATTTTGCCAGTCTATTTTTATTTTCAACCTCGTGCAAAAAAGAGGGTTTTAATTTACAATGAATGTGATAAATTCCACAATTAGAACCCGGGAGGTTTTTCATGACCAGCACACAGGACAATCTCAAAGAGGCTTTTGCAGGGGAAAGCCAAGCCAACCAAAAATACCGCGCCTTTGCCAAAAAAGCGGAGCAGGATGGCTTTGCCAATGTTGCGCGGCTGTTCCGCACCGCTGCCGAGGCGGAACGCATTCATGCCGAAGGGCATCTCAAGTCAATGGAAGGCATCGGCTCCACGGCTGAAAACTTAAAGGCAGCCATCGCCGGTGAGACCTATGAGGCAGAAGTAATGTATCCGCCCATGTTCAGCCAGGCAGAGACTGAAGGTCATAAAGCCAGGCGCATGTTTGGCTACGCACTCGAAGCTGAGGCTGTTCACGCGCGGTTGTATCAACTGGCTTTGGATGCTGTTGAGCAGGGCAAAGACCTGACCGGGGTTGATTTTTACCTCTGCCCCATCTGCGGCTACATCGAGTTCGGCAAACCGACAGACGATTGCCCGGTCTGCAAAACGAAGGCTGATAAATTCGTACTGATTTCGTGAGCAAGCCTTGACAGCCCTCCGATTCCGCAGATAATTACGACAATCAAATTTAAAGGCTGTGACAGAGGAAAGTAAACTGGCAGAAGCCGCCAGAGATGTGCAAGGTATTTGTTGAAATTGCACTCGACCGAAATCAGTTGAAGTTCCCTCTTGAGCCGTGAAGGTGAAGAGCGTGTCAAGTGCCACGTTTTGTAGTCTGAGCCGTTTTCTCAACGTTATCCGGGAAGCCGATGTTTGTCGGCGCAAAGTGCATCGCCTTGTGTGATGAATTTGGGTGGTACCGCGAGAACTTCCCCTCTCGTCCCATGATTGTGGACGGGAGGTTTTTGTTTTTAGACAATAGACCGCAGACGGTAGACCACGGTCAATCGTCCATCGTCAATGGTCAAGAATTCGGAGGTTATATGTTGGATAAATTGAACGAGATCGAGAAAGCCGCACTGGAGAGTCTGTCAGCTATTGCGGATCAATCTGCGCTGGACGCCTGGCGCGTGGCAAACGTTGGGCGCAGTTCGCCGCTGATGCAGGTCTTTGCCGGGTTTGGGAAACTCTCAAAGGAGGAGCGGCCAGTTGTCGGCGCGGAGGCGAACCGTGTCAAGGCGGCGTTGGAATCTGCTTTGGAGGAGAAGTCTCAGGCGGTGAAGAATGCCGCGCTGGCGAAATCGCTCGAAGAAGAAAAGTTGGATGTGACCCTGCCCGGGCGTGAAGTGCATGTCGGGCGGCTGCATCCGTCCAATCAGCAGTTGCGGCGCGTGCTGGCAATTTTGGCTGAGATGGGTTTTCAGGTTTATACCTCGCGTGAGGTGGAGACTGACGAGATGAATTTCCAGATGCTCAACTTTGCGCCGCATCATCCTGCGCGAGAGATGCAGGATTCTTTTTATGTCGAAGCGGAGGGGCGTGAGGATAACCCCATTTTGATGCGCACGCATACCTCGCCGGGGCAGATTCGCGCGATGCGCGAAGCTGCCGCGACCAACCCGCAGAATCCGCCGCCAATTCGAATCGCTCTGCCGGGCATGTGTTATCGCTACGAGCAGATCACGGCACGCTCGGAGATTCAATTCAATCAAGTGGAAGGACTCGCGGTCGGTGAAGGAATCACGTTCGCCGACTTGAAAGGCACACTGACCGATTTTGCGCGGCGTATGTTCGGGCAGGACGCGCGAGTCAGATTCCGCGCTTCGTACTTCCCATTCACCGAGCCTTCCGCCGAAGTGGATGTGGAATGTTTTGTGTGTGGCGGCAAAGGATGCCAGGTCTGCAAGAATTCAGGCTGGCTGGAGATTCTCGGCTGCGGCATGGTGCATCCAAATGTTTTGCAGAATGGCGGATATGACCCGAAGCGTTACACCGGCTTCGCCTTCGGCATGGGGCCGGAGCGTCAGTTGATGCTGCGGAACAAGATCAATGACATCCGGTATTTCTGGGGAAATGACGTGAGGTTTTTGGAGCAATTTTAGGAATTAGGTGATTAGGAATTAGGAGATTCGTTATGACGGGTGATAAAGGTTTAGAAACTTTGTTGGTTTGGCAAAAGTCGTTGGCGTTTGCTGTTGAAGTTTGCAAAACCATCCTGCCTAAATTGCCTGTTCAGGAGAAATGGTCGCTGAGTGATCAATTACGGCGTTCAGTGCAAAGCATCCCTGCAAATATTGCAGAAGGCTATGGAAGATTTTATTTTCAAGAGAGTGTCCGTTTTTGTTATATCGCACGAGGTTCTCTGGAAGAAACTTTTAGCCATTTGACTCTCGCGCACAAACTTGATTACCTTGATGATGAAGTTTACAAACGACTTAATGGTCAGATTGTAGAGTTGAGAAGAATGATAAGCGGCTACATTGCTTTTCTCAAAGAAAGCAAACGCGGAGCATCTGAACCGGGCGCAAACCATCAAGTCCGAGAAAATGCTCCAGACTACATTACTAACACCAACTATCCTGATTCCTAATCACCTATTCCCTAATTACCCAATTACCTGATTACCCGATTTAAAGAGGAAATTATGAAGTTACCTATTTCATGGCTAAAAGATTTCATTGACCTGGGCGGCTTGTCCATTGAAGATATTGCCCGCAAGTTGACTCTCGCCGGCCTTGAAGTTGACGAGATTCTCTATGCCGGTCTGCCCATGCCGACCTACAAGGAAGGCGAGAAGCACGAATTCAAAACCAACGGCATTGGCTGGGATCGTGACAAGCTGGTCGTGGCTGAGATTCGTGAAGTGAAAGCGCATCCCAACGCGGACAAGTTGACTCTGCTTGACCTGTTCGACGGCCAGCAGGAACAGGTGGTGCTGACCGGCGCGCCGAACATCTTCCACTTGAAAGGCACGGGCAGGCTTGAAAAGCCGATCAAGGTGGCGTACGCGAAAGAAGGCGCAACCATCTACGATGGTCATGCAGACGGACTGGTGTTGACCACGCTCAAGCGCGCCAAAATCCGCGGTGTGGATTCGTACTCGATGGTCTGCTCTGAAAAGGAATTGGGCATTACCGAGGAACATGAAGGCATCATCCTGTTCGATGACGATGCACCCGTGGGCATGTCTCTGGTGGATTACATGGGCGATGCAGTTTTGGATATTTCCATTCTGCCGAATATGGCGCGCAACGCAAATGTGATCGGTATTGCGCGGGAGTTGGCAGCGTTGACGGGAAGAGAGTTAAAAGCCGACAATAGACCGCAGACCGCAGACCGTCCATCGTCCATCGTCAACGGTCCATCCGTCAATGATCTTGTCGAGATCGAAATCACCGACCCGGAACTCAATCCGCGCTTTGTGGTGGGGTTGATTCGCGATGTGGAAATCAAACCCAGCCCGTATCAGATTCAGCGCAGACTCAAACTGGCGGGTGTACGTGCCATCAACAATATCGTCGATGCGACCAACTACGCCATGATCGAACTTGGCGAGCCTCTGCACGCCTTCGATTATGATGTTCTCGTAGGTCGGGTTTCCAACCCGACAAAGAAAATCAAGATCATCACCCGCGCCGCGCAGGACGGCGAGGAACTTGTCACGCTTGACGGAGTGAAGCGCAAACTCACATCCACAAATGTGCTGGTGTGCGATGAAAAAGGGTCGCTGTCCCTTGCCGGCGTGATGGGCGGTTCTGAATCTGAAGTGTACGATGCTTCAAAAGAAGTGCTGGACGCGACAGGCATCGAAGTCAAACCCGGCGAAATGACGCAGGGAAAGATCACCGCACGCAGCAAAAGCACGGTCAATGTGTTGCTCGAAGGCGCGGCATGGAACTTCATCAACATCCGCCGCACCGCCAAACAGCACAACCTTCCTTCCGAAGCATCCTTCCGTTTTTCACGCGGAGTTCACCCCGCGCTCGCGGACCAGGGCGTCAGCCTCGGATTGAATTACATGGCTGCCTGGGCAAACGGCAAGGTCGCGCCCGGCCTCGTGGACATGTATCCGCTCAAACCGAAAGATTCAGTAGTTGAAGTCACGCCCAAAGATGTGAAGCGTTTGCTTGGCATTGACCTCACGCTCGAAGAAATTTCCGCGCTCCTCACCCGCCTCGAATTCAAATGCCAAATTACCAACAACCAATTACTAATTACTGCTCCTCCGCACCGCATGGACATTGACGAAGGCGTGGTCGGTCTCGCGGATGTGCTCGAAGAGGTTGCGCGTTCGTACGGCTTCGACAACATCCCGACCACCACCATGTCCGATTCCCTGCCGCCGCAAAAAGGCAACCCCATTCACGAGTGGGAGGAACGTCTGCGCGACCTGCTCGTTTCCATCGGGATGCAGGAAGTCGTCACCTATCGCATGACCTCGCCCGAACGCGAAAGCCGCGTGGTGTCGCACGACGAATATGTCCGCATTGCGAATCCCATTGCGCCGGAACGCAGCGTTCTGCGCCAAAGTCTGCTCGCATCGGTGCTGGAAGTTGCCGAGAAAAATGCCAAAGCCGAATCGATTGCCATGTTTGAAGTCGGCTCAGTTTTCGAGCCGCTCAAAAACAACTTACCCAACGAGCCGCGCAGACTCGCCATCGTGATGACAGGTAAACGAATCGCATCTGCGTGGGATGTGAAGGATGCTCCCGCTTTCGACTTCTACGACATGAAAGGCCGCATCGAACTCCTTTTGGCTGGCCTCCGCTACACAGACATCCTCTACGCTGAAGCGGAATCTTCCTACGCCCTGCACCCGGGCAAATCTGCCCAGGTGAAAGTGAATGGACAAGTCGTGGGCGTGTTCGGCGAACTGCATCCGCTGGCAAAGGAAAAATACGAATTCGGCGACGCGCCAGTCATCGCCGCCGAGTTTGACCTTGAGAAATTGCGCGGACTGAATCCCTCGTTTGGCATCAAGCCCGTCTCCGAGTTCCCGCCCATGTATGAAGACATCGCCATCATCGTGGATGAATCAGTCGCCGCATCTGCTGTCGAAGCATTGATCAGGCAAACGGGCGGCAAGACCGTCACCGACGTCCGCCTGTTCGATGTCTACCGCGATGAAAAGATCGGAGCGGGAAAAAAGTCGCTGGCGTACAGTCTCACCTACCAGGCCGAGAAAACGCTGACCGATGCCGAAGCCGCCGCAATCCGCAATAAAATTGTGAAGCGGCTGGAACATACCATCGGCGCGAAGTTGAGAAGTTAGTACAAACGGGATGCAAAAAAACTTGCATCCCGTTTTTGTTGAATGTATACTGAGCGAAATCTAATTCTTCACAGGAGAAAAAATGGATACAAAAACAAAAGGTATTATTGCCACCATTGCATCGGTTGTGCTGTGCGGCTGTCCGGGCTTGTTCATGTGCTTCTTCGGGGCCACATCCGTTTTTGCCAGCCAAATGCCCGGGGCTGAAATAGACGTGATGGGCAGCAGCGACCCCGCCGCCGCAATGACCATGGGACTCGTGACCCTGTGCCTGTCGTTCATTTTCATCGCCATCCCAATCGCCGTTGGATTTTTCATGCTTCGCAAGAAACCGGAAGCCATCTCCAACGAGCCGCTCCCGCCAGCTTCTTAATATCAAAAAAAGAACCTGCTCCTTCAAACGGGAGCAGGTCTTTTTAATTGAAGCGCTTACTTGATCGAGTAGGTGATGCTGACGTTGACGGAGATCGTCAACTGCCCCGGCTGGATCGGCACAGCCACATCCATCGCCATCCCTCCACCGCCGCCGCCCTTGCCCGAGAACATGGGGACGGGGCTGCTTTCATAAAAGCTGAGGTTCTGAATGCTGCCAAGTGAAATTCCGGCGGCATCCGACATTTCCTGAGCCTGAGCCTTTGCATCTTCCACGGCCTTGGCGCGGGCTTCCTTTACGGCTGCAGTCTTGTCAGCCACATCAAACTGGATGCTGTTAATGTTGTTTGCGCCGGCGCTGATGGCATCATCGAGCAGGTCGCCAAGGCTGTCAAGATCACGGACAGTGACGTACACTGAATTGTCCACCATGTAGATTGTACCGGTCATCGTCCCATCAGGGCCGTACTGTTGTGACGGGTAAATGCTGAAATTGGAAGTGCGGATATCCTTCGCATCCACGCCGGCTTCTTTGATCGCATTGATCACTGCAGTGGTGTGCGCCTTGTTGGCATCCACAGCTTCAGAGGCGGTGATGGCCTCGTCGTGAACACCGATATAAACGTAGGCAATATCGGGTGTGAGGTCCACTGTGCCGACGCCGTTCACGTTCAACGTGCGGATATTATCCGGCGCGGCCTGATTAATGGTGGTCGGTCCGCAGGCGCTCAACACAAGCGCGAAAGCCAGAACTGTAAAAACTAAAATTTTTGTACGCATTTTCTTCTCCTTGTTTTGTTTTCGTATTGACGAAACATCCGTCAAAAAAGTTCCCTTGTACCGCAATCTTCCCTAAAAGATATTTGAGGATTGCGGTACTTGTATTTTAGCCTGTTTACGGCTAAAATTTTGCACAAATGTTCTAGTGAAAAACCATGCCAATCAATTACCAGCAAGCCTACCAACAGATCAAGGACATCGGCGCAGGCGCAACTGAAAGACGAAAGAGGAAAGAACAGGCGCAGCAGCTTGCCCGGAAGTTACTTGCGTCTTTTAACTCTGAATTGGAATTCCTGCGCTCCAAAGTGGATTCTGCCAAACAGGCGGATTCCAACATCCGTTGCGCTGTACCGCTCGATGAGAAACTCGCTTCGCACTACCCCGCGCCTGCTTCTGCTTTTCAAGCAACGCTCATCGCTGCTGACGGTTCGCAGATCGTTCCAAACCGGCATGAGGCGCTTCAATATTATGTCATCAATGTCGGGGCCATCGCCATGCAGATCGGTTCGGGGAACACACCAGAGGTCGAAACCGACACCGAGCTGCATCTGCTCGATGAATTCGATGATACCTATTTCAGCGACAGTCAGGTCGCTTTGCAGCGGGATGTGGCCGAAAGAAAAAAGTTGCTGGAGATGTCTGAAAAATATTCAGGCACTGTCGTTGCCCTCACCGAAGGGCAGTTGGAATTATGGGGTTCAATCGACAACGAAAACGCCCGCGAGTTTGAGAAAAGCCTGAATGACTATTTACACACCCTTGAAGAAATGCGGCAAAAGCGGATCATCGCCGGCGGTTATGTGGATAAGCCCGGGGCAAATTGGGTTGTCAAATTATTGGAAGTTGCAGAGACCCCGCAGGATGAATTAAAGAACATCAGAAAAAATCGCCCGCTGGCGGGTGTCACAGATCTGTGGCTGTTTGGCCAGCTCCTCGGCAGGCATGAACGGTCGGCGGTCTTTGCACTGCAGGCCAAATCTGCCGAGAAATACAAAGGCGCGCTGGCCATCCATTTCTTTTATATCAATGTTGGAGATGCGAAACATCCCAAGATCGCGCGCGTGGATGTGCCGTTATGGGTTGCGGAAGACCCGTCCATGCTGAACGATCTGCACTCGGTTCTGGTCGGGCAATCCATGATCATGGGGCACGCCCCATTCCCGTATGCGCTGCACCGCGCACATGAGATCGCTGTTGTGACTCATCTTGAAAAAGAGGAAATTGACAGGTTGCTTTCAAGGGATATTCTTTCAAGCGGCGGCGAACTCGGCGAAAAGTCCGGCAAGCAATCGGCCAAGGATTTGAAGGGCAGAACAAGAAGATAAATTAACCCCTCCGCCCTCGCCATTCGGCGGGGCACCTCCCCCAAATATGACGGAAAGCCCGGCGTATTTTGGGGGGGATGGGTGGGGGCAGGAGAATAAACAATGACACAACAAATCGAAATCGGACGGCTGCTGCGCGCAGGGACAACTGGCTTTATTGCGGGTTGCCGCGTGAATCAATTGAACGTCCCTTCCTTTGGGGCGCTGGTGCGCGCGCCGCTGGGCGAAGATTATCAGGTGTACGGCCTGATCCACGATATTCACATTGACGATGACGGGCTGGTGCGCCAACTGGTGACGGCGGAAAACGTCAGCGCGGAAGCGATGCGCGACAACCGTGAGCGGCGCATTGTGCCGGTGGAGATGTCTGTGCTGGCGGTGGGGTACGAGCAGGATGGGAAGATTCATCATTTGCTGCCGCCGCGTCCGCCGCTGAGTTTGGATGTGATCTATTTATGCGATGACGCTGAGTTGATCAAGTTCACATCTGCGGGGCGGTTCGGGTATTTCAGGCACATCTTGAACTCGAAGGACATTCCCATCGGCGAAGTGCTGGCTGCGCATTTCCAGCAAGCCGGCAGGGCGCAAAAAGACGGCAAATGGCAGGAAACCGCCGTACAAGAACTGATCACCTTGTTGAGAGATGACTACCCCACATTGATGTCTGCTTTGGGCGCATTGGGTGAACTTTTCTCTTGAGACTATTTCCAAATAACTCATCGCCAAATGCCATCACGCCGCAGAACGGCGGGGTTTTTATCAACCTAGTATTTGGCTAACATGATTATTTTGTGTTGGTTATACTTGGTGGATGAATACCAAATATCATGTTCAATTGTCGAAAGCAGATCGCCAGGAACTGGATACGCTGATCCGTAGCGGCGAATCGTCAGCACGTACTCAAACCCGTGCTCGAACTTTGTTGTTATCCGACGAAAACCAAAAGACCCAGATGAGCACAAAAGAGATTGCCTCAGCATTACTATGCTCCTTGCCAACCATCACCCACATCCGCCAGAGATATGTAGGAGGCGGACTGGAAAATGCACTGTATGACAAGGCGCGTCCAGGTGCAGAGCCGAAAATCACCGGCGAGATTGAAGCGCAATTAACACTATTGGCTTGCAGCGCACCACCAGAAGGAAAAGCGCGTTGGACATTGCAATTACTGGCAGACAAACTTGTTGAACTCAAACTACTGGACAGTATTAGCGATGTGGCTGTAATGAAACGGCTAAAAAAAATGAACTTAAGCCTTGGCTCGTAAAGTCTTGGGTGATAGCCAAGCCTTCCGCGCAGTTTGTAGCGAAGATGGAAGACGTTCTAGAAGTTTATGAGCGTCCGTATGACCCGAAACACCCTCTGGTGTGCGTAGATGAAAGCAGCAAGACCTTGCATGATACGCCACGCGGCACCTTGCCAATGACTACAGGGCAGCCGTCATGTGAAGACTACGAGTACAAACGAAATGGCACAGCCAATATTTACATGGCGGTTGAGCCCTTGGTTGGTAAACGAAAAACGTTTGAAACCGACCAGCGCACCAAACGGGATTTTGCAGAGTTGTTGCGCTACCTGTCTGATGATGCATATCCTGATGCCGAAATAATTGCGTTGGTGACTGACAATCTCAACATGCATTCACCTGCGTGCTTGTATGAACGATTTGAGCCTGCTGAGGCGAGACGATTGACGCAACGATTTGAATGGCACTATACACCAGAGCATGGTTCCTGGCTAAACATGGCTGAAATTGAATTAAGAATTCTCAGTCGCCAGTGAACAAAACGAAGGATTTCCAACAAGGAAACTCTTGCAGTTGAAGTCACTGCTTGGGAGAAAGACCGTAATCATGGAAAGGCGCAGATCAATTGGCAATTCAAAGCAGACAATGTGCGCATTAAACTTAAGCGACTTTCCCCATCATTGTTGTAAAAAATTCAAGTTAACAGAGCGCTAGTGCTCCACTAACTTGATTGTTTTTCAACAAAAACAGGATAAAGTCGTTTAAGTTTAATGCGAGCATCGTCAGACCTGAATTGCCAATTAATCTGTACCTTTAAATTATTGCGCTCTTTCTCCCAAGCCGCAACCTCTTTTGTAAGAGTTGGTTTATCAGGAATTCTGCGCTTGGTACACTGACGACTGAGGATGCTCAATTCAATTTCAGCCATGTTTAACCAAGAGCCATGCTCTGGCGTGTAATGCCATTCGAAACGTTGTGCCAATCGTCTGGCTTCCGCAGGCTCAAAGCGCTCATATAAACATGCAGGCGAATGTGTATTGAGATTATCTGTGACCAATACAATCTTTTCTGCGCCGGGATATTCATCATCCGACAGAAAACGCAACAACTCTGCAAAATCTTGTTTGGTGCGCTGGTCGGTTACAAACGTTTTTCGCTTCCCAATCAAGGGTTCAACCGCCATGAAAATATTGGCTGTGCCATTTCGTTTGTACTCGTAGTCTTCCCGTGGTGGCTGCCCTTTCACCATTGGCAACGTGCCATGTGGCGTGTCATGCAAGGTCTTGCTGCTTTCATCTACGCATACCAAAGGATGTTTTGGGTCATAGGGACGCTCATATACTTCCAGAACGTCTTCCATCTTTGCTACAAACTGCGCGGACGGCTTGGCAATCACCCAAGACTTTACGAGCCAAGGCTTAAGTTCATTTTTTTTAGCCGCTTCATGACGGCTACATCGCTAATACTGTCTACCAATTTCAATTCAACCAGCTTATCCGCCAGCAATTGCAATGTCCAACGCGCTTTTCCTTCTGGCGGCGCACTGCAAGCCAGAAGCGTTAATTGCGCTTCAATCTCGCCTGTGATTTTCGGGATTGCCCCTGGGCGAGGCTTATCATATAAGCCGTTATCCAGTCCGCCTTCGACAAATTTCCTGCGAATGGCGGTAATGGTTGGCAGAGAACACATCAGAACAGCCGCGATTTCTTCCGTGCCTATTTTCTTTTTCTGGTTCTCGTCAGTCAGCAACAAAATCCGTGCGCGCGTTTGAGTTCGTGCCGATGATTCGCCGCTTCGGATCAGTCTCTCTAATTCTTGGCGCTCTGCTTCGGTCAGGGTAACATGATATTTTGTGGGCATCCACCAAGTATAATCTATACAAAATATTCAAATTAGTGAAACACTAGCGGCAAATATGATTCTCATCACATACCGGCTGAGGCAAAGGACACTGCAGCGGCGCGGAAGGTTCTCGAGAGTAAACCATTGCGCTTTCTTGAATCAGAACAACAACGAGCGCGTCCATATTCTGTCCATTCAGGCAGCCAAGCACAATGACATCCGACGCGTTCGAGAAATCAGGCGCGCCATCTTGCGGCAGGATGACATGGGTCGTTCCCAGCGGTCCGATCACAGTCAGGGCAATTCTTGGATACCCCAATGTGAGGTAGGGATACGCATTTTTGGCTTCGCCTTTGTTCTCAAAAAGATAACGCGGATACAATGCGCGCCCGTTTATTATTTTAAGAGACGGCCATTGGTCAGATGCAGCTTGCAGTGTTGACCTGTCAAACCCCATTTCCTGCATGTAGCCTTTTTCGTCCAGAGTGGCGAGCAGATCCGCTTGAGTTTGAAGCGGATACATCCTCGGGAAAAATAACTCAGACATGGGCAATAGTCCGCCGGCAAACAAAAAGAGGAGGAGTATCCACGGGGCTGCCTTAATCGGCTCCCAGGTCCAGGCTGATCGGTCATTCCCATTCTGGGCAGCAATCTCGACACCAAAGTTAAGCAAAGTTGTTCCCCAAAGAATAATTTGCAGCAAGCCGAGCGCAAAATAAAATACAACCGCCCAATCCACCGGGACAATATAGCGGCCGCCTGAGGTGCGGGCAAGGGCATTCGCAAGATTATAGGTGAGGAAAACACCCAAAGGAATCAGACCAGCAAGTTTGGCTGATCTCCAGCTTGCGCCCATGCCCAGCGCAATAATGAACAGGTTGAGGAACACAAAGAGCGCAATGCCAAAGCTCATCCTGCCATCCCAATATTGTTCCCAAAATGGCGTTACCTTATTCAAGGTGTGATCGAGATCATGGATGAATGGAGTGGCTGGCAGAATTAATATTGACGTAACAATGTTGTGCAGGAAATGTGTTGCAAGCGAGCTGGATATCGTCGAGGGCTGGATGCCGCTCTCGGAATTAACGACTGGCTCTGGAATGTTCGCGTCGGCTGGCGTCGGGACGGCTGATACTGGAATAGGTGTGGCAGTTTCCTGGCTTAGAGTAACGATCCCTGTTGGCGCTGGTACTGGGCTCGCTGCCGGGAGAGGGACGGGGTAGCGCGCCTCGAGCACGGTTCGAATCCGTACCATGTATACATCGAAGACAGACCCGCTGTTATGCAGCCCCCATGGGAGGATGCTTGCGAACAGGGTAATTACCAGCAGAACTGAAACGATCAATCCGCGCAGTTTTTGACGCCAGTATACGACTGCTGCCAGAACAATTGCGAACAGCCCGAGAAAGAGCGCGTGCGTGCGTAACATAACTGCCAGCCCGGTTATGCCGCCCACCCAAAGTGCGTACGGAAAATTTTTACCGGGCGACTTTACCCACTTAACCGCCATCAAAGCAAACCAGGCGATAAAGATCGCGGTGGGGAAATCGGTCAGCATTTGTTTTTGATTGGCGAGGTCGATCATATTGCTGGCAGCGAGGCTGTTGATGCCCCGTAAGGCTGCCAGGATCGCAAGCATCAGGCCAAAGGACCGGCCATGAATCGCTTTTCCCAGCAGAAATAGAATCGCGGGGAAAACAGCATAGATGCCAGCCTGCAATGCAACGACCTGGGCGTAGTCCTGCCCTGCCAGCGAATGCAGGAATACCAAAAAGCCCATGTACAAAGCGCGGTCAAAGAAAAGGCCGTTATTGATTCCTTGACCGATGAGGGCGAACTGACTGCCTATGTCAAAAGTGATTGCGTCAGAATACGGGTAATACTCAAGGTTTGGGAGATGCGACAACGGAGAAAAATAACTGGGCTGGAGAGGTTCACGAACCCAAAGAAAAGCTGCCAGCCCCCAAATAAAAATAAAAATGAATAAATCAGAACGAAGCAGCAGGGTGGGTGATGAACGTTCCAGATACAACACGCCAAGCCCGATCACCAAAGCCAGTAGAACTTGCAGCCCTAAAATCGGAACGCCAGCTCCGTACCAGTAATCTTCGCTGACCCGTACACCCATGCCGGTGACGGCGATCATGACCCAGGTCAGGGTGAAGACCGCCATTGAAATTAGCGCAATTACGAGCGTCTTCCTCTGCGCGCGCAACACGTGGACGAGTTGCTGCCAGTTGAATCCGTATTTTTCGATGGATGAGATTGCGAGGGTTAACAGGCTTGCGAATGTCAGCCAGTTTATTATTGGAGAAATGCGGATAAAGTATTCTTTGAAATCCCCAAACCGATATGGCGGCGTAAAGGAGGCAATCCAACCTGCGATAAATATGACTGCCGCCCCCCAGCGGATTGCACCTGCAATTGATTCGCGCTCAAACAGCGAGTGCCAAATTCGTTCGGCGTAAATTTGATTCTGATAAACCTTGATTGAAAAAGCAACCGCTGCAAGCCCCGCTGAAATTATGCCGCCGATCAATGCCAGTCTTTGAACAGAAAACCCCAGAAAGAAATTATTTCCGGGGTCGGATGGAATCAGAAAGATGAAGACGGCGGCGATGAATGCGCCAATTGAAACCAACAGTCCGTAAACTGCAAGGATAAGGTTTTTCCGCTGCCAGCTAAACATATAAATCGGAGTTTACCATAACCATAAACATGGGCACTGCGCGTGTCATTTTGCGATCATCTGCAAGGCTTCGCCTAGTTTTGCCACTTCTTCGAGGGTGTTGTAATGCGCAGCGCCGACGCGCACCATGCCGCCATTCTCTTCCAGCCCCAGCCTTTCGGTCACGTTGACGGCGTAGTAATTTCCGTCCCAAACAT
Organism: Chloroflexota bacterium; assembly: GCA_016234495.1. Classification (GTDB taxonomy): domain Bacteria; phylum Chloroflexota; class Anaerolineae; order Anaerolineales; family Villigracilaceae; genus Villigracilis. Next base: position 169,979 of record JACRBI010000024.1, on the reverse strand, counting down.
AGATTCCCCGTTGGGCTAGTTTTTCAGCAACGGCCCGCGGATGCATATCCTTCAAACGGAACGAGAATGTGGCAACCCGGTCTTCGAGGCGGCGCACGTCGGTGAGACCATATAAACGTAAACCGGGAACAGCTTCCAGCGTGGAAAGAAGCGCGCGCCCAAGTTCGAATTCGTAGGCGCGAATGGCAGTCATCCCTTTTTTGAGTTCGAGGCCGCGTCCTTGATAGCCCTCTTCTTTTAATCCTTCAATGGTGTTGCCGCCGAACTCTTTGCCGATCCATTCAAAATATTCGATGGCGCCCAGAACGCCCGCGATGCCCTCGTGATTTTGTGTGCCGGTTTCAAATTTGCCCGGTAGTTTATTCGTGGCAGGGCGGACTTTGTACGCGGTTAATTTTTCAAGCAGGTCGCGTTTGCCGAAGAGAATCCCGGCATGTGTGCCGAAGAATTTATAAGCGGACGAGACCAGAAAATCGCAATCCAATTTTTGAACGTCAATCGGGCCGTGCGGCGCGTATTGGACAGCGTCAATGTAAACCAGCGTGCCGGCAGCGTGCGCCATCTTGATGATTTTTTCAATTGGGTTGATCGTCCCAAGCGAGTTGGAGGCGTAGCCCACAGCCAGCAGGCGCGGTTTACGGTCCAGCGCTTTTTGCAGATCATCCAATTTTAGAGTGCCGTCTTCAACATCAAAATCCACCCAGTTGACTTTGACTCCGCGGTCCTGCGCGGCCAGCACCCAGGGGGTGACGTTGGCATCGTGGTCGAGGCGGGTGACGACGATCTCATCGCCTTCATGCCAGTCACGTGAGATCGAACGGCTGATATGCAGGGTGAGCGTGGTCATATTGTTGCCGAAGACAATTTCATCGGAAGACGGGGCGTTGTAGAAATCTGCCATTGCGCGGTGGGCTTCATCCAGAACCGCATCCGAGGCAATGCTGGTGGCAAACGCGCCCTCATGATTTGCGTTACATTCAATCAGATACTTGTTGATGCGCTCAAGGCTTTGCTTTGCGATCTGCGTCCCGCCGGGATTGTCGAAGAATATCGCGGGGCGATTCAAGGAGGGAAATTGTTGACGGATCAAATTAAGACTTGCGCTGAGCTGGGTCGAAGTGTCGAGAGACATGCGAAACTCCTATGAAAATTTGACAGTGTAGTTGTATACTAAGATTGTACCCCACACAAAAGGAGGCATCATGTTTGATAAGATTTTGCTGGCCGTTGACGGTTCCGAACACGCCCTGCACGCCGCGCGTGTCGCTGCCGATCTCGCACGCACCATGAACGCAAAGGAATTTCGGATCGTTGTTGCCTACGATTTTATCCCGCCTTATCTGGGCGAGCCGAACCTGCAATATGCAATTGATGCACGCATGGACGAGGCAAAATCTGTTTTGCAAAACGCTCTCAACGCGGTAGGCGAATTGCCGTGTAAAATCCACACCGAGTTGATCGAAGGACCGGCTGCCGAGGCTGTCATTGATGTCGCTGCCACGCGCAAGAGCGATGTGATCGTCATGGGTTCGCGCGGACTCGGCAAGTTGGCGGGGCTGCTGCTCGGAAGCACAAGCCAGAAAGTCCTGGCTCACGCGCCCTGCCCGGTGCTCATTGTTCGTTAGCGCACTTCTCCGCTTCCAAAAATTCTTCCGGCGTATTTAGATTCCAAAAGCATAGACCGGATGGGTCAAGTGAATTGACTTCATCCGCTGTAAGTGTTCGTACTTTAACTTTTGGAAACCACGAGATGACCTTCCATTGATCTGCGTCAATCGCTGATTCGATTGCGGGCAGACAAGTCTCGCGGCGATACAACGCGTGGAGAGGTTCATAGCCTTCGTCTGTTTTTGCAATGAGGACATCCGCTTCTTCCTCGACGATGAGTCTGCGCGCGCCTTCGAAGAAGTTTTGACTCGCGAAGGGCATGTCGCAGGCCGCCACAGCCACCAGCGGATGCGAAGCGGAAGCGATGGCAGTGTAGAGTCCGCCCAGGGCGCCGCGCCCCGGCTTCAGGTCAGGGATGAGGCGCAAGTTAAGGAAGGCATAATCGGCGGGGCGGTTCGTCGTGACGATGATCTCATCCGCGATTGGAGTCAGCCGCTCGATCACGCGTTGAATAAGCGGGCGCCCAAGGAAAAGTTTCAAGGCTTTATCTTCGCCCATGCGCGAGGATGCGCCGCCGGCTTGAATGACAACAGTTAACATGGGCGTATTATAGTAGGTCACGTTTGTAACGTGACTACGGAGTTGTAATGAGTTCGCTGGCAAATGTATTGGATGGCTTGACCAGTGAAGGCGAATTGTACGAAGCGCAGGCTGACGGCGCAGTGCGCTGTCTCGCGTGCGGACATCGCTGCCTGATCCGCGAAGGCAAACGCGGAATTTGCCAGGTGAGATTTAATCAGGGCGGAAAATTGCGCGTGCCGTTTGGCTATGTCGCTGCCCTGCAAAGTGACCCGATCGAGAAGAAACCCTTTTCACATGTGCTGCCCGGCGCGCGCGCATTGACGTTTGGAATGTTGGGCTGTGACTATCACTGCGGCTACTGCCAAAACTGGCTCACGTCGCAGGCGTTGCGCGACCCGTCTTCTGATATTTCAGTGCAATATATAAGAAAGATAACGCCCGTTCAAATTTTGGAACATGCAAAAAGAACCAAGGCTTCGGTGATTGTCTCTTCATATAATGAACCATTGATTACAAGCGAGTGGGCGGTTGAAATTTTTAAACTGGCAAAGGCAAACGGGTTGATGTGCGCTTATGTGTCCAATGGAAATAACACGCCCGAGGTGATGGAATATTTGAGTCCGTATTTGGATGCGTACAAGGTGGACTTGAAATGCATGAGCGATAAAAATTATCGCAAACTGGGCGGGACCTTGGAAAATACTTTGGACGGAATCAAGCGCGCGCGCGAAATGGGCATCTGGGTTGAGGTGGTGACCCTGGCGATTCCGGGCTTTAACGATTCGAATGAAGAGTTGTGGGAGGCGGCGCGTTTTCTGGCGGGTCTTTCGGTTGATATCCCCTGGCATGTGACGGCTTTCCATAAAGATTACAAAATGACCGAGCCTGATAACACGGACGCGAAAACATTGATCCGCGCGGCGGAGATTGGGCGCGAGGCCGGGTTGAGATATGTGTACGCTGGGAATTTGCCGGGCAATGTCGGGGAGTATGAAACTACTTATTGTCCGGCGTGCAACTATCAGCTTGTGAAAAGAAGCGGGTATGTCATCCAAAAATATAGAATCACGGGGGAGGGAAAATGCCCGAACTGCGGCGAAACAGTCGCGGGGTTGTGGCCGAAAGACCCTTCTACAGTAGGGTTAAATGGAATTGGGCTTCCTCTGCCTTTATGGTAAGATGCGTTTTGTTGTATAATCTGCGCTTGTCGGGAGGCATGAGGAGAGAGTGTATCTTTTTCCCATACTCCAAAACCCACAATTTCTCTAAGGAGGAGAAACGTGAAACGAAACCTTTCTGTTCTACTTTCGTTGGTAGTGCTTGCGAGCATTTTGCTTGCGGCCTGCGGCGGCGGAGCTGCAACCGAAGCCCCCGCTGCTACTGAAGCCCCCGCAGTTGAAGCCCCTGCGGCTACCGAAGCTCCAGTTGCTGCTGAACCCAAGTCTGCGACCGGTGCATGGTCACAGGAACCTGACAATATCGTTCCGTACTACACCCAAATGTCCTACGCGATCTGGATCGCCCAGTTGACCCTCGTTGGTCTCGCTGAATGGGATGACCAGGGCAGCTTCGTCCCCGAACTTGCCGCTGAAATTCCTTCGGCTGCCAACGGCGGCGTTTCTGCTGATGGTTTGACCATCACCTGGAAACTCAAGGAAGGCCTCAAGTGGTCTGACGGCGAAGCCCTCACCTCTGCGGATGTGAAGTTCACCTTCGATCAGGTAATGGATCCCGCCAATGCGCCCCTCAGCCGCACCGGCTACGACAAGATCGCCAGCGTCGAAACACCTGATGATCTCACTGTTGTCATCACCTTCAGCGAGCTGTACCCCGGCTGGCAGACCCTCTTCACCCAGGGACCCAACAACGCCGGCTCCATCCTTCCCGCACACATTCTTGCAGGTAAGACCGCTCTCGAGAGCGATCCCTTCATTCACCAGCCGACAGTTGCTTCCGGCCCGTTCGTCATTACCGATTGGGTCGCCGGCGATCACATGGTACTTGTCCGCAACGACAACTTCTATGGCAGCCGCCCGATCCTGGACACTGTCAACATCAAGTTCGTGCCGACTCCTGAAACCGCTCTCGCCGCCCTGCAAACTGGTGACGTGGACTGGTACCCCGACTTCTCTGAATCAGACATCGAAACCGTAAACGCTCTTGAACCCGCTGTTCACCTCAAGGTGGTTCCCGGCGCCGATTTCGAACATTACTTCTTCAACCTCGGCACCACTGCCGGCGTGGATGGCAAGGGCGCCGCTGACCAGGACGGCTTCTGCCCGTTCAAAGATGTGAACGTCCGCAAGGCGATCACCCTCGGCATTAACCGCCAGGCGTTCGTAGACAGCCTGTTGGCTGGCAAGACCACAGTTCCAGTTTCCCAATGGCCCAACTCTGAATGGGAAAATAAGAGCCTGACCCCCGCCACGTACGACCCGGATGGCGCGGCTGCGTTGCTTGAAGAAGCTGGTTACGCCCTCGGTGACGATGGCATCCGCCACGGCGACTGCAACGGCGAAGACACCAAACTGTCCTTCACCTTCGACACCACCGACAAGCAGCTCCGCGTAGACATTGCCCTCGCGGTGCAGTCTGACCTCGCCAAGATCGGCGTTGAATTCAAGCCGAATCACTCACCTGCCGGCACCTTCTTCGCTGGTTACACCGATGGCGGCATCATGCCCACCGGTAACTACGACATGGCTGGCTATACCACCGGCTTCTATCCCGACCCGATGCCGGGCGCGATTGACAGCTTCTCCTGCGACACCGTCCCGAATGCAGAAAAGCCCGCTGGCGCCAACAACTACCTCATCTGCGATCCGAAATTGGATGAATTGATGGCTGCCGGCAATGCCACAGCTGATCCCGCCACCCGCAAGGTCGCGATCGACGAATTGCAGAAGTACATCTACGATAACTACTATGTCGTCATGATGTATGCCCGCGCAAACGTCTACGGCTACGTGGACCGCTTCGTACCCGGTTCCTTCGGCTTCTTCAGCAACATGAACTGGAACGCCGAAGTCTGGGATGTCAAGTAAGTCTTAAGTCTTGATAAAAATAAGAGGCAGGGAAATCCCTGCCTCTTATTCTATAAACTGCTCAGATCCACCAGGAGGCCGCTTATGTGGGCTTATATTGCGAGACGATCCATCCAAGCGCTTTTTACGCTTTTGATCATCACGGTCTTATGTTTTATTCTCACGCGCCTGTCCGCTGATCCATTAGCTCAATATGCCACCAATCCAAACATGTCCACGGCAGATAAGGAAGCGCTGCGTGAACGTTTGGGATTAAATCAACCCCTGCCTGTGCAGTATTTCAAATGGCTGGGGTTGGCTGTGCAGGGGGATTTGGGCAATTCCTTCTTTTCAAAACAACCCGTATCGTTGATGATTTCACAGCGTTTGCCAAATACTTTAAAACTAATGTTCACCTATGAAATTATTACGATTATGGTATCTCTGGTACTGGGCATTATTTCGGCGGTCAGACAGTACTCGCTGCTGGATAATGTGATCACAACCTTCTCATTTATTGGCTTTTCAATGCCGATCTTTTTTATCGCGCTGGGCGCGATGCTTATTTTTGCAGTCAAGTTCAAGGAATGGGGTTTTCCATACCTGCCCACTGGAGCGGATATCTGGGATCAAAAGGACCCGGTGGAATATATCAAGCACATGATCCTGCCTGTCTCCTGCCTGGTGATCATCGGAACGGCCGGGTATGCGCGTTTCATTCGCACAAGTATTCTTGAAGTCCTTGGGCAGGATTACGTCCGAACAGCGCGCGCCAAAGGCTTGAGCAATCGCGTTGTACTCTACAAACATGCTTTACGGAATGCAGCCCTGCCCCTCGTCACAATTATTGGGTTGGATATTCCCGGGCTGCTCGGCGGCGCGCTGGTAACGGAATCGGTCTATGCCTGGCCGGGCATGGGACGCCTTTTCTGGGAATATGCCCAGCGCGGAGACTTTCCGGTAGTGCTTGGCATATTATTGATCATATCAAGCGCTGTTGTGATCTTCACGATCATCACTGACGTTGTGTACACTTTTGTTGATCCGCGCATTCGTTTAAGCTAAGCCCCGGAGTCTGATATGTCCACTTCTGATATGACCATTCTCAAAGCTGAACCCATCGCTCCACCCCTTACCCCACAGCAATTGATCTGGAGGCGCTTTAGCAAACATCGCCTGGCAATCTGGGGCATGCTTGGATTCGGATTATTACTGACCTTTATCATCCTTGGCTCCATTCTGGTAACGGATAAAAAAGCCAATGAAGTAGACCTTCAGGCGCGATTAAGCCCTCCGACTCAACTGCATTGGATGGGCACCGACAGCACCGGGCGCGACATCTTTGCCCGCATGATCCACGGCGGACAAATTTCCCTGATCGTCGGTTTCCTCTCCGTGATATTTTCAGTAAGCCTGGGCGCGCTCGTCGGGGGCGTTGCCGCCTACTACGGCGGCTGGGTGGATACCATACTGATGCGTTTCACCGAAGCCATGCTGTCGATTCCCTCCTTATTTTTACTGATCGTTCTCGGTAAATACCTCGGCAGGGATATGCAAACCATCACCGTCTTTGGGCAAAACTACAGCGGCAGCGTTGCCATCGTGATCGTGGTGATCGGCGCCACATCCTGGATGTACCTCGCTCGTATCGTGCGCGCCAACGTGCTATCCCTGCGTGAAATGGATTACATTTCCGCATCAAAATCACTGGGCGCAACGGACGTTCGGATTTTCTTTCGCCACCTCATCCCAAATACCATGGGAGCGATCATCGTCTCGTCCACGCTGGGTTTGGCTGGAGCGATTCTCAATGAAGCTTATGTCTCGTTTTTGGGGTTGGGCGTTCAGCCTCCCACGGCCTCGTGGGGCAATATGCTCACCAGCGCGCAATCCTTTATCCAGCGCGGCGCATGGTGGATGTGGGTCTTCCCAAGCCTTTTCATCATCATCACCATCTTGTGCATCAACCTGATCGGCGACGGTCTGCGCGATGCCTTTGACCCGCGCAGCAATCGAAACCTGTAATCAAAAAAATCCCGCCGAAGTCGGCGGGATTTTTTTGATTCATGCTATTTCTAAAACATTCCCCAGACAGCCAATATCCCAAAAATAATAACAACAAGCCCCGCCCCTAAAACGATCTCGCGGAATTCACGCGCATCATGTAATTGAAAATTGGGCGTCATGCCGGTCACCTCCCAGCGCGGACTGGCAAACCACGCAAAGATCGCGCCGCCGAGCAGGCCGCCGACGTGCCCCCAGTTGTCGATGCCGGGCGTCAGGCCGATGAACAAATTGACCGCGATGATAAAGACTGCATTGCTGATCGCCTGTTTTGCCTGTCCGCCAAATAATTTGCGGTTGTGATAAAAGAATGCCACCTCGGCCGCGATCAACCCGAACACGGCAGTGGATGCGCCGACCGAATATCCATTTTCGCCGGTCAACAGGAATGAGAATACGTTCCCTGAAAATGCGCCAAGTAAATACAGCAGCAGAAATCTGCCATGCCCGAAATGTTTCTCCAGCAGTGTGCCGATGGATAACAATGCGTACATGTTGAAAAAAATGTGCGGCACTGAGCCGTGCAGGAAGATCGGCGTGATAAAGCGCCATAACTCCCCCGCGCGGATGGCAGTATTAAACCGCGCGCCATACACTTCGAGCCAGTCAATTTCATAGACGGCATATCCAAGCACCGCCACGCTCAACAATTGCAAAATATAAATGAGCACAGTGATGCCGATGATCGAATACGTGACCGTGGGCGCGAGGGATGGTAAGGCGACGCGAACTTCCTGGGGCGGTGGAGCAGGCTCGAGATTAAGAGGCGAAGCGGGGGATTCGTTCATAAAGTCACCGTGCGATGCTTGACCCGCAAATGCTCCGATTCGATAATGGCGCGCACTTTGTTAACCGTGTCATCCAGATGAAAATCCTGATTCACGATCACATAATCAAATGCTTCGATGCGCTGCAATTCTTTTCGCGCAGTGGCAATTCGCAGGGAGAGAGAATCGGCGGTTTCGGTTTTGCGTTCGCGCAGGCGGCGTTCCAATTCATCCTCGCCTTCGCAGGTGATGAAGATCAGCAAAGCCTCGGGCGCAAACTTGCGCACCGACTCGGCGCCTTGCACATCGACGCGCATCACCACATCCTGGCCGCTGGCAAAAGCGTCGCGCACCTCCCGCTTGGGGATGCCCTTGTAATCGCCATAGACGATCGCGTATTCGATCAACTCGTTTTGTTCGATCATCTGCGCGAACTCGTCGTTTGAAACAAACCAGTAATCCCTGCCGTTCACTTCAGCCTCGCGCCGCGCGCGTGTTGTTGCGGTGACCACAAAATGGAATGGCAGGCCGCGTTCGATCATGCGCTGCACGACCGAATCTTTGCCAACGCCGGAAGGCCCGGAGATCACGATCAAGAGTGGATTGGTTTTGCGGAGTTCGAATGTGTCAGTCATGGGTTTATTGTACCAAAGGAATTTTCGCATCCTGCCGACTTTTGGACTGCCTCTGTTTGCGACGGAGTTCGCTGCGCCGTTTGCCGGTTTATAAAATCCTGTGTAGAATCAAGATACGATTATTTTTATGAAAGGCTGAAAATATACCATGCCAACCTATGACTTTATCTGCAATAGTTGCGAAAAACGCTTTGAAGTGTTCATGACATTTAGCGAATATGGAAAGAAGGCTGTTCACTGTGTCCACTGCAAAAGCGGCAATGTCCGCCGCCGCATGACAAAAGTACGCATCGCAAAATCCGAAGAAAGCCGAATGGAATCAATGGCCGATGACTTCTCCGGCATCGAAGGACTTGAAGATGACCCCAAGGCGCTCGGCAAAATGATGCGCAAAATGGGCAGCGAAATGGGCGAGGAACTGCCCCCGGAATTTGATGATGTCGTGGACAGGCTGGAAGCCGGGCAAAGCCCGCAAGAGATAGAATCTGAATTGCCGGATTTGGGCGCAGGTGTCGCTGCTGATGAATAAAGAAGAAGTCCCTTGAAAAAGGGACTTCTTCTTTATGACTATGATGCTATTATTTTTCCAGCGCGCCTGCATCCAGCCAGGCTTTGACCAGCGCCAGGTCTTGCGGGGATAGTGTGAAATCAGTATGGTCTCCGCTTTCAAACTTTATGATCATTTGACTCTTCGCGGCATCTCCGGCCATGAACACCGCTCCGTTTCCTCCACCTTTCATGGCGTCAGCATACGTGGACAGGTTCAACCCGCCTTTATCATCGTCAATATGACATTCGCCGCAATTTTGCTGGAACAGCGGGCCGATGTTTCCATCCCAGGTGATGTCTGCGGATATTAAGATCACAATGGGTGTTGACGTTGTTGTCGGCGTAACTGCCAGCGTCGGCCCAGCCGTCGGCGTGGATGTGGTGCGCGGGGTGGCTGTCCAGCGGATATAAACTTCCACGGGCTGGTCGTCTTGCGGCGGGATGGTCGTCAGCGCGGTTTCTTCAGCGTTGATAAAGCCAAAGATACCGGCCAGCATGATAAGGGTCAGGATTGAAGCGACAGGAAAAAATTTCCTCTGGCGTTGGCGGATTTTGATCGGGTCCAGTTCGCGGTCTGGTATGCCGGCTTTTATCTCCGCCAGTTCAAGCGGATGTTCGTGCAGCATTTCGGTTTCCGTCAACTTGCCGGTCCACATGGCTTTGTTGAAGAATTTAATATGCACGCCATACATGTGCCAGAGGATGATCGCCAGCACCGCCAGCACCGCTTCGCCGCCATGCGCGGCTTTGGCAGCCGGGATGAACTCGCCCGGTAAAAATTTAGCGGATGTGATCGGGTTCCACATCATGAAGCCGGTCACACCCATGACGACCGTGCCCCAAACGAAAGCCCAGTATTCGGCTTTTTCTTCAAAGGTGAAACGCCCCATTTGCGGGCGTGACTTGCGCAAGCCGATGTTGTAAAGCAAAGCCTGAAGCGCGTCGAGCGCATCTTGAAATACCGGCAGCATCGTCATGCGCATCCGCAGGACATACAGATTGTAGCCAAGCAGGATGATGTGATACATGGTGCCGAACATCAGGATGATGGCAGCGACATGATGGATGCTGCGCACGGTCTCGACTCCGCCGAGAACTGATACTAAAAACTGCGAAGTGGGACTCAGGGCGAATTTTTGTACCAACCCTGTCAGGCCAAGAGTAGTAAATGAAAGCAGCATCGTCAGGTGTTCGATGCGGCGGGCGAGCGGAAAACGCTCGTAGGTGCGTTCCTCTGCCGGCTGGGGAGTGGTTATGTTAGCCATTAATGAGCGGCTCCTTTTCGGCGCTCGATCAACCGCCGCATAAAATCGGTCACAACAAAGACACCCATTCCGCCCAGCACGCCGGGGATGAGGAATTTGTAGAAGAGGTTCACGTAATACACCAGTGAAAATTTATCCGGACTCGCCACGTAATGGCTCATCCACGAATCGGGGAAGTTGGCGGTGGCGTCCGGGTGGCAGCGCTGACATTTGACAAGCAGGTTTTGTTTGAGCGCAATGCCTGTCTGCGGGTTATCCACCTTGGAAATATTGTGAACGCCATGACAGTCGGTGCAGACTGGCTTGTTGGTGGGCTGGTCTGGAGAGTTTTTCTCAAACAAGGTGACGGTTGTGCCGTGGAAGTCGGCCACATAAGTATTCAGGATGTTGGTGGGAAGGTCATACGCCTGCATCAACTTTTCATTGGCATGGCATTTGGCGCACAGGAGCGGAGTCTCGTTGCGGAACTGCGCCGTGGTGGGGTCTTGAATATTGTGGACGCCGTGACAGTCAATGCAGGTCGGCACATCGAGGTTGCCTTCACCACTCAGCGCCGATCCGTGGACGCTGTATTGATAAGCTTCGTAGATGCCGCTGTGGCATTGCGCGCAAGTCTGCGGAATATGCACACGGGCGGCGGCCAGCAGGTTGCCGGTGACCTCATCCGTCAGGCGCATCTGCTCGTGCGGGTTGTGGCAGTCGGTGCAGACGGCGGCGTTCTTGTCGCCTCCCGCCAGCGCGCGCTGATGGACGCTGTCCAACACCTTGTTGTATTGCTCGGCATGGCATGACTCGCAGACCGTGTAATACTCAACGGCAATTTCACGCGGACTGTCAGCCTTGAGGTCTGCATGTGGGAAGCCGCTGAAATCACTGTGACAATCTGTGCAGGCGATCTCGTTCTCGCCGTGAACTGATTGCTGGAATTTGCCTTCGCTTATCGTCAACGGGAGCGCTTCGCCATTCGGCATGGTGAGGGTTAAATCGGGTTCGCCATGGCAGTTGAGACAAACGCTGTTATCCACTTGAGGAGCCGGCGCAGAAGCCCGGTCGACGTGAGGCGCGGCGAGTGCAGGTTCAAGCCGGAGTCCGGCGATTACCAGCGCAGCCAGCGCAAGCCCCGTAAAAAGCAGCAACGCGTGCGCCATCTTTAATCGTCTCATTGATTTCTCCTGAGAGGGTTTTCCAAAGCCGAATTATTGCTGCATGGACGGCAAAATTACGGATGTCATGGGGCAATGACCCCAATTTTACGGGTCGACTCATGTAAGCCGTAGTGCTGAATATCATTGATTTTATGTGATTTATAGGTTTTATGGGGGGATTCGTGAAGGGCGCGCGGAGTTATCCGCGCGCCCTTTATTTCAAAGGCAGGAAAATGACCCAGTAACAGGAACAGGCGCGGGCGGAGTCTGACCGTTGTTTGGGCGTGGATGAATCTCGTTATGAGACATCATCCTATTGTTCTGTAGCAATGTAGGCATCGGCCATTTGTGAGAAGGTGGCCCATTGCACATTGCCCGATGCGACAAGCGGATCGATCACCTCGGTTAAAAATTTTTCGATGACTTCAAATGGATGCTGCGGATCGCCGCGAAATTCTCCGGGATGAACGGTGAAATGAAAGACATTGGCCTTGCCCGGCTGCGCGGCCTGCAGCGAGGCGTATAAACTTTCTTTTAAAAATTCAAAGTAGGCCGCGTCTCCGCCCGCGTCGTCGCTGCGGCGCATGGAAGCAAAATCCGATTTGTCGTATTGGCCTTCCGGTAAAAAGATGACTGCGCCGTTGGGGTCGTGCTGGGTAAAAGCTGTCAGGTTCACGCCATCGGTTCCGCCTGACGGCCGCCACGGATTAACGCCCACGAACTCAAGCGGCGTCTCCTGCAACTGTGGATTCTTCCAGTCGCTGTTCACATCCAACCCCGCGCATTGCGCCGCGGCATAAATATCCAGATACAAATTTCCTCCGCTCCAATAACGGATGTCATGCACGCCGCTCGCCTGCGTGATCAATGAAATTTCCTCCTGCATCACGTCGCACCATTTTTTCACGGGAAGCGTTTCATCGTTTTTCCCAAGATGCGCGTCTTCGTGAAAATGCAGCGCCATTTCATGCCCGCGCGCAGCGAGGCCGGCGAGAATATTGTTGCCCGATTCAATCGCAACGGTTGTGAACGGTGATTGCGCCTGAATGGTCATGTGCCCACCGTGCGCCTCAACGATTTGAGTCACTGCAAGGATATCGTTGACATGTTTATCAAAGAAAGCAGGCTGATGATAATCACCCTTGCCGGATTGGACTCCCTGCGCGGTTTCGCCCATCGGCTCGATGTGCATTCCAATCGTGAACAGGAGGATGGCTTCGCCCGCGTCATTCGTGATGGGGGAACTGGTCGCTGTTTCAATTGGCTGATTCTGCGCTGGAACATTTGCGCCCAAATTGCAGGCGAGTGAAAGAATGACGAGCATGGTCAATGCGATGGATGAAGGTTTCATGGCGGCTCTCCTTTGGCTATGACACACAGTGTACGAAATCATAATGAACGCGCGATTTTTCGGGGGTAAAATCTTTGTAAAAAAATCGGACACGTGTTGACAATGATGAATTCCCCTCTATAATTATTTATGGCTTTTCTGTTTATTCTTTGTAAAAAATGATGGCGCATATCCGAGGAGATGACATGTCAAAGAAAAAGAAGAATGAAAAGAAGAGGGAAAAGAATGGTGATTCCGCGCCTGACATAATTGTCTTACATGAAAAACTTGAGAACAAGGAATACCTCAAGAAGCTGGGGAAACTTCAGTTGGAACTTGTCAAATTGCAGGAATGGATCAAGGCAAAGGGATTGAAGGTCGTGGTCATCTTTGAAGGCAGGGATGCGGCCGGAAAGGGAGGGGTCGTCAAACGCATTACCGAGTGCCTGAATCCGCGCATTTGCCGCGTGGCCGCCCTGCCTGCTCCCACCGAGCGCGAGAAGGGTCAATGGTATTTTCAACGTTATGTGGCTCACCTGCCTGCCGCAGGCGAAATGGTGGTCTTTGACCGCTCATGGTACAACCGCGCGGGCGTGGAACACGTGATGGGATTTTGCACCGATGAGGAATACGGCGAATTCATGCGCTCCTGCCCCGAGTTCGAGCGGATGCTGGTGCGCTCGGGCATTATCCTGATCAAGTACTGGTTCTCGGTCAGCGACGAGGAGCAGGAACACCGCTTTCAGGCTCGCATCGATGACCCGGCCAAACGCTGGAAACTCAGCCCGATGGATCTCGAGTCCCGCTCGCGCTGGGTTGAGTACTCGCGCGCAAAAGATGACATGTTCAAATATACCGATACCAAGCAGTCGCCGTGGTATGTTGTCCACTCCGATGACAAGAAACGCGCGCGCCTCAATTGCATTGCCCACCTGCTGAGTCTGATTCCCTACGAAGATTTGACTCCTGCTCCGATGAAACTCCCGCCCCGCCAGGAAGATGTTGGCTACGTCCGTCCGCCCATCACCGACCAGACTTTTGTGCCTGAGGTATATTAAACATGGCAGGGGCGACCCGTCTGGATTATCAAAGGATTTGATTTCTCAGGGCGGGTCGCCCCTGCTTTTATTTCAACACTTTTACTACATTCCACCCACTTGCGCCGCTGATGCCGCCCCCGCCGTGAACTCCGCTGCCGCACAGATATAAATTATCAATCGGCGTCTTGTGATTCGACCAGCCCGGGATGGGACGCATGAACATGAATTGATCGAGCATGATCTGACCGTGATTCAAGTCGCCTTCAGTGAGGCCGTAGGTCTGCTCCATATCAAGAGGGGTAATGGTTTTTGTATTTACGATTGACGATTTCAGATTGGGGAAGTATTCCGCCAGTGTTTCGATGGCGACCTTTTCAACCTTTGCGCCTTCAGTCTTCCAATCACCGTCTTTTAGTTTGTAGGCGGCAAACTGGAAATGGACGCTGACAACATTACCCGAAGTGGTGACTTCAAGATAGGGCTTTTCGGAGATGCTGTGATACTTCGCCGCGTCGTAGGCTTGCTCCAGATATTTGATGGAAGGTGCAATCACGAACGTTGCAGGCAGGGGCGACGCATGCGTCGCCCCTGCTACGACGGCGTCAATATTGTCAACCAACAAATGGACCTTGGCAACCGATCCGCGCATTTTGATGGATTGGACATTCCACACAAGTTCAGGCGGCAGGTTGACCGCACCAACTAGATTCAAGAATGTGTGTTTCGGGTCTGCGGCGGATATGATGTTCTTCGCAGAAATCTCTTCACCATTCGTAAGGACAACACCTTTGCAGGTGAACGTATCAACGAGGATGCGCTTCACTTCCGCGCCGGTGCGGATCTCGCCGCTGAAAGATTTCACTGCGCTGGCAAGCGCTTCGGTAATTTTCCCAACTCCGCCCTGCGCGCTGACATTTGAAAGCCCGCCGCGATTTGCCCAGTTGTGCATGAGGGTATAGCCCGTGCCTGCACCGAACACGCCCAGCGTAAACCCGTGAATGCCCAGCGAAGCAATCGCCGCCTTGACCACATCAGACTCGAACCATTCGTCCACGAATTCATCGGCGGTCATGGGAATACCGCGGATGATCTTCATCATGTCAGCGCCGCCCATCATGCGGAGGTTGATTCCCATTTTAGCAAGGTCAACGCCTTCGCTGAAATTAAATCCTTTGGGCAGGCGCGGCATGATGGTCTCATTGGCGGCGTGGATGAAGCGCGTAACTTTGTCCATGAAGTTCAAAAACGGAATCCAGTTCGCGGCGTCTTTTTCGGAGAAGCGTTTGATGGACTCGACTGCCTTGGCGGGGTTGGCATCGAGCACGAGGTGATTTGAATCAGGTTGAAGTGAGATAAAAGGCTTTCGGACGGAATCAACTACAAGTCCGAATGAAGCGAGGTTGAGGTCTTTGATAATGTCCGGGCGCAGAGTCCCGCCTGCGTGGAGCGAGTCAACGGTGAAGCCATCGCCGAAGGACTCGGTGACCACCTGCCCGCCGACGATGTCACGTCGTTCAAGGACTAAAACTTTTTTGCCCTGCTTCGCAAGATATGCCGCGGCGACCAGTCCGTTATGTCCCGCGCCGATGATGATGGTGTCGTAGATATTCATTTTTTCTCCTGAATAATTTCAATTTTGCTACAACTCGAAAGAAAGTCTTTTCATGAAATCTTGAAACTCAATTTCCAATTTTCTGAAAATATCAGAATTGGCAATTAATACAACTTCAATTCCTATATCTTTTCGCGTTTGATGGATTGCATGTATCACATAGAGTTCTTGGCTTGGTTTACCATCAACAGCAAAACTACATTTGTACAATGTTGGTTGAATAAGGTCATTTCCAATTTTTTCTGGGTTAGAAATATCGTCAATTTGAAAACCACTGGCTGAACATGTTTCCCATTCGGTTTCAGAAAAATCGTTTGGGGCTAAACCTTCAGGGATATTTTGGAAGCGGAATCTTATTTCTGCGACACTTTTTTCACCATTTTCATTCTCAATGGGTTCACTATAAAAAACCCAGTTATCTTTGTTGCCGTCAGGGTCAGCAAAATGGTCAACCTTATAAGGACCAAAGTAATTGGGTGGTAAATCCTTTGCCATCCATTGTGGAGGAAAAGTAAACGAAAGTCTCCATTCGTAAAATCTCCATCGGTCAAGAGCAGTCGCAAATATTCCTTCTTTTTCAGACGTATATGATGGAGGTGTTGGTGATGCAGTAGACGTTGCAGTTGGGTATGGTGTATTTGTTGATAAAGGCTTTACAGCCGCTTGCTTACTTGCACAAGAGGAAATAACTAAACACAACAAACTCCCAATCAACATTCTTTTCATCAGCATAAACTTATTGCACCTATTCACTCAACTCAAAGTGTAGACCAAACTCCATCGGACAGAATTAACTCTCGGTTTAGTATGAAGCGTGATCTTCATCCAGCAACTGCTTTGTACTTTCTATATTCCATCCTTCAACGCCAGCTCTGCCGCGAACTTGCCGGGCGAACCCATGATGCCGCCGCCGGGGTGGGCGCCGGAGCCTGCAAGGTAATATCCATCAATGGGCGTGCGGAAGCCTGACCATTTGGTGGCGGGGCGCATGAAGAAGAGCTGGTGCAGCAGCAGTTCGCCGTGGAAGATGTTGCCGCCGGTGATGCCCGCAATCCGTTCAATGTCCACTGGGGTGATGACCTGCTTGCCAATGATGGCGCGGCGGATGTTGGGCGCATGCTTCTCGATGGTGGAGATGACCGTCTCGCCGAAGGCTTCGCGCTTGGCATCGTCCCAGCCGCCTTCGATATCATACGGCGCATATTGCACGAAGCACGACATCACATGTTTTCCGGGCGGCGCCATATCTGGGTCAATCTTGGAAGGGAAGATCATGTCAATATACGGCTCTTTCGCAAAGCGGCCATACTTCGCGTCGTCGTAGGCGCGCTCGATGTAATCAATGCTCGGGCTGATGGACACCGCGCCGTTGTGCAAAATATTTTCGCCGGGTAGCGCGGTGAAGTTCGGCAGCTCACTCAACGCAATGTTGACCTTGCCCGATGAGCCGCGCGTGCGGAATTTTTTAATCGCGTGGATTAAATCTTCGGGCAGGTATTTCTGCTCGACGAGTTTGAGGAAGGTCACAAACGGGTCAGCGGATGAGAGGACAGCCTTAGCGTAAATCTCATCGCCGTTTTCGAGCGCAACACCAACTGCGCGTCCGCCTTTGACGATGACTTGCTTCACGGTTGCATTGAGTCGAATCTCAGAACCAAACGCGCGCGCCGAACTTGCAATCGCTTCGGCGATTCCGCCCGTCCCGCCCTTGGCGAAGCCCCACGCTCGGAACGCGCCGTCAATTTCGCCCATGTAGTGATGGAGCAATACATAAGCGGTGCTCGGCGAGCGTGGGCCGAGGAACGTGCCGATAATTCCGCTGGCAGATTTTGTGCCCAACAATGCTGGAGTCTCGAACCATTCTTCGAGCATGTCTGCCGCGGACTGGGTCATGATTTTGGCGAGACCGTACAATTCTTTTTCGGTCAGTGTCGAAGCGAATTGACCGAGTTTCATCAAGCCCATTAAGTCTTTCGGATGAAGCGAAGTCGGGTCGGGCGGCAGAATGCTCAGGATGGGTTTGATGGCTTTCGCCAGACGCGCCATACGGCGGGAATATTCGTCGTAGGCTTCCGCGTCTTTGGGCGAGTGGCGGTATATCTCGCGGCGGGTGGTGTCGTGATCGTCCCAGCCCGCGATGTAGTCGCCAGTGCCCGTTGGCGTGAAGGTGCTGGGCAGCGGCAAAATCTTCAAGCCGTGCTGCGGCAATTTCAAGTCACGGATGATCTCCGGGCGCAGCAGACTCACCACGTAGGAAAATTCAGTGAACTTGAATCCTGGAATAATCTCTTCGGTGATCGTCGCCCCGCCGACCATGTGTCTGCGTTCGAGCACCACGACCTTTCGCCCTGCTTTTGCCAGATACGCGGCAGCGACAAGTCCATTGTGCCCGCCGCCGATGATGATAGCATCGTAATTGTTTTGTGTCATAAAAATTCTCCGTTTACAGGTTTAAAGGTTAGCAAGTTTGAACGTTACAACTTTCAAACCTTACAACTTGTCAACTTGTTAACGTTTCTTCCACTCCGGCTCATAGAACGGCAGCTTGACCACTTTCGCGGGTGCGTGCTTGCGGTGATGTTCGACCGTGATCTCCATTCTCACATCCGTGCCGAGTTCATAATACGGCTTTTGCAGATGCGCGAGCGCGATGTACTTCTTCAACAGCGGCGACCATGACGCCGTGGACGCATATCCCACCTGCACGTTGCCAACCATGATCGGCATACTGGCGCGGATGGCGGAGCCAGGCACTTGCGGCGGTAAACCGACTTCGGCATAAATCTGTTCCATGCCGACCCAGTCAATTTCAATGCCGACCATCTTCCACGCTGAGCCTTCGCGCTTCTCACGTTCCAACGCCTTGCGCCCGACGAAGTATCCCGCCTTGTCGAGAGCAACTGTCCAATCAAGCCCCAACTCAAACGGAGACGACTTCTGCGATTCGATCCACGCGTGGCTGGCAGAGGTGTAATCCACATCGAGCATGAACAAGCCTGCTTCCACACGCGCCATATCAAGCGCGAGAATCCCCACAGGCAGAATCCCATAATCGTGACCGGCTTCCATCAACCCGTCCCAGACCTTGAGCGCGTCTTTCGCATCCATCCAAATCTCGTAGCCGAGGTCGCCTGTGTAACCTGTTCTTGAAATCGTTACTTCCACACCTGCGAGTCGATTCTGCATTAAGCGGAAATACTTCAGCCCGTCCACATCTGACTCACAAACACGCTTCAACACGGATCTGGAGTTGGGTCCCTGCAAACTGAGCGACGCCACGCTGTCGGTTTGATCCTCCAACTGCACGTCAAGTCCGACCGCGTTCATCATCAGCCAGCGCAGGTTCGGTTCTGCGGCGGTGAGGCGGAAGGTGGTCTCATCGAGTCTGGCGACGGTGCCGTCATCGATCAGCTTGCCTTCGTCGTCGCACCAGCCGGTGTAATAGACCTGTCCCACAGACATCTTCTGAATATTGCGTGTGGTGACCCGGTCCAGCAGGCGCGCCGCATCCCTGCCTTTGATGATGTACTTCATCAAAGGCGTCACGTCTATCAACGCCGCTGCATTGCGGATCGCCCAATACTCGCGGTCAATCGTGTGCTCATACGAGCCGACTACATAATATCCCGCCCACTTGCGCCAGTTCTGCGGCATACACAAGGCGGACGTTCTTTCATGGAAGGGTGTGTTGCGTAGTTGTTGCATAAATGCTCCTAAAAAATGACGGTGGACGATAGACCGTTGACCATGTTATTGAGTCACCGCCTATCGTCCACTGTCTATGGTCTTTTTGTATATTCCGCCGGCGCAAAGAACACGATCACTATCAATTCTTCCTCAATCGAATGGAAGCGGTGCTCCACATTCTTGGCCACATATACGAACGAGCCAGCCTGCACGGCGCGGTCTTCATCGGCAACTCGAATCTGCGCCCTGCCGCTCACCACATAATAGACCTCATCCTCCGTGTGCGGACTCTGCGGGTCGGTCTCGCCAGCGGGGAGCACGTACACTCCCATGCTCAGGTCGGGGACTTTGAGGAACTCCAGATATGGTTTATTGCTTTCTTTTCTTTGGGAAACAAGTTGGGAAAATTCGAATGCGTCCATGACTCTTCTCCAGAATGGACGAGATTGTATATTATATATAATTTTTCAGCAATGGACGTTTGTCACCTTAACTTGCTTTTGAAGACCAAAAATTCTGTTTCCTTCCCCTCTACTTTAGACCAGCGTTTTATTTCCCTCAAATCCACGTTTTGACTTTGAGTAACCATCACGGCTTGAGCCAACCCTTGCTGGTCATTCCAGAAAAAGTAGGCACATAACCTGTCTTTCACACAATCCGTTGCCGAGATAATTTTCAAGGTCCCGGTCGCCAACTCAAATTCATCAACCTCTTTTACAGGCTCCTCTCCAATTGAAAGAGGCCCATCCGGGAACTCTACAAAGAAACTTGTCTCCGGGGACATGAAATACCGTCCCTGCTCATGGAAACCTGCCTTTCGCATGACAGTCTTAATTGCCTGTCTTTTTGCAAAATAAGCATTGATCAAGTCCAGGTCTTTTGAAACATACTTGTTGCCGCTGTAAAAAGAGACTGCGCTTCCGCCGGAGAGCACTACATCGATTCCTTCCTTTTGCAGGCAGGATTGAACATATGCCGCCAGTTCAACTTGAGTCATATTTTTAATTTGCTTCATAAGTCTTTTCCCTTTGCGCGCGGCCTGCGCCTGTTCATGATTAGATCTTCCCTTTCCACCTGCGGATAAAAAGAAAGAGCCTTTTCCAGCAGGCTTTTCAACTCGTTCATGAAAGGATAGCGCGGATTAAATACATAAGGCCGCGCCCGGCCTACCTCGCGACTGACCAATACTCCGCCTGCCTCAAGTTTGTCCAATTGCTTTTGAATGGGGCTTAACCCGGTCTCGTAGTAATTCGCGATTTCCCGCGCATATCCCTCTCCCCGTGAAAAGATATAAATTAATACCCTCTCCGCATTTTTTGAACCTAATAGTGTTTCAATCATTTTGCTGCACTCCTGATGACCTGTTTTGTGGTTCATATGACCTATTATTTAGGTCATTATAGCATTGGGCATTAAAAATAAAAAGAGCAGACCTTTCAGCCTGCTCCATGTGTTGATGTGCCATCGTGCCTACTTCCAGTCGCCCAGTTCCTCTTCCAGTTCTTCGATCATCTTGACGTACTTTTGCGGGCCTTCATTCAAACTGCCTTCGAAGATGAGGTTATTCATCCCCTCTGAAATTTTATGTTCATCTTCGATGGAAATGGTCTGCTCCAGCAGCGGGAAGATCAGGTTCTTCAGGCGCTCAAGGTGAGTCCGAACCGCAGACGTAAACTGACTGGCGGCCCAGCCCACCTCGGAGCGCGCAATTTCATCGCCGGCCTGCCAGTGCTTTGCCGCGTTGATCATCATCTCGGCAGCCTCGCGGGTTTTCTTATGGTCGCTGCGGATCGCTCCCACCGGGCCGTCGTCCGGGGGAAACCCGCCTTCTTCCAAAGCTTTGATCAGTAGTTCCTCTTTTTTGAAAAGCCCACCTTCAATATATTCACGGATAAAGGGCTGCGCAAAAATAAAGAAACCAGGACGGGCACGCTTGCTGGTGCTGAGCGCAACCGACCCGCTGCCAAGCACGGCAAGAAAGCGGGCAATATTCTCCTGGTCAGCACGTAAATATTTTGTGATCCGCATAAATTCCCTGGTTTTTATGGTTTCAAATTTCTTCACAAGTCATGATTCAAATGTGGCTATTATAACCCTCAAAATATTTTCCTCTCGTTTTAGCCAGGTTAAATTTTCCACATCCCTGCGCGCCCGGGCGCCCAGCTCACGCCTGCGTGATTCGTCTGCAAGCAAAGACTCAATCGCCGACTTCCACTTTCCAATATCACCGGGCTCGCAAAACACCGCATTCCCATCATTCAGCACCTCACGGATCGAAGGCAAATCTGCCGAAACGATCGCACGGCCAGACGCCATGTACTCGAACATCTTCATTGGGTTGATGACCTCGGCAATGTCCTGCCCGCTGCTGGCTTCGATGGTGCGGCTGTACGGCATAAGCAAAATATCCGCCGCGGCCTGATACAGCGCGATGCGTTCATGCTGCACAAAACCCGTCAACGTCACATTCGTTATGCCGGCATCTGTCAATTTACCGCGCCACGCACCCACCAACTCCGGCGTGCCGCCGACCCACAAAAAATTTACCTGCGGCATTTGTTTCGCCAGTTCAAACAACAACTCCGCACCGCGCCCCGGGTAAATATGACCCGTGAATCCAACCGTCAACCCTTCGGGCAGGTTTAGTTGATGTCTTGCTTCAGGCGGATTCGGCAGCCCGGCATATTTCTCCAACTCGACGCCGTTTGGCGCGATGAGCACGGAGTCATTTTTAAACTGGAATTTGGTCGAGCGTTCCAAAGCCTTTCGCAACGCTGACGTGGTGACGGTCATGGCCTTGTTACCTTTTACCTTCCAGAATTGACGCAGCCACCACGCGCCCATTTTCCCGGATATGTCGCCGTGCATTTCAAGCACAACCGGATTCCCATCCCATAATCCAAGCACGGCGGATTGCGGCAGCCAGGTGTAGATTAAGTCGGCGTTGAATCTTTTCGCGGCGCGCCGCGCGTGCAGGATAAAGTCAAAGCGTTTGAGATGCCTTTCGGACGGAAGCAGTTCAAGGCGGGGAGCGATCCGCAGCCCGTAATGAGTCAAAAGCGATTGGGAGGAAACTGCCTCAGTCTCGCGCGGTGCAAACAGGCAGACATCATGTTCCAATTGCATTAATGCCTGAGTGACCTTCATCGCCTGAATCGAATTGGCGGTGAGGGATGGTATTCGTGAATTAGTGATGACTGCGATTTTCATGTTTTTGAATCTCTTTCAACCCGCGCAGGACCATGATGCCGACCGAGGCGATGTAATAAAATGAAAGCAGCGCGCCTGCCGCTACGATACCATATTTCGGAATCAGCCAAAATGCCAGCAAGAGTTTGACGATACCAACTGTCAGCGTGACCCAAACGGGAAAGTCGGGCAGACCAAGCGAAAGCAAAAGCGGACGATTCCAAAAGAGTGTGTAATTGAAGGCAAGACCGATGGTTAGAGCGATGAGGGCTGGGTAGGCGGGGATAAATTTTTCACCGGAATAAATTTGAATGATCCAGCGCCCAAAAAACACGAAGCCAATGCCAAGCAAAAAATTGATTGCAAATGAAAGCGTTGTGATCTTGCGCAAAAAATCTTTCAGGCGGCGCCATGTCTTGTCCACGACCAGACGGTTGATCTCCGGGAAAGTGGTTGATATAAACGGGTCGGCGGGAATGGAGAGGAAATGAGCGATGGTATAGGCAACGCGGTAAAGGCCAACAACCTCGGTTGGGAGAAACAAAGCGACCCACAGGAGTTCGCTTTCGCGAAAGATCTTAATGATGGTCGCGCTGATGTTTGAACTCACCGCAAAACGAATCAATTCCTTTGCCGATGTGATCGCGGAGAACGGGGTCTTCCACCATCCGCCGCCCAGCGTGCGGCGCAATTGAGTCTGCGCGGCGATAAAAATTCCCAACCCGTAAATGGTTTTACCAAGCAGGTACGCGCCGAGCACGAAGGTTAATGTCCGGTTCGTTAAGTAGGCGATAACGATTACGAGCAAAGTGAAGGCGCTTTGGGTCAGGTTGACCAGCCCCTGCAATTTGATTTTATGCGTCGCTTGCAAGATGCCCGTGGATGTTTCCGTGTTGAAGTTGGCGAGCAGACCGACCGCGAAGACCGTAAACATCCACGCGATGCCCGGGGTTTCGGTCAGGTAGCGCTCAGCCAGACCTGCCGTGAACGCCACGACGAGGAAGGCAATCAGCGAGACCGCTGCTTCGGTCAACGCGGCGGCTTTCATCACAGACGAGGCTTTATCCTTTTCACCTTTTGCGAGGTACTCGCCGCCGTAGCGTACGACCAACTCGCTCATGCGGAATGAGAATATGCTGTTCACTACCGAGGCATAAGCCATAATCACGCCCAGCAGACCATAACCTTCCAGCCCCAGCATACGCGTGACCAGCGCTCCCTGTAAAATGCTCAACCCCAGGCTGATCGTGTTCGCGCTGAACAGCGCCCCGCTGGAGCGCAGCACTCGATTCATCAACGGATCGTTCTTGAATTTGGCGGGAATCTGCATGGTTGGATTTTACCGAACCCGCTCGTAGATTCGTATTTCCGGGTTTACCCCTCGAACTGTCAACTGCGGCAGGTAGGGCGGCAGGGTATAGGCGAATTCCTCAACCAGACGGAACGACGTGATCTCGCCGGCGAGCAGTTTTTTGAAGAAGTCACACTCAACCGGAATGGTGCGGCAGATCCTTTCGTTTTCCAGCAGCCTTGAGTAGGTCAGCGAGTCAACGACAAAGAAATCCACTTCGCGTTCCAGCAATCCCTGCTCGCCCTGGTTGTATTCAAATCGTCCGCCGGTTGGGACAATGTCGTCGGAGTATTTGACAAAGTAGATCGGATAATTGCGCGCTGCCCCGTAGAATTGTTTTTTGTTTACGATAGGCGGGTACAGAGTGTATTCAATTGTGTTCTGGTATCCGCGAATTGTGGCAATATGTTCACCGGCAGGGATGCGCGCGTCGTTCAAGAATAACAGCGCTGTGCTCACCAGTCGCAGCATGGAATGGGAAATTCCCAATACGAGCAAAATGGTGACCAGAGATGGAATAAATTTCCAGCTTTTAGCCGCAGCAAGGTCAATGATCTCTTTGAGGAAGAACACGCTCATGACAGACAGGAACGGCACGAACGGAATAAAATAACGCGGAATGTAATTAATTGACACAAGGAAAGGCAGATCGAAAATGACCACGGCCGCGGCCAGGATCAGAAACGCCTGTGCTTGTTTTTCATCCATTTGTATTTTTTTAAATTTCCACAAGACCAGTTTCACTGCAAACCAGATAAAACAAAAGATGAAAAGGTAGTAGGCAAACGGTCCCACTGCTTCGTAAAAAATATCCCATTGACCGATCAGCCCGAACGGACTGCCGGAGTTAAACCCATATGAGCGGTAACGCTGGAGGGCGGGGATCACGTTCGAGAAATAATAGACCGGCGAAATCAAAGCCGTGGGGGTGCCGAGGGCATATCCGCCAAAGCTGAGCAGGCCGCCGGCAAACAAAATTCCCAACGACCGAACCCGGTCTGTGCGCAGTTTGGCCCAATTCATGAAGATCAAAACGAACAAAGGCACAAGCAAAAGGCTCCCGCCTGTGTATTTGCTTGAAGCCGCCAGCCCGACAGAAAAAAACGAAGCGTAAATCCAAGTTCTTGATTTTGTGAACTGATACTTGACTGCAAAATAAACGCACAGGATTGAAAAAAATTGCAGGTACAGGTCATTGTGCGCGTACCGGCTGTTTTCAGCGGCCGCGCCGCTTGCAATGTATATCAAGGCAGCCAGTGCGGAGGACGTCACTTTCAAGCCGATGCTGCGCGCCAAATGGTAGATGAGAACTCCGCTGATCGCGCCCAGCACCGCCGAGAATAGCCGCGCCGCAATAATGAATTTCGCAGTGGAAAACCCCATCCCATAAACGACCGTTCCAATTCCATACATCACATACTTTGGCAGGGACGGGTAATTGAAATCGGGTTCTGTCACATCGAACTGAAGCTCGCCGCGCAGGGCATTATCCACGCGCCACACCAACTCATCGGGATTCCAAAGCGCGGGCACGCCCCAACTCACGCCGGGAGTGGAGGCGGCGAGGAAAAGCAGGAAAATAAAAACTGGAATCAACTTTTCGTTTCGAGTGATTAAGCCGGTAATTCGCTGCATTGCGGGAAACTCCATTTAAAGTTTTGGCTCTTCCACAAAAACCTGGATCAAGGCGACAGAGTCAACAGATTCGTCACCTGTCAGAAACTCAGGGCGGATGTGCCTGCGGGCGGCGCGGAAATCATCCTCAAGCCGCTGTAAAACCGTGATGTTCACTTTTTGAAAATGCGCGTCGAACACTTCCCGATAGCTGGTCAGGCGGAAGCGGTTTAAGTTGCTCGTTGGGTTAAGGAAATTCCGCCATGTGCGTTCTGAGAATGTCAGCATTTCAAACGGAAATTTGAAGTAGTGATCGCGCAGATCCACAAAATGTAATTGAACGCCGTTGGGCGAAGTCAACTTTGCGAGCGCGCGCGTGATCCCATCCACATCGTCCAGATGCTCATAGACCGATGTGCTCAGAACATAATCCACTTCTGCGATTTGCTTCTGGACAGAGTCCTCGCGAATGTCGCCATGCAGCAGGGTGATGAATTCCGGGCGCGGCTCCGCGTCGCCGCCATTCTCGACCAGGAAATCAGCGTAGTCTGAAAGTAGTTCGCGGTTACGTTCCTTGTCCAGCAGTACGAAATGATCGCAAAGCACAACGTGCCCTGCGCCGCGGCGCAGCAGTTCGACGCCTACTGCAAAACGGCCGCCATAGCCAAAGAGCAGAATCCGCTTCCCGTTAATGGATCGACCGCGCGCAGTTAATGAGTCAATATATTGGGCGACCGCCGCAGCCGGGTCGTTCGACTCCAGCCCGGGTTTAATGATCCACCTGCGTTTTAAAAGAAAACGCGCCACTGATTCCGGCATGAAGTGACGAAGCAAACGAAGCGCAAGATAATTAATGTTCAATTGTGATTTCCTGTGGCAGTTGGTCGGTGCAATCCATCGGCTCGCTTTTAGGTGCGAGCAATTGTACGCCCACATCCTTTAGTGTTGTTTTTTGATCATAGTAACATAAGACCGGGTTGGAGACCCACTTAACCCAGGCATTGTTCTCTTCGCCGAATTGAAAAGAGCTTTCTTTAATGGGGGTGTACAACGGGTCGGAGATGATCAGCGAGAATTTGCGCGCGGCGATATCTGCATAAAAAGTTTCAAAGTAGGCGGCGTTCGAACTCAAGGCTTGATTCATCAAAATCTTTTTCTCGTATTCTGGAATCAAGGGGACGTCTTTTATATAGCCAAAGGTAAGTAATTGTCTTTGGTCGAGGAACAATACTTCTCCGCCTTGAGACTGGGCAAGGGCAATTTCCTCACGAATGGTTTTGAGCGCGCGATCGGTAATCTCTTGTGATGGATGCAATTCCAGCGCTTTCACATTTGGGGCGTCTGTGAGAGTGACAAGCCAGGCAGGGTCTTTGGCAAAGTCGAACGTGCGCATAATTGGCAGGGACATAAATCCGGGCAGGCCAAAAAGGATGATCAGAACAAGTTTGATCGCGATGGGGGCGGACTCAATTTTTTCCAGCCAAGCTCTTCCGCCGTTCTGCCACGCCAGCGCCCCGGCGAACATCAGCCCGATCAGGAACATGTCCATGTTGTGCAGGTCGCCGCCGCCGCCGATTTTAGTGCTCGCGACCAACCCAACAGCAAGAAAAGCAAGCAATGGCGTTATGACTGCCAGCGCCTGCCAGATATTCAAAGTCCATTTTTTGATGACACTCAAGTAAACCAAAATGACGATCAGCGGCAAAACGGCAGTCAATAAACCTGCCAGAATGCCGGCTCCGTAAGTGGCGTTGGGGAGCAGGCGATACCAAAGGAGCGGCTGGTCAGTTATGCTTGCGGCGATGCCGCTGCTTACAGGAATTGGAGCGCTTGCGGGTGTGTTGCTTTCCATTAGCCACCCACCGGTAAGACCAAAATACCCGCCTGCCATGCCGACAAGCGCAAGCGAAATTGCGCGCGCCCAGTGGTTGAGATTTAGTTTTTTATTCTGCAGGACGGCTCCAGCCAGTTCCAGCATCCCGATCCAGATGCCCGGAGCAAATAACCAGGTGTAACGGCTTTGCTCAGCGGCGTAGCCTGTCAGGGCGATGAAGGGAAGCGCCAGCCATAACGGGCTCCGCCAGAGAAGGGCAGTCACTGCCGCGCAAAGGACAAGCGGCGGGTGGATGGGTCCCTGCTTGAGAAAGATCAATGCCCATAATGTGGCGAGGGTCCATGTCTTTAGGTTGTTACGAGAAAAGCGGAATGCTGCCAGCCCAAGTAAAAGATATGGGAGCACCACAGTTAATGCGATCCAAAAGCGTTCCATCCCGATTGTCAGACCGGGGATGATAAATGGCAGGCCGCCAACGAACTGCCTGCCAGCTTCAATCAAGGCGTAAATTTGTTTGTCAGCAGGGTAATTATAGAGATGACTGCCGAACATGATCGAATAATCCCACATGCGATTGCCTTCAGACCAGCCCAACGAGAAGGGATAGTCGGTCACGTTCATGAAGGGAACAGCAATGACAAATTCGCTGGAGGTCAGAAGGAGCGCGGCGAGAAACTCTGCCCACCCAAACAAGGTGTTTCCCTTTTTAATGAAAAATGAAAGTGCAAGGACAACCAGACACCAGACCAAAACGCGGATGTAAATATCGCTAAAGACCAATCCCCAGGCTGTGTACTGAAACAGCCAGACAGGCGAGATGAAAATGAAGATGGCGGGAATCCAGCGTGCGCGTCCCAGTTTTTCACGAATTGAAATCAATCGATTGAATGCAGGCTGAAGAATCTGCCAGCGAAACAAAGCACCCCAGGCTAGAATGACAACGAGTATGCAAAACAGAATATAAATAAGATATGCCGCGCCCCAGGTCAGTGAATATTCCCTCCACCAGACGCCTGTTCCCCAGGCAATCTTTTGGAATGCGCGGGATGACTCGAAAAGTAAATATGAAATAATAACGAATAGCAAAAACCCGCCCAACTGCCGCTTCATGAATCCATCTCCGGACGCAATACTTTTGTAAAAAAATCAATGCGGGCCAACTCTTTGCCGGCCTGATCAAGGTTGAATATCTGGTCGTGAGTTACACGTACGCCGCGCATTCTGTAAGTGAAGTCGCGTATCTGGGAGGCGTAGGTTTGAATATTATCTTCTTTGTTTGGAATCTTCAATAGAAAGTTACAGTCAAAACCGTCCAGGTCGGTGTCGATGTATGCCACGATCAGGGGCAGTCCAAATGCCAGACATTCACGGCTCTTGAGAGGCGAAGCTTCCTCCATTTGCTTGCGGTGCAAAGCCAGCGTGCTAATTGCAGCATCGGCAGAAGCCAGCACGTTTTGATATTCCTGAAGAGCGAGGTAGCCATGTAATGTTATGTTTTCCGGTAAAGGGTCAAGACCGGGAAGTTCGGAATAACCAATGATGTCGAGGTGAATATCGGGGAGCAGGCGGGCGAGGGTTACAAGTTTATCCACGCCATGCCAGGGGTAGCCGGGGCTGCCGATAAAAGCCAGACGCGGAATGGGATTTGTAGGAACGGGTAATTGAGGGAAATTGTTCAGGTCGATCCCGTTTGCGATCACGCGGGTTGGTTTGCGGTAGACTGCAAAAGCGGGGGAAACTGCCAGTTCGCGCGAAACAGTCACCAGTCCGCGAATGTTGCGAAGAAATATCCCGCGTGTCAGGCGGTTGTACAGGCTGTAGACTCTGCCGAGGCCTTCATGCTGTGTCAGGTCGTTGGTGTTGATCTCTTCCACGACCGGGGCGATGTCCATCAAAAGATGCGCGGGGTAAACATAAATGCCGTAGCGCAGGTAGATGACGTCCGGGCGGTAAGCATGAATGGCAGAGATCATTTGACGCATGGCGATGATGCGATTGACTTCCGTTTTGAGTTTCCCGGATATGGAATAAAAAAAATACTCCGCTTCGATTAGGTCGGATTGCGGTTCGTGCTGTGAGGTGTGCATGAACAAACGCGCTTCATGCCCCGTCCCATTCCACGCCGCGACCTGAGATTGAATTTTTTTTCCTACGCCGCTGTTACGCGTGCGCGGCCAGTGAAGGCTGACATATGCAATTCGCATGAGATTAATTCCCCAACTTGAGATTCTCCAGCGAGAGTGAAGAATGCTGTTTTTCGCGAAATGATTTCATGAGGGACATAGCCTGCACGAAGATCAAAACACGATGGATCTGTTCTGTATCTTGATTGCGCATCGCGGCTTCAACTGCCCTTTCGACTTTCCTTCCATTCCAGATCGTTGACTGTTGGAATTCACGGCTTGAGGTTACATCACGAATAAACTCCAGCGTGCGGGGCGAAGTCCAGGCTTCTGCGAGGGTGGGGAAGCCCAGTTTGCGGGTGCGGGTGCGAATGGTCTCAGGCAGGATGTCTTTTAGCGCATCCCGTAGAATCCGCTTGGTGAAGCCGGAACCAATTTTTGTGTTGGCGGGAAGAGAGAAAAGATAGGAGACGAGCCGCCAGTCCATAAAAGGCGCGCGTATTTCCACTCCGTGCGCCATGGCGATACGGTCAAAATTGCGCAGGATGGTCGGCAGCTGCGTGAAATGAAAGTCAATGTATAAACTTTTATCCAGAGCGCTTTTGTTTTGCGTCAGGGGGAGATCTTCAATATAATTTGAAGGGGCAAAGTTCACAGGTTTTTGCAGGAGCCAGGGATGGCCGGTTCTGTTGAATTGTTTTGTGGAATAGTCCGTTAAAATCTTAAGAATATGACCACCTGAAAAAACGCCCAATCCTTTAAGTGTCATCAATAATTCATTTGCCTGAATTGGAGAGACGCTCTTAATGGCATCCTTTATGGCGGCTGTTACATACCACGAGTATCCGGCGAGCATTTCGTCAGCGCCGTGACCGTCCAGAGTGACAACAATTCCGTTTTCGCGCTGTGTTTTGTAAGCCAGCCAGGGACCCAAAGGAACATCGGCTATTTCTTCAAGATGGAAGAGGATGTCGTCAAAATATTCCATGTACATATCGGCGTTGCCAACGCAGTAGACCGGCGTAACCCCGGTGTGTTTTATTACCACATCTGCATATTTTCTCTCGTCAACATCAGACCCGGGGTAGGTGACAATAAAAGCCTTTTGCCAGTCATTTGCGAGACGGTCAGACTCGGCGTTTGTGCTTCGAAGATGGCGCATTCCGCATATGACGGAGCTTGAATCAAGTCCGCCGCTTAATGCTGTTCCAATCGGGACATCGCTGCGCATTCGAATCCGGCATGCGTCAAGGAATAATTCGCGGAAGCGGGCTGCTTGATCTTCATAGCGTTCGGGGACTTTTTCCAGATGGTCCAGCGTCCGCCACCAGCGCCTGGTCTTGGGACGCTCACCTGGCTTCAAGGTCAGGCAGTGACCGCCGAGGAGATGTTTTAATCCTTGCAGGAGACAATTCTCATTGCCTTCGATCAGCCCTCCATTGGTCAGAGCCGCTGAGACCATGGAAGGGTCAAACTCAAGGTGAAACCAATCCAGCGTGAGGAATGCCTTCATTTCAGAAGCGAAGGCAAATCTTTTATTATCAAAATAATAGATGAGGGGCTTTACGCCAAAACGGTCGCGGGATAAAAATAATTTTCTTTCATCGCGATCCCAAATGGCGAAAGCCCACATGCCATTAAATCTTAATTGACAATCTTCCCCCCAATGATGATAAGCCGTCAGAACGACCTCGGTGTCTGAGTCGGTCTGGAATTGATATCCGTATCCGGCCAGCTCGGATTTGATCTCGAGGAAATTATAGATCTCTCCATTGTAGGTGATCCAGTACCTTCCATTCGCGAAGGACATCGGCTGACGCCCGCCTTCAGAGGTGTCAATGATTGCAAGCCGGCGATGACCCAAGCCGAGGTTTGATTCGTGATCGATGTGAAATCCATTCCCGTCCGGCCCGCGGTGTGCCAGCGCATCGGTGAATTTTTTTAAGGCCACCTGATCCAATGGCTCTCCATTTTGATTCCAAATTCCAGCAATGCCGCACATAATTATTGATCCTCACGTATTGATATTAAACGGTCTGCGAATAGATGAAAATTAACGTCGGCATTATATTGTTCCGACCAGACCTCGCGACTGCCTCTTCGTTTGCGAGCGGTCATTTCTGGATTATCCAGCAACTGAAAGATGGCGTTCGCAATTTCATTGGGAGTTGGATCTGCTTCGAGGAGAATTCCGTTCCTCTGAGAAACGATCTCTGGATTGCCTCCCACAGCAGTTGCGATAACAGGGATTCCGCAACTAATGGCTTCCTGAATGGAGACCGGCGCTCCGCCCTCCGTTTTACTTACATTTATGAAGACGTCCACGGGCTGTTCCGTGTAATGTAACAAGATTTGTTTGTTGGGCACATTTCCTGTAAAACGGATTTTAAGATTGGAATTTGAATCTCGTTGGGCGATTCTTTCCAATGTTTTTTGTTCTTTTCCGCCCCCAAAATGAATCCATTCAAAATTCTGCTGCGGGCGCAGGCGGGCGGCGAGCACGATCCCTTTTAACAACAGACCAACCCTTTTTAATGAAACAAGGTGCGCGCAAGAAACGATCCTGTAAGTGTTATCTGTTGAGGGAGTTGATTGTCCCCCCGGATCTTCCACACCAAGGTGCACCGCTTCAATGATGGATGCGAAGCGGGGATATTTTACTTTAAAATAATTTGCACCATCTTCAGATGCGGGGAATAATTTATCCAAAGCGGGCAGGGTTAGCTGCCTGCATGGCCAGTAATAGGGAAAATACAACTCTTCATAAATATCATAACCATGCGCTCTTGAAACAAGCCTGATTCCGGGATTTGTTTGTTTGATAGCCCCAAGGCTTAATACAATATCGTCAAACCAGTAACTATACAGCATGATGTTGCTAACATCATGCTGATGTTCTGCCAGCCAACTTCTAATCCAGTTCTTTTTAATTTCCATCCGCCCGGAAAACAGAATCAACTTTAATAGTTTTGCGGGCGAAAATAATACAGAAGGATAAAAACGGATTTCCTGATAAAGGGACTTAGAGCTTAAGGCATTTGCTAGAAAGTCCAATATGTTTGATTTTTTTCTAATGAACGAAGAAAGGCTCTCATCTACTTCGACACCCGGCGGCACGTCAAACATGCGGCCGCTTCCAATCCTGGGGATCAGAATTACTTTGTCGAATTTTTCGGCGAGGAAATGAATCTCTCGATGAAGGAAAGCGTACTCGGGTGAAAAATGATATGGATAGGATTTGGTAAAAACCATTAGGATCATGAGCGTTTTGCCGTGAAATATAAAATGTGTTCAGAAAATGTTTCATTACAGGTAAAAGGCATTAAGTATAGACCTGCTGTGACGCCGCTCCTTGCGAAACAAAAATTGTTAACGCGAAGCCAAGGTGTAGCCTGCATTATTGCGTTTTATATCGATACCACCTCGCGAGCAGTCCTACCAATCCGTTCACTCCGTCCTCCCTGAAAGCTTCGATGGCTTTCCATGACCAGACTCGTAGTAAATATAATGTCCATAACAGCGAATAGTACAACTTGTTGATTCGGTGATGCTTCAGCACATTCTGTTTTTCCATCAAGCTGGCTTTATTATTTTTTTGCGAAGTTTGATTTTGGTGTAATCGAACCCTTGAAAGCTCGTGGTTGATAAAGCCGATATTTAAGCCGCTTTTGCTGATCCGTATCATCCATTCATAATCGCCTACATATTTCAAAAAGGGGTCGAACAACAATCCGTGTTTTATCAGGGAGTCCCTTTTAATGTAAAGGGAGCAATGTGGAATATGTGCAAAATAAGGCACAAATGACATTGGAGCCTTTTGAAAAGGCACGGGATAACCCAGAAGATTTCCAGTTTGATCCATAAATCTTGTAATCCCAAACACCCCATCAAGTCCTGCATTTTCGTTCAAAAAATCAAAAGCTAATTTAACAGCATCCTGGGTGACCAGGTCATCAGCGCTAACAAAGCAAACAATTTCACCCTTTGCCTCAAGGAGACCTTCATTCATCGTAGGGTATTGGCCTTTGTTTTCGCGGCTCCACCAACGCAGGTGGGGATGCCTTTTTAAAATCGAAACGGTGGCGCCGCCATCTTGAGAGCCGTCATCAATGATCAGATGCTCAATATTGGAATAGCGCTGATTTAAAACGCTTTGAATTAATTCTTCGAGATATTCGTCTCCGTTATAGACAGGAGTGATAATTGAAATTAAAGGCGGGGCAATTAGCGCCATAAGTATCCATGCATGATTTTCACAACGGTGTCGCTGACGGTTTCTGTCAGGTATTCAGGAGGGGTGTTCCATTTACTTTTTTGACTGAGCACAAGGCTCACGCACCGGCTAATGCTTTCCGAATCTGCTCCGCTTAAAATATTGCTGCCGCATTCAATTGTTTCAGGCCGTTCAGTGACATCCCGCAGCGTAACATTGGCAACCTTGAAGATTGCACACTCCTCTTGAACTGTGCCACTGTCGCTCAATACACAGAAGGCATTTCTCTCCAGTTGGATGAAATCAAAAAAGCCAAATGGGTTTAAAAAACGGACTTGAGGATTGTCGTTTACGACTTTAAAACTTTCCAGCCGTTCGCGCGTACGGGGATGGGTGCTGACAATGATCGGAATATTGTAGTCAAGTTGAATCTGGTTTAATGCAAATGCCAGTTCTCGCAACCTTTCCTCAACATCCACGTTTTCCGCTCGATGCATAGTCACCAAAAAATATTGACCAGTTCCCAACTCTAATTTATGAAGAATCGCCGAATCCCTGATCTGATCGTCATAATGCTGAATTACTTCCAGTATGGGATTTCCGGTTACGTAAATTCGCTGTCCGGGGATCCCTTCATGGAGCAGGTTCTGACGGCTGCGCTCGGTATAAGGCATCAAAATGTCACTGCTGTGGTCAATAATCCGCCGGTTAACCTCCTCGGGAACGCGGTCATCATAACAGCGATTACCGGCTTCCATGTGGTAGACAGGAATGCCATACCGCTTTGCAATGATTGCTGAAAGCGCACTGTTCGTGTCCCCGAGCACGAGTAATTTATCGGGTTTTTCTTCCAGCAAGACCTTCTCTGTTTCTACGAGGATCATGCCAACCTGTTGTCCCAGACCGCCTTTTGCGTTCAGGTAATAATCAGGCGCACGCACGCCAAGTTGCTGAAAGAAAACATCGTTGAGATTTACATCATAATTTTGTCCGGTGTGGATTAATACCTGCTTGCAAGTAGAATCCAGTTTTTCGATGATGCGGCTTAATCGAATGATTTCTGGGCGAGTTCCTAAAACAGTAAGTATTTTCATTGAATTAACCTTTACGTTCAACCATGGATTAATCATTTACCAGCCTGTTCCCAAAAGGTGAAAAGATCTGGTGGATTTTATCTGCAACGAGCCTAATGTTGTTAATTTTTATTCCAGTGTTCATACATAGGCCATTCAGATGCGAGACCTTCGATCATTTCATCCCAACTTGGCGGCATCCAACCCGTTATCTTACTAAAACGCGTGCCCACCAAACTGCGGTCGCAATAAAATTGATCATCGGGATTAATTGTAATATCAGTCCACCCAAGGGCGTCCCGGAGGCGCGTCAACAGATCAAATTTTGATATCGGCGCGCTGGATACATGATAGAGGCCAGTTAGATCTTTGCGGGTCTCGAGAATATCGCCAATTAAATTGGACAGCACTGTTGTGGAGAATCCCGAGTAAATGGCGTGTCTATAGCCCTTGATACGATGACCACGTTGAGAGGCCAGCCACCCCAGCAGGCTGGAGTAGGTATTTAATTGCCAGCCAATAATTGAGGTTCGTAAAGTGAGCGTGCCGGGACGGTTTAATTCGCCAAGCAATTTCGTACGTCCATATAGATCAATGGGGTCAGGGGTGTCTATTTCTGTATAATTTCCACGCGCGCCTGAAAATACACAGTCCGTGGAAATTTGTAATACACGGACACCGTTATCTGCGCACAGATCAGCGAGTTGATGCGGGAAAAGCGCGTTAACATGGATGGATGGAACGGCTTGTTTTGCTTCATCGCGCTGTTTGACAATGCCTATCCCATTTATGACAGCATCTGGCTTGACAAGCTCAAGGGCGTTTCTGAAAGTGGATAGATTTTGCGCGTCAACATGTTCGATAATTTGTTTTTGTGAGATAAAATTATAACGTTCAAATCCATGCATCTCCCCGCGGATTGCTCCCCAAACTTCAAACCGCTCGCCAAGAAGACGGCATATGCGATGCCCCAACATACCTGTAGCGCCAAGAACGAGCAGCCTCATAATTGCCTCTCCAATTTCGTGCTGTATACATGCTGATAAAAATTAATGACCTTTGGTTGGATAATTGCGGAATCCAATCTATTACGCGCAGTTTCTCTATTAATAATGGCAGTTTGATCTACTAATTCATTGTCAGTCAATGCGCGGCGGAGCGCTTCTTCAATTATATCCACATCCTCTGGCGGCACAATAAAACCGCTTTGACCATCAACAATCCACTCATCTGCGCATGATGTAAAAGATTGGATGGGAAATGAGCCCATAACAATTGATTCCAACAACGAAGTGCTAATGGCATCCGAAATACTTAATCCGAGGTAAACCCGTGCCTGACCGTATTTTTTCAACATCTCAGAATGTGGGCATGGGGGAATGATTTCTATCGGGATACCGGTTTCTAGGGATAAAAGTTCGGAGGCAATCTTAACCTCTGGAGTCGCAGAAAAAATCCCAATTGAATAATCATGTTTATTAATAATATCTGCGCAACGTGCCAAAGCCCGTAATCCTGATAATGCCCTCCCTGACCAACCTTGGTAACCCTTCAGCAGAATTAGTTTTCGTTCTGAAGTGCTTCCAGGCTGCCTCAGCAACTCGCATGCCGCCAAATCAAACCCACCGGTGTTGGGTAAAACCGGCAGCGCTTCTCCGCGCAAACCATACTTGCCGGCAAGGATTATGTCGCGCTCGCACTCACATGAATAGTAGTCGCAATTTTCAATCACGGCGCGTACCCGTTCGCGATGCTCGGTCAGCCGTCCGAAAAGATAAATGTCGCTTCCCCAGTTTGTTGCGATCCATTTCGGGAACTTCCCGTTAAATTGTTTTTTTGCCTCCATGGTTAGATAGCCTGCGCCTTGAAATTCCAATGAATGGATAATGTCGGGTTTAATCCGCTTGATGGTGGAAATCAAGGCTCGTACAACAAATGATGATGGATAACTAGCTAGACGTAATGGCGTCAGCCTTTTTTGTGCGATACCATGTATGAAGTCGATCAAAAAAAGAGACAATTTATCATTCATGTAACGCAAAGAACGGTTGCTTTGAAATCCAGGAATTTCCCCGCTGTTAATCAGAGTCAGATCCTTCAAATCAGCATGAGGTTTTACGCTATATGTGGGGAAAATGAAACGCTCCCAATCGGCATCATTAAGTTGATTTACCCAGCGGGCAAGGTGAATGCTGTTGGCCATTCCGATAAAGAGAATTTTCATTTATTTTCGCCTCCCGGATTTCTTTACATCCCAGTGGCGCTCATGTTCATAGGTTACCCCGAGGCTGTGCAAAAGATGCGCCTGTTGATCAGACTGAAAATCTATGCCAGCAAGGTCATTCTTCCTTTGCCATACCTGTCTTTGTCTTAGGCCGGCAATATCTGGTCCCGGGGGATAATAATGTGCTTGCGTTGGCAGGTGTCTGTGTTTCAGGTAAAGATTGCTGCCACGACTAGCTTCAGCCACATGACTAAATACTTTAACCAATAAGGGCATTAATGGGGAAAATAAAGTAAAAAGAACTTGTTTGCCAAATAACCGGTTTTTGATCTTGGATCTAAACCTTGAAACAATGCTTGAAAAAATAATCAATCTTGATCCTTGTGCCTGATGGTGGATAAAAAATCAGTGAGGCGCATCCGGGAGACTTGCGGGTCAAAATCTAGCTGAGCCTTTTGGTGCGCATTTTGGGTGATCATATTGCAAAAGATTTTATCGTTGATCAACTTAAGAATGTGTTCCTTTAGATCAGAAGGGTCATTTATGCTTGCAACCAATCCGCATTGATTTTTATTCAAGTAATAGGCTGCGAAGGAGTTCGCAGGAACATGAGCCAACACCGGCCTGCCACTTGCAAGATATTCCCCCAACTTCCCCGGCGCTGAAGTACGAATGACTTCCGGGATTGGGGATTCAAATGCCAATGGAAGAAATAAAATATCGGCATTGCGTTGTTGTTCAAGGATTTCCCTGTATGGTACGTGCGAATGTACGAACATTTTTTCACTTTGTACCCCCTGTTCTTCCAATTGTTGACGCGTTTGAGCTGTAAATATGTGCAACTCAAGGGAATATTCGTGCAAAGACTTCATCGCCTGAATCAAATTACGGAAGCAGTCAAAATTGGCATGATAGATTGCGCCAGTATAGATTATCTTGATCGTTCCGTCTTGTTGGGGTAGCGTTCGAATAAGAGACTCTTTTTCCAACTCAACCTTATCGTATGGGTTGCGAATTAGGACGGCTTTTACATCATACCGTTGCCGATATTCTTCACAAATAAATTCGTTGGGGCCAATGATTCCGTCGGAATGCTTAAATATAAAGGGGGCGATCAACTTTGCAAACCACCGATACGCTCCCGTCCACTGAAAAATATAATCATCAAAAATGTAGGCGTAAAACGGAATCCCCAGCATTCGGCATGATAGGTACCCGGCGGGAATATCAACGAGGTCACCCGAACATGCTACAAGGGCTGACGTTTCAGGTTCCTGGCGTAAAATGTCGGCAATGTTTTTTGCACGCACATAAATCTGTAACAAGAGATTAATCAGTTTGCGTATGCGAGCCAGCCCAAAATTCCTAGGCCTATTCAGTAGCGGTTCGATGGGCAGGGAATAGTATTGGGCTTGCAAATAAAAGATGCTGCTTTCACTTTGCTCGTCCAGGTGAGGGATGCAGCTTTGAATCAGGTAGTATTTATCTTTAGGAATGCCGGATAAAATCCGGTAAAGCATTACGGCTTGTCCGGATGGAGATGGCGGGAGAACGTGGGAAAGTAATGAGAATTTTGACATTCAGGTGTATACAACTCTACAGTAAATCTCCGGCGGCAATATGCAATGTGAATCTTGACGATCTGTCTGATACTGATTGCTCAATTGACACGGTCAATATCTTTTGTAATTCCTAAAGTTTTTTGGAGTTCCAATCCAGAGCAATAACTGTTGCTGCATGATGTTTTATGCCGAGGTGTGATAAAAACGTGCCATTGTCTATGATTTCTACGGACACAGCTTTGTCCTTAACGTCTGTCAGGGTTGAGTGCCCTGGAGCATAGATCGCAATAGTGAAATAGTAATGGCCTGGCGCCAATACATTTTCTGGAATGCGAATCCGAGCTTCATATTCTCCCGCGGTTCTTTTTTGAGTCAGTTCATTAAATTTGGCCACATCAGCCGACCACAATATTCTCACGTCAGTTTCGTTGAAAACATCCAGACAAATATAACTTCCAATGGGCCACTTTTCCACCTGATATTTCAGATTAATTAAGAACGGTTCAGTATGGGGATGGGATTCTATTCGTTTATGATCCAGGCTTGTAACTGTGATCTCAGTTATTTGAGCATGCTTGTTTTCTTCAATAGCATAGGAGGCAAAATTCCCGCTTTTTTTTGAGGTCTCGCCATATTCATGAATAACATCGCTGGAATTGCCGTGTGAAATAACCCGCCCGCGGTCCAGAAGTATGCACTGGTTTGTTAATTGAAGAATGGAACCCATGTTATGACTTACAAAAAGTACTGTGCGGCCTTTTTGGGCAGCGTCGTTCATTTTTCCAAGGCTCTTCTTCTGGAATTCTGCGTCTCCCACTGCCAGCACTTCATCTACAACCAAAATTTCCGGTTCAAGATGGGCTGCGACAGCAAATGCAAGGCGAACATACATGCCGCTTGAATAATGTTTTACCGGTGTATCTAAAAACCTTTCAACGCCTGAAAAATCCACAATCTCATCGAACTTTTGGTTGATTTCCCTGCGGCTCATACCCAAGATTGCGCCGTTTAGATAAATGTTGTCGCGTCCACTTAATTCACTATGGAATCCCGTACCCACTTCCAGCAGCGATGCGACGCGGCCATACAACTCCACTCTCCCTCTTGTGGGTTTTGTGATTCGGGAGAGTATTTTTAGCAAAGTGCTTTTCCCAGCCCCATTACGGCCAATGATCCCAACCGCCTCCCCTTGTTTAATTTCAAAGGAAACATCATCCAGTGCCCAAAAGGTTTCAAATGCTTTTCGCTCACCTCGCATCCAACGGATTGGCGAAGCAAATGTGTCGAGAAGGGCTTCTCGAAAAGTGCGTTGACCTGCCCGCTTTCCCCCAATGTGGTATTGTTTGCCTAAATTTTCCACTCGAATAGCTATATCACTCATGTCAGATCACATCCGCAAAGGCGGCTTCCATACGTTTGAAATAAGCCAGCCCGCTAATAAGAATAACAACAATAATGGCAATGGAAACCCAAACCATTCCGTCCACTCTTCCGCTCCCCAGCAATGCCCAACGGAAACCTTCCACTACGCCTGTCATCGGGTTCAAGCCGTACAATAAACGCCACTCCTCGGGAATCAGGGACGCAGAGTAGGCTACCGGTGTGGCATATTGCCAGAAAAGAGTCATGAACGGCACTACATAACGAATATCCCGATATTTCACATTCAATGCCGAGAGCCACAGCCCTGCTGCCAATGCGCTCATTATGGCTAATAACAGAAACAAAGGCAGGGTCAGGCTGCGGACTGTGAATGGGATATGATAATAGGCTAACATTCCGAGCAGCACCAAGAAGGAGATCGCAAAATCCACAAGGCTAGGTAGAACTGAGGCAATTGGGATAATAAGGCGCGGGAAATAAACCTTGCTCACCAAATTTTGACTTCCCACGAGGCTTTGGCTTGAATTGGTGAGAGAGAAGGCAAATAATTGCCAGGGAAGCAAGGCTGTGAAAGTAAAGATTGGATAGGGTATCCCGTCTGATGGTAAATTTGCCAGTTGGCCGAAGATCACACTGAAGATGATCATTGTCAACAATGGCTGTAACACCGCCCAACTTGCGCCAAGCACAGTTTGGGCATAGCGTACTTTGATATCCCGCCAGGTAAGAAGGAATAAAAGCTCGCGGTATCGCCAAAGGTCATTTAATTCAAGAGAAACCCATCCATGTTGGGGTTTTATTGTGATCAAAGGTTCGTTTGTGGTGCGGGTCGAAGGAGCGATATTTTTTTTCATCTGTCAGTCTTATCAAGTAATAGTCGATTTTTTTTGCCTGTAAACTCTCACAGCCGCGATCACTTCGTCCTGTTGAGGCAGAGTCAGCTCCGGGTAAAGCGGAAGCGCCAGCGTCTCGCGGGCAGCAAGCTCAGCGTGAGGAAAATCCCCATCCTTGTATCCAAACCTGCGGCATGGAACGGAAAGGTGCGGCGGCAGGGGATAATAAACCTCAGAGGCAATTCCCTTTTGTTTTAAAAACGCCTGCAATTCATCGCGGCGCGGGCAGCGAATAATGTATAAATGATAAACATGT
This sequence comes from Chloroflexota bacterium, assembly GCA_016234495.1. GTDB lineage: Bacteria > Chloroflexota > Anaerolineae > Anaerolineales > Villigracilaceae > Villigracilis. The sequence goes on along the minus strand of JACRBI010000024.1, from coordinate 128,957 downwards.
CTGCCCCAATTACGCTCTACTGGAGTGGCAACCCCGAGCGGCGCAAGATGCGCAGTATAACGACGCGCCAGTTCGCGGCGTTTATCATTCCACGCATCGGCATACGGAAGTTTGGCTTGCAGAATCGCGGCCTGCAAAGCGTCGAGCCTGCTGTTGTAACCGACCTCTTCGGAGTAATATTTTTTCTTCCAGCCGTGCGTTCTTAACATTCGCAGTCGTTCAGCCAGCGCAGAGTCATTTGTCACCACGCCGCCGGCATCGCCAAACGCGCCAAGGTTTTTTGTGGGGAAGAAACTCAAGCATCCAATATCGCCAAACGTGCCGGTCTTCCTGCCAAGATACTCCGCGCCAAAACCCTGCGCATTATCTTCGATGACCTTCAAGCCATGCTCGCGCGCAATTTCAAGAATCGGATTCATCTCAGCAGGATGACCATAAAGATGCACGGGAATGATCGCCTTTGTCTTTGATGTGATCGCATCTTTGATTTTGCTCACATCAATTTGATAACTCTGCGGGTCAACATCCACGAACACAGGCTTCGCGCCGACAGACATCACTGTGCCCGCCGTTGCGAAAAATGTGTAGGCGGGGATGATCACTTCATCGCCCGCGCCGATATTTAATGCGCGCAATGCCAACACCAAAGCATCTGTCCCCGAAGCAAGGCCAATTCCAAAGTCCACGCCCAGATACGATGCGATACTTTCCTCAAACTTTGTAACAGCAGGCCCAAGAATAAAATGTCCCGATTCCAAAGTGGAGAGGACTGCCGCGTCGATTTCTTTTTTTATGGAATGATACTGCGCCGTAAGGTCTACCAATGGAATCATCAAACGCCTCTTTCTGGACCGACAACTTGATCCTGCCTTCGATAAACATCGCCGCAGCTTTTACAGACTGCGCGGTCGTCCTCGAATTTTAGTTGTTCACCGCACTGACACATCCAGCCGCGGACGCGCGCAGGCGAACCATACGCCAGCGCATAATCAGGGACATCCTTCGTTACAACAGCGCCTGCGCCGATAAAGCAATACTTGCCGAGAGTTATTCCGCAAACGATCGTGGCGTTCGCGCCAATGGACGCGCCCTTGCGAACCAGCGTGGTCTTGTATTCATCCTTGCGGCTGACATGACTGCGCGGATTGATGACGTTGGTGAACACCATCGATGGGCCAAGGAAAACATCGTCTTCGACAATGACGCCTGTATAAAGTGAAACATTGTTCTGGATCTTCACATTATTCCCAAGCGTTACGCCGGAAGACACAAGCACATTCTGGCCGATGTTGCATCTTTCGCCGATCTTTGCCTGCGGCATCACGTGGCAGAAATGCCATATCTTCGTCCCGCTGCCGATCTCTGCGCCGTCATCCACATAACTCGATTCATGAATAAAATAATCAGACATGGTTATTTTCCGTAGGTCACGCTTGGAGCGTGACAATCTTGCGAATTCTTTAGTCACGTTACAAACGCGAGCTACTTTAGAAACCGATGAGCGGATTCATCCTTCGGCGAAATTGCGGATGTTCGGATGGCATGGGTTAAAGAAATGGAAGGACGCGCATCTTTAATGCCAAATCCGCGGCCTGCCAGTGTCTCTTCATAGACGCGGGTGTGCAGGTCGGTAAAGCCTTCCGAAAATTCAATTTCTTTTCCATCCACTGTAATGGAGCGATAGGTTGTTTTGCCGCCCGCCTTCGCAGAAAATGGCAGGTCATTTTTGTCCACCGAAAGGAACCAGCGCACACGCGCATGTTCCAACTCGATGAACCCGGACATGCGGCTGTTGTCGGAATGATATACCTTGATCCCGTTTACAGAACCAAACAGCCACAACAATAGATCGAAGAAATGCACGCCGATGTTTGTAGCGACTCCGCCGGATTTGTCCTCGTGCCCCTTCCAGGAGACTTGATACCAGGGACCGCGGCTTGTGATGTAGGTCAACTCCACATCATGCTGGCCGCTTGATTTCTGCAGCGACTCTCGGAGCTTGATCAACTCCGGGTGTACTCTTAACTGTAGGATCGTGTGGATGCGATGTTTTGTCTCAGCTTCCAACTCTTCGAGCGCGTCAAAGTTCCACGGGTTGATCACCAGCGGCTTTTCGCAGATCACATCCGCTCCTGCCCGTAATGCAAGCCGGCAGTGTGAATCATGCAGGTAGTTTGGAGAGCAGATCGAAACATAATGAACATGCCCTTCCTCGGGGCCGCGCCGCAGTTTTTCCAGGTGGCGGTCGAAGCGCTCGATCTCTGTAAAGAACTTTACATCGAAGGAGTATTGATCCAGCACGCCAACTGAATCCTTTGGGTCAACGGCGGCAACCAATTGATTGTCTGTGTCACGTATCGCACGCAAATGACGGGGAGCAATATAACCGCCAACGCCGATCACAGCAAAATTTTTAGACATGTAATTCCTTTCCGGGTTAATCAACCCAATCAAAAAATATCCAGCATAATAATTACCAGCCGATCCGATATCCTTGTCCGTCTACTTTTAGAACGACATCGCTCGGAGTTTCATTAATTTGAATTCCCGCTTCAATACAGGTCAGGCGTAAAATATCCATGATTTCATCATTCCCGTCAATATATACCTGCTTGACCTCTTTTTGTTTAAGCTCAAGCGCAAGCAGTTTTGCCTTTTCGCGGTAATTGCCATATACCTTGAGCGAATCACGCGCAAAGGACAAGGCTCTTTGTGTAAAAACTGTCATGCCCTCAGCGGTCAAATCGTATTTTAGGCGGGTGCGGTCGAGGTGTGAGACCTTGACCCAGCCGCGGTGGATCAACCGCTTGATGTACCAGTTGACACTGCCGACAGCAATGCCCAGCCGATCCGACAAGTTGGACTGGGTTACCATCGAATCCTGGGCTATTTCGTTTAGAAGTGTGTATTCGTGTTGCTTGATCTTTGTCATAATGCGAACATTCAGTTTCTGAATTCTCGCATGGAAAACAATCCCTGTCAAGTGAAAAAAGGTTTGAAGGATTTTATTTCAACGAGTTTGAAAGAATCTCACAAATTTGTTTTGCAGAGTGACCATCACCATACAAAGGTGCGCGCTCGCTTTTCGGAAACCAGTTTTCAAACAGGTCAACGATCAACTTCTCGTCCACGCCTGCGAGCCGGTTCCAGCCTGCGGCAACCGTTTCCACCCACTCGGTTTCCTCCCGTAGAGTAATACAGCGCACTCCTGCAAGATAGGCTTCCTTCTGCACTCCGCCTGAATCGGTCAAAATACAATTTGAATTTTCCTGCAAAGCAAGCATGTCAAAATAACCCACAGGCTCAATCATCGACACATTTGAGCTGGCAGACACTCCCCACTCCTGCATCATTTTACGCGTCCGCGGATGCACGGGAAAAACAACGCGCGAAGAAAGCTGTCTGAGCGCGCTCAAGATCGATTGCATGCGCTCCTTGTCATCTGTGTTGGCAGCCCGATGAACAGTAGCCAGCGCGTACCTGCCTTTTTTTAAATCAAGTTTTTTCTGGATTTGTGATTTTTTACGAGCCACTTCCAAATTATGAAGTAGCGCGTCATACATCACATCGCCAACACGATGGACGCCTTTTGTAATTCCCTCCTTCACCAGATTTTCAACCGCCACATCAGTGGGGCAGAATAACAGGGTGGATACGTGGTCAGTCAACACGCGATTGAGCTCTTCCGGCATCGCTCGGTTATATGACCTCAAGCCTGCTTCCACATGCGCAAGCGGAATCTGCGCCTTGGCAGCTGCAAGAGCCCCGGCCAGAGTTGAATTCGTATCTCCATATACCAGCACGCAATCGGGCTTTGCTTCGTTGAAAAATTTTTCCAGTCCGATAAGCATTTTTCCTGTCTGCTCGCCGTGCGAACCGCCCCCAATTCCCAAATTAAAATCAGGCGGGCGCATTTCCATTTCGGAGAAGAATATATCAGACATTCCGTAGTCATAATGCTGGCCAGTGTGAATTAAAACCTCCCTGAATTCAGAGGCTAGCGCGCGCGAAACCGGCGCAGATTTTATAAACTGGGGACGCGCGCCTACAATGGAAACAATGGTTTTAATTGACATTCAATACTTCCTGAAATATTGTTTGATACCGATCGGCTATTTTTTGAATGTCAAAATCCTGTGATTTTTTCAAGCTAGCCTCACGCAATTGCAAAAGGAGCGGCGGGTTGGAAATAATCATGCGCAGTTTTTCCGCGAAGGCGAAATTGTCTCGCACGTCAATTAAATAACCGTTCCTGTTTTCATCCACCAGATCCATAAAGCCGCCGATTCTACTCGCGACAATGGCAAGCCCTTTGGCAAGCGCCTGCACGCCAACGACCGGCAGCCCTTCAGAAAATGACGGCATAAATAGAATATCGCTTTTCGAGAAATGCTCCAACACCTCTTCAGGCGTGACCCAACCAGGCAGGCTGAACCGCTTGTTCAAGCCGGCCTTCTCAATCTCCTGTTTTACATCCTCAAGCATTGGGCCGTCGCCCAACATTGTACACTGCCAGTCAAGGTCTTTTAGCTGGGAAAGGATATGCACGATGGCAATTGGGTTTTTCTGATGCACAAAACGCCCGGCGAAAATAATCTGCGGAGGCTGGTTGACTTTTACATCAGATATGGCAAGGTGTTTTACATCCACGCCATTGGGTATCACGCTGACATTCACGGAATAGTGCTGTAAAGCAAGTTGACGGGTAAATTCACTGACAGCCGCCACTTTTTTTGCGCGCTTCCAAATGGGCTTTGTGAACGGTTCAAGCCAGCGGAACCACTGGCCTGTTTTTTCCGGAACGCCGCCGGGCACATCGCCTAAATGCGCGGTCAACACATAAGGCAGGCCGCTCAAAATGGATAATGCCCACGCGAGGGCGCCGGATGGGACGGCGAAGTGGGTGTGAATGATATCGGGGCGGTAAAGCCGAATTAAACGCAGACCAGCCCAAAGTCCAGCGAGAACGTATGCCAGCATGGTGAAAAAACTTGCGCGGAATGATTCTGTCCGCAAGGAAGAAATCCGTATCAGGCGAATTCCATCCTTAAATTCTTCAAGCGGTAATCCATCCATGTGCGCGGTCAGCACGGTCACATCATATCCGCGCGCGGCAAGTTCTTTGCAGATGTCGTAGGCCGCCCTGCCGCCTCCACCTCCGATGGGTGGAAATTCATAGATAATCGTAAGGATCTGCATGCAATAAGTTCATTCCGAAAAAGGGTCTTTGCAGGCTGGCAAATCAGAACGGGGTATAAAAATTTGAATGTTTTCCAATTCCAGTGAATCAATCGGATAGTATTCACACAAGAGCGGAGCGCCCACATAACGCACCCAGGCATTATCTTCCTCCATGAAAGCCCCCCTTTTCTTCATTTCACTTTTTTGTTTCTTCGCAATGATGATGGCAAAACGATGTGCGTGCAGGTCTGCGTAAAAATTCTTTAAATAATCACGGTTGCCGGACATGGCCATTTCCATTAATTCGATCTGTTCATAGTCCGGCGTGAGCGGGATATTTTTCAACTCATCAAAGGTTAGAAGCTGGCGTTCTGTCACGAACAATACTTCGCCGCCATTGTTGGCGGCTTCCAAAGCGACCTGCTGTAATTTCCGGATATCTTTTTCAGCGAGGACATGATCGTAGCTGTGAACGAATCTAATTTGCGGAATTGCGAATCCAATCGGGATGAGCATGGCTGCCACTGTGACCGGCCAGCGAATCTGTCCCCAGGCAGGGTTCGACTTTTCCTCGCCGACAACTCGCTCTGCGAAAAATGAAGATGTAATGAGCGCCAACATGACAAGGAACGCGTCGAGGTTGTGCAAGTCGCCGCCGCCGCCGATCTTTGTACTGACGACCAGCCCGCCAAGAAAAAGAACAGTCAGAAGAGCCAGAAGCGCGAGCCAGCGTAAAGGATGTAAATGGGAAGTTTTTTTTCGCAGCATTTGAGCCATTGCAAAGAGTAGCGGCACAGAAATGAAAAGCAATCCAGGCAACACACCCAACGAGTAAGTTTCATTGGGAAGTAATCTGTTCCACAATAAATCAGAGGTAAAACTAGATCCAAAAGCGCTGTTATCCGCGTTCCCTGAAATGCTGATGTAAATGAATTGGGAGGCAACTGCAAACCCGACCCCACATACTCCCCAGAGAATGGGCGTCACCCAATAACGCCAGCCTTTATCTCCGACCGGCGTTTCGAGTATGTAGATTGCAATCGCAAGCATGGCGGGAACCGGGAACCAGTTTACGCGGCTCGCCCCGGCCCAAATGGAGGCGAGTAATATGAAAATGAAAGACCGCTTGAGATTCCGCGCCGAGACTCCGGCAAGAATCAGGATGACGCAAACTTGAAGATGGTAATAAACCGCGCCTTGTAGAAAAAACAAGAAAGCCCATGCTGCAACGAAAAAACTCATCCACCTGTTCAGATGCAGGCGGCGGGATAATAAGCTGGCCGATGCGGCGGTAAGCCCGATCCACAACAATGCCTGCCACATGCGATGAAACCAGAGCGGCAAGCCTTCAACGATGAAGGGGAGCGATAACAAAAAATAACGGGTCGGATGTAAAAACGGCAGCGGTAATTTCAATCCATACAGCCGTTCTGAAAAAAACATCGAGGCGTAATAATGGCGGCTGGCTTCGGAATATCCGATGGAGAAGGGGTAATCAGTGACGATGGTCAAATGACCGTAGATTTTATAGATCACTCCCTGCGCGAGGATGACAAGGGCGAAGAGGACATGCCATTGGCGTCCGGTGATCAACTTCAAGCCGAGAACCTGGAGAATGCTTGCCCAAAGAAAGACCCAGAAAATGGGTGCAGTTTGTGGAAGGATATTGCCGAACAGGAATAATCTTGCCAGCCAGGTCAGAGAGAAGCCAATTGCAACAAGAGCCAGCCCCAACAACTTGTTGCCCGGGATGATTTCAAGCTTCTCGATCCAGCGGTTCCCATTTGCAGATGAGAGACGTTTTAGCGCAAAAAAACCCAGAATGAAATTAAGCGCAAATAGACCCAGAGGGAAAATCCACTTGGAGCGCCAGAGGACAACATCCAATTCCAGCACCCGTTGAACGGTCTGGTAAAGTGCCAGAGCGCTTATCAGGATGATGAGGCCAGTAAATGTTTTCCAGAAAATTTTAGGAGATGTCTCTTCCACTTTATATTCTCTTTCGGCTGTTGGGGTTTTGATGATCAGTGCTGGCAACCATAAATCTATGTTGAATCCATCTTTTACGCCGGGCAGGACGAGATCATTTTGGAGAGGTTTTTTTGCTATTCATTTCCGCAAGAATGGACGGCAGGAAGAACGCGCCGGGCAGGCTGGTGATAATGAAAAGAGCGCGGGTCAACAGGGCAATGGTGGCGCTTTCGGAGGAGCTAAGCCCGCCCAATTGGATCAGCAGGAAGGTCATGGTGAGTTCCTGCACACCCAGCCCGTTGATGGAAATGGGAACAAGCGTTACGAAGTAGGTCAGTGTGTATAAACCTGCGACCAGCCAGTAGGAAACAGGGTGATCGATGCCAAGCAAAAGAAAATAAACTGCCAGATAGATAAATGCCATGTTGCCAAAAGTGGCAAGCAGGGAACTGGTCAGCGCGAGCGGCTTTTTCAGCCAGATGGAAAACGACTCAAATGTGCGCTTGGCAAAATCCATGCCTTTTTGAATCAAGGCTGAGATTGCGATGGATTGCGAGGCTCCATTGCCAAGCGAGAGGACGGGGATCAAACCCAAAGGGAGGGCAATGCTCATTCCTGCCAGACCAATCAAACGGTCGGCAACGAGCGAGGCGAGGCAGATGGCGCGGTCATAGCCCAGCTGCATCGCGCCGGCCAGCCGAACCACATCTCCGCCGATGGTTGTCGGTAAAAAATTGGATGAGAAGTTGCCGGTAAAGGTCAACATGACTGAGCGGAGGAAGGAAATTTCCACGCCGGCTGATTTGAGCAGGATGTGCCAGCGGGCAGTGGAGAACAGGCGCGAGATGGTGAGCGCAACGATCGCCGCGAGGAAATATCCAATTGAAACGCGTCTGAGCGCTGAGAAAAGTTTCCCGTCTCCCTCTTCTTCCAGCAAGATGATCAGGAGCGCCAATGCCAGAATGCTGCCCAGTGCGCGGATGATGGTCTGGCGATTTTCACCGAGCCATTTAGTCACGAGGGTCCTGTTCGAGGTTGAGCATGGTGCGGATGGTGTACGTTGGCTTGCGTTGCGATTCGTGATAAGTGCGGACAAGCAATTCCGCGATCAGCCCCATCAGCATGGATTGAAAGCCAAGGATGAAGAACATCGCGCTGATGATAAAGAGCGGCGAGCCTGTGACGCCAACGAAAAAGAAAACGCGGCGGATGAGCAAATAGATCATGATGACGGTGCTGATGGCCATAAGCAGTCCGCCCGTCCCGCCAAAGAGGTAGATGGGTTTTGAGGCAAAAGCCACGAGGAATTTTACGGTAAACAGATCGAGAATGACTTTGACCGTGCGTTCAAGGCCGTACTTGGTCTTTCCGAACTTCCGCGCGTGGTGGCGGACCGGCACTTCGGTGATTTTCGCGCCGACCGAACTTGCGAAGACCGGGATGAAGCGGTGCATCTCGCCATAGAGTCGGAAACCTTCGAGCACATCACGGCGATAAGCTTTGAGTGTGCAGCCGTAGTCATGCAAATGGACTCCGGTCACGCGTGAGATGAGCCAGTTTGCCATCATGGACGGCAGGTTGCGGGTGATGACGTTATCCTTGCGGTATTTGCGCCAGCCGCTGACGAGGTCATAGCCTTCGTCAAGTTTGGCGAGCATCATCGGGATGTCGGCGGGATCGTTTTGCATGTCTGCATCGAGCAGAACGATGATCTCGCCCTGAGCGTAGTCCAGCCCTGCGGCAATGGCGGGGGTCTGACCAAAGTTCCGCCGAAAAGAGATCACCCGAACATGCCGGGGGTCTTTTTCCGCATATTCTTTGAGGACGGACAAGCTGTTGTCGCGGCTGCCGTCATCGACGAGGATCGCTTCCCATGATTGGTTGAGTTCATTCATGGTCTTGTAGACCGCGTCGAATAAAAGAGGCAGAGTGTCCTGTTCGTTATAGACTGGGATGATGAGTGAGAGGTTCATTTATTTCCTACGAAAGATGCGCAATTGAGAATCTTTTAAACAAGATGTCCCCACAGGGGAACGTTGATATTCAACAAATTTATCCGGGGTGAAGAAGTCTTTCCAGCCGCCGTACCGTTCAGTTTCGATGATGAAAAAATCAGCGCTCGCTTTCCATTCAGCGGCCAGTTCCTCATTCCAGAAGCCAAACCTGTTTACTTCTGCGGTATCGCCGCTGCGAATAAAGGAATATGAGCTGTTCATCTGTGCCGGGAAAACATTCACTCCAGGCAGGTATAAAAGCGGAGCGCCCGAAAGACCGCCATCCCAATAAACTGAGCTATCCTGGGGGATGATGTCTCTTAAGTGGCTGCCGATCTGTTCGTTGGCAAGGATTAGGTCAGAATTGCAATCTTGTATCCCTGCGCTTCCGTGCAAAATGGGCGATGTGACAAGCCCGAGCGCAAGAATTGCGGATGCGAAAAATGCGCCAAACCCGGCTCTACTGCGCCACCCGCGGCGCCAAATGAAATATCCTGTTGCTATGAGCAAACAGCCAGTGATGAAGCCGAAAAAGGTTGATGCGTATTTTATCGCCAAATTATTGTTTAGATGAAACTTGTTCGACAAAATATCCCACCAGGTGATAAAACCCGGCAGAATGCGAAGATCGCGCATCCTTGGAGCGGGAAACTGTAGCAGCGCAGGACCAATATCTTCAAAAGCGGAAAATCCCATGCCGGTAAAAATGATAAGGAAAACAAAAATTAACAGAATTTGGGTTAACCTGGCTGGATGCCAATTCCATGACTTTGCCACTACGACCAGCAGCAGGATGCCGGCGATATTGAAAAAGGAAATGTAGTTGGAGAAACAAAAAACGCAATAATCCAATCCAATTGCAGCCATGGCATGCATGACAACCAGCCCCCAGAACAGGAGGAGCAAAAACACCCCCATGCGGAAATCAGCCCGTGATTTCCAACTGCCAAACTTTGGCCAGAGCAGCAGGGAAATGGTGCTCCCGCTCAATGCGACAAAATGGAAACGAACGGATTGGAATACGGAAAGTACCCGCGATATGGTCGAAATTTCAGGGTCCCATATTTGAGCGCCTCCCCCGGAATAACTGCTTCCGGCAGGGAGGTTGATGAGCGGCACCCAGGTCCATAACTGCAGAATCTCTGGCCAATACATCATATGAACCGCAACGACCACTGTCAAGCCGGAGATCAACAACCCAATGGATTTCCAGCCGTGCTGCCAAAATGAGTAAACCGCCAATAGCGGCAGCACGGGCATCATATTTTGACGGACCAGCATCATAAGTCCGGCCAGCAGGCCGCTCAAGGCCAGATGCCAGTATTCCCGTTTTTCTCCAAGAGAGAGCGCCAGCATCCATGCCATCAGGCAGGCGATCGTACTTTGAGTAACACCCACACTGTACGTCTTGATGATTGCAGGGCTGAGCGCAAGTACCCATACTGCCCCAGCCGCCAGCCATCTGCTTCCGATGCGGCGCGAGGCTGACCATGTGCCAATGACCGCCATTGCGCCAAAGAAGACAGCCAGATATCGCCCCGTGCGCAACCCCGCGCCGAACAGAAGTTGAACATATCCCGGAATTAAGAACGCGAGGGGTGCCTTGTTTGTCGATATACCCGGTTCGAATGGACGATACTCTCCGGTGGCGAAGAGCAGACCCTTTAGTAAATAAGCCCCTTCGTCAAGATTTGATACCGTAGTGTGTGCAAAGATTATGGACTGAATCAAATAAACCAATAGACCAATCAGCGCCGCGGCATCTGCCGTCCATACCGGCCAATTTCGCTTTTGGATAACTGCAAGTCTATTCATAAGTGCTCAGGCACAAAAAGGGACTATCCTTTTTTTAAGTGCGCCAGGTCCGAATCCACCATCATGGTGACCAGCTCTTTAAATGTGACCGACGGCTCCCACTTCAATGCCATCCGCGCCCTGGATGGATCGGAGATCAGCAATTCCACTTCGGCGGGACGATAGAATTTTTCGTCCTGTACAACAAATTCCTTGTAATCCAGGTCAACGTGTGAAAAGGCGATCTCGCAAAACTCGCGGACAGCGTGGGTTTCGCCGGTACCGATGATGTAATTGTCAGGGTGATCCTGTTGGAGCATCAACCACATGGCTTCGACATAATCGCCCGCGAAGCCCCAGTCACGCTGCGCTTCAAGGTTTCCCAACCGAAGATCTTTTGCTTTGCCAAGTTTGATCTTTGCCACGGCATCGGTGATCTTGCGGGTGACAAACTCCAACCCGCGGCGCGGACTTTCATGGTTGAACAAAATCCCCGAGGTTGCGAACATGTCGAAGGACTCGCGGTAATTAACTGTGATCCAATGGCCGTACACTTTTGCCACGCCGTACGGGCTGCGCGGGTAGAATGGCGTGCTTTCCCTTTGAGGCACTTCCAATACCTTGCCGAACATCTCACTGGATGAAGCCTGATAAAAGCGGATCTTCGGATTCACGAATCGGATGGCTTCCAGCAAACGAGTCACGCCCAGCGCGGTCACATCGCCCGTCAATGCAGGCTGATTCCACGAGGTCGGCACGAAGGACTGCGCCGCGAGGTTGTACACTTCCGTTGGCTGATACTCCTCGAGAAAGGCGAGCAGCGAACCCTGATCCTGCAGATCGCCCTGCACGACCGTGATGTCATCCAGCAAATGACGGATGCGCTCGGTGTTGACCGTGCTTGAGCGGCGCGCAACACCGATCACACGGTATCCTTTTTTCAACAACAACTCGGCAAGATACGAACCATCCTGGCCTGTAATCCCGGTAATTAATGCAGTTGGCATGGTTACTCCTTAATCAAAATTCAGTCGCTGAATTATACACTACGTTTTCTGTCCCGCCACACACCCCAAAGGAAGATCAAAACCCATGACCCAATAATGATCGCCATCATTTGTATGAAAGGCAATTGACTCCCGAGGTAAAAATAGCGGCTGGCATACCATTGACCGAAGATCGTCACGAAGACAAGCTCCATCGCCAGCACGCGCATAAACCATGGATTCCTCGAAGTCCGCCACCAATCCCAAACGTTCGCGGCAAGAATCGCCTGCCACAAAAACAGGATCGCCCGGTAACGCGGATTGTCCCACAGGTCGCCGCCGCCGCGCAAAGCTGTGACGAGAATCCAGCCCCAGACCATAAAACTCAGCCAGATGAAAAACCCGCGCTTCTTTTCCTCGCTCGTGCCTGCCGACGCCACAAAAGAGAGGATCAGCGCCGGCAGCATCGCGTACCAGCCCGCGGCGCGCAGGATCGCGATGATCCGCCAGATCAACACCGTCGGTTCGACGAATGCCGCGGGCAGGACGGGCTGGAAGATCCCATAAACGGTCACGAACGGCAGATGAAGCCAGTCGGGCATTTGCTCAAAAAGCCTTTGCACCTTGCCCGAACCGCGCTCCAGCTGATAGACATCCCACTTGACCGCCTCGCGCAGGAATTTATTGATAATGCCCACTGGTGTTCCGCTTTCAAAATTCCCCGAACGATTCAAGCCGGATGAAAGCAGGAATACGCCGCCAGTAAACACAACGATAAAAGCCAAAATCATCCACCACGAGATATGCCTGCGCCCGCTTGTGAAGTAGACCCAGCCCGCAAGAATGACCAGAGTCGCCAGCGCGGCAGTGGGTTGAACCAGCAACATGCCTCCAATGCCAAGCCCCAGCCAAATCATTGATTGGCGGTTGAGTAGGCGGCGTTTATCCGCCGTATCGAAACCACTCCAGGTTACAAATCCCCACAACGCGAATGCGCTGAACGCCCATAAATACGGCTCGCGCATGGCTGACCCGCCGAGCAAAACGCTTTCAGGATACAAGGCATAAATCCACCCGCCATACAGCGCAAGCTTCCCGCCCCATTGCAAAGCGACGGCCTTCCATAGAAAGGGCAACCCCAGCGCGGACATAAACGCGGATAACAGCACCAGCATCAACGGGCGGTGAGCATCCGGCGATAGGTAGCGGTAAATGAATGCGCTGAACGCCAGCAGTCCGCCGTATTGATCGTAGGCATATTTTTTGTTAAACGCATCCAGAATGGGATGCCCGGAGCTTGCCAGGTCCCATGCCTGAGCGTCGCGGCGATGCGCGTCGGTGTAGGTAAAGCCGGCGCTTTGATCTTCATCCGTCACATAGCCGTAGACGGGGAGCGCAAGGTAGGTGGCCACGCCGCCGGCAAACCGCAAAATGAAGGCAAGCGCAACCATCCATGCGAGGGTTTTCCCACCGCCAGCCCATCTCGCAGCAAGCGTGAGCAGAGAAAAAGAAACAAGAAAGAGGAAGGAGAATCCCAGCCAGCCGATCAGCCAGTTGCCCGCTTGCAGAGATGACAAAACCGCCCCAAGCCCCAGCGAGAGCGGAACGATCCAGATCAGATCACGTTGAATGAAGTTCTTCATATCCCCACTTTTACCACAAAACGCAATCTCTCATTCTTCCGGATGTCTCAGCCTGTACTTATCCACAAACCAGCACAGTGATTTCACTTTCAGGTTATTTTCCCGCGCATATTTCAACCCCGCGCCAACCAGCAGACTTCCGATGCCGCGTCCCTCCAACGCCGGCGGGACTCCCGTGTGAGTGAAGATGATCTTGTCTCCGCTTAGATGATAGATCAGTTCGGCGGTGAACGAATCGAGGGTTACTTCAAAGCGGTGTTTTTCCAGATTGTGAATTACATTGACGTCGCTCAATTTCATTTGGAATTCCTCATGGGGGCTTCAATAATTCAATTGTACTCTCGAAAAATGACGTCATTGACCCGCTTTCTGTTTGCTTTTACAATGAAACGATGCTGCTGAAATTCGCAGGATTTTTTCGCCCAGATCACGACCCTCCATTTGCGCGGTAACGCGCCATCAATTTTTAACCATATAAATATCCGGAGGAAAAATGCCCACACCCATTATTTCAAAACGCGCGCCAATTTACGCCGATGTCCCCGCTGAAAAGTGGAACGACTGGCGCTGGCAATTAAGTCACCGCCTTAATACAGTTGAAGAGATCGAAAAAGTTTTACCCCTCACCGAAAGCGAACGCAAAGCGTTGCAAACGCAAGGCTTGTTCCGCGTGGACGTGACCCCTTACTATATTTCTTTGATAGACCCCACTGACCCGAATGACCCCGTCCGCAAACAGATCATCCCAGTTTCAGAGGAGATGAACGCCTTCACCGCCATGATGGAGGATTCCCTCGCGGAAGACCGCCACTCTCCCGTGCCCGGGCTTGTCCATCGGTATCCTGACAGAGTTCTCATGCTGGTAACGACCCAGTGCGCGTCGTACTGCCGCTACTGCACCCGCTCGCGCATTGTCGGCGACCCCGGCCAAACCTTCAACCGCCAGGATTTCGAGATGCAGATCGAGTATCTCAAACGTACCCCGCAGGTGCGCGATGTGCTCCTCTCCGGCGGCGACCCGCTGGTGCTTGCCCCAAAAATTTTAGAAGAACTGCTTACCCGCCTGCGCGAAATCCCGCACATTGAAATTGTCCGCATTGGTTCGCGTGTGCCGGTCTTCATGCCAATGCGTATCACACAGGAACTGTGCGACATGCTCGCCAAGTTCCACCCGCTGTGGCTGAACATCCATGTCAACCACCCGAATGAGATTTCGCTGGAGCTTGCCGAAGCCTGTGACCGCATGAGCCGCGCCGGCATTCCTTTGGGTAATCAGTCTGTATTGCTTGCGGGCATCAATGACTGCGTTCACATGCAGCGCGAACTCGTCCAAAAACTGACCCGTATCCGCGTGCGCCCGTACTATCTTTATCAATGTGACCTTGTCGAAGGTTCCGGTCACTTCCGCACACCCGTTGCCAAAGGCATCGAGATCATCGAAGGCCTGCGCGGACATACATCCGGCTATGCTGTTCCGCAATTCATCGTGGATGCGCCCGGCGGCGGTGGTAAGATTCCCGTCATGCCCAATTACCTGTTGAGCATGTCTGACCACAAGGTGATCGTGCGCAACTACGAAGGCTATGTCACCACCTACGAAGAGCCGACCGAGTACAAGTCACACGACCCGAAGACCTGCAAGTTTTGTCAGAGCAAACGTCCCGAAGTTGGTCAGACCGGCCTCACTGGCCTGCTTGACGGCGAGCAGATGTTCATCAAGCCTGAAGGTTTCGATGAACTTCACAACCGCGACGGCATCCAGCATCGTTTGAAGGATGAAAATAAATGGAAGCCGCTCGGCATCGGTTCGGGCGAGACGGATTAATGACCCATTCAAAATAGTTTTAGAAGGAGAAAAAAATGCGCAATAAACTGATCACGATCATAATTCTTGCTGCTCTACTGGCAGGCTGCGCGCCAAGCCCGGCCCCTGTTGACATACAGCCATTGGTTGATGCCGCCGTCGCTCAAACAATGGAAGCTCAGCAGCAAGTTGCAGATTCTGTAGCGCAGACGGTTGCTGCGCAAGTCCCGCTATCTACACCGACGGCGGTATCCGCAGCTACTGCTGAAGCCTCGCCCACTGCCGTCCCAACATTGGAACTGGTCCCGCTTATCCCTGACACGCCGGTGCCGCCAGTGGATCAGCCAGCTGACACACCCGAGCCTGCTCCGATTCAGCCGGCCTACGCCTGTAATGTCTTCACCATTACCCCGGAACTTAGGGAGGAGGTCAAGGCGGGATCTCAATTTAAGATCAAGTGGATGATCATTAACTCAGGCACGAGACCCTGGGATGCCGGCGTTGATGTGAAATACTCCGATGGAGTGAAAATGACCGTGGCTACATCGGTGGAGATTCCCAATAAAATGAATCCTGGCGATTCGTATACCGTTATTCTCAATGCGACTGCGCCTGCTCAAAAAGGCCGCTATTACATGACCTGGATGGTGGAAGGACAACTTTGCTATCCGAGCGTGATCATCGATTCAAAATAACCGGCATCTTGACCTGAATTACCGTATAAAGATCAAACAATATCTGGTTGAAAAACAACGGACAGTTGCCCTCAAGGCGGCTGTCCGTTTTGTTGACTCGTTTCCCCCGGCTTGTAAAATAAGTTCTGCTGAAAAGCAGCACGAATTCGGACAAAAGTAGTTGCTTTTTCTCGGAACCGCTATATAATGAAATAGAACTTGATCCAGTGTTGCTTTCCATGAGCGCATCGCTAAAAAAATAATGGTAAGGAGTCAAGCTATGGTTTTTAAATCGCCAGTCGGAACCGAGGAAGAACGAAATTCCGGAAAAATTTGGCCGGGAGGGTGGAGTGACGCGCAGCCCTACAACACGCATTACGATTATGGCTACCATACCGGCGCAGACTTAAATTGGAATACCCCGCGCTGGGATGCTGATAAACATGCGCCGGTTTATTCCATCGGCAATGGCATAGTCACCTACGCCCAGCTTTTTTCAACCAAGTATTGGGGAAATATCATCGTGATTGACCACGGTATGGTGGATGGCAAGCCGCTTTTCAGCCGCTATGGGCATGTCGAAAAAATCAACGTTGTTGTCGGCCAGTCGGTTACCGCTGAAGACAGAATTGCCGGTGTGGGGGATGGAAACGGCATATTCAAAAATAATCATCACCTCCATTTTGATATTTCCGCAACCAACAAATTAAGCTCCACGCCCCATTATTGGCCGCAGGAAGATAGGAAGGGATTGCAGGCTCATTTTGTTAATCCCCGTGATTGGCTCCGCCAGCAGCATGTCGTCGATGGCATTGCTGTCGCAGAGGATACTCTCGCCAGCAATGTGATCACAAACAATGTCACAGATAACACCCCGCAGGCAGTCAAGCCCAGCGCAACATCCACTGTCTGGTATGTGATCGCCAGCTCAGGCGTGACGGTACGGAAAAATCCCGGCGTGAGCGGCGAGGAAGTCAGCATTCTTCCCCGAGGTTCCAAAATTTCACTCGAAGCCCAGGCAGGCAATCAGGACGGGTACACTTGGGGGCGTATCAGCGGCGGCAAGTTTCATGGCAATTGGCTGGCAATTTTCAAGCAGGATCGAAGCGAAAGTTACGCATCCACCAATCCTCCGCGCATATAACTTTCCTGTCTGAATTTCGAACGAACAGATAAAACAGGCGGTGAGATTTTCAACCGCCTGTTTTTGTCCTGCTTCAAACGCATTTACGCTAAAGAAACCGCGTTCTTTTGGGGTGATATACTATGCATGTCCGATGCTGAAGTTGGCGTGAACTTGTAACACCTGTTGAACCGGAGGAATCATGGTACGGCGGAACTATAGAGTTTTTTCATTTTTGATCGTAACTGTGCTGGTGCTGGCCTGTATGCCGACACTCTCGCCTGTGCCCACGCAAATTCCCGCATTTGACCCGAACTCGATCAATACTGCCATCGTGCTGACCGCCGAAGCCGCGGCGACTCAAACCGCGCTCCTCATGCCCGCGACCCTGACCCCCAGCGTCACCCCTTTCCCGACCAGCACCTTGCCGCCGTCAGAAACCCCGACCCCCACATTCATCTTCATCCTGCCCACCTCCACAGTGCCATCAGCCACCCCAACACCAGAACCAACCCGCGACAGTTCAGCCGGCGGAGGCTCATCATTTGACTGCCGCGTTGATTCACAAAGCCCCGCAGACAATACGGTTTATGTCCCCGGCGCAGATTTTGACGCCGCCTGGGAGGTAACGAACACAGGCAGTGACAGGTGGGACGCCAACAGCGCCGATTACCGCTACGTCAGCGGCGACAAAATTCACCAGGCAGCGGTTTACGATTTCAACAAATCTGTCGGCGCGGGAAAGCGGACTGTCATTATCGTAGACATGAAAGCGCCCGCCAGCCCCGGCACATATTCAACAACATGGAAGATTTTCATCGGGAAAAATAAATTTTGCCCGATGAGCCTGACAATCGTCGTCAAGTAAAATCTACCGGCAACGGATTTCGCGGCAGGGCATCGCGTGATGTCCTGCCGTTGTTTTTTTTCGCATCCAACCTGACCTTTGACCTGCTCCTGTTTCAAAGGCAGATTCTGACCCTTTTGTGCCGCCTTGTTGACAAGCGCCACTTCCTAACATAAAATCACGGAAGCGCATTTTTTTATAAGGAGAAGACCATGCTCAAGGAATTTAGAAATTTCGTTTTACGCGGCAACGTGCTGGACCTGGCAGTCGCCGTCATCATCGGCGCCGCCTTCGGCAAGATCGTCGGCTCGCTGGTGAGCGATATCCTCACCCCTCTGATCGGCCTTGTCATGGGCGGTGTTGATTTCAGCGGACTGTCCATCACGGTCGGCGAGGCAGTAATCGCATGGGGCGCGTTCCTGCAGACCATCATTGACTTCCTCGTTATTGCCTTCGTCATCTTTCTCATTGTCAAAGCCGCGAACAGCATGAAGAAGCCCGCGCCGGCCGCCGAACCGACCTCAAAGGAATGCCCGCATTGTTTTGTTCCCATTCCCGTTAAAGCCACCCGCTGCCCATACTGCACATCTGAATTGAAGTAGAAGCATACACAAGCTGACAGGTAAACACATCCCGCGGGCGCGCGCGAAATAAAACTCGCTGCACCTGCGGGATAACCATCTCTACTGGGCGCTTCTCACTGAATACTGGTTACTGATCACTCGCTACTATTGCCCCTTATGGACTTCCTCAATAAACTCAACCCCCAACAACGCAAGGCTGTCACAGCCGCCGCTGGACCCGTTTTGGTCGTGGCAGGCCCGGGGTCAGGAAAGACGCGCGTCCTGACCCAGCGCATCGCATACCTGATCGCCAATGAAGGCGTCCGCCCGTGGCAGATCCTGGCGGTCACATTCACCAACAAAGCCGCCAAGGAGATGGATGCGCGCGTGAAGTCGCTGTTGAACGAACAGGCCACCGACGGCATCATGCTCGGCACGTTCCATTCCATTTGCGCCCGCATCCTGCGGCGTGAAGCAGACCATCTTCCGCTGCAATCCAATTTTGTGATTTTTGATTCCGACGATCAGGAACGCATCGTAAAAAGCATCATCAAGGAAATGAACCTGAACGACAAGCTGTACCGCGCCGCTAGTATTCATGCATCCATCTCGCGCGCCAAGAATGAATTGATCGGCGCTGAAGATTATCCGATCAACACCTATCGCGATGAGGTCGTCAGGCGGGTTTACACTGAATACCAAAAACGATTGATTGCCAGCAACGCCGTGGACTTTGACGACCTGCTGGTTTACACTGCGCGTCTGCTGGAAGATAACCCCGCTGTGCGCGATAAATATGCCCAAAGATTCCGCCATGTGCTGGTGGATGAATTTCAGGATACAAATCTCGCGCAGTACGCGCTGGTGAAGCACCTTGCTTCGCATCATAAAAATGTATTTTGTGTCGGTGACCCCGACCAGAGTGTGTATGGTTGGCGTGGCGCGGACTATCGCAACGTGCAGCGCTTCGAGCAGGACTTCCCCGACGCGCAGGTTGTGCTGCTGGAAGAGAATTACCGCTCCCATCAAAACATCCTCGATGTGGCCATGGGTGTCATTGACCGTGCCAGCAATCGCCGCAAGAAAAAGCTTTTCAGCGACCGCGGCGCGGGCGAGAAAATATTATTTCATGAAGCTTATAACGATTACGACGAAGCCTCCTTCGTTGTGAATACCATTGCGGAACTTGTCGCTTCCAGAAAGTTCGAGCCCGGCGAATGCGCAGTCATGTACCGTACCAATGCCATGTCACGCTTGGTCGAAGAGGCATTTTTACAGGCTCGGCTTCCATATAAACTTGTCGGCGCTCAAAGGTTCTACGGCCGCCGTGAAGTCAAGGATGTGATCGCATTCATCCGCCTCGTGCATAACCCCGCCGATGAAGCCGCTCTCGGGCGCATCATCAACGTCCCGCCGCGCGGTATCGGAGAAAAGACTCTCTCCACGCTGTATCTGGTTGCGAATCAAAATAATATTTCAGCCGGCGCTGTCCTGCTCGACCTCGCGCACGGCGCAGACTCTCCGTTTTACAAATCCTTCTCCGGCCGCGCCGCGCTTCCGCTCGCAGACTTCGGCGGGCTGCTTGCGAATTGGCACGCCCTTGCGCCGACGCTTACCGTGGCGGAACTCTTCGATAAGATCGTCAGGGATGTTAATTACAAAGACTATATCGTCGAAGATGAGAGCGAAGAAAGCAAGGACCGCTGGGACAACGTGCAGGAATTAAAGCGCCTCGCGCTGGAATACTCCGACCGCACGCTCGACGACTTCCTCGAAAACATCGCCCTTGTTGCCGATCAGGACACCATCACCGACGCGAACGCGCCGACCCTGCTCACACTGCACGCCGCCAAGGGGCTTGAATTCGGCGCGGTCTTCATCGTCGGCCTCGACGACGGCATCATTCCGCACAGCCGTTCGTTCGATGAACCCGCCCAAATGGAAGAGGAACGCCGCCTGTTTTATGTCGGCATCACGCGCGCCAAAGACCGCTTGTATTTACTGCGCGCGATCAACCGCGGCGGGCGCGGCTTTGCCGAAGAAACCTACCCGTCACGCTTTCTCGAAGATGTCCCGGCAAATCTCCTCGTCGGAAAGACCCGCACGGGACGTCCCGCCGGTTCATTCTCCTCATCTCAAAGTTATTACCGCACTCCCAGCCCATCCGAATCAAAATGGACGCTTCCGCCTCCGCCCAAGTCTGCTCCGGTTGCGATGAGCAGGTTCAAGTCTGGAGACCGCGTCAAACATCCATCATTTGGCGAAGGGACGGTCCTGGAAAGCAAAATGCTCGGCACTGATGAGACCGTCGTCATCGAGTTTAAATCTGTCGGGCTGAAACGGCTGGATGCAGCGCTGGCAAAACTGGAAGTTATTTAAAACAGGGGGCAGGCCGTTGATGAGAAATCAATTTTCGAACATTCAAAATGTAGCTCGCATTTCCAAAACCGAGAGATTTGAGCCTCAAAAACTTGACCATGTTGATGCCTTGCGCGGCGTTGCCATCTTGATGGTGATTTTTGTGCATACTGCGCAGTCTGTCCCTGATTTGCCGAAATGGGTGCTGCAGATTACAAGGTACGGTCAATTGGGTGTGCAGCTTTTCTTTGTGGTCTCTGCTATTACTTTGAGTCTCTCCGCCGAGAGGCGGGTAAACGAAAGCGCAAAAACAAAAAAATATTTAATCCGCCGTTTCTTTCGAATTGCGCCTTTGTACTATATCGGAATTGTCTGGTACTTTTTGTTTGATTTAATTCAGGCGTACCTGAAAACAGGCAGCGCGCAGGTTGACCTGGATAAAAGTACCCTGATAAACAAGCTGTCCAATTTCCTGTTTGTACATGGATTTTATCCCCCTGCGAATAACAATGTTGTGCCGGGCGGCTGGTCCATTGGTACGGAAATGGCGTTCTACCTTTGCTTCCCCCTGTTGTTTGCATTTTTCAAGGTGCTAAGCCGGCGGAACACCTTTCAATTCCTGGGATTGTTTGTGTTGCTGGCATGTGGATATTATGTGCTTGAATATGGGTATATTACTCTTGCGAAGGCGTCCATAGAGGATAACAACTTCATGTACTACAACCTTCTAAACCAGCTTCCGGTTTTTGCGCTGGGCATATTCGCGTATTTTCTTGTCAAAGAACATGGGTTTGGAAACCTCCCTGTGGTTTTCAACTTAATCGGCCTGTTCATCTTTGGCGGGCTGACCTATTCTCTCTGGGATACAGACCTGCCTATGATCAATTCCTTTATGCTGATTCCCTTTACGGCGGGCGCCGCTTTCGTCTTTTTATTTAATATTTTTGCCGGCTTGCACATTATTTTCCTCAGGGTGCTGCAAAAAATCGGACAGGTGTCATATTCGATGTATCTTTTTCACTTTATGTTTGCGTGGCAGGGCACAAATTATCTTCACAATCGATTTGAGTCGATTGGCAGGCCGATTGTTTTATTCGGGGTCTATTATGCTCTCTCGGTCGCGCTTGCCTATCTGGTTGCAGCCATTTCAGAAAAATATATTGAAAGACCCGGCATTGAATTCGGCAGGAGACTGGTTCAAAATACCAACTAAACCCCCATGCTCATCCGTCTGCTTTACCTTGGATTCAAGATCTACTGCTTCATCTTTCGCCCGGTGCGCATGGGCGTGCGGATCGTGATGCTGCAAAACGACTCCGTCTGGCTTGTGCGCCATACCTACCTGCCGGGTTGGTTCCTGCCCGGCGGCGGCCTGAAGCGCGGCGAGACGCTTGAGCAGGCTGCGCGGCGCGAGGCTTTTGAAGAGACCGGCGCGCAATTGGGCGCTGTCTCCCTGATGGGCACGTACACAAATTTTGTGCAATGGAAGACAGACCACACAATTGTGTTCATTTGCAAAGACTTTTCGATAACGGGCAGTCCCGATAGCGAGATCGCGGAAATGAAAGCCTTCCCGTTGAATGAATTGCCCGAAGACGTTTTCTCTTCGCACCGCCTGCGGCTGGATGAAGTTCGGGCAGGCAAGACCGCCCCGCAGTTTGGCGAATGGTGACATTATGCCGCTGCCTCGCAATGACGATATACTTCGTTCAGCATTTCATTGGTAAAATATCGGTGACACCTTTCACCGGAGACACTCCTTGACTGAAACCCTCAAAATCGTCATCCCTATGGCTGGCTGGGGAACTCGAATGCGTCCGCATACCTGGAGCAAGCCCAAGCCGCTGGTCAGCGTGGCGGGCAAGACCTCGCTTGAGCATTTGCTGGATATGTTCCAGACCCTGCCTGACCCTGAAAACACGGAATATGTCTTTATCCTTGGCCCATACCTGGGCGAGATGCAGATCCCGCCTTTCATCAAAGAGCACTACCCAAACCTAAAAGCACATTTTGTTGTCCAACATGAAATGAAGGGACAGTCTCATGCGCTGGCTTTGGCGCGCGAGCATTTGCGCGGCCCGATGATCGTCTGTTTTTCAGACACGCTCATGGAAACTGACTTTTCCTTTCTCTCCCAAGAGCAGGCGGACGGCGTGGCGTGGGTGATGCCTGTGCCCGATCCGCGCCGCTTTGGGGTGGCGGAAGTCAACCCCGAAGGCTGGGTGACCCGCTTCATTGAAAAACCGCAGAGCTTGGACAATAACCTTGTGGTGGTTGGGTGTTATTACTTCAAGAGTTCTGAAAAACTTCTGTCGGCAATTGATGAGCAAATGGAACGCGGCATCATGCTCAAAGGCGAGTATTTCCTGACGGATACAGTCACAGTCATGATCGAACATGGAGCAAAAGTCCGCACGAACAAGATCGGCACCTGGCTGGATACAGGCACGATCGAAGCAACGCTGGATACGAATAAAATTCTGTTGGAAGGTTTGAAAGTTGGGAGGTTGGAAAGTTCAAACCTGCAAACTTTCAAACATGCAAACGTGAACATTGTTGAGCCTGTTTCTATTCACGCTACCGCTGAAATTTCAAATTCAACCATCGGGCCGTATGCTTCGATTGGTGCAAACTGCAGGATAGAGAACAGCCAGATCACTGAGAGCATCATCGAGGCGGGTTGTGAGATCACTGATGCGGCGCTGAGTCGCTCATTGATCGGGAAGCAGGCGCGGGTGAAGGCGCGAGGCGATGGTCACGTCATGCAGTTGAATATCAGCGATACGAGTTCAGTTATTCTGTAGGGCAAGAATTATCTTGTCCTATTTTTATCACATGGAAACAGTAGAGTGCAGATCAGATACAGACGCTTCGCGTGCGGAACGACCGCTGTCGTTGATGTGGCAGGGAAGCCGCTATGAGGTGGCCGAGATTTTGGCATGCTGGCGCGGACCCGGCGAAAAAGGATTCCGCGTGAAAACGATAGATGGTTCGGCGTTTGAATTGACGTATCAGGAATTTTCGGATGACTGGCACGTACAACCCATGTAGGAGGCTCAATGCAGGAAATTGGTGAAGTACAAAGACTCGCAAAACGCGTGGCTGGATTAAAGCCCAGCGGTATTCGCAAATTTTTTGACATCGTCGCGACGATGAAGGATGTGATCTCGCTCGGCATCGGTGAACCGGATTTCACCACGCCAAAGCCGATCCTCGATGCGGGCATCCGTTCGCTGCAAAACGGCGAGACGCATTACACATCCAATCATGGGAAAGTTGAACTGCGTCAGGGCATCGCGGATAATTTGCAAAGACTTTATAAAGTTAAATATGATCCATCCAGCGAAGTCGTGGCAACTGTCGGTGTGTCTGAAGCGCTGTACCTGACCTTTACCGCGATCCTCGAGCCGGGCGATGAAGTCATCATCCCGACTCCGTGTTTTGTTTCATATCAGGCGGAAGTGATTCTGGCGGGCGGCGTGCCGGTGGAAATTCCCGCGCGCCTCGAAAATAATTTCACCATTGATCCCGATGACATCCGCAAGGCTGTCACGCCGCGCACAAAAGTTATTTTTATCGGTTATCCATCCAACCCGACCGGCGCGGTCGCTCCGCGTGAAGTGATGCTGGAGATCGGACGCATTGCCGAACAATATGATCTGATCGTTGTTT
The DNA here is from genome assembly GCA_016234495.1 of Chloroflexota bacterium. GTDB lineage: Bacteria > Chloroflexota > Anaerolineae > Anaerolineales > Villigracilaceae > Villigracilis. Next base: position 104,347 of record JACRBI010000024.1, on the reverse strand, counting down.
CGGATGAAATCTACGACCGCCTCGTCTATGACTTTGAGCATGTCTGCTTCCCCGCGTTGGATGAAAATCTCAAACACCGCACCGTTTTGCTCGGCGGATTTTCCAAAGCCTACGCCATGACCGGCTGGCGCATCGGCTATGCCTGCGGACCGTCGGATATTATTCAAGGCATGGTGCGGATTCATCAATACACGATCATGTCCGCGCCGACGACTGCCCAGGACGCTGCGATAGAAGCCTTGAAGACAGGCGAACCGCACGTGCATGAAATGGTCGCGGAATATGACCGCCGCCGCAGGCTGCTGGTGGATGGATTGAACCGCCTCGGCCTCTCGACCTTTGAGCCGCGCGGCGCTTTTTATACATTTCCGGACATCCGCGCCTCCGGCATGGACGATGAGACTTTCGCTGAATCATTGCTCCGCGAAGAGGGCGTGGCGGTTGTACCGGGTAATGCCTTCGGCCCCGGCGGAGAGGGCTTCGTCCGCGCTTGTTATGCCACCGAGTACAGTCAGATCGAAGAAGCCCTGCGCCGCATGGAACGCTTCATGAGCAGGCATGGGTGAGAAGAGCAGAGATTAGAAATTAGCGATTAGGAAGGGCGGGCGTCGAAGGATGTCCGTCCTTTTTTAATCATGGTACGATGGGGCGGGAGTCCTTCATGAATATTTTTCTTCTACTCGCAATCCTGTTCGCCGCGCTTCAAGCGCTGGCTTTGTGGAAACACTGGCTGAGATTGGAATATGTCGCCAAGCCCGCGGTGATGATCGTTCTTTTCTTTTGGTTGTGGACATCCGTCGGGTTGAACGGTGCTTCACTTTGGTTCGGGCTGGGACTTGTTTTCTCGCTTGCGGGCGATGTTTTGCTGATGCTCTCGCTCGACCGCTTCTTCCTCTTTGGGCTGGTTGCTTTTCTGCTGGCGCACGCCGCCTACGTGATCGGATTCAACATCCCATTACCTGCACTCTCGCTTTGGGGAATTGTCTTTGCAGTCATTGTCAGCCTGGGAGGGGCGCGCATCATCCGCCGTATTCTGGATGCGGTCGCCGCCAAAGGTCAGGCGCGGATGCGGACGCCGATCATTATTTACAGCACGGTCATCTCGATCATGCTGCTGTCCGCGATGATCAAATTGATGGACATCACCTGGGACGCAGGCGCGGCGCTGCTGGTCAGCGCGGGCGCGTTCCTATTCTATATTTCAGATATCATTCTCGCCTGGAATAAATTTGTTGCCCCTGTTCAACATGGACGCATCTACAACATCGCCGCGTATCATCTCGGCCAGATCATGTTGATCGCCGGCGTCATCGTGCAGTTTGGAAAATAACATCACGGGAGAAACCATGCAAGCACTCTTGATAATCATTTTTATCGGTTTGATCGGCGGGATGGCCGTCGGTGTGCAGGCGCCGCTTTCCAGCATGATCACCCAGCGGCTCGGTGTGCTGGAGAGCATCTTTATTGTCCATGTCGGCGGCGCGCTGGCGGCATTGATTCCGCTGATGTTTTACGGCGGCGGCAAACTTGGCAACTGGCGCAGCGTTCCGTGGTATGCGCTGGCAGCGGGAGTCTTCGGCCTCGTGGTGATCTTCTCCATGAGTTACATGATTCCGCGCATCGGTGTGGCAACCGCGCTGATTATTTTGCTCGCAGGTCAGCTTTTTATCGGCACGATCCTGGATCACTTCGGCTTGCTGGGCGCAAGCGTCCGCCCGCTGGATATGACCCGCATTATCGGGCTGTCTGTGGTTTTGCTGGGCGTGTGGCTGTCGGTCAAATAATCAATTTTCAAATCGATACACTGTGACGTTATATTCCGAGTTGTGATAAACAACCGTGAATTTTTCCGGGCTGCCATTCAGGATCGGCAGCAACTCCTTCACCACATCCTCATCTAGATTTGTGGAGCGCGGTGATTGAAGTTCCGGCGCCACGATGATGAAATCAATTCCCTGATTGATAATATACTTTTCGATGTTTTGCAGGTCTTTGGGATAACCTACTGTCTGCCGCCGCATCTGGACGTAAGCTGGAACAGGCTCGTTGACCATGATGATCGCATCTGCTGGGGCATTCTCTGCCACCCAACCCGCCCCAATCGACAAGTCTGTCATCTGCCCGCTGACCGGGCTGCGCCAATCTTGCAAATTGCGCGCCAGCAATACGATTGCGATCAAGCCCGCTGCGCCAATTACAAAGCGCGCGCTATTTTTTGAAAATCGCTCGAAAATCCATTTCAATCCCTGAATCAAATAAAAATATAAAAATGGGATTATAGGAATCAGGAAGCGCGCCTTCACACTGCCGACCTTCGGATTCCAAAATGCGAGGACTCCCAAAAGGTAGATCAAAACATAAACATCCATCAAGCTGAGTTTTTTGCGCAAGAGCAATAACCCCGAAACAATCAGAAGCAGAATCACAGCATTGATAACCAGCGGAGTGACCGGCCCAACAAGAGTGGTAACCTTTTCCCCGAAAATAGGGATAAGAGAACCTGCGGCTGTCTCATTAAGGTAGCCAAGCAGGTTGCTCCACATCTGCCCGATCTTTTCGAGAATTGACCCGCTAAAGACTTGCGACTCATATCCCGCAGAAATTACCGAACCGCCGTTGCGAAGGTTCAGCCAAAATTGAATCAACGCTCCGAGCGCGAGCACGCCAAACGTAATCCCCGCTTCGCGGAATTTGCGGGAAAATAAATAATAAAGGAGCAGCGCGATAAAAATCGAAATCCCAACCGTTCGGATAAGTTGTGTGAATAAAGCCGCAATGGCGACCAGGATAATCAGCCGGTAATTTCGCTTTTCAGAATTCTGCGAATCAAAAAGCACAAGCACGATCATGGAGAAAAACAAATAAGCTGACTCAGACATCACCGTGACGGACGTCCCAACCAGTAATGGATTCAGGGCGGTCAAGCCGATCAGGATTTCAAGATGCGGAGACTCGATCCGCTTTGCAAAAAGGCTGTAAATTAATGGAAGTGTCGCCAGCCATAATATCAATGTAAATATTTTGAGGGCTGAATAATCGCCGGGGAAGAAGAACGTCAGCGGCGCAAGCATCAGCGGCCAGCCGGGTGGAAAGGCGCGCTCGATCTGCGGGTTTGGGAAATTGATCAACTGATAGCCCTGCCCGCTGGAGAGGCTCTCGGCGAGGATGATGTAATGGGCGTCGTCGTACGATGCGCCCAGCTGCAGAGAGTCGAAGCGCAGCAGCCCCAGCCCGGCGCTGACGACCATGAAGAAAGCAAGAAAATATTTAGAGAAATGCTGAGTTTGAACCATGTGCGCAATCATATCAGACATGGTGATTCCAAGGTCGCTTGACGAATTCCAAATTTTGCAGCGAAGGCTTAATGCGAATTTCGCAAACCGGGCGAATTGTGCGAAAAAGCAAAAAAATTTGCGTAATTCGCTGCATTCGCGAAATTCGCGTTAATGTTTTTTCGACCTTGGGATAGCCATGTCATATCAGTCTGGTTAGTTAATGCTGCCACATTTGCACGTATAATTTGCCCATACCGAAAGGATTATCGTTATGATGAACAACCGCCAGCTTGCAGACACTTTTACGCTGATCGCCAATTTATCCGAGATCAAAGGGGAGGTCATTTACGTCATCCTCGCCTACCGCAAAGCCTCCGAAAATTTAATGACCCTTGGCCGTGAAGCCGGCGAATATTGGAAGGAAGGTAAACTGCGCGAAATTCCCGGCGTGGGCAAGGCCATTGCCGAGAAAATTGACGAGTTACTCTCTACCGGCAAACTTGAATTTTTGGAAAAACTAAAACTTGAAGTGCCGGCCAGCTTGGCAGACTGGCTGCAAGTGCCCGGGCTTGGACCGAAAAAGATCGCGCTCATCTGGAAGACGTTGAACATCACGGCTCTTTCTGAACTGGAAACTGCCGCCAAAAACGGACAGCTTCGCGGCCTGCCCGGCATGGGCGCAAAATCAGAGGCGGCGATACTCGAGGGCATTGCGTCACTCGCCCGCAGGTCGGGACGGATTCCGCTGGGACGCGCATATCCGCTGGCGCAGGAGATCATCGCGACTCTCAAAAGGGTGAAGGGAGTCGTCGCAGCAGAACCAGCCGGCAGCTTAAGAAGGATGCGTTCCACAGTCGGCGATCTTGATATTCTGGTGGCATCCAAAGATTCAGCGGCAGTGATGGAAGCGTTCGTCAATCTGCCCGGAGTCAGCCGCGTGCTTGGCAAAGGCGAAACAAAATCCAGCATCGAATTTACCGACGGCGTGCGCGCGCAAGTCTGGGTGCATCCGCCTGAAAAATTTGGCACGGCTCTGCAATATGCGACAGGCTCGAAAGATCATAATGTGCAGCTCAGACAAATCGCGCTGGCGCAGGGATTATCGCTGTCGGAACATTCGTTTACAAAAGGCAAGAAGGAAATCTTTTGCGCCACCGAAGCGGAGGTGTACGAAACGCTCGGCCTGCCGTGGATACCGCCCGAACTGCGCGAAGACCGCGGCGAGGTGGCGGCTGCGAAGGCGAACAAACTTCCGAAGTTGATCGAGCTGAAAGATGTCAAAGCGGATTTGCAAACACACTCCACATGGAGTGATGGAAAATTGTCCATGCTCGAGATGGCACAGGCCGCCGCGCGGCGCGGAATGAAAGTGATCGCGTTCACCGACCATTCTGTCAGTCTCGGCGTGACCGGCGGTTTGAAAATGGAAGACCATAAAAAACAAGCCGCTGAAATTAAAAAAATACAAAAACAGCTTGGCGACAAGATTTTAGTTTTGCACGCAAGTGAAGTGGAGGTTAAAGCCGATGGCACGCTGGATTATCCCGATGAATTTCTCGCATCGCTCGACCTGGTGGTCGCATCCATGCACACGGGTTTGCGCCAGCCGCGTGAGAAGGTCACGCAGCGCACGATCAGCGCCATTCGCAATCCGCATGTGGACATTATCGGTCATCCTACGGGACGGCTGATTCCCGACCGAGAGGGCGCGGATCTCGATATGGAAGCCGTGCTCAATGCCGCTGCTGAAACTGGTGTGGCGCTGGAGATCAACGCGCATCCGTCGCGCCTCGACCTGGACGATATGTATACCCGCCGCGCGAAGGAGTTGGGCATACCCATCAGCATCAACACCGACTCGCACTCCGAAGAAGACTTCGATAATTTATTCTACGGTGTCGCCACCGCGCGCCGCGCCTGGCTGACAAAGGATGATGTCATCAATTGCTGGTCAACGAAGAAGTTGTTGAGCTGGCTGCAAAAACGCGGATAGGGAATAAATTTTAAAACACACTTGCGAAATTACGTGGTATATAAATATCGCTGTACCAGCATTTAACTTCCAAAACACAGAGGCAGTATGACAAAAACACATATTCCCGCGGGGAAAGTTCGTTTCTTTAGCGGAAGTTCCAATCTTCCGCTGGCGGGAAAGATCGCAGCGCACCTCGGCGTGCCGCTTGAGTCGACTCATATCACCCGTTTTAGCAACGACAATATGTATATTCAGCTCGGAGCCAGCGTGCGCTACCGCCGCGTGTATATCGTGCAATCGCTCTCGCAGCCGGTCAACGACCATTTGATGGAATTGCTGATGATGATAGACATTGCGCGCGGCGCGGCGGCATCTGAGATCCATGCCATCATCCCGTATTATTCCTTTGGCCGTTCCGACAAAAAGGATGCGCCGCGTATTTCCATCACCGCCCGCCTCGTCGCAGACCTGTTGAAGACGGCCGGCGCCACGCACGTGATGAGCATGATGTTCCACTCGCCGCAAGTCCATGGCTTTTTTGGAATTCCCACCGACCCGCTAAGCAGCCGCATGGTGTTCAAGGATTACCTTTCAAATCTCGACCTGAGCGGAGCCATCATCGTCGCGCCGGATATGGGTCAGGCCAAATCAGCGGCGCGTTTTGCCAAGACGTTGAATTTGCCCGTCGCTGCCGGGAACAAGGAACGCATCTCCGATACCGAAGTCATCATCAGCGGACTGGTAGGCAATCAGGTCAAGGGACATAAGCGCGCCCTGATCTACGACGATGAGATCGCCACTGGCGGCTCGATCATGGAGCTAAGCCGTGTGCTCATCAACGAAGGTGTTGATGATATCCGAGTGCTTTGCACTCACGGCGTCTTCAGCCGCAACGGACTCGAACGGCTGGCGGCTGTCCCTGAAATTACCGAGATCATCACCACCGACACCGTCCACATGCCGCCCGAAAAATCGCATCCAAAACTTACAGTGCTTTCCGTCAGCAATGTCTTCGCAGACGCCATTCGTCACAACATCAACCGCGAGTCACTCAGCGATTTGTTTGTCTTTGGCGAATGACCTATAAGAGAGTGTTTCCTGGCACAGCCCACTGCGGGAAAGGCTTTTTTACCACAAAGACCACGAAGATCACCGAGAAAAGCCATTAAATTACCTCTGTGGTAAACGTTCTCTAAGACAACGATAATATTTTCAGGAGAAACATGGAAATCACACTTCGCCGTGTTACACAGGAAGACAAAGCCGAATGGTTCCGAATGCGCAAAGGCATCTGGCCCGAAGCTCCCGACGAATATCTTGATTTTGACATGGATGAACTCCTCGCCGCCGCCGATGATTATCTGATCATCTTCGCCTGCGACGGAGACAAGCCAATCGGCTTAACCGAAGCGCGCATCAGAGAATATGGAGAAGGTTGCGAAACCAGCCCCGTTGGCTACCTCGAAGGCTGGTTCGTCCAGGAGGAATATCGCGGCAAAGGCATCGTCGGCATCATGACCCGCGCCGCCGAAGACTGGGTGCGCGCAAAAGGCTGCACCGAAATGGCTTCAGACACCTGGCTGGATAACGAACCCAGCATCCGCGCGCATGTAAAGATGGGATATTACGAAGTGGAACGACTCGTCCATTATGTAAAGCAGCTTTGATGAAGTGCCGCATCACCTCCGACGGGTGAATTGCTCCAGCCAAAGAGAAACTGCTCCGCCTTGAGAATATCCAAATAAAAAGAGCAGGCCGCGCGTTAAGCGCGGCCTGCTCTTTTTAACCCAAACAAAAATGTAAAGGCGATTCGAGAATGCTTGATGTATGATGTGAAAAGCAATCCAGAACTTAACATATGGAAAAATGAAATCAAGTGAAGGAGCATAAATGAAGGCATCGTTACAAACTCTTGTGATCGTACTTGTATTAGCCAGCCTGATCGCCGCCTGCGGAGCGCAGGAACCGCCCACAGCCTCACCCGACACAGTCAACACAGCCATAGCCGGCACACAGCAAGCACAGGCGCTTGCACAGGCGACAGTGAATTCCAGTGTGCTGACCGCCATGCCCGCCACTCCCACCCCCGGTCCCACAGTGGAATATGTCAACCTCACCGAAGAGGAATTGGCCGCGCTGATCGATCAGGCTGTCGCGGAGGCTGTCGCCGCCACCGAGCAGGCAGCAGGCGCGGTCACGACCACCACTACGGACGATGCGATTACCACGGATGAAGTCGTCTACGTCTACGATTACTATTACTATGCCGATTACTATGTCGAATATGCCGAAGACCTGCTGGCTGAGTATTACACTTTGTACGCCGACCTTGCCACAGACATGATCACGGAGTTGAACGCGATCGAAGCGGAACTTTCACAATTGAACGACACGCTCACCTCCATTGATTCGTCCTTGCAGGAGATCAGCAGCACCCTCGAGCAGGGACTGGCCGTAGCTGAAGAATCCATTGCCCAGCTCGAAGCTGCCGCACAGCAGGCACAGACCAACGCCCAGGAATTACAAACGCAGGCGCAGGATATGATCGCGGTCTTGCAGGCGGAACAGCAGGGACGCGTGGATAAACTCTCCCAGATCCAGCCGGATAACATTCCCACTGACAAGGTTGCCGCGTTACAGTCCGCGTTTGACTTCGTTGATTTTGCGAACGGCGCGATGAGCGACAACAAGCTCAGCCTCGATGAATTGACCAGCCTCGCGCAGCTCGGCAAGAATGCGCAGGCGGGTTTCGCAAATTTCGGCGGAACAGGCGTCGGCCCCGACCTGACACAGTTCACGGGCAAGTTCGATGAGATAACCACCCAGTTCGCCCGCGGACAAATGCCGCAGGCGCGCGGAAATGTCGGCCAATTTCAAACCTCCTTAGGCTCACGCCCCAGCCCCGGAGTTGGTGGCGGTGGAGGCGGATTACCCGGCGGAGGCCCCGGCCCGCGCCCGTAACGTAATATTTATCAAAGACAGGTGAGATAATTCTCACCTGTCTTTGGTTTTTGAATCGTCGTAAAATTACAGAAAAAAAATAGCGAGGGATTCCATGGCCAAACCCAACTCCAAACCTGTTTACCGCATAGCTGACTTGCACGAATCAGACCGTCCGCGCGAACGGTTGGTGTCGCTTGGCGCGCAGGTATTGACTAATGCCGAGTTGATCGCCATCCTGCTGAGGGTTGGCGTTCAAGGCGAAAACGCCGTGGAAGTAGGGCAGCGCTTGTTGAAAAAATTCAACGGGTTGGGCGGCCTGCACCGCGCGCCGATCAAGGAGTTGATGGGTCAACATGCAATTGGCGAAGCCAAAGCCGCGCAGATCAAAGCCGCCATTGAGTTGGGCAGAAGGCTGACGGTTGAATCGCCCGGGGAACGCGCCTCCATTAACAGTCCGGCGGATGCGGCCGCGCTCGTGCAGTATGAAATGTCAGCCCTGGAGCAGGAGCATTTGCGCGTGATTCTGCTCGATAGAAGGAATCGTGTTTTGGAAATCGTTGAAGTTTATAAAGGCTCGGTCAATTCTTCGCAGGTGCGGGTTGGGGAATTATTCAAGGATGCGATTCGCACGAACGCATCTGCGATCATTGTTGCGCACAATCACCCCAGCGGCGACCCGACTCCCAGCCCCGACGATGTGGCGGTGACTCGCGCCATCGTGCAGGCGGGCAAATTATTGGATGTGGATGTGCTCGACCACATGGTTATCGGACAAGCGGGCAAGTGGGTCTCGTTGAAGGAAAGAGGATTGGGGTTTGCGTAACCTTCAAGCCTTACAACGATCTCCTCACCCCAAATTCTTTAAACTCCCCGCTAACAGTTTCATATTCAATCCGTGCTTCATCCACCCGTGAAGCGCGCGGCCCCTGCTTGACCATTTCGACGAATCTATCCGTTTGAGCGCGCGTGCCTTCGGCGACTGCTTCCACTGTGTCATAGCCGACATTCCGCACCCAGCCTGTTACCCCGATCAGCGAAGCATGATATTCCACGTGGGCGCGGAAGCCCACACCCTGCACGCGCCCTGTCACATGGATGTGTACGCGGACGATTTCATTTTGACTTGTTTCCATGTTTTCTCCTTTGACGCAGCATGTCAATTGCGCCCCAGAGCGGTACGACCAACACCAGCAACATCAACAGGATGAACGGCGAAAGATTGCGGAGGGCCGCGCCTGCGCGGTTTTGTCCCAGCACAGATTCGCGCCAGCGCGCATCCAGTTGACTGAGCGGCGTGCCGAGCGCGTTGGTCGCGCCCAATTCACAGGTGAAACCGTCGCCGTAGGCTTCGGTTAACCTTGTCAGCCCGGAGGTGCCATAGGTCTCGCGGATGTAGGTAACGAATGACTGGGACTGGGCATATGCCAGAAAGGCGTTGCCTGCGTCGGCGGGGAAGGAGGCGCATAATTGGTCAAATGAAATTAAAGAATCATTCGCGCTGGCAATTTCCAGCGCGTGTGCGTAATCCGGATTCGGGTACAGTTCCATCATCGAGGCAATGCCTTCAGTCAGCCAGACAGGCTGGTAGTTATATTTTCCGCCGAGCGAGCGATACATCATCACATGCGAAAGCTCATGCGGGATCGTTGTTTCCATTTCGATGGACTGTTTCTCGCCGGGCGCAATGGCTGCCAGCACAACACCGATCTTCGGGCTGGCATGACCGACAGTCCAATCTTCGCCGCCGAGCAGCAGCGTGCTTTGCAGGTCGTTCACGTTGGAATAAAGATAAACATCGATGGGGTCTGAAAGCGAGACCGGAACAAATTCATTGATCGCAAGCATGCCCGAACCTGCCGCATCCATGGCGGCTGCGCCAAAGGCATCGTCACCGGCATACCAATGCACGGTCACGTTTGCCTGCGAAATTTCGCGCCAAGGAAAACGGTCATCGTTGTATGGGAAGGTGATCGGAGCGCTTGTGTAGGTCTGGTCATCGGCAAGCGTGGCTTGAAACCAAAACACGATCCAGCTAAACGGCGGGATCAAATTCTGCGAAGCGTCATACGTGAAGCTCACCGAGCCATCCTCCGCCGCCTGCAAAGTTTCCACGCGGGTGGTCTCCTCATTCACGCCGCGAAAAAGAAGCGATACCTGTTTGATGGGGATCGGGGATTTGACCTTCGCTGAAAATGTGATCGTCTGCCCAAAAGCGACCTCCACTGCGGCATCTTCCACCGCGATTCCCTCCTGACCGTAAACCTGCTGCGTGTTCAATGAAATGGATGCCACCATCAAGAGGATCGCAACTACTCTTAAAACCAGTTTGCGCGGATGTGTCATTTCATTACCTCGCCAAGTAGACAAGCAGCGGCGTGAGCGTCAACGGACTGAGCGCCGTGCCAAGAAAGACAATCGCCGTCACCAGCGAAGGCTCGAGTCTATATTCCGTTGCTACAACGGTTGTCGCCACCGCCGCCGGCATGGATGCCTCCAGCACGCTCGCCTGTCGCGCCGTGTGTTCCAGCCCGAATAAGCCCGCAAGCAGCAAGCCGATGAGCGGGCCGAGCAGAAGCTTGGCCAACACGCCCAGTCCCAGCGCGCGGAAGTTGTGCGACCATTGAATGCGCGTTAATTCCAGACCAAGCAGAACGAGCATGACGGGAATCGCGCCGTTGGCGGCGATTTCAATCGTGCGCGAAATGGGCAGGGGAAGTTCAATTCCCAATGCCTTTACCAGAATCGCCAGCAGCACGCCGTACACGATCGGCAGTTTGAAGATTCCCAGCACCGCAGATTTCAAATCCATGTGGCCGAGGGATGCGATGATGACGCCGACCGTGTTAAAGAGAATGGTGGTGGTCACATAAAAAATGGATGCGACCGCCAGCGCGTCATCCCCAAATGCGAACTTGACCAGCGGCAGTCCGTAGTTGCCGGTGTTGCCAAACGCGACCGTCAGAATGACAGCCAGCATGTAGGGTCTTTCAAGTTTAAGTAATTTGCTGAACAGGAAAGCCAATGTGCCCATGATGGAGATCACGCAGACCGTATACCCGACAGTGGTCAATGCCTGGCCGAGGTTTAATTTGCTTTTGATCATCAAGTCAAAGACCAGCAGCGGGCTGAAGACATAAAAGACAACGCGCCCCAGCGAGCGCGAATCGACGGTGAGAAATTTGCCGAGTAAAAATCCCGCCCCGCCGACCAGCAGAATGGGCAGGAGGTTGTTAGCAAAGGTGGTGATGAGTTCGTTGATGGACATGGTGAAGAAATTATAACCCCCATGATTTCAGGCCGCGTGACGCAAAAAAAAACGGAGGCGAGAGGAACCAACCAATATCAGTGGGGCTATCGCTCACTCAAAAATAGTCCGCTAATCTTCGCTAATCCGCACGAATTGAAAAAATAGCGCAGATCAGCGAGGATTAGCGGCATACGTTTTGGGTTTTGCTTAAGTCTTGTTTTAATTCCACTCGTGGCAGGGCCAGTTGGTATCTTCAGGATGAACATTTAATGTGGGCTCGCCAAAGGCTTCGTAAACCGGAATCCCCACCCATTCAGGCTGGAGCGGCAGCCCCAGCGCGTGAGCGGCTGTGGCGGCTGTGTCCATTGTTTGGACTGAAACAGTCACTTCCCCGGGAACAATCCGTGCGCCCGATGCAATCCAGGGAATTTGAAAATCTTCGATCACCAGTCCGATATGATTCTCGTCGTGCCCGCCGTGGTCAGCGGTGACAATAATGAGCGTGGTTTCGCGCAGACCGCTTCTATCCAACTCGGCGAGGATATTTCCCAACGCTTCATCGCCATTGCGAAGCATCTCCAAATACGAAACACCCATCCACCCGTATTTGTGCCCAACCTGATCGGGGCTGGGGAAATGGACAAACATCAAGCCAAAGCCTTGAGGAATTTGCTCCACTGCCGCTTGTGCGATGGAAGCCTCATCATACCGGACTTCAAAGACATCGGTTGTTTCCGGTTCGGCGAGCTGCCTTAATTTATCCTTGCCAACGATCATCACTGTTCTCATCCCGCTCGCGTGAGCGAGATCAAAAATATCCACACCTTTTGAGTAGCCCATATATTTATAGTACTTATCATAAATGATGCCGTTTTCTGCCATGCACAACCCTGAAAGCATGGCCGCGTGGCTCGGCAGCGTGGACGGATAGGCAATCGTTACCGCGTTCGTCAATGTGTACGCGCCGTTATTGATCAAGCCAAGCAGGTTATTCATCGGCGCGGCAGCGATCGCGTCCGGGCGCATCCCATCATAGCTGACGATCAACACCCGCTCAACACCTGGCGCCGATGGGATCGCCGGGGAGACAATCTCCACATCAGAAATTATTTCAGGCTCTAAAGATGTCGCGTTGTCTGGGATGTGCCTCAACGGGCGATGAGGCGCAAAAATGGCAACGGTCTTGGAAAGCGCGCTTTCCCAAAGAATGGGGGTCGAAACACTTCCTGATAACAACAGGCACACTAATAAAACGCTATATTTTCTCATGGCTGGCTCTGTTGACCGATGTTATCAACAGATCCAGCTATTCAGAATAAAGGCCGGGTTAAGAAAAAGTAAAAATTGGATGAATATTTACGATGACTTGAGCATCGGCATTTTCAACCCGTGACGTTTTGCGGCGTCAATGGCGATTTCATAACCCGCGTCAGCGTGTCTTGCCACGCCCATGCCTGGATCTGTTGTAAGGACACGCTCCAGTCTGAGAGCTGCTTCCGGGCTGCCGTCTGCCACGATCACCTGACCCGCATGCTGGCTGTAGCCCATGCCGACTCCGCCGCCATGATGGAACGAGACCCATGTCGCTCCGCCCACAGCGTTGATCAGCGCGTTGAGGATGGCCCAGTCCGAGATTGCGTCTGATCCGTCTTTCATCGCTTCGGTCTCGCGGTTCGGAGAAGCAACAGACCCTGAGTCCAAATGATCGCGCCCAATCACGATCGGCGCTTTTACTTTCCCGCTTGCCACGAGTTCGTTGAACCTCAAGCCCGCTTTGGCGCGCTCGCCATATCCCAGCCAGCAGATGCGCGAGGGCAGCCCCTGGAACGGGACTTTTTCCTTTGCCATCTTTAACCAGCGATGCAGGTGCTCATCTTCGGGAAATAACTCCATGATGGCTCTGTCGGTGGTGTAAATATCTTCGGGGTCGCCGGAGAGCGCCACCCAGCGGAAGGGACCCTTGCCTTCGCAAAACAACGGGCGGATGTAAGCTGGCACGAAGCCGGGGAATTCAAACGCATCGCTCACGCCGTTGTTGAAAGCCTGCTGGCGAAGATTATTTCCGTAATCAAAAACTTCCGCGCCCGCGCGTTGGAAGGCAAGCATCGCTTGCACATGCGTGGACATGGAATCCATTGCCATCTTTTTATATTTTTCAGGGTCAGACTCGCGCAATTGATTCGCGGCTGTGATGCTTAAGCCTGACGGCACGTAGAACAATGCCTCATGCGCCGAAGTCTGGTCAGTAACCACGTCGGGGACGACTCCGCGCGCGGCAAGCTCGGAATATACGTCTGCCGCATTGCCGATCAGACCGATGGATTTTGGGATTCCCTTTTGTTTGAATTCCTCCACAAGAGTCATTGCTTCTTCGAGGTTGTCCACAACCATATCCACATAGCCGATGGCGCGGCGGCGCTCGGCGCGTTCGGAGTCAACTTCAACGACCAAGCCAACGCCTTCGTTCATGGTGATGGATAAAGGCTGTGCGCCGCCCATTCCGCCCAAGCCTGCGGTGAGGACGAATTTGCCTTTCAACGAATCCCAACCTTTGAGTTTGGCAAGCGCGCCGAAGGTTTCGTAAGTCCCCTGCAAAATTCCCTGCGTGCCGATGTAGATCCATGAGCCGGCGGTCATCTGCCCGTACATGATGAGTCCTTTTTTATCCAGCTCATCGAATTTTTCCCAGGTTGCCCAATGCGGCACGATGTTTGAATTGGCGATTAAAACTTTCGGCGCATCTTTGTGACTCTTGAAAACAATCACAGGCTTGCCCGATTGCACGAGCAGGGTTTCATCCTCTTCAAGGTTTTTGAGTGATTCAAGAATGGCATCGTATGATTCCCAGTTGCGTGCGGCTTTTCCGCGCCCGCCGTAGACAACAAGGTCTTCGGGCTTCTCTGCCACTTCGGGGTCAAGGTTGTTTTGGATCATGCGATAGGCGGCTTCGGAAAGCCAGTTCTTGCAGGTCAGTTGTGTTCCGCGCGGCGCGCGAACAACGCGAGATGTGGACATGGGGAACTCCTTGTTGAAAATATGCATTTACTGTAGGGGCGACCCGCTTGGCGGAAACGAAGAACCTTATTGATTAGAAGGGTCGCCCCTACGGTGTTAGGCAAAATATAAAAAAGCCTCCCGGCAATTATAGCCGAGAGGCTTGATCGAGTTCAAATGCTTTAACCGGTGACTTTACCAGTTGCAATCATGTCAGCAAAATTTGTGCCTTTGAGTCTTTTTACCAAATCTTCCTGTGCCTCGCACCAGACCGGGCGCAGAGGACAGTTATCGTCAAAGGAGCAGGTGCCGTTATCGCCGACGCACTCATTGAGTTGAATGGGACCGTCAATCGCTTCGATCACTTCCAGCAGTGTGATGTCTTTTGCAGCACGGGCAAGGACAACTCCGCCGCGTGCGCCGCGTGAGGTATGCAGAAGTCCGGCGATGGATAACTGCGATACTATTTTTGCCAGAAACGACGGGGGAATGCGCTGTTCTTCCGCGATCGCGCTGGTGGCGGTTCGTTCATCGCCGCTTTGTGCCAGGTGAAGTACTGCGCGGACGGCATAATCTGCTTGACGGGTGATTTGCATAAAAACCTCTTCTAATAAACAGGTAAAATTTACCGATAAACACGATTTTATTGTGTAATCTGTAACAAGGCAAGTGATTTAGGTCATAGATAAATTATGACCTTTTACTCCGAATTGAAAAGCGGCCCTGAGTTTTTTCAAGGCCGCTATAACTATCAGACTACTTGACCACGCGACTATCCGACTAAATGACTCCCAGTTTCTTCCCCACAGTCTTGAACGCCTCCAGCCCTTGATCGAGATCATCCTTCGCATGAGCGGCAGAGATCATCACGCGGATGCGTGCCTTGCCCTGCGGCACGGTGGGGAATCCCAGAGCCATTGCGAATACGCCCGCATCGAATAATTCGCGGCTGAATTGCTGGGCGAGTGGCGCTTCGCCCAGCATGATCGGTGTGATCGGGGTTTCGCTGACACCGGTATTAAATCCAAGCATCTTCATTTCGGCTTTGAAGTATTTTGCGTTCTCCCATAGTTTATCCACCAGTTGGGTCGAGTCTTCGAGCAAGTCCACCGCCGCGAGGCAGGCCGCCGCATCGGGGACTGTGACCGCAGACGAAAACAGGAACGGGCGTCCGCGCTGGCGCAGCCATTCGACGATGATAGACTTGCCAGCCACAATCCCGCCCATCACGCCAAACGCCTTCGACATCGTGCCGATTTCCACATCCACTTTGCCGTGCAAGCCGAAGTGATCCACAATGCCGCGCCCGCCTTTGCCGAGTACGCCTTCTCCGTGCGCATCATCCACCATCAAAAGAATATCGTACTTCTTCGCCACTTCATAAATATCGGGCAATGGCGCGATATCACCGTCCATGCTAAAGACTCCATCGGTGATGATGAGTGCGCGGCGGTAATCTTTCAAGTTTGCTTGAATCTGCTCTTCGAGTGACTTCACGTCATTGTGCTCATACGCGATGATCTTTGCGCCGGACAAGCGGCAGCCGTCAATGATCGAAGCGTGATTCAATCTGTCCGAGAAAATCACATCCTCTTTTCCAACCAGCGCGGGGACTGTTGCCAAATTCGCTGTAAAGCCTGATTGAAATGTGATCGCGGCTTCGACACCTTTGAATTGCGCGAGTCGTTTTTCAAGCTCGACGTGCAAGGTCATTGTGCCAGCGATGGAGCGCACGGCGGCAGGTCCCACGCCCATCTCATCCGTCGCTTTTTTTGCAGCAGCTACCAGCGCGGGATGATTCGCCAATCCCAAATAATTATTCGAGCAAAAGTTCAAAACCTTTTTGCCGTCCACCACCAGCCACGCACCCTGCGGCGATCCGATGGTGCGGATGCGGTTGTACAATCCTGCGTTTTGCAGGGCTTCGATCTCCTGTGTGATCCAATCAGTCTTTGACATTTTTTTCTCCTTTAATTTATAAGACCTGACAGGTTTTGCGAAACCCGTCAGGTCTTTTTATGTTTCGATTTCAGATAACAGCCCCAATTCTGCAAGCGCCGCCAGTACTTTGGATTCCGCTCCGCTTTTGATGATGACTGCGGTCGGGCTTAATATTTCGCCCAGAAATTTACTCGCCTTCGACTTACGCATCTCTTCCAAAATCTCGGGCCTGTTGACTCTTAGCACAAGCAGTTTTTCCACCCGAGCTTCAGTGCCGCGCGCATCCCATTGCTTGAGCGCTTTCACCAACGCCGGCGGGACATTTCCATTGGTGTGTTTCACCAGCAGCGACAATAACTGCTCGGCTTTCAATCCCTGCTCTTTGGCGTGTCTCAAAGATTGTGCTGTAACTTGATATTGATATTCATCAGGCTGTTCATCGTCCCATTCACAGAAGCGGGAAATCTGATAACGCACTGCTCTTGAAAAGAGTCTGGAAATTACAATTTTGCCATTGGAAACAACAGTTATTTTTCCGTCGAAGGTCGAATGTCGAAGGTCTGACTTTTGACTTTCGACTTTTGACTTGATTCTAAACGCCGTTGCCTCTTTTCCTTCTTCCGGTGAAGCGAGGTCTGCCATGCTCAGCCAGTGCAAAATTTGAATGAAGTACTTTACCAACGCGCCGTCTACCGAGTCCCAATAGGCGAAACCGCGCAGGTATTGTCCATCGGATGTGCGCTTGATAAACCACGAATCATAGTCACCGGCCGGGCGTTGATAATCGGGGAATTTTTCCTTGATCGCGCGGACAAAGGCTGGAATGCTCCACCATTTATTTTGCGGGATGGCGCTCACCAAGTCAAGCAAAAATTCACGCGTGACCAGCGGCTGATTTATCCACTCGCCTTCACAGATGATGGTTGGGATTAAGCGCAATTCGTCAAATTCATGTGACGATTGCCATGCTTCACCAAGCGACTTCAATGCATCCGCGCGAGAGGCTTCAAGAAAGGCTTTTAATTTTTCGGCTTGAGGGACATCTTTTTTGATGAGGCCGGCTGTTATCAATAAATTTTGGAGCGCAGTAGCTTGCTCCTGCCTGTCCAACGGCAAGCCGTTGGACTCCAGATTTAGGCGTAGTGCTGCCAGCAGCGTTGTAGCATCATCTAATATGTGATCTGTTGCGAGGATTTCAAATGCCTTTTCAAGCGGGGTTGCAGGACGGCCAAGGGGTTCGGTGGAATTTCCACCTCTTTCTTCTTTCGTTACTTCGTCAATGATCTCGAATAGGTCTTCGGGAATATATGCAAATTCCTGTGCGCCTTTGCCGGTGTCGAAGAAGGCTTTGGCGAGGATGCCGCGATAAAAAAGGGTTTCCGCAACTGAGATCGGTTTGATGTGCGGCTGTTCGCGGTCGCGCCGGCCTGCGCCCATCTCACGAATTTCGCCAAATTTGCGGGCAAAGGCCGCCCATTCCATTTTGCCGTTTGATTCAAGAAGTGCGGTCAACGCGGAGCGTGCATCAGCGGGGAGAATGTCTATTGTTTCGGTGACAGCTTCCAGGTCAAGAAAGGATGCGCAGAGTTCTTCGCTTGCAGAATCTACTTCGCTGGTTTCCAGTTCAAGCCCCCATGAATCCGCTATGATGCGGAGATGTCCGATATCGTATTTGAGAAGGGTGTGAAGTAGGTCAGGCATAATTACGGAACGCGTAACACGAATTATAAACGTGTTGCGTGTTCCGTGTTTTATCCACTAACAACTCGCAATGCCTGCGGCAAAATTTCAAAATTGGCCTTGCGAAGATTACTGCCGAAACTGGTGAAGATCTCGCCATCGGCGTGGATGTAAAGTGGCAGGTCGGATGTGATTGAGAATTTTTTGAACCCGCCCATGCGGATCTGTTTGAAGCGCATGTGCGTGCCTTTCATGAACTCGGGCACAAGGCGGAACATCATGGCGCGCGAGACTTTGTTGACGATGACATATTCCATTTTGCCGTCGTTGTTTTTTGAATCGGGCGAGAGCATGAATCCGCCGCCTTCACGCGGACCGTTGCAAAGGGTGAGCATGATCACGTTTTCTTCCCACTTTTCATTTTCTGTTTCGATCTGCATTTTGGCGGGGTCATGGTTCAAGACGATGGTTTGAATGACCGCCGTGAGGTACATGAGGAAGCCTTTGACGATGGGCAGTTTGTGCGAGCGAATGGTGACGACGGCGTCGAAGCCAATGCCGAGGGTGTTGTCAAAATATTCCTTGCGACCATGTTCGTCGGTCATTAGGCCGATATCTACTGATTGGATGTTCTCGCCTTTGAGTGCGTGCGCCAGCGCGTGCGCGGACCTTTGCGTGATCCCCATTGAATAGGCAAAGTCATTGCCTGAGCCGATCGGCACAACGCCCATGATGGGACGTTTATCTTCAGGGACTTGCATCAACCCGTTCATCACTTCGTGGACTGTCCCGTCTCCGCCCATGGCGACCACCATGTCACAGCCTTCCTCTGCGGCTTGTTTGGCGAGTTCGATGGCGTGGGTCGGGTAGACTGTTCCGCTCCACGAGATTTCGCCTTTAAATTCCTGCGCGATGGGGCGCAGGTCGTTGGCTGTCTTCCAGGCGCGTCCCATGTCGGCCATGGGGTTAAGGATGAGTTTTACTTTGCGGGGCATGGGAGTCTCCTGAGAATGAAGTTGATTCTTATAACCCCGCGTGTTGTAATTTGGTTCCCCTCTGTCACCAGAATAATTACTTCCTTCAGGAAAATAATTTGCGCATCTGCGTTGTGCAGGCATTACACAAATTAGATCCGTTTCTTATTGAACGGTCAACCACAGATGAACGCAGATAAACACCGATTCAGGAAATGATCAAAAGAACAATCTGTGTAATCTGTGGATAAGAAAAAGCCAGTTCTTAATCTTGCGAAGGGAGCATGAGCGGATTCAGCGGGCCTGTTGCTCCATTGGCAACGATGAACGACCCGCGTTTGTGTTTCTTAGCCTGATACAAAGCCATGTCCGCCGCGCGCACCAGGTCGCCGGCCGAGTGCGCATGGGTGGGGAAAACCGCAATGCCGGCTGAAATGCCCAGTTGGACTTTTTTTTCTGTGGTGAAGGGGAGTTTGTATTCCTTCATCAACTCAAGGATCTTAACTGTAACCGTCTGCGCTGCCTCTAGACCGGCATCGCGGATGACGAGAGTCAACTCGTCGCCGCCATAGCGGGCGAGGAAATCTGTCGTGCGCATGTTCTCTGAAAGATAGTTGAAGAGGGAGCGCAATACCTCATCTCCAGCCGCGTGGCCGTAAACATCGTTGACGTTCTTGAAGCCGTCAAGGTCCATCATTACGACCGAGAACATGGAGTTTGCCTGCTTGGCATAGCGCAGTTCATCTTGAAGGCGTTCGTCCAGTGCGCGGCGGTTTGGCAGGCCGGTGACACTGTCAGTATTGGCAAGGTCAGTTACCAGTTTGTGCAGACTCGCGTTGTAGATCGCCACTGCTGCCTGGTCTGCCAGCAGGCTGATCAGGCGCAGGTCAGCTTTCGAAAAAGGTCCAACCACCGACCGGGATACGTTCATCACGCCGACGATGGAGTTCTTAAATTTAAGCGGGATGCCCACGATGGAACCCGTCCATTCGTAAGGGATGCTTTTATAAAGGGGGTGGTTGGCGATGTCTTCAATGATGATCTGCTCCCCGTGTTTTATTACCGAGTTTGTCAGCCCCTCTGCTCGAGGCATGCCGAGCGGTTTATTTCTTATGCCGTCAGATTTTAACGAAGAGCCGAATTCCAGTTTTGCATTTGAATACAAAAAGATGTGAGCCGCGCGCGCATTTTTCACGAGCCTCATGGCTTCGGTCACAACTGCATCCAGCACAGTTTGAAGGTCAAGGCTGGATGTCAGGTTTAGGCTGAGGCTTTTTAGCGCGTCGAGTTCACCCGCCTGCTGCTTTACCAATGTCATCAAGGCGTGCCTGGATATGATTTTTTGCGTGATGGTCTTGACCTCATCATCATGTTCGTGAGTCGGCGAGGATGTCTCAGCCGCCTCAGCCAGCACCTTGATCAATTTTAAGATCCCCTCTCTTTCTTCAAGAGGGACGGTGTTGTCTTTCTCGATGGCTTCCCATGCACGTAAGAATATCCCCGCCCGCGATTGGTCTTTAACGTTCATTTTGTCCTTTTGCCATGTTTCCCGATGATAACGACTTATCTTGCTCTTTAGACGAATGGCATTTTAATGCCGCAATTATACTGTGTTAGAATGAAAAATATCATCTTAAAGAGGTTTCCGTGTCAGACTCACCCAGGCCTGCCCAGGCAACACCGTTGAATCCACGCCGACGGGGAATCATCATCGGCGCATCAGATGGGATAGGCGCCGCCCTTGCCCACAAACTCGCAAAAGAAGGATATACCCTGGCGCTGCTCTCACGCCGAAAAGACAAACTCGACGCGCTGTGCGCCGAGGTCAATTCGTTTGCAAACGAGACTCGCGCGCTGGCATACATCCACGATGTTACGAATTACGATGAAGTTCCCGCCCTGCTGACCAGAGTCGTTGCCGACCTCGGCGGGCTGGACCTTGTCGTTTACATGGCAGGCGTGAATTTCCCGCCTGGCCTCACCAGCTACAGCTTCGAAGATGACCGTAAAATGATCGAGGTGAATCTAATCGGCGCGATGGCATGGCTCACTCCCGCAGCCGAAATGTTCCAGAGCGCAAAAACAGGCCAGATCGTCGGCATCTCCTCCGTCGCCGGCGACCGTGGACGTATCGGCAACCCCGGCTACAACACATCCAAAGCCGCGCTCAGCACCTATCTTGAGGCGCTCCGCAACCGGCTCACCCGTCACGGCGTGAACGTGTTGACCGTCAAGCCGGGCTTCGTAAAAACAGACATGCTCAAAGCCGCACAGGGAGCCACGCCCTTTGCCATCACCCCGGAAAAAGCCGCGGATGATATTTACAAAGCCATGCTCAGGCGCAAACAACTGGTGTACACCGCACCCCTCTGGCGCTGGATCATGCTGATCATCCAGCACATCCCCTCGGTCATTTTCCGTCGCATGTCTTTTTAACCTGCAACTTTCCAACTTTCAACTCGCTTTTCATGCAAAAAAACTTCACCCAACTTGAAAACTTCGGTCACTCACTCAGAGCGCCCGCTTATCTCATCAAGCCCGCCAATAACGGGGAAATATATTCGGCTTTTCAACTCGCAAAAAAAACAGGGTTGACCGTCACAGCGCGCGGGGCGGGCCGCAGTTACAACGACGCCGCGCTTTCCGGCGGCGGAATCGTGTTAGACATGCGCGGCATGAACGCCATCACAAATTGGGATAAATCCACCGGCCTCATTACCGCTCAGTCCGGCGCCACGCTTGAGCAGGTCTGGCAAAAGGTTGAGCCTGACGGCTGGTGGCCTCCCGTCGTTTCAGGCACGATGAAGACAACCCTGGGCGGCTGCCTGAGCGCGAACATCCACGGTAAAAATAATTTCAAAATGGGAACCATCGGCGAGCATGTGGTTGAGTTCAGCGCCATTTTGCCGACCGGCGCAGAGATCACCTGCACGCCAAAAAAGAATGCGGATTTATTTCATGCCATGATCAGCGGACTGGGAATGCTGGGAATCTTCACCTCCATCACCATGCAAATGAAGCGCATCCACTCTGGACTTTTGACTGTGGACGCCTTCCCGGTACAGAATCTACACGGACAGCTCTCCAGCCTGCTCGACGGCGCGCCCAACCACGATTACATCGTCGGCTGGATGGATTGCATCGCAGGCGGAAAATCCCTCGGCCGCGGACAGATCCATGCGGCGCGCTACCTGCACGAAGGCGAAGACCCAAATCCGCGAGAGACGATGCAAATCGAGAATCAAATTTTGCCGCCGCGGATTTTTGGAGTCTTTCCAAAGTCGATGCTGCATTATTTCATGTCACCCTTCATGAATAATTTTGGCACATGGGGCATTAATACCGCCAAATATGTTGCGTCCCTGCGCAGGCACACCTTCCGCCAACCTCACGCGGCTTTTCATTTTTTGCTGGACTACGTCCCCGATTGGGAATTTTCCTATGGCCGTGGCGGATTAATCCAATATCAATCCTTTATTCCAACAGAGACTGCCGAATCCGCATGGGCTGAGATGCTCAAACTCTCACAAAAATATGGCCTGCCAGCCTATCTCGGCGTGACCAAACGTCACCGCCCCGACAAATTTTTATTGACTCACGCAGTGGACGGCTTCTCGCTCGCGATGGATTTTAAGGTCACGAATAACAACCGCGCAAAATTGCATGGCATGTTGCAGGAGTTTGACCGCATCGTGTTGCAGGCTGGCGGAAGGTTTTACTTCGCCAAGAACAGCGAAACCACTTCTGAAACTGTAAAAAGGTTTTATGGTGAAGAGACCATTGCCAAATTCAAGAAGCTGAAAAAACGCACCGACCCGAATGGCCTGCTGGAATCGGATCTGTATCGCAGGCTTTTTGGATAATGCTCGTAGGGGCGACCCATTGGGTCGCCCCTACAGGTATTAATGATATGAATCTTGATGTAATCGACCTTGGCTTAATCGAATACGAAACTGCCTGGAAATTGCAGGACGAATACGCGGCGGAGATCGCAGAGGGAAAACGTCCGCCGACCTTGCTTTTGCTTGAGCACCCCCACGTTTACACATTTGGAAGAAAAGGTCACGCCGAAAATCTGCTTTGGAGTGAAGAACAATTAAAGCAAAAAGGGATTTCCATCCACTGGGTGGATCGCGGCGGTGATGTGACTTATCATGGCCCCGGGCAGTTGGTGGGGTATCCGCTGTTGCCATTGATGCCATTAAGACGTGACAAGTCATCGGCAGGGCCTGTCAGGTCTGATTACGTTGGCTATGTCCGCAGGTTGGAGGAGACGCTCATAGCGGCGCTGAGTCGGCTGGGTGTTGAATCAGGCCAACGGTCAGGTTTGACCGGTGTTTGGGTTCAGCAGTCCAAGATCGCAGCCATCGGCGTCAAGGTGGATGTGCATGGAGTCACTCGTCATGGCTTTGCGTTGAATGTAAATCCGAAAATGGAATATTGGGAGGGGATCATTGCCTGCGGGCTTTCGGAGCCTGTCACATCGCTGGCAGAGTTACGTGATCCGCCTCCTTCGATGGCTGAGGTCAAACAAGCCGTAATTATTGCGCTTCCTGAATTCTTCGGAGACGGGTATCTATCAATCACCCCAGATTGTTGAGTAAATTAAATGATGACCGCCAGGGTGAGGGGGGCACCCTAGCGGTCATCAAGTGCAATATTACTACAACGTTAAAAACAGCGCAAGGGTGAAAAATAAGAATTTGGTTAATGTTTAACGAGGGGGGAAGTTTGTGCCCCGAGTAGGAATCGGACCTACATCTAAGCCTTAGGAGTGCTTTGTTCTATCCATTGAACTATCGGGGCTGACGGTCGGATTATACCAAAGGATGAATTGCGTTCATTGACGGATCGTGAAGATGGAGAAGCCCATCTTGATTTGAGATGGGCTTCAGATTTTATTTACTTCTTTTTGGTCTTTCGTTTGGCAGGCTTCGGCTTGACAGTTTTTCTCGCGCTCACCTTTTTAGCTTTGGTCTTTGACTTTTTCCCGGCGGGCAGCTTCTCCAGCTCACTCACCAGTTTATCGAGTACATCAAAGCCACCCTGCCAGAATTTCGGGTCGCGGATGTTGATGCCGGCTTCGCTCAAAATTTTCTCTGGCGCTTCAGACCCGCCCGCCGAGAGGATTCTGAGATACTTCGGCTTGAACGATTCGCCTTCCGCTTTGAATTGCTGATACAGCGCCAGCACCAACAGTTGACCGAAGGCATAGGCGTACACATAGAACGGCGTGTGATAAATATGCGGAATGCCCACCCACTCCCATTTGAATTCATCGCTCAACTCAAGTGAGTCACCGAACTGCTCTTTCAGGTTTTCGAGATACGCAGCCGCGAGATCATCGGCAGAAGCGTTCTTCTGCACCATCTCATGCGCCTGCTTCTCGAACAAGGCAAAATAAGATTGACGCATAATGGTTGCGTACGCATCATCCATTTGCTTGAAGAGAATATCGCGGCGCACAGAGTCATCCTTCTCTTCCGTGAGCAGTTTGTCGATCAACACCATCTCAGCAAACGTGGAGGCTGTCTCTGCCAGCGGCAGGGATGAATGGAATGTGAAAGTATTGTGATGCGACGCAAGCATGGCGTGGATCGCATGTCCCAACTCGTGAGCCAGAGTCGCCACCTCGCGTCCCGTGCCCTGATAGTTGACCAGCACCCACGGAGTCATCTCCGGCACGACAGACCAACAGAACGCGCCGCCATCCTTCCCTTTGCGAATTTCGCTGTCAATGCGGCTCTCGTCAAAGACACGCTTCGCCAGATCCGCAACCTTCGGCTCAAAGCCATTGAACGCATCCAACACCATATTGACCGCTTCATCAAATGAATAGGTCTTCTTTGCGCGGGCCACGGGCGCGTAAATGTCATAGCGGCGAAGCTTCTTCATGCCAATATGTTTGGCCTTCATGTTGAAGTAGCGCTGGAAGATATTGACATTCTTGCGCGCCACACCCAGCAAGGCATCCACGGCTTCATCGGGAATATCGTTGCTTAAATTCCGCGCCGCGATCGGACTGCTGAATTTGCGTAAATTGACATTCTCATTGTGCCAGTCGCGCAGGCGGGTCTGGTACATCTGCCCAAGGATCGGACCGTCATTCGATAGCACTTTGAATTGCGCCTTGTAACTTTCCTCGCGGACTTTCGGGTCTGTGCTGTAGCGGTATGAAAATAACTCGGCCGAAGTCATTTCCTTCTCTTTGCCGCTGACCTTCATTTTAAAAATATAGCGGTTTGTGATCGAGTCATACAAATTGACCAGCGCGTTGGAGCCAGTCACATTTTTGATATTGAGAATCTTCTCTTCCGCTTCACTCAGGGTGTGCGGCTTGTATAAACGCATGGCTTCAAGGTAATAGCGATAACCGCCCGAAGCATCCAGCAGGCGTTTGGCGTTATCGCCATCGAGTTCCTTCCACCACAGGCTGAAGAAGAGCGTGCGGTTTTCCACTTCCGCTAAAAATTGCAGAACGCGGTTTTGCAGGGACTGTGCCTTCTGATCCTGTGTGTCTGCCGTGAAGGATAAACCTGCAAACGAATACATCTTGGTTGCCACGCGCGCGGTCTCTTCGCTGGCACGCATCACATCCACAAATTGATCGGCGGGCATATCCGGGTTGAGTTTGTTTCGCAAGCCTTCGAACGAAGTGACCTGTTCTTCGATCATGTCAAATGCGCTTTGAAGTTCGGCGCTTTCGTAACCCGGAAAAAGCGGAGCAAGGCTCCATTTTGAAATCTTGTATGACATGAGAGTCTCCTTTTATTTTATAAACTGGATCGGATGTGCATGATGTCGCCATCCTTAACCGGATATTCCTTGCCTTCGAGTCTTAACTTGCCTTTGGCCTTCGCCTCATTCATCGACCCGAGGCTGATCAAGTCTTCGTAGGCAACTACCTCCGCCCGGACAAATCCGCGCTGCAGGTCGGTGTGAATCTCCGCAGCGGATTCCTGCGCAGTTGCGCCGCGGCGGGTTGTCCATGCGCGCACTTCGTCTTCGCCGACTGTGAAGAAGGTTTGCACTTGAAGCAGGTCGTACGAAAGATTGATCATGCGGCTCAGGCTTAACTCCTTGATGCCGTATTCTTCCATAAAGACAGCGGCATCCTCCGCGCTGAGTTGTGCAATTTCCATTTCAAGCTTGCCCATCAGCGCCACAGAAGGATGGTCGAGTTTGCCTTCCACGTCCGGCGCGGTTTGTCCCTCGCCCATGTTGAATACGGTCAGGATGGGTTTGCGGGTGAGCAAGCCGTAGCTTGCCAGTTCCCTTTGTTCGTCATGTGTGAATTCCATGCTGCGTAACGGCTTGTTATCTGAAAGTGTTTTGTGGAGCTTTTCAAATAACTCTGTCTGGCGCGCGTTGAGGGTTTTGTCTGTGCCGCCTTTTTTGCGCTCATCGGTTAACTTTTCAAGCTTTCTTTCAACGGCAATCAAATCGTTGAGAAGAAGTTCCGTCAGCATGTTATCGGCATCGCGCAGCGGGTCAACGCTGCCGGTGGGGTGCATGACGTTTTCGTCGGTGAAACCGCGCACCACCAGAATCAACCCTTCCATTTGGTTAAGTTGATTCAACAGCTGCCCGGAAATGCCACTTTTAGCAGAGCCAGCCTCCAGTCCGGCAATGTCCGCGTATGTCACCTTGGTGTAGATGGTCTTCCTCGGGTTGAACATGCCCGAGAGTTTGGTCACGCGCGGGTCGGGGACATCCACAACTGCTGTGTGAACTTCGATGCGGCCTGCGCTGGCGGTGGTGGGGGTGTTGCCGCGAGTCAGTGCGTTGTAAATTGTAGTTTTTCCAGATTGGGGTAAACCTATGATTCCTAGTTTCATGCTTGACCTTATCAGTGAGAGTTTGTTATACTAGCGGGCGCTTGACACGCTCAAATGGATATGCCGGAGTGGCGGAATAGGCAGACGCGCACGACTCAAAATCGTGTTCCCAACGGGAATGAGGGTTCGATTCCCTCCTTCGGCACTGAACGAAATATCCGGGCGGTATTATACCCTGCCGGGTACTTTAACCAAACGTCCTCTCGAAAGAGGGACGTTTGTGTTTAACAAACCGGTATTGCGCAGTTTCTCCGTAGCCCACATTCAGTCGCCTGGAAACGCGAGGCTATGGCAACCTGCGAGGTATGCCTGCGTAAGTTGAGTAGACGTCTTCCATATTACCGCAATCTGTTGACAATGTTTTTTTGAAATTGTAGAATGAGGTAGATTTGGAATAACCTTGCCAATCTTATTTATTGTAACCCGGAGGTTAAATCATGAAGCTTTATCTGCTTTTTGCGGCGATCGACCTGTTGATCTTGTTAATGTATCCAATAGCTTATATCGTTCATCATTTGCGGAAAATGACCGGCGGAAAACATTAGCAAGTTGTGAAAAAAACAGTAAAATAAATCCAGGAGGCACGAATGCCCTCATTGAATGATATCCTGGCTGTGATCCTGGGTGGTGGCCGCGGAGCGCGACTCTATCCTTTGACTCAAATGCGCTCAAAACCCGCTGTGCCAATTGCGGGCAAATATCGCCTCATTGATATTCCCATCAGTAACTGTATAAATTCAGAAATCTACCGCATTGCCGTGCTGACGCAGTTCAATTCTGTGTCCCTGCATCGGCATATTACCCATACCTATAATTTCGATGCCTTCCATACCGGCTGGGTGCAGATCTGGGCTGCCGAACAGACTGTCGAAAGCGCGGATTGGTATCAGGGCACTGCTGATGCGGTTCGAAAACAGACACTTGAGATTCAATCCAGCGGCGCAAAGAATGTGTTGATCCTCGCCGGGGACCATCTTTACCGCATGGATTACAAGGCAATGGCTGAGTACCATTGGGCCAGCAAAGCCGACATCACCGTGGCGGTCCAGCCTGTTCCGCGGGAGGATGCTTCCCGCTTCGGGATCTTAAAACGGGAGAACGACGGTCGAATTTCCTCCTTTGTTGAAAAACCCAAGGATGCCGAGACTCAGAACAAGTTTATCAGCCGCGACGATCCCGCGCGCCCGTTCCTGGGTTCCATGGGAATCTATATGTTCAAAACCAAAGTGCTGATGAAACTGCTTGCGGAATTTTCAAATCACCACGATTTTGGAAGCGACATTATTCCTCAAGCCATTAAAACTCACTCGGTGTTTGGTTTTGATTTCGACGGCTACTGGCAGGATATCGGTACGATCCGTTCCTTCTATGAAACAAACCTCGCTCTTACATCTCCGCAGGCGCCGTTCAACTTTTACGACCCGAAACAGCCCATTTATACCGATCAGCGTTTTCTGCCCGGCTCCATCATTGAAGACAGCAAACTTCGTGATGTACTGATCTCGGATGGCAGCCGCATCCATCGGTCTGATATTTCACATTCCATCATTGGGATTCGCAGCCAGGTTTCGGCAGGCTGCACGATCAAGGACAGCATCATGATGGGGTCGGATTATTATGAACGGGACGATGAAGGCTTGCCGATTGGCATAGGCGTGAACTGCCATATTGAGGGCGCCATCCTCGATAAGAACGTGCGCATTGGAGATAATGTTGTAATTCGTCCGTTTCCGCGCAAGGTGGATATTGATAATGAGAAATGGTATGTCCGCGATGGGATTGTGGTGATACCGAAAGACGCCGAAATTCCCGCCGGGACAAAGATCATGCCGGAATGACCTTCGAACTTATCCGCAGGTTACAGGAGAAAAATGTGATCTGCGGATTTTTCAAAGCCATATAAACTGCAAGCCACCTGCAATTTCAAGCGATGCTATATAACTCAAGCCAACCTTAAAATTATGCTATACTCGCGTTATATGAAGTCGTCGCGCGAATATTGGCCGCGTTGGGCGGAAACCCTGCGCCGTTACCAACTTCACGAACTCATCGCCTCGCTCCTTGAAGCTGGAAGTCCTCTTACTCTGCTTGGAGCGCAGGCGCTTTATTTTAGCCGGGGATTGATCGAAAGCGATCAACTGACAGCGTTGGCAATAACCCTTGAAGAGGAAAACGAAGCGCGCACGTTCGCCTCCTTTCTGACCCATGAACAGGCCTCAGCATGAATGAGTTGATCATTATCCTGGCAAGCGCTGTCTTGTTGTTTGCAATTACATTATGGAAGCGCAAATCGCCGGCCAACCTGCGCGAGATCCCCGCCCTGACGCGCCTTTATCGCACACTTGGTCTGAGCATTGAGGATGGCACCCGCCTGCATATCTCACTCGGAAGTGGAAGCCTGCTCGATGCGCGCGGCGGATCTGCCCTGGCAGGACTCGCATTATTACGCCATATTGCAGAACGGACCTCCACGAGCGATAAACCATCTGTTGCATCTGCCGGTGACCCGACCCTCGGCTTGCTGACTCAGGATACATTGCAGGCCGGCTATCAGGCTGCCGCCGTGGAAGAATTATACGTTCCTACCAGCGGACGTGTGACAGGGTTGAGCCCATTCGGGTATGCCGCCGGCGCGATGAACATTATGAAAAATGAAAATGTCTCCGCCAATATTGTTGTCGGACATTTTGGCTCGGAAGCCGGACTTCTTGCCGAAGCATCGGACCGGGAAAATATGATATTGATCGGCGCCAGCGATGAACTGAGCGGGCAATCCGTTCTTTTTGCAAATACTCAGGACGCATTGATCGGGGAGGAACTTTTCGCTGCTGGGGCATACCTTGGCGCCGGGGCTTCTCACATAGCCAGCCTGACATTGCAGGATATTATGCGCTGGTTCGTCATCTTGGCGTTGCTGGGCGGCGCGGCAGCCAAACTAATTGGGGTGATCTAATGCGAGTCTTTACAGCCGTAATTGCAATTGCAGCGGGTATTTTGGTATTGGGTGGATATTTCCTGCCTGCGCTTGCGGACGTGCAAACCTTGCTGTTGAATTGGGCGGTCATCCTCGCCGGAACAGCCGCGCTCGTCGGCATCTTCAATCTGGTATCCGTTCATTCAGATAAGATCCGCCGTCAGGAAAAGGGGAGCGGATACAGCATCCTGCTTCTTATCTCGCTGGTCGTCACATTCCTTTTCGCGATGATCCTGCGCCCCGATCATGAGGCGATGGACATTATTCTGAACGGAGTGATCATTCCGATCGAAGCCGCGCTGATGGGCTTGCTGACCGTTTCACTGCTCTATGCCGCAATCCGCCTTCTGCGCCGCCGCGCAGATTTTATGAGCCTCGTCTTTTTGGTGACAGCCGCGCTTTTGATTCTCGGGTCGGCTACTTTGCCGTTTGGGAACATGCCCGTGCTTGGCACATTCATACGCCCGTGGATCACGCAGGTTCTGGCGCTTGGCGGCGCGCGCGGAATTTTGATCGGCGTTGCGCTTGGCACATTGACTACCGGCCTGCGTGTCTTATTCGGCGCAGACCGTCCTTACGGGGGCAATTAAATGGCAGACGTCATCAAGTGTTTGGTTTGCGGCGAAAACAATCTGACCGATCAGGAATTCTGCCAGTATTGCCAATCGCGATTGGTGCCGCTGACCGGTGACCTCAAAGGCGCCGACGCTCCCATTAAACCCGGGCAGGCTCCAACCAAGAAGAATACCGCCGAACTTGAACCGATCCTTCCACAATGGCTAAGGGATGCGCGCGATTCTGCGCGGAAATCCACCGAACATGAACTTACCCCGCAGGAGAAGCATAAGCAGGAATCGTTCAACGCTTCCGGCTTTGACCTGTTAGCTGGTCTGCAAAACCAAAAAACGACCAGCGACGAAGAAGAAACCCCCGAGTGGCTGGCAGGCTTAACCGGCGATTCTCCGAAATCAAAAAAGGACGAGCCTGAATCATCCGAGGTGCGCTGGGTGGAATTAGGCGGCGTAAATGATTTTGCCCCGAAAGAAACTCTCGAAACCGGCTCAGGTGCCCGGCCAGAATCAGCAAGTGAAAAAGATGAGCTGAACGACTGGTTCCGCGATGCAAGCGGAATTCAACCACAGCAGCCTGAACCAGCGCCCGTAACAGAGAATCCTTTTACAACTCCGCCTGCCTTGTCTGATGAGACGCCGGATTGGCTGCGTAAGATGGTTGCTGACAGTCAGGCACAAAGAGATAATACGCGTCCATTGGATGCGGCTGAAATTTCCGCAGCCTCTGATACACCGGATTGGCTGCGAAGTTTATCAACTGACGACGACCCGCAGGCGACCACCGCAGACGAAGAAAGCGATGCGGCTTCTGCTCCTCTCTCTGATCAACCAGACTGGCTGCGCGCGCTGGGCGGGTCATCTAAAAGCGCCGGCGCTACCGCAGATCTTTCAAGATCAAGCCCGGGTGCGTTTGAAGCGGCCGAAGGCTCATCCAGCGGCAAACTGCCGGAGTGGATGGATAGTCCTCCTCCTTCTGAAAGCGAAAAGCCGCGCCAGGGCACTGTCCCCAACTGGTTGAAGGAAGAAACCCCTGCAACATCTGCAGAGGCGGAAATACCTGTCTGGTTATCGCCTGACCTGCCTGCTCAAACTGAAGAGCCGGCGTCGGAAGAAACTCCGTCGTTTGCCGACATTCCGAACTGGCTGAAAGCCGCCGCGCCGCAATCCTCCATTTATGCCGACGAACAGCCTGCCGTCGAATCTTTTGACACACCCGACTGGCTCAAGACATCCAGCGACGCGCAGCCCACGCCGGCATTTGCCGCAGATGAGCCGCCTGGTTCTGCGCCGCCCGCGTTTACCCCGGACGCGCAGGCAAGTTACAACATGGATGCGCTCTTCACCGACATGCCCGACTGGCTTTCAAAGGCGACCGAAAACCCGAACTTATTAAGCCAGCTTCCGGCCGCAGGCACAGACTCAATTGCGCCCGGCGACCTGCCTTCATGGGTGCAGGCAATGCGCCCGGTAGGCTCCGGCGAGTTGAGCGATGAAACACTCGAAACACGCGGAGCGTTGGCCGGCTTGCAGGGCGTGCTTCCCGCAGTTGCAGGGTTTACCGCCACCAGCAAACCAAAAGCCTATTCGATCAAATTAAATGCCAGCGAAGAACAGCAAACACACGCGGCATTCCTCGAACAAATCCTCGCCGCAGAGACAGCCCCCGTTCCCATTGCATCTTTCACCTCGCTCAAGGGATCGCGCGGATTAAGATGGGCGATCACCTTCATATTGTTTGCAGTTTTAGTCCCCGCCCAAGTTATGGGAACTCAGTTTTTCTCCATGCCCGTTGGCATCCCAGCCGAGATCAGAGAAGCCATGCGGGTGGCGCAATCCATCCCCGAAGGCGCGCCTGTGCTTGTGGCAATTGATTACGAACCCGCCCGCGTCGGTGAAATGGAAGCGGCTGCCGCTCCGATATTTAAACATTTAAAGAATCCAAACCTGACATTTATCGCCACCAACGAAACCGGCGGATTGCTGGCCGGGCGCTTCATCTCTGGACCTTTGGCCGGGCTCGGCGCCGAAAGCGGAATCCAACCTTTGAATTTGGGCTACCTGCCCGGCGGACAAATGGGCATCCGTGCCTTTGGGAAAAATCCGCCTGCCGCCGCTCCCTTCGACATCTCCCTATCTCCCGTGTGGACTTCTCCGCAGCTGCAGGGAATCACTTCGCTCTCACAATTTGCGGTATTGATCATTATTTCAGATAATGCCAACTCAACCCGCGCCTGGATCGAGCAGACTACATCCACCCGCGGAGACATTCCCGTTCTGGTAATTTCCAGCGCGCAAGCCGCCCCGATGATTCAGCCATACTTTGACTCGCGTCAGGTCAGCGGGCTGGTCACTGGTTTGTACGGCGGGGCAGTGGTGGACCAAACTTACGGCGGAACGACTGCTCGAAATTATTGGGATGCCTACAGCCTCGGCATGTACCTTGCCATGGCTTTAATGTTGGGCGGCGGGTTGATAAACCTGGCATTGGGTCTGCGTGACCGCGCCGCGGCAAGGGAGGCAAAGTAACATGGCAATCTCTCTTGACCTGATCACAGGCATTCTGAGCTTTTTATTCACCCTGCTTATTTTTAGTTATTTGATCGGAGATAATCCGCTCTTTCGGATTGCGGTCTATATTTTTGTCGGCGTATCTTCGGGCTACATTGCTGCGATCGCCTGGTGGCAGGTAATCTATCCGCGGCTGATCTACCCGCTGGTCTTTGGCTCGATGCTTGAAAAGAGTTTCATGCTTGTGCCTTTGATCGGCGCGGTGCTGATCTTCATGAAAATATCTCCGCGGCTGGCCGGCATGGCGCGCATTGCGATGGCGTTCATCGTTGGCGTAGGCGCGGCAGTAACGATCTTCGGCGCGGTGGCAGGGACTCTCATTCCGCAGGTGATGGGGAGCATCGAGCCGTTTGACCTGTTTGCGGCAAATTTGCGTAACATCAGCCCGGTTGAGTCGTTGTTCAACGGCTCGATCATCCTCGCCGGCACGATCTTCACCCTGACATATTTTCATTTTGGCGCGCGCCCCAAAGCGGACGGCTCCCTGCACCGCATGGGCTTGATCGAATTATCCGCGTGGGTCGGGCGCATCTTCATCGGCATCACATTGGGCGCGGTCTTCGCGGGGGTTTATGCCGCCGCATTGACCGCCTTCATCGAACGCATCATGTCGCTTATTAATTTCATCGGGAACTTTCTGTAATTATGCCTTCATCATTGGTTGACGGAAACTCTCTGCTTGCTGTGGATGTCGGCGCGGCAAATACGCGCGCAGTTCTCTTTGATGTGGTCGAAAGCGAATACCGCTTCATTGCTTCCGGCATCGCGCCTTCGACGGCTGAAGCGCCCTTCAAGGATATCGGCGAGGGCGCGCGCCAGGCAATCGGAAACTTGCAGGCGCTCCTTGGCAGGTCACTGCTCGACGCGCATGGCAACCTCATTACGCCGGGCCAGCCCAACGGGTCGGGCGTGGATGCGCTGGTCGTCACCATATCCGCAGGCGCAACCATCCGCGCGGTCATTGTGGGCCTGCTGAAAGATGTCTCGCTCGAAAGCGCGCGCAGACTCACTGAATCGACTTATGCGCGCATCGTCGAGACCATCGGCATGAACGACCTCCGCAAGCCCGAACAGCAGATCGACAGTATCATTCGGATGCGGCCTGACCTGCTTGTGATTACCGGCGGCACAGACGGCGGCGCATCGCGTTCCATAAAAAAACTTCTTGAACCGGTGGGGCTTGCCAGCTTTTTACTGCCCTCAGAAAAACGCCCCGCTGTTTTGTTTGCAGGCAATGAAAAAATCGGTGACGAGGTCAGGGATATGTTCGGGCCGCTGACGGCATCGCTGCACCTCAGCCCGAACGTGCGCCCCTCGCTTGAAACGGAAGACCTTGAACCCGCGCAGCGCGAACTGGCGCACATGCTCATCAGCATTCGCAAGCACCAGCTCAAAGGCGTGGAACTGCTGGATCAATGGTCCGGCGGGCATATCCTGCCGACCGCCTACGCCACCGGGCGCATGGTGCGCTTCCTCGCGAAAGTGTACGGTGTGAAAAAAGGCATCCTGGCTGTGGATATCGGCGCATCAGCCGCGACGATTTCGGCAGGCTTCAAAGACAAATCCACCTTGAACGTCTACCCTCAATTTGGGCTGGGCGAAAATCTGGCGGGACTGCTCAACTACACGTCGCTCGAAGACATTATGCGCTGGTCGCCGCTCGATATTTCCAGCGGAGTTCTGCGCGACTATCTCTATCAAAAGTCATTGTACCCGGCGGCCATCGCTGCCACCCGCGAAGACCTGGCCATATCCCAGGCGGTTACGCGGCAGGCGCTTTACCTTGCGATGCAATCTGCGCGCCGCGATTTCCCGCGCAACATTGCGACCATCAAACAGAATCTGACTCCGCTCTTTGAGCCGATCCTCGCGGGCGGCGGCGCGCTGAGCGACGCTTCGCGCCCCGGTCAGGGCCTGCTCCTGCTCCTGGACTCGCTCCAGCCTGTCGGTGTGACTACCGTCATCCTCGATCAAAACAACCTGCTTCCCTTGTTGGGAGCAGCCGCCTCGCAAAACAACATCCTGCCGGTGCAGGTGCTTGAGTCCGGCGCGTTCCTCAGCGTAGGGACTGTTGTCTCCCCGGTAGTCTCTGCCAAATATGGGACGCTCATTCTGCGCGGAAAGCTGACCTACGAAAATGGAGTCGAATCCCGCGTCGAGTTAAAGTATGGCAGCCTTGAAACCCTGCCGTTGCAAAACGGCGAGGCTGGCAAGTTAAGCATCCAATGTTTGCATGGCGCGGATGTCGGGTTTGGCCCCGGCCGCGGCGGAACGATTCCCGTCAGCGGCGGCGCGCTCGGCGTCGTCTTCGATGGGCGCGGTCGTCCGTTGGATCTGCCCGCAGATGCGGTGCGCCGGCGCGAACTCATCAAAAAATGGAACTGGACGATTGGAGGCGAGTAGCCCATGCAAGCGCCTGTAAATCATATCGTTGGTCTCACATCCATTGTGCGCGAGCGGTTGCTGCCGGTTTCCGGCACGGTGGTTGTGCGCCTCAACCAGAAAGTCAGCCCAAATGACGTGATCGCCGAGGTCAATTGGCCGCGCGAGCATGTCCTTTTGGATGTGGCTCGCATATTGCAGGTCAGCCCGGCTGCTGCGGACCGCCTGATCAAAATTAAAGTTGATGACCGTGTTCCAGCCAATACAGAAGTGGCGGTTGGGAAGGGACTTTTCCCGCGCAGTGTCCGTACTCCGCGTGAAGGACGTGTGGCTGTGGTTGGCGGCGGACAAATCCTGCTCGAAATCGGTGACCCGAAAATGGAATTGCGCGCGGGGCTGCCCGGCACCGTGGTCGAGATCGTACCGAATCGCGGCGCGATCATCCAAACTGCCGGCGCTTTGGTGCAGGGCGTTTGGGGCAATGGCCGAATTGACACAGGTTCGCTGATTAATATTGCCGAAGGCCCTGATGGCGTGCTTGCGGCCAGCCGCCTGGACGTCAGCTTGCGCGGTTCGATCCTGTTGGCGGGTATGGTCAAGGATGCTGATGTATTGAAAGCCGCCGCTGAACTTCCGGTGCGGGGACTGATCCTTTCGAGCCTGTATCCGTCCCTCATCCCGTTGGCGCGCGAGATGCGTTATCCGATCATGGTGACTGAAGGCTTCGGTTCCCTGCCGATGAATTCCGCCGCTTATAAATTACTCAGCACGAATGCCAAACGCGATGTGACCGTGAACGCGGAAGTCTATGACCGTTATAGCGGCGCGCGTCCCGAGGCGGTCATCCTGCTGCCGACATTTTCCGACCCGCCTGCCCCGCATGAAGCGGAAGAATTTTCCCCGGGCTTGCAGGTGCGGATGCGCCGTCCGCCGGCGATGGGTATGATCGGCTCGATCGTTTCTCTTCCGCGCGGGATGACAACCCTCCCAAGCGGTTTGCGCGCGCCTGCGGCTGAGGTCAAACTCGAGAATGGCGAGACAGTGATTGCTCCCCTAATTAATCTTGAAGTTGTGGGATAATTGCGCAGTTGATGGTGAATGTGATCAAAGTTTGTAATAAAAACAGTCAGGAGAGTGCTGCATGTCTTTCGATGAACCTAATTTTGATGATGGCGGCGAAGCGCCGCTCCCGGAAGAATCAAACAACAACCGCACGTTCATGATCGCTGTCAGTATTTTAGGCGGGATCATTTTGATCTCAGTTGCCTGTCTTGTGGGAGTGTATTTGTTCAACCTGCGGGGACGATCGACCGCTGTGCAACAGGCTCAGGCGAATGCCAACGCAACCGCTACTGCGGCTGCGTTTATCAATGACGCTCTCACTGCGACCTTTGAAGGTTTGCTCAGCCTGCCCACTACAACATCCACACCGGTGCCGACCTCGGTCGTGAATCTCGCCACAGCCACAGAGGCAGGCACGCCGCAGGCTCCCAAAGCTGCGGGGTTGGACAGCACAGCCATCGCCAATACAGCCACCATCGGCGCGGCATATACCCAGGCCGCCGCCGCGCAAATGACAGTTGTGGTCACAACGACCGCCCTTCCCAACACAGGCTTCGCAGATGAATTTGGTTTGCCCGGCCTTGTGGTGATGGCGCTCGCTTTCGTCATTGTGATCCTGCTTGCGCGCCGGCTGAGAACCGCGCCCGCGATGAACAGATAATTTATTCCCAAATTAAAAATAAAAAAACTGAACCGCCTAAAACGGTTCAGTTTTTTGTTGCGTTCTTTATGGCTTATCCCATGCCCGGCTTCCAGATGACAACCCGGTTGCGCCCATCTGCTTTTGCCTTATACAGGGCTTTATCTGCGCGATGGAATAAGCTCTCGAAGGTATCGTGTTCCTGAATTCCAAATTCCGTGATCCCCATGCTGATGGTGGTTTTGAAATGGGACGCCTCATGTTGGATGGAAGTCGATTCGATTACCATCCTTAACCTTTCCGCGATCTCTGCCGCGACCTTTTGGGATGTCTCCGGCAGCAATAAGGCAAATTCCTCGCCTCCGAGTCTGGCAAAGACGTCCATTTTTCTTGAGCCTTGGGCGCAAATTTTCCTGAGTGTGATGAGCGCCTGGTCTCCGCTGGCATGACCGTAAGTGTCGTTAACCTTCTTGAAGCTGTCCATATCCATCAATATCAGCGACAGGTTTCTCTGATAGCGCACTGCACGTTGGATCTCCCTGCCTGCCAGTTTTATGAAATAACCGCGGCTGATTGCGCCGGTAAGCGAGTCGATGTTGGCGGCTTGATGCAGTTCGTTCTGGGTATCTTTGAGTTTGGTGATGTCGTGAAGGATGATCAGCCGCCCGAGGAATTTTCCACTGCCATCCCTGATGGGAGTCACCTGCATGTCTGCCTGTTTTTTTGGTTTGCCTCCCAATTCAACCTCGATCTGCAGCTGGTCAAAGTTGGATGACGTCTTTTGATAATGAGGCCATTTTTTGATGGCTTCGCCCACTGGCTTGCCGAATAAATTTGTATTGATATTGAGCAGGTTTTGCGCGGCGGGATTCATATCCACGATGCGGCTTTGTGAATCAATGACCAGCACGCCGTCGGTCATTTTTTCGATGAGGATATCTCTTGCAACGGGGATAATATCGAGCAGGTGGTAACGCCCAATTGCGAAGGCGAAGGCAACGGCTGCGATGGTGAACGAGAAGGGGGTGTTGTCTGCGCCGGGCAGCGGATTCAATCCGGTAATGAAGATGATGCTGTTTAACCAGGTGAGGGTGATCCCTGCGAGGACGATCCCGAACTGTTTGCGGTAAATACCCGAAGACCTGTTAAAACCCTGGATGATCAGGATGGTTGAAGCAAATGTCAAGGCGTAGGAATAAACCACATTGAGC
Organism: Chloroflexota bacterium; assembly: GCA_016234495.1. Classification (GTDB taxonomy): domain Bacteria; phylum Chloroflexota; class Anaerolineae; order Anaerolineales; family Villigracilaceae; genus Villigracilis. Next base: position 66,071 of record JACRBI010000024.1, on the reverse strand, counting down.
CAGAAAACAGGTCCGGCGTCGAGGATGACAGCGCTGTTTTCCACACGTTTGCCGGCAAAGAAGAGTCCATGAGATGGGTCGGTAAACAGGCAAAGCAGTGTGAGGATCGGCTCAAGAACCATGAAATAAAGAAGCGGACGCTGAATCCAGCTGCCCTTGTTGGTGAGTTGTAGTGTAAAGATGAACAAGGCCGACGGAACCATGACTGCGCCGATGTAGGTGATATCAAGCCAGAAGTATTTTGTAGGCCCCGGCGCCCCGGCCCAAAACATCGCGTATGTGATATCCCACCAAGCAAGCGCAAGCAGCAGGAAGGTCAATGCAGAAGCCCCTGCGGCAGTCCGCCGTGACTGGAGGATGACGACCGCTACCAGAAGACAGACCGCTCCTGCAATTAATAACAACGAACTGTATGTGGTATTAAGCGGGGGTAACAATGGGATTCTTCCTTGTCCTTATTGTACCGCCTGCATATGCGCGTGACATTACGCTTTTGTTTGGAATTATGCGCGCGCTATATGGCTTTGTTTTATTCTTTTATCAAGCGCGGATCGAATTTGGAGGAAGAGGAGATCAGTTCTTTCAAGGCATTCCACGGGGCGCTGTCGTAGGAATCAATCTCGATAAACCGCTTGTATTTTTGCGTACCGCGCAGAAGTTTTAGCGGGTCGGGTAAAAAAGCCCCGTGAATGAATGCCAGGCGGACATGGCCTTTTTCAATTCCGATCTGACAGATCCCCGCGCTGACGATCCCGCCGCGCCCTTGATGAAAATAACCCAGCCCGCCCCAACGGATCACCTCAGCCGCGTCAGGAGCAACGGAGGCGATGATATTTCTCAACTCCAGTACAATCTCCTGCAAATGCGGCGGCGTGAATTTTAGAAAATTTTCGATGTGGTGAATGGGAAGCATGGTTTTGTTCCAAAAATATTATAGCACCCGCTCAATACCTGAAGTTTGGTTTTTCAGTTGCAGAATTAGTCATCTGGTCTTATAGTCAACTAGCCAACTGGTCAAAGACCATCCGCCAGCGACAAGAAGACAACCAAACCAGGAGATTAAAAAACTATGCACTACGGCTGGTTCACAGCAATGCGTTCGGGCGACGAAAAGCCCAGGATCACAAGGGAACTTTTATTACGCGTGCTCACGTACGCAAAACCTTATTGGTGGCACATCGGCGGAATGTTATTAACCATTCTCTTTAGTTCGGCGCTGAGCGTGGTCTCGCCGTTGATCTTCCGCCAATTGATCGACAACATCCTGCCCAACAAATCCACCAACCAATTGGCGCTCTTTGCCTTTGCGCTTTTGCTCGTGCCTCTTTTGAACGGCGGCATCAGTGTGATTCAACGGAAATTAAACGCAACCGTTGGAGAAGGCGTGATCTATGACCTGCGCGTTGCGCTCTTTGTCCGCTTGCAGAGGATGAGTCTGCGATTTTTTACCAACACCAAAGTCGGCGAGTTGATGAGCCGCCTCAACAGCGACGTGGTCGGCGCGCAGAACGCCATCAGCAACACCATTGTTGGCATCGCCACCAACCTGATCGAAGGCGCGGCAATCCTGATCGTGATGCTCTCGCTCGAATGGAGATTAACTCTTGGCAGTGTCTTCGTCCTGCCGTTGTTCTATTTGATCGCGCGCAAACTCGGCGAACGCTTGCGCGACATCGCCCGCGAAGGCATGGACCTCAACGCGCAGATGAACGCGCACATGAACGAGACTCTCAACATCGGCGGCGCACTGCTCATCAAATTGTTCGGTCGCAGTCACGAAGAGGGGCAAAGATTCAGTCAACGCGCGGCGGGCGTGCGCGACATCGGCGTCCGACGCGCCATCCTCGGCTCGTCGTTTTTCGTCATGATCGGTCTGGTCAGCGCGGTGGGCACCGCGCTTGTCTACGGCTTCGGAGGCTGGCTCGTCATTCAAGAAAAATTTACCGTCGGCACCATCGTCGCCTTCGGTTCGTATCTCAGCACTTTGTACGGCGCTCTGCAAGGTCTCGCTGGCGCGCCTGTCGAATTCAGCACCAGCATGGTTTCCTTCGAACGCGTTTTTGAAATCATTGATTTGCCGCACGACATCGAAGAGAAAAAAGACGCGCTCATTCTTTCCGACGCCAAAGGCGAACTCGCGTTTGACAATGTGGACTTCAAATATTCGATCAACGAAAACATCCTGCTCAGCGCAGTCAAACGGTATGGCAGCATGGCGGATGTGGGCGCGGTGTTGTCGGGAGGAAAGAATGGTCAATCGTCCACGGTCAATCGTCGGGATGTAACCCCCGCATCTGACTCCCCCGAGCTTGCCGCCACATCCCAGGCACGGGATGTCGCTTTGGAGGGAATCTCCTTTACTGCCGCGCCTGGAAAATTGGTTGCCCTCGTCGGCCCTTCCGGCGCCGGTAAAACCACGCTGACATATTTGATTCCAAGATTGTATGATCCCACCAGCGGAGTCATCCGCATTGACGGGCACGACCTGCGCGATGTGACCCTCGACTCGCTCGCCGCCGCGATCGGCATGGTGACGCAGGAGACGCATCTCTTCCACGACACCATCCGCACGAACCTGACCTACGCAAAAATGGACGCCTCGCAGGCCGAGATCGAATCCGCCGCGCGCGCCGCCAACATCCACGACTTTGTGATGGGACTATCTGATGGATACGACACCATCGTCGGAGAACGCGGCTATCGCCTGAGCGGCGGCGAAAAACAACGGGTTGCCCTCGCCAGAGTCATTTTGAAGAACCCGCGCATTCTCGTTTTGGATGAAGCCACCAGTTCCCTCGACAGCGAATCTGAATCCTTGATTCAAGATGCGTTGAAACGAGTCATGGCAGGCAGAACCAGCATCGTCATCGCGCACCGCCTCAGCACGATCCTCGCCGCTGATTTAATTTTGGTCATGGATCGAGGGAAGATTGTTGAAAGAGGAACTCACGATGAGTTGATTGCGACGGGCGGGTTATATAGTCAGTTGTATGAAACCCAGTTTAGAGGATAGCAAAATCCGCACATCAACAAAAGGATTGAAATCATGAAAATTGCGTTGATCTTCTTTTTCGCAGTCGTCAGTGAAGTTACTGCCACCACCGCCCTGAAGTTTTCAGAAGGGTTTACAAAACTTGTGCCAAGTCTGGTCGTTGTTGTGGGATATGGCTTGTCGTTTTATCTGCTCTCGCTAAGTTTGAATGTCATTCCGATCGGAACGGCGTATGCGCTCTGGTCGGGCATTGGCATAGTGCTGACCGTGATCGCGGGTGTAATCCTATGGCGCGAGCAAATGGATTGGGCGCGCGCCATAGGCATCGCATTGATCATCATGGGCATTCTGGTCATCAACTTGTTTTCAAAAGCCGCAGCACATTAAGGCTTTGCTCCGTTTACTGAAAAGCGCCAGCCATCGCGTTTATCAGCAGCGTAATCATCGTAGAAGGCGCGAGCACCAGCAACAACCACCAGAGGATTGCCTGCTTGTTATTTTTGATGATGAGGGATAATCCAAAACCAAAGAAAAACCAGAATAGCAATGAAAGCAATATGGTCGTTAAGGGTATGTCTGAGGGTATAAGTAGATGGAGGAAAAGCTTTAATAGAATGATGCCTGGCGTTGAGAAGGATTTTAAAAATATGGATAAAAGTAAATTTACAGGTTGTGATTCCAAAAAGTAACCAATGGACATGGGAATCCCAGTCGCCAGGGCTGATAGAAAAGCGGCAGTCAATGATCGTTTCAAAATTTCAAATTTGCTTTGGGTGGGGAGTTCGGTCATGGAGTGCTCCTTCAACATACGCCAATGTGTAATTGCGACTCGCCCGCTCACAGGCGGGGTGAGGCACAAGCCTCGCTTTGAATAATCAAGACAGGCCTTTAACGTATCCCGCTATCAAGTGTGATATTCAATAGCGTGTACTTGTTTTCCTCCACGTTGAAGGGAATATCTTTTGCAATCCGCATGGGATTGGGAGACTCCAAGTGAAGAACATAATCCCCCGAAGCAAGTCCCACTCGAAAATTGCCCTGCTCATTGGTTGTAAATTCAGCGATCTGGCTCCCAGAAGTTGTTAGAACGGTAAATATCCCCTGAAAAGGCTGGTCGGGGCAGGGAACATTTTCCTGCACGACAGGACACACAGGCCCCATGGTCACAGTGCCTTCGATACCGCTATCGGGTGATTTGTGATTTGTCTCAGTGGACTGCGGGGCTGATGAGCAGGCTGCGAGGAGCAGGACGAAAAGCAATAAAGCGGTTTGGCTGTTCATAAAATCTCCTTTTTATGTCAGAACCAATAGCCGCCCATAAGTTATCAAAAATTTCAAAATAGCACAAGAGCAGTATATGCCGCATCGTCAAGCTGTAAATCAAAAAAACTCCCCGAGGTTTTCATCTCGGGGAGTTCTTAGTATTCAGTGTGAATTAGTTGACAACAACTACGTTAGTAGCCTGCGGACCCTTGGGGCCTTTCTCAACAGTGAATTCGACTTTCTGACCTTCTTCAAGGTTTTTGAAACCGTCACCCTGGATCGCGGAGAAGTGGACGAATACATCTGCGCCGCCTTCGCGAGCAAGAAAGCCGTAGCCCTTGCTTCCGTTGAACCATTTGACTGTTCCGATAATACGTTCTGACATTGTTTGCCTCCTATGGCAACTTAAAAAAATTTGGAGGACCCGGTTCTTTCGCCAGAACAGACAAAACAAGACGGCTCATGGACTTTTACCCATGAGCCGATGGTTATACTTCCAAAGCGAACTACTGGTATCCGTGTAAGGCACTACTTTATCACGGTGATGGGGATGTGTCAATGCCGTGAGTAATAATCATAAATCACAGCGCATCAGTACCGCTGGAGGCAAATATGACAGATATAAATTATGTAACAGAAGCAGATTTTCAGGAGGAAGTGATCGGCGCAGACTTGCCCGTCCTTGTGGATTTCACCGCGACCTGGTGTCAGCCGTGTAAGATGATTGAACCCATCGTCAAGCAGCTGGCGGGGGAGTGGGAGGGCAAGGTCAAAGTGGTGAAACTCGATGCTGACCAAAACCCGAACATCATGATGCAGTACGGTGTGATGGGCATCCCCACCCTGATGCTCTTTAAGGGCGGCCAGATCAAGGAAAGGATGACAGGCTTCCAGCCGAAGGAAAAGCTGGCTGCAAAAGTCACCCCGCATGTATAATGCAAATAGAGCCGGAATACCCGGCTCTATTTTATTCCCCAATTTTCGCATATTTCATTGACATTCCTCAATACGGGCGAATATAATTTTACAAATCCTCGAGATCACGCTGAGTGAAAGGTGGTTTCCTATTTCATATGGAGAGAATCGTGACAAAATTATTCAAGCGTCTCTTTGTCCTTTCGTTTGCGCTGGTACTTCTTGGATGCAACCTGCCCATGCCAACGCCGCCGGCAATACCAAGCTGCCCGCAAGGCGATCTCCCAGCGCCTGGTTTGAGCGCTCCTGCCATGTGGGCGGTCGTTGATTCCCTTAACCCCACTCTCTCCTGGACGACCAATGATCCAAGCGTCCCCTACCCATATGACTCCTGTGAGCCGTTTGGATATCATATTCACCTCAGGCAGGGGCCATATTTTGAGACCGATTTAGGCGCCTATAGTTACGGCCCTTTCATCCGAAACTGGACACCCTTGACTTCTTTACAGCCCGGCCAGGCATATGAATGGAGCGTTGCAGCGTCTGTTGGAAGTGGTGACGGGCCTTATGCCGACAGCCGCTATTTCTTCACTGGCCCCGTCTGTGATACGGCCGCACTCAGAGACCCGAGGCTGCTTGAACCAGTCAACGGCGCGATAGTCAATACCCTTGAGCCGCTTTTAGTTTGGGAATACAAAGACCCATGTATTCCTGAGGGATATCGTGTCGACCTCTCCACCGACCCTTCATTTGCTGATACAACTTTGAGCGGCGGGACGGGCAACCCTTCCACCCGCTGGCTGCCTGGTACTGACCTGACAGACTGCACATGGTACTACTGGCGTATCGCGCCGATCAATAACACTACGTTAGGACCATTCTCCAATACGCGTTCCTTTATGACAGATGTTTCAGGTTCTTGCGTCTACCCTCTTCCCCTTCTGCCGACTCTCATTCCGGTTACATTTGAACCTACCCTTCCCTTTTTTACATTATTGCAAAATGCGAACTGCCGCATTGGCCCCAATGTTGTATTTGAAGCAAGACGCTCATATCTGAAAGGTGACGTTCTTGAAGTGGCTGGCATTAACGACCTGCGTACCTGGCTCTACGTGAAAATGCCCAATGAAGGCGAGAATTTCTGCTGGGTATCCCTGAATACTGGGACACTCAACGTTGACCCTGGCCAAATACCGGTCAAAGAGGCGCCGCCCACCCCCACGCCGACCACGGTTCCACCAACCCGGGCGCCGAAGGGCACTGCTCAGCCAACGATCAACTGCCAGAATTTGACAACGTATGATTCATGCAAGGCACAATTTAATTCCTGTCAGTGGGTGGTAAACCCAAGCAACAATTCAGGCTACTGTACCGCCAGGCAACCCTAGCAGGTTGTTGCATGGACATTGATTGATTACGAACATACACCGCAGACGGGCCGCCTGCGGTGTATGTTCGTTGTTCATGGGCAGGGGGTTAATTCATACAGGTAGGCACCGGGCGTGTTAAACCGGATGGCATACCACGAGGTGGATGCGATCTCCTCAACGTGGAATCTGGCAGCGTTCCCGCCGGCATAAATATGGGTAATGCCCTGCAGACATAGTTCTTCAAAGATCGCCTTGGTGTTGAACGGGGTCTGATTGGACCGCATCACAGTTTGAATTCCGGTCAGGGGTGTGATCCATGCGCCGCCGTCCACACCATAGCTCCGAGTTGGCGTCTGGCTGGATGCTATGAGAATGACCGCTGACTCGGGTAAATAATTTTCGATCCAGCGGTAAGCGGTGATGTCTTCCAGGTTTGCGAGTTGGCAACATGAGGATGGGGCAATCTCATAATAAGCAAGAGAGTAAACCAATGCCCCGAAAGTAAATAGTGGCAAAATCAGCGTAGAACCACGAAAGTGTGTTAATCCTTCATGCAACCCCGCAAAGCCAGTTCCCCCCAAGACAGAAAGCGGCAGGAAGAGCACCATTTGAGCAAAAGGACGGTCTAATAAATGCTGAAAGCCAAGCCGTCCCAAACCTGCTGGAAGCGGGAGTACAGAACTGATAAGAATGAACAGAAGGAACAATAATGAACAAGCAGCCAGGCGTGGATATTTATTCAAGCCAAAGGGAAGGAGAAGGATAACTAGAATTGACGGCAGGTACCCATCCCGCAAGTAAGGAATGAAAACATAGTCCAGAATGCCATTTGTGTTAATAATGTGCCCAAGACCGAATATCAATAAAAATAAGGTCGCGATACCAAGGGCTTTCCACAGCGGCTGGGCGCGGGCGATCCTTCCTGACAGCCACCAACTCCCTAAAAGAATAACCAACAGGATTAATGATCGTGTGTGGGCGAGGATTGTTGCGGTTCCCACTGCTGCCGCCAGAAGAGTCAGCTTTTTGAGTTGGCGATGGTTTTCGGATTCTTGAGCGGCATATAGGAAGCCGGGTAATAAGGGAAGCATGGAAAGGCTGGCGAGTGCCGGGTATTTACCCCAATTACTCGCAAAAGAAGGCATTCGCCAGCACAGCCCGGCAAACAGGACTGCGCCAAGACCGGCAAAATTGTTTTTTGTTATGGCTTTTATGGGGAAAAATAAAGACAAAGGGATAATTACCTGCAAGATCTGCCCAAGCACAAGCATACCCTGCTCAATGGGAGAGCCGGTCAGTGTGGCGAGCGAGGCGGCAAGCACATGAAACCCTAGATGATAATAACGGGACGTCAGCCGCTCGATCTTGTAAAATGCAAGCGGAGGCAATTCCGGGTGGGACAGATCGCGAATGATTTGATAGTGTTCTATGGAGTCAGAGTAAGGAGGTAAGGCAAGTTCCTTGATAAAAGGCAGCCGTAAAATGCAAAACATCAAAAGGAAACAGATCAACGCAATCAGAGCCCAAGATGATCCTGAAACAGTCTGGCCGGAGCGAACGAGCGACGACAGCGATAAGGCAGCCCCAAAAAATAATGCCCCGGCAGGAATAACAAGATAGTTTATTGGTTTGCCGTCCCACTGACTCAACAGAAAGGCCGGGAAGAAGATAAGGATGATACTTGCCAGCCCCGCCGCCGGTGCGAGGGAGAACAGGCTTGCGATGTCTAGGGTTTTCTTGAGCAGGGGAATAGCCCAGAGGCTGGCGAGGAAAATTAAGGTGAGACAGGCAAGGGAGAGGAAAAGGCGCGAATCCTCTTCCTGATGGGTAGACAGGGCGGGCGTCCAGAAATCCAACAAGAGTTTTAGATTGATGTTTAGCATTAAAAATAATAATAATGCATTTCAACCCTCACTGGATTTTTTTATCTGTATTTTCATGGCGGCCCGGGGAAATCTTTTGAACATCTCGCAAAATAAGCCACCCCCAAAACTCACATTTCATTGACGATTCCCGAGCGGGCATGGTATTATTCGCCCCGCTAAAAAACCAGCCTTGGAAGGCTGGGTTTGTTTCTACATATAAGAGGAGTAGCATATCAGCGCCAACGAATTTCGAGTAAATGAAGGCATCCGCGTTGCGGAGGTTCGCCTGATTGGTCCAGATGGCGGCAACGTCGGTGTCGTGCCGATCCGTCAGGCTTTGCAAATTGCCCGTGATGCCGAGATGGACTTGGTAGAGGTTTCGCCCGGAGCCACGCCGCCAGTTTGTCGCGTCATGGATTTCGGCAAGTTCATCTACGAAAAGGCCAAGAAGGAACGCGAAGCCAAGAAGGCTCAGACCAAGATCGAGATTAAGGAAATCCGCCTGCGCCCCAAGACGAACGGCGCTCACCGCGGTTTCAAGGTGGATGATGCCCGCCGCTGGCTGAATCAGGGACACAAGGTGCGCGTCACCATCAAGTTCCGCGGCCGCGAAATGGATTATCCCGAGATCGCGCTCGAGGACTTGCGTGAGATCGTTCAGGATCTTATTGATGTAGCCGTGGTTGAAGTGCCGCCACAAATGGAAGGCCGCACAATGCTCGTGGTGTTGGTCCCCGCTAAAGGCGCAGCGAAAAAGAAGGAAAAGGGCGAGCAGGCCGAGGTTAAGTCTGAAGCGCAAGCCTAAAGAACATCCCAATCATGTTGATAGTCTGTGGAGAAAGTCACCCGCAGTTAATTTTTTGAAAGGAGCGAATTAGCAATGCCTCGCAAAGCAAAGAAGTCTGGTAAATTAAAGCTGAAGACGCACAAAGCGACATCCAAAAGATTTCGTTTGACCGGCTCCGGCACACTTGTGCGAACCAAAGGCGGCAAGAGCCACTTACGACGCCGCACGTCGGACCGCACCAAGGCCTTATTAAGTGAGATGGTGGTCGTCAAAGGCCGCAAATTCATCAAGCGGATTAAGCGCCTCGCCCCCCACATGGAAGGATAGGACAAACTTAATTTGTCCGAGCAGGCAAAATTAAGTTTGCCCGCTGCCGTCAATTTTTATTTGCGGCTTTCGGGTGTGCGCAACTGGTGTCGCCTCATAGCGCACCGACGCCCGCGAGTTTGCAGGAGGTAAAGAAATGCGCGTAAAAGGAGGCCCGCAAGGGCATCTACGTCACAAGAAAATTTTGAAGATCACGAAGGGCCAGCGCGGCTCGAGGCACTTGTTATTCAAACGTGCGAACGAGGCCATGCTCAAAAGCCTGTGGTACGCCACCCGTGATCGCCGCGTGCGAAAACGCGATCTGCGCAAGTTATGGATCGCCCGTATCAATGCCGCGGCCCGTTTGAACGGCACCACCTACAGCAAGTTGGTGGCCGCCCTCAAGAAGGCAAGCATCGACCTTAACCGCAAGATGCTGGCAGACATCGCAGTACGCAATCCGCAGGCATTCGCCGCAGTGGTTGCAAAAACGAAATAACATGTATGGGCGGATCGCGATCCGCCCATACAATTTTTAACGGGGGTAAAATAGAAAAATGAATTCCGTTTTGGTTGAAAGAAAACTTTCGACAGGCCAGACCCTGCAAATTATTCAAGGCGACATCACGCTTGATGAGGTGGATGCCATCGTCAACGCGGCGAATGAACATTTACAGCATGGCGGTGGGGTGGCCTGGGCGATTGCGCGTCGCGGTGGGGATGTGATACAGGAAGAAAGCGACAAGTGGATTCAACAACATGGTCTCGTCTCACATGCGCATCCTGCGTGGACCTTGGGCGGGGCGCTGCCTGCGAAATACATTATCCATGCTGTTGGCCCGGCCTGGGGTGATGGCGGTGAGGATGATAAACTGGCAGACGCGATCATCGGCTCATTAAGAGTCGCTGACGAATTAAAGTGTTCGTCCATCTCCATGCCCGCCATTTCGACTGGAATATTTGGCTTCCCAAAAGACCGCGCGGCGGGAATCATTTTCAAGTCCATTGAAAAGTATTTTTCAAACCTGCCGCCTCAGACCTTGAAAACTGTTCGCATTGTGTTGCTTGATGATGCAACCATTATAGTTTTCCTGGAAAAATGGAACATGGTTAATGGTTCCTGACTTTCCTTTTCGCCTCCGATTAACCATGACCCATCACCCATGATCTCTTCCAATCAAAACCCGAAGATCAAACTAGTCCGCGCATTGCTTGGCCGCGCAAAGGAACGCCGCGAAGCAGGCTCTTTTGTTGTTGAAGGTGTGCGGCTGGTGGAGGAGGCGGTAATTAGTAATTGGGGATTTCGGTTTGCTTTGTATGATGAGACTTTGAGTGAACGTGGAAAGTCAAAAGTCGAAAGTCTAAGGTCGCGCGGAGTTGACGTTGAAGAAGTTTCGACAGGTTTGATGAAATCTCTGAGCGAGACGGAAACTCCGCAAGGCATCCTTGCCGTCCTCAACGATTCCCGACTCCCGATTCCCGCTCTCCCCAATTTTCTCCTCATCCCCGACAAAATCCGCGACCCCGGCAACCTCGGCACCTTGTTGCGGACAGCGGCTGCGGCAGGCGTGCAGGCTGTTCTTCTTCCGCCCGAAGCAACGGATGCGTTCGCGCCAAAAGTAGTCCGCTCGGGCATGGGCGCGCATTTCCATGTGCCGATTCACTCGATGAGTTGGAATGAAATAAATCAGGTTGTAAAGTTGGCAGGTTCACAGGTTTTGCTGGCAGACATGGATGGTCAACCCTGCTGGGAAACCGACTTGCGCCAGCCCCTTGCTTTGATCGTCGGTAGTGAAGCGGAAGGGGCAAGCGAGTCCGCGCGGATGCTGGCAAATGGGAAAATTTCCATTCCGATGAGCGGCCACATCGAATCATTGAATGCAGGCGTAGCCGGGTCAGTGTTAATGTTTGAAGTGATGAGACAACGTTCAAACCTTTAAACTTTCCGACGAGGTTTTATGAAAATCCGTTCAATCACTTATTTCCTCAACCCAAAATATCCGCTTGATGAAACAGCCTTGCGAAAGGCCGGGGAATTTCTGGTGCAGGCCAGGGCCACGTATGAAGCGGCTGGCTATCCAGTGCAGACCACGCGTCTGGTTTCCATTCCATTCCCAGTTTTGTTAAATGGAAAAACAAGCAACCTGCCGCGGCTGGCACAACAACTGGCAGATATTTTGCCGCAGATTAACGTAGCCTATGCTTCACTCGGCCCCGCGCTGATCGAATTTCCCGAAAGCTACACATTCATCGCCGAAGCAATTGCCGCGAGTGAAAATGTTTTCTTCAGCGGCGTGGCGGCAGACAAGAAAAATGGGATTTCGCTTCAGGCGATACAGGCTTGCGCGAGAATCATTCAGCAGGCATCCACTATCACGCCGGACGGTTTCGCCAATCTCCGTTTTGCCGCGCTGGCAAATGTCAAAGCGGGTTCGCCATTCTTCCCCGCGGCGTATCACGATAAGGATGAACCTGCGTTTGCCATCGCCACTGAATCCGCTGACCTGGCAGTGCGGGCCTTTGGCAAAGGGCAATCCCTGGATGAAGGTCGAAAGGCATTAATCGCCGAAATTTCAAAGCATGGTCAGGCCATTGCCCAAATAGCGACCACTATTTTTTCGAAAACAAAATTCATTGGGATCGATTTTTCGCTTGCGCCATTTCCTGATGACGAGCATTCGCTGGGCGGCGCAGTTGAAAAAATGGGCGTACCGAAAATTGGATTGCACGGATCGCTTGCCGCTGCCGCAATTTTGACCGAAGCCATTGACCGCGCTGATTTTCCCCGCACAGGGTTCAGCGGATACATGCAGCCCATCCTCGAAGATTCTGTCCTTGCGAAACGCGCGGCAGAAGGAGTTCTGACGATTAAAGATGCTCTGCTTTATTCTGCCGTGTGCGGCACAGGGTTGGATACAGTTCCACTGCCGGGAGATACAACTGCAGAACAAATTGCACCGCTGCTGCTGGATCTATCTGCACTGGCGATGAGATTGGATAAGCCGCTCACTGCGCGGCTGATGCCTGTTCCCGGTAAACGGGCAGGCGACGCCACGAATTTTGACTTCGGCTTCTTTGCCAACAGCAGGGTGATGAAATTGGATTCTGCGCCGTTGAATTTCCCGCTGGGCGGAAATGAAAGTTTTTCGATAAACGTCAAACGCTGAACGTTTTACTCGCGCCAGTAATCCCCGCCTCCGCCTTCGCGTTTCATTAATCCATAGCCGACAAGTTCCCGCCGTAAACTGGCTGTATCTTCGTGGTACTGGCTTAATAATTCGTTCACTTTTTTCTCGCTGTACCTTTTGTTCATTTCAAATGCTTTGACAACATGGCGCAAAATCGCTTCGAGCTTTTTGCGCTGGGCGGGGATCGTTTTCAGGCTGCCATCCCTGCGGACATAATCCTTAATGACCTTGTTGTCATAGGCGTCCGCATCCACGTCTGCGACAGAGGCGGCGAGATTCTCCTGCGAGAACAAATCGCGGGATTTGGCTTCCAGCGCTTTTTCGTCCAGTTGGTAAACGTTGTAGTAGCTCTCTGTCTTCGCGCTGACCAGCCCGATCTGCGCCAGCTTCGCGAGATGGTGTGATACTGTGGATGGCTTGAGATTTAATAGCGCGGCAAGTTCCTCCACGCTGTATGGCTGCTGTGCCAGCAGGCCGACGATCTTCAGGCGGTTGGCGTCCGCGAAGACCTTGAAGAAGGAAACGACATCTTCGCTCATCTCATGCCTCCCGGATCCGCGCGTTCAAATTGTAGCCGCCATCGCCGACCGGCTGGAGCTTTTCGAGCCAGATCATCTCAAGCAGGGTCAGCTCGTCGCTCAGGTTGAAACCGGGAGCCTCCCTGAGCTTTACTTCTTCGAGGATCTCGAACTCAAAATGTTCAGAACCTAATTCATCCCAATCTTTTTGCAGCATCTTGTTGGTATGACTTCCGATCTTGAGCATGAAGCGGTGGCGATTCAACGAGCCTTCAAGATTTAAACTGCTTCCAAGCAGCACCTTTCCGCTGGCTGTATTCTTTACTTGAAACACGCCGGACGGTATGACGCGCTCCTTGTATTCCTGATGGATCTCCTTGCGGGTCTTCATGGCTTGACCCTCCAATAGCGCGACCCGTCGCTGATGCGCGCCAATAGACCGGCTTCCACCAGGTCGCGGCGCAGACCGGCTGTATCCTCGTTGAACCGCCGCAGAATGGCATTGACTTCCTTCTCGGTGTAATTCGTGTTGAATTCAAAGAACTGGATCAGGTAATTCAGGATGATCTGCAACTTCGGCGGGGCAGGGATTTGCCTGATGCTGCCATCGGATTTCAGGTGGGCTTTCAACACCTTTTTGGATTTATCATCCAATCCATCAGGCGGGATAAAGGATGGGCGCTCCTCTGTTAATTTTTCGCGCGCAAGCACGGCCAGTTTGTCGTTATTCAAGGTGAAAACTCCGTCCGTTTGGGTGACGGCTCCAACATATTCGAGAAAACCGAGGTGCGTCAGTGAATCTTTCGCAGAGAGATTCAGGCGCGCAGCGATCTCTGTGCGGGTGGCAGATTCCTGCGACAGCAGCCCGATGATCCGCAGACGGTCGGGGTTGGACATGGCTTTTACAAAATCGAGCATTTCAGGGTTTGTGTTCACGATTCGCTTCCGTAAATCTAATTTGATGAGTATCGAATTAGATTTTAAGCGGGAGTCAGCTGGAAGTCAAGGGGAGGATTGGGAGCGCGGCCAGTTTCAGGTCAAAAAATGAAGCGGTTTCAATCGGGTATAATTTTCGGGCAGGAGCAATTCCATCGAAAATTTCTCTGCCGTACATTTTAAAATTGGACGCTGACCCTGGCACCGCCCGCCACTATCTGCGTCCTACTTGGTTTTTGTACGGTAGTGAATCGAAAATTAGATCGGAGGTGCAAGTGGATCTTTCTAAGCACGCCTTCTTTGAGGGCAAGATTGTCCCTTTAAGCGACGCAAAAATAAATATCGCTACACATGGTTTTTTATATGGGACGACTGTTTTCAGCGGTATGCGGGCATACTGGAACGAAGAGAAAAAACGGCTCTTCGTTTTTCGTCCGTACGATCATTATCACCGCCTCTTGAATTCGGCGCGCATGATGGCGATGGGAATTCCATACGATGAAGAGGGGTTGATCGAACTCACGCTCGACCTTTTGCGAACCGACAACTGGCAGCAGGATATTTACCTGCGCCCAACCATCTACAAGGCAGACATGGGCATCGGCGTGCGATTGCATGATCTGAAAGATGAGTTTTCGATGTTCGTGACTGCGTTCGATAAATATGTCAAGAATGACGCGAATGCCCACCTGACTTTTTCATCCTGGCGGCGGATCGATGATAATGTCATCCCTGCCCGCGGAAAAGTATCCGGCTCTTATGCCAACTCGGCCCTGATCAAGACCGATGCGAACCGTGCAGGCTTCGACGAAGCGATTGTGCTGGACAGCAACGGGCATGTCTCTGAAGGCTCGGCAATGAATATTTTTATGATGCGCGACGGGGCGCTGGTCACGCCGCCTTCAACGGATAACATCCTCGAAGGCATTACGCGCCGCAGTGTGATTGACCTGGCGCGCAATGAACTTGGGCTTCAAGTCGTGGAGCGATCCATTGACCGCACGGAAGTGTTCATCGCGGAGGAATTGTTTATGACGGGAACCGCCGCGCAGATCGTGGCTGCAACAATGGTTGACTTCCGTCCGATTGGCGCCGGCGTGATGGGGCCGGTCACCGCCAAATTGCGCGCGATATTTGACGATGTTGTCCGCGCGAAAAACCCGAAGTACCTGCATTGGAATGTTGAAGTTTGACGGGCGAAAAAAAATAGTTGGGCGCTTCGCATCAAAGTAAAATAATAAACTAATAAGGAGTAAGTCGTTTATGTTGTCTTTTAGATTTGTTCCCACAAAAGATGATTACATTAAGTCCTTTCGGATTTTTTATTTGAGTAATTGGCGAATATGGGCAGTGTTAGTGTTTTTTGTGCTCGCAACTATTATTTGTGCTGGTTCAGCATTTATACTACGTGGCGACCTAGGCTTTGAGTATGGCATCATTTTTCCGTTAATTCTTTTTATTTTTATTGTCTTCTATGTTGTCTTTGCGTTTTTTATTAATCCCCTGACGATAGCAAATAAGGTGGGGAAAGATGAGCGTTTGAGCAGCCCAATTCAATATGAAGTCAGCGATGAGCAAATAATGTTTAGAAATCAATTCGCAGAAACCAAGTTGGATTGGGGAAGTTTTCAAAAAGTGATTGAGTCTGAAGAAATGTTCCTTCTTGTCTACACTCTTAATAAAAATATGTTTCAGATTATTCCAAAACGTGCGTTTTCTGCCACCGTTGACGAACAAGTCTTTAGAGACTTACTGAAGACTAAAATACCTAAGACTCATAAGAACAAATTTGACATCAAAAACCCCGCTATCCTTGTACCTATTTTATTGGCTGTTGGATTTTGCCTTTTTCTTTGCGCAATTTCAGTATTTTCATTTTTTTACGCGGCGTATTTAGACAACTATGGTGCCTAAGCAGATTGGCGAAATTCGCGGCTAAGGTTTTGTACTTTCCCAATAATAACGGTAGTGCCAAAAAGAAAAAATCTGCGTTTTCCCCTAGCACCACCCGCCAAGGCAGGCGTGCGTTCATCTGCGTCCCAATTCTAAAATGTACGGTAATGACTATAAACAAAAAAGTCCGCTGCTTTATCGGCAACGGACTTTTTGATTCTTCCTTACATCACGGTTTCTTCTTCAAGCGGACCAATGCCAGATTCTTTGAGCAATCATTGAACGTGTCAATGGAAACATTATCGGATAAGGGCAAGCCAGCCTGATCAAAGAGCTGAATGAATAACTGGCCTTTGGAGGAGATCGGCGCTGAGCCAAGAAAGAACTCGAAACCTGATTTCCCATTCGCAGGGAACATACCGCTCACCGTCTGCTGGTTGATGGTCTTTTCATTATAAAAGCCAGTCAGGCGGATCGTTAAAAACAGCATGTCGGCATTGTTTACATCCAGCACCGTTCCATAGATTCCCTGCCAGTTACAGGCCGCTTCAGGGTGGATGATGGTGCTCTCCCTGTAGGTGACGGTCGCGCCGAAGGGCGCTTTCGGGGTGGCTGTGATGGTCGGAGTTTTTGTAGCGGGCACCAGCGAGAAGGGTGTCGCCGAAGGCTCCAGGGTGAAGGTCGGCAAAAGGGTCGGCGTCTCCGTCATCAGAGAGAGCGGAGTGGTTGTCCATGTCGGCTCAAGCTGAATCGGCGTGATGGTTGGGGTGGGCTGGGCAAGCGGGTCGAACGGATTCGGCGGCAGGGGATTTAATGGGGAATTGGGAAAGAGGAATACCAAAACAAAATAAACGCCGATAAAGAACGTGAGCAAAAGCACGGCGATGCTCAACATATCCCACAACTCAAGCCTTGTCTTTCTTCTTTGCGGGGCGGCTTCTTCGTAGCTGTAATCATATTTGCTCATTATTCAACTCCAGATAAAACTTCTGTCACCGCGAAAGCGGTCTATTAATTTCTATGGGGCTAAAACGATATCGCTCTTCGCGCGTTGATCCGCGACCCATTTTTGCAAGGCAAGTTCCTGCACCGTTAACAAGGCATCCGGCGTTAAAAGATGGTCTGCGCGTTCAAGGGCTTTGAAAATATGGAAACCCGCATCGGTTGCGATCACTTCACTGTACATGCCGGCTTGCAAGGCAAAGACCGCTTCGTCTGCTTTTGCATCGAGCAGGTAACCGCGCGGAACCCAGCCCAGTTCTCCGCGTGTGATCGGGTCGTACAGCGCGGCCAGTTCATCAAAATCTGCGCCGCCATTTAATTGCTCCAGCGCGGCGCGCGCTTTTTCCTCATTATAGGTCAGAATCTGGCGTACGTGGATTTGCTCCGCCGTCGCCGGCACACCCGCAATGATTTTGTCACGCATCCATGCCGCTTCGGCAGAACGCTTCAATGCGATTCGGAATGAGGCATCGTCGTACCCGTGAGCCGATTGCCATGCGGATAAAGCCTCTGTCCCGCCAACGGATTCAGCCAGCGCATCAAGCCTCGACTTTAGGTCTGCTTCTGTCAAATTGAAATTCGCTTCTCTGGCAGCTTGTGCCAGCAAAAACTGCGCGATCAGGTCTTCCAGAACAATCTTGCTCGCCTCCTCGTCTGAGACAGTGATTCCAAGCGCGGTCTGCGCCGATTGATAGCGCGCAAGCTCCGCTTGAAATTCAGCGATGGTAACGTACTCTCCATTGACAATCGCTGCCGATGGCGGCGGAGTGGCTGTGGGAGGTGTCGGCGTTGAAGTCGGCAGTTGGGGAGTGACCGTGCCCGGGGTCGGAGAAGAAGCGCAGGCACTTAATCCAAAAACGAGGAATAGAGTCAAGAATCTAACCACGGAGACCACAGAGTTCACTGAGATTTTTTTAAAGACATTCTCTGTGGACTCTGTGCGCTCTGTGGTCACCTGCACTGGCGTGCGATGCAAGTGCAAATCTTTTTGGTTTAATCGGAGTTGTGAAAACATTATCAAAATTATACCAATTAAAAAACCCCTCTCCCGATTTGGGAGAGGGGCAGGGGGGAGGGGTTTTTAGTAATCCATTCCGCCCATGCCGCCCGGAGGCATGGCAGGAGCGCTTTCTTTCGCGGGCACATCGGTGATCAACACATCGGTGGTGAGGATCATCGCGGCGATGGAAGCGGCGTTCTCGAGCGCGCCGCGCACGACCTTGACCGGGTCAATGACGCCGGCTTTGATCATGTCGGTGTATTCGCCGGTGAGCACGTTGAAGCCGATGTTGACGTTCTTCTTCTCGGTGGCTGTGCGGCGGACGGTGTCAATGATGACGGAGCCGTCCTGTCCGGCGTTTGATGCCAGCTTGCGGATCGGGGCTTCGAGCGCCTTCTTGACGATGTTGATGCCGACCTTGATTTCTTCGTTCTCGTCTTCGGCGTGCGCCTTGGCGAGTTTGTCAAGTTTGGCTGCGGCGTTGATGAGCGAGATTTCGCCACCGGGCACGATACCTTCTTCAACTGCGGCGCGGGCGGCAGAGAGGGCATCTTCCACGCGGTGCTTCTTCTCTTTCATTTCAGTTTCGGTCGCGGCGCCGACGCGGATGATGGCAACACCACCGCTGAGCTTGGCGAGACGTTCCTGAAGTTTTTCCTTGTCGTAATCGCTGGTGGATTTGTCGATCTCGATGCGGATTTCCTTGATGCGGGCTTCGATGTCGTTCTTCTTGCCCTTGCCGCCGATGATGGTTGTGTTCTCTTTATCCGAGATAACCTTCTCAGCGCGGCCGAGGTCTTGAACGGTTGTGGTTTCGAGCTTGCGGCCGGTCTCTTCCGAGATGACCTGTCCGCCGGTGAGGGCGGCGATATCCTGAAGCATGGCCTTGCGGCGGTCACCAAAGCCAGGGGCTTTGATGGCGAGCACGTTCAACATGCCGCGGATCTTGTTCAGGATCAGGGTTGCGATCGCTTCGCCGTCGATATCTTCAGCGATGATCACGAGTTCGCGCTTGCCAAGCTGGACGAGTTTCTCGAGCAAAGGAACGATGTCCTGAGCGGCGGAGATTTTCTTGTCATAGACCAGAACATAAGCATCGCTGATCTGGGCTTCCATCTGGTCGCCGTTGGTGATGAAGTAGGGCGAGATGTAACCGCGATCGAACTGCATGCCTTCCACGAATTCGGTTTCGAACTGCATGGTCTTGGATTCTTCAACGGTGATGACGCCGTCTTTGCCGACCTTGTCCATCACGTCTGCGATCAGTTCGCCGACTTCGCTGTCTGCGGCTGAGTTGGTTGCCACGGAGGCAATTTCTTCGCGGGTGTCGATCTTGGTGGAATTCTTCTTGAGTTCGGTCACGATCGTTTCGGTGGCAAGCTCAATGCCTTTCTTGAGCAGCATCGGGTTGTAGCCGGCTTCGAGAGCCTTGAGGCCTTCGGTCACGATGGCATAAGCCAAAACGGTGGAGGTGGTTGTACCATCACCGGCGATGTCATTGGTTTTCTGAGCGGCTTCCTTGAGGAGCTGGGCGCCCATGTTCTCAAACGGGTCTTCGAGTTCAATTTCCTTCGCGACGGAAACGCCGTCGTGGGTGATGCTGGGGGAACCGAACTTGCGGTCGATTGCCACATTGCGGCCTTTCGGTCCGAGGGTTGCGGAAACAGCGTTCGCAACAACGGTCATGCCGTTCTTAAGCTTGCGGCGGGCTTCTTCTGAAAATACAATTTGTTTGGCTGCCATAGTTCACTTCCTTTGTGTATGTTATCTTTTCCGCTAATCCACGCAAACCTGCGCTAATCGATTTTTATTCGTGAAGATTGGTGAAGATTAGTGGATGCTGTTTTTTTAGCCGACGATACCGAGAAGATCACTCTCGCGCATGATGAGCAATTTCTTGCCGTCCATCTTGACTTCGGTGCCGGAGTACTTCGCGAAGAGCACGATGTCGCCGACTTTCACGTCCATGGCGATGCGATCCCCGTCTTCATTGCGGTCGCCGGGGCCGGCAGCCAATACTTTGCCCTGCTGGGGTTTTTCCTTTGCAGTTTCGGGCAGAACGATACCGCCAGCCGTTACTTCTTCCTGTTCCACCGGCTCGATGAGCACGCGCGCGCCCAAAGGTTTGAATGTTGTCTTTGCCATTTCTAGTCTCCTATAAGGGATTTGGATTTATTGAATAAGCACAAATTTTAGCACTCAAACGTTGCGAGTGCTAAAATCAATATTACCTATTAAAAGAGGCATCGTCAAGGGGATTGTATAAATTCTTACAAAACTCTGATGCAGACCCGCGCATCAGCACCTGACTGGAGGCTGGTGCAGCGATGCTGACGGTTCCCCCGCCCCGGTTTTAGGTCACGGTGTAACGGTTGGGGTTTCAGCGTCAAAAGTGCAGAGCGTGCGCACCACCACCATATCGGCGGCGATATTGGGATCGCTGACAAACTCCGAGGCTTCAATAATCTCCGCAATTGATAATGCTTCAGAGCAATGATTTTGCTTGGGGGTGTTCAGCGCAGCCAGTTCCGAGGCATAGATATCGTAATAATAGATGGTATCTGCCCGCAGCGGAAGTCCCTTCACCTCAGTGGGCACATCGTTGCGGCCGCAGTCTCCCCGAGCCGGGCAGGATTGTTCGGCAGTACATCCGCGCACGGCACATTCAAGCGCGAGTATGCCGGTCTCGTAATTGCGGTTCTTGTGGTACAGCACCCCCAACTCACCATAAAAGACCGGGTTGGCTGGCTGGAACTCGATCGTTTTTTGCACATTGCGAATGGCAACGAAGAACTGACCCATCTGCGAATATGTTTTTGCGATCGAAAGATATGGCCCGGGGTCTTTCACGTTCAACTGCGCATTGATGCGTGCCGCCTGATCGAATTTTTCGAGGGATCTTTCAAAAAGCTGATTTTGAACATCCTTGTTGGGGCTGTCAGAAGCGAGGCGGCGGTAATTTGCGCCCGCACGCTGATATAAAAAGGTCATGTTCGGGGTGATGGCAATTGCGCGGTCGTAGGCTTCAATTGCGAGCGCGTAATCCTGCCCTGACTCAAGCACAGACGCGTGGACACGATGCGTATCCATTTGAGAAGAGTCGCGCTCCAAAGCCTGCTCTATATTTTGCTGCGCATCCTTCCACTTGCCCTGGTCGAGAAGAATTTCTGAATAGAAGGAACGCGCAAGCACATTGTCCGGGTCCAGTCGCAGGGCACGGACTGCTTCCTGCTCTGCTTGCGCAAGCATGGAGCGGGCTTCATCCGCGCCTAGGTAGGTTGCGCTCCAATCCATGGCAAAGGCATATACGGCGTGGACATTGCTGTCATCCGGAGCGAGGTCAACTGCTTTTTTAGCAGACTCGATTGCCTCGGCGAGGCGCGCTACAACTTCGTCCCGATTCACGATCATGGCGGAGGAATAGGTTTGGATGCGCGCGAGTTTTGCCCATATCTGTGCATTATTCGGATCTATCTTTGCGGCTTCGCGATAAGCGGTAATGGCGCCAGGTACAATATTTCCATTGGCATCAGTTGAGTCATCCAATTTGCCAGCGGTGAATAATGCGTCAGCCTCAAGCAGATAGGATTCTGCCATGCGTGTCGGGACGGGCGTTGGCTCGAACAACGGTTTGACATCACCCTGCTGCACTGAGCGGATCAACCAGATTCCACCAAGGATGAATGTGACCCAAAAGAACATGCGATACACGTTCGATTCGCTGCGCCGGCGAAAAAGAAAATTTCTCGGGGTGATGTTCATGGCATGGGGGTTGAAGTCGCTGTCGGAACAGTGGCAGGCTCGGGCGAAGTCGGAAGCGGGGGGATGGGCGTCGCCAAAAGATTCTGCTGGCAGCGATTGACGATCGCAGTCGCATTCTCCATCGCGAGTTCATTGGTTGGGATGCGTTCATTAATCATCCTCACGATGTCCAATGCTTCGCCGCAGTTGTTCAGGCGCGAAAGCGCAAGGCCGTATGTGAAGTAATATTCCGCGATGCGTGGAGCGTCAGGCAGGAGGTTGATCGCATCGATCGGTTTGCCTTCTTCGGTGAAGCCGCCGTTGATCACATATCCGAGTTCTTTCGCCGATTTCTCCCAGTAGGCGTTGCGATAATACATTACGCCGAGATTGCCGCGCAGATTCGTATCGGCGGGATTGTTCGCCACCGCAGATTCGGCGTACTGCATGGCTTGTGCAAATTCGCCGATGGTGGCATAGGTGCGCGAAAGATAAAGATCGGGATTCGGGTCGTCGGGATTAAGCGCGTTGGCGCTGGTGAATTCCGTGATTGCGAGATCGTAAAAGCCGCGCACGCGGTAGTTGATTCCAAGCGCGAGGTGCAGATCAGCAATATTGCCATTGATGTCGATCGCTTTTTTATATTGATCAATGGCTTCTTCATATTGACCGGTGGCTTCCAGAATGATTCCCCGCGCGCGATATGTTTCAAGCCTGTCAGGCGCAAGGCTGACAGCGACCCGCGATTCTTCAATGGCCTTTTCAATCGCGCCAAATGGAGCGGTTGGAGTGAAGGAATAGCCGACGAGAATTTCAACATAATAAGCGTGCGCAAGCGCGTTATTCGGGTCGAGTAGCAGCGCCTGTTTGACATTATTTTCGGCCTCGATGTAGTCGCCCTGAAAACTCAAAGCCCAGCCGAGGACTGCATGTGCCATCGAACTGTTGTTATTAAGCAGGATGGCTGACTCGGCGCTTTTTTGCGCCTCTTTGTATTGACCTTGAAAAACTTGAACCTGCGCCAAAGCCACATACGGAGACGGGTCGTTCGGGTTTGACGCGATGGCCTGCTTATATGAATCAATGGCAGGCACAAGCTTTCCGCGCTTGAAGTAATCCTCCGCCTCCGCGATAAACGATTCGGGCGCGCGAGTTGGAGTCGGCGAAGGCACGCCAAATTGCGGCTGATAAGGGATGATGTAACGGTCTACATATGCGCCGCCCAACACCAGCAGACTTAATAAAATTATGCTGAACCAGTTCGGCCGCTTGCGGCGGCGGTTCATGCTCCATTTGCTTCCTTTGAGATACATGCAATCATATTACCATTTTTCCGAAAGCACGGTCAAGCAGGGGATTCAATTTCTCATTTGCTTTTCACATCAAAAAAATACCTCCAGATGGCGCAGATTTCACAAATTTTTTGACCCATGTGTAGACTCTGTGCAACAAGTTAAACCCCTTTAACGCGAATTACGCAAATTGGGCGAATTACACATTTTTTCGCGCAATTCGCCGCATTCGAAAAATTCGCGTTAAGATTTTTTCTCTTTAATAAATCCGGGTTTTCAACCTGCACACTCTTTACGTAGGAACCATTTTTTTTATCTGTGCCATCTGTATAATCTGCGGATCAAGTCCTCAAAAAAAGGCGGGCTTTAAAAAATTAATATGCTAAAATCCGTTCATGCAATTTGAGGTCTTCACCCTTCTGCCCGAAATTTTCCCCCCTTATCTTGAAAGCAGCATCCTCAAACGCGCCAGTGAACGGGGACTAATAAACGTGCGCGTCCACAACATCCGCGATTACACCCACGACAAACATCACACCACCGACGACACTCCCTACGGCGGAGGCGGCGGAATGGTGATGAAGCCTGAACCGGTCTTCGAAGCCATAGAAACTGTTTTGGGATTATCCAGTCTCACCACAGAGAACACGGAGAGCACGGAGAAAATAAAAACAGCCTCTGTGGACTCTGTGCCCTCCGTGGTTAATTCTTCATCCATCCCGATCATTTTGCTCACCCCGCAGGGACGCGTCTTCGACCAGCGCATTGCCCAGGAACTTTCACAGCACCCGCGCATTGTCCTGCTCTGCGGCCGCTACGAAGGAATCGATGAGCGTATCCGCGAACACCTCGTCACCGATGAAATCTCCATCGGCGATTACGTGCTGACGGGCGGCGAACTTCCGGCGCTGATTCTGATCGACGCGATAGCGCGGCTCCTGCCCGAGGTCCTCGGTGACCCGACCGGCGCACAGGACGATTCGCACGCCATGGGCCTGCTCGAATATCCGCATTACACCCGTCCGCCGGAATTTCGCGGCTGGAAGGCTCCCGATATTTTGCTTTCAGGCGACCACGCAAAGATAGAAAAATGGCGCCGCGAACAATCTTTATTGCGCACTTTCAACAAAAGACCCGACATGCTGGAGAAAGCGGAACTGACAAAAAAAGATTTGAAGTTTCTGGAAGGGATAAAAGTTGAAAAGTTGGAAAGTTAGAAAGTTCATCAGCAAACTAATTAAAACTTGTGAACCTTTCAACCTGTAAACCTGCAACACATTAAACGCGGAGGAAAACATGGAAAAGAAATTCAACTACGGCAAGATATTTCTGCTCGGGTTCGGCTTTTTCGGAGTAAGCGTCATCTGGACAGTGTACAACGCCTTCGTGCCGCTCTTCCTCGCCAACAAGTTCAACCTCTCACCGATTCTGATCGGCTTCTTCATGACCCTCGATAACATCGCTGCAATCTTTATCCAGCCGCCTGTTGGAGCGTGGTCAGACCGCCTGCGCACGCCTATTGGACGCCGTATGCCATTCATTTTGATCGGCGCACCGATCGGCGCTCTGGTCTTCGGTTTGATTCCGTTGGCATCCGTTTTGCCGCTGTTCGTGGCATGTACCAGCACGCTGCTGCTCAGCATGGCTTTTTGGCGCACACCCGTTGTGGCATTGATGCCCGACATTACCCCGTCACAATTTCGCTCGCAAGCCAATGGCATCATCAACCTGATGGGCGGCGTGGGTACGATCATTGCCTCGCTGGTTGGCAGTACCCTGTACGAGATGAATGTCAACTTCCCGTTTTGGATGGGTTCCGCGCTGACGATCCTCGCGGCCTTGCTGGTCTTCTTCTTCATTAAAGAACCCAAGGAATATGGAGAGAGTGAAAAGCAGCCGGATATGTTTGCCAGCTTGCGGGAACTGATGAACGATTCAGACAAGAGTGGATTGCGAATTTTGTTCGCCATATTTTTCTGGTTTCTGGCCTACACCGGCATTGAGGCTTTCCTGACGTTATACGCCACAAAATATGTCGGCATGACCGATGGCGATGCAGGTCGGCTGACCGGGCATCTGGGTTTATTCTTCGTGCTCTTCGCGCTGCCAGCCGGGCTTCTCGGCAGCCGCCTCGGACGGCGCATCACCATCTCATCTGGCATCATCATCATGGCCGCGTTGATCTTCGGGCTGTTCATTCTGCCAGCTGCCACACTCGGCACCCCGGTTGCCAAACTGCCCCTGCTTGGGAATGTGCATGTCATCAGTTTGTTGCTCATGCCGGCCGGCATTGCGTGGGCGATGATCAACATCAACTCGCTGCCCATGGTTGTAGACTTGACCAACCTAGCGCGGGTCGGAACCTTCACCGGGTTGTATTATCTGTTTTCAACTTTCTCCGCCATCGTTGGACCGAATCTTAACGGTCTGCTTGTTTCGATAACCGGCAACAGTTACAACACCATCATGCTCACCAGTCCGCTTTTCCTGCTCATTGCACTGTGGCTGATGCTCGGTGTGAAACGCGGCGAAGCGTCGCAGGCAAGTTAGGGATTAGGAATTGAGAATTATTTTGCGTTGGTTCATTCTGGCGATTGCAGTGTTGGGCATCACAGCCTGCGCGCAATCGTCAGATTGTTTTAGCGAGAAAGTTTTCTGCGCCGCGCTGGTGACAGATACGATTGGTCTGCATGACGATGGTGTTAATCAGGATGCATGGGCAGGGTTGGAGGAAGCCAGAGCGAACGGACTCGTTGACCGCGTGGAATATATAGAATCGGTGGACACGCGCGATTACGAAAAGAATATCAGTTACTTTGCTGAACGAGGATTCGACGTGATCATCACCAGCGGGGCGGGCATGGACGATGAAACGCTTCGCTCTGCCGACCGTTATCAGGATTCGGTTTTCGTTGGAATTAATCAACCCTTTGAAGAGTCACGCCCCAACCTTGTCTCTGTTACATTTCCGGAAGATCAAATGGGATTCCTCGCCGGGGCATTGGCGGCGCGCATCACCAAAACGCAGATCGTCGGCGCGGCCTGCGAGACCTCCGGCATCGACTCTATGTGGCGCTACTGCGAGGGCTTTCGCGCGGGCGTAAAGTTTGTGGATGAAAATATAAAAGTTCAGGTCATCTATAACGAGAACGGGGACAGCGAAAAATTGTTCGTTGATGAAACCTGGGGATATGAGAATGGGCAGAAGTTAATTCAGCGTGGGGCAGATGTGATCTTCGCGGCGGGCGGGGGCACAGGTCAGGGGGCATTGCGCGCGGCGGCTGAGGCGCAAATCCATGCCATTGGCGCTGAGCGGAATCAGGCGGCGGTTTTGGCAGGATCAAGTTCAAGTGTAGTGACTTCCGTTTTTGGGAGTATCAGTTTTGAGGTCCAGAATGTGATGCGCCTGATTCGGGATGGGAATTTCAATGGCGCGGTATTAGGTCAAATTAAATATGTGCCGTTCGATCAGAGATTCTCTGAAAGTTTGAGCCGGGAAATGGATGCTTTGATTCAAGGGCTATTGAGCGGGGAAACCAAGACAGGCGTAGCTTTTGAAAGACCATAAATTGTTCAGGCTTGCACAATAAAAAATAAGGATTTATACTTGCAAAGTCGTAAGGCTATGCTCTAACTTTAGCAAGCCGTTAAACCCTACTCTTCTAGGAGAAGAAAAATGAAAAAGCTTTATTTTGTTATGGCTTTGGTGCTCATCGCTTCGATGATCCTCACAGCCTGCGGTGGCACTACGCCCGCTACAGAAGCTCCTGTTGTCGCTACTGAAGCCCCCGTTGTTGCTACCGAAGCGCCGGTTGCTACTGAAGCACCGGTAGTTGAAATAACCCAGGAAGATTGCCCCAAGGCTGAGGTCTTCTGCGTTGGTCTCGTGACCGATGTGGGCAAGATCAATGACAAATCCTTCAACCAATCGGCATGGGAAGGCGTTCAGAAATCCGAGACCGATGGCGTGGCTGATCTGGTTCAGTTCATTGAAACCGCTGATGCCAAGGATTACGCCAAGAACATCAGCACCTTCGCTGATGCCGGCTTCGATGCGATCGTGACCGTTGGTTTCGGTCTCGGTGAAGCCACGGGCATTGCTGCTCTGGCCTACCCCGACATCAAATTCATCGGCGTGGATCAATTCCTTGCCTGGCAGTATGATGACGATGCGACAAACGATGTCGCCAATCACACTGGTCTTAACTTCCCTGAAGATCAGGCTGGCTTCCTCGTTGGCGCTCTCGGCGCGATGATGTCCAAGACACACAAACTCGGCGCCGTCTGCGGTACCGATGTTGTTCCTCCCGTTTGGCGCTTTGGTGAAGGCTACAAGGCCGGCGCTGCGTATGCGGATGCAAACTTCGCTGCTCTGAGCGGCACAACCACCGAAGTCTTTGTTGTGTACCACAGCGATGTGGGCTTCGACAAGACCTTCACCGACCCCGAGTGGGGCGCGCAGACCGCCAAGTCCATGATGGATCAGGGCGCAGATGCGATCTTCGGTTGCGGTGGTCTGACCGGTAACGGTGCTGTCACCGCTGCCGCCCAGGCTGGCGCTTATGGCATCGGTGTGGATACTGACCAGTACCTGACACTGACCGAAGCCGCTCCCCGCATGCTCTCCTCCGCTATGAAGCTCATCACCCCTGGAGTTGCCGACCTGCTCGTAGCTGCCAAAGACGGATCAATCGCCGGTGGCAATGCCTTCGGTTCCGCTGGTTACGCTCCGTTCCATGACCTGGATGGCGAAGTCTCTGCTGAAATCAAGGCTGCCATGGAAGCGATCAACGCTGGCCTGCTCGATGGTTCCATCTTGACCAACGTTCCTCCAGTGAAGCCCGCTGAGTAAATCAGCGCTGAAAGTGTAATAAAAAGGAAAGAGGTTTGCGCCTCTTTCCTTTTTTGTTTAATATCTGCATAACATTTTTTGCCTGCAACTTTTGTGATGAATAAAGAACTTGTTTGATATAATCGCCCCATAATTCACAAGTTCCAGCGGAGCGAAGAATGCAAACAGAAAAGCAGTCAAATTCGCCGATCAAACAAATACTACAATCCATATCAGATGCGAGCCTTGTTCCATTTCTTGCCATTCTGACTGCTGTGGTACTCGGCGGCCTTATCATCAAATTTGTCGGCGGGGATCCACTTTTAGCCTATAAGGGTTTGATCCAGGGATCGTTCGGTACGAAAAAAGCTTTGAGTGAAACCGCCATCTGGGCGACTCCATATATTTTCGCCGGGCTGGCGGTGGCGCTGGCATTCAAAGGCGGCTTGTTCAATATCGGCGCTGAGGGACAATTGGCTGTCGGCGCTGTTTTTTCATCTTTGATTGGTTATGCCCTGCCCGAATGGCTGGGGTACGATCTGCCGGTTTATATCCATCTGCCGCTGGCAATTATTGTTGGCATGTTGATGGGCGGAATATGGGCGGGGATTGTAGGCGCGCTAAAAGCCTACACGGGCGGACATGAAGTCATCAACACCATCATGATGAACTATATCGCTTTGAACACAACCTCGTTCCTTTTGAACGGCATCATGAAGGATAAAAGCCCCACGAATGTAATTGCCCGCACGCCATTGATCGCAGAAAGCGCGCGCATTGCGCCCATCTTTGAAGGGCTTCGTGTTCATTGGGGATTTGTGCTGGCTTTGTTCGTGGCGTTATTCATCTGGTGGCTGCTGAACAAGACCACGCTCGGTTTCGAGATCCGCACTGTGGGCTTGAATCCGGATGCCGCTCAATATGCAGGCATCAATGTCAAGCGTACGATCATCGTCACCATGATGCTCTCCGGCGTGCTGGCTGGGCTTGCCGGCGCGATCGAAGTAACCGGTTTGAATTACCGCCACGAACTCGGATTCTCCATCGGTTACGGTTTTGATGCCATTGCGATTGCTTTGCTTGGGAAATCGCATCCGCTTGGGGTAGTGTTGTCGGCATTTCTTTTCGCAGCCATGCGCAATGGCGCAACACGCATGCAATTTCTTACACAATTGCCTGTAGACTTAATCTCCATGCTGCAAGCTTTGATCCTGCTCTTTGTGGCTGCGGATGCCATCGTGCGATACATCTACCGCATTAAATCCAAAGGCGACCGAGTTGTGCTCACCCGCGGCTGGGGAGGCTAGGAGACAAACATGGACTGGAAACGATTTGGTTTCATTGCACTGATAATTATCGTCCTCTTTGGCGTGGTTGTTTTGGTTGGGCAGGTAAAGCAGCCGCCCTTGTTGATCATTACCAGCATGCTGGCTACAACCATTGCGGTGGCAACACCGTTGACGCTTGGCGCCCTTTCCGGCGTTTATTGCGAACGTTCCGGCGTAGTTAACATCGGCATTGAAGGCATGATGTTGACTGCCGCCTTCTTCGGCTGGCTGGGCGCGATCTACATGTTCCATATCTTTGAACTGCCAGCAGACATCAGCATTGCGCTCGGCGTGCTGTTTGCCGTCCTCACCGGTGGATTGATGGCATTGCTCCACGCAGCGCTCTCAATCACTTTTAAAGTTGACCAGATCATCGGCGGTACAGTGATCAATATCCTTGCCATTGGGTTGACTGGCTTCTTAAATCGCCAATTATTTTTTGGGAAAGGCAGTGTTTTCGAAGGCAGCGTGCCAAGTTCCCCCGGCGTTCTGCCCACCATCCACGTTCCCATCACGGAGTTGTTCACGTCGGTCTGCGGCTCATCTGCGACTTGTTTGCAAAACGTGGAAGCGATTAACCGTGTTTTCGACCAGAAGCCGATCGCGATGGGCGCCATTGTTTTGGTGTTCATCTCCCATTATGTTTTATTCAATACGCGCTGGGGTTTGCGAACCCGTGCCGTGGGTGAACATCCCAAAGCAGCGGATACAGTCGGTATTAACGTCACAAAAATGCGCTATGCCAACGTGATCATCGGGGGGATGTTCGCCGGGCTGGCAGGCGCATATTTCACCATCGAGTCAGTTCCTTCCTTCGAGCCGCTGCTGACTAACGGGCGCGGATTTATCTCCCTCGCCGCCATGATCTTTGGCAACTGGACGCCCATCGGCGCCTGGGCTGCCGCGCTGGTTTTCGGCGCGTCCCAGGCATTGTTGATCAACATGCAAATTTATCGCGATGTCATTCCCCCGAATTGGGCTTTCCTCCAGGAATCCTACATCGTCGGTCTCACGCCATACATCCTGACCATGTTCATCCTGACCGGCATCATCGGCAAGACCACCCCGCCCGCCGCAGACGGCGTTCCATACGAGAAATAGGAGGCCGCCATGACTGAACCCACCATCGTCCTTGAAGCAAAAGGCATCACCAAACAATTCCCCGGCGTGCTCGCCAATGACAATGTCAATTTTGATCTGCGCAAAGGCGAGATCCACGCCTTGCTCGGCGAAAACGGCGCCGGCAAAAGCACATTGATGAATCTCCTGTACGGGTTGCACAACCCGGATAAAGGCGAGATCGACGTTAATGGGAAAACAGCCGTGATTCATTCCCCGAACGACTCGATCGCGCTTGGCATCGGCATGGTGCATCAACACTTCATGCTCATCCCCGTTTTCACTGTCGCAGAAAATGTGATGCTTGGTGATGAGTCCGTCAAAAACGGCTCACTGGATCGTGTTGCTGTTGCGGCGCGAATCACCGAGATATCCAAACAATACGGTCTGGACGTAGACCCGAACGCGCTGGTCGGCCCGCTCCCGGTGGGTATTCAACAGCGGGTCGAGATCGTCAAAACACTCTATCGCAACGCAGAGATCGTCATCCTTGATGAACCGACCGCCGTGTTGACTCCGCAGGAAGCAGAAGACCTCTTCCGCATCATGCGTGACCTGACAGCGCGCGGCGTCTCGATCATTTTCATCACCCACAAATTGAAGGAAGTCCTCGCCGTGGCAGACCGCATCACGGTCATGCGCGCGGGACGAGTCATCAACACCGTCAAGCCGTCTGAAACCGATTCAGCTCAACTGGCAAACATGATGGTTGGCCGTCAAGTCATCCTCACGGTGGATAAGAAAGATCACGAAGCGGCAGATGAAGTTCTCAAAGTGGAAGGGATCACCGTGCGCGACCAGCGTGATCTGGAAACAGTTCACAATGTCTCCTTCTCGGTGCGCGGTGGCGAAGTGCTTGGCATTGCAGGCGTGCAGGGCAATGGACAAACCGAGCTTTCAGAAGCGTTGACCGGGCTTCGCCGTCCAACCGGCGGAAAAGTAACAATCGCTGGAAAAGACCTGACAGGCAAACCCCCGCGCATCATCACTGAAGCCGGGCTGGGGCATATCCCCGAAGACCGCCAGCGCCACGGACTTGTGCTTTCCTACAGCGTAGCCGATAACATGGCGCTTTGCGATTACTATCATGCGCCCTTCAGTTCGCGCGGCGTCATTCAGCCCAAAGCGCTCGACGAAAACTCGCGCAAATTAATCAGCGCGTTCGATGTGCGCACACCGTCGCCCTTTGTAAACGCCGGCAAACTTTCCGGAGGCAATCAGCAAAAAGTGATCGTGGCGCGCGAACTCAGCCGCGACGTAAAACTCGTCATTGCCAACCAGCCAACGCGCGGCCTGGATGTCGGCTCCATCGAATACATCCACAGCGAGATCATCAAAATGCGCGACCGCGGCGTGGCCGTCCTGCTCATATCAGCCGAGTTGGACGAGATCATGGCGCTCTCCGACCGCATCGCGGTCATGTATCGCGGCCAGATCGTGGCAGTTGTGGACGCGAAGCAGACCACCCGCGAACAGCTTGGATTGTGGATGGCTGGCGCGCACGTTGAAACGGCCTGACCGCTTGACGTGTCTTTCCCCGCTCGAAGCTGATACAACAAAACAGGAGTTTCTCAACTCCTGTTTTTGATTCTGCCGGTTCCGGTTATTTCAACACATCGATCAACTTCGGCGTATCGGACAATATCAAGTCTGCGCCGAATTTTCTTAACTCCGCCTCTTCGCCAAAGCCGCAGAGCACGCCCACAGTCTGAGTCCCGGCGGATTTTCCTGCGCGCATATCCACGGTCGTGTCGCCGATCATCAGGCAGTTTTCCGGGGCTGTGTTCATCTTTTTTGCGGCCAGCAAAACCGGGTCTGGGTATGGTTTCGTATGTTTCGCCGACAGGCCGGTAACGATCACATCGAAATATTTCACCAGGTCGAACTTTTCAAGAAATGCCAGCGTGCCCTGTTTGTCACGCGCGCTGACGACGGCCATCGGGTAGCGGCCATGGAATTGCTTGAGCATCTCCTCCACGCCGGGCACAAGCAGAAACTCCTTCGATGAATGCCTGCGGTGGCGTGACAGCCAGTCGATAACAGCGACCATCTCATCGTCAAGACCGAGCGTATCCGCAAGACTGAGCAGGGCGTTGCCGGGCGCTTCGATCCACATGACAAAGCGTCGCGCAAAATGATCGGGGTCTTTAAACAGGAAGCGCGGTAAAAAACGAGACACTTTGCGGACGTACAGGTTGTCGGTATCGCTGAGTGTGCCGTCTACATCGAAACACAAAGCCTTGATTCGTGGCAGGTCAAGGGACATGGCGCAATTGTACCAAAGGGGCTATACTTCGCATAAATATGAGTGGAATGATTTAGGGGTTACCCGAGATTTGTCCACTGCGATAAAAATTCGTGAAAATATAAACCCATGTCTGAAGACCGCTCCCGCTCACTACTTGAATTATTGATCAACGTCAGCCGCGAGGTTGCCACTGCGCTCGATCTTCGCACAGTATTGCAAAGGCTGCTTTATGCAGCCATTCAACATGTGGGCGGGGAGCGCGGCAGCATCGTGGTGATGGATGATCTTGGCAAGCCCGTGGATGCAACCATCGTCTTTGGCAAACAATTCCACGACCATACCACCCAGCAGCTGCGCGATACCGTGGAGCGCGGACTTGCGGGATGGGTGGTGCAGCATAACAAGCCGGCGCTTGTGCCGGATACCAGCAAGGATGAGCGCTGGCTGCGCCGCGCGGATGATTCTGCCGACAAGAGCGGCGCGAAATCTGCGATCTGCGTGCCGTTGAGGGCGCGTGATCGCCTGGTGGGCGTGCTGACGCTTGTTCACTCCACCCCCAAGTCTTTCACAGAAGAACATTTGGAATTGATGCAGGCCATTGCCGATCAGGCGAGCGTGGCTGTTTTGAATGCGCGCCTGTATACCGAAAGTCAGCGCACCACGCGGGTCATGTCTGCATTGGCTGAAGGCGCGGCGGCAATCAACACGTCGCTGGAGATGCCGGATGTATGGCGGCGAATCCTTAATCAGACCATGCAGGCGTTGCAGGTTGAAACCGTGGCATTGGCGCTGATCGACAGCCGGAGCAATGATCTTGTCTTCCATGCCGCGGCGGGACAGAACTCCGGCAATATTCCCGGACGGCATGTCCCAAATGGGCAGGGACTGGCCGGGCTGGTGGTGCGCGATGGTCACGGGTTGGTGGTACCAGCCGTCAGACAGGATACCCGCTATAGCGAAGTGGACAAATTCGGGGGAATCGAGATGCGCGCCGTTGCCATTGCTCCGATCCAATCGCAGGGTAAGGTCATCGGCGTGCTTGAGGCTGTTAATCCAATCTCCGGCGCGTTCGACATGGATGCGCTGGTCGTGATGACGGGGCTGGGCAGCCTGGCTGGGACGACGATCCAAAATGCGGAATTTTTAGAGCGCCTGCAAAAGGCGCACATGCGCTACCGCGAATTGTTTGAAGACAGTGTGGATTCCATTATCATTACGGATTGGGAAGGCAGGGTGCTGGAGGCGAACCGTCAGGCTGCGGTCTTGAGCGGATATAGCAACGAGCAGCTGCACACCATGAGCATTGATCAATTGCATGAAGTGAAGTGGAACAGTACGGGCTTGAACTTTGAAACGCTCAAGCGCAATGATGAATGCAATTATGAATCCGGTTTGCTGCGGCAGGATGGCGGCAACATTCCCATTGCTGTCCATACGCGCCGCATGGATTTTGAGGAGACTGATTCGATCCAATGGACCATGCGTGATATTACCGAGCGCAAGGAGTTGGATGCCCTGCGCGATGACATGATCGCCATGATCTATCACGACATCCGCTCGCCGCTTGGCAACATCGTGTCGAGCCTCGAAATGATGGGCAGCCTCATGCCCAACGACGGCACGCTCCTTTCGATGCTGAACATTGCCAGAAACTCCACCGCCCGCATTCAGCGCCTGGTGAATTCCCTGCTGGATATCAATCGGCTTGAAGCCGGTCATCAGATCGTGGATCAAACTTCTGTTGATCCGCTTGCGTTGACCCGCGAGGCATTGCGTGATGTGGAGCCTGTCGCAACTGCGCGGCGGCAAAAGATCGAACTAAAAGTGAATACTGTCCTTCCCATGATCTGGGTGGACGTGGATATGATCCACCGCGTATTCATTAACCTGCTGGAGAATGCGATAAAATTCACGCCCGTTGAAGGACAGATCGAGATCGGCGCAAAAACAGACGGCGTTTTCGTCACCTTTTGGGTGCGCGATAATGGCATCGGCATTTCCGCCGCCGACCGCGAACGTGTCTTTGAAAAATTCACCCGCCTGCGCGGCAAGGATCGGCCGGGCGGCCTCGGCGTGGGGCTGGCTTTCTGCCGCCTGGCAGTGTTTGGGCACGGTGGAGAAATTTGGGTCGAAAGCGAGCTCGGAAAAGGTTCGACGTTCTGGCTCACCCTGCCTGTTGCGCAAAAGAAGGTCACCGGTCAACTAAGGCGCAAGACTGGCAGATTGATAATGAAAGAAGATTAAGAGACTGGTTCTTAAGTAAACGGATTTCACTGATTTTCACGGAAAAAACTTTGAAAAACCTGTATTTTCCGTGCCTTCCGTCAAATCCGTGTACTAAAAGATGGTGTTAAGAAACACTCTCTAAGTTTGAAGTTGTACAAAAATAAAAATCCGTTAGGAGCAGTATGCAGGAAATAACAAAGAACATCTACATCGAAGACCAATTCCCCGGAGTGACACTTGGAGTCATCGTCACCTCGCGCGGATTAATTCAGATTGACGCGCCACCCTCCCCCGAAGACGCGCGCTCATGGCGCGCCGCGTTGATGAATCTCGGCGGTGGCATGGAACGCGTCCTCATCAACCTGGACGCGCACCCCGACCGCACACTTGGCGCGCGCGCCATGGACTGTACCGTCATCGCCCACGAAAAGACCGCGAATACATTCCGCACACGCCCGAGCACCTTCAAGGCGCAGGGCGAAGAGACAGGCGCAGACTGGGAATCCATCGCCGGGTTGGGCAGCGTGCGCTGGGCGCCACCCGAAATCTCCTTCCTCGATCAAATGACCCTGCATTGGAACGAAGCCCCTGTTCTGCTGGAGCATCACGCCGGCCCGTCTGACGGTTCGATCTGGGTGCATCTGCCCGACGATAAGATCGTCTTCATTGGCGATGCCGTGCTTAAAAATCAACCTCCATTTTTGGCGGGTGCAAATTTAAAAGCTTGGCTGTCATCACTAAACACCCTGCTTGATTCGCCCTACAAAGGATACACGATCATCAGCAGCCGCGGCGGCATTATGACCACGGCCGCCATCAAAGCGCAATATGACTTTCTCAAGCACGTGCATGACAAGCTGGATAAGATCACGACGAAGAAACCGAATCCCGCTGCGACCGAGAAGCTGGTTGCCTCACTATTGACATGGTTCAAAGCCCCGGCAGCGCGCCAAAAGCAGTTCGCCCAGCGCCTGCGCTATGGTTTGCTGCACTACAACGCGCGTCAGGACCGAACCTCCGCCAGCGCGCAAACTGAAGAGGATTAAGCTTCATGCGCCAGCCCATCCTGGAACTGACACGCGGCGGCGTGGTCGAATCGACACATTTCGGCTCCATCGCAATCGTCGATTCAAAGGGCAACCTCCTCCATTCCCAGGGCGACCCTCACACGGTCGCCTTTTTGCGTTCCTCAGCCAAGCCGTTTCAAGCCCTGCCCTTTGTTGAACAGGGCGGCGTGGAACATTTTGGATTCACCCAAAGCGAACTGGCAATTTCCTGCGCCTCGCACGAGACCTCGCAGATGCACCTCGACACCGTCACCGCCATGCAGAAAAAAATCGACATCGAAGAAGGCAATCTGCAATGCGGTCCGCACCTGCCCGGTGATTCAAAAAAACTTCGGCAGGTCATCAAAGAGGACATCAAACCAACTCCCAATTTTAATAACTGCTCGGGCAAACATACCGCCATGCTGGCTTTCGCAAAAATGCGCAGACTGCCCCTCGAAAATTATCTCGCTTTTGAGCATCCCATCCAAAAAGACATCCTGAAAACTTTTTCCGAAATGTGCGGCATCGAAATGGATAAAATCCAACTCGGCATAGACGGCTGTTCCGCGCCTAACTTCGCGGTGCCGTTGATAAACGCCGCGCTCGGCATGGCGCGCATTTGCGACCCGCATGAACTGAGCGAAGCCCGCGCAGCAGCCTGCCGAAAGATCACAGCCGCCATGTCTGCTCACCCGGAGATGGTCAGCAATCATGGTGAATTCGATTGCGAACTGATGAAAGTCGGTGCAGGAAAAGTCGTCACCAAACGCGGCGCGGAAGGCTTTCAGATCATCGGTATCATGCCCGGAATTATCAGCGAATATGGCGCCGGCATCGCCTTCAAAGTGACAGACGGCGACAAGTCATCCATGAATGACGACCTGGAATCTTCAACCCGCGTGCGCCCCGCCGTCACACTTGAAATTCTGCGCCAGTTGAAAGTTTTGAACGAAGCGCAGCTGCTATCGCTTGCGAAATTTGGGCCTGAAAAAATATTGAAGAATTATGCCGGGCTTGTGACTGGCAAATCGCGGCCTGTGTTCAA
Organism: Chloroflexota bacterium; assembly: GCA_016234495.1. Classification (GTDB taxonomy): domain Bacteria; phylum Chloroflexota; class Anaerolineae; order Anaerolineales; family Villigracilaceae; genus Villigracilis. The sequence continues at coordinate 29,157 of JACRBI010000024.1, read as the reverse complement.
ACTTGTATGAGTTGCCTCTCTACTGTACATTTTAAAATCGGGACGCTGACCCTTGCACCGCGCTGCCGCGCAGCGTGCAGTGCAGGTGGGGCAGGTGTGAACGCAGAAAACGCAGATTTTTTCTTTTTTATCAGCGAAATCAGCGTTTATCTGCGTCCAAATAGGTTTTGTAAGGTAGAGTATGAGTTGATAAACATTTAACCACGGAGCACACAAAGAGCACGGAGTTTTTTTATAGGTTTTTCTAAATGTGCTCCGTGACCTCTGTGGTGAGATTTCTTTTATGACAAATTTAAAAACCCGCGCGCTCAAGATTCACCAAACATTGCTTCAAGCCTTTGGCGAACCCATCTGGCGCAATCCCCTGCCTGCCATTGACGAACTCGTCTCCACCATCCTTTCGCAAAACACAAATGACATCAATCGCGACCGCGGCTTTAACGCCTTGCGCGCAAAACTTCCGACATGGGAATCCGTGCGCGACGCGGATTCAATGATTGTGATCGACGCCATCAAGGTGGCTGGACTCGCAAATCAAAAAGGACCGCGCATTCAACAGGTGCTGCGCGCCATCACCGAAGAACGCGGATCACTCGACCTTAACTTTTTAGCTGGTCTGCCAATCGAAGAAGCGCGTGCCTGGCTGACGAAGTTCAACGGCGTCGGCCCGAAGACCGCCGCGATCGTGCTGTGCTTCTCTCTCAACATGCCCGCCTTCCCCGTCGACACGCACATCTACCGCGTCAGCGGGCGGCTTGGACTGCGCCCAGACAAGATGACCGTCGAGCAGGCGCACCCGCACCTTGAGTCTTTGTTCCCGCCCGAAACGTATTATGCCGCGCACTTGAACCTCATCCGTTTGGGACGTGAAGTCTGCGGTGCGCGCAAACCCAATTGCCCCAGGTGCCCGATTCAAAAACTGTGCGAATATAAAGAGATGACAAAGTAAATGGACATTCCTCCCGTCAGCATTGCCTTGGAAAAACTCGGCGTGCCGCATAAAATCTTCCGCCACGAAAGTTCGGTCACTTCGCTGGAACAGGCGGCCAGTGACCGTGGACAAAAGCCCGGGCAAGTGGTGCGCAGTATTTTGTTCCGCGTTTCAGAAGATGAATTTGTAATGGCGTTGGTGGCTGGCCCCGCGCAAATTTCATGGAAAATTTTACGGAAGCATCTCGGCCGCTCGCGCATCTCGATGGCGACGGAAGAAGAAGTGCTCGCGGTAACAGGCTATCGCATCGGGACGGTGGGGCCGTTCGGATTGCTGAATCAGCTCAAGGTGTTGATTGATCCGGGCGTGACGCTCGAAGAGGAAATCTCCATCGGGTCGGGAATGCGCAATACGGCGATCATCCTCAAGAGTGCAGACCTGCGTCACGCCTTATCGAACGCGGAAGTTGTAAAATTGATCGAAACAGACTAAAAGTTGACAGTCACTTAAAAAGTGACTGTCAACTCAAATACGGAGAACCTCATGTCTAATTTAAAACAACGCACAATTAATTTTCTCGAGATCGAATGGGCGACCTATGTCAAAAGGTTTAATCGCTGGCCTGCAGACGAGGGAGAAAAAAGAGTGAAGGCGCAGGGCTACGCACAGTTCCGCGATATGCTGGCGCACATTCTGACATGGTGGGAGGAAGCCATGCCGATCATCCTCGCCATTGCCGAGGGGCGCGAAACCGAACGCAAAAAATATGACTTCGATGCGTTCAATGCCGAGGCGGTTGCAAAATATAAAGATTGGGACGAGGCAGAGTTTTTCGCTCACTTTGAAAATATGCGCGTGAAAACCGCGGCGGATCTGCGTGCCATGAACGATGCGGCGTGGGAGAATCGCCGCGTGCGCTCGTGGGTCAACGGGGTGTTCATTCACCATGCGCGCGAACACCTTGTGGCATTGAGTCGTTTTCTAACAGCCGACACTTTGGAGAATGAATGGAGCGCCTATGTTGATAATTTCAACAACCTGGATGACGAAAAGAAAAATGAATTTCTCGCCAAACAGGGCGTGGAAACTTTCCACGACATGCTGGCACATGTCATCGGCTGGTGGGATGAAGGCACGCGCATCGTTTCTGGAATTTTGGCTGACCCGGCTTTCGAATGGCAGGATCATGATACTGACGCGTTCAACGCAGAATTAATCGCGAAGAATAAAAACATCCCTGACGCGGAAATGCTGGCTCAATTTGAAAGCAGGCGTCTGGGGCTGCTGCGGCTTGTGAATGAAATCCCCGAGCGGGCATTTGCCCACAAGGATATCGAAGCCTGGCTTGCGGCGGACGTGGTCGGGCATTATGATGAGCACAATCCCGCCAACTTCTAAAGGACTGCCATGGATCACATCGTATATCTTGCGCTTGGAAGCAATTTGGGGAATCGCGCCGCCAATCTGAAGGCGGCGGTCATGAACCTCACACCGCAAATGACGGTGAAGAAAAAATCATCGATCTATGAAACTCCGCCGTGGGGGTTCAAAGAGCAGAGCGCTTTTTTGAATCAGGTGGTGAAAGCCGAAACCTACCTTGAACCTGAACCATTGCTGCGGCACTTGAAGCGGCTTGAAGTTGCGCTGGGGCGCGTGCCAAATTTTCAAAACGGACCGCGGTTGATCGACATTGATATTTTGTTTTTTGACGATGCGGTCATTAACTCACCGTCGCTGATGATCCCGCATCCGCGTTTGCATGAGCGCGCCTTTGTGCTGGTGCCGTTCGTGGAGATCGAGCCTGAATTTGTCCACCCAAGCCTGCATAGACCGATCATTAACCTGCTGGAAGGCATGGAAAAAAGCGAAATAAAATTGTTTGAAGGAAAATAGCCATGAGAATAGTCCGTTATCAAACCAATGGCGACAGCCTGAAATACGGCTGGATGCTGGATGACAAGATCGGTGAAATTGTCGGGGATGTCTTCGGCGAGTACCGCCGCCGCGAGGCAAAGACCCCTGTAGCAGATGTGAAACTGCTCACGCCCTGCACGCCGAGTAAGATCGTCTGCGTGGGACGCAATTACGTCGAACACGCAAAGGAACTGGGCAACGAAGTGCCCAAAGTGCCGCTCATCTTTTTGAAGCCGCCGTCCTCGATCATCTCAAACGGCGAGAATGTCATCCTGCCGCCGCAGTCGAATCAGGTCGAGCATGAAGCGGAACTGGTCGTTGTCATCTCCAAACGCGGACGAAACGTCACGCCCGAGCAGGCGAAGGAATATATTTTCGGCTACACCATCGGCAACGACATCACCGCGCGCGACCTGCAAAACATTGACGGTCAATGGACGCGCGCCAAAGGCTTCGACACGTTCTGCTCCTTCGGCCCGTGGATCGACACCGAGTTCGACGCGTCTGATGCGGTGGTCACCTGCCGCGTGAACGGGCAAATGCGTCAGATGGCATCCACCCGCGATATGGTTTTTAACGTCACCACATTGATCGCCTATATTTCATCGGTGATGACGCTCGAACCCGGCGATATTATTTTCACCGGCACACCCGCGGGGGTGGGCATGTTGAAAAACGGGGATGTGGTGGATGTTGAGATCGAAGGCCTGGGGAAGTTGAGTAACCCTGTTAAGGTATAAAACAAAGCAATCACCACGGAGGGCACAGAGAGCACGGAGAAATCTTTTAAAAATCTCTGTGACCTCTGTGCTCTCTGTGGTGAAAAAAGTAGGAGATCACTCCATGACTGAATTCGAAACCTTCCTTGAACGCTACCCGACTTTTACAAAAACGGAATCCATCGACGCGCTGCGCAAAACGGATTACGCCCGCCTTGATCGCGGCGAGCATGTTTATCTCGATTACACCGGCGGCGGCATCTATGCCGAATCGCAAATTCAAAAACACCAGCAGCTTTTGCGCGACCACGTCTTCGGCAACCCGCATTCGTCCAACCCCACTTCGCTCATCGCCACCGAACTTGTCGAAGGCGCGCGCGAATATATTCTGAAATTTTTCAATGCCGACCCGGATGAATATCTTGCGATCTTCACCTCCAATGCCAGCGGTGCGCTGAAACTCATCGGCGAGTCGTATCCGTTTTCAAACGGGCGTTATCTTTTAACTTTCGACAATCACAATTCCGTCAACGGGATTCGGGAATTTGCGAACGCCCGCGGCGCGCAGGTGACCTACATCCCGGTCATGCTCCCGGACATGCGCGTTGACGCATCACAACTTGACCGTGAACTGGCGCGGCCTTCGACACTTGCCCCGGGCGCAAGTGCCGGGGAGAGCGGAAACAACCTGTTTGCATTTCCCGCGCAATCGAACTTCTCCTCGGTCAAACATCCGCTGGAGTGGATCGAAAAAGCCCACGCCCACGGCTGGGACGTGCTGCTCGACGCGGCGGCATATGTCCCGACAAATAGACTCGATCTCAGCAAAGTCAAACCAGATTTCGTCGCCATCTCTTTCTATAAAATATTCGGCTACCCAACGGGACTCGGCGCATTGATCGCGCGCAAACCTGCATTGGAAAAGTTGCAACGTCCCTGGTTCGCGGGCGGCACGATCACTGTCGCATCGGTGCAGGGCGGCAAATATTATCTCGCCGACGGCGCCGCCGCATTCGAAGACGGTACGCTCGATTATTTGGGCATCCCTGCAATTGAGATCGGGCTGAAACACATCGAATCCATCGGCTATGACGTCATCAACGAGCGCGTCAAAACACTGACAGGCTGGCTGTTGGATAACTTAACTGAAATGAAACACAGCACTGGCGAGCCGCTTGTGCGCGTGTTCGGTCCGACCAAAAGCACCGATGACCGCGGCGGCGCAGTGACCGTCAATTTCTACGACCAACATGGTCAAGCCTTCGACCATCGCTTCATCGAGAGTGAAGCCAACAAGGTCAACATATCTCTGCGCACGGGCTGTTTCTGCAACCCCGGCGCCGGTGAGATCGCCCTCGGCATCTCCCGCGTGGAATTGGATGTGTGCTTCACCCGCCCCGATCACAAAGATGTCATGTCTATTGATGAGTTCCGCAAGTGCATTGACGGCAAATCCAGCGGCGCGGTCAGAATCTCTGTCGGCATGGTCACGAACTTCAACGACGTGCAGGCGCTGCTGGCGTTTGCGAGAGGGCTGCTTTCATAAACCGCGAAGAGCGCCAAGCGCGCGAAGGAAAGAACTTTGTACTCTTCGCGTGCTTTGCGGTAAAAGGATATTTTATGAACGGACAAACCCGCTCGACCATAAAACCCGGCATGACCGTTTTGATCGTCTTGAAACAGGATCAAGCCACGGGCAAACTCACGAAAGGCGTCGTCAAGGATGTCCTGACCAAATCGCCGAACCACCCGCATGGAATTAAAGTCCGCTTGGTGGATGGGCGGATCGGCAGGGTTAAGGAAATCTTGGACGAGTCACAGGCTGAAATGTAAGAAACTTTCAGGCAGGGGATTCAAAGTAACATGCAAACCAAACTCAACTATGACAAGATCGCGCCCGAATATAACCAGCGCTACCCTGATTCACAAACCTGGCAGCGCGGACAGGCTTTGCTTAACCTCGCAAGCCAGCTAAAGGCAAAGACCATTTTGGAGGCAGGGAGCGGAACCGGCTTCTGGCTGAACATGCTGCATCAGGTCACGCCGCAATTATACGGGCTGGATTTTTCAGCAGGAATGATCGAGCAAGCGCGGAAACAACCAGCGCCGATCAAGTTGACGCGCGGCACGGCCACCCATCTCCCGTATCAAAACGTGACCTTTGACCTGCTCTACTGCGTGGACGCGATCCACCACTTTGGAGACCACCACGCATTTATCCGTGAGGCATTGCGCGTGTTGAAGCCGGGCGGCGCGCTGGCAATTATTGGACATGACCCGCATGAGGTGGATCCGTCCAACTGGTATATCTACAATTATTTTGACGGCGTGTACGAAACAGATTTGCGCCGCTACCCTTCGGGCAAATCTGTTGTGAATTGGATGAACGCGGATGGCTTTCAAAATGTCACTGTTCAGGAAGTGGAGCGGATCGTCAACATTCACGTGGACGAGGGCGTGTTCAATGACCCGTTCATTAAACATAACGCCACGTCGCAGCTCGCGCTGTTGAGCGCGGAGCGGTATCAGCTTGGGCTGGGAAAAATCCAAGAAGCGCTGAAGCAGGCACGGGCGCGGAATGAGCGGCTCGTCTTCCGCTCGCAGATCTCAGTGAAAATGTTCCTCGGAACCAAATAAGATAAAATTGCCCGGCGAGTGCGGCCGGGTAATTTTTTTCGCGCCGCTCAGAAATTCATGCGAGGTCCTAATGAAGATAAAAATATCCATTTTTTTGGCGGCGGCTGTTTTTCTTTCGTCGTGTGAAATACCGGGCGCAGTGCTGTCGACTCCCATCCTGCCGAAGGCGGCCGCAGCAGCGGGCATCCCTTCGGGCTGTATTTCTCCTGAGCCTGTGCAGGGTGATATTGACCGCGCGCTCGGTTTTACGGATGATATTTTCAGCGGCTCTGATTGGGTGCGAAGTTACACCGTTGAATCAAGCCGCGTTTTTGTGACGTTCGCCGCTGACCCGCTCAGCGCGCTGGCTTTTGTGGAAGCGTTGATCTTTCCGTGCGGATATGCCGCAGCCGACCTCGATGCTTTTTTCAACGCTGAAAACTGGCAGGTCATTTTTGAAAATTATGAAAGTTATGAAGCCGCCTCCGAATGTAAATCGGGCGAGAGTTTGCGGCTGTATCAATTCGATGCAGTGGATGAAGGCTATGAGTATAAGATCAATTACTGGGCGCTCAGCGATACCGACACGCGCGTGATGGGGTTGATGACCGTCTTCCTTGCTGAATCAAAATCGCTGATGGATGAATATTCGTCTGTGCTTTTTCCCGAACTTGCAAGTTGTAAATAATAGATATTGTCGGATATAAGAAATAATCCACCAAGAACACGAAGTTCACGAAAAAGCAAAAGACATTCGTGTTTCTTTGTGAACTTCGTGGATAACAAAGTTGTTCGGAATAGGTCAAATAAAGTAGATAGGAAACCCCATGCCCTCACGATACGACATTCTCTTTCAACCCATCAGACTCGGGCCGGTCACCGCGCCGAATCGGTTTTATCAAGTGCCGCACTGCAACGGCTTCGGCTGGCGGATGCCGCAGGGCATGGCTGCCATGCGCGGCATGAAAGCAGAGGGCGGCTGGGGCGTGGTCTGCACCGAAGAGACAGAAATCCATCACACCAGCGACCTCTCTCCTTTTTTTGAGGGACGCATCTGGAGCGACGAGGATATTCCCACATGGCAGTTGATGACCGATGCCGTCCACCAGCACGGCTCGCTGGCCGGCATTGAACTGACCTACAACAGCCACGACGCATCGAACTTGTATTCACGTGCCTCTGCCTTTGGTCCGCGCTCGATGGGCATCACCGGCGGCAGCGGATATGAGCCCGGCCAGACCCGCGCCGCCACAAAAGACGACCTCAGGCAAGTCCGCAGGTGGCACCGCAACGCAGCCATCCGCGCGAAGAAGGCTGGCTTCGACATCATCTACTGCTACGCGGCGCACAACATGACTCTTGCCTTTCACCTAATGTCGAAGGACAATGACCGCGCCGACGAATACGGCGGCTCACTTGCCAACCGCACGAGATTTTTTCGTGAGTTGATCGAAGACACAAAGGAAGCAGTCGGCGATTCCTGCGCGGTGGCTGTGAGATTTGCTGTGGATGAACTGCTCGGCGCGGATGGGATGCAGTTCGACGGCGAGGCACATGACATCGTATCCATGCTCGCTGAACTCCCCGACCTGTGGGACGTGAATCTCAGCGCATGGAAGAACGACTCGACCACTTCCCGTTTTGAAAAAGAAGGCAATCAGGAAAAATATATTTCCTTCGTCAAGAAGCTCACCACCAAACCCGTCGTCGGCGTTGGAAGATACACCTCACCGGATTCAATGGTCTCTGTCATCGAGCGCGGAATCATGGACCTGATCGGCGCGGCGCGTCCGTCCATCGCCGACCCGTTCCTGCCGAACAAAATCAAAGCCGGCAAACACGAAGACATCCGCGAGTGCATCGGCTGTAACATCTGCGTCACCGGCGACACGCGCTTCGTGCCGATCCGCTGCACGCAGAACCCGACGATGGGCGAAGAATTTCGCAGAGGCTGGCACCCCGAAATCATTGCGCCGAAAAAATCAAACGATGAAATTCTCATCGTCGGCGCGGGACCTGCCGGGCTGGAAGCCGCGCGCGCCCTCGGTCAGCGCGGATATCACGTCATCCTCACCGACGCAAAGCGCGAAGCCGGCGGGCGTGTGGTGCTTGAATCGGCTCTGCCAAATCTCAACGAGTGGCGGCGCGTGATTGACTGGCGGCTGACTCAAATTCAAAAGATCGAGAACATTTATTTTTACCCGTCCAGCCCAATGACCGCGCAGGACATTCTCGAAGCGGGCGCGCCGCATGTCATTCTCGCAACCGGTTCCACCTGGCGGCGCGACGGCGTGGGTCGCTGCCTCCAGCGTCCCGTGCAGGGCGAAGCGCAAGTCTTCACGCCCGACGACTTGATGAACGGTAAGTTGCCCCAAGGCAAAGTCCTCGTTTACGACGATGATCATTACTACATGGGCGGCGTGCTCGCGGAATTGCTTGCGCAAAATGGCTGTGAAGTTACGTTGATGACTCCCGCCCCGGCCATTTCTTACTGGACACAATTCACCCTCGAACAGGATCACATCCTCAAGCGTTTGCACAAACTGAATGTGACTCTCCTTGCGGATCATTGCCTCGCCTCTCTCTCCCCGACGGCTGTTACAGTCACGAACGTCATCACCTCCGCCGAGTCGACTCTCGCCTGCGACGCGGTCGTCATGGTCACAGACCGAATCCCCAACGACGCGCTCTATCACGAGCTCAAACCCGCGCTCGCAGAAGGAAGACTCAAGTCGCTGAGAATCATCGGTGACGCCGAAGCGCCCAACATCATCGCGCAAGCCGTCTTCAGCGGACACCTCGCCGCGCGTGAATTTGACGAAGTTATTGATCCAGATGAAACACCATTCAAGATCGAAAGATAATCATGTCGTTGCGAGGAACGCTCTTGATTTTCGTGACGAAGCAACCCCCAACTTTACAGGAGGTTGCTTCGGTCGGAAAAGCACCGCCCTCGCAACGACATAATCTATCCCATGCCCTCCCCCAGCCTCATCCTCGTCACCGGCGCAACCGGATATATCGCCAGCCGCCTGATTCCTCAGCTATTGGAACGCGGTTATCGAATCCGCGCGCTTGCCCGTCAGCCGCACAGACTCAAAAACAAAGACTGGTCCTCGCAAGTGGAACTGGCCAAAGGTGACGTGACTGATCCATCCATGCTCGCCTCTGCTTTTGAAGGTGTGCATACTGCCTATTACCTGATCCATAACATGTCCAGCGGACGCGGCTACACTGAGCGCGAATTGCACGGCGCACGGAACTTTGCCCGCGCCGCGGAAGACGCCGGGGTGCGGCACATCATCTACCTCGGTGGGCTGGCCGACCCCGAACAGCACATCGCGCCGCACCTGCGTTCGCGCATTGAAACAGGCGCAACCCTCCGCGCGGGGAAGGTTCCGGTCACGGAATTCCGCGCGGGCATCATCGCCGGCTCCGGCAGCATCTCCTTCGAGATGATCCGCTTTATGACGGAGCTGTTTCCCATCATCCCCGCGCCGGTCTGGGTGAGGAACAAGTCCCAGCCGATTGCGACTCAAAACGTGGTGGATTATCTTCTGGCTGCGCTCGACAATTGGGATGGTCACGGACAGGTGCTTGAGATCGGCGGGCCTGAAATCACAACCTATCGTGAATTAATGCTGTGCTACGCCAAAGCCCGCGGACTGAAACGCAGATTCTTTTTATTGCCATACATCCCCGTCTGGTTCATGGCATTCGGCATCGGCCTAACAACCCCCGTGCCGCGTCCGATTGCGTATGCGCTGGTGGGCGGTCTGTCCAGTGATAGTATCGTGCTGCGCGACGACGCGCGGAAAATCTATCCCGAAGTGAATCTCGTCGATTTTGAATCAGCCGTCCGCGAGGCAATGACCCGCCTTCATCCGCATAAAATTGAACGTGTTTGGGATTCAGCAAAGTCATTCAAACACGAAGGCTTCTTCATCGACCATCGCCTCATCAAAACGCAAGCCGCGCATGAAGAAGTATTCGATGCCGTAAAAAAATTAGCGCAGCAATTCGATGTTGAATCCAGCGCAGACGACGCGATCCTCGCGCGCCTGACGATGAAGCTCCCCGGCAGCGCCTGGCTGGAATGGAATGCAGGTCACGACTCCGACGTGACAAGTTTAACTCAAACCCTCTTTTTCACCCCGCGCGGCCCTCTCGGATTTTTCTTCTGGCATTTGCTGCGCATGTTTCATCTTTTTATTTTTCAACGACTGAAAAAATCCTAGTCACCCGACAGGTTTAAGAATAGGACGCAGATGAACGCTGAAAACGCTGAACCAACTCGTCTTTGCTCTCGTCTTTTCAGAAAATCTGCGTCCATCTGCGTTTTTCAGCGTCCAAAAACCAAAGTATCGGGTGGCTAGAAAAAAATCCATCGCGCGCAACTCGGTGGTAAAATAATTTCAGAAAGACATAAAGATCAAAACGCGGCGAAGTTGGTGAGAATCCAACACTGTCCCGCAACTGTAATTTAGCAATTAGCTGTTAGCAATTAGCAATTGGCCGTTAGGCTAAAAGCTAAGCGCGAAACGCTAAACGCTAACAAAGTCAGGTCGCCCGCCTTTGATCGGTTCATCACACTCTCGTGGAAAGGAGGTGGATGGCGGCCTCAATTGGATTGCCTCTCCAACCTCCCCAGCCTTTGCTGGGGATTTTGATTCTTGTAAAAAGACCTGACAGGTTTCTTAAAACCTGTCAGGTCTGAACCTAAAAATTCGGAGATTAACATGCTACGTAAAACTTTCTTTTTGACCGTACTCCTCGCGCTGGTGATGACCGCCTGCGGCGCTCCCCAGACTCCGCCGGTAGCTGTCGCCGTGACGACAGCCACGTCAGCGCCGATCACACTCACAGATGGGCTGGGCAGGACCGTCGTCCTGCAAGAAGCGGCGAAGCGCGTCATCTCGCTCGCTCCGTCCAATACCGAAATCTTGTATGCGGTCGGCGCAGCGGATCAGGTCTTCGGCCGCGATGAATTTTCGGATTACCCCGAAGAGGCCAAGGCAATCCCAAGCGTGGGCGGTTCGATGGGCGAATACAGCGTGGAAACGATTGTGTCTTTGGCTCCCGACCTTGTGCTGGCGGCCGAGATCAATTCGCCCGAACTGGTGAAACAGCTCGAAGATTTGGGCTTGACTGTTTACTACCTCAAGAACCCGACTTCGTTCGAGGAGCTTTATGCCAACATTGAGATCGTGGCACAGTTGACCGGCGAAGACCCGACCAAACTGACCGACTCGCTCAAGGCGCGCGTTACCGCTGTGGATGAAAAGATCATGCCGCTCAGCGCGCGTCCTTCAGTGTTCTATGAAATTGACGCCACTGACGCTGCCAAGCCGTACACCTACGGCCCCGGCACTTTCGGTGACATGCTCATCGCCCGCGCCGGCGGATTCAACATCGGCGGCGAGTTGACCGACCCGTACCCGCAGATCAGCCTCGAGCAGATCGTCGTTTCAAATCCGTCCATTATTTTGCTCGGTGATTCGATGTGGGGCATCACCGCTGAATCAGTCCTCGCCCGCCCGGGCTGGGAAGTCATCGAAGCGGTGAAGTCGAATCAGATTTTCCCGATTGACGATAACCTGATCAGCCGCCCCGGTCCGCGTTTGGTGGATGGCTTGGAGCAGTTGGCGAAATTGCTGCACCCGGGATTATTTGAATAAATACAGAAATCATCCACGAAGTTCACAAATATTCACGAAAAAATTCGTGTCAATTTGTGAACTTCGTGGATAACAAAATCGGGGCGGGGTGACCCCGCCCTTACAAAATATGAAACCCAAACCGTTTCTTTCCTCATTCCTTCTACTCCTGGCCGCCCTTGTCCTCAGCCTTGCGGTCGGATCTGTATTTATTTCCCCGAAGGAATTATGGGATATTCTGCGCGGCGCAGGTAATGAAACCTTTGCCTTCATCATCTGGCAGATCCGCCTGCCGCGCACGGTGCTGATCGCCTTAACCGGCGCCGCATTGAGCGGAAGCGGCGCGGCCTATCAGGGCTTGTTCCGCAACCCGCTGGCTGACCCGTTTCTGATCGGCGTAGCCTCCGGCGCAGGCCTGGGCGCGGTCATCGCCATGTCGGTTCAATGGCCGTATTCATTCTGGGGGCTGATGGCAATTCCGATGGCGGCTTTCATCGCGGCTTTATTAACTGTCTTCATCGTTTATTTTCTGGCGCGCGTCGGGCAGACCATTCCCACCACAAATTTGATTCTCGCCGGCGTGGCCTTTTCCTCCTTCGCCACCTCGCTGACCTCCTTCCTCATGCTGCGCTCCACCAGCGAAGTCCGCCGCGCATTGGGCTGGCTGCTCGGCGGCGCAAGTCAGGCAGGCTGGACAGCCATCCTCGCCATTCTCCCCTACCTCATCATCGGCCTCGGCATTCTGCTCATCAGCGGGCACGCGCTCAACCTATTGCAATTCGGCGACGACCAGGCACAACAGCTTGGCTTGAACGTCACACGCATCAAAACCATTTTGTTGATTGCCGCTTCGCTGGCGACTGCCGCCGCTGTGGCATTCTCCGGCATCATCGGCTTTATCGGCCTGATCGTCCCGCATCTGATTCGACTGTGGCTTGGTCCCGACTATCGGAGATTGATTCCGCTGTCGGTGATCGGCGGCGCGTCCGCGTTGATCATTTCGGACATTCTCGCGCGCATCGTGCTCGCCCCGCAGGAGATTCCCGTGGGCATTGTCACCGCGCTGGCCGGCGCTCCGTTCTTCCTGTGGGTTTTGCGCCGCGCAAAGAATCAGGGGTTTTGGTAATGCTAAAAATCCAAAACCTCTCCGCCTCTTATAACGGACATCAAGTCCTGCACGATGTCTCCTTCGATGTGAAGAACGGTGAAGTGCTCGCGCTCATCGGCCCAAACGGTGCAGGCAAATCAACGATCATCCGCGCCGCGAGCGGAGTGATTCAATCCACAGGTTACATCCGCACGAATGGCGACGACTTCCAATCGCTGAGTCCGTTGCAGCGCGCGCGTTATCTGGCCGTAGTCCCGCAGGCGATCTCATTGCCGCCCGCCTTTACCGTTTGGGAAACTGTCCTGATGGGACGCACGCCCTATCTCGGATTCCTCGGCCAGGCATCTGCCCATGACGAAGAACTGGCGCGTCAGGCCTTGAGCAGGGTCAACGCCCTGGCATTTTCCGACCGCCGCGTGGGAGAGTTATCCGGTGGAGAACGTCAGCGCGTGTTGCTGGCGCGCGCCTTGTGCCAGTCTACGCCGATATTGTTGCTCGACGAACCCACCGCGCATTTGGATCTGCAATATCAAGTCAGCCTGTTGGAATTGATCCGCGAACTGGCGCACAGCGAAGACCTCGCGGTGCTCATCGCGCTGCATGACCTCAATCTCGCCTCCCATTATGCAGACAGAGTTGCCCTGCTCGTCGGCGGACACGTCAAGGCAGTCGGTACTCCGCGTGAGGTGTTGACCGCTGAATTAATTTCAGATGCCTATTGCCTGCCGGTGCAGGTTGTTGCGCATCCGTTTTTGGATGTCCCGCTGGTGTTGCCGGATACGAATAAATAACCATCAAATTGTCGTTGCGAGCCGCCGCTCTTGTTTTTCGGCGGCGAAGCAATCTCCTCTTAAATTGGGAGGTTGCTCACCTGCACTGCAACACACCTGCCCTGGCGGGCGGTGCCAGGGAGTGTCGGGCTATTGCCCTCGCAACGACATGTGTTTAGTTACTGTCCCAATACTTTCGTGGCGATGGCTTGCAGAAAAGCCTTATCCTCGTCGTTTACCCCTCCCCCATACGAATTCCCTGCCGGGCTTTGCTCAAAGATGAACCCGTAAAAGACGCACGCGGCAAGGTAAGTCCCCGCCGGCGTGGGATGACCATCTTCGATATACAACTTCAAGTCCGGGCGTTCCTGCAATGCCATTGAAAAAGCCAGTCCCACCGGAGCAACTTTTACCCCCAATTGCTGACCAAGCGCAGTATAGGAATTGTACAAAGCCTGCGTTGTGACGCCATACTGGACGCTGTCCGGGCGCTCCCACGTCATAAATATGACCGTTTCAGCCCCGGCGTTCTTTATTTCCGCGTTCAGTTTTTGGGCGTATTCATAAAAGTTATAGTAGTTGGTGACCGAGTTTTGACTCTGCTCCTGCAACACCACCACATCCCAATCCCCCGAGCGAATCGCTTCCAGGGTGGCGGCGTCCTGCCAGTGATCTTGCAGAGTGTATCCGCCCGGGCTGATGCGTGTAATTTCAGAGTTGGGCGCCAAACCATGAAGGTGCTTGTCCAGCCCGCCGTTGAAGTCTGTAAAGCTGTTGCCAATGAATAGAATCCGTTTGGGCGGGGGATTTGAATTGCACGAATTTGAAACAAGCGCAAGCAGGGTGATGAAAACCAGGGTATTCAAAAACCTGAATTTCATCATCGAGCCAAAGTCCTATTTCAAAAAATAGATGATTGAAACGATCACGCCGATGCCGACAACCGTCCAGCGCAGGGTGGACGGTTTAACTTTACCTGCTAGTTTGCCGCCGAGCGTGCCGCCGATTAACGCCCCAACAGCCATGACCAATGCCACAGTCCACAGTACCTGCCCGGAGAACAGGAAAAATATCGCAGCGGCGACATTGACCGAGAAAGCAATCCCCTGCTTGAGCGCGTTAAGACGCGTGAGCGTGTCCTCCAGAGTTAATCCCAAAGCCGAGAGGACGATCACGCTCAATCCCGCGCCGAAATATCCGCCGTAGATCGAAGCCAGCCCAACCGGCAGCCAGGACAATTTTTCCAGTTTCGAGCCGTGACCTTCGCCCATGCGTCTTGTCAGCCATGCGCGGACGGGGTCTTGAACCGCGAGCAGTCCCGAGGCCAGCAGGATCAAATAAGGCACAAGGTCTTTGAAAAGTTTTTCGCCGGTTTGCAAAAGCAAAAAGCCGCCAAGCACGCCGCCAAAAATACTGGCAGGGACAATGATCCAAAGACGATTCTTTTGTCCCTGCAAATCTTTGATCTGCGCCAGCGTGCCGCCGAAATAGCCGGGGCAAAGCGCGACGGTGTTGGTCACATTGGCGGCGACGGCGGGGATGCCTAAGAAGGTGAGGACGGGGAATGTAATGAGAGTCCCGCCGCCTGCCAGCGCGTTGATCCCGCCCGCGGCAAGGGCAGCAAGCCCGGCAAATACAAAATCCAATACAGTGAGTTCCATGTTGTATTCCTTGATTGATTTGGGGTGAAACAGGGGCAAGTATAGCATCAATGATTTGACTGCGATTGCCTGTATAATTTTCGCCATGGCCATATATTTCATCACCGGCGGACTCGGCTTCCTTGGACAATATATCGTGCAGGCGATCCATGCGCACGATCCGCAGGGGGAGTTGCGGGTGCTGATCCGCACCCAGCGCAAGATGATGCCGGAGCTTGAAAAATTGAATCGCGTTCAATGGGTGCGCGGCGAGTTGACCCAACCCGAAACTTTTGCGGAACATCTCAAAGGTGTGGACGTGGTCATTCATAACGCGGCGATGGTCTCGTTCAAAAAAGTGGACGCGCAAAAGATATTCGCTGCAAATGTGCTCGGCACGCGCAACCTGGCGCAGGCGGCGCGTGAAGCGGGCTGCAAAAACTTCATCTTCGTCAGTTCCATTTCGGCTGTGGATTTCCGCCCGCCGCAAATGACTGATGAAACGATGATTCCCGACCTTGAATTCAAACGCCGCGATGACATTTACGGATACACAAAATTATTGAGTGAAAAAGAGTTGAAGGAATTGGCGGACGAAATGCGCGTCATCATCCTTAACCCGAGCGTGATCCTCGGCCCCGGCTCGGAGCGTGTGGAGACAGTTATCCGCGCGGTGCGCAAGATGCCTTTCCTGCCAATGATGGATTACGTCAACGCCTTTGTGGATGTGCGCGACGCGGCGCACGCGGTCATTCTTGCGCTGACAAAGGGTCGCAGCGGCGAGCGGTACATTGTCTCGTCTCATAATGCGCGCATGCTCGAGTTCACTCGCGAGATCGTCAAGCATATCAAAAAGGATTTGCGTGTTGTTGTGTTGTCTCCGTTCGGGCTGAGTCTCATGGATAAATTTGTGTCATTGTTGGATGTTCTGCATCTCAACCCCGGCGTGCGCCGTCCCTCGCAAATGAACATTGACAAGCCCTGCTCGTATGAAAAAATAAAACGCGAAATGGGCTGGGAGCCGGCTTTCAGCCTGGAACAGTCCATTGTTGATTCAATTAAATAACCTCGTTGCACAGGGAGAGTGACCAAAAGAAAGGGCAGTAAGATCGCCTACCACAGAGAACACGGAGTCCACAGAGATTTTTAATAGGTTTTTTTCGCGCCATTCGCCTTTTCGCGTAATTCGCGTTAAGATTTTTCTGACCTTGGAATAGGCATATCCTTCCGCGGGTTTGTTCTTGACTATCCCCGCCGCGGCTCGTATAATCCCAACCACTCAGAAGTAGTATGCGGACTGAACGCTGATAGAGAAGGAAGTCACTGGCTGGAAACTTCCACAGCAAAAAGCCGCCGAAGTCGTCTGAATTCGATTGCTGAAGAAAATTGATAATTACCAATTACCAATCACTAGACCAGCACGGGAATGCCCGTTACAGCATAAGCTGATGAATGTCAGTCACAAAGTGCAGTCGAAAGGCTGAATTGAGGTGGTACCGCGGAGCACACGCTTCGTCCTCTTGATGGACGAGGCGTTTTTGTTTATGTCATTGTGAAAGGAACAGAGTGAACATTAAACATATTCTCCAATCACAATATCTGTTGGCGCTGGCGATGCTGAAACAAGCCATTGTCAAATGCCCGCCCGAAGCGTGGGACGACGCGAACGACAAGGATAAGTTTTGGTTCGTCGCGTACCACACGCTACGCTATGCCCATCAATATCTAAAAGCGCGCGATAAGGGTTATCCACGCTGGGAGCAGAGAGCCTACTCCAAACCCGGCAAACTTTTCACGAAGGAAGAAATCCTCGAAAGGCTCGCCGCTGTCGAACAGGATGTAGTCACGCAACTCGCGATCATGAATCTCGAAGAGAAGACTGGAGCGACGGGTCATCTCGCCAACAAACTCGAATTGCAAATTTACAACATACGCCATATTCAACAACATGCCGGAGAACTTTATCAAAGGCTGAGCGCTTACAACCTCAAGCTCGAATGGGCATCACAGAGATACAAGGAGCAAGAATGACCAAACACGAACTTCCGAAAGCCTACGACTTCAAAGCCACCGAACAGCGCATTTACGCCATGTGGGAAACAGGCGGATTCTTCAAGCCGCACAACGACCCAAACAAACCGGGTTTCGACCCGAACGTCAAACCGTTCGTCATTTCGATTCCCCCGCCCAATGTGACAGGCGAACTGCACATTGGTCATGCCATGTTCGTCAGCGTTGAAGACCTGATGATCCGCTATCACCGCATGAAAGGCTTCTCAACCCTTTGGGTTCCGGGCTCCGATCACGCGGGCATCGCCACGCAACTCATGGTGGAGCGCGACCTGCTCAAAGAAGGCAGCAACCGCGAGGAACTCGGGCGCGAAAAATTTGTCGCCCGCACATGGGAATGGAAGCACAAATACGGCGGCATGATCTACAACCAGATTCGACGCCTTGGAGCATCCTGCGACTGGGATCGCGAACGCTTCACACTTGACGAGGGACTGAGTCGGGCAGTCCGAGAGGCATTCGTTCGTCTGTATGAAAAAGGACTGATCTACCGCGGCCCGCGCCTCATCAACTGGTCACCGGGACTCAAGACCGCAGTCTCTGACCTCGAAGTGGAATACAGCGAAGAAGAAGCGAAGTTATATTATTTCAAATACATGATCGCGGATTCGGACGAATTCATCCCCGTCGCAACCATCCGTCCCGAAACGATTCTTGGGGATACCGCTGTGGCAGTCCACCCGGAGGATGAACGCTACAAAAAATTCATCGGGCGCAAAGCCATCGTGCCGATTCTCGGGCGCGAGATTCCTGTGATTGCAGATGAATACGTCAGCATGGAGTTTGGCACAGGCGCGCTCAAGATCACGCCCGGCCACGACCCGAACGACTATGCCATCGCGCAGCGTCACAACCTGCCGATCATCTCCATACTGGATAAAGAGGCGAAGGTCAACGAGCATGGCGGAAAATATCAGGGACAGGATCGCTTCGAGGCGCGGAAACAGCTTTGGGCGGATATGAAAGAAGCGGGGCTTGTCATCAAGGAAGAAAAATATATGACCACCATCCCGCGTTCACAGCGCGGCGGTGAGATCGTCGAGCCGATGATCTCAGAGCAGTGGTTCGTGAAGATCGAGTCGCTCGCGAACAAAGGTCTTGATGCGGTTCGCAATGGGCAGATAAAAATTGTGCCCGAGCGTTTTGAAAAAGTGTATTTCAACTGGCTCGAAAATATCAAGGATTGGTGCATCAGCCGCCAACTTTGGTGGGGACATCGCATCCCCGTTTGGTATTGCCCCGACAATCACATGACTGTGGCGCGGGAAGACCCAACTCAATGCGCCACCTGCGGCTCGAAGGAAATTCGTCAGGATGACGATGTGCTGGATACATGGTTCTCTTCGGGCTTGTGGCCTTTTTCCACTTTGGGCTGGCCTGACGAAACACCGGACCTGAAATATTTCTACCCGACCTCCTACATGGAAACGGGCTATGACATTTTGTTCTTCTGGGTCGCGCGCATGATCATGAGCGGGCTGGAATACACGGGACAGGTTCCCTTCCATACCGTGTACCTGCATGGACTTGTGCGCGATGAGCATGGACATAAAATGTCCAAGACCAAAGGCAATGTGATCGATCCGCTGATCGTGATGGATGAATTCGGCACGGACGCGCTTCGCTTCACGCTGTTGGTTGGTTCCACGCCCGGCAATGACACGAACGTCGGCATTAAGAAAGTGGAAGCCAACCGTAATTTTGCAAACAAAATTTGGAATGCGGGACGGTTTGTGATTAATGCGATAGATGGAATTAGTGATCAGGAATTAGGAATTAGGAATCAGGAACCCCAATCACCTAATGTCCTAATTCCTAATTCCTACACTCTCGCCGACTCTTGGATCTGGGCCAAACTCCAAACCCTCATCCGCGATGTGGAACGTCAATTCCAGAACTTCCAGTACGGACAGGCCGGCCAGCAAATCTACGATTTTATCTGGTCTGATTTTGCAGACTGGTATGTGGAAATCGCAAAAGGCCAAATGCAAAATGAGGCGGCCAGGCAGCAGACAGTGGAAACTTTGGCGCGCGTGCTCGATATTTCTTTACGACTCTTGCATCCCTTCACACCATTCATCACCGAAGAAGTATGGGGACACTTGCAGAACGCAACTCGCAACTCGCAACTCGCAACGCTTTCCCAAGACTGGCCTAACGCGCTGATTGTTGCTAAATTCCCCGAGCCGCGCGAACCCGAGGGCTGGGAAGAATCCAAGATCGCCGACTTCACGCTCATTCAAGAGTTGGTACGGTCCATCCGCAACCTGCGCGCGGAAAAGAACATTGCGCCATCGAAGAAACTTGCCGCACAATTCTCGGCAGGAGATAAAGCCGAATTGCTGAATCAACAATCCGCGACGATTGCCGCGCTGGCTGGTCTTGACCCATCACAAATTACCATTCATGAATCCCTCACCGACAAACCCGCAGACTCCGTCGCGCTGGTGGTGGGCTCTGTTGAAATCTACATTCCACTGGCCGGCACAGTGGATGTAACAAATGACAAGGCCCGCCTTGAGAAAGATTTGGCCGAGGCACAGTCACACATTGAACGGCTGGAAAAACTTTTATCCAGTGACTTTGCCAATAAAGCCCCCGCGGCGGTAGTTGCCAAAGAGCGCGAAAAACTTGCAGGATATAAAGACACCGCAGCAAAGATCCAATCGCAGTTGAAATAAATTTTCCCGTAGGAGCGGCTGGGTGAGCCTGCCCCTGCGATGATATAATCATGGCACAACTTAATAACCTTCGGGGCAGGGTGACACTTGCGCCAAACATTTGCAGGTGAATTCCCGATCGGTGGTAAAGCCCACGAGCCTCTTTGGGCAGTGACAGTTTCTCCGTTGAGAAAAAGGCGCCGCAACAAGCAAGCATGACCCGGTGTGATTCCGGGGCCGACAGTATAGTCTGGATAGAAGAAGGTAAACAACAGGACCGTGTGGTCTCTGTGTGGATTCACGCCCCGAAAACGATTCTTGTTTTCGGGTTTTTTATTCTGACGTGATTCCGCATCAGACTCCGCCCCGGCCTGCTTCCGCGCCCCGCAGTTGATTCCAGCGAGGCGCATTTTTTTGCCAACACATAAACCATGAACAACAATCTGTTACGCACATTTCATCCTTCCACTGCTAAGCGGAACCGAACCTGGCTGCGACTGCTTTCGCTTGGGCTGGGACTGGCCTGCTGGCAGGTCACGTCTGTTTTTTCGGGAATGGAAGTGTTCATTTTGCCGCCGCCGCTTGCAGTCTGGTCACGTTTGGTGGTTGCAGTACAGGACGGAAGTCTATTCCGCGATATTGGCGTGACACTCTCGGAAGTGGTACTGGGGTTGATCGTCGGCGTCACCTTCGCCACAGTGCTCGGCTATTCGGTGGCAAAATCGCGCGCGCTGGAGCAGGTCCTTTCGCCGTATCTGGTGGCAAGTCAGGCCATACCCATTGTCGCCATCGCGCCGCTGCTGGTGCTGTGGTTTGGATACGGCATGTTCTCCAAGGTGCTGATCTGCGCGTTGATCGTTTTCTTCCCGGTGCTGATCAATACCATTGTGGGCATCCGCGCCGTGCCTCAAGCTTTCTACGACCTGATGGATTCACTGCGCGCCACGCGCAGACAGATTTTGTTGAAAGTGGAAATACCCGCCGCGCTGCCAATCTTCCTCGGCGGGCTGCGCATCGGCGCGACCCTGTCTGTGATCGGCGCGGTGGTCGGTGAACTGGTCGGCTCGAAGTATGGGCTGGGCAACCTCATCAACCGCGCGCGGGTCGGCTACGATATGCCGATGGTGTACGTGGCTGTGTTCATGTTGATCTTTCTCGCGCTGGGCTTATATGGAATCGTTGCGCGAGTGGAAAAGAAACTTTTACGCTGGCAGGAACAGAAATAATTCAAGACCTGACAGGTTTTCGCGAAGCGACCTGTCAGGTCAAACAAATAGGAGACTCACAATGTTCAAGAAATTAATTTACCTCATGCTTGGGCTGGCAATCAGCCTTTCGGCCTGTATCAGTTCAGGGTCCGCGAATGATACGAATGTGATCCGCAAGATTCAACTGCCGATGGGTTATATTCCCAACATCCAGTACGCTCCGTTTTATGTCGCAGTCGAAAAGGGATATTTCGCAAAAGAAGGAATCGAAATTGAATTTGATTATTCCTTTGAAACAGACGGCGTGTCTTTGGTGGGCGCGGGTGAACTGCCGTTTGCGGTGGCTTCCGGTGAGCAGGTGCTTCTGGCGCGCGCGCAGGGATTGCCGGTGGTGTATACCTTTGCGTGGTATCAGCAATTTCCAATCTCAGTCATTTCGGAACCCGAGTTGAATATCCAAAAACCGTCTGACTTGAGCGGACAAACAATCGGCCTGCCCGGCTTGTTCGGCGCGAATTACATTGGTTTGCAGGCGATCCTTTTTTCTGCGGGTCTTACCCTTGCAGATGTTGAAGTGGATGCGATCGGGTTTACTCAGGTGGAGGCAATGTCCAGCGGGCAGGAAAATATTATCGTCGGTTATGCGGCCAATGAGCCGATCATATTAAATTCAAAGGCGCATCCTGTGAACGAGCTGCGCGTGGCTGATACCATGCAGTTGACCGCGAATGGAATTGTCTCAAGCGAAATGACGATCAAGGACGATCCTGAACTTGTGCGCGGCATGGCGCGCGCGCTGGCGCACGGCATCGAAGATACGATTGCAAATCCCGAAGAAGCGTACACGATCAGCACAAAGTTTGTGGACGGCCTTGACCAAATGGATAAGACCGTTCAAATGATGGTGCTCACAACCTCGATCGAATTCTGGCAAGCCGAACGGATCGGTTTCTCCGACCCGCAGTCCTGGCAGAACATGAACGACCTGCTTTTGAAAATGGATTTGATAAAAACAACGCTGGATGTGAATAGAGCATTCACGAATGAATTTGTGCCGTAAACCGATTCCCATTTCACGATTCCCGAATCACAGGAATTGGGAATCGTGATTCGGGAATTGGTAAGCCTATGACCACAGAACCCATCCTGACCGTCAAAAAACTTTCCGTTGTCTTTCCCGACAGCAACGGCGGCCTGCACGCGCTGGATGATATTTCCTTCGAAGCCAGCCCGCGCGATTTTATTTGCTTCCTCGGCCCTTCAGGTTCAGGCAAGACCACACTCCTCAGAATCCTTGCCAGCCTGCTCAAACCCACGGCGGGAGAGATTGGCTTCCTGCACAATCAGAAGCCGCAGATCGGCATGGTCTTTCAACAGTCCAACCTCATGCCATGGCGCAGCGTAATGGACAACATCAAACTCCCGCTCGAACTGGACGGCGTGGATGAGGTCAACGCGCGCGGAAAAACACAGGAAATGATCGATCTGGTTGGATTAAATGGATTCGAGGATTCGTGGCCGCGTGACTTATCCGGCGGCATGGCGCAGCGGGTGGCGATCGCGCGCGCGCTCATCCATGACCCGGACCTGCTGCTGCTCGATGAGCCTTTTGCTTCGCTCGATGCAATGACCCGCGAACGCATGTGGATGGAGTTATCCCGCATCTGGCACGCCAGACAAAAGACCGTCATCATGGTCACTCATTCGATCAACGAGTCATTATTTCTGGCTGACAGGGTTCTGGTGTTAACTCAGCGGCCCGGCCAAATAAAATTGGATTTGAAAGTAGACCTGCCACGCCCCCGAAACGATGACATCCGTTACACTCCGCACTTTGGCAAACTCGCGCGCAAATTGCGGGAGGCGATTGAATAAAGGAAACATCCTTCAGATCATAAAGTCTGAAGGATGTTTTTAAAATTACGCAGCCAACTTAGAATGAGTTTACCGCTTCATCCAGATCCGTGTATATCTTGAAAATGGTGTTGAAACCGACCATATCCAATATGCGTTCGACTTCAGGCTGCGGATTGAGCAATTTAAAGTGATCCTGCGTCCTGCCTTCGCTGCTCGAAGTTCCCATCGAACGATAGGCGCTCCAGCCCTGCTCTGGGCTGGGCGGCTTCTCGCCGCGCAGCATCAACGCAAGGTTATGAAATGCCACCATACCCGCGCTGCTGATATAAGAAAGATTGGTCAAGTCCAGTAAAACATCCCGGGCGCCTTCGTTGTACAGTGCCTGCCCTTTTGAGATCAACTCTTGATAATTTTGTCCATCCAGCCGCCCATCAAGACTGACGATGGTGACAGTTACGCTTCCCAACTTTTGCGAAACGGTAATGTTCATATCTCTCTCTCTCCTGATTATCAAAGATAAATTGGGTGGATTATATACCTGAAAGGAGTAATCCCGGCAAATTAAATACCACTCCCGCTTTTTTCGCGCAGATTTTCCAGCATGATTCGAGTCGCCTCTGCAACTTCAATGATTGCCTTATCAAAAACTGCCTGATTCGCCTTCGAAGGTTTTCGATACCCGCTGACCTTCCGCACATATTGCAGCGCGGCTTCGTGAATTTCCTGTTCCGTGACAGGGTGGTCCATATTTCGCAGGGGTTTGATGCTTCGGCACATGATAATCTCCTTATCAAGTAAGGGCGACCCGCCAATATTTTACGGCGCTTGATAAACCTTGACGGGTTGCCCCTACGCTTACCCTTTCGGCCAATCCAACAATAAGACTTCAGCCAGCAAACGCGAGTTGACATTTTTATCCATCTTCTCCAGCGCGGATTCCAAATCGCTGACCACGCGCCGCGCCGCGGATAAGTCCAACCGTCCCGCGAGGAATTCGATTTCCATGTTCCTGTCAATGTTGATCAGCGGAGTCTCCGCGCCAGCCGCGCGCAGCATCACATCGCGCCAGTAGGAAAGCCAGATCAAAATGACCTGACGCATGGTCTCTTTATCCTTTGAGAGTTTATCGGCGTAGGAGAACTTCTCGACACGCGAGGCGTTCAATAAAGTTTGCAGGTCGTTCAGGCGTTCTTCGCGCTTTTCGAGCAGACTGATGTCCTCAACGAGTCTGCGGGCATAGCCGGGGCGTCCGCCCGAAATGTGCGCAAGCAGGCGCGCGCGTTCTTCGTCCACGCCGCGATTGAGCAGATCAGTTTCAATGGCTGAGATCGGAAGCGCGCGCAGCCGCAAAATTTCACAGCGCGAGACAATGGTCGGCAAAAGTTGTTCGGGAGTGTCGGCGGTTAATAAAAGAATTGCATGAGCGGGCGCTTCTTCGAGAGTCTTCAACAAGGCATTGGCCGCGTTGTCATTGGCTTCTTGAAAACGCAGGAACAAAGCCACGCGGTATTTTGCCTGATACGGTTTCAGCGACAATGCATGTTGCACCGCGCGGACTTGATCCACTTTCAGCGTCCCGTTCTCTTTTGATTTCCCTTCATCATCCACAGCCTGAATCACGGTCATGTCCGGGTGCTGCACGGCCTCGATCTGTTTGCAGTCACGGCATGTGCCGCACGGGATTCCGTCAGCGATGGGGGTCGGGCAGTTCAATGCCAGGGCGAGGCGCAATGCCAAAGTCCGCCGGCCCAGGCCGGGAGGTCCGCAGAAAAGATACGCGTGGCGCACATCCCCCTGCGCTGCCTGCTGCTTGAGCATATCCACAGCCCATTCGTGTCCGAGCAAATTCCAATTATGAGTCATAAGTTGAAGGCTACAAGTTTAAGGTTGAAGGTATTAATCGTCAATCTAAAATCGTAAATCTAAAATCGGTTTCATTCCTGCCCTGCGCGCAAACGCAAATACGAATCATATCGCTCGGGGTGAACCGTGCCAGCCTTCAATGCGGCCAGCACCGCGCAGCCCGGTTCGTGTTTATGCGAGCAATCGCTGAATTGACATTGCGGAACAAGGTCGCGCAAATCGGGGAAGTAGGCGTCGATCTCTTCGGGTTCGGTATCCCACAACGCCAGACTCTTCCAGCCCGGCGTGTCAGCCACATATCCGCCGCCATCGAGCGCAAACATCTGACGCGTAACCGTGGTATGCCTGCCTTTATTCATGGCAGAACTGATCTCGTTGACGGCCAGCCCAAGACCAGCTTGAATTTCGTTCAACAAACTTGATTTACCCACACCGCTTGGCCCTGCCAGCGCGCTGATCTTGTTTTGCAATTGTGCTTTCAGTTCATCCAGTCCAACGCGCGTTTTTGTGGATGTGTAAATTACGCGATAACCAATTGATTCATAAACACTGAAAAGCTCTTTTGCGTTTTCCACGAGGTCAACTTTGTTTGCGATGATCACTGCCGGGATTTTTTGCTTTTCAGTGATGACAAGGAAACGATCCAGCATTCTTAATTTTGGATTCGGATTCGCGCACGCGAAGACAAATACGGCCTGATCGGCATTCGCCAACAAAACCTGCTGATAGATTCCCTGCGGCCGCGGGTCCAACCTGACGATGGCCTGCCTGCGCTCCTCGACATTTTCTATCGCTCCGGAACCATCAGCCAAAACCTCGATCAATACATTGTCGCCCAACGCGGCAATGTCGCCAACAGCCCGTCCTTGTTTGAGTTTGCCTCGCAAGCGGCAAATGACAAGACCCTCACCGGTCTCGACTGTGAAGAAACCGGATTGGGCCTTGATAATCAAACCGCGTTTGTATTTTTCGTTCGTCAAATAGTTACCTGTTGATGCTATGGCGCAAATCCGCCGGGCGGGGTGGCTGTGTATGGGGGCATGCCGATCGGTCCAAAAGGAGGGATGCTTTGCGGGCTTCCATAATAATATGTTTCAGCCATTGCCCTGAAGATCGGCACCGCATACTCCGAGCCTTCGCCGATGTTTTCAACAATGACCACGATGGCAATATCCGGCAGGGAGGTATTTGCTTCGTTCAACGTGTAACCGGCAAACCACGCATGTGACCTGCCATTGCCCGATTCGGCGGTGCCGGTCTTGCCGGCTACGTTATATTGTTCGATGAAGCCGCGCAGGTTGAATCGCGCAGTCCCTTTCGGGTCATTCGTCACCATGTACATCGCTTCCTGAAGCGACGTCAGGTTGTCATTGCGCAGCGGCAGCGTGCCCTGTGCCTCGGGCTTGAACACCAGCAGCGGGTTGCCGTTGATCGGTTGGATTCTCTCAACGATCTGCGGCCTGTATAAGGTCCCGCCGTTTGCGATGGCAGCGGTGAATCTCGCCACCTGCAGGGGCGTCACCTGCACATCGCCCTGTCCAATCGCCTGGTTTACCGCAGAGATTTCGTCTGCCGGGTCGAGGATCTGTCCGGCAGATTCTTCGAGCTGACCAATGCCGGTTGGGGAGCCAAGACCGAACGCGCGCGCCATGTTGGCAATGTCGCCGCCGCGATCCCAATTGTTGAACAGGTCCCAGCCGATCTCCCAGAAGTATGGGTTGCATGAACGCATCAACCCTTGCTGCAAGGTGACCAGCCCGGACGGTAATTCTGAAGAACCGTCGCAGGCTTCGCCGGCGGCAAGCGCATCCTGACAGTGCTGCCAGGTCCAGTCGTGAAGAATACGGTCAGGCAATCTTGTAAATTCATATTGGCAGTCGTAGGGGGTGTCTTTCGTATAAAGCCCGCTTTCAAGCGCGGCAGACATGGTGATGATCTTGAATACCGAGCCAAGCGGATACTGGCCTTGCGTGGCGCGGTTAAGCAGCGGCTCGTTGAAGTCGCTAATGGCGCCATAATTTTTTTCGTTGGCCGGGTCAAAGGCGTTGGGGTCAAAATCCGGGCCGGAGGCGATGGCTAGAACCCGGCCTGTATCCACTTCCATGACAACCACTGCTCCGCGGAAAAATTCAATGGACTGCTGTGCATACTTCTGTAAATTACCGTCTAGAGTCAGGTAAACAGAGTCGGCGGGCTTTGGGTTGCTGCTCTGCCCGAGTGTGCCGATCGGCTGTCCGCCGGGGCTGATCAGGCGCAGGGTCCCGCCGTGCTGACCGGAGAGATAATCCTCGGCCCATTTTTCTATGCCGGCTGAACCGACCTTTTCACTTCCATCGTAGCCGCGGCGGCGATAGGCGTCATATTGTTCCGGGAAAATGGAGAGTGTGTATCCGACCGACTGGGGCGCGATCCCTGTTCCAAAATAATAGCGGGACCTGTATTCCGTGGCGACCAATCCGCTGCCGAGTGAGAGGATGCCTTGCGATTCTTCGCGCGTCACCTCGCACATGGGCAAATACCAGCCGGGGCCGCTGGCGTCGATCTGATCTTCGATAAATTCCGGGTCATAGCCGCATAACCTGCCGAGTTCGGTTGTAAGCAATGTCCGCCGGTCTTCATCAATCTGGTCGGTTTGAATGCCGAGGGCAAAGGCGTCTGCTTGTGAGACGATCGGGAAACCGTCTTTATCGTAAATGTCGCCGCGCGCCGGCACGCTGTATTCCATGGCAAGCTGGTTGCCGCCGGCAAGTTCGGGGAGGATCAAGCCGTCATTCCACTGCACCTTCCATGAGTTTTGTTCATTGGAAAGATTTATGGGAATATCTCGTTGAATGTCACCGACCAGCGCGGTGTGATAAGTGATGCGGAAGGCAACCTGGGCGCTGGTTGGGCTGAGCAGCGATGAGAGGATGGTAAATTCCAAACTAGCCGCGCTCATCTCGTTCAATGTGTTTCTATAATATTTGGAAAAATCATCAAGCGTGATTGCTCCGCGGCTGGAACTATCCAGCAGATCGTACATGGCGGCATAATCATCCTTTTGCATGGCTTCCAAGTATTTTGTGACCGCCGCCTGCGCATCCGGCGCAGGGATGATTGTCGCTTGGGCAGTTGGCAGAGGCGTGGGCGTGGCAAAAAGATTGGAAATTGGATTGCTGCCCGGCGTTCCGTCTGTGCTGCCTGAGCTGCAGGATGTGAGGAAGACCAGTATCAAAATAATATTTATCCAACGTAAAACTTTCATTCTTTTCCTTTTTGTGTGTAAACCGTACCGCGACATTTATGCCGCACGATCATCGTTCAAAATTAGGGTTGAGATCGGGCATTGATAATTCAAAAGAGTTTGACAAGCCATTGGCACATCTGCACCGGACTGAACATTCAACTTTCGCAAAGCCCGCGTCACATGGCACATCGGCAATCCCATCACGCTGGCATAACATCCGCTCATGGACTCGACAGGCTGGAAATCTGGATGTTGAATGGCATACGCGCCAGCCTTGTCCATCGGGTCGCCGGTGTGGACGTAAGCCTGAATTTCGTCATCTGAATAATTGCGCATCGGGACGTCTGTCACGCACAACTCTGTCAGCATGGAGCCATCGTCCACGCGGTAAACAGCCACACCCGTAAAGACCTGATGCGCCCGCCCGCGTAATTGTTTGAGCATTCGCCCGGCATCCTCCGCATCTTTTGGCTTGCCGAGGATTTCGTTCCCATCCACCACCGCGGTATCCGAGCCGATGATTATATTTTCAGGGCGGGCTTTTGCAGCGACGGCCATCGCTTTGGCTTGCGCGAGTCGCAGCACATATTCCTTTGGCTTTTCACCCGCCAGTTGGCTTTCATCCACATCCGAGACGAGCACGTTGAACTTCCAGTTCCCAAGCGCAAGCAATTGCTTGCGGCGCGGCGAGTTGGATGCCAATAATAAAATTATTTCATCATTCACGCAAAGATTCTAACACAATCTTTTTTGGCGACTTGCGGGCGTTTTCTCTGGCCACGGTTTTCTCAAAGTCCAAAAATCTTTAACGCGAATTTGGCGAATGAAGCGAATAACGCGAATTTCTTTAAATTTTCGCAAAATTCGCTCAATTAGCGCAATTCGCGTTAAGGCTCTGCCACATATTTATAAAATACT
>JACRBI010000023.1 GCA_016234495.1 Chloroflexota bacterium | reverse complement strand
GGGCTTTTTGCCTGCAGCTAGCAGGCGCAGCCCTTGATTGCGTATGATGGCTAACTCTTCATTTGTTCCTTTTCGTCTCATGCCTCTATTATGGCACATTTTGTGACTTTCGTTTTTCAAAAATCAATAATTACCAATTACCAATTACCAATTATTAATGCGCCACCATCAAACCATATTCCACCGAATCCGCGAGCGCGCGCCATGAGGCTTCGATGATGTTCGTGCCCGCGCCGACAGTGCTCCAGCGCGAGGTAGTATTGCGCGTGTCGATCAAGACGCGGGTGATGGCTTCTGTGCCGTGATCTGAATCCAGGATGCGGACTTTGTAATCGGACAAATGAAAATTCGCGATGCGCGGATAGTATCCCATCAGTGCTTTTCGCAGCGCAAGATCCAGCGCGTTGACCGGGCCGTTGCCTTCGGCTGCGGTGTGCAGCACTTCGCCCTGCACGCGGACTTTGACCATCGCTTCGGCGAAAATGCCGCGTCCCTGACGATGCTCAACGTTGACGAAGAAGTCAATCAGTTCAAACGGCGGCTTGTAGCCGTATTCCTGCCGCTTCAACATGATCGCAACCGAGGCCTCAGCCGCTTCAAATGAAAAACCGCGCGCTTCAAGTTCTTTGATCTCGTTGAGAATGGGAACGACCTCCGTGCCGTCCACTTCCACGCCGTGTTCTTCGGCTTTGCTGAGCAGGTTTCCACGCCCGGACAAATCCGAGACCACCACGCGCATTTTGTTGCCGATGCTTTCCGGGCTGATGTGTTGATAGGAAACAGCCGAGCGCCTCATCGCAGCGACATGCACTCCGCCTTTGTGTGCGAAGGCAGATTTGCCCACGAAAGGCAAATGCTCGTCGGGCGTGATGTTGGCAACCTCCGCGACGAAATGAGACAGGTCATATAAGTGCTGGATATTTCCCTTGGGCAGGCATTGATATCCCATCTTGAGTTCGAGGTTCGCCATGACCGAGCACAGGTTCACGTTTCCGCAGCGTTCGCCCACGCCGTTGATCGTGCCTTGAACTTGAATCGCGCCTTCGCGCACGGCGGTCAGCGCATTGATGAGCGCGGTCTCGGAATCATTATGCGGGTGAATGCCGAAGGGATGCGTGATGGAAGACTTCATTTCGCGGATGATGCGTTCAACATCCCAGGGCATGGAGCCGCCGTTGGTGTCGCACAGCACGACCATTTCCGCGCCGCCGCGAATGGCCGCCTTCAAGGTTTCAAGCGCGTAGGATGAATCAGCTTTGTAGCCGTCGAAAAAATGCTCGGCATCGTAGATGACGCGCCTGCCGTTGGCTTTGAGATAGGCAACAGACTGCTCGATGATCCGCAGATTATCTTCGAGCGTGGTTTGCAAAACTTCGGTGACGTGCAGAGTCCACGTTTTGCCAAAGATGGTGCAGACGGGGGTTTGCGAATCAAGCAGGGCTTTGATATTCGCGTCGTCTTCGGGGCCGCCTTTGACGCGGCAGGTGGAACCGAATGCTGCGATGAGCGCATTCTTCCATTGCATGTCGCGCGCGCGTTCGAAGAACTCCACATCTTTGGGGTTGGAGCCAGGCCAGCCGCCTTCGATGAAGGCAACGCCGAGTTCATCCAGTTTGTGCGCGATGCGGACTTTGTCATTCGCCGAAAGGTTGAAGCCTTCGGATTGCGTTCCGTCACGCAGGGTGGTGTCGTAGATTTGAATCTTTGTCATGAGTTCTCTTGTCTGACGGTGGACAGTAGATCATCGACCATATCGTCCACAGTCTGTGGTCTATTGTCTATTTTCAAATGCCGCGATTTCCTTCTCAAATCCCATGATGTACCCAAGTTCGTCCACGCCATTTAATAAACATGTTTTGTTAAATGGGTCAATTGGGAAGGCGAAGGAACCACCGGGGAAGGAAACTGTCTGGGCTGCAAGATCAACTGTCAGTTCGGCGCGGGGCGCTTCCTCCAAAAGGTCAAAGAGCATTTTGTGAGTCGCGTCATCCACAATGATGGGGATGAGTCCATTCTTCAAGGAATTATTGCGGAAGATGTCGGCAAAGGATGTGGAGATGACCGCCTTGAATCCGAAACCTGTCAGCGCCCAGGGCGCATGTTCACGGCTCGAGCCGCACCCGAAGTTGTCTCCGGCTAATAGAATTTGCGCGCCCTTTGAGTTGGCCTGATTAAGAATGAAGTCCGCTTTGGGAGAGCCATCGGCGTTATAACGCCAGTCGGCGAAGAGATTGTCGCCCATGCCTTTTTTGTCGGTCGCTTTGAGAAAGCGCGCGGGGATGATCTGATCCGTATCAATATCGTTGACTGGGAGCGGAATTGCGCGGGAAGTTAATGTTGTGAATTGAGCCATGAGTTCTCCAATTCTGAATTTTGAAATCAGAATTCTGAATTCTGAATTAGATCATCGTCCTTGGATCGGTTACGACCCCATTTATTGCTGTGGCAGCAGCAGTAACTGGACTAACTAAGAAAGTACGTGAACCTTTTCCCTGACGGCCTTCAAAATTCCGATTGCTTGTAGAAACTGCATATTGGCCAGAAGGAACGAAGTCTCCATTCATACTTATGCATAACGAGCAGCCAGCTTCGCGCCATTCCGCGCCTGCTTCTTTGAAGACTTTATCCAAGCCTTCTTGCTCTGCTTGTTTCTTAACATCCTGTGAGCCGGGCACAACCATGAGACGTAATCCATCGGCAACTTTATTGCCTTTGAGTACCGAGGCAGCAAGTCGCAGATCGGAGATGCGTGAGTTGGTACAGGAGCCGATAAAGACCACGTCCACTTTTTTGCCGAGCAGGGATTGACCGGCTTCGAGTCCCATGTACGCTAATGCTTTTTCAAACGCGGCCTTTTGTGAAGGTTCGGTGAATGACTCTGTGCTCGGGACTCGGTCTGTGATCTTCATGCCCATGCCGGGATTCGTGCCATAGGTAATCATTGGCTCAAGCTCGGAGGCTTCGAGCGTAACGGACTTGTCGTACGTTGCGCCTTCGTCACTGGGCAGAGTCTTCCAATAGGCAACAGCCTTGTCCCATTCTGCGCCTTGGGGAGCGAACTCGCGTCCTTTGAGATATTCAAAGGTGACTTCATCGGGGGCGATCATGCCCGCGCGCGCGCCGCCTTCAATGGACATGTTGCAAATGGTCATACGCTGTTCCATCGAAAGTCCGCGGATGGCTTCACCGGTGAATTCAAAGACGTGCCCTGTCCCCCCACCGACGCCGATCTTCGCAATCAGAGCGAGAATAATATCCTTGGCTGAAACGCCATTGGATAAAGTTCCGTTCACTCGCACTTCGTATGTCTTCGGTTTATTTTGCAGCAGGCATTGAGTCGCAAGGACATGTTCAACTTCAGACGTGCCGATGCCGAAAGCCAGCGCGCCAAACGCGCCATGCGTGGCGGTGTGACTGTCGCCGCAGACAATGGTCATGCCGGGTTGCGTGCGCCCGAGTTCAGGTCCGATCACGTGGACGATGCCGCGATGCGGGCTGGTCATGCCGTGCAGTGTGATTCCGAATTCGGCGGCATTGGTTTCCATTTGCTGAATCTGCGCGGCGGCCATTGCGTCTGCGATGGGGACATCGATCGGAGTCGTCGGGATGGAATGATCCATCGTGGCGAGAGTCTTCTCGGGGCGGCGGACTTTGAGTCCGCGCTGACGCAGGCCAGTGAAGGCTTGCGGAGATGTGACTTCATGCACGAGGTGCAAGTCAATGTAAAGGATGGCGGGAGATTCAGGTTGTTCTGCAACAACGTGCGATTCCCAGATTTTGTCAAAGAGAGTTTTAGGCATGATAGGTAATTAGGGATTAGGGATTAGGAATGCCCTCATCATCAGAGGCGCTTGCTTCAACTTCTCTATCTTCTGGCCTAGTCTGCATTTCGCTCAAATCCCAGCCAGTGGGGAACATGGGAGCTTTAGGGTAATGATCAAAAGATTGATTTTCATACGTGCCGAATTCTTCATTTTGAGAGGTCATGTTTTTTTCCTTTTAGAAACACTCTGTTGATTCCGCAGGTTATTAAGGATTAGGAATTACGCCTAATTCCTAATTACCTAATCCCTAATCTTTTTACCCCAGCATCACGCCAAAATTATTTTGGAGAGGCTGTGTGCCTTCGGTCTTGGCGATGATCAATTTATTGAGCGCGTTGATATATGCCTTGGCACTGGCAACGATGATGTCCATATCCGCGCCGTGACCACCGTAAACGCGCGCATATTCAAGCTCGCTTTGCGCATCCATTTTGGTATCGTTGTTGTTGTCGCTTTGAATGCGGACAGTCACTTCGCCGAGGGCGTCAATGCCTTCGGTGATGGCGTGGATGTTGAACTCGAGCAGTTTGCACGGCATCTTGACGATTGCGTCAATGGCTTTGTAGGTCGCATCCACCGGGCCAGTGCCCATCGAAGCGAAGTTGTAAATCTCGCGGTCGGGTCCGCGCAAGCGGACGGTGGCGGTGGGCATTCCAAGTGTGCCGCATGAAACCTGCAAACCTTCGAGATAATATACATCGCGCGGACGATAGAACTCATCGGCGATCACGGCTTCGAGGTCGGCATCGGTAATGACCTTCTTGCGGTCAGCCAGTTCCTTGAAACGCGCAAAAGCTTTATCAAGTTCGGCTTCATCGAGCGAGTGTCCCATCACAGCCAGCCGCGCGCGCAATGCGGCGCGGCCTGAATGTTTGCCCATCACCAACATCGTCTGATTCACACCCACATCTTCCGGGCGCATGATCTCATACGTGGTCTGGTGCTTCAACATTCCATCCTGATGAATGCCCGCTTCATGCGCAAATGCATTCGCACCGACAATGGCTTTATTCGGCTGAACCACAATGCCCGTGTAATTGCTGACCAATTTTGAAACGCGCGAAAGCTGCTGCGTTTCGATTCCAGTTTCAAGGTTGAAAACAGGGTGGCGGGTCTTAAGCGTCATCACAACTTCTTCAAGCGATGTATTGCCCGCGCGTTCACCGATGCCGTTAATGGTCACTTCAGCCTGACGCGCGCCCGCTTGAATCCCAGCCAGCGCATTCGCAGTCGCCATGCCGAGGTCATCGTGGCAATGCACAGAAACCGTGATGCCATCATGCATCCCCGGCGTGTTCTTGATGATGCCATCGATCAAATTGAAATATTCATCGGGCGTGGTGTAACCGACCGTGTCAGGAATGTTCAACGTGGTCGCGCCGGCCTTGATCGCCTCACCCAGCACAACATACAAAAACTGCGGGTCGGAACGCCCCGCATCTTCGGGGCTGAACTCAACATCCGCGCAGAGTGAGCGCGCGTACGCAACCATCTCAGAAACGCGCTGCACCACTTCCTCCGGATCCATTTTCAGCTTGTGCTTCATGTGGATCGGTGATGTCGCAAGGAAAGTATGGATGCGGGGATTCTGCGCGCCTTTGACAGCTTCCCACGCCTTGTCAATATCGGATTTGTTTGCGCGCGCCAGTCCGGCGATGACAGGGACTTTCGCATCGGTCTGTCCTTTGGGCTGGTTGCCCACCTCGACAGCGATTCGTCTGACGGCTTCGAGGTCGTCCGGCGAGGCGGCAGGGAATCCCGCTTCGATGATGTCCACGCCCATGCGCGCCAGCGACCGCGCCACTTCCAGTTTTTCCGCCGAAGTCATCGTCGCGCCCGGGGACTGTTCGCCATCTCTTAATGTTGTGTCGAATATCTTTACATAATTCGTCATTTGCACTCCTTCAAATTAGTAATTGGTAAATGGTAATTACCAATTACCATTTACTAATCGCCAATTACTTTTTCCAGTTTTCCGGTCGTAATGAACGTACCGCCGCGCCTGCCTGCCACATTTCAGAATTGTGGAAAGCGGCCAGTTCTTCTTCCAATTTTTCGCGATAGTCCGCGCGGCTGTTGGCTTCGAGTGTGATGCGGGCTTCGTTGCCGCTCAGAACGGATTCATACAGGTCATCGAACACAGGCGCAACCGCATCGCGGAAACGCGGATGCCAGTCCAGTGCGCCGCGCTGGGCAGTTGTTGAGCAGTTGGCATACATGAAGTCCATACCGTTCTCGCCAACGAGACGGATCAGGGATTGCGTAAGTTCTTCCACTGTTTCGTTGAAGGCTTCGCTAGGGGAATGTCCGTGCTTGCGGAGGACGTTGTATTGCGCTTCCATCACGCCCGAGAGCGCGCCGATTAAAACTCCGCGCTCACCTGTCAGATCGCTGTAAACTTCGTTCTTGAAAGTGGTCGGAAACAAATATCCCGCGCCGATGGCAATGCCCAAAGCAATGGCGCGTTCGTTGGCCTTGCCTGTGAAATCCTGATGAACTGCATAGCTGGCGTTGATTCCGCTGCCCGCCAAAAAGTTGCGGCGGACGCTTGTGCCCGATCCTTTGGGCGCAACGAGCGCCACATCCACATGCGGGGGAGGCACAACGCCGGTGTCATCCTTGAACGTGACGGAGAAGCCATGCGAGAAGTAGAGCATGTCGCCTTCGTTGAGACATTCCACGATCTTCGGCCATTGTGAGCGCTGACCTGCATCAGAGAGCAGGTATTGAATGACTGTCCCTTTTTCTGCGGCTTCTTCCACATTGAAGAGAGTCTCGCCGGGTACCCAGCCATCAGCAACGGCCTTGTCCCAGTTCTTTGTCCCTTCGCGCTGACCGACGATCACGGTGATGCCATTGTCGCGCATGTTCATCGCTTGGGCAGGTCCCTGCACGCCGTAGCCGATGACCGCCACAACTTCATTCTTCAAAACTTCACGCGCTTTATCAAGTGAAAACTCGTCGCGAGTGACAACATCTTCAACGGTACCGCCAAAATTAATTTTTGCCATGATTTCTAATCTCCTTAAGATAATGTTTTATTTTTCAGATTTGAATTTGCACAAAAGACCGTGGACGATTGACCGTAGACCGTGTGGTTTTACGGTCAATCGTCTATCGTCCATGGTCGAGTTTTCTACGGCGCCATCTCCGGCATCTCATCGT
This sequence comes from Chloroflexota bacterium, assembly GCA_016234495.1. Taxonomy (GTDB): domain Bacteria; phylum Chloroflexota; class Anaerolineae; order Anaerolineales; family Villigracilaceae; genus Villigracilis. The sequence continues at coordinate 34,336 of JACRBI010000023.1, read as the reverse complement.
ATTCCTCAAGATACCTGTTCCCTGTTGTGCCCTGCTGCACCCGGCGGACTCCATCGTTGACTCCGCGCGTCATCGAAACTTGACCCGTGCGCACCATTTCGACGATACCGGTCGGGCGCAAGAGTTCGATCATGCCTTCGATCTTGTCTTCGGTGCCGGTGATCTCAACGATGACAGAATCAGCCGCCACGTCTACGATGCGGGCGCGGAATATTTCCGCAAGGCTGTTGACTTCGGCGCGTTTCTCGGGGCCGACCATCACCTTGATCAGAGCCAGATCACGGGTCACCGAAGGTTGATGCGTCACGTCCTGCACATCGATCACGTTGACGAGTTTATAAAGATTCGCCTCTATCTTGTGCGCATCCAAATCCCCGTTGGGACAATCCACCACGACGGTCATGCGCGAGATGTCAGGTTTCTCGGTGCGCCCGACAGCCAATGACTCGATGTTGAAGTTGCGGCGGCGGAACAATGACGCCACGCGGTTCAACACGCCGGGTTTGTTTTCTACTAATGCAATGAAAGTGTATAACATTTGATTCTCCTAATTCGACCATAGACCGTGGGCGGCAGACCGTACTGTCCATCGTCCATTGTCCGCGGTCTGATTTACGCCTTCGCAGGTCTCTGCAACATCTGATCCAAAGCCGCGCCTGCAGGAACCATCGGATAAACTGCGTCTTCCTGTTCAACACGGAACTCAATCACTGTCGGTCCCTTAATGCTGCGCGCCCAGGCAATGGCTTCATCAATTTCTTCGCGTTTGGTGACTCGCCGTGCAGGGACATTGTGCGCTTCGGCGAGTTTCACAAAATCAGGTGAAAGCATATTCACGGCGGAGTAGCGCTTCTCAAAAAAGAACTCCTGCCACTGACGCACCATGCCGAGGAAGCTGTTGTTCATGATAGCAACTTTTACGTTCGCGCCTTCTTGAACGGCAGTCGTGAGTTCTGCGGCGGTCATCTGGAAACCGCCGTCGCCAGCGATGGCCCAAATTTCCTGATCTTTCGCGGCGAACCATGCGCCAATCGCGGAGGGCAGACCAAAGCCCATCGTGCCCGCGCCGCCGGAAGTGAGCCAGCGATTCGGTTTATCGAGCGCGTAATACTGTGCCGTCCACATTTGATGCTGACCGACATCCGTGGTCATGATCGCGCCGCCGCCTGTCGCCTTCCAAATATCCGCGATTAGATGAGGCACATAAAGTTTGCCGTCATCAGGCCAGTTCATGATGCTGCGCGAGTCGGCTTCGGCTTTCCAATCGCTGATTTCTTTCAACCATTCTTCGTGATCGTATTCATCCACCAGCGGAACGAGATCGGTCAGGACGGTTTTCAAATCGCCGACCAGGGGAACGTCCACCGCCACATTCTTGTGAATTTCAGACGGGTCAATTTCAATATGAATTTTCTTTGCGCGCGGAGCATAGGTCTTCAATGTGCCGGTCACGCGGTCATCGAAGCGCATCCCGAAAGCAAGGATCAGGTCGGAATTTTGAATCGCCATGTTGGTATGGACTTCGCCGTGCATCCCCATCATGCCGAGGCTTAATTCATGCGAAGCGGGAAACGCCCCTAGCCCCAGCAAGGTGCTTGCGACGGGTGTTTGAGTCTTCACTGCAAAGTTCATCAAAATTTCTTCGGCCTTGGATGCCAGCACGCCATGGCCGCATAAAATGATCGGGCGCTGAGCCTTCTCAATTAATTTCACCGCATGTTCAAGAGAATCTTTTGGCGCATGTGCAACAGGCTGATAGCCGGGCAGTCTCACATTTTCAGGGTAGACAAACTCACATTGTTCTACCTGCGCGTTCTTGCAGATGTCGATCAGCACAGGGCCGGGGCGTCCGCTGCGGGCGATGTAAAATGCCTCGCGCACGACATCCGCGATCTGGTCGGCGCGTGTCACGAGATAATTATGTTTTGTGATCGGCAGGGTGATGCCGGTCACGTCCACTTCTTGAAACGCATCACCGCCAATGAGGTGCGCGGCGACCTGTCCCGTAACGAATACAACAGGAACAGAATCCATCATCGCCGTGGCAATGCCCGTGACGAGATTCGTCGCCCCGGGACCCGACGTCCCCATCGCCATTCCAACTTTGCCGGAAGCGCGCGCATATCCGTCCGCCATGTGCGCGCCGCCCTGCTCGTGCCGCACCAAAACATGATGGATGGGATAACTCAACATCGCATCATAGATCGGCATGTTCGCCCCGCCCGGATACCCGAAGACAACCTCCACGCCTTCGCGCACCACACATTCCCACAAAATTTCAGCACCTGTTTTTTTCATTTGCTCTCCTTTTCGAAATTCAGAATTCTGAATTATGAATTCAGAATTGCTCCTGTATCTGCGCTCGTTACAAAATATGAATATCTCTTTAACCATTTGGATGTGGTCGTGGATTTGAACGGAGGCAGCGCATCGAGCCGACTCTGAATTTCCGCGTCGCTCAACTTGACGTTGAGACTGCGTGCCACCAAATCAATTTGGATTACATCCCCGGCTTTGAGCGCCCCAATCGGACCGCCCGCAGCAGCCTCCGGCGAGACATGACCGATGCATGCGCCGCGAGTCCCGCCGCTGAATCGCCCATCGGTGATGAGCGCAACCTTGTCGCCGAGTCCCTGCCCCATGATTGCGGACGTGGGCGAAAGCATTTCCTGCATCCCCGGCCCGCCCTTCGGACCTTCATAACGCACCACAACACAATCTCCTGCTTTGACCTTGCCGGCGAGAATTCCAGCCATGGCATCATCCTGTGATTCAAAAATAACTGCGGGACCTTCGAACTTCATCATCGCTTCGCTCACGCCGCCGACTTTGACCACTGCCCCATTAGGCGCGAGGTTGCCAAATAAAATAGACAGTCCGCCGCGTCTGGAATGGGCATTTTCATATTTACGAATTACTTCTTCGTCTTTTATTTCTGCGCCTTGAATCGATTCCCCTAAGGTCTTGCCTGTGACCGTAATGCGGTCGAAATGTAACATGCCTGTCCCCCGCTGGACTTCGTTCAAAATGGCAGGGATTCCGCCTGCACGATGAACATCTTCCATGTGCCATTTGCCGGCTGGACTCACTTTGCAGATATGCGGCACCTTGTCTGCGACCGAGTTGATGCGATCCAGCGGATAGTCCACATTGGCTTCGTTGGCTAATGCCAGAGTGTGTAGCACTGTATTCGACGAGCCGCCCATTGCCATATCCAGCGCGAACGCATCGTCAATCGCTTCGGCGGTCACGATGTCTCGCGGCTTGATGTCGCGTTCGATCAAGGTCATGATCTGTGCCGCAGCTTGTTTCGCCAATGCTTCGCGTTCGGGAGTCTTCGCCAAGGCAGAGCCGTTATAAGGCAGGGCGAGACCGAGCACTTCCATCAGACAGTTCATGGAGTTGGCGGTGAACATGCCAGAACACGAACCGCAGGATGGACATGCAAATTTTTCCAAAATGGATAAACGCTTCTCGTCAATTTTCCCCGCTGAAAATGCGCCGACACCTTCAAAGACAGAGATCAAGTCAATCGTTTCGCCATCGGGAGTGACGCCTGCTTTCATTGGCCCGCCAGAGACAAAAATGGTCGGTACGTTGACGCGCATCGCGGCCAGCAACATGCCAGGCACGATCTTGTCACAGTTCGGGATGCAGACCATGGCGTCGAATCTATGGGCTTCGATCATGGTCTCGACGCAGTCAGCAATCAGTTCACGCGAAGGAAGCGAGTACTTCATCCCCATGTGACCCATCGCGATGCCGTCATCCACGCCGATGGTGTTGAACTCAAATGGAACTCCGCCCGCCGCGCGGACAGCGTCCTTGACCAGTTTGCCGAAATCCTGCAAATGCACATGTCCGGGGACAACATCCACATAAGAATTAACAATGGCAACAAACGGTTTCTTGAAATCATCGTCCTGCAAACCCGTGGCGCGCAGTAACGCGCGATGCGGGGCTTTCTCATATCCTTTTTTGACTGTGTCTGAACGCATAGAACTCCTGTGGTGTTTATTGTTTGATGACTGACCGTAGACGGTAGACGATGGACGGTGTTTTACGGTCAACGGTCTATCGTCCGCTCTTAATTGATAATAAAAAAGCCGCCCGTGGTTAGGGCGGCTCTCGTTCTCATTCAGTGATTTACTTTACTCTCACCGCTGCCATCCTAACCGAAAATTGTCCTTTAATAATAAGGACTACAAGGACGACTACAATAAGGGAGAGGCTGGATAAAAGTGTGTACATGGCTTGTGAATTTCGCCCGATTATAGGCGGAAACGGAAATAAGTCAAGGGGAAAATGTGGGATTCGGAGGAAAGTGTAAGGTGTCTTACCAAAACTTAAATTGACTCAGCCCCAGCCCGGCCAACTGCAATGCAAAATGATACATCAAGACAATTTTTTGAAATCCGTCAGGTCTTTTAATCTCCCACTGGCCTTTTTGTTTTTCTTGAGATTTTCCAAATCAATTAAATTGACCTCGACGCCGTCAAGCTCATCCACGACCCGCGTATGAAAACATTCGTCAAAGTCAACGCCAGAAATGGATGTGGTGATTTCAAGTCTCACGGGCGGAACACCCATGCGCAGAATCTTATTTTCCTGTAAAAACAGGTCATCGCTTAAGTCTGGGTGATCAAAGCCAAAGGCTTTCAAAACAGCGACCATTTTATGGGCATTGTCCGGGTGAATGGCAATCCATATATCCATGTCGCCAGTGGCGCGGATGTATCCGTGATAGCCAACCGCATAGCCCCCAATCAACAAATAGCGAACTTCATGCTCTTTCAGCAATTTCAAAAATTCTTTGAAGTCGGGTGGTAGTTGGATTGTAGCCATAGAAAATTTGCCTCAAGGTTTCCAATGCACTCAACCGTTCATAAGGCGTTTTGGAAAGCCAAAATTCCATCTCATCGTTATCGGCTTCTTCCAACGAGACGACCGAGAAAACGGTTTTATCCAATCGGGGAAATTTATTTTCGTCCATGGGTTTAGTATAGCAAACCTTTTGAGTTTTTTGCGACTCAAGGTTTATCCGGAGTGGCTAATCTCGTGGGCTTGCCAAAAAGATTTAACCACAGAGGGCACAGAGATCACAGAGAAAACCCCTTTAAAAAATCTCTGTGGACTTCGTGATCTCCGTGGTAAGAGATTTTTAGCCACTCCCGATTTATCTGCAATCATCATTACCAAAACTTAAATTGACTCAACCCCAGCCCGGCCAACTGCAAGGGAATCCCTGCGAGGCGGGAGAGGAAGAAGATGAGATTCCAAAACATCGAACCGATGAATGGCACATACCAGAGCGCAAGGAACACCACCCACGATAACATTCCGCGCATGTCATTGAATTTCATGCGCACGCTCATGGGCAGGTGCGGCTCGAGCGCGCCGTACCCGTCAAAGGGCGGGAGGGGAATCAAGTTAAGCACGACCGCTGAAATTTGAAGCAAGCCCAGGAAGGCGAGTCCCGGCCAAATGCCGAGGGTGGTGACCGGCCCGTAGCGCAGGATCAAGCCGAGGATTAAAGCAAGAAGCGCGTTGGAGAATGGTCCCGCCAGCGAAACAGCAGTCTCCCATCTTCGGTCACGCAATCTCCATCGCTCAATATAAACCGCGCCGCCCGGCAAACCAATTCCACCCATCAATAGGAAGATCATTGGAATTAGCAATGAGTAAACGGGATGTGTATATTTGAGCGGATTGAACGTGAGGTAGCCTTTGTCTTTCACGGTCGTGTCGCCGCCGTAATAGGCAACCAGCGCGTGCGAAAATTCATGCAGGCAAAGCGAGAAAACCCAGCCGGCGAGCACGATCACAAAAGTGAGTAGATTCATTTTTCATATCCATTGGGATGCGACTTGTGCCACTCCCACGCGCTGGAAAGGATGTCGCGCATGTTGGTATGCTGCGGCTTCCAGCCTAATTCGTCCATGATTTTTTTCGGGGATGCGACCAACCGCGCCGAATCACCGGAACGACGCGGCGCTTCAATCGCGGGTATGGCGTGACCTGTAACCTGCCTCGCCGTCTCGATCACTTCCCTCACCGAGAAACCGTTCCCGCTGCCGACGTTATAGATCATCTTGTCACGTGACTCAAGCGCGCCCAACGCCAGCAAATGCGCTGAGACCAAATCTGCAATGTGGATGTAATCGCGGATGCAGGTTCCGTCCGGCGTGGGATAGTCTGTGCCGTAAATGGTCGCGGACTCGGCCTGCCCCAATGCGATCTGCAACACGCGCGGAATCAAATGTGACTCAGGCTGGTGCGCTTCGCCGCGCCCGGGCAGCGCTCCGCAGGCATTGAAGTAACGCAAGGCTGCGAAGTGCAAGCCGTGAATGCTGCGATACCATTCGAGCGCCTGCTCGGTCATCAGCTTTGTGTGGCCGTAGACGTTCGTCGGGCCAATGGGCGACTCTTCGGTCAACGGTTCTTCGCTGGATTGATACACCGCCGCCGTGGATGAAAAGACGATGCGCTTCACCCCGCTTTTCACAGCGGTTTCCATCAATTGCAGCGAGTTCACAAAGTTATTGCGGAAGAATTTGCCCGGGTCTTTCATGCTTTCGCCGGCTTCGATGAACGCCGCGAAATGCATGACCGCGTCGAATTTGGTGGATGTCAGCGCTTCGGCCAATGAATGAGAATCATCAAGGCTGGCGTGAATGAATTTTGCGTCCGCAGGCACCGCCGCGCGATGACCCGTGACGAGTGAATCATAAACTGTGACCGTGTGTCCGGCCTGAATCAATGCTTCAGCGGTGGCGGAACCAATGTACCCCGCTCCGCCTGTAACCAGTATGTTCATTTGAATCTCCTGAAATAAATTGTCGGGAAATTATATCTTAGTGATTGCTTCTTCTTACACATGAAATAGTTCAAGGCAAAAGCATTACCACTGAGAACACTGAGGTCACAGAGTTTATTAAAATTCTCTCTGTGTTCTTTGTGATCTCCGTGGTTAAATCTCTTTTATTGTCCCGTTGTTTCTTCCATCCATCGCTGCGCGTACCAGCGCAGATATTCTTCGGCATGGTCACCCCAGTAATCTTCGGTATGACCGCCGGGGTACAAATGAAATTCATGGACATAATCATTTCCGGTGAGTTTCTCTTCAAAGGGAATCACGCTCGCCAATTCAGGGTCCACATCGCCAATGTCCAGCCACAAAAGCGGATGGTCCTTTTCGGGCAGGGCTTTGATTATCCTTTCAATGTGCGGGCCGTCTTTTACCTTTATGGCCGGCGAGTGTAGTCCCAGCGCGCCAAAAAGTTCGGGGTGAGCGAATCCCAATTCGATTGCCCAGCCGCCGCCGCGAGAGAGACCGCCTAGTGAGCGGTAATCGCGGTCTGCGAGGGTGCGATAGTTCTCGTCCACAAACGGGATGACGGCATTGATCAAACGGTCGCCGAAGCCCGAGCCTGCCTCCAAATTCCAATAACGGTCATCGGGGAAGACGATAATAAAAGGGATGATCTCCCCCGCCTGGATAAGGTGGTCAGCGATCTGTGGCACACCGAGGCGAATCCACTGATCGTCGGTATAGGTTTGTCCGTGCAACAAGTACAGCACAGGGAAACGAAGATCGGCTGAACTTTCGTAGCACGGAGGCAGGTAAATCAAAAACTCCTGCGGAGGTTTGGTAGTTTCGACGATTTTTTTTTCAACAAGACCATTTTCGCCAGCGCAAGTAAATGGAGTTGAGATGGACGCCGGGTCAGGAGTCAACGTGGCGGGAGTGACGCCAAAAGTGAAGGTCGCTGTCGGGGTGGAGGTTGGGAAAATGACAGTTTGGGTGGGGACTTGTTCGATTGGAGCGGAACAGGCTGAAAGTCCAAAAAGAAGCGTAATACAAGTGGCGGCGATATTTGCTTGACGGGTGTTCATCCTTCGCATTATACTCGCGCAGTTCATTTGATCGGGGCGTGGCGCAGCGCGAAGACGGAGATGGCGCGCGTGTGCTGTAAAAGTGAATATCGGGGCGTGGCGCAGCGCGAAGACGGAGATGGCGCGCGTGTGCTGTAAAAGTGAATATCGGGGCGTGGCGCAGCGCGAAGACGGAGATGGCGCGTGTGCTGTAAAAGTGAATATCGGGGCGTGGCGCAGCGCGAAGACGGAGATGGCGCGTGTGCTGTAAAAGTGAATATCGGGGCGTGGCGCAGTCCGGCTAGCGCGCTTGCTTTGGGAGCAAGAGGTCGAAGGTTCGAATCCTTTCGCCCCGACAAAATGTTTGGAAAGATGGGTCGCAGGTTTCCCCACAGGGGGGACGATGCGAATCCTTTCGCCCCGACAAAATGTTTGGAAAGATGGGTCGCAGGTTTCCCCACAGGGGGGACGATGCGAATCCTTTCGCCCCGACAAAATGTTTGGAAAGATGGGTCGCAGGTTTCCCCGCAGGGGGGACGATGCGAATCCTTTCGCCCCGACAGTAAGGCCACAGATTCACAGAGTAATTCTTTGTGGCTGTGGCTTTTATCTTGTGTGCTAAAATTGCTTGAGAGGAAAGCCAATGAGCAAAAAAATTGATGGAGTCATCGAAGCAGTCCGTTATAAAAATGGTCAGATCACCCTGGTGCGCGCCTATCAACGGCGCGGCGCTACTTACTCTGACCGGGTTCTGGTGGACCGCAAAACGCTGCTGGAACGCCTGCAAAAAGGTCAAACCTATGTGACCGGCGCGCGTGAAGAATTAAATGCCAGCACATTCAAGCTCGGGAAACCTGTGATGATCTTAAAACAGGACGACCGCGAGATTCTCGCCACCAGTGAAAAGGCAACCCGCGACGAGCTTGAGAAAGTACCGGCTTTCTAAAAGTGAAAAGCAATGAAGATCATAGATAAAACCCCCTTCCAGGATGCCGCAGGAAACATCAGTATTTCAGGCCGCGCACAGGGAACACTGAAATATGGGCTGAACTGGTTCAACGAGTTGGAAGCCCAAAAGGTTGTGATCGCCCAATTGGAGCGCGCGCTTGAAAAAGGTTTTGTGCTGATCCGCAACTTCACCCTGCCGATTATTGAGGTCGTGATTCCCATCATTCTGGTCGGCCCGGGCGGAATCTATGTCATCCACGTCACACCGCTAAAAGGACAGTTTGAAGCCAAGGGCGATCAATGGAACAACATCAACTATGGGCTTTCACAGCCTGCCAATATCAACCTGATCGAAATTGTGTTGAAGCGCGCGCGCGCTGTCCAAAAATATCTGGCAACGCAAAACATAAACCTGCCTTCTCCCGTTGAAGCGGTCTTGATCGCCAGCGACCCCGGCGCGCACATTGAATCCCTGCGGCCGGTTGCGCGCGTGGTAATGAGCGATGCCATCAAACAATTCGCCGGCACACTGATACAGGCGCGGCCCATCTGGCGTTCCGAATCAGTTTATGATCTTGCAGACCGTATCATCGAGCCGCGCCAACCAGAAAAACCCAAACCCGCCATGTCCGCACCTCCCCCCGCCCCCAGGCCTGTCTCGCGCGCGAAGGCAATCTTCGACGCAGCCGATTCAGCAAAGTCTTTCGACCCCAACGAATTCGATTTCGCATTTGAAGAGGGTCACCCCCCATTCGCCCCGCAAACCGCTCCACAGAGTCTGCGTGAGACAAACCCATCCATGCAGTTGCCTCCAAAGCAGGCGCCAACCAGGGGAAAAATCCTGGGCCTGTCCAACAAACAAGCTATTTTACTGGTGGGAATGTTCATCGTCGAGTGCTGTGTCATCGTCGCCGGGTTTGGGATCGTATTCTATTTGAACATGTAGTTCACTTTGGCATCTCCGTTCCTATCCATTGTTATTCCCGCTCATAATGAAGAGAATCGTCTGCCCCGCACGCTGGGGCAGATTTTTACGTTCCTCAAAACCCAACCGTATTCCTCCGAAGTGATTATCGTTGAAAACGGAAGTTCTGACCGCACGCTCGAACTTGCCCGCCAATTTGCAACACAACACCCAGACCTGATCGTCATCCACGAAGAAGAACGCGGAAAAGGCAATGCCGTGCGGCGCGGTATGTTGGATGCGCATGGCGAATTCCGTTTTATTTGCGACGCCGACCTATCCATGCCGATCGAAGAACTGCATAAATTTCTTCCTCCCGCACTCGAGGATTTCGACATTGCAATCGGCTCGCGTGAAGCCCCGGGGGCAATTCGATTCAATGAGCCGCCCTACCGGCATTGGGGCGGACGCGCCATCAACCTTGCGATTCGACTCTTAATCCTGCCGGGGCTCAACGACACCCAATGCGGTTTCAAATGTTTTCGCGCCGAAGCCACCGAAAGCCTCTTTCGTCAGCAAACCCTCATGGGCTGGTCATTCGATATCGAGCTTCTTTACCTGGCACGCCGAAAGAAGCTGCGGATCAAAGAAATCCCCATTCAATGGTATTTCGACGCCGACAGCAAAGTGAGCGCCGTGCGCGACGCCCTGCGCATGATCGGCGACATCTTCCGCATCCATATCAACTCGCTGCGCGGCAGATATGACCTCAACCCCTGACCTATCCCTCGAATCCGCGCTTTGGCAAACATGCAAACACATTGCAGGATTGGACGAAGCAGGACGCGGCGCGCTGGCTGGACCGGTCTGCGTCGGCGCCGTCATCCTCCCCAACAACCCGCATCTGACTTTAACTTTGAGCGGGGTGCGCGACTCCAAACAGTTGACTCCCCGCAGGCGCAGCGAGCTTGCTCCGCAAATTAAAGAAGCTGTCCGATCATGGGGCGTTGGCTTCGCCTCGGCAGATGAAATAGACTCGCTTGGCATCGTCCCAGCCACACGTCTCGCCGCAGGCCGCGCATTGGAAATGCTGCATTGCTTTCCAGATTTTTTACTGACAGATTTCCGCCTCGAACTCCCCGAACTGGATATTCCGCAAACCGCGCTCGTCAAAGGCGACCAACGCTCATTGAGCATCGCCGCCGCATCCATCCTCGCCAAGACCGCGCGTGACGAATTCATGTGCGGGCTTGACGCAAAATTCCCCGCCTACAACTTCCCCCGCCACAAAGGGTATGGGACATTATTTCATCGGGAGATGATCGCAGAATTGGGCCACTCCCCCATCCACCGCAAGACATTCAAAATAAAAAAAAGCGGACGTTTGTAGCGTCCGCTTTGCATTTACTTTTTGAACATACCGCTGTTTAATTTACTCTCTGGCTTACTCGAGCGCCACGCATAATATCCCAGCCCTGCGCCGCCCAGCAAAAGCAACCCGCCAAGGATGCCGATGATGGGAGATTTGCCTGTAGCTTGCGGCTCCTGCGCTGCCGGGTCCACGACCACATCCTTCGACTGGGCGCCAAAGCCCACTTCTGCGCGGTCACCGGCATGGACAACCAGCGAATAATCCATATTCACCGTCGCATTGTAATTATCCGGTACACCCATCGTAATGTTGTAACTGCCTTCGGGGACATTGGAAAAGCAAATTCCCTGATACACATCCGGGTCGGCAGGCACGACTGTTTCTTGCGCGGCAGAATATTCACCGTTGACCTCTGTAACGCTGACTGCGCCGCCGGCAATCGCCGGCTCTGTCGCTTCGTGGATGGCGTTGCCGTTTGAATCGTCAAAGAGCAAAATGCAGATTTCGGTCGTACCAGTGAACGGCGTAGGGGTGACCGTCGGCAGCCCGGGCGTGGGAGACGGCCCAAGGGTGGGAGTCCCCGCCACCGAGACAATACCCACGAGCAGTTCCTGTCCATCCACCAGCGTGCAGTTCTCGTCCAATTTTGAATTCAACTGGCGCAGTTGTTCGACAGAGATCGCGTTCAATGCCGCCACACGGATGCAGTTGTCACCGGGCTGCACAATATAAACGATGCGGCCGTCTGCCCCGGGCGTAGGTGTGGGAAATTGCTGCTGCAAATCCGGTGCGGCGCCAGCCGGCAGCCAGACTCCGAGCAAAAGCAAACTCACCAAAGTAAATAAAATAATTGATCGTTTTGAATTCATTGTTGAAATTATATCAGGGTTTATTTGGGGCTTATTTTACAGATGCGGTCTGCCAGTTATAATGGCTGGGAAAAAGTTGCCCATCCATCGGAGAGACCATGTTCCAGTTCGTGCTGCGCCGCATCGCCATTTTTCCGCTTACTTTGTTGATCGCAAATTTTATCGGTTTTGCCTTCGCTTTTGCCTCCGCGCCGATTGTCTCGTCCAGCGACCCGTACTCGCTCGGGACGAATAAACTGCCCCCCATCCTGCCTGAATATTTCAACTACCTGAAAAATATTTTCAACGGCGACTTCGGCTCCACATTTACCGGCGAGCCTGTGCTCGAAAATATTTCGCGCTTCGGCGGAGCAAGCCTTGGGCTGATCGGCATCGCCATGACCCTCAGCATTATCCTGGGCATCACACTCGGACGGCTCGCCGTGCGCCGCTCCAAAAACGGAGTCGCTTCGTGGCTGACATTGACCTCAACCATTGGGCTGGCGCTGCCCAGTTTTTACATCGCAATTCTTCTGATCGCGTTTTTCATTTTGATCACGATCTACGTCATGTCAACTTCAACTCCGCCGATTCCGTTTCAAGGATTTGGCTGGGACGCGCATTTGATTCTGCCTGTGCTGGCGCTGGTCATTCAACCCACGGTCAAGATCGCGCAGGTGACGGCTGGTCTGCTTTCGGAGGAAATGGAAAAACAATATGTGGTTGCAGCCATGAGTTTTGGACACCCCTTCAAAAAAATAAAGGGAAAATTTGCCTTCCGCAGCATTCTGGCGCCAGTCGTGCTGACGATAGCCGCGTCACTGCGAATCATGATCGCAGAGTTGATCATCATCGAGCGGCTGTTCAACTGGCCGGGTATGGGGAAATTAATTTCAACTCTATTAAGCAGGCATTCCCTCTCAACTGATCTGCTCTCCCCGCCGATGATCGCCGCTGTCCTGACCATCCTTGTGGGAGTCTTCCTGCTGATTGACTTCATCGCCACATTCCTCAGCCGCTTGATCGACCCGCGCCTGCGCGCCGAAACCGAGCTGCAATTCAAAGGAGCGGCGGGATGACACAGCGCAAAAAGAAAAACTGGCCTTTGGTGATCGGCGCAATTCTGGTTGGGTTCATGACTCTCCTCGCCGTCTTCGGACCGTCCTTTGCTCAGCAAGACCCGATGAAGGAAAATTACACCCTCAAAGTGGACGGCAAGATTCGTGTCCCTCCCTATCCTGCGCTCGAAGTACCGGGTTATCCGCTCGGAACCGACCGCTATGGGCGCGACCTGCTCAGCCGCATCCTGTGGGCTGTGCGCCCGACCATGATCATGGTGGTCACGGTAGCGGGCGTGAGGCTTGTCTTGGGCTTGATTCTGGGAATGGTCATCGGCTGGTCGGAGGGACGCAAAGGCCGCTTCCTCGAATCACTGCTTTCAACTGCACTCTCGATTCCCATTTTGATTGCCGCGCTGATCGGCATCTTCATGGTCGGCGTGGATCGCGGTCTTTGGGCGTTCATCTTCGGGCTGGGATTAACCGGTTGGGCAGAAACAGCCCGCATGGTCAGCGAACAGACGCGCGCCATCAAAACTCAAACTTTCGTCGAAGCCGCGCGTGCCCTCGGCGCATCCGACCGCCGCATTTTGTATTCGCATGTTCTGCGCCAGATCATGTCTTTGTTGTGGATGCTGCTCGCGTTCGAGATCAGCGGCACCCTGCTTGTTTCAGCCGAACTTGGTTTTCTTGGATATTACATCGGCGGCGGCATCTGGGTCGAGATATCTGATTTCGTTGCGGTCAACGTGGAAGGTCTGCCCGAACTTGGGCAAATGATTTCATCTTCGCTGGTCAAGATCACCGACCCATCCACGCTGATCATCGTCGGCAGTGTGATTGGCATCGGCGTGCTCGGATTCAATTTACTGGGCGAAGGCTTGCGCCTGCGATTGAGTCAGGAATGGCTGCGCGGCGGGCGGCGTTTTAGATTCTTAACTGAAACAGCAGAGGAGTGGATCGAAGTACGTGTCATCCGCCCCGTTTCATTTTGGATCGAATCGCATCGCGCCGCGCTGGGAACTGCTGCGGTTATTCTGGTAATTTTTCTCGGCTCATGGCTGACGTTCAAGTCGTTATACGTCAAGCCGCTCACCGCAATTGAGACGCCCATCGCGTCCGGCGGCGTGGAGCATTTATGGGCATCCGAGCGCCACGATGCGTACGGAACGATGTGGGTACCGGCCAGTTTGGATTCCGCGCCAAAACTTTTATGGAATATTTCATTGACCGGCGCCGGCAAACCCGCCGTCAATGCTGATGGAATAATTTTCGTTTCAAGCAAAGATAAAAAATTAATGGCGATCAACCCGGATGGAACGATCCTTTGGGAAGCCGCGCTGGACGAAGTCATCGTCGGCGCGCCCGCAATTGATTCAAGCGGGCGAATCATTGTCGCAGACTCAAAAGGCTATGTCACTTGCTTCGACGAAAACGGAAACCGCCTCTGGCGCACACTCGCCTCGAATGGACGGGAAGCAACTTCAGGTCCGATCGTGGATGCGCAAGACAACATTTACCTGACAGTGGTTGATTCAGTCGCCGCGCTCTCACCCGAAGGGAAACCGCTGTGGAAAACCGTTGCCGCAGACACCTACCTCGAAGAGCCGCCGCGCCTCAGTCCCGATCAAACTTTGGTCTTCCTGAAAAACAGCGCCATCGAAACCGCCACAGGCGCGCTCAAAACAATTGCGCTTGCAAACGAACAGGAACTGCTCTTCACCGACCCGGCATTTTTCAGCGGCGCTAACGGACAAAATTATTACCGCCTCGGCCACGAGATCATCGGCTGGCGCTTCGAAGGCAACGAACTCAAAATCGGCTCGCGTCAGACATGGGTGCATGAAGGCACGGTGCTTTTACTGCCCTACGATCAGGGCGTCACAAAAGACGGCCTGACCTGGTTCTACTACACCATGCAATTCGTAGACACGCGCATGATCTGGCTCGACGCCGAAAGCAGAATCATCGGCAACTACTCATTTCAAAACCCGAATCCAAAAGTGATCGCCATCGGCGAAAAAGGCGAAGCCTACTTGTGCGGCTCCACCACCGTAAAAGTGAACTGCGTCAACATTGCGCCCGGCGCAGAAACCCCAGCCTGGGAAATCTCAGTCGAATCGCCTGCCCCGCTGCTGGGCGGCGCAGTCACCCCCGGCCGACTCTACCTTTTGCTCGATGATGGACTCTACGCGCTTGAATCACAGGAGACACAACCATGAAAATTTTGATTAAGAACGGCACGCTCGTCACCGCCTTTGAAACTTTTCAAGCCGATGTTTTGATCGAGGATGAAAAGATCACACGCATCGGACTTAATCTGGAAGCTGATTCTGCTCAGGTGGTGAATGCTTCGGGGAAGTTGATCCTGCCCGGCGGCGTGGATCCGCATACCCATTTTGACCTGCCCATGTTCGGCACAGTCTCTTCCGATGACCATTACACCGGTCACAAAGCCGCGGCTTTCGGCGGCACAACTACCGTGATGGACTTTGTTCCCCAGCCCCCACCCTCCTCCCCCATTTCCTCTGGAAATGGGGGAGGAATAAAGGAGGGGGTAGATTTGTGGATGGAGAAAGCCGCGAAAGCCGCCATTGATTATTCCTTCCACATGAACCTGACTCACTTCGATGAAAATGTTGCAAAAGAGATTCCGTCGCTGCGCGAGATGGGAATCACGACGCTGAAAGTCTTCACCGCCTACAACGGAAAACTCCGACTCGATGACGGCGGTATTTTCAAAGCCATGCGAATTGCAAAGGAAAACGGAATGCTCGTCATGGCGCATTGCGAAAACGGTGACATAATCGACACGCTGGTCGCGGAGGCTCTGTCAACGGGACACACCACACCCGAATGGCACGCGCGGACAAGACCAGCCTGGGGCGCGGTCGAATCTACTTTGCGGGTGGCAGGCATGGCCGCAGAGATTGATGCGCCGGTGTACATTGTCCACATGAATGTTGGTGGCGAAGTCGATATGCTCAAGTATGCGCGCGAGCGCGGAGTCAAAGCCATGGGCGAGACTTGTCCGCAATATTTATTTTTTACGATAGACCACCTGCGCCGCGCAGACGGCGCGAAGTGGATCTGCTCGCCGCCGATGCGAACTGAAAAAGATAACGCGCGGCTGTGGGAAGGCCTGCACGACGGCACGCTGCAAACCGTCGGCACGGATCATTGCGCGTTTTATTTTGACGGCACGCAGCCGGTCATCTACGAAGGCAGGGAAATTGCAATTGCAGGGAAAGAGTTGGGAAGAGATGATTTCACAAAAATTCCCAACGGCCTGCCCGGCGTGCAGGATCGAATGCCGGTCATGTGGACGTATGGCGTGCGCGCGGGACACATCACACCCAATCAATTCGTGGCTTACAACTGCACGAACCCCGCCAGGATATTTGGCTTATATCCGCGCAAAGGAGCGCTCACACCCGGCGCAGACGCAGACATTGTGATCTGGGACCCGGAAAAGAAAGTGAAGTACGGCGTGGCGCAGTCGCATCAACGCACCGATTACAACCTGTATGAAGGCTGGGAGTTAACTGGCTATCCCGAAAAAGTTTTCCTGCGCGGAAAATTGATCGTGGATGGCGAACAGTGGCTCGGCAAATCGGGTGACGGTCAATTCCTGAAGCGCGGCGAAGGCGAAGTTTTGTAACAATGCCAGCCAAAAAACCCATCATCCATTGTGATGCGCTAGTTGTCCACTGCATGGATTACCGCCTGCAGAAATTCATCCAGCCGTGGATCACCGTCCGCTTTGGGTATGACAACTTCGACATTGTCTCGCTGGCTGGCAGCGTGCATGATTACGAGATGGTCTTGAAATACGTCTCGCTCGCGGTGCAAATCCACACCATCGAAACCGTCTGCCTCATCAACCATGAAGACTGCCGCGCCTACGGCCGCGACGGGACTTATAAACGTCATAAGCATGATTTGATGGACTCGCAATCCAAAATTAAAGCGCTATTCCCAAACCTAAAGGTGGAAACCTTTTATCTGCACCTGAATGGGACATTCGAAGCAATCTCATAAAAAGGAAGCCAGAACCATGACTCACAAATGTGAAGCCATCGTCGTCCACTGCATGGATTTTCGCCTGCAATCCTACATCAACCAGTGGCTGGAGAAGAATCTGCCCTTTGGCAGTTACGACCGTGCGGTGATCGCTGGCGGCGTCTATGACGTGTACGATGTCATCCGCCAGGTCGATATCTCCGCCCGCCTGCATGGGATCTCCAAAGTCATCCTCATCAATCACGAAGACTGCGGCATGTACGGCACAGCGGGAACGGAAGAACGCCACGAGGAGGATTTGAATAACGCTGAAGAAAAGATTCGGCGCCTCTTTCCGCACCTTGAGGTGGATACCTATTATTTGACTTTGGACGGGGCATTTGAGCAAAATTCGTAACCAATCCCGAAGGGATATTTAAACAGACCTCAGAGGTTTTGGAAACCTCCGAGGTCTTTATAATTTCGAATGAATTGAAAAAAATCCCCGCCCAAACAAAATCAACAGTGATAAAATAACTGCCATTAAACAAAGGACGCCTGGGGGAGCACGTGTGCCGAGCGATTGCCTCGGTGCGAGCCTTTGTAAAAAATAATTGTCCGGAGAAACTAGAATATGCCGCGTCGTTCGCTTGCTCGTCTTTATAAAGACGAGTTCTCAAACTATTCACTTGCCAAATTTCAACAGGACCTTCTTGCAGGGCTGACCGTTGCCGCAGTCGCATTGCCGCTCGCGCTCGCATTCGGAGTCGCATCCGGCGCCACAGCCGCAGCGGGTTTGGTCACTGCCATTCTTGCGGGCATCATCATGGGCGCACTCGGCGGCGCGCCATACCAAATCAGCGGTCCGACAGGCGCAATGTCTGCAGTCTTGATCGTGCTGGTTTCAAGATATGGACTCGAAGGCATCTGGATCGCGGGTTTGCTCTCGGGGCTGATCCTGCTCGTCATCGGCCTGATGCGCCTCGGGCGATTCATCGCCTTCATCCCCGCGCCCGTCATCAGCGGCTTCACATCGGGCATCGCGCTCATCATCTTCATCGGGCAAATCGACAACTTCCTCGGCGTCAAAACCCCGGGCACAGAGACCGCCGCGCAAAAATTCATCGGCTACTTTAATTCACCTCTTTCATTTGACTGGCAGACAATCGTCCTCGGGCTGATCGTGATCGGGACGATGTTATTCTGGCCTGCAAAATGGAGTGCGAGATTCCCGGCTTCGCTGCTGGGAATCATCCTTGCGACGCTTCTTAACTACGCCCTGAACTGGTCGGCCCCAATGATCGGAGTCATCCCCCGCACATTGTTCCTCGCCGACCACCTGAGCCTTGCCCACATTCCATTCAGCAATCTATCTGACTTCATCACCCCCACCCTGACCATCACGGCATTGGGCGCGGTCGAATCATTATTATGCGGCGCAGTCGGCTCCAACATGACAGGCGTTCGGTTGCAGGCGAATCAGGAACTCATCGCGCAGGGAGTCGGCAACATGGTCATCCCCTTCTTTGGCGGAGTCCCTGCCACAGCCGCGATCGCGCGCTCGAGCGTGGGAATCAAATCAGGCGGGCAGACTCGCATGGTCAGCATCATCCACGCAGTTGGAATTTTGCTGTCCATGTTCCTGCTCACCCCGTTCATGGAGCGAATTCCGCTGGCGGCATTGGCTGGCGTGTTGATGGTGACAGCCGTCCGCATGAATGAATGGGATGCGATCAAATTCATGTTTGGCAATCGCTTCAAAACAGACATGATCGCATTTACCATCACCATGCTGGCAACGATCGTGTTGGACCTGACGCAGGCCATCCTGCTCGGCACTTTCCTGGCTGGCGCAGTCTTCCTGAACAAGATCGCCAGCATTGACATCAACGTGCAGGAAGTGGATATTGAGCGTTTGAAACAAAAGGGGATTGAGACTGAGGGGAAATGCAAACACGTGCGCGTGGCATTTCTAACGGGACCGCTTTTCTTCGCGGCGACAGGTCAGTTCAACGAGGCGTTTTCAAATCTGGGAGATACCCATGCATTAATTCTGTCGATGCGCGGTGTGTCGCTGATAGATACGGCGGGGCTTGAGTCCATTCACCGCTTGTATGAGAGACTACAGAAGCAGGGCGGAACGCTGATGTTCGCCGGCGTCCACGATAATGCGCGCAACATGATGGAACGCGGCGGGCTGGTAGACCTTATCGGTGAGGAAAATTTCTTTTGGTCCAGCGATCAGGCCATCGTCGAGGCAGAGAGGCGCGGGTGTCAGTTCTGTTCCAGTTCCCTCACCCTCGGATAATCCTTGTAAAAACCGCGATATTTTTCCGGCAGGTTGGCGGCGATCTGACACATGATCTCGTCAGTTGCGTTCTGCATGGCTTCCTCGCGACCCCTGCCCTTCGGAAGGTCAACCGTAAACAGGTTTCCTGTGACCACTTTTATTTTTGAACGTCGAAACTTTTTTAGGTTTTCTAGCACGCCGCGATCTTCGGTACCAGTCAACGCGACAGGCAGAACAGGATATCCGCTTTTGCCTGCCAAAAATGCCGCGCCCATTTTGGCTTTTTGCAGTGCCTCGGTTTTGGAGCGCGTGCCTTCCGGGGCAATGACCATTAACCCGCCCTTTTGCATCCTTGCTAGAATTTCGCGCAAGGCGCCAAAATCTGCTTCAAAGCGGTTGAGCCAGATCGCATCCACGGCACGGCCAATGGCGCCAAACAACGGGTGATCCTTGTATTTCTCGGCCACAGCCATGATGATGTCTTCGCGGTCAACTGCGTAGAGCAGCACAGCCGTATCCAGCCGCCCGAGGTGATTCGATGCGAGCATTAAATTTCCCTGGGGAAGTTTTTCCAGGCCAACCACTTCAACGTCGGCGATGATGTTCATGATGAAACGTACAATGGAGCGCAAGGTTTTAAATTTCATGGGGCGTATTGTAACAACAATTATTTTCCCGGTCTCTTAAATTATGTCCGTAAAAAAAAACGGCGGTCATCCGCCGCCGTTCTGTAATTCCATCAAGCGCGGATGTTCCGCGTAGTAGCCGCGATTCCTTTCCGGGAGCATGACGGCAATTCGGCACATGATCTCATCGGTGTATTCCTGTAAAACCACTTCACGATTCTCTTTTGGAAAGGGAGGCAGAGTAAATGATTTCCCTGCCGTGAGTTTTATGTGAGTCCGCCGTAACCGTTTGAGGTTCCCGCGCAGGATGCGGTCTTCTGTGCCGGAGATTGCAACCGGCACGATCTGCCAGCCCATCTTTGAAGCCAGATAGGCGACGCCGGGTTTGCCCTGCGCCATTTTTTCATCGCGGGCGCGCGTGCCCTCCGGTGAAATGACCAGGGTCTGCCCTTCTTCCATGCGTCTTATCATTTCGCGCATGGATTTAAGATCGGGGTTGAAGCGGTCAACAAAAATCAAATTGAGATGTTTACCCAGCCATTTGAGAACGGGAATCTCTTCCCATTTTTCTGCCACGGGAATAAAAAGATTCCAGTTATCGAGTGCATAAAAAGCCATTGGCGCATCCAAAAAGCCCAGGTGGTTACAGGCGATGACGAAGCCGCCGGATTCAGGCAGGTGTTCATATCCGTCGGTTTCTATTTTTGTAATGATCTTCAAGACAGTGTGTATCAGCCAGCGCAGGAACTTTTTCATGGATTAATTTTACACGGTTTCAGCGTCTATTGCATAAATCACAAATCAGGCCTTGACGACGCCTGAAAAAATAAAGCCCCGCTTTCACGGGGCTTGAAGAGTCGCGCACAAATCTCTACCGCTGCGCCTGGTCAAAATTATTGTCATGACGGGAATTCTTCTGCATTCCATAAGCGTTGAACATTTTTAAAAATATGTCATAGTCCGACGGCGTCATATTTAAGATCTGAAAGCCAACGTTATAAGTGTTGGGGTCAAACTGATCGAGCTGGCACCAAATCGCCCGCGCAGAAAATGACACATAACTTTTGTTGGATATCTGATCGGTCTGGTCAATTCGCAATCGTAGATCCGACTTTACCGGGATGGGTTTCTGACTATCCAATTTAAAACCATTCGTACTTATATCCGATAGATGGCCAATCAACTTGCCAGTTGCTTCGTCCATTACCCTCATATAATACGAAAATGTTCGGCGCGATAGTTTTCGTCGTTCTGGCATCATGATAACCTCCTGACAAACATGACAATTACCTTGCAATTTTTTCTAGTATATAGCAAGATTGTTCAGGAATCAAGACATTTTCAATCCTCTTTTTGCAGAATATGGGTCAAGATCGTTGCGCCTGATCCTCCAATGTTTTGCGCCATGCCGATCTTTGCGCCATCCACCTGAGTTTGTCCGCACTCTCCGCGCAATTGCTGGGCGACTTCGACAAGCTGATACATCCCTGTCGCGCCAACTGGATGCCCGCGGGCTTTTAATCCGCCGCGAGTGCAGACGGGCACGCGGCCCTGAATGCTGATCTCGTTTTCGAGAGCGAGTCTGACGCCCTGGCCTCTTTCGGCAAATCCGCTGGCTTCGAGTGAAAGCGCTGCCATGATCGAGAATGCGTCGTGCAATTCAAAAACATCAATATCATTCGGCGTTATGCCGGCCATCTCATAAGCGCGCCTCGATGATTGAAATGCTGCCTGTAAGAACAAGGGGTCCTTGCGCGAATGCACAGCGATGGTATCTGTTGCAGCGCTGGAGCCTGCAACAAGAATACGTGACTTGCGCTGTACTTTCTCGGCAGGGACAATAACCATGGCCGCTGCCCCATCACCGATCGGGGATGCGTCCAATAAGTTGATCGGCGTGGCGACCATGGACGATTTTTCAAACTTCTCAACTGTGATTTTTTCATGCAGGCGGGCAAAGGGATTGTGCATGGCATTCGCATGTGCGTTGATGGAGAACGGCGCAAAGTCTTCATGTTTCCAGCCGAACTCGTGCATATACCTGCGCATCACCAGGGCATTAATGCCGACAAAGGAAATGCCCTGTTCCACTTCATAATCTGCATCGGCGGCAGTTGCCAATGCCGCGGTGACGTCGCGGCCGGCCTTGTCGGTCATTTTTTCGACACCCACCACCAGCGCTGACTCTGCGTCGCCGGAGGCAACAGTCATCAGCGCGGCGCGAAACGCCGCCGCTCCCGATCCGCAGGCGGCTTCAATCTTTACGGCTTCCTGTTTCCACAGGCCGATCCAATCTGAAAAAAAAGTGCCAAGTTGATTCTGCCCATTCACCAGCGGCGAAAGCATGTTGCCCACAAAAAGAGAATCGACCTTATCCATGCCCGCATCTTGCATGGCGGCAAAGGCAGCGTCGCCGCCGATCTCACGCAGCGAGCGCTCCCAGTGCTCGCCGATTTTTATCTGACCAATTCCAAGGATGGCTATTTTTCTCATGACATAAATTCTACCGCATTGCTCTATCAGGAACTATCGGAAATAAACAAAGGGATGTTGGGTTTCAAGAGTTAATAAAGCTAACAAAAGCAATAAGTTTTTTTAATGTATAAATTTCGTTTTTGATGTATGCTTGAAGCAGAAAAGGAAAAGGAGGTCGCCATAAGGTTATAGCAGAAAAAAATTTAGTAATAAGGGAAAGATCGAACTCCCTCATCTGATTTGAACGTTCCCGAAAGAATCAGATTCCTCTCGACAAAATTAGTGATGCAAAAAGGAGGTCGCGATAGATACACCGCCTGACGCACATATAAATGGGAAGGTCGAAACGCACTGACCTGGTCCAAGCCCAAACTTGAGCACCAGACGTTCCCCAAACGATATGAAGGTTGCTGAGTCGTTCCTTTCCAAAAATAACGAACATTCGACGGACGAGTAAACTCTCGTCCGTCTTTTTTATATCTTTTTAAGCGCTTTCCTCATTCGCTCAAGTCCCTGCTCAAGCAGTTTGTGTGAAGTCCCAAAATTCAAGCGGATATGTCCTTCGCCTTCCCGGCCAAAAATCCTGCCTTCGCTGGCTGCGACATTCGCGTTCTTCAGGAAAAACTCAAATGGAGAACCTTCAATTTTTGTTTGCGTAAAATCAAGCCAGCTAAGATACGTCGCAGCGGGGATGGTCAGGCGAACTTCAGGCATGTGTTCTGTCACATATTCCACAAGAAAGTCGCGGTTACCTTTCAGGTAACGGCGAAGTTCGATCAACCAACCGTCACAGTTGCCCGAGAACGCGGTCTGAGCGGCGAGCAGCCCCATGCTGCCGACATGCAAGCTCAAACGGCTGACTTCCCTTTCATAACGCTCATGTAATTCCTTGTCTGTGATGATCGCAAACCCGCAAAACAAACCCGGGACATTAAAGGTCTTGGACGGGGCAATCAGCGTGATCGTATTCTTTGCAATCTCAGCAGACAACTGCGCCATCGGGGTAAATTTGTTGCCATCCAACAGCAGTTCAGAATGGATTTCGTCCGAAACGATCAAGACATTATTCCTGATGCAAAGCTCCGCCATTCTCAACAAGTCATTGCGTGAGAAAATAATTCCCAGCGGGTTATGCGGATTGCACAACAGGAACATGCCCGCCTTCTTGACCTGCTTTTCAAAAATATCCCAGTCAATTTCATAACTTAAAATGTTCCCGTTCACTTTTTTTACAAAAGGCGCATTCAACTGCGGGACGCCGATATTATTTTTTACTTCATGGAATTCGTTATATACAGGTGTTTGCACAAGCACACCCCGCTTTGGCGTGCAGGCAATCCGTGCCGCAACACTAAGACCGCTGACAATGCCCGTCACAGCAGTCACCATTTCGGGTCTGACCTTCCAGCCGTACAGCTTATCCATCCGTGCAGCCACTGTTTGCTTCAAGGCAGGCGTGGGAAATTCATACCCCATCACACCATGCTCCACCGCTTTATGAAGCGTTTTCAAGATCGGAGCAGGCGATTGAAAATCCATATCTGCCAGCCACATCGGCAGAACATTTTTTGAATACTTTATCCATTTATTTGAATTGCTCAAGTTACGGCGGTTTGGAACTATGTTGAAATCTGTCATGTTTTTCCTTTTACTTTTTATAGGCGACTATCATCCCATCCCGGACAGGCGCGAGCGAAACGATCCAATCTTTATCACCAGTGATTCGGCGTGTAAATTCACGCACACCTTCGGTTGCAGGGGAAAAATCCTTGCTGTCAAAAATCCGCCCGCTCCAAAGCATATTATCAATAATCAGCAGCCCGCCGCTGCGAAGTTTTTCCTTGATCACATCCAAAGACGCGGGATACGCCTCTTTATCAATATCATTGAAGATGATGTCAAAGGGACCTGATTCGCGGCGAAGGGATTCTACAGCCTCAGCAACATGATACTGGACGAGGTCAGCGAATCCCAACTTTGACAGGTGCCTGCTTGCTCTCCCTGACAGTTCCTCATCCCAGACAGTGTGATGCACCACACCTCCCCCATTTTCCTTTACAGCCTTCGCAAACCAGGCGGTGGAATAACCAAAACCTGAGCCAAGCTCAAAGATCGACCTTGCACCGATCATGCGTGCCAGCTGATAACAATAATATCCGCACACAGGACCGATGATAGGAAAGTTATTTTTCCCGGCATAGTCTTCCATTTCCTGCAATTCCGCTTCCCTCAACGGGACAAGGCTCGCAAGGTAATCCTGCACAATTGGGAATGTCAATTCGCTCATAGTTGCCTCCGAATACACCGATAAGAAATTAATTCGCGGGTCAATTTTACTTCTATTTTCCTCGTTGCTTAAAAAAACAGAGAAGGCTTAATGCCTTCCCTGTTTATGTGTTTATGAGCACGCCTTCAAATTAAGGAGTTGTTGGAAGCGGCCGCCAGGCGGGATTGAAATCCAGGCTGGGGTCTGTGGTTATCCGCGTAGGATCCTTGCCTGAAACGGTCATGAAGAAAATATCATTGTTTTTACCGGTTTCTCCGCCTTCATATGCAAGCATTAATCCATCGGGTGAATAATGCACATTTTCGATCGTAACGAGGTTAAACAACATACGCGTGCCTTGTTCACTCGAGCGATCGACGGCAGAGATACTCATCACATAGGGCGGGCATGGAGTAACGGCGCAACGCTGGCTGAACAGGATCAACTGACCGTCCGGCGACCAGGTTGGGAGGTAGTCATTAAACTCCAGGCCGCTGCGAACGATCTGCTGTTGGTCAGTGCCATCCGAATTCATCAGCCAAACCTGGAAGACACCGATGCGTTTGACAACATAAACAAACTGGGAACCATCTGGCGACCAGGATGCCTGACGAGACTCAACGCGCGTGCCGCCTTTTGTAATCTGAGTAACTGTAGAAAGGTCGTTGGCATCCACAGTGTAAATTTCCATTTGCCCGCTTCGTATCGAAGTGAACGCAATGGATTTTCCATCAGGTGACCAGGCGGGTTCAAAATCACCGCCCGGAGCCGTCGCAACAGCCGTCAAGCCAGTACCGTCCACCTTAATAACGTACAAGCTGGCTTTGTAATAGATGTCATCCATGCCCTTGCATGGTGAAATGAACACGAGCTTCACACCGTCAGGAGCCCATGACGGCTGGCAGGCGCCTTCGGGCATATCTGTGATCTGGACTGCAGTCTCGCTGGAAAGATCAACAAGGTAGATCTGCGGAACCCCCGATCGGCTGGAGGCGTATGCGATCTGTCCAAGCCCGCTGCTGGGAATGACAATGGGAGCTATCGGACTGCTAAAAGGTGTGACCGTGCCCACCGGGGCCGGGCTGGCGATCAGGGTCGGGGTCGAAGTTGGACGCGCTGTCCGGGTTGGGACAAGTGTCGCAGTTGGTGGAATCGCAGTGGCTGTGGGAATGGTCGTTAAAGTCTGTGTCGGGGGAAGGGTTGGCGCGTGCGTGGGTGTCGCCGAGGCGGACAATGGGAAGGGAATCATGCCGCGCAAATTGTCGGGTAAAACGCCCGGAGCGAAAAAGGGAATGGCAACCAGGGCTAAAACCAACAAAACCAATGTGAAACGCAGCATGGCGAAACGGCGCTTGCGTTCGCGTTCCTTTTGCTTTTTGAGCGGCGATACAAAAGGAAGGTTATCTTTTTCGGCGGTCGGCACAAAAGGGATGGGGGTCTTGACCTCGACCGAGGTTACTGATTCGATCGCGTCTTTCTGTGGGAAAGATTCAGGCGGCGGCGGTGCGACGGTAAAACTGCCCGTCAGCTGCTGTGTCTTGGACTTTGAGCCGAGCAGGGCTTTTTTAAATTCCTCGGCATCTTGAAAGCGGTCACTTGGGTCGACAGCCATCGCTTTTTCGATTGCGGCCGCCAAACGGCGCGAGATTTTTGAGTTGCGTTTGCGCAGCGGAGTTAATTGCGCGTTATCCATCGCGCGCGCCAATCCGTCTTCAGGGATTACCCCGCTCAAAGCGGCATACAACGTGGCGCCCAACGAATAAATGTCAGTGCGAGGATCTGTGCGCGCAGTCCCATATTGTTCCGGCGGGGAATAGCCGGGCGTCATCGCCCGCGCGCCTGTTGTCGTTGCCTGGCTTGCATTTTGATACACCTTAGCCAGCCCAAAATCGACCAAATAGATGTGACCATCCGGTGTGATCTTCACATTGCCGGGCTTGATGTCGCGGTGCAAGATCGGCGGCTTGCGTGAGTGTAAATATCCAAGAGCATCGCACATTGCCGCACCAATCTGGATGGCATCATCCTCCGCAAGCATGCCCAGCCGCTCCATGCGGTTGCGCAAGTCTTCGCCTTCAATGAAATCCATCACCAGATATTGTCCCTGATCTCCCAGCACAATATGGTCGGAGACACGCGGCAAATTCGGGTGGCGAAGATTCGCCAGAATCACCGCCTCAAGGCGGAACTGACGCGAGTATTCATCGGTGGTAAACAGGTTCTCTTTGAGAGCGATCACCACACCAAGGTTTTCATCCACAGCGCGGTAAACTGATCCCATGCCGCCCTGACCAAGAATTTCAACAATTCGGTAACGATTATGAAGGAGGGTATTTTTCTCAAGCGTCATCTGATAAACCTTCTGAACTCAATAATGGCTGGGATTATATCAGATTGAACTAGGGGCAACATTGCCCGAATCGTAAAAAATTGCGGGATTTCAGTCGAATTTCATTGCAATTTTTTCCCTGACGACGATCCCGCCTCACTCCACCCGACGCCTGCCTCTGTTCAACTGAGAGAATCTAACTTTTGCAATCCCCGTCCAACTCCCCACCGCCTTCCTTTCCGTTGAAAAAAGCCTGATAGTTTCTGAGAGTCATGCAGGATAGAATCAGGCTCATAGAAAGGAAGACATTCGAATGGAAATTCCACGACACTGGCGACTCAAGAAACAACGATACGGACTTGTGGGCGAAGTCTGCCCACACTGCGATCACAAAATTTTCCCGCCCCGCGACATCTGCCCCAACTGCGGCGACGAGGCAAAAGAACAATTTGCATTCAGCGGCAAAGGCGAGGTGTATTCTTATACCACCGTGTACGAAGCACCCGCCGGCTTTGACGCCAACGCCCCATATACGGTTGCGATCGTAAAGCTCGAAGAAGGACCCATGCTCACCGCGCAATTGACAGACATAGGTAACCAACCTGTGGAAATCGGCATGCCCGTTGAGATGGTTACTCGGAAGATGAGGAACGATGGCGACGAACGGGGGTTGATCGTATACGGGTATAAGTTCCGACCTCAAAATTTTGTACCCCAGCAGTAGAACCTCCGCTTTCAGCATCTTTTCGTAGAATATCGAGAAGATTCAGTCGGATCTGCACAGAAAGATTTCGGTCTATATCGATATCAACACGTTCGACCAAAGTATCAACAACCCGTTTCTTTAGCACAAAAACTTCATGCTGCTCCTCAGGTGTCTGGGGAGCAGCAATTTTTAACTCTTCAACGCCGGCTCTCAGGTCAGCCAAGAATTCAACGACATTTTCCTCCCAATTATTCAGGGAATTAATATTGATAGTTTCTCCAAGCGTGGCAAGTTCCTGCTTAAGAGTTACCTCTTGAAAGGTAAGTTGGCTTAGCTGATATTCCATGTCATTTGTGGTAAAAGCACCTTTGCGCGCTTGAGTAATAACCCATTGCCGCTCTGTCAACACCGCTTCCAACTGATTTTCAATCCTTATCCGATCCTGCTCCAATGTGCCCTGACTTTCCCTAATTTGATTAACAATCTGTCGCGCCTGTCCAAGCAGGTATTCGGGTTTGTCCACCGCGGCGCAAACCTTTTGCCAAACGATTTCCTCCGCCTTCTTGGCGCCAATGTGCCGGGGACAATTGGGTGAAACCTGGTCCTTATGTGATTGTCCACAATAATAGACTCGAACGGGAGTCTTTCGTCTGATCAACTCACCCTTCCTATTCCTCTTGGACTTGTTGGTTCTTGCCCCCCACTTGTAATTGCAATCGCAAAAAAGCTTACCGCCGATTAGATAATCATATTTGATCCTTCTAATCGGATGTGTCTTTTTGCTCTCCCGGACACGAAGATATCTTTCATACATCACCGTATCAATTATGGGCTGAATTGGGATCTGGAAGGATTCACCTTTACGAGTTTGAATCTTTATGCCATAGGCATATTCCTTGGCGGCAATCAATACTGCCTGAATACTTGACCTTGCCCATTGCATTCTCCTTGGGATACTGCTGCCCTTTTGAGGTGCGTTCGCCGCAATCAACCGCTTGCGTATCTCCAAAATCGGCACACCATCCACATACCAGGCAAATATCTGTCTGACCCAATATGCTTCTTCCTCAACCACTTCGATGGCATCCCCAACGCGCATATACCCGTAGCGGTCCTGCCCGGTATTTGCCTTGCCTGATTTAAGGCGGGCTTTTACGCCCATCGTCATTCGTTCCTTCATTCCATCAAGCTCCATTTGTGCAACCCAGGCACGAAGCGGAGCAATCTTGGGATCAAAGGTCTCCCTGGCAAGCATGATTTGTATTTTGCGTTCCTGAATGGTCTCCAACACCAGAAGCATGGAACGCATACCTCGGTAAAGACGATCTTCACGCCATGCAAGAATGATGTCAAATTCACCCCTGGATGCGTCTCTCAGCATGGACAATAACCCAGGGCGGTCGGATCGCGTGCCGGATGGCTCCACCAATTTATTCCGGACACGGTATTTTTCAATATCCCGATATAC
This sequence comes from Chloroflexota bacterium, assembly GCA_016234495.1. Classification (GTDB taxonomy): domain Bacteria; phylum Chloroflexota; class Anaerolineae; order Anaerolineales; family Villigracilaceae; genus Villigracilis. The sequence continues at coordinate 5,169 of JACRBI010000023.1, read as the reverse complement.
TCCGACTATCTTCAATCCCTGATCAGCCGCCAATTTGCGGCAATCCGCTTCCTGCTCAGCCGGACTCGATTTTTCACCTTGATGTTCAGAGGATGTTCGAACGTAAATCACTGCACGTGGTTTCATTAGTGTCTCCAGATTACATGCCTTGCATGATCCAATTGGCGCTCACCCGGATATGACCTATCCGTGATTTGAATCCTGTTGTTCTGCCGGATGGATTTGATCGATTCCCAGTTCCGCCCGTCGGCCACTGTCCAGCATTGCTGGAACTGCCGCTATTACCGGTTGTATTCTCCAAAATCCCCAGCAGATGCAGGCGAATCGTCACGGTGAATTGGTGGTCACGGTCAACGGAAACTTTTTCCACAAGGGTTTCAATAATCTGGCGTTTCAACTCAACGACTCTTCGTTGTTCAGCGGGATCGTCAGGCATGCGATGCAATGCCTGAATACCCTCCTGCAAATCGGCAAGATATTGCTGAACCTTTGCCTCCCAATCAACCAGCAATTGAGCATCAACCGCCTCCTGGATGGCATTCAATTGCTTCTTTAGGTCCACTTCCCTAATGGACATATCCATCAACTGTTGATCCATGTCAGGCTCTGAAATTACCCCTTTCCTTGCCTGGGTAATCACCCACTGTCGGCTCAATATCAGGCTGTCCAATTCCTTCTCAATAAGTTCCTTGTCGTTCCCGCTTATCAGCGCATCCGTTTTCAACTCATCGACAAGAAGCTTCGCCTGTTCCAGGAGAAGTTCGGGATGATTGATGGCATTGCAGACCTGCCGCCAGACATTTCGATCCGCCTCCGCGTTTTTTACAGTACGCGGACAATCAGGGGATACAAGTTCGTCGTGTTTGCAAAGACAGGTGTAATTGCCCCGAATCCTGCCGACTTCCCATTCACCATCCCATTGGTCACGGGATGATTTCGAGATGCGAATACCCATCTTGTAACCACACGGGCAGTAAAGCAAGCCACGGATCAGAAAATCAATTTTTGGAACTTGTTGCGACGGGAAGATATAACTCTCCCTCAACTCCATGAATTTTCGATAGGTATCCATATCCAGGATGGGGATAAGCTTCATTTGAAATCGTTCCCCTTCCCGACTCTGGGTTTTGACTCCCCTGGCATAGTCACTGGCGCCATGCAGAATTCCCTTAAGGCTATTGAAAGACCACGGGATACGGCGAATAGCCGTCGTATCCTTTTGAGGGGCATTTGCCGCAATCAAGCGTCTGCGCATTTCGCGCATCGAAACGCCCGCGATATACCAGGCAAATATCTGCTGGACCCATTTCGCCTCCTCCGGAACCACTTCGATCTGTTCCCCCACACGGCGATAGCCATAACGATCCTGCCCCGAATTCGCCTTGCCAGCCTTGAGGCGCGCCTTCACCCCCATCGTCATGCGTTCCTTGATATTCTCCAGTTCCACCTGGGCAAGCCAGGCTTTCAAGGGAGCCGTTGCCGGATCAAAGGTTTCGAGCGCCAGCATGATGGTCAGGTTATGCTGTTGGATCGTTTCAAGAATCAACAACATAGCCCGCATGCCGCGGTAAAGCCTGTCCTCCCGCCACGCAAGGATGACATCGAACTGATCATCGGCGGCATCGCGAAGCATTGCCAGCATCGCAGGACGGTCATAGCGTGTCCCGGATGGTTCCACCCATTTGTTTTTGACGCGATACCGTTCTGTGTCGCGATACACGTTGACGACCACCAACCCCTGCTGCGCGGCAAACCGACGGCAATCCGATTCCTGCTCGACTGGGCTGCATTTTTCGCCCTGTTGTTCGGATGATGTGCGCACATAAATCACTGCTCTTTTACCCATAGAAAACTCCATACTGTTGTTTTGTTTGTTTCGTTCCGACACTTGAAGGGATCATGGCTGGATGGATCCCTTCAAGTCATTCCCAACATCTACAGCTGCGACTTGACCAACGCCTCCCGGAAAAGCTGGTCACCCAACACCTGGGTTTGCTCCTCCTGGGTCAACCCCAATCTGGTAGTGACATCAAAAAGAAGCAGTCCGACCGAGGCGGGAACATTGATCAGGCTGTCCCCATCCGCAGCCTGCTCCCATTCCTGTCGCAGAACGGAGAGGTTTGCGAGAGCAAATGCCCGGTCCGGCATGACCACCTTCGTGGCCTTACGAGTCAAAAATTGAACATCCATAGGTTGTCTCCTTGTTTGGGCGTTTCACTTCCCCCAGCCGGAAAGCAAAACGCCCCGATGGAATCCCACCAGGGCGTTTGCAGAGGCTATAATACGAATAGCCCGTCTACCGCTAGTACCGGTGGGTTGGGTCAGGGCGTGTATCGTGTTCCAGCACTTTACGCGCCCGTTATTCGGTGCAAATACATTTTATCAGTAAAATGTATTTTTAACAAGCAAACAACGGATCGTGTAAAAAGAACTTATTTTTTAATTACTTTGGGACCGTGCCGCCTATCCTCGGATTTTTCCGCGGTTTTCAGATAGGACAACAGGGACTTTTTGCTGATTGCCCAGACCGGACCAAATTTATGGGCAACCACCTTCCCCGCTCGAACAATGATGCGCAGATATTCGGCATGATAACCGCTTACTTTCGCCGCTTGTTGGATTGTCAGCCATTCATCATCAGTCATTATTTGCGCTCCAACAGGGAATTATACCTGTCGTTCACAGCGAGGGATACGCCCAGTGTATTAAATTTTCAATCGATACAAACTTTGCATGACCTCCAAAATCAGCCATCTATTATTCATCATGGCTTACGACATTCTTCTTCCTTCGCCGTGGCTGATGGGCCTGCTGATCCGGTTTTTGGATCTGCTTGTTCCATCTTTTCATCCGCAGCCTGGCGGCGCAATCGAACTTTTCGACCGTACTCTGCGATTGCCCTGAACATCAATCGCAGGGCAATGCGATCTGCATCCAGTGGTGGAGGATTGTTTTCCAAGATCATTCCTCCTGCGTTTTCATTTTCATCATGGCATTACTTCCTCTTCATTCAATGTTGTAGTTCCCCTCTGTTTTACATGGCGAGAGTCAAGTATGAGTTCAGTATGTTTGATAATTTGATTATGAAAATTCAAATCAACTGCCTAAAACAAAAAGCAAAAAAAACATGGGAGCACATATTTCTTATAAATAAAGTCCCATTTATCGAATTTCAAAAGTGAAATTAATTTTTACCTTCTTTGTGGAATTTTCTTAAGGTAAAATCTCCCGCCCATGAAACTTTTGTCTCTCATCAGAGCCAAAAAATATGGCTCACCCAAAAAGATGATCCTGCTCGCCCTACTCATGATTGCCCTGGTGGGATTGTTTTTTCAAATCACATGGTCCTATCACAGTCTCGAAAGCGGACTGGGCGCAGCGGTGGCACAAGTTGCCATCATGTATCATGTTGTCCTGTTGATGATATTGGTCGTGGCTGGAATTGGTCTCGGTCATTGGATCGACCAGTTGATTCGTATGAAGAGGTCCATCTTCCATCATCCACAAAAAGGAAGCTGGACCGAGGCGTTCATGAATCTATGGGGCTATGAATTGAAGGAAAAAGAAGCGGTACAAATCCAAACCATCACCCCTGAACCACAGATGATCGAACCCTTCGACCTCTTCAACATGCCCGCCCGGCGCGGTCGTAAACCCACCTTTCCTCTGGAGCGCTGGATCCCCATCGCCATGAAATGGGAAAACCGCGACCCGATCCGCGATGCTTTCACCCTTGGTGAATTGATCGCCGAGCTTCTGGGAACGAATTCAGACGGCTCCCCCATTGTCTCCGAACAAACCTACTACAGTGTCTGGCGGCAACGCGCGATGGATGAAATCCGCCGCCGGGCAAAGGCGAAAAGATCCACCGGTGTACAGGAGCACGAAAAAGAAATCGCGTAAGGCATGTAATCGCAAGAACAATCCAGGGAGGAAGCAGCAAGGAAAACACAACCCGAAACAGCACAAATTACGGGGAAGTACGTTTCCGATCTTTTTTGATTCCAATGTTTAGAAAGCAGTCCAACTTTTCATTATGGCGACTCGCGCCTTTCAATCCTTGATGATCTGCACGTTTGAATTTCCGTAGAATTCCCATAAATCAAACTGGGTAATTCCTTGACTCCCGCCTGATAAAAGAGCCGTCGCTGTACGGCTCTTTATTTTTTTCACACGAGGTGAACATGGCGAAAGTCATCATCCATCTGCGGGATTACGAACTGACTGCGCTGAACGATCTGGCGCAGCGTGAATACCGCGCTCCCAAGGCTCAGGCAGCCTTGATCATTCGCAGGGAACTGCAAAAACTGGGCATGATCCCGGTCGAAACACCCATTCCAACCCAACCTGACATCCACCCTGTGGATGAAACAATTCAGTCGGAAATGAAAGGAGGGTAAATCATGTTTGCAGGAATTCTTTCCGGTGTGGCCACCTGCCTTGGCCCGATCGCGGTGGGGCTGATCATCTTTCTGCTGGTAGTCGCATTTTTCCGCTAACCATATTCCATTCTAGGAAACCCAACTTATGTCAACCAAAGTCATTTGTATTGCCAATCAAAAGGGCGGGGTCGGCAAGACCACAACCGCCGTATCCCTCGCCCACGGTCTGTCCCAAAAAGGCAGGCGCGTTCTGCTGATCGACCTTGATCCACAAGGGCAGTCCGCCACCGCCCTAGGACGCAACCCCGAACCCGGCGCGTTTTACCTGCTCACAATGGGAAGCACCCCACAGGAGACCACCTTTGTGCAGTCATGGGTTCGTTTCTCCGGGCGGGAAGGACTGTATCTCCTGCCTGGAGACCAGCAGACAATGGCCGCCCAGACCGTGCTCAACGCGCAGGACAAACCCATCTCCGCCATCCGCCAATCCATCCAACGCTTCTTCAAGGATGGACTCCACTACATCCTCTTCGATACCGCTCCAAGTGTCGGCGGCATCCAGGAACGGGCGGTCTGGGCATCCGATCTCGTGATCGTGCCGACTGCCACCGAGTTCCTTTCCGCCGACGGCGTCTCGAAGGTGCTGCTCATGATGAGCGTGCTTCAGGAAAAGAAAAACTGGCGCGGAAATCTATTGGGCATCCTGCCGACCTTCTTCGACGAACAAACCCGCGAGAGCAAAGCCACGATGGAAAACCTGAAGGAACGGTTTGATGCAAGTGTTCTG
>JACRBI010000001.1 GCA_016234495.1 Chloroflexota bacterium | reverse complement strand
TCGGCGGGGCTTCACAAGAAGGCATTGCTACCTTCCCATGCCCGCCTAGGGTACTGCCGATGGAACAGCAGGTCTTGACTACGCAAGACAGTTATTCGAGAGACTTCGTGTCGCACGCATCGCGATGTGTCCCTTCTTCAAAGGCATAACCGGTTGCTTCAACTCACCCAAGCCGCGTGATGGATTAAGCAGGTCCAGCCATTCCTTTGAGGAATGCAATCCACGTTTTTGTGTGGCATCCACGATCTCTTCCGGCTGCCAGTCCAAGCGGGAGAAACGGATGGGCTGCCCTCCCGATCCTTTGTCTGATGCTGGAAGCAGTTCATACAGCGGTTCATCCACTTCCACCAACATGGGTGGTTCCACATCTGCCCAAGCCTGTACCTGATGGACTTCCTCATAAGATGGGATCTTGTATTTCACCCGCTTGGTCGCCAGCACAATGACCTGATTGAATCCGGTTTCGGGATAACGGTAGATGCGGATGTTCTCGTAATATCCAGCCAGATGGGACGCCACATCCAGATCACGCAGCAATGGATGCGGGATGATGTAAATCAAGACACCACCACGAACCAGTTTGGGTGTGGTGGATTTCAAGAACTCCAGTTCCAGGCGCTTCTGGTCACCAAGACGATCATGGCTATAGGGTGGGTTGAGGAACAACAGCGTGATGGACTCACTGGTCAGATGACAGGAACCCCAAGGTGTATTGAATAAGCGATCCATTTTTTCAGCAGCGAGTGCGGCACGAGTTGGCGAAAGTTCAGAACCCCAACTCTGACAGTTCAAGGCTTTTGCCAGGATGGATGCAGCGGTACCTTCACCTGCACATGGATCGAGCAGCCTGCCGGAGTCGGCGGGCTTGAAATAGGTTTTGAGCAATTGGGCTACGATTATTGATGTTTGGTAATAGCCCATTTTCTCCAAAGCGGGAGAACGCATATCAAATCTCCTTTTGAAAATAAAATCCCCCACACCAATTGGCATGGGGGATCAAGTTGAATTTTGTTTGCTTACTTCACTTTACAGAACAATCGCCCGGCGATGTTCACAAAGCCGAGCGGTTCATTCTTTTCCAGGTCAACAAATTCCGGCAATCCGCGAGACCAGTCCGACTCCGAATGACGGAACTGGATCACCAGCGTGCGATGTTCCTTGCGGAGATCGGTCCACAATTGCCAGACCTCTCCACGTCCATCACAGATGGTGAACTCGAAGCGCTGGAGCGCTGCTTCTGCCATAACTTGTTTCTTTGTCTTCACTGGAATTTTCACATCCACGAACTTCAGCAGATGCTGCCAGTCGGCTTTACGCATTTGCGCCAGCCAGTATGCCAGGGGATCGTTCGAATTCAAGGCTTTGTTCATATCGAAGATCTCCTCTGCGGGAATGGAACGTAACATGGGTTGCCTCCTATATCTTAAAGACTTCCTGCTCCAGCAGGTTCTGCACCAGGTCCTGCCAGGGTTTGGACAGATCGAGCCTGACTCCCCCACGGCAATCCCCGCCCGTAACCAGCCGCTGAATGTATTCTGCATCCAGCGCATACTCCCAGAGCGTCTTTGCCCAGTCATCCGGAATGGGAAAGGCAAGCGTCTCCTGCAGGCGTTTCAAAGTCAGCGCCTGCAACTGCGCTTCAACATTCCCATCTTCAAAGACCAGGGCATAGGCTGCATCATCCTTTGCCTCCCACTTGCCAGGCAATGCCTTGCGGCAGATGATCCCGGCGTGCAGTACATTGAACTCCGGAAGGGGATGGGTCAGCATCTTCACTTCGCCATCAGCAAGCAGCGATGTGCCGCGCATGGAGCAACTGCCTTTGCCACGGATCAGTGATGCCCAGAGACTCTCCACGCTGGTCTTGTGGGCAGCGATCCCGACATACACCAACGTATGCTGGTAAGGTCGGTCCTGCATCACAGCAAAGCCGGTCACATCGGCGCGCGTATGGGCATTGGTCAGGGCGGGGATACGTCCCTCCGGATAGAGGTGCTTAACGGGAGAGATATCCTCCACCGGTTCAATCCGATACACATACACACCCGCATTGACCCGCACCAATTCCTGGTTGATGTCCCGCAGCAGTTCATGTGCGTTCATGCCCACGTTAATGGCGGTGAAGGTGATCTCGATCTCTTCCACCTGAATGCGGACAGTGCGTGTGTTCATGTCCACGATCGCGCTTGCCGGCAGCCACTCCTTGATGTTCTTCAAGACAGGCGGCAAATCAGCGCCAGGTAATGGTGTAAACCACAACGCCCCATGAAACGGGACATTGGGAACTGATTCGAATTTTCCATACGCCGCGGTGTAACGGTCCCGTCCCAGGAATTCCACATCGGATAAATCACTCAGTACCGGCAGCCAGAACTGCTCATAGGAGGACACGAGGATCTTTCCATTCGTGGTCGCCTCTCTTTGAGCAGTCCTCAATTCTTCAATGCGTTCCTTGATGTATTCATCTTCATACGGTTCAATCCATGCGTACATTATTCCTCCGGGGTAGTGATGGTGAGATGGAAATCCAGCAGCCCGAAGACTTCCCCTTCCTCGGGGTCGCCACCAGCTGTGACAGTGGGTTGGTATTCGGTGAGATAGCGCCAATCGAGAATGTGGCTGTCATCCGAGGAGATGCCGTTCCCGGTCAACAGTTCGGACATTTCATCTGCGACGGAGTCGGGGTCGTCATCGGCGGCGACTACGATCTGGATGGTCAGGATGCGAACCTGCTGATTGGGTTTTACGGCGTGCATGTATCCTCGCATTCCTCCACCTGAGTCTCATCCTCCTCGCGCACGACCGACAGCCACGGCTCTACCTCCTCCGAATGGCGCGGCTCACAACCGATCAGGATCGGCACATTCGGCGTTTCGTCCGCCAGGGATTTGGCAAGTGTGAGCGCTTTCGGTAGATTGCCGTGAATATGGTCCGGAAATAGCCCGATCTGATGGGCGATCAGGTTCCCCTTGCGCCACACCTTGAAGACACCTTGTACGTCCGGATAACGATCTTCGGGCAGGCGCTTCCAGTCCAGGTGGTATTCCTGCAGGGCGACATCCAGCGTGATCCAGGTGATACCCAATTCAGGGTCATGCCCATCAAAGAGTTCCTTCAATACCTCGATGGCATCCTCCTTCGTGATGGGTTTGCCCATGTTCAGGGCGGTGTCCAACAAATCACCGACCTGCCAGAGCGGGGCGATCTTGTCCTGCCAGTAATGGTGCAGGATGCGCAGCACGTCCTCGTTTGGGACGCGCAGTTCGGTTGAAATGGCGTCTGCCATTTCTTCAATGACATAATCGTTCATGGTTTATTCCTTTACAGATGCAAATGCGAATGGGTCATGCCGTCATCACCAAGCAGCGAGTAATGAATGGCATAAGCTTTGCGGATGTAGCGGCGTGCGCTGCGTTCGAAGCGGAAGAGGGGTTCGTTTTCGTACAGATACTTCCTGGGCGTGCGGCGAAAGATCGTCCAGCCGATGGCATCCGGCGCACCAGGTTGACTGCGTTCGATCTGGACGTGTACACCGCTCCGCAACAAGGACAGGGTTTGTTCGAGAGTGAGGGAAATGTCCGAACCGATCAACGCCGCCTTGAAGGGCAGGATGACCAGGTCGGGTTTGGATGGAAACATGGAACCTCCTTGGAAATAAAAACTGCGGGCTCGGTGGTTACCGAGCCCGCAGTTTATGGAAAATGGTTTATTTGGTTATGGCAGGATGAACTCATCCTTATAACGCTGGAGCACATCCCCAGGCGTGCCAATCTCGAAGGGCAGATCGATGCGGCTGCGATGTTTCAGGAAATGCTCCTTATCATGAGTGACGAACCAATCTGGTTTGGCAAGGATGGCTTCCGCCAGAACATGCGCATCCGGCGTATATTGAACATGGACTTCTGCGGCGCTGATCTGCTTTCTGGTCGGCGCCTGTGATGTTTCAAGGGATGCGCTGGCAAGCAGTTGGGCAAGAGTCGGCAGTGAGGCGGGAACCTTGCGTCGCACAACGTCCTGGCATTCATTAAGGACGGTGGGACCGACTACCAATTGCAACAAGCCAGCTTCGCCCAGCAGAAACAATTTACGCGCGCCACCAGTCGGGGAAAGCACGGCGGCAAAGATCACGCTGGTATCGAGAAAGACTCTATGATTTTTTGGTGTCATATTCCGCCCGGACCTCGCGCAGTGTGCTCAACATTGATTCAAGGGACTCTCCGGAGTCCTGCCATTCTTTGGCAAGTTTGTCGGCGATTTCGTCCACACGTGAACGTTTGGGGCTTATGACCACCACGCCATCCCCAAGGTCAATGAGCGTGAGAGTGTCACCTTCTTCGATGTTGTTGTGGTCTCGAAGTTCCTTGGGGAGGGTGATGATGCCCCGACGGACGACCTGTACTTGGAAAGTATTGTTATTCATAAGTAGCTCCTGTCTGATTTTCAGTATATCAGTTTAGCGGATTATCCGCAAGATGGATGGTTGTCAACATCCTCCCCTCTGGAGGTGAGCCAGCGCTTTAGCTCCTGCCTTTCCTTCTCGATCTGATGGATGAGATCCTCACGCACCTGCTTCTCATCCCAGCCAGAGCGGTGTGCCTGTTCCAATTCCTTCAAGAAGTTGGTAATGTCGCGTTGTTGCTCCGGGACTGGATCAAAGGTGGGATCGGTGGTCGCCTCCACGGAGACATACTCATGCCAGGGATGATCGTCCTCACTCACGACAGCGAAGAAGCGTTCCTCGACCTGCACCTGCCGGGCGATGAAGAACAATCCATCGGAGAGAAGGGAACGTATTTGTGTATCAACTTCCTCAACGGTCAACAGGGTTTCATTCGGGAGGATGACTTCGCCATGCTGCTTGTAATTGCTGGCATCGCGGTACATGTAGACAAAGCGCACGTTAGTCATTGGACACCCTACCTCCCTCCGCCCAGCCTTGTGCCTTGATATTGCGCGCCCACATGCTCAGGAAGGATGAGACATCCTTGTGGAAGCGGGTGTCGATAAAAGTTTTTCCATCGCGCTCGATGAACTTCGAGCGATACCCGAAGAAGGCTTGGGTGATGCCGGTCGGCACCCAGGAGGGATAATGCAATTCCACATCCGGGTCGGCGATCAGGTCGCCGTTCTG
>JACRBI010000022.1 GCA_016234495.1 Chloroflexota bacterium | reverse complement strand
CACCAGAAGTGTACGCTTGCGGACAACATCCTCGAAAAACGGGCGGAATTTGCGCTGTAGTTCGGTCACACCGATAATTTTTTGCATAGTTGACTCCTTTATATGTATTTCAATATGTATTCTAGCACATAATCCGCCCAGTGAATAATTCCAGATACTACCTGCCTTGTCTGCTCTGAAATAGTTTCAGGTCGGACAAGGCAGTCTGTTTTAGATTGTCAAATTTATTTTGAGGTATGTCAATGACAAATAATCTTCCAGCCTATTCAGAACAAAATCCGCACCCAACTGCGGTCATCTGTGAACTGTGTTACATGGCGCGAAATTCACTCTCCTTTCACGTATCGATCGCTGAGTGGTGTCTTCAAAACGGACTGGTCAAAGAGTCCGAGAGCGGCGCAAAGTTCACGATCAGCGAAGTTGGAAGTCGGTACATCGAGCAGTATCGTGACTTCGATCCCGAACCAGACTGAGCAAACTTCATGGTTACATCAGCAACCATCCCATTCATTGAGGATGTTCATTTTTCTCCCCTCACACGCCCTTACACCCTTGAGGAAATTAGTTACGGCTACGCTCCTGCGCACAATCACTGGCAGGATATCCTTTCTGCCTCATCGAATTTCGCCAGGCTTCTTCGCAAACGCAGGATCATCGGATACGGCGCATTTGGCGTTGTGTATAAGGTGGATGGCGCGGCGATCAAGATCGGCTGTATCGGCGAAAGCGAACCCGCCATTCAACAGTGGGTATACGAGCGGCACCAGCGTGCCCTGCCGGTCTGGGCTTTTGGCCTGGACATTCCCCTACCAAAAACCGTGACGCGTGAAGTCTGTCCCATTCACGGTTATCTATCAAACTTGTGGTCGCGTTCTTCTGTGATGTGCCACTGCAATGAACCGATGTCGGTTCTGGTGATGCCCGTTGCTGAGCACGCCGATCAGGGCGATGTAGATAATCACAGGATCAGCAATCAAATCTACGAGGCCGTATTTGAAAAATTCGGGGTCAGCCTCGATGTTCATAAAGGCAACTTTTTGAATTTCAATGGCAGATTGATGGTCTGTGACTTTGGAGATACGAATGACAAAGTTGCGGACTATTGGTAACAGAAATTTCTTGCAGGGAGACCACTCGTCTCCCTGCTTTTTTGTGATGAGTCTCCTGTCGATGTTTGTTTCATTTGAAACAGATATCGGCAGCAGTCTCAATTAGAAGACTGTGCAAAAAATATATTGGAGGTATTCCATCATGGATTTCTATTTTGATAATGACCAGGCGTTAGCGCTTGGTTCCCCCGCAAGAAAGTTCGAACACAACCTGAAAGCCATTCGTCTCGCAAAGGAGATCGTCGCCCTTGGGCGCGCCGCTTCACCTGACGAACAATCCATCCTGTCCCGTTATGTGGGCTGGGGTGATTCCGCATTGCTGCGCCTATTGAACGGCTCGAAAGAATTGAGCCAATTGCTCAGCGAAGATGAACTGCGCTCTTTGCGCGGCTCATCTCTCAATGCGCACTACACTGCACTGCCAGTCATCGGCGCCATGTGGGACGCGCTTACTTTCATGGGCTTTGGCTCGCAAGCTGCGCGGGTCATTGATCCGTCCGCAGGCGTGGGACATTTCAAGTCCCTGATGCCGAGTTCTATCACAGCGGATTGGGCAGAAGTTGAACTGGACAGCCTGACCGCAAACATCCTGAAGCTGCTGCATCCTGAAAGTAAGGTGTTTGCTGATGGATATGAGCGCATGGACTTTCCGCACAACTGGTTCGATCTGGCGATCTCCAATGTGCCCTTCGGGGATTATGGCGTTGTCAAACGCGAACTGCCATCCTTCCTGCGCAAGTCGATCCACGATTTTTTCTTCGCCAACACTGTCTCACTTTTGAGACCAGGCGGAGTTCTCGCGTTCATCACATCCCGCTTTACGCTGGATAAAAAGGACAGCAGTGTACGCGCATGGCTGGCTCGTCATCTCGACCTGCTGGCTGCCGTGCGTCTGCCGAACAATGCCTTCAAGGAAAACGCGGGCACAGAAGTTGTGACGGATGTGCTCTTCATGCGCAAGCGCTTCGAGGAAACAAAGGATGTGCCGCTTTGGGTTGAGACTGAATTCCTTTCCCAGAATTATCGGCAGACCAGCATCAACCGTTACTTCATGCGCAACCCGCAAATGATCCTGGGCGTGCAAGGCATGGATGGCACGCTGTACAAGTCAGACGGCTACACCGTTCATGCAGATGATCGTATTCTCGGTGAGGCGATGAAAGAGATGTTGCGCTCTGTATTGCCAGAAAATATCTTGAGGGTGAGCAATGAAGTTGTTCATCAAGAACATCCCACGCGCGAAATTGAAATCACCCTGTCCGCTCCAAACCCCGCAGACCTCGAACGCATCAACGGCTTGAAGTCCATCTATCTGGCCGCGAAGAAGTTGCTCAATGCAGAAACAAATGGCGCGTCGCTGGTGGACACATCCGCACTGCGCATGGAGTTGAACAACTGCTATGACGAGTTCACAACCATATACGAGCCGATCAACAAGCCGGTAAATATCCGCCTATTGAGCGGATCATACGAAGCGCCCTTCCTGAAAGCATTGGAAGAATACAACGCTACGTCCGCAACTGCAAAGAAAGCGGACCTGTTCTCTGCGCCGTTGGTGCGCTCGACTTCACAGGTTGAATCGCCCTCAGTGGATGATGCCCTGTTGGTCTGTTTGGAGAGCAAAGGGAAAGTGGATATGTCCTTCATAGCAAGTTTGAGCGGGAAAACTTCGGAGATAGTCACGCATCAACTCGCAGGCCGCATCTTTCGTCTGCCATCAGGCAATGACTGGGTCACGGCTGACGCGTATCTATCTGGTAACGTTCGCGAGAAGTTGCGCGAAGCAAAAGCGGCTGCCGTCTTCGATCCTTCATTTCAGGAAAACGTCGCGGCACTTGAAAGCGCAATTCCCCTTGATCTCAAACCTGGTCAAATCCGCGCCCCGATGGGAGCGGGCTGGATTCCGACCGAACTGGTTGAAAAGTTCACCCTCCATCTGTTACAGGAAGGTGAATACAAGATCGCATATATCCCGCACCTCGCGCATTGGGAAATCGAATCCGCCTATCTCTGGCGTGTCCCCGACAGCATCGCAAGAAGCCGCTGGGGAACAGTCCGCGTTCACGCGCTGGATCTGATCGAAGCTGGCTTGAACGCCCGCACCGTCACTGTCTACGATGAAGTGGAAGGTGTCCGTTCTGTCAACCAGATCGAGACCGTCGCGGCGCAAGCGAAGTTATCCGAGATCAAAGCCGAGTTTGAACGCTGGCTTTTCGATGATCCCGATCGCGCCGTGCTTTTATGTTCCATCTACAACGAACGCTTCAATGCGTTTCGGGTGCGCGACTATGACGGTTCTCATCTAAGTGCGCCTGGTCTGCATCGCAAGATCAACCTGCGCCCGCACCAGAAGAACGCCGTCTGGCGCATCCTGCAAAGCCGCTCGACCCTGCTTCATCACGAAGTTGGGATGGGCAAGACACTCGCCGCACTGGTTGCGGCTATGGAATCAAAACGCCTGGGACTGACTCGCAAGGCCATGATCGTGGTCCCCAACCACATCACCTCGCAGTGGAACATGAGCGCGCTGGCAGCCTATCCCGGTGCCAATATCCTCGCTCCAACTCCCGCTGATCTGAGCAAGTCGAAGCGTGGAGAATTCCTCTCGCGCGTGGCCGCCAATGATTGGGACATGATCATCGTTCCCTTCTCATCCTTCAAACTCCTGCCTGTTTCAGCCGAGACGCAATCTGATTTCTATCAGCGCGAGATCGATACACTGTTCGATTATCTCTCGGAGCTCAAGGCGGATAAATCGCCCACGCGCGCGGTCAAGGAGATCGAAAAAAGCATCAAGCGTTTTCAAGTGAAACTCGATAATCTGGCCGATATGCGCAAGGATGACGAGAAGACCATCACCTGGGAGGAGTTGGGTGTCGATATGTTGATCGTTGACGAATTCCACGCCTACAAAAATTTATATTTCTCAACCCGTATGACCCGCATTGCCGGGCTGACCAACTCCGACAGCCAGCGCGCATTTGATATGTTCGTGAAGTTTAGTTGGACACAGCGCAGCGGCGGCAAAGTCATCGGACTGACCGGTACTCCCGTTACAAACACCCTGGCTGAGTTCTTCACCATGCAGAGATATTTCCAACTGGAAACTTTGCAGGAACTCGGCCTATCCCATTTCGATGCCTGGGCGAATCAATTCGCGCTGGCAGAGGCGGGCTTGGAGATGACCCCGGACGGATCGGGCTTCCGCATGAACACTCGCTTTCGCAAGTTTGTGAACGTGCCCGAGCTGATGCAGATCTGGTTCCAGGTCGTTGATGCGAAACGCGTTGACGATAATTCCGGGATCGAGCGCCCTGACCTGTTTGAAGGAAAGCCTGTAAAGGTTTTATCTGATGGTGGCCAGGCGCTCCTTGATTATGTATCCACTCTGGCAGAGCGCGCCGAGAAGGTTCGCGCGCGGCTGGTGAAGCCCAACGAAGACAATATGCTCTGCATCACCGGCGATGGCCGCAAAGCCGCGCTGGATTTGAGCCTGGTTATTCCCACACAACCCAATTCAATCATGCCGAAGATCGACGCATTGGCTGATGTTACGGCGGATATATATGAAGCGACGTCCACCGTGAGGGGGACGCAGATCATCTTTTGCGATCTGGCAACGCCGAAGAGCAAAGGATGAATTTTGAAGGATGAAGGATAAAGAGGGCAAGATCAAGAGCAAGGAAAAAGAGAAGAAGAGCAAGTGGCAGAGTTTTTGCTTTTGCTCTTTTTTCATCCCTCATCATTCCTCCTTCATCCTTGTATTCTGGAGGTATTTCAATAATGAGCAACAACACAAATGACGATGATGCAATTCTCATCGGAGAAGAAACTGCCGAGGAACTTGCATGTACCACCAATATTTATACAGAGATTCGCAAGCGCCTTGCATTACGCGGCGTGCCAGCGGAGGAGGTTGCATTTATCCATGATGCCAAGACACCCGAAGCTCGCGCGAAATTATTTGCTGCTGTTAACCAAGGTGAGATTCGCATCCTGATCGGTTCGACCGAGAAGATGGGTACGGGTATGAATGTGCAGGAACGTTGCATTGCCATGCATACCATCACTCCGCCCTGGCGTCCCGGTGATATCGAACAGCAGGTTGGAAGAGTTCTGCGGCAGGGCAACCTGTTCCCACAGGTCTTTCAATTCGTGCATGTCACCGAGGGCAGCTTCGATGCCTACGTCTGGCAGCTGCTGGAAAACAAAGCAGGTTTCATCGCCCAGATCGCGCGCGGACAAGTTACAAGCCGTGAGGTGGATGATGTGGATAACACCGTCCTGACTTTCTCCGAGATCAAGGCGCTGGCTTCCGGTAATCCACTCATTATGCAGAAGATTGTCATGGATGCAGAACTTTCCAGGCTGGGCGCGATCCGAGCATCGTGGCAATCATCGCAATCCGGTGTGCGCGGTAGTATTCGCGGCATCGAAATCAAAAAGGCGGACGCTGAAAAAGGCATTGCTGTCTATCTGGATGCCATTCAGCAACGAGATAGCCATACATTGGAGAATTTCTTCATTCAGTTGAAACCATCCATAGACGCGGATATTCTGGAAGCCGAGACCGATCGCGAAGCCGCAGGCAGGAAGGTGCGTCTGCTGGCAGCACATGCCGCCATGCGTTTGGTGGGGCGGGGACGCGGTGAGACCTTCATCGAGATCGGCTCGTATCGGGGTTTTGCAATCAACGTGACTGCCTCGAATATAGATGAGGCCAACCAGCCCATCCCACAGTTATTTTTCAGGATCGAAAACGAGATATTGCTTGTGTCTGCTGAGACCGAAGTTGGCGTATCGCGCAGCATGGATATCCACTTGAACTCACTGGAGAACATGCTCATGGATGCAATGGACCGCGTCCGTGTTGCTGAGGCGAAGATCGCTGCAGCGGTGACCGAGATGAACCGTCCCTGGGATCACGATCAAAGATTCCTTGAACTGCAAGCCAAGGTGAATGAACTGGATGCTTCCCTTAATAAGGAAGCAAAGGTTTCATCTGTTCCAACTCCTCCCTCCGCCCGTGAATTGATCGCTCAAAAAAGCGACACTACGGGCGAGATGCGAAAAGCCCTATCCGCCATACGCGCCATGCTTGCCGATCCTGGCATCGTTGTGCGCTTCGCGGGACAGACCGACATTCTGTCCGTGGATGGTTTGGAGGATCTTGGCAGGGAGATCGAGATCAAGCAAGCCCTGTTCGACTTTGGGGCTGCTCTGGTGCAGTTCGATCTATTCGGTGGTTTCGTTGCCGCACCACCGAAGAAGAACCGCCGTCGCTAATGAACGCTGGGAGGGCAATCTGCCCTCCCTTTTTGTATAAGACTCCTGTGGAAATTTGTGAGTAAAAACCAATTACCACAAAGGTCGCGAAGTTTCACAAAGATAAAAAAGATTTTCCTTTGTGCCTCTTGGTGTCCTCACCTGCACTGCACCAAACGCACATCGTCCCGATGGTCTTTCGGGAGTGCGGTGCAAGTGTCGTGGTTGAAGATTTTCCAACTCACAGTCTTCCACAGCGGCCTTACGCCGTGTTGATTTTATATCTGGAGGTACGTCGCAATGACACTTAATTTTCAGAGCATCAGAGATGCGCTCACGCAACACAGCCTTGATTCGATGAACAACATCTACACCATCACGGTCGGCGATGTGGTGGATTACATCGAAAAAGAATTATCACCCGCTATGACGGCTCAACTTGCCTCGCTCGATGAAGTCAGTCTCGCGATTGAGATCGCGGATGCGATCGGCAATGCAGGCATCATGGAACTAATCGAAGGTGCAATCTGCGAGACGATCAAAACGCAAATCCAAATTGCGCATGAGGCAGTCCTTGAAGCACAAAGTGAAAGCCAATTTATCGAGGAGGTGTGCTCATGATCCGCGATGACTTCATCACCGAAGCGCACCGCACTGCATCCGCCTGGGCGCGCAACTTGCCAGCATTCCCGCCAATCATTGGATCATCCTGGATACTGAGACAACGGGTCTCGACGAGAACGCCGAAGTGATCCAGATCGGCGTGACGGATGGCGCTGGCAGGGTCTTGATGGATAATGTGACGTGCAAACCGCTGCGCCCGATCCCTGCGGAAGCCACTGCAATTCATCACATCACTAATGAGATGGTACAGAGTGCCCCGTCATTTCAATCCGCATGGGACACATTGACGCGCATCGCGGATGGCAAGATCGTGGTTGTGTTCAACGCGGCCTATGATCGCCGTCTGCTGCTTCAATCCGCATCGCGCTTGCCATTGCCTGAACCGCTCCTGCTAGTTCGTTGGGAGTGCGCCATGCTCAAACACGCTGAATGGGTCGGGCAGTGGAATGACTATCGCGGTTCGTTTCGTTGGCAAAAGCTCGAAGGCGGTGATCATTCCGCTCTTGGCGATTGTTTTGCAACGCTGGAGTCGATCAAAAAAATGGCTGCCAGCAGCGATTGAATTTCCAAATCGAGGGAGGCCACAAGCCTCCCTCATTATTTTCTTTTTACATTGTTTATGAAACTGACCGCTTTGCATGTTCATCCTTCTGATGATCAAGTGAAGCGGCCTGTTTTTTTATCAGTCCGCCAATCCAAATTCAAGAGGTATGTCTCTATGACCACCACGTATGTCACTTCTGGAAACATCCTGTCTGACCAGTCCAAAGCCATTGTCATCCCCGTCAACACGATGGGCATTGCGGGCGCGGGACTTGCGCGGCAGTGGAAAATCCAATATCCCGACGAACATCACCTATATGGAATTGTCTGCAAGGACAAACGTTTCAGCATTGGTGAAGTCCTGCCGGTGATCTCCGCTCCGGACCGTCTCTTCCTATGTTTCCCCACCAAGATCATTCCGCAAAAGCGTTCCGAACTCATGTGGATCGAGGACGGATTGTCCGACCTGCGACAGCTCATCCCAACCTTGTGGATCAAGTCTCTCGCGCTGCCCGCTCTGGGCTGCGGCTTGGGCGGACTGCCCTGGCGGGATGTTCAGCCGTTGATCGAGAAACACCTGGGAGATTTGAACATCCCCGTGCGCGTGTATCTCCCAAGATAACGCCAACAATACTCACGACCAAAAGACTGCTGATCCATATAGATCAACGGTCTTTTGTATTTCCCACTTTTTACTTTTTACTTTTCACCACTTAGGAGGTATGCAACATGCAACAAACCATTACCCGTTCCCCCGCGACAATTACCATTCGCCAGGAACCGGCGTCCGTCAGGCTGACGGGCTATTTCTATGCCGTTGACCTCGGCAGTCACGTCCGCCCACAGTATCACTATGTGGGCATCAACACGGAGTGTAACTGCGACCTGGGTCACTCGTGTCCCGCAGTGGACGCAGTGCGCGCCTATCTGAAGGAAGGCGGCAAGCGCGTTGATCGTCCCCCGTTTGGCTACTATCCCGTTCGACCCTCAACGTGTCCCATCTGCAACGCAAAAACTGCCAGCGACATGTCACTCAGTTCTCCCCATCGCGGAGCGGGCTGGGTTTGTCCCAGCGGCACAAGCCATTACTGGAAACATCGCGCTCACATTAGCGCGCAACGCGCAGGAAGTCAGCCATGAGTCCATCGAAACCCAGACTTGTACTGATCGAACAACACAACATCGGGCGCGATATTTTCTACACAACGCCACTCTTCTGGGATTGTGAATGCGAAGAAGGATACATCCATTCATGTCTCGATGAAGGTTGCTCAGTGTGCGGCGTCACGCAGGATGAATCACCCAATGCCCGTGTAGACGAAGTGCTTTGCTATTCAAGTACGTTGAATGACAAACTTATTGCGGCTCTTGAAATGGTCTGCGACCGCGTTTGTCCCGATCTTGTTTCCATTCCATTCTAGGCAATCTGCCTGGACGTTTTCAGGAGGAGGTGCTGTGCCTCCTTTTCTGTTCTTATTTCAAATACAAACAACCGCGCCATGTTGCACGGTGGAGGATTATCCATGAATCTTTATGAATGGCTCAAAGCCAATAACCAAGCTGGTTTCACTATTGATGACGCAAGATTGAAGCGCGCTGGTGATATCCGCTCTGCCAAACCCAATGTCGAGAGCAAACTCACCGGCGAGTATGTTGCTGAAACAACCATGAACTCGTATGCCGTGTGTTGGGAAATTACCCCGCGCGGCGAAGACGCAGTGGTGCGCCCAGCCTGCACCTGCCCTGACTGGGCGGATCGAGGACGCTATACCAATACCTTGTGCAAACATCTATTGAGCGCTGCGCTTCAAAGCGATGATCTGTTTGAGGTGGTTACCAAGCTAAAACCGATCAGCGCTGATATTGTTTTCCCGACAAAAGAAGAAAAGCCAAAAGCCGAACAGGTCGAAGGTTTCAACGAGCGAGTCAAGCGCGAGATCTCAAAGGCTGTTTCAAGCCTGGCGCAAGATGTGCTGGCTGTCTTGAAGGAAGGCTATGTCCCATTTCTATTGGGACCGACCGGTGCGGGCAAGACCTCGGCAATTCGTCAGGTTGCGCTCGCGACTCAAAGCCTGCTGATCGAACACGCGGGCGCAGACTCGTTCACCGATTCCGATCTGGTGGGCGTGGAAATGCCAAGCGGCAAACGCATGCCTGGTCCAATTGGAAACGCGCTGACACACGCCCGCGAAATGGATGAACCCGTCTTGTTATTTTTGGATGAGTTCCTGCGCTACAACTCTCGCGCACAAGAGTCGCTCATGCGGCTTTTGCTTCCCATCCCCGCAGAGATTACACGGGTGATGGGTATCTCGCATGACGGCGCGATCTGTGCCACATCTGCTCCGTTCTGGGGCGATGAGTGGGCACCCGCCGAAACCGTCTCGATCGTACTGGCCGCCAATCCCTGGGGCAATATTCCCGATCCCGCTTTGGTGCGGCGCACTGTGCCGATCATGGTGGGATTTGAGAATAACGTAGCAGCTCTCTTCTCGCAGAAGACCCGTGCCGCGATCGACCTCAGTTGGAAGGGGACTGCAGATGGATCACTCCCGCTCCCGATCGAGTATGGTGAACTCGCCCGCGCTCAAAGCGCTGACGATCCCGCCATTCTTTCGAGATACAACAACCGCTTGATGGCGCTCGATCCCGCAGCTGCAAAAGGCTTCGAGACTTTGCTCGGCAATCTTGGAGCGAAGTCATGAACGAGCTGCAGGCGATCCTAAATTTGATCTCCAGCGCGTTACTGGGAGATCTCGCTTCGTTTCTTGCCCCGAGGCTGATCATTGCAAAAGATAATACAGCTTCAACGGATGGAAGAACCTGGATCCGACTGCCCGAAGAATTCCTTGGGATTCGGTTAGGCGAAACGCGAAGCGTGCAGGTCTTTATCGGCTTGCTTGCACATGAAGTCGGACACTGGTTGCAACCCCTCAAAGCTATTACAGCAGTGGAGCAGAAAACTGGCATCCATCACGACATCCTGAACATTGTTTTGGATGTCCATCTTGAACATTGCGTGCAAGTTATTTTTCCGCTCTTCGCCGCGCCGCTCGAAGTGGTGCGCGAAGTGGTGCGTAGTGCTCACAAGTTGGATTATGAAAAAGGCTACAAAGGAGCGGGTAATTTTCTGGTGGCTGCCGATTGCGCTTTGCTCTTTGGGCGCTTTTGTGTCAATTCGAGCTTGTCGTTTGGCTCTCCTTATGCATTGATCCAACGCAAGTCCACACGCAATCGCAAGATCGACGAGAACAGAATGAACGAGCTCGTCGAAAGAGTTGACTCAGTAGTGAGCTATTCTTGCGCAGGACTGCCCGGGTTTATCGAGCAGATGGCAATTGATTTTCCTGAAATTTGCCAACCAACCACATCTCTGGAGAAAAACAATCCGCTTGATATTCTCAAGAGCGGAGGCGACGGACTGGATATCGTCCGCGAACTATTACAGGATCTGAAGATCGGCACAGATCAAGCCTCGGCATGTGTAATTGAGGAAAGGATCTGCGGTCACAATCCTGCCTCGGCAGAGACGCTGGCAGTATCGCGTCAACTGCAAAAGCGTTGGGATGTCGCGCGCGGATGTGGGGTCATCATGGCTCCCGGAAGGCTGAACCGCCTGTCCGCTGTGCGCGGTGATCCGATGCCGTTCACGATGCCTGCTCCCATTAAGGGCAGGCAGGCTCCGCAAACAAAAGTCGTTTTGGTCGTTGATTGGTCGGGTTCGATGAACGTGAACAACAGCGCTCCCTGGAAGTCTGCCTTGCAGGCTGCGCAGGCAATCGCGCTTGCGATTCGTTCAACGGGCGGAGATGTGCGTGCGGCGATCTTTGCCGAGCATTTGTGGCACGCGCCGAATTTCTCCGCAGATGTTCTTTTTGCGGCGAGTCTGGGATCAATTTCCCTTCACGAAGCACGGGGAGATGACACAGATTTCTCCTGGCTGCCGCAAGTCTGGCAGGCCTTCCCCGATTATAGCGTTGTGTTGTTGACCGATGGCAATGGATATCCGCCCAAAGCGATCCTCCCCTCAGGAAGAAAGCGTACATCGGCGGTGTTGTTGCAGGTCCGCAAGAACTTGCCCCAGAACGTGGCGCAGGTCGAAGCGACCATCCAGTCCTTTGCATCCAGCTTTGTTCACGTGGATAAGCTCAGTGAACTGGCTGCAGCTTGGGCGCTGATGATTCCGCGCAGAATACAGTGACTTAGAAATATAAGAGCGAGGCCATGAGCCTCGCTCTTTTTATTTAACGATTCCGGGGTCATTTGCATTTAAAAAGAAGATTTGATAAAATGAATTTGCAATCGCCAAGGATGCCCCCCTCATCCTTGGCGATTGTATTTTTTATATTCTTAATTCAGCCTCTTCTTTGGTAAAGACACCTGTCAAGCTTTCAACTGCGCGATCCAACATCGTGCAATATCTCTTTACATCCACAATCCTCACATCCACACCTAAAACTATCAAGCACGGACTCGCTTATCTCCTCGGATAAAAACGAAGCGCGTACATTAACCGACTGTGCTACTACTCGACTAACTTATCTCGCACCTCCAATACGAGCCTGGACGTTCTGTAGCGCAGTTCATCGCGGGTGAGACCGTAGTGACGGGCGTAGCAGGCATCCAGTTCGGCGCTTCTCTTACGGATGAATCACCCGCAGCCCCAAATGTTCTTCGTATCCATCGAAGTCACTGTCGTTGTGTAAAAGTTGATGATCGCTCTCAATGCAAAACGTAGCGATCAAACTGTCGATCGTCTTGCGGACAGTAATTCCTTTTTGGCGCAGGAAGCGATAGTTTTTTGCACTTTGCACCGCCAGCGCGGGGTCGACCATGCTCTCCTGCATAAATTTCCCTAATGTGCGGCGGACTTTTTCAAAATCAGGGTCGTGACGAAAGCCTTGCAGTACTTCTGCCAGAATCAAGTCACCTATGAGGATCGGGGTATTTTCCAATGCAAGGTGCAGAAAATCGGTTTGTGTATTTTCAACTCCGTTGAAATAATCAATCCAGACGCTGGTATCCACCACAAGCATGGCTAATGTACCTTTACACGCGACTGACGTTGGTCATTCAAATTGCCATCCCACGGTAATTTACCGCGCATAGCACGGACTTCTGCCTGCTCATTCAATAAAATCAACAACCGCAATGCCTCATGTACTACCTCACGTTTGGTTTTGATTCCAGTCAACTTTTGAGCGCGTTCGATAAGATTATCATCAAGCACAATATTGGTTCGCATTTCTACCTCTTTTCTGTGTGTATAAAATCAAGTATCTATGTGTATTATACAACAAAATATTCCCGCGGACAACTTTGCCGCAGGCGACCAAATCCGTTTTCATCCGTGAGTCCGTTTCAAAGTCCGTTGACAGCATAGCATCCCACGCCTCGAGTCCTAGACGTGCGTCCGATACTCCCCATACAAGCGGACTTCCTTCCCCCTCACCACGCGGACAGTTTTACGAGTGAAATCCTCACCGTAGCATAGTAGGCATCTAATTCGGCGCGGATTTGGATTAACCAAGACCTATTTTCAAAGCGCGAATTAACTCAAATGTAGAAATACATTTAACTCCAAAATGACCGCATACATTTGGAATTTTTACTTTTCCGTGAAATCTTTTTGTTTTTGGATTAATTTCTTCACTGCCTTTACTTCCCTCCATTGTGACTACGATTAAATCATGCGCTTTTGCGTGAGCAATAACCCAAGGGTCAGCGCCATCAAGAAAGAGTCTGACCCATTGTCCAGCCTCGTATCGCGTATTAATAAAATCGGCAATTTGACGAAATGACTCAATGACTTTAACATCGGGTTCAGAAAATAATATACCTTTATTTTCCTTAGCCCATTTTGCCAATTCATCATTGCCCTTTGCGAGTTCGGTAAAGACAGCGGCAGGACTAACTAACACCTCATTTTCGGCGTGAACTATTAATGACTTCCAAAATCCTGGCGCCAAGTCAAAAGCATAATATTGACGGTGTGCCTGGGTGTAGACGCTGGTATCAATGCAATATTCCATGTCTCTCCCCTTATTTTATTTTATCTAAGGCATTGACCAATTTACTTGGGCGTGTATTCAGCAATCGAGCGCCGTCCAAATAAGATAATCTGCCGCTGGAAACCGCAGAGAGTAACTCAGTTGTAAAGCGGCGGCTATTTCTACTGAACAAGGTGTTGTAAAAATCGCCTCCCCCTCCCTTTGCACGCGGCTTGCTGGCTTTAATCGCTTCTTGAATGGACTTCCGATACACATCAAAATTAATGAAACCAGCATCAAAAGCGCGACGCAAAATAACTTGGCTGCTTACACGGAAACGGAGGGCTAATTGTTGGGCATTTTCAAGCGCATCTTGATGGGCATTCCATCGCTTCACGAACATATCATGAGGAACAAGAAACTCTGCCGCGACTTGATTACACAGCATTTCTGCTCTCTGTGTTTTATCTCCATTGGATTCTAAATCTGGATTGGAAATTCCGCTTGTACCCGTCCAGATATGGGCAAGTTCATGCACGAGAGTAAAAATACGCGCGGCTGTAGAATCTTGCGCGTTGATAAAAACAAGGGGCGCAAACTCATCTGCCAAGGCAAAGCCGCGAAATTCCTGTACGGAAAGTTTTCGGCTTGTGTTGTTTCCAACAATCCCGCTTTGCAAAACTAATATTCCCGCTGCCTCTACCTTTTGAACCAATTGACGTAAATGTAAATCCCAAGTTCCTATTCTCTCAGCAAAACCTTGAGGTATATCCAAAAACTGCCGCATATCATGGACAATATTCTCAGGCTTACTACGCAGAGTATATTTACCGACAAATTCAAAGGGGACAATATCTTCTTGTTGACGCCATTCTTTATACCAGTCGCTTTTTCGCAACGCATCGTCCAAAACATCCTGTAGGTTTGGGCTTAGATTAGCACCTTCTTTTCCAGGCAATGTTCGGAAATCAGCAACGGGATTTGTGATTTGTGGAGGCTTGGAAAGAAAAAGGTACCCCAAAGGAATACTCAACGCAGATGCGAGTTTTTGCGCTTGTTGAAAGTTGGGATATTCTTTACCTGTTTCCCAGGCGTGGATTTTTTCCAGCTTGGCGCTGACGCTTTTTGCCAGTTTCTCATCAGAGAGACCAGCACGTTCACGCGCCCACCGAAAAACTTCGCCTGTGATCGCTACGGATGTCATAATAAATACCTTGTCAATATCAGTGGACTATCTTCAATTTAGCACATTTTTCTAACTTTTCAAAAAATGTACCGTTTTCCTTTATGCCCCTATTGTACCCAAATATTCACCTTCTATTCCATCTGGCTTTTCTGACCTCGTAAACCGCCCCTCACCGACATTGACAATCAGCACACGCACTGCAATTTGAGCAGCGAGATCGCGCCTGCCTGGGAGGTGGTGATCCTTTGCCTGGCAATGTGAAGATAATAAAAATAGCAAGGCTGAGTCCTCGCTATTTTTATTTAAGTTGCTTGTTCCAAGTTTTCGTTAAACACCTCTGTACATTCCAGCATCGCAAGGGGATGAATAAGCAGCATGAGGTCGTCCTCCACATCGTAGCCATCTTCCTGCAACTCGCGCAGGTCCGACATGGCTTTCTCAAAATCCTCTTCAGGGTCAAGATCAAAGCGTGCGCGGATTTCCTCTTCCGTGCCGCTTAAGTCTATATCCAGCGGAATGCGTTTTTCAAGGATCAGGGCAACGGCGCTCAGCGGCTCATCCCCACGTGTGTGGGGAATACATGACCGCAAGGCGGCATGTACGGGGCGACCATCGGTTCATCCCCACGTGTGTGGGGAATACGCGCAGGGGTTTACGAGCGCATTGGGCACGGTAACGGTTCATCCCCACGTGTGTGGGGAATACTGTGGACGACCTGCCGCAGGATTGGGTTGATTTCGGTTCATCCCCACGTGTGTGGGGAATACTTTGACGGCCTGGGAGAATTTGACGGGGATTACGGTTCATCCCCACGTGTGTGGGGAATACGCCTTTTTCGCTTCCAGCATTCTCCGCATCGGCGGTTCATCCCCACGTGTGTGGGGAATACCCGACGAATGGATCGAAAAGACGAACTACCTACGGTTCATCCCCACGTGTGTGGGGAATACGGGACGCGCCCTCGGCCTTGCTGAAAACTATTACGGTTCATCCCCACGTGTGTGGGGAATACGTAGCGGTGGAACGAGTTTTCCAAATCCGCTTCTCGGTTCATCCCCACGTGTGTGGGGAATACGAACGGCACGCCAAAAAAGGGACTCTTAGTATGCGGTTCATCCCCACGTGTGTGGGGACTACACAAACGATTTGCGCGGCGCGGCAAAAGGCCATCGGTGCATCCCCTCGTGTGGGGGGAATACGCTGTTTT
>JACRBI010000021.1 GCA_016234495.1 Chloroflexota bacterium | reverse complement strand
TCGGCGGGGCTTCACAAGAAGGCATTGCTACCTTCCCATGCCCGCCTAGGGTACTGCCGATGGAACAGCAGGTCTTGACTACGCAAGACAGTTATTCGAGAGACTTCGTGTCGCACGCATCGCGATGTGTCCCTTCTTCAAGGGCATGACCGGCTGCTTCAACTCCCCCAAGCCGCGCGATGGATTGAGCAAGTCCAACCATTCCTTCGAGGAATGTAGCCCGCGTTTCTGTGTAGCATCCACGATCTCTTCCGGCTGCCAGTCCAGGCGAGAGAAACGGATGGGTTGCCCTCCCGATCCTTTATCAGTTGCAGGAAGCAGTTCATACAGCGGTTCGTCCACTTCCACCAACATGGGCGGTTCCACATCTGCCCAAGCCTGCACCTGATGGACTTCCTCATGAGATGGGATCTTGA
This sequence comes from Chloroflexota bacterium, assembly GCA_016234495.1. GTDB lineage: Bacteria > Chloroflexota > Anaerolineae > Anaerolineales > Villigracilaceae > Villigracilis. The sequence continues at coordinate 4,837 of JACRBI010000021.1, read as the reverse complement.
ATTTCACCCGCTTGGTCGCCAGCACGATGACCTGGTTGAATCCCGTTTCAGGATAGCGGTAGATGCGGATGTTCTCGTAATAGCCCGCCAGGTGAGACGCCACATCCAAATCGCGCAGGAGTTGATGCGGGACGATATAGACCAACGCGCCCCCACGAGCCAACTTGGGTGTGGTGGATTTCAGAAACTCCAGTTCCAATCGTTTCTGGTCGCCCAAACGGTCATGACTGTAGGGTGGGTTGAGGAACAACAGCGTGATGGACTCACTCGTCAGATGGCAGGAACCCCAGGGTGTATTGAACAGGCGGTCCAATTTTTCTGTTGCGAGAGTTGCACGCGCAGGGGAAAGTTCCGCACCCCAACTCTGGCAGTTCAAGGCTTTTGCCAGGATGGAAGCGGCTGTGCCTTCACCTGCACAGGGATCGAGCAGCCTGCCAGTGTCGGCGGGCTTGAAATAGGTTTTGAGCAATTCAGCAACGTGATTTGCTGTTGGGTAATACCCGGCTTTTTCCAAAGCGGGAGGTCGCATATCAAATCTCCTTTTTGAAAATGAAATCCCCCACGCCAAATGGCATGGGGGATCATGTTGAATTTTGTTTACTTACTTCACCTTACAAAACAACCGCCCGGCGATGTTCACAAAGCCGAGCGGTTCATTCTTTTCCAGGTCAACGAACTCCGGCAATCCGCGAGACCAGTCTGACTCTGAATGACGGAACTGGATCACCAGCGTGCGATGTTCCTTGCGGAGATCGGTCCACAACTGCCAGACCTCTCCACGTCCATCGCAGATGGTGAACTCGAAGTGCTGGAGGGCTGCTTCTGCCACAACTTGTTTCTTTGTCTTCACTGGAATTTTCACATCCACGAACTTCAGCAGATGTTGCCAGTCGGCTTTGCGCATTTGCGCCAGCCAGTATGCCAGGGGATCGTTCGAATTCAAGGCTTTGTTCATATCGAAGATCTCCTCTGCGGGAATGGAACGTAGCATGGGTTGCCTCCTATATCTTCAAAACTTCCTGCTCCAGCAGGTTCTGCACCAGGTCCTGCCAGGGTTTGGACAGATCGAGCCTGACTCCCCCACAGCAATCCCCGCCCGTAACCAGCCGCTGGATGTATTCGACATCCAGCGCATACTCCCAAAGCGTCTTTGCCCACGCGTCCGGGATGGGAAAGGCAAGCGTCTCCTGCAGGCGTTTCAGAGTCAGCGCCTGCAATTGCGCTTCAACATCAACGCCTTCAAAGACCAGAGCATAGGCAGCATCGTCCTTTGCCTCCCACTTGCCGGGCAATGCCTTACGGCAGATGATCCCAGCGTGCAAGACATTGAATTCCGGCAATGGTTGTGTAAGCATCTTCACTTCGCCATCAGCAAGCACGGATGTGCCGCGCATGGAACAACTGCCCTTCCCGCGGATCAGTGACGCCCAGAGACTCTCCACGCTGGTCTTGTGGGCGGCGATGCCGACATACACCAACGTATGCTGATAGGGTCTATCTTGAAGCACAGCAAAGCCGGTGACATCGGCGCGCGTATGGGCATTGGTCAGGGCGGGAATGCGTCCTTCCGGGTAGAGGTGCTGAACAGGAGAGACATCCTCCACCGGTTCGATGCGATAGACGTACACACCAGCATTGACCCGCACCAATTCCTGGTTGATGTCCCGCAGGAGTTCGTGTGCATTCAATCCCACGTTGATGGCGGTGAAGGTGATCTCGATCTCCTCCACCTGAATGCGGACCGTGCGTGCGTTCATGTCCACCACCGCACTCGCCGGCAACCACTCCTTGATGTTCTTCAAGACAGGCGGCAAATCAGCGCCGGGTAATGGTGCAAACCACAACGCACCATGAAACGGAACATTGGGAACCGATTCGAATTTCCCATACGGCGCGGTATACCGATCCCTGCCCTGAAACTCGACATCGGGCAGGTCGTTCAATGCCGGCAGCCAGAACTGTTCATAGGAGGACACGAGAATCTTTCCATTCGCGGTTGCCTCTTTTTGAGCAGTCCTCAACTCTTCAATCCGTTCCTTGATGTATTCATCTTCATACGGTTCAGTCCATGCGAACATGGTTACTCCTTTTCATTGATCGTTAGGTTGAAGTCCAGCAGCCCGAAGACTTCCCCTTCCTCGGGGTCGTCACCGGCTGTGACTGTGGGCTGGTATTCGGTGAGATACCGCCAGTCCAGGATGTGACTAGCATCCGAGCAGATGCCGTTTTCAGAAAGCAGTTCGGACATTTCATCGGCGACCGAGTCCGGGTCGGCATCGGCGGCGACCGCGATCTGAATGGTCAGGATGCGAACCTGCTGATCGGGTTTTACCGCGTGCATGTTTCCTCACTTTCCTCCACATGGATGCAGTCCTCCTCGCGCACGACCGACAGCCACGGCTCGATCTCCTCAGAGTGGCGCGGTTCACAACCGATCAGGATCGGCACGTTCGGCGTTTCGTCAGCCAGGGATTTGGCAAGTGCGAGTGCCTTCGGTAGATTGCCGTGAATGTGGTTCGGGAATAACCCGACCTGATGGGCAATCAGGTTACCCTTGCGCCACATCTTGAAGACACCTTGTACTTCCGGATAACGATCTTCGGGCAGGCGTTTCCAGTCCAGGTGATATTCATGCAGGTCGACCTCCAGCGTGATCCAGGTGATGCCCAGTTCAGGGTCATGCCCTTCAAAGAGATCCTTCAAGACTGCGACCGCGTCATCCTTTGTGATCGGGATGCCTGCGTTCAGGGCAGTTTCCAGCAGATCACCGACCTGCCAGAGCGGGGCGATCTTGTCCTGCCAGTAATGGTGCAGGATGCGCAGCACGTCCTCGTTTGGGACGCGCAGTTCGGTTGAAATGACATCGGCCATTTCTTCAATGACATGATCGTTCATGGTTTATTCCTTTACAGGTGCAAATGGGAAAGAGTCATGCCATCGTCACCAAGCAGCGAGTAGCGAATGGCATAGACTTTGCGGATGTAGCGGCGTGCGCCGCGTTCGAAGCGGAAGAGGGGTTCGTTTTCGTACAGATACTTCCTGGGCGTGCGGCGAAAGATCGTCCAGCCAATGGCATCCGGCGCGCCAGGTTGACTGCGTTCGATCTGGACACGTAGACCACTCCGCAACATGGACAAGGTTTGTTCGAGGGTGAGGGTAATGTCCGAGCCGATCAACGCCGCCTTGAAGGGCAGGATGACCAGGTCGGGTTTTTCAGGAAACATGGAACCTCCTTGGAAATAAAAACTGCGGGCTCGGTGGTTACCGAACCCGCAGTTTATGGAAATTGGTTTTATTGGTTATGGCTGAATGAACTCATCCTTGTAACGCTGAAGCACATCCCCAGGCGTGCCGATCTCGAAGGACAGATCGATGCGGCTGCGATGTTTCAGGAAGTGCTCCTTGTCATGCGTGACGAACCAATCCGGTTTGGCGAGGATGGCTTCCGCCAGGACATGCGCATCCGGCGCATATTGAACATAGGCTTCTGCGGCGTTGATCTGCTTCTTTGTGGGTGACTGCGATGTTTCAAGGGAGGCGCTGGCAAGCAGCTGGGCAAGAGTCGGCAGGGAGGCGGGCGCCTTGCGCTGCACAACGTCCTGACATTCATTAAGGACGGTTGGACCGACCACCAACTGCAACAAGCCAGCTTCACCCAGCAGAAACAATTTACGCGCGCCACCAGTCGGGGAAAGCACGGCGGCAAAGATCACACTGGTATCGAGAAAGACTCTAGGATTTTTTGGTGTCATATTCCGCCCGGACCTCGCGCAGTGTGCTCAACATTGATTCAAGGGACTCTCCGGAGTCCTGCCATTCTTTGGCAAGTTTGTCGGCGATTTCATCCACACGCGAACGTTTGGGGCTCATGACCACCACGCCATCCCCCAGGTCAATGAGTGTGAGAGTGTCGCCTTCTTCGATATTGTTGTGGTCTCGAAGTTCCTTGGGGAGGGTGATGATGCCCCGACGGACAACCTGTACCTGGAAAGTATTGTTATTCATAAGTAGCTCCTGTCTGATTTTCAGTATATCAGTTTAGTGGATTATCAGCAAGACGGATGATTGTCAATACCTTCCCCTCTGGAGGCGAGCCATCGCTTCAATTCCTGCCTTTCCTTTTCGATCTGCTGAATGAGATCTTCACGCACCTGCTTTTCATCCCAGCCGGTATGATGTGCCTGTTCCAGTTGCTTTAGGAAGTTGGTGATGTCCCGCTTTTCATCAGGGACAGGATCAAAGGTGGGATCGGTAGTCGCTTCCACCATGACAAACTCATGCCAGGGATGATCGTCCTCGCTTACAACATCGAAGAAGCGTTCCTCGACCTGCACCTGCCGGGCGATGAAGAACAATCCATCGGAGAGAAGGGAACGTATTTGTTTACCAACTTCCTCATCGGTCCGTTGTGTTTCATTCGAGAGGATGACTTCGCCATGCTGCTTGTAATTGCTGGCATCGCGGTACATGTAGACAAAGCGCACATTAGTCATGTGAGACCCTGCCTCCCTCCGCCCAGCCTTGTGCCTTGATATTGCGCGCCCACATGCTCAGGAAGGAGGAGACCTGTTTGTGGAAGCGGGTATCCACATAGGTCTTGCCGTCCCGTTCGATGAACTTCGAGCGATACCCGAAGAAGGCTTGGGTGATGCCGGTCGGCACCCATGAGGGATAATGCAATTCCACATCCGGGTCGGCGATCAGGTCGCCGTTCTGCTCGAAGTAGTGCGCGACGCTGATCATCTCACCGTGGCGTTCGATTACCAAAGGCTGGTAGCCGGTCTTCTCAAAGCGCACATGGAAGGAGTCCTTCTCTTGGAAATCCTCCAACAGGTTG
>JACRBI010000020.1 GCA_016234495.1 Chloroflexota bacterium | reverse complement strand
TTGAGACTACTGGAAGTCTAATTGAACGTTTGTTACCTAAATCGATTCATGCCGTCACTGCCAAAGGTTTTGAAATCAAAGTTGCGCTTTTTGTGCTCGCTTGTAGCGTCAACTTCCTTTGGTAGGTAGCAACTTGGATTACTTACATACCCGACCTGATATCTGCCTGTATGTTCGCCATCCACCAGCCGCGGGAACCTCACCACCGTCCAATCCAGATCAGACTCCTGAATCACCTTCACATTTGCGGCAGAATCCAGCACCACATCTTTTGCCAATAGATTGAGCAGGAACCCAATGAAATGATCGATGAATTTGGGTTGATCTTCCGTCTGACGCACCCCTGCGCCAGTCGCGGAGACCAGCCGGCGCACTCCGTGCTTCTTCATCCCGGCTACTATGTTTTGTGCTGATGTCTCCATCATGTGGGGGACCGGCGGACGGGTCGGTCCCAGGGCGCTGATCACTGCATCCTGCCCAGCAATCGCCTTCTCGACAGCTTCAGCATCCAGAGATAGTCCTTCGGAAATTGCGACAAGGTGTTCAAGTACGGATACTCGATGCATAGATCGCCACAGTTGGCGCCAGAGATGGGGATGGCGGTGATCGCAAAACCGAATGTGACCACCGTCATGATCACAGTGAAGATCGCTGTATAGAACCCAACCAAATGGGAAATCCTTTGTTCAGAGCCGTTGTCGGAAATTTGTGTAGCTGCCATCATTCCTCTTTACTCACTGTCCGCGAGCGCGGATATATTCGCTGACATCCACGTTGTAAACTGTTTCTTCCAGTGTGAAGAATGCCCAGGGACTGCCCTGATCCAGCCACGTGGCGGAGCCGACCGCGCTGACCTTCATGCCCGGCAGAGTATTTCCAGGTTCATTACGCGTGATCCACAGAATCTTGGATTTACCCTCACCGGCTTCACGGTAGCGCATGGCTTCCATCGTGTCGATCAAACCGGTTTGTGGATTGAAGCGTACGACAAAATTCTCGACTTGATCTTCGAACGGGACGAACAACAAAGCTGTGTTCTCATCCACCGCCTCCCAACGGACCCGGGAATCGGTCAGCCAGATTGACGGGAACCAGCCCGCCTCCGCCCAGACTGCCAAATTTGCGCCCTGGTTGGTATTCGGGTCATCATAGAACGTGCCCATTGGACTCTCAAAGAAACTCTCGCCGTCCAGATAGCCTTCGTTTACCTTCAGGAAGGGCAATCCAAAAAAGGTTGCCTCAATATAGTGACGGTAATCCTTTCCAGCATTATGGACAAAGACAAAACGAGCAGGGAGCCAGACGCCAAATGGACGAATCCGTCCGCGCCCGACAAATACAGCGGTCTCGATCACAGGTATTTGATCGCCATACACGGTGCGATAAAAGCGCTCAACGGGCGCTGGCAAGCCGCTTGGAAGCGGAACAGTTTTCGGGTCCGTTTTTTGAAGCGCAGGCATGGCAAAAGACTTGGGCTGAATATTCAATCCGATCCAACCGATGAGGATCAGGGCTGCGAAGATCGCAGCAAGGATTTATAGGATTTTCATTTTCTCACTCAAAAGTTTGACAGCAATGGCAATAACTCCACTGCCCACTTGCGAATGGCGCCCCAATCGCGGTGGTCGCCTTCTATCCAGACGCCGAACATCACGCTCAAGCGGAATTTCAAGCGGTCGCCAAACGATGGGATTTTGCGGATGTCCAACCCGCCCGCGAACAAGCCTTCACTCATGGGTCTTACCAACGCGCGGACAGGACTCAGCCATGAGGATACGTGACTGCGATATTGCCCGCCGTTCTTCATCGAAAGAGTCATGCACACTAGGAACGCGGCGAAGGGCTTGCGCTTCAACTCGGCTTGATGTTTGCGCAGGAATTCCATTGCTTCGGGCAGCCATGCCCCACTGTTAATTGCGCTGCCTGCAACGACCGCCTGATATGCGGACAAGTCTTTCACGTCACGCATGGGAAGCACATCCACCGCCGCGCCGTATTCAGAAAGGGTTTTGCCTATCGCCTCCGCCACCCCCATCGTCCAGCCCGTGTTGCTGGCGTAGGTGACAAGAATTCTGTTGGCCATGGTTTCTCACTTTTCTGGTTTCATGCTGAAGTAGAACAGCGCGCTGGCAATCGCGCCAAGCGCGGTCAGCGTGCCCCAGAGAGGGAGTTCGCTGGTTTGTGTGATGCCCGCGTTCACAACGAGGATTGAGTTGACGGCAAGGACGAGCGTGTACAGAGGCCCCTTCACGCTGAGGATGCCCGCGATGACATAGCCCCACGGCTGGCGTTTCATCAACCAGAGCGCGCCGAGGATGAGCCAGGGAATTAGCAGGGTCAGGTCGAGGGCGAAGACCACATTGGTGGGATGTCCGCTCATCGTCACGATGGCGGGGACGTTGTCAGTGGCGATAAAGCCAATGGACTGGATCAGGTACACCAGTCCAAGCCCTGAAGCGACGAAGAGGAAGTAGCGGCCAATCCACTTGACGGGCGCATCCTTCCCAAACTGTTGGCTGATCCCGTCTACGTCGAGTTTTATCAACCCGAAGATCAATGCAAGAATCGAAAGCGCGAGCAGTGCGGCATAGACGAGGAAGAACCAGTTGAACGCCGCGCCGAAGAGATAGAAGGCGTAGTTGTAGAGCATGTAATCGAGAGCGCCCATCCAAATAAGATAGGCAGACCCTAAAGGTCTTTGGAGACCTTTAGGGTCTTTTCGGTTGGACATGACCATCGCCGCGACGAGAATCGGAACTGCAAGAAAGAGAGTCACAGCGTCATTGCCAAGCCACGTTGTTGTGACAAAAGCGTTGTCGCGGTAAAGATTGTCCAATAGCAGTCCGCCTGCGGAGGCGAATGTTGCGAGGACGGCGATGAGGATGGAGAGACTGGCAACGGGTTTGAGTTTGATCTCAGGCATTTGATAACCTTTTCTTTTGTTTGACTTTATATAGACCACTCGCTATAATACATCCGTTTCCCCAATTTGAAAGGTGACAAAAATCATGTCTACTGCCCGTGAAAAGATATTACAAACTGCCAGCGAACTGATGGAAAAGCAGGGCTATCATGGCACTGGGTTGAACGAGATCATACGGAAAAGCGGCGCGCCTAAAGGCTCACTGTATTACTACTTCCCCGAAGGCAAGGAACAACTCGCCAGCGAAGCCATTTTGCGGGCGGGACAGACCGTATCGGATCGATTCCGTGATAAAACGGTGGATGAACCCGACCCCGCACAAGCCATCCGTGATTTCTTGTATATGATCGCCAAACGCATGGAGGAAACCAAATTCTATACCGGTTCCACAATGACCATGATCGCAATGGAAACGGTTACCGAGTCCAAGCGGATCAATAAGGCATGTCAGGAGGGATACGCCATGCTGATTGGCGCGTTCAAGGATAAATTGCTCTCGGGCGGCATGGGAGATTCCAAAGCCAGTGATATGGCTGAGATGATTATCGCGGCGGTGGAGGGGGGCATCATTTTGAGCCGCACTTATCAGGATGCGAATCATCTGCGGAGGATCGCGGATCATGTTTTTCATATGTTGAAAGTGAACAAGATATAACCCCGGCGTTCAATCTGTGCGTTATGATTTATGGGGGAATTCTATTGGTTATAAAAACCAACTCCCCTGCATCTTCAACAGGGGAACTGGAATTAAGAAGCCGTTTTTCGACTGGTTGTTTTATGTGCTTGCCGCCTACGTTCGTTTCCGAAACTTATACCCGTATACATGATATGTACCGTGCTGGGCAGATCCGATTGCGACTTTAAAGGCAGTATATTATTAGTGATTATTTGTCAGAGCCCATGCCATCGTTTACAAAATTGTTGAGCTTAGTTTCTGTGCGTAGCAAAGATCGTCCAAAATACGGCTAAAAAGAGCCTTTTTACATATTTGCTGGTAAAGTGTTCATGACGTGTTGAGCCTCAACAATTAATAAAGTCATTTTGAAGGTGTGTGGTCAATAGCCTTCGCATTTAGGTTGAGTTGTTCTGCAACCTCCGCGCTGGTGTGACCTAAAGTTACCATTGTGCGCAATGCCATGTTCGAGAACCCAATCAGATGAGCTGTTCGTGTCGCTTATATAGATATTGCAAAAGAGTCTGCGTGCCCGCGCAGACTCTTTTCCGAAACCCTCTCCAAGATTCTCAAACTTAGAAAAGGAGAATGACTATATCAATGCTGCGGCGGGAATGGCAGCCCTTCTTCGCCTTCATTCTTTGCGGAAACGATCCAACGTAACGTGAGAAAGAAGATCGTCACTGCCGCACCCACCAGCAATGCGATTGCCACAGAACCCAAGCCAGGGGTATTCACCAGCCAGTAGAAAAATTGAAAGAGGGGTTTTTCCATTGGAAAGTTCATGCGGCTAGCCTCCGTTTTTTATTTCGAGCGCGCGACCCGCTTCCACTTCCCAAATGGAAATGGAGGGGAAGAATTTATAGAAGACCACAAAGATCAACGTCAGGATGCCGAAGGTTGAGATGGTGAGAGCCACTTCGGTGACGGTTGGAAAGTAGGTGGTGTAGGGAATGATCCGTGCATGAGTCAGGGTTGGCATGAGGATGTTCCAACGTTCAAGCCACATGCCGAAAAGTACAAACGCGCTGGCAATCACTGTGGACGGAATCAGATGAGCCTGGAACCAACCTGTCAGTCCAAGCAGGGCAAGGACGAAGAAAACGATGAAGGCGATCAGCAGACCTAATTCCACAAATGCTCCATGCAGGGTAGGGATGTTCAACGCCAATGCAATGAATGTGACCACTGCCAGCACTGTCATCACCAAGCCAGTGGTGGTTTTGAAGAGCGGGTTGCTACTGGCTTTGTTGGGAACTTTGAGCGCGATCAAAATCCATGTGGTGGCGACCATCAGCACGTTCATGCCCCAGAAGGCAGGCGCGAACTCGCCGAAGAGTTTTGCCGCCATGACGGGGAATTCCAGAGTCTCCTGCTCGGTGGTGACGACCAGCGTTTCATTGAGCGTGAAGTAGAACCAGACAAAACTCATCACGATGAAGATCCAGCCCAGATTTTTATAGAAGGTATCGGTGATGTAACTTTTGAGGTGATGGTTGTACTGCGTAGCAAAGGTAACTGCAATGAAGAGCAGACCAATGCCTGAGTAGATCGCACCCACCACAAAGTACGGACCGAGAATGGTGGACTTCCACCCAGGTTGAACGGTGGTGGAGAACAGCCAGGAGGTCACGGTGTGAAGCGAAACGCCGATGGGGATGAGGATGACCGAAACCGTCGTGATCGCTTTTTCGAGCCGCGTCCATTGTTCCTTGTTGCCGCGCCATCCGAGAGAAAGAGTCGAATAGAGTTTCTTGCGCCAGGTCGGTGCGTTTTCAGGGGTCGAATCGCGCATGAAGGCGATGTCGGGGATGAGTTGCAGGTAGAGGGCGAAGGAAGCCGTCAACAGGTAGAGCGTGAGCGAAGCGATGTCCCACATCAACGGGGCTTGCAGGCGTCCGTAGAGGATGGTGTTGATCAGGCGGTCGGGGCGTCCCATGTCCATGATGATCTGTAAGCCTGCTGTCATCAAACCGAAAACGGTCAGCGACTCAGCGATGCGGGTGATGGGACGGCGCCATTCAATGTGGAGCAGGTGCAACACAGCCGAAATGACCGTGCCTGCCATGCTGATGCCGATCAGGAAGATGAAATTGACGAGGTATGCGCCCCAGAAAACAGGACGATTGAGGTCAGTGACGCCCAAGCCCAGAAACAACTGGCGGACATACAGCGCCAGCCCAGGCAGGGTGATGACAGACAACACCGCAATGGTCATCCAAAATTGGCGGTCGAATTTGAAAAGCGGCGAGACAAGATTTTCGCGGTCTTGCGCGGTGAGTATTGGTTGCATGGCTATCCCTCCGCCAGATAAAGTGTCTTCGGGTGCGCGCCTGAATCTTCCAGCAGGTGCGTGGCGCGCAGACTCTTCGAGAGCTGCGAGACGGTGCTATCGGGGTCATCGAGATCACCGAAGTAACGAGCCTTGCCCGTGCAGGTCTGCACGCAGGCGGGAACATATTCATCGGCGCGGAATTCGCGTCCTTCGGCAGCGGCACGTTCTCGCGCCTTTACCAAACGATGGACACAATAAGTGCATTTTTCAACCACGCCCACGGGTCGCACGGCAGGACCTTCGAGCGAACCGTTCACGCTCAACTCATCAGGGTTGAGATGATTTTCAAGCGTCCCCTCCCATTGCGGCGCATACCAGTTGAAATAACGCACACCATACGGGCAAGACACTGTGCAGAAGCGGCAGCCGATACAGCGGTCATAGTTCTGGCGCACAATGCCTTCTTCATCAATGTATGTCGCCTGCACAGGGCAGGTCTTTACGCAAGGCGCATTTTCGCAATGCATACACGGGCGAGTAGCGTAGTGTGTCTTTACATTCGGATACTCCCCCTGTTCAGGCGCGATATGCACAGGCAGGGGAAAGACATCGTTCCAGCGAATTGCCCGTCCGTTCTTCGCCTCTTCAGGGCTGACGACAGGCGTATTATTTTCCATGCGGCACGCCACACTGCACGCCTGGCATGCCACACATTTTTCAAGGTCAATGACCATGCACCAATTTGCCATGTTGTTTTCTCCTAAATCCTAAAGGTTTTGAAAACCTTTAGGATTTACTCACCTTTACGCGTGTATTTGTAAATGAAGCCAACCCAGTCAACGGCTCAGAGGCGGGATTTATGATCTCAAGCCCGTTGACTCCGCGTCCTTTGGCGTAACGTCCCACCGCCGTATGCCCCTGATTGAAGGGCATGTTCACCACATCGGGACGAAGACCCGCCACCAACTTGACCTGGGTGCTGATCCGCCCAAATGGGCTTTCGATATTCACCCGATCATTTTCCACCAACCCCAACGCCTCAGCAGATTGTGGATTTATCTCCAGCCATGAGTCCCAGGTTTCGCGCACGGTCATGCCGCTGATCTCTTGCAGTGTGGGCATGTTCGCCGCATCGCTGCGTGGACCAAGACTCATCAGCGTGACCACGTTCAACATGAACGGGTATTGCGCTTCATCGCCCGCGAAGACAGTCGCTTCGTAGTGCGGCAGGTTTGCGCCGTCGCCCATCATTGTGATTCCCAACGCAGCAAGTTCATCCTTTTTCATCTTGCCGACGAAGCAGTTCAATTCGCGGCTGTACAGATCGAAGTAACCATCACGCGGCGCATTCAATCGTTCGGCGCCGACCACGCTCTCGATCCACTGCGGGCTTCCGCGTTTGGCGAAGCGATAGCCAGGGTTGAACCACACGCCCAACTCTTTGAGCAATTCCCAATCTGCGCCGATGTCCTTGAGACGGAATTGCAAAACTTCTTCGTAGGATTTCCACGGGAAGGCTTTGGCAACTGATCCGCCCATTGCCTCGGCAACTTTGATGAAGAAGTCGCCCGTATTCAGCGTGTCATATAACGGCTCGATGACAGGTTGGTACAGCGAAATGCCTGGGTAGCCCAACCCTTCCACATGGTCGTCGCCCCAGCGTTCCAGGAAGGTCGGTTCGGGCAAGATCAAATCTGCGAGTTCCGCGCTTTCATCCATAAAGGAGGAGAACGAAACCACAAACGGCACTTTTGCGAATGCTTCGGCGACTCGTTTGTTGCCAGGCGTTTCAAAAGCGGGATTGGCATCGTACAGGAACAAGGCTTCAACGGGCGCGCCTTCCAAAATCGCGTCCGCCACCGATTGATAGGAGTTGCGTCCGAGCGGGAACTTGCTGCCTGCGCCATCGATGCGTTCGGTTTTCAAACCTTTTGCTGCTGTCGAGTCGGACGGCAGTTTGGGATAGTTCGCACACGGCATGTACCGTTGGGTCATCACGCCGCCTTCTTTTTCGATGCTTCCCACCAACGCGTTCAGCATGTGGACAGCCATCGCCGTATACACGCCGCCGAATCCGCCATTGAGTAGACCGCCTTTGCCAGGCATGATTGCTACCGAGGGACCGTTACCCGCGAATTCACCAGCCAGCCGCGCAATCATGGTGGACGGGACGCCTGTGATCTGTTCCACGCGGATGGGGTCGTAATTTTCCAATACGAAATCGCGGAAGCCTTTGCGTTCCCCGCCTGAGGCAAAGTTGTCGAAGCCGAAGCAATAGTTCTTGACGAAGTCCGCATCCACCAACCCCGACTTGATGATGACATTTGCCATGCCAAGCGCCAGAGCCGCGTCGGTTCCAGGCTTGATCGGAATCCACTCGTCGGCTTTCGCGCCGTGAATGCCCTGACGCGGGTCAATCACCACGATCTTGTTGCGGTTGGCGCGTCCGCGTCTGCCGAACGTCCAGCCTGCGATGGTGCGCTGGGGGTTGGCTCCCGCTTCGAGCAGGTTCGCGCCAAATGAAAGGATGTAGTTTGCGTTTTCCAAATCGTAGGCGGGCAGGTTGTAAATGCCTTGTGTGAGATACATGCCAAGTTTGGCGGCGGCGATATTCAGACTTTCATGCGAGACAACATTCGGTGAGCCAACCGCCTGCATGAAACGCGTCAGGAAGGAGCGCATCTGTCCGCGTGTATCACCATGCATGAGGACGGCCTGCTCGGGATGACCCGCTTCGCGCAGGGCGCTGAGTTTGTCCGCTGTCAGTTGGATGGCTTCCGCCCATTGAATCGGAGTCCACTGTCCCGTAGTGCGATCGCGTTTCATCGGGGAAGTTATCCTGTCGGGGTTGTATAAAAGCTCAGGGGCGGCTTGTCCCTTCGGGCAAAGCGATCCCTGGTTGACGGGGTGCATGGGGTTGCCTTCGAGTTTGACAACTTTCCCATCTGCCACGCGGACGAGAATCCCGCATCCCGCCGAACAAAGGTGACAGGTGGAAGCGACGACATTTTCTTCAACGGCTGTTTGAATTTGAGAGCCTGCGCGGGCGGACATAAAATTCTTCATTGCGGCAAGAGTCGCCGCCGAGCCAGCCGCCACGCCGCCCAGTTTCAGGACATCACGCCGTGAAAGGGGTTGTTTCGTCATTAGTTACCTCCACAAAAAACAGAAGTGGATTTTGGCGAACATTTGAACTCAGGCGATTCAAGTTGGAATTGAAGCGGTGGGATTTCTGCCTTGCCGGTTGCCAGCGCGGAGGTGTAATCCACGAGCGCTTGTAGTTGTTCCTCGGTAAACATGCCTTCGAAAGAGGGCATGCCGCTGTTTAGTCGTCCGCGCAATATGTTGGCGCGGATTTTTTCAGGTTTGACGCCTGTGTTCATAATGACCCGTCCAAACAAACCTTCTCCATACATCCCATGACAGGTGGAGCAGGCGATTTCGTAAAGTTCCGCGCCGTCACTTACTCCGGGAGCGAGCAGGACGCCGGGTAATGCAGGGACTTGATCTGCGCGTCCCTGTGCTGCCCACAATGCGCCGCGCAAGGTGCGTGGTCCGCCGCCGCCCGGGTTGACGTGGCAGGTTGCGCAAGATTCGCCGGTGCGGTGCGAATATTCAGGCAACGCCTTCACTGAATTGCTGGAAGATGAAATTGCGAGAAAAATAAAAATGGCAATGCCAGCGATTGCCAATAATTGCAAATAATGAATGAGCCAGTTTTTTCGTTTCATCGACGCACTCCTAAAAAAACATCCAGAGGGCAACTGCCCTCTGGATGTTTGCATATCAATTTATTCGATGGGTAATGTTTGGATATAAGCGAGGATATCGAGCAGGTCCTGGAATGACCAATCCATGTGACGGCCGGCGGTCATGACCTCACCGGGCTGGCCGTTTTGAATTTTGTTCAAAACTTCCCATGGGTTGTCAGCGGCAACGGTGCCAACAAACTCAACGCCTTCGCCGTCGTCGAAGTCCAATGCTTTTCCGTCTTCAGCATGGCAGGCCTGACAATTGCTTGCGTACAGGGTCTCACCATTGGCGGCATCACCATTGACGGTCTTATCGTCGTTGATGTAGGGAGCCATATCTTCAACCTGCTGAACGAAAGCAACCAGCGCGCCCAATTGATCATCATTCAAGTAGGAGGAGAAGTCGTGGTCGCCAGTCTTCATCGCGGTCATGAGTTCTTCGGTGGTCTTGCCAGCGGAGGAAATGACACCCGGGAAGCCGGTCATATGTGAGCCAGAACCGTAGCGGCCTTCCACACCCTTGAAATCCCAACCGTGACATTCCTTGCAGCGCCAGGTGTCGTTGCCGGTGCGGGTGTTAGTTGATTGTGTCGCCCACAAAGGATGATCAGTGGTCATATCATCTGCACCGGTGGCTGCGATCCAATTGTCATAAAGGCGTCCGCCTTCTGCAACAGGGCTGGATGTGGGCAGGGTCTGGGCAAAGGCTAGCAGGTCAATATATTCCTGATCGGTCAGGCCAAGGTCAACGAGGGCAGGCATGTCTGCAACGCCGGGTTGACCAAAGCGAGCCTTGTGGACAAATTCCCACGGGTTGTCAGCTGCAATCGTGCCATAATATTCGGGACCGCTGTCATCTCCAAAGTTCAGCACGAGGCCTTCGGGACCGTGGCAGTCGGTGCAGTTTTCAACATAGATCGCTTCGCCGCCAGCGGTATCGCCGCCGACAGCCGCTTTGTCAGTGATGAACGCGGCAGAGTCGAGCATGTTTCCGCTCAGGAAGAGGGCGATGTCGGTCAGAGCCTGATCATCCATGTAAGCAGAGAAATCGTGGTCGCCACTCTTGAGCGCGGCGAGAATTTCATTGGGGTCGGTTCCAGCGACCTGCATGACGCCCACAAAGCCGGTCGCATGTGACCCGCCGCCGTATGCTCCATCCTTGCCGAGGTAATCCCAGCCGTGACATTCCTTGCAGCGCCAAGTAGTACCGCCGCTGCGAGTATTGGTTGTTTGAGTGGCCCATAAAGGCTGATTGCCTTCGGGAGCATCCACTCCAAGGACTTTTGTCCACTCATCGTAGAGCAGGCCGCCGCGAATCGGGTCGCCGCTCAAGGAAACAGGGGCTTCGGTTGCAGCAACGGGAGCCTCAGTTGCAACCACTGGAACTTCGGTTTGCGCAACCGGGGCTTCAGTTGCATTTCCACCACAGGCTGCCAATACAGCAATCAACACAAGCAATATGCCGCTTAACACAAGTAACTTCTTCATATTACATTCTCCTTGAATGTGAGTAAGTTTGATGGAGTTCACCATCTTTTTCGCCCTTAAAATAACATGAGTGCGTGTCAAAGTACGGTCAAAGAATGTCTCAATTGTGTCCCAATCAAATATTAATGCGGACAAAAGGACTATAATTTATTCATGCAAAGAAACCTGCTAACCTGGCTGAACAAAGGGCGTTTCCTTGATTTGAATGTTTTGCAATGGGTGATTCCGCTTTTTCTATCGGTCACTGCCATCGTTTTCGAGTTTGTCGAACATGGACTGGAAGGCGAATTAACCTTTGACCTCGCATTCATGAGCGAGACTATTATTTTCGGTTTGATGGGACCTGTCATTGTCGGCTTCATCATTGCCTGGATGCGGGAACTGGTCAATGCGGAAAGAAAAGCCATTGCAGAAGTCCACGTCCTCAACCGCGAACTCGAAAATAAAGTAACCGAACGCACCGCAGAATTGGAGCAACGCAATCAAGAACTGGATCGCGCCAACCAAAATCTAAAACGCCTCGATACCATGAAGTCAGAATTTGTTTCATTGGTCAGCCATGAGCTGCGCGCCCCGCTCACCACCCTGAGCGGAGGTTTGGAGTTGGCAATGCAGAGCGCCGATACCCTGCCTGCACAGGCAAGACATATCCTTGAAACAATGGTCGGTGAAAGTCAGCGGTTGAATCAACTCGTCCAGCGCATTCTGGATGTCTCGCGCCTCGAAGCGGGAAAACTTGAGATCAACCTGGGACCTGTGGCATTGCGTCCGCTGATGGAACAAGCCGCCGATGTTGTGCTTGTTTCAAAAGGACGTAACGTGGAATGGAAGTTTACAGATAACCTGCCCCCTGTTTGGGCGGATGAAATTCATCTCGAAGAAATCATCCGCAGCCTGATGCGCAATGCGGAAAAATACTCCCCTGCTGATTCGGTGATTCACTTGTGTGCTTGTCAGGTAAACGAGCAGGTCCGCATTTCGGTCAAGGATCATGGTGCGGGTGTCCCGCAGGAATATCAGCAATATATCTTTGAGCGTTTTGGGCGCGCGCATAGCGGCGAAAGCGCTCCGCCTGGCTGGGGGCTGGGCTTGTATTTTGCGCGCAAGTTAATTACCGCACAGGGCGGTTCGATTGGGGTCAAAAGTCCCATCTGGGAGAATGTCGAATCTCCCGGCGCAGAATTCTATCTCCTCGTTCCTGTAGCAACTTTCAGCGAGGAATGAAGCATGTCCTCCATCCTCTTAATTGACGACGATGCCAGTCTCTCTGATCTTCTGGCAGAATATCTTCAGGACCAAGGGTATTTGACTCACACTGCAAATGATGGTCAAAAAGGGCTGCGGGTATTCTTTGAGCAAAAGCCAGACCTCGTCGTGCTGGACGTGACCATGCCTAAAATGGATGGATGGGAAACACTCAAGCGAATTCGTGAAATGAGCCGCGCCCCGGTTATCATGTTGACCGCCCGCAGTGATGAAAGCGAAGTGTTGCGCGGCTTCTCGCTTGGCGCAGATGACTATGTCAGCAAGCCGTTTTCATTTGCACAAATAGGCGCGCGGATCAAGGCGGTTTTGGGACGGACTGGCGAGATGCTGGCAACTTCAGAAATATTGGAAGTGGGCGGCTTGAGAGTTGATTTTTCCACACGCCGCATAACGCGGGACGGGGAATTGGTTGCGCTCACTCCGACTGAATTCAAGCTGTTGGTGACTCTCATGCGCCATCCCAACGAGGTCATTTCTGCCGAAGATTTGGTGCGCGAAGTGTGGGGACCGCAATATGCCAACGAGATCGGATTTGTGCGCCGCTATGTCTGGCACTTGCGCCAAAAGGTGGAAGTAGACCCGGAAAACCCGAAATACATTCACAACGAGCGAGGGTTTGGTTATCGCTTCGAAAAAGATGGTGCATAACAAGACTACTTTGTAAGGTTTTGCCCACGGGATGATCATTTTGTCAATAGACATGTGTAAAAAACAAAAGCGGCGGAGAATTTTCTCCGCCGCCTACGTGCCGCCTACGTGCGTTTCCGAAACTTATACCCGTATGCCAGATATGAACCAAATTAAAACAAACTCAGTTGGTTTGGTTGCGATGGTAGTGAATCCGCTTTTTCTTTCAACCACTCAGGCAGTTTCACAGGTTTATCCTTGAATGGATGTGGGAACGCCAGCGTGCCTTTTTGCAATAGCAATTTATTTCCTTCGGGCATTTGTTCATGCTCCAGCACAAAAACAAGAACCCAATTATTCTTCAACGCCTCGGTCGCACCTGCCCATGTGCCTCCCGTCTCTGCATCGGACGCGACCACGATGGCGTAATCGGCAAGGCAATAGATCAAACGATTGCGACCCATCGCCGCGCCGACGGAGAATCCAGCATTGGGACTATACGGTGTGACCAGGCACAGGTCGCCGCGACTCAAAGCTTCTTTCTACGCCTTGACCTGCTTCTCCAAACTATCCGCCAGCACGCTGACAGCAGTACCGCGCGCCTCGAGCGCAGATTCCATGCTGATGGTATCCACGCCTCTTGCGTCACCCGAATACAAGATCTGCCCTGATAACCCGCAAGCGTTTCCAACAAATCTTGCACATTCCTGTCCCGCTTCATCCAAATGACGCGAGCCTACTACGGCGATCCCTGGTTGACCAAGCAAAGCCTTTTCCCCTGCATAGAACAACACAGCGGGAGCTGAGTCTTTCAATCGCTGGCGATATTTTTCGGGGTAGTCCGAATCCGCACGGGTGAGAGGAAAGATGCCGAGGGAGGCGAGACGAGTTAATTCACGTTCGATGTCGCGTGAGCTCAGTTGGGTAATGCGTGTTGCGAATTGCTCATCGAGGTCGAATTTGAGGCGGAGATCATGTATGGGTTGTTGAAGCAGGTCGTAGGGTCGGAGCGAGGCGGCTTGCATCTTCCGCACGAGGGGATTCCAATATCCCCCAATGCTTTCACAGCATACTGGCGAACCTGCGGTTTTACTTCAATAGGACTTACGCAAAACTGAGTGATTGACGAGCAGGCAAAAAGCCAGTAAGTTTGAGGGGATGAGACCCAAGACAATAAAAGTGACACGACTGGATTATTGCCAATACCTTTTGGTAAGCCAAATCAATTATACGCTGACGAATTTTGCCGAACACAGCGAGAAATTTAGCCATGATTGCCTGAATCGCTACCTGGATGGAGAAAAACTCAGTCCCAAATTGACTTGGGAAAACGTTCAAAATCAGGTGGTTCAAACACCCAAAGGTTTTTTGGTTTTTGATGATACTGTGGCTGACAAAGATTTCTCGCAAAAGGTAGAGTTGGTGCGCCGTCAATATAGTGGAAATGCCCATGCAGTCATCAAAGGTGTCGGCATTGTGACCTGTGTGTATGTGAACCCGGAAGCGGATCAGTTTTGGATCATTGACTATCGGATTTACGATCCAGATGGAGACGGCAAGACTAAACTTGACCATATGCAAGACATGCTCCTGAATTGTGTCCATCAAAAGCAATTGCTGTTTTGGGCCGTGTTGATGGATAGTTGGTATGCAACCAAAGAGATTATGTTGACCATTGAAAGGTACGAGAAGATCTACTACTGTCCACTCAAAGATAATCGGCAGGTCGACGATTCAAACGCTTCCCAGCCTTACCGGCGTGTGGATGCACTGGTATGGACAGAAACGGAGAAACAGCACGGCAAAACGATCAAGATCAAAGGCTTTCCAGGTAATCATAAGGTGAAACTCTTCCGGGTAGTGCTTTTTACCAAGGGCACGGACTATGTCGTACCCAACGACAGGGAGCAAGACAACACGCAGGTCGTACAAGAAGTGTGCGGCTTTCGTTGGAAGGTCGAGCAGTTTCACCGCGAAACCAAGCAGTTGACTGGACTGGAAGGTTGTCAATGTCGTAAAGCCAGAATCGTTCGAAATCACATCGCCTGCGCTATTTTGGTCTGGGTGCGGCTCAAACAGGTTGCCAATGAGACCCAGCAAACTGTCTATCGTCTCAAACATGAGTTGCTATCTGACTATTTGCGCCAGCAACTCAAATCACCACCATTCAAATGACTTTTGCGTAAGTCCTATGAATCTTATGCCGTTTTTCTGTCTGACGCGAGCCCCCGTAAACGCGGTTTGGTCCCTGCTGGATAAATCCAGTTCAGGCAATAATTATGGCTAGTATGAGGACGCAAATTTGTTTATCGCAATTGTTGATGCAAGAACCCTTATTAACACTTGTGGTCAAAAATGATATTATGGTAAACTATGTTCACACCATCCAAACCGCAGGCATTTTATGAAACCAGGAGATTTTCACAGCATTAAGGCTGGTCAAGCCATTCGAACCCAGAATGGGTATTGGGCATTTATCCCCGTGCCACTGCCACCGGATCTGGGTTGGACATCAACTCTGATTTCTGCGCTTTCTGATGCGGAACGTGAACTTGCCAGATTAACTACCTTGGCGGGCAACTTCCCTTTTCCACGCCTGCTTGTCCAACCTTTCATTCGACGCGAAGCGGTATTATCCTCCCGCATCGAAGGGACACGCGCTTCCCTGACGGATCTGTACAATTACGAATCCGCCCAATTGTCTTTTCTGGGACCGGACAACGATGTACGGGAAGTTCACAATTATGTGCTTGCCTTGGATTATGGGTTGGAGCGATTGAAAACCCTCCCAGTCAGCCTACGTCTGATCCGTGAACTTCATGCCAAATTATTGGAAGGAGTGCGAGGTGGACAACTCACGCCAGGCAAATTCCGCAGAACGCAAAACTGGATCGGCCCAGCGGGCAGTACCATCGAGACTGCCACGTATGTTCCACCTCCAGTGGATGAGATGCTTGACGCTCTTGGTGCAATGGAAAAATTTATCCATACTGCTACAGATCTTCCAGCATTGGTCCGCGCCGGCATGGTCCATTACCAGTTCGAGGCGATTCATCCTTTCCTGGATGGGAATGGGCGGGTAGGGCGGCTTTTAGTAATGCTACTGTTGCGTGAGTGGGATGTTCTACCCCAACCGCTCTTGAATCTGAGCGCCTATTTCGAACGCTATCGGCAGGAGTATTATGATCATCTGCTGGCAGTTTCCCAGAGTGGTAAATGGGAGGAATGGTTACGTTTCTTTTTGAGAGGTATTACCACCCAGGCACAGGATGGTATCTTCCGCATGACCCGGCTTCAGAGTATCCGTACCCGTTATGAAGAGTTGGTGCGGGTAGACCGCAACCCCCAACGTATGACCGCTGTAATCGACTTTATGTTTTCACGCCCCATTCTGACCTTGAGGCAATTGGAGTCTGCTTTGGATATACCCTACATGGCTGCCAAACGGTATGTTGACAAATTGGTGGAAGCAGGTGTGTTACAGGAAACCACCGGATACGCACGTAACCGGGTCTTTATGGCTTATGAGATCTTTCAAGCATTGGAGAATTCTGAATAGACCTGATTTGATACAGAAATTCATTTAGCTTTCCAGCCTCGACAATGATACCTAAACCGGGCAGATTGAGTGCCTCAAGTTTGCCCTTGCGGATCCAAGCTCTGATCTGTTTTGACGTGACGTGGCAAACCTGTGCAGCTTGGTAAACTGTGAAATACCTGCCGCGTGGGACAAAGGTGGGTATAACCTTCAGTTCCCTTGTTTCGATCAGTTCTCTATCTCCTTTTCTTTCCCGAACCTTTCTGCCATAAGCAGCGATTAGCCGATAAACTTTGTTGAGGGCTTCTTTTGCTTCTTTTTTGTCATACGATGATGTGCGTTCCAACAAGCTCTCCCGTGCGGTCAGAAATTCAACAAGGGCTTGTGCTTGATCTGCGCTAAGTTCTATTTGATTTTTTAGCATCCAATCTCCTCCAACCTTTATCGCTGGAGTACTTATACCATTGGCGGAGAGTTGGAAAGCTGGAGAGCCGATGGCCAGACCATCCGTCTTCCAAGTAGTATCGTTGTGCAGGTGTTCAAGAAGTTCAAGTCCATAACTTGCATATAGATGAGCAACAATGCGATGATCTGCATCCCATAGGACAATTCCTCGCCGTTGCCAGTCTTGCTGTTGAAGTTGTGTAAGCCATGAAGGATAGTTCGGTGGGGAGGCGAAGTACCCCTCGAAGTTGAGATGGATTCCCCATGTGGTTTGATCTAGGATGGTTGAAAAACTCTGCATAGGAACCTGCCTATAGTGATGAATTGACTGGATTAGTATAAAGCAGGCGCGCTCTGGGATCGGAAAAGCTGTCGGTAGATAACAAAAATGGATTGATTGTTTATGGGAATGTTTTAAACGAAAACACCCCTATACATGGGGGTGTCCATTCGTTTTTAGCTTTTTGTTCTCTATTTGGTGGGTACAAAATTTTGAGGTCGGAACTTATACCCGTATACATGATATATGCCACTCTGGACAAATCCGATTTCGGTTATGAGACTATTTGATGTTGTTTAATTACTGTAATATGTCTACCCACCTGACAGTTTTAAAACGGGACGCTGATGGACGCTCACTTGCCCTGGCGGGCAGTGCCAGGGGAAAACGCTGATTCTGATTGGCTTTTCGGAATAGTTTTCAAAAAAATCTGTGTCCAAAAACCAAACTGTCGGGTGGCTAGTAATATGTTTATTTTTTAAAAGAAATTCTAGAAAGGTATTCCTTCGGTGCCGTAGAATTTCAAAACTCTTTTTTCTCTACCACAACCCTGGTTCCGCCCGGCATTTCCACCGTCACATCACCCGGATCATATGGAATTGCTGGCAGACTCCAGCGGAAGATCCATTTGGAGTCTTCGGGGCTGGCGTTCACACATCCTCGTGAAGATGGCTCTCCATAATTATTATGCCAGTAGGTGGAATGGATTGCGACGCCTGTGCCAACAAACAAACTGACCCACCCAACCGCAGGCAGACTCCAACCTGCTGACGCGTTTCCTCCGCTCAATGGCAATGAGATCGCTTTGCGCCAGATCGGAAATTCGCCCACCGGAGTTGCCCATGCATCCACGGGATTTCCCCACGCATCGTACAATGCGCCACTGGATATGCGTGCAAAATACACCTCATTCTTTCCCTCGAAGCACGACAGGGTTTGATAATCAATATTGACCACAATTCTTTTTTCTTCTGCTTCCGGGTTAATTGGAGCGATTTCATCCGCAGTCAATGGACGAAACGCCTCAGCCGGACCCCAAAACAGGTCGCCTGACCCAAACCTTTCATTGAGCCGATACCAGACTCTGCCATCCGCTTCGGTGCGAATCTGATCCACCCAAACAACTTGACTGTAAACAAACCGCGCTGGTAGACCGATTGATTCACGGTATTGTAACCAGGGCGCACGCGAAGGTGGGTTATCGAGAATCAAATCCACATAAGGAACCGTGACTTCGACCCACATGCCATCGCCCAGACTTGTGGATGGCAGGATGTTCACGGGCGTATTCAGCTGGTTGCGAACAGGTTGCAGGTTCCCGCCCCACACATAGCCATAAGGAGTCTCGACCCAGCGTTGATTGATCCTGCCGGGCATGGATCCAACCACCTCTCGAATCCAGGGGACGACTTGATCTTCATATAATGCGCCAACGATCTGGCTGTTCGCATCAGGGCGGGCATACATATCCACCTCGCCGACAGTGATACGACCCAATAGTTCCGACTGTTGTAATTTTGAAATCCCCTGCCAGACAAAAGGTCGAAAAGCAAGTGCGCCAATGCCGAACGCAGAGATTTTTAGAAAATCACGGCGAGTGAGTGGTTGTCTTGTCATGGGCGGAATGATCATGATGCTGATTCGGCTGGTCGTTGTGATTGTGCATGTTGCCCATCATGAAGAAATGCGCCAGCGGGCAAAGCAACGCCAGCCCCACATACACCACAGTGTTGAGCGGGATTTTCAGGAGAAAGACGGCTGCCAGACCCAGAATGGGAAGCAGACAGCAAAGCAACATGACCCAGAAGTGACGTTTCATAATAAATAAATCTCCTTGCATCCATCGTAATCCCTATCCCTTGGCATGTCTTGAGCTAGATAGCCATAACCATGATAGGCAGAAATGCTTACAGAAATTTTGTGGGTTTTCAGTTAACATCCAATGCGAACATAGGAGATGTATTTATGAACAGTTTCAGCATGACAAAGTTCACACCCGTAGGTCAGGCATTCGAGACAGATCCTGTATGTGAAATGAAGGTTGATCCGCAGCAACCGCCGTACAAAGCGGTCTATCAAGGCAAGACCTACTATTTCTGTTCTGAGGCGTGCAAATTATTGTTCGAGCGGATGCCTGAACAATATATTAAAGAGACGAAAGGATAGGCGATTCTGCCTATCGGCAAATACGCCACGCGGCTCTCCGATCCAAACGGGAATATATCTACAATGGGGGCATCCAATGATAGAGGCGTACTATGACCACACTTTCCTTTTTGACTGTTGACCTGCCCTGTGACAAGGCTTTGCAGGCGGCGAAGAAAAAATTCGAGCAGGCGAGTTTGCGGGCTTTGCAAACGTTCGATCTTCACACAGCGCGGCATACTCAGCAGGATTGTCCCTGTCCGAATCATGGCACAGCGGACTGTGACTGCCAGATGGTGGTATTGATGGTCTATGGGGAGGCGCCCGATCCAGTTACGCTAATTCTTCATGGAAGTGATGGACAGACAAGATTCTCTGTTACAGAGGACGCCTCACAGCTTGCCGACAAAAAGTTGGTCACCTCCATCAAGGAAGCTTTGGAGTTCGAGACAGCAATATCTGTATGATCTTATATAAGCAATATTGCCTATACTGTACCGCGTCAAATTGCGCTGGATGATTCGAGGGGAAATCCTTATAGTCAACGGCTATTCCAACTCTGCAGAGGAACCGCGATGAAGAAAATATTTCTTTTTACACTTACAAGCCTGGCTTTGATCTTATCTGCCTGCGCGCCGACGACGCCGTCTAAAAACGCCGATCCTACGCCAACACCCGGCAGCATGATGATGGAGAACCCGGAAGCGGCTCACATGATGGAACCGATCACCGTGCCAAACGTTCAACCGGCCACCGAATCTACAGGCGGGCAGCCTTTGGAATATCGCGTGGAGGATGGCGTGAAGGTTTTTGAATTGACCACGAAAGCCGTCCAATGGGAGATTCTAGATGGGGTGTTTGTCACCGCTTACACCTATAACGGAACCGTGCCCGGACCGATGATCCGCGTCACGGAGGGGGATCAGGTTCGGGTCGTCGTCAAGAACGAGTTGCCCGATCCAACCACAATTCACTGGCACGGGGTCGAAGTCCCAAATGCGATGGACGGCGTGCCGGGCGTTACGCAAGATCCCATTCAACCCGGCGAAACCTTCACGTATGAGTTCACTGCCAAACCTGCAGGGACATTCATGTATCACTCGCATTATGAAGGCGATGTGCAGGTGGGCATCGGGCTGTACGCTCCGTTCATCATTCACTCGAAGGAATCCGAGGCAAATCTGCCTGTGGTGGATAAGACCTTGATGATCTCTGAATGGCGCATGGTGGATGGCGAGACCTACGCCGCCATGCCGATGGGCGCAATGGAACCGAATTACTTTACGATCAACGGCAAGTCATTCCCCGCGACGGAGATCATCACAGTGAAAAAAGGTGACCTGGTTCGTCTGCGCCTGATTGGGATTGGACAATTCATTCATCCCATGCATTTGCATGGAATGCCGTTCAAGATCGTAGCCACCGATGGGCATCCCGTCCCCGAAGCCGCGCAGTTGACCAAGGACACGATCAGCATTGCGCCGGGCGAACGCTATGACATCGAGTTTGTTGCCACAGAAACTGGTCAATGGATGTTGCATTGTCACATCCTGCACCACACAACCAACGACAATGTCGAGCCGGGCGGCTTGATGTTGATGATCGAAGTCGTTGAATAAATCAAATTCAAAGGAGAATTTTATGCGCAAGTTAATGTTTATCAGTTTAGTGGTTGGTCTGGCTGTCGTGCTTGCAGCCTGTGGAAGTTCACCCGCGCCAGCGGAATCATCTTCCGCCGCGCAAGCTAATGTTACATTCGAGACGAATCCCAACCCCGCCGCAAAAGGGGATGTGGAAATTATCTTTACCGTCACAAATGCAGACGGCGGCCCCATCGAAGGCGCAAAAGTGGACGTTTCTGCTGAACACCCTGCCATGGCAGGCATGGGCATGAGTGGTCAAGCCACCGAGCAGGGCGGTGGGAAGTATTCCATCAAGGCCAACTTTAGCGACGCGGGCGACTGGAAATTAACAGTCTATGTTCGCAAAGACGGGTTGGATTACAAACAGGAATTCGATCTGCCAATTCAATAATTCACCAAACAGGCGTTGGGATAACACCTGACGCCTGTGTTCATAAGGAAGAACTCACTACCGTACATTTTATAATTTGATGTCGTTGCGAGCCGCCGCTCTTGCACTTTGGTGGCGAAGCAATCTCCTTTTGAGTGAAATATCCTGTAAAACAGGAGATTGCTTCGGCACAAACCGCCTCGCAATGACATTTGTACGGTAGAGAAAGGAAAAAATGTCTGCAGAACATCCACAGAAAACTCAGTCCTTTGGGGCATGGTTGTCCCTTCACTGGTTGAAGGTCTTTCTTGTCATTTACGGGCTTTGGGTGTTCACTCCCTTCTTCGCGCCTATGTTCATGAACCTGGGTTGGACAGGCACAGGCAGGGCAATTTATTTTGTTTATTCGTTTTTCTGTCATCAACTCCCCGAACGCTCTTTCTTTTCCTTTGGTGAAAAGAGCATGTACTCGCTGGGCGAAATTCAATCTGCATGGCAGAACACTGCCAACCCCATGATATTGCGGCAGTTCATCGGCAATGAAACAATGGGCTGGAAGGTGGCGTGGTCTGACCGCATGGTTTCCTTTTACACAAGCGTCTGGTTTTTTGCCGCTTTGTGGTATCCCTTCCGAAACAAGGTAAAGACGTTGAGTTGGCGGGGATTTGCCCTGCTCCTGCTGCCGATGGTATTAGATGGCGGGACTCACATGATCAGCGATCTGGCTGGCATCGGAAATGGATTTCGTGATACAAATGCATGGTTGGCGGCGTTGACGAACAGCGCCTTCTCCCCAACATTCTACGCAGGTGATGCTCTCGGTTCCTTCAACTCCATCATGCGCTTCATCTCTGGACTGTTAGCGGGTCTTGCCATCGTCTGGCTTGCCTTCCCGTATATTTTTCAAACCCAAGTTTACAATCGACAACTGGATGAACTAAACTATGCCAAAGCCATTGAGCAAATCAAAAACCAAAATCCGAATCCTTCTGGCAGATGACCACCACATCGTCCGCGCGGGGGTGAGGCAACTGCTTGAGGGTGCAAAAGACCTTGAGGTGATCGCCGAAGCTGGGGACGGGGAAGAGGCGCAGTCCCTCATCCAAAAACACAAACCCGATGTCGCCGTGCTCGATATCCAAATGCCCAAAGCCAGCGGCATCGAAGTGACTCGCTGGGTGCGTGCAAACATGCCCGAAGTAGGCGTTTTGATTCTCACCGCGTATGATGACGACCCCTATGTGATGGCGGTTTTGCAGGCAGGCGCGAACGGATATGTGCTCAAAACAGGACAAGCCGATGAACTCATTCAAGCCGTGCGTGATGTTTACGAAGGCAAGTCTGCGCTCGACCCTTCCATCACGCGCAAGTTGATGACGAACATTTTCAAAGGAACTGAAAAGAAGATCGTCGAACCGCTCACCGACCGTGAACTGGATGTGCTGCGTCTCGCCGCCAAAGGTTTCACCAACAAAGCCATCGGCGTGCAACTCAGCATCAGCGACCGCACCGTGCAAGGACATCTCGCGCACATCTTCGCCAAACTGCAATCCAACAGCCGCACCGAAGCCGTGATGCGTGCGGTCTCCCTGGGGTTGATTTCTCAGAGCACTGGCAATATCATCGAGGAATGAAAAAACCACACGCGCCATTTCTGCGCGGACTCACCGTGCAGTTGCTTGCCATCACCGTTCTTCCGCTTACATTGCTTTTGTTGTTGATCGCGTTCGGCAGTGTTTCGCTGCATCAACAGGACATGCGCGCCCTCGTTGGCGAGCGCGATGAACGCGCCGTTCAAGCCGCGTCTGCCGCGCTGGCTTCTGAACTTCATCACCGCGCTTCCAACATCGCCAATCTGGTCGCACTCGCCGAACTTTCCGAAGACATCTCCACCATTCAAACAACGGATGACCTTGCTTCTGATTTCGATGGCGGACTCGCTTACTTAAGTTTGGATGGTCAACTCCTCACCAGCACATCGCCTCATTCTGGACTTTGGAACTGGGTTGCCCAAAATAACATTCTCTCCGCCTCAGCCTCAGACTTGCCAACTTTCTCCGCTCCCATTCTTGACCCCAATTCAAATCAACACTTCATCATCGTCTCGCAGACCATTCCCTCCAAAAACATCATCGTTGCTGGAGCCTTCTCGCCAGAAACTCTCGCGCATGAGACGCTTACCAATTCCTATCCAGACAGCACACATGTCACCATCTTCCTGCTCGACTCGTCCAATCAGGTTTTATATGCCAGCGGACCTCTCGCAAGCGAAGGACTCCCACATGACCATCCCGGCATAGTGGAAGCCTTGCGGGGTGAAAGCGGCGCAACCTATCTGAAAAAAGACAATGTGGAGCATGTCGTTGCCTACAGCGCAATTGCCCCAACCGGCTGGGCGCTCGTCACCGAAGAAGAATGGGAGATGGTATCAAGCCCATCTTTGCAACTGACTCAAATGGCGCCGCTGGTGATCGTCCCTGCGTTCATTCTCGCTCTGGTTGCGTTGTGGTTCGTGGCTTCGCGGATCGTCCAGCCATTGCAGAAACTCGAGTCCAAAGCCGCCGCATTGGCATGGGGCGATTTTGAGACCATCAAAGAATCTGTGGGCGGTATTTCCGAAGTACAACACCTGCAAATGGAATTGACCGAGATGTCGCGCAAGGTGCAATCGGCTCAGGAGGGCTTGCATGATTACATTGGCGCGATCACTTCCGCACAGGAAGAAGAACGGATGCGGCTCGCTCGCGAATTGCACGACGACACCATTCAAGCGGTCATTGCTTTGAAACAACGCGTGCAACTCGCACAAAAATCCGTCAAAGACCAGAACGGGAAACAAACTCTCAAAGAACTGGAAGCCCTCTCCGAGCAGACCATCGAAAACCTGCGCCGACTCACGCGGGCATTGCGTCCCATTTATTTAGAAGACCTGGGGCTGGTGACTGCTTTGGAAATGCTGTCGCGTGAGATCAGTCAGAACAACAAACTTTCTGTAGACTTCAACAAGACCGGGCAGGAACGCCGCCTCTCGCGTGAAGTGGAATTGTCGCTGTATCGCATTGCACAAGAGGCAATTAATAATGTGGTCAAACACGCCAAAGCAAAACGCGCCGAGTTGACAATCTCGTTTGATGACTCAACCGTTCAAATGGAAGTGAGTGATAACGGCAGCGGATTCGTCACGCCCAACAGCCCAACAGAGTTCGCGCCCAAGGGACATTTTGGGTTGCTTGGCATCCACGAACGCGCGGATCTGATCGGGGCAAAGCTCGAGATAGAATCCACTTTGGGACGGGGCACCAAAATAAAAGTCCGGTTGTGAAGCGACGAACGTCATAAGCCATTTTGCCTATCTCGAATCCCGTCATCCTGCGCTCATGCGGGGGCGGGATTTTGCTTATCATGATCGCATCTAAATGAAGGCAGGCTGCTCATGACCGAAACAAGTATTTCCATCTCCGCTCAAAACGAACGATTCAAAATATTTATCCATGCGCTGCTCTTTGTGCTGGGCTTCTCGCTGGTGTTCATCGTCGGCTGGGGCGGCTCAGTGACCGTGGTGGGACAGTTATTCGGCACATACAAACGAGTCATCGCGCAGATCGGCGGCGTGATCGTCATCCTGTTTGGACTGGCAACGTTGGATGTGATTCGGCTGCCGTGGTTTTACTACGATACCCGCACCGAATACGCGGGTCAACGCGGGACATATGGCGGGTCGGCGTTGATGGGCATTTTCTTCGCTGCGGGTTGGAGCCCGTGCATCGGCGCAACCCTGGGCGCGATCTTGACGATGGGACTCAGTCAACAGACATCCGGGCAGGCGATGTGGCTGGCTTCGGGATATTCATTGGGCTTGGGCATTCCTTTTCTTGCAATGGCTCTTGGTTTGGAACGCGCCTCCGGTTGGATCAAACGGATGAGACCGTATCAAAAATATTTCAGACTCGCCAGCGGTATCTTCATCATCACCATTGGCATTTTGCTGCTCACCAATACCATGAGCCTGATCGCGATCTGGGCGTTCAGAAATGGCTATTTCATCGAATCGTTTACGACGTATGCGGCAGCGCCGACTTATTTCACCGCCATCATAGCAGGGTTGTTATCCTTCCTTTCGCCTTGTGTCCTGCCGCTTGTGCCTGCCTATCTCGGCTACCTGAGCGGACATACTTTGCAAAAGGCATAGCCTATGAGAAGAATTACATTCTTGATCCTCTCGGTCATTCTTTTGGCGGGCTGCCAATCTAAACCCGTGAGCGGGGAGACCATTTCAGTTGCTGGCGGTTCGTATCAAAACGTCACTGCAAAAGAATTGAATTCCATGTTGAAGAGTAAAGACTTCGTGTTCATCAACGTTCACATACCTTTTGCCGGGAATATTGCGGGGACAGACTTGTCCATTGCCTACGACCAGATCGGACAAAATCTTTCGCAACTGCCCGCCGACAAGTCTGCCAAGATCCTCTTGTATTGCCGCAGCGGACGGATGAGCGCCATTGCCGCAGAAGAATTGGTCTCGTTGGGATATAACAATGTTTGGAATCTTGATGGCGGCATGGATACCTGGGCGCAGGCTGGCTATAAATTGGAAAAATGAAGATAAGCAGAATTGCCTATTGTTCCCCCGTAATATGGCGCTTGTCGGGGCTGTCTTTTAATGTGACAATCAAATCAACCAAAGGAGCTTATTTATGAGTACAACCGTTCACGACCCCGTTTGTCATATGGATATCGATCCTGCCACTGCGGCGGGAACATCCGAATACAAGGGACAGACCTATTACTTCTGTTCCCTCGGCTGCAAGAAGTCGTTTGATGCCGACCCCGAAAAATATCTTGGGCAACACGAACAAAATTCTCACTAAAAAACATTCTCCTCAAAAAGACTCGCCCGGGCAAGGGGGTCGTTTCATTTCTTTTGAAAGATGATCTGGGTCTACTGTTATGAATCCTTTTTCACCACGAAGGAGACGAAGGGTCACAAAGGAAAAAACGAGGTTTTCCCTTTGTGCTCTTTGTGCCCTTCGTGGTAAAGATTTTGGAAAAATCTTCAATATCCCTTTGTATTGCCTTTACAAATTCTTTACGTTTGGTTGCTATTCTTGGAACATCAAGAAAGGATCATAAAATGAAAAAGACAAACTGGCTGGTTATTGGCATCATCTCGATTGTCGCTGTCCTCATTCTGTTCTGGGTCGGCACCCTGATCGGCGGAAGGTACGGCGGTTACGGCATGATGGGCGGCTACGGCGGAATGATGGGTGGCAGGTCTGGCATGATGGGCAGTTTCTCACCCTTCGGCATGTTCGGCATGGGACTCGGTATGCTCTTTGTATGGCTCATCCCTGTCGGGCTTGTGGCGCTCGCCGTCTATGGCGTGGTCTCCCTTGCGCGAAATACTGGACCCAACGGTTCAACCTCGCTCCCTTCCTGCCCGAATTGCGGCAAGAACACACAAACAGATTGGCAGAACTGCCCCCACTGCGGTACGACATTGAAATAACATCACCATTTCATTTCCAAAATAGCCTATCGAAAGATAGGCTATTTTGCTTATATGCAATAGGCTGAAATCCGCTCCCTTCTGTCGCCCAATGGATATACACTAATGACATCAATGAAAAGGTAGGTACCCATGACCGTCCGTGACCCAGTATGTGGAATGGAAATCGAACCCCAAAGCGCCTTCGCTAACCGCGAACACATGGGGCAGACGTTTTATTTTTGCTCGCAATCCTGTGTGGATCAATTCGACAAAGACCCGCACCATTTTGTGATGACGTCCGCGACGACGGGCTTCAACCCCGAGCGGACTCTCACTCGCATCGAACTACCCGTGGCGGATTTGCCGTTCTACAAGCCTGTTCCTAATCTGGAAGCTGGGCTACGCGCCCTCGAAGGCGTTCATCAAGTAACCACCAATGCTGGGGCAGGCGTGTTGCAGGTGGAATATGATTCGAAAAAGGTGAAAGTTCCGCAAATGGCGGAAGTAGTTCGTGCTTCCGGCTTCCAATTGGGCGGGACGAATATCAAGATCGGAATCGAAAGTTTGCGCTGTGCCTCCTGCGTGAAGTTCATCGAGGATGAACTGAAATCCACAGACGGCGTTTTGAGCGCAACGGTCAACCTCGCCACGCAAGAAGCAAGCGTGGATTATCTCCCCCAGAAGGCAACCCTTGCACAACTAAATACAGCCATTGAGGAGTGGGGATACAAACCGCGCGCGGCGACGAGTGACGCGCCCGTGGACAAACAGGAAGAGGCACACGCCCGCGAGTATCGCCGCTTGATGAACAAGTTTTGGTTTGCGACTGCGGTCTCTCTGCCCGTGTTGGCGACAGCCTATTATCAATTTGTGCCGTACTTAAACACCTTGAGCATGGACACATTGCGCGTCTTGTGGGGCGTCACCGCCCTCTTGACCTTACCTGTCATGTTCTGGTCAGGCAGTGACTTTTTCACAGGCGCATGGTCGGCGTTCAAACATCGCTCTGCTAATATGAATACTTTGATCGCGCTCGGCACTGGCGCGGCTTGGTTGTATTCAACGTTCGCCATTGCATTTCCGTCCGTATTCCCCGAAGGGACATCGGAACCGTTCTATGATGTGGTCGCGGTTGTCATTGCACTCGTTGTCTTGGGGCAGGCGTTGGAATTACGCGCCAAGGGACAATCCAGCACGGCGATAAAAAAGCTATTGGGCTTGCAAGCCAAGACCGCAAGAGTGATTCGCGATGGCAAGGAAATGGATCTGCCCGTCGAAGAAGTGTTGGTCGGTGATGTGATTCAAGTGCGCCCTGGCGAGAAAGTGCCCGTGGACGGCGTCATTGTCGAAGGCAGTTCTGCGGTGGATGAGTCCATGCTGACGGGCGAGTCGCTGCCTGTTTCCAAGAAGCAGGGCGATGAAGTCATCGGCGCGACCTTGAACAAAACAGGCGCATTCAAATTCCGCGCTACGAAAGTGGGCAAGGATACGGCTCTCGCACAGATCGTAAAAATGGTGCAGGACGCGCAAAACTCAAAAGCGCCAATTGCCCGTCTTGCCGACACGATCTCTGGATATTTCGTACCCATCGTGATGATTCTCGCCGTGTGGACCTTCGTCATCTGGTTCGTGGTTGGTCCGCAACCGCAGTTGGTGTATGCGCTCGTCACCAGCGTAACCGTGCTTATCATTGCCTGCCCCTGTGCGTTGGGACTTGCCACGCCCATGAGTCTCATGGTTGGCATCGGCAAAGGCGCAGAACATGGAATCCTCATCCGCTCTGGCGAAGCCCTACAAACTGCGCGAAATATCCAAACCGTCGTTTTAGATAAGACAGGAACGATCACGAAGGGCAAGCCTGAGTTGACCGACACCTTGACCACAGACAATGGTCAATGGACGATGGAAGACCTCCTGCGTTTGACGGCATCTGTTGAGAAAGTGAGCGAGCATCCGTTGGCGCAGGCTATTGTGGATGGAGCCCAGGCACGCAAGATTGAACTGTCAGAGGTTAAGGATTTTGAGGCGATTCCTGGTCACGGTGTTTCGGCGAAAGTCGAAGGACGAAATATCTTGATCGGCAATCTCAAGTTGATGAACCGTGAAAAGATCGCTCTGGGCGAATTGGAAGAAAAATCCAAGTCACTTGCGGATGATGGCAAGACGCCCATGTTCATTGCGATTGACGGCAAAGCAGCTGGCATCGTTGCCGTGGCAGATACAGTGAAAGAAGACTCTGCCGAAGCGATCAAAGCCCTGCAAGGTATGGGTATTGAAGTGGTGATGATTACGGGTGACAACCGCCGCACCGCTGAAGCGATTGCCAAGAAAGTTGGAGTTAACCGAGTTCTCGCGGAAGTATTGCCAGAAGACAAAGCCAACGAAGTCAAGAAACTCCAAATCGAAAATCGTAAATCGAAAATCCAAAATGTGGTGGCGATGGTCGGTGACGGCATCAACGACGCCCCCGCGCTCGCACAGGCAGATGTCGGTCTCGCCATCGGAACAGGCACGGATGTCGCCATCGAAGCCTCGGATATCACGCTCATCAAAGGCAGTCTCAAAGGTGTGGTCACTGCCATCGAAGTCAGCCGCGCCACGATGACCAACATTTATCAAAATCTGTTTGGCGCTTTTATCTACAACACGCTTGGCGTCCCTGTTGCAATGGGAGTCCTATTCCCCTTCTTCGGCTTGCTGCTCAGTCCGCTGATCGCGGGCGCGGCAATGGCATTCTCTTCTGTAACCGTGGTTGGCAATGCCAACCGTCTGCGCGGGTTCAAACCAAAATTTAGTGCGAGGTAACATGAGCACCCGTTATATTCCCGCCCTCCGTTTCAAATGGCTCACGCCGCTGTATGATCCCTTGCTCAAATGGGTGATGCGCGAAGAGACCTTCAAGCGCAAATTAATTCAGCACGCAAATATCCAGCCCAATATGAAAGTCCTTGACCTCGGCTGCGGCACAGGCACGTTGACTCTTATGCTCAAACGCGCCCATCCCGAAGCACAAATCACAGGCATGGATGGCGACTCTCAGGTATTGGACATCGCGCGAAATAAATCTCGCGGCACAACTATTCAATGGGATGAAGGACTCGCCTCTTCCCTGCCCTATCCTGATTCGACCTTCGACAGAGTGGTCACCAGCCTTGTCATTCACCACCTCACCAAAGAAGACAAACGCCGCGCGTTCAAAGAAGTTTATCGTGTGCTTAAGCCCAATGGAGAATTATATGTACTCGATTTTGGAGCGCCGCACACATCTCTTACCCGTTTCATGACCACCTACATGCGCCGTCTCGAAGAGACCGCCGACAACTTCGACGGGTTGATTCCGCTCTTTATAACGGAAGCAGGTTTCGGCGGAGTCGAAGAAGCGGAGAACTTTATCAATATTTTTGGTCCGCTATCCATCATCAAAGCAAAGAAAGGAGTTTGACATGTCTCAAATCCAAATCTTCGTGGTTTTTTCGGGAATCGTACTGACGGTTCTTATCGCCTGGTATTTCTGGTTCGCACCCAAGGCGCAGATGCGCGTCGCGGTATCTGCATCTGGCGCACAGGAAGTGGCAGTCACCGTCAAAGGCGGATACACGCCTGATGTGATCGTGGTGCAAAAAGGTCGCCCCGTGCGTTTGACGTTCACGCGGCAGGAAAGTTCGGCGTGTTCTGAAAAAGTGTTGTTCCCCGATTTCAATCAAAACGCATTACTGCCCGAAGGCGAACAGGTGACATTGGAATTCACCCCCGAACAATCTGGCGAATATGGCTTCCAGTGCCAAATGGGAATGTTGCGCGGCAAGTTGATCGTGGAATAAAAAGGAAGTGATCAAATGAAAGCGTCAAGAATCCATTTACCCAATATCTCCTTTATCGCAGCCTTCGTAATCGGCGTGATACTATTCGCTGTGATTTTGAAAAGCCTGTTCGGTTCAGCATCCAGCACAGTGATCCTGGCTGGGATGGCAGGTGTAGCCGTCGCCGTCTCTGCGTTCCGAATCAGACAGGAATTACTTAGCAATAAAAAGGAAAAATGACCATGCAGCCACAAATCAAATCCTCATCTCCGCCGGAAATCAAGACAGCTTGCGGAGGTGGAATCCAGGATCTTTCAAAATTTCCGGATGCTGAATACAAGGGCGAAAAAGTTTATTTCTGCACCAAGGCATGTCTAAAGGCGTTCCTAGCCAGCCCGGATGCATTTATGGCTGGTGAGGTGGAACACCCTCTCGAAGATGAATAAATAAAAATGCTGTTGGCTAATCAAGAGACCTCCCTTACCGGGAGGTTTTTGATTCCATAGTCCAATTTCGTCAAAAATATATCTGTCATAAAAGACGTGTGATGTTCTTCATAAGTCATTCAGCCTGTCATAAGTTGCGCCATTCCGCGCTCTTTATATCAAGTTGAACACGATAAGATTTGGCAACTTTGTTCACATCAGGAGGCAGGTTTCGTATGAAGAAGACAACATTTCAAAGTCTGGCAGTGCTATGGCTCATCACCATTTTGTTGCTAACGCCCACCCTGGCATTAGCTGACAGCGGATCTGGCGGGATAGAGGGTGAAGTGAATGGCTATCATGTTAAATTAGTTTTCACAGAGCCGGTAAAGGTTGGTGAAAATCAATTCCATATTCAGATCGCGGACACAATGGGCATGCCCGTTTCAAATGCAGAGGTGGAAGTTTCTGCCATGCCTGTTGAAGGGATGGAGGAAATGGAAATGGCAACCGAAGCCCCGTCTGTTGGCGTGATGACCAGCAATAACAGTATGAGCGAAATGGACATGGGCAGCGAGACTCCTGAACCCGGCGTGATGCAACCTGTTGAACCCGAAGCGGGGCATGATGAGGAAGCGACAACGGTCATGCTTGAACCTGGGAAAGAATCTGGCGAATACGAGGGCGAACTCCACCTCGACAAATCCGGCGAATGGATGTTCAACGTCCACTTTACCGTCAACGGCAAGACGAATGTAGTTGACCTCCCCTTTGAAGTTTCGCGAAAACTGGGT
Source organism: Chloroflexota bacterium (assembly GCA_016234495.1). Taxonomy (GTDB): domain Bacteria; phylum Chloroflexota; class Anaerolineae; order Anaerolineales; family Villigracilaceae; genus Villigracilis. The sequence continues at coordinate 7,371 of JACRBI010000020.1, read as the reverse complement.
CTCAACTATGCCGTTCTGGCTGGCTTCTTTGGCATCAATGCCACAGCCATTTCAGCGGCTGCCATTTCCAAACGAAAATCCATTGCTCAAAAGGCTTAAGAGGTAATTCCATGACGACATCCCTTCCCAACCCCAACCCATCTTTACTGAATGGCGGAAACCTGCTTAACAACAAGTGGATCGACCGTTTTCTGCGCAGCCGCTGGTATCCCGGCATCATCCAATGGCCCACGCTGATGATCTTCATGGTCATCATGTTCGAACTTATTCTGGGACCTGAATCCGCGCATGACAACTTCGGCACGGCTCTTACCTGGGTCTTGTGGTGGCCCCTCATCCCGATCATCTTCCTATTTCTCGGGCGTTTCTGGTGCGCCATTTGTCCGTTTGCAAAGATCAATGACCTTGTTCAAAATTTTGTCGGTAACAACAACCCTGCGCCGCGCTTCCTGAAGAAATACGGCATCTGGATCATTGACGCGCTCTTTATCTTTATCACCTGGAGCGACCATGTCTTTGGCGTGGTGGAAAATCCGCTTGGCTCCGGCGTGTTGATGCTGACCCTCACCACGGGCGTGATCGTCTCCGGCGCGTTTTACGAACGCCGCACGTTCTGCCGCTATGTCTGCTTCCTTGGCGGGCTTTCGGGTAACTATGCCCGCAACGGCATGTTGAGCCTGCGTGGAACCCCGGAAATATGCGCCACCTGTACCATCGCCGCCTGTTACAAAGGCACGGACAATTCCATGCCTTGTCCTTTGTATGAATTCCCCAAGACCATGACCTCCAGCGCCAATTGCGTGCTGTGCGCGGAATGTATCAAGGGCTGTCCGAATAATTCCATTCAATTGACCGTGCGCCCGCCCACCAAGGAATTGTGGTTCATCCGCAAGCCGAAACTTGAAGAAGCCTTCCTTTCGGCGGTCATCATGGGTATTGTCTTCGTCCAGAATGTGACCATGCTCGAGATCTGGGAATCCATGTTGAAATGGCTGGAGAACGTTACCGGCACGACCAGCTATGCCATCACCTTCAGTATCACGTTTGCGACTGCCATTGTCATCCCGGTAGCTTTGCTCGGGCTGACCTCCTGGATCGCAAGCAAGTTCAACAAAGCCACGCTCGTTGAAAACTTTGCCCGCTTTGGTTATGCCATCATCGCACTAGATATGGCAGGACATATCGCCCATAACCTGTTCCACCTGCTGGCGGAAGGCAAGTCCATTCTGTACACAGGCATGGCATTGTTTGGGATGGAAATCCACGGCGCATCGCCTGCCATTCTCAGTATGCAGGAGATCCAGTGGCTTCAATTCGGCTTGATCGCCCTCGGCTTCATTGGCTCGCTTTACACCGCCTATCGCATCTCCAAATCGAATCATTCCGGCGAAAAGGTTTGGGGAACATTTGCACCCTTTGCTACTTTGATGGTCGTCCTGACTGTAATGAACGTCGTCCTCTTCACCTTGCCGATGGCAATGCGCATGTAATCAAATTTCACTGTATCAATAGGAGAAATCTCATGGATCAAAATTGTCATGTCGAAACCATTCAAAAGGCGGTCTTGGATAGTGTGCTAAAAAATGCGGATACAACTCTGTTGGCAGTTTCCGGCATGGGCTGTGTCAACTGCGCCGCCCGCGTGCGAAATGGACTGGTCTCATTGGAAGGCGTTTATCACGCCGAGATCTATCTGAACATGGGGCTGGCAGAAGTTTACTTTGACAGCAAAAAGGTCACGCCTGAAATGCTGGTCCATGCCGTTGCTGACTCTGGCAACGATGGACGGCATCACTATGAAGCGCAGGTTGTGACGCGCCAAACTGCATGACATTCGTCATAAGCCATTTGGCGCATGTCCTCATCCGCTGTACTGCGCTGGAGATAACTTAATTGTCAGACTACTATTGGGTCATCCGAACACGGAGGACCCAATATGTTTTCAAAGACCAGAAAGTTCCTGTTCCTTCTCATCATTTTGGCGCTGACCGCCACTGCGGTTTCTGCCTGCTCCACTTCCAACTCTGATGACGCGCATCTTGCCATGATGCCGCTCGACCAAATGCCAATGGACGTTCAGTCTGCCCCCGTAGCAGTGCAGGAAGCCTACCAGTTCAATACCGCCAACCCAGACATCATGCAAGATATTCCCTGCTATTGCGGATGCAGCGATATCGGTCACACCTCAAATTACGATTGCTACGTTTCAGATGTAGACGCCAGCGGGAAGATCACCTTCGACAATCATGCCCTCGGCTGCTCCATCTGCGTGGACATCACCCAGGATGTGATGCGTATGTTGAACGACGGCAAAAGTCCGCAGGATGCGCGGGCATACATAGACGCGACCTACTCCAAATACGGACCGTCCAACATCCCCTAACTTCATGAGCTATCGTTTCGCTCTTCTCCTTCTTGTGATGGCTGGACTGGTGGTGGCATTCGCGCCGCTGCCAGTTCAACCCATCACGCCTCAAGAACGGACCTTTGAGATTGACGCGCACCAATTTGCCTATTCTCCCTCTGAGCTTCACGTCAACCCCGGCGATACCGTAACCATCCAACTGGTCAGCACAGATGTTGTTCACGGTCTCTATGTGGATGGCTATGACATTTCCGTCGAAGCCGACCCCGGACAAAGTGCAACCCTGACCTTTGTTGCCGACAAACCCGGCTCCTTCCGCTTTCGCTGCAAAGTCACCTGCGGAGCCATGCATCCCTTCATGATCGGAAAATTAACTGTTGGCACAAACGACTGGCTTTATCGTTCTATTGGTTTCTCACTTCTCGCCATCTTCGCTTTCTTCCGCTTTCCCCGCGTTGCTAAAGACTGACAACTGATCACTGACGACTGGTTACTGCAATGGAACTCACCCGCCTGCCCTTCCTCAAATCCGCTCTTAAGAACCGTTACCCGCAATTGGCGGTCTTTATCGTGATGTTGGTCGGTTATATCTTCGCCATCCTTGCCGGACTGATCGGCACGCCGGTTGGGAGTCATAACTTCAGCATCGTCTTCGTGTGGATTGCATGGTGGGCGATCCTGATTCTCGTCGCCGTCCCATTCTTCGGGCGCGGATGGTGCGCAGTCTGCCCGATCCCGCTGCCGGGAGAGTGGTTGCAGCGTGGCGCAGTTTTAAGTCCCCCCGACAAAAGACCGAAGTGGCTCAATCTGCGTGTGCCGAAGATGTTTCGCAACATCTGGTTGCAGAACATCTTTTTCCTGATGCTGGCTTTGTTCAGCAGTGTTTTACTTACCACGCCTAACGTCACGGGTATTGTTCTGGCAGCCATGCTCTTCGCCGCCATTGGACTGAGCATTATCTTCGAGCGCCGCGCCTTTTGCCGCTATCTCTGTCCCGTTGGTGGATTTATCGGTTTGTATTCTCAAACTGCTCCCATCGAATTACGCATCAAAGATAAACAAGTCTGCGTGACATGCGAAGGCAAGCCTTGTTATAACGGCTCGCAAGTCGGTTATGGCTGTTCGTGGGATGTCTTCCCCGGTGGCATGACAAAGAATACTTACTGCGGCTTGTGCATGGAATGTATCCGCACCTGCCCGCATGACAATATCGCCGTCAACCTGCGCCCCTTCTCCGCCGACGTCGCCAAACCGACAGCGCGACTCGATGAAGCCTTCAAAGCCTTCATTATGTTTGGCGCCGCCATGATCTACGCAGGCGTGTTGCTTGGTCCGTGGGGCACACTCAAAGACGCGGCATACAACGTCGGTACAGGCGCATGGTTCATATACGCGGCAGTTTTTCTTGCGATCATCTTTATCGTCCTGCCCGGGCTTTTCACTTTAGCGATCATGACAACGAAAAGCAAACAGGCTCTCAAACAACGCTTCATGTCTCTTTCCACGGCGCTCATTCCACTGGGATTGATGTTCTGGGTCGCTTTCAGTTTATCCTTTGTCCTCACCAACGCATCTTACATCCTCGCCGCATTATCTGATCCGCTGGGACTTGGCTGGAATTTGTTTGGCACTGCAAACGCGGCGTGGCGGCCAATGCTCACCACGATCCTCGCGCCTGCGCAGACACTCGCTCTGGTCGTAGGATTGTTCTGGTCGGCGCGAACAGCCCAAAAGGTGAATGAAGCGGGAACGTCCACAATCCCTGTCTTTGTCTATTGCTTCGTCGCCACATCCATCATGCTCTGGTTATTACTATGAAACGCCCCGAACTCATCTCACGCATCCTGATCGTCACAGGGATACTCCTTGCCATTGGCGCTCCATTGTTACTTTGGGCGCGCACGCCTTTGATCCACGCACGCATGGCTGAGAATGGCGGCTGGAACCCCGATGTGATTCAAGCAGAAGCGGGCAAGTCCCTTCATTTGAAACTCACCTCCGATGATGTTGTGCATGGCTTTGCAGTCGGTCAGATGGATATGCAAAGTGTGGATGTGATTCCCGGCAAAGTGACTGACATCACGCTGACCTTCGACAAGCCTGGAATTTATACCTTCTTCTGCACACGCTGGTGCGGACTCAATCACTGGCGAATGCGCGGCACGATTGAAGTCAGTGGCTCACCCTTGGACCCTGAGCCTGCTTCTGTTCCCCTCTACGTTTCCCTCGACCTGGACATTGACGCTCCGCACGACTCATCGATTATTCCAAATCAAAAACCGTCAGCGGTCAGCGGTCAACAACTGGCAACCCAATTACCAATTACCAGTTACCAATCTCCGGACTACTATCGCTCTCACTCCCCCTACCAAGTCTTCACCGACTTATCGGACACATCCTTAACCGAATCCCAAAAGTGGGATGCAGTCGCCTATCTTTGGCAATCCAATACCACACCTGAATCGCTTGCCAACGGAAAAGAACTCTACGCCCAAAACTGTGCTGCCTGTCATAGCGAAAACGGCGCGGGCGACGGCGTCTTTGCCGACGACCTTGCCGAGGCGGGTGAAGCCTCCATGCAAACCATGGAAGGTGCAATGGACATGGTGATGCAGAGCCCCGTAGATTTCACCGATCCGCGGCGAATGCTTGGTGCAAGCCCCGCATTATTACAAGGGAAAATCCTGCGCGGCGGCATGGGAACAGGCATGCCCATGTGGGGCGTCATTTTTACCGAAGAACAAATCTGGGACTTGATCGCTTATATCTATTCGTTCCAGTTTGAATATGAAAAGTAAGGAGGCTCTATGAGCAAAAAACATAAGAGACAGAAACAAAGCCAAAAGTTTTCGTGGATATTTCTAGCGCTGGGCGGCGTGTTCATTGTCCTTGCCGTATTCCTGTTTGCACGTGATGGGGATGGCGGTGGCACGCCATCCATTGCGGTGGATCAGCAACAGATCGATTACGGCGATGTGAAGTTCAACGTCGAAAAGACTTTCGCCATCAAGGTCACCAACACGGGTGATGGCACACTGCGTTTCAAGGAAGACCCGTATGTTGAAGTCGTGGAGGGGTGCTGACCTCCTCAACTGACCATCGGTTCGATGGTACTCAAACCCGGTGAAAGCACAATCGTTGAGTCTAGCGTCTTTATGATGCACGAAGGCATGGACGGTCCGCATAATTTTGCGGTTCATCTCAAAACCAATGATCCTGAAAATCCAGATATGATCGTGAATGTGTTGTCAAACTGGATACCGTAATCTCATAAAGATCAAAACAGGGACAACGGCGAGATTTCCAGTCGCACGGTTGTCCCTGTTTTGTGATGAATAATGCGAAGAAGATTTTCGTAAAATGGAACAATCTCTCATAAATAAGTTAATAAAATTAATCGAATGCCATAGTAACTATGCACGCAAGATATCATTGCTGAAATATGTAGCAATTTCTTGGCGACACTTTCTATCCACCCCTTCTGCCTTGTCGGTATAGTTGGGTCAGAAGTCTTATTTTTTACTGAAGGAATTGAAATGTCTCGCAGAGCAGTGGTCTACATCCGGACATCATCCGAATCACAAGGGGTAAATTCCAGCCCAATTGAGCAGGAAGCCGATTGTCGCCGCCTGGCAGAGGAAAAGGGATTGCAAGTCGTTCACATCTACCGCGATGTAGAAAAATATCGAGTGGGCAACAAAATGGTCGAGCCATCGGGCAGCCGTTCTGATCGCCCTGGTCTATTGGCAATGCTCAAAGACGCCACCGAAGATGAATTCGATGTCATTCTCGCCTGGCGAGAAGACAGACTGTATCGAGGATTGCGCTCCATGTTGATGGTTTTGGATACCGTCCAGAACTATAAAATCGAAATCTTATTGGCAAAAGAAAATTTCGATTCCAAAATTGCTCCTGTCCGTGCTTGGGCAGCCCAGATGGAACTGGATGGCATGAAAGAGCGATTGGGAATGGGGGTCAAAGCGCGGCTGAAAGCGGGCAAAGCAAATACCGGGCAAGATCGCTACGGGTATCTTCGTGTCGGTAACAAGATTCATATTGTAGAGGAAGAGGCAGACTGGGTCAGGAAAATCTTTGATTGGTATAACCAGGGTGTTTCACTCTTACAGATCCGTGAAAGACTGATTGCCGGCAACGCTCCACAGAAAGGGAGCAGCACACCAAGGCATATCCAATGGGCTCGCTCCAGTATCCAAGGGATTTTAGAATCCGCCAAAGAATATGCCTATGGCTATAAGGAACAGTCGCGTGATGGCGAAACCTTCCAAATCTCGGTGGAGCCTATTCTCGATATCCCTACCTATGAGTTGTTCAAAACGCAACGAGAAAAAAACAAAACCAATTCACCCCAACAAATCCGCCATGACTATCTGCTTTCCGGACATCTAAAATGCTCATGTAACCTGACCTGGCAGGCAAAAACGGCAACCCACCGTCGCAGCCGAAAGGGGGAGTGGATCGAACGCAAGACTCCCACAGATTGCCCCAAGTCGATCAGCGCCAAACAAGCTGAAGCCCAAGTCTGGGAGAAGGTAAGCGAATTTATTACCAACCCAGTGTACCTTCTGGCGGAAGCGGAGGCTAAAGTTTCCCGGTTGCAGAAAGATTACGAACAGATGCAGCGAGAGGAAATACGTCTGCATAAGGAACTCAAAAGACTAAACAATGAACGTCAGGAGTTTATCACCAAAGCTTGCAAAGAACGAATGCCTGATGAAGAGCTCACTCCCCAGATGAACGTACTGTATGAGAAGGAGCGAGGAGTGCAGCGCAGGTTGACAACCATTGAGCGAACGAAGGAAGATTTTACAAAACTTGACTTGGAACAACAGATAAAGAAATATGTGGCTGAATTGCAGTCAGAGATGGTTGAGTTGATTCATGCCGATCCTCAAACCCCAGAGGAGAGACATCAGGTGTTTCTGTTGAAGAGGCAGGTGGTGGACACAGTTTTGGAGGAAGCACGAATTGATCAGAACCGACAGATA
>JACRBI010000019.1 GCA_016234495.1 Chloroflexota bacterium | reverse complement strand
TATCTGTCGGTTCTGATCAATTCGTGCTTCCTCCAAAACTGTGTCCACCACCTGCCTCTTCAACAGAAACACCTGATGTCTCTCCTCTGGGGTTTGAGGATCGGCATGAATCAACTCAACCATCTCTGACTGCAATTCAGCTACACATTTCTTGATCTGCTCTTCCAAGTCAAGTTTTGTAAAATCATCCTTCGTTCGCTCAATGGTTGTCAACCTGCGCTGCACTCCTCGCTCTTTCTCATACAGTACGTTCATCTGGGGAGTGAGCTCTTCATCAGGCATGCGTTCTTTGCAAGCTTTGGTGATGAATTCCTGGCGCTCATCGTTTAGCCTTTTGAGTTCCTTATGCAGACGTATTTCCTCTCGCTGCATTTGTTCGTAGTCTTTCTGCAACCGGGAAACTTTAGCCTCCGCTTCCGCCAGAAGGTACACTGGGTTGGTAATAAATTCGCTTACCTTCTCCCAGATTTGGGCTTCGGCTTGTTTGGCGCTGATCGACTTGGGACAATTTGAAGTTCGTAACTCCTTATGCGTCTGCGGGCAGAAATAGGTCCCGATGGGAGTCTTGCGCTCGATCCACTCCCCCTGCCTGCTGCGACGGTGGGTTGCTGTTTTTGCCTGCCAGGTCAGGTTACATGAGCATTTTAGATGCCCGGAAAGCAGATAATCATGGCGGATTTGTTGGGGTGAATTGGTTTTGTTCTTTTCTCGTTGCGTTTTGAACAACTCATAGGTAGGGATATCGATAATAGGCTCCACCGAGATTTGGAAGGTTTCGCCATCACGCGACTGTTCCTTATAGCCATAGGCATATTCTTTGGCGGATTCTAAAATCCCTTGGATACTGGAACGAGCCCATTGTATATGCCTTGGTGTGCTGCTCCCCTTCTGCGGAGCATTGCCGGCAATCAGTCTTTCACGGATCTGTAACAGCGAAACACCCTGGTTGTACCAATCGAAGATTTTCCTGACCCAGTCTGCCTCTTCCTCTACAACATGGATCTTGTCACCTATACGAATATAGCCATAGCGATCTTGCCCGGTATTTGCTTTCCCCGCTTTCAGTCGCGCTTTGACACCCATTCCCAGCCGTTCTTTCATACCGTCAAGTTCCATCTGGGCAGCCCAAGCACGGACAGGTGCGATCCTGGAATCAAAATTTTCTTTTGCCAACAGGATTTCGATTTTATAGTCCTGAACGGTTTCCAAGACCGTTAACATGGAACGCAATCCACGATACAACCTATCTTCGCGCCACGCGAGAATGACATCGAATTCATCTCTGGCGGCGTCTTTGAGCATTGCCAGTAGACCGGGGCGATCTGAGCGGCTACCTGAAGGTTCGACCAGTTTGCTGCCCACACGGTACTTTTCTACATCGCAGTAGATATGAACTACCTGCAATCCTTTTTCTTCTGCCAGGCGGCGACAATCTGCTTCCTGCTCAACTGGGCTGGAATTTGCCCCTTGTGTTTCAGACGATGTGCGGATGTAAATTACTGCTCTTCGAGCCATTTGAATACCTTCGGAAGAAAATATGGAACTACCAGTTCACTATACCGAAAAAATAAAATAGGTGGTGTCGAAGTGTCGCTAAGGAATTCAATGTACTACCGCAATGAATCCCTGCGTACCAGGTAGTATGGCGATCCTACCAAATTCTCTTTACCAAAAAGTTTTCATTGACAATGAAAACTTTTTGGTTTATTATTCCTGCATGAATGAAAACATATGGAAATCCAGATGGAGCAAGGATCAAATCAAATCCATGTTGTTGGAGCAATTTGATTCCTTTTGGAGCCGCGATTTGGGAATTGTACGAACGCAACTCGCGGAAGTGGAGCGGGCGAGTGGGGTTCCCCATGCTGTAATCATCTCCGGGTTACGTCGGGCAGGGAAATCGACACTCTTGTTACAATTAGCTCATCGGTTGGGGCGAGAGCAATTCTACTATCTCAATTTTGAGGATGATCGCTTTTTAGGCTTTCTTGCAGAAGATGCCAACGACCTATACCAGGCGCTGCTCGAAGTTTTTGGCGAACGCAAGATTTTCATTATTGATGAAATCCAGAATATTGATGGCTGGGAACATTTTGTCCGCCGCTTTATGGACATGGGGTTCAAATTTTATATCACGGGATCCAACGCCTCCCTACTCAGCCGGGAGTTGGGAACCCGCCTAACGGGTCGGTACGTCTCGATTGAGTTGTTTCCATTTTCATTCAAGGAGTTCATGCTGTTTCGCGGAGAGTCCCTGCCTAACCTGGAGCGTATGACAACCGTGGACCATGCCCGCTTGCAAAATTCCCTTCAATCCTATTTAAAATTCGGCGGTATTCCAGATGCGCTCAAGTATCCAGAACTCCCCCTCTTACGTACACTCTATGATGATGTTTTGTATCGAGACATTGCAACACGTTACCGGCTTGAGGCGGTGACAGCTATCAAAGAACTCGGATTCTTTCTGATGAGCAATCCAGCCAATCTGATATCGTTTAATAAACTCAAAGACCAGTTTCGAGTCGGCAGTGTAAATACGATCAAGAATTACATTGGGTACATGGAGAACAGTTGGCTGCTCTTTACGCTGAACGTCTATGACTACTCGGTAAAACGCCAGCAGATCGCCCCCAAGAAGATCTATGGAATCGATACGGGCTTGATCAACACCATTGGGTTTGGTTTTTCACCAAACACAGGCAAATTGCTGGAAAACCTGGTTTTTCTGGCGCTCAGGCGGAAAGCAAAGGAGATCCATTACCTCTCTTCCCCAGGCGGGTATGAGGTGGATTTCTATTTGCCTGAACAACGCCAGCTCATTCAGGTTTCCGGGAACCTGGCTCAATCTACAACGCGGGACCGGGAGGTACGCGCTCTAAAGGATGCCATTGGGACTGTAAAAGTACAAAGCGCTATTATTCTGTCGGACTCCAACGAGGATTCATTCGAGATCAATGGCATCCCAGTGCAGATACGATCCACGGCAGAATGGCTGCTTGCAGAATAAATGCTGGCACCATAATAATTGGAACATGCTATGTCCTCCATTCCCCGCATTAAGATATCAAATGTTATCAACTGGACAGACGATGCCTATTTCAAACGTGGACAGGGATATTATGCTAGCGGAGCCATTTACGAACAACGCCGCGAGGGGATGAAAATAAAATCCAAATGCTCTGGGTCGCAGGCGCCGTTTTATCGTCAAGAAGTGATATTCAACAATAAAGGCATCGAATCCGCAGAATGTTCCTGCCCCGTCGGTGATGGCGGGCACTGCAAGCACACCATCGCGTTACTACTCACTTGGGTCAATGATCCCGATTCATTTCAGGAAACCGAAGCGCTGGATGCAATTCTCGATAAACGCTCCAAGCCTGAATTGATTGCTATTATCAAGGAAATGCTTGAGCAGGAACCAGACCTGGAGTCTCTGCTCGATTTGCCAATCATTGGAGAAGAAGGCAAACCAATTAACATCAAAGCGATTCGGCAACAGGCGCAACGGGCATTTCGCGGCGTGGATTACGAGTGGGGATACACGGAGGAAATCAAACGGGATTTGAATCCGCTCCTGAAACTCGCGGCAGGCTATTTGTCACGCGGCGATGCGGAAAATTCGGCTTCGATTTATATGACAGTCATTGAAGCTATCCTGGATAATGAAAACGCAGCTATGGGCGATGAAGAGGGCAGGTTGTTGGGAATTTCCTATGATTGCGCTGAGGCTCTTGGAACTTGTTTGACGTCAATCAACGATAAGAAAAATCGTCTTGAGATTCTGCAAGTCCTTTTCAGCGTATATCGGTGGGACACCATCAAACTGGGCGGCGTCGGCGCAGCGAACTGCGTGCCAGAAATTCTCGTGGATAAAACAACCCCCGATGAACGTATCGAAATTGCAAAGTGGACCCGTGAGATCATGCCGAAAGGAGACAGTTGGAGCAATGGTTATCATCGCGAAGTTCTAGGAAGATTGTTGCTTGACCTTGAAGCAGATATCCTCGACGATGAAGCCTACCTAAAAATCTGCCGCGAGACAGGGCGCTTAAATGATTTGATTGAACACTTGCTTCAACTCAGGAGGATGGATGAAGCTGGAAATTCTGCACGCGCCGCGGAAGATTATCCATTATTTCTAGCTTTGAACGTTTTCGTAAATCACAAGCAGACTGTGCTTGCCGAAAAGCTGGTAACTGAACGGTTGCCCAATATCAAGGATGACCGCCTGATAGACTGGCTTGCAAATAGGCTCAAAGAGCGTGGTGATTTGGCTGGTTCACTCACATTGGAAGAGCGATTATTTTGGAAACATCCAAACATCGAGAAATACAAAACGCTTCGCAAATTGGCGAAACAACTTAACCGCTGGAATGATTTGCGTGTTCAAATCATAAATGAACTTGAAAAGAAAAATGAATTTGGCTTCCTCATTTCCCTCTACTTGGAAGAAAAGGAAGCGGGCAATGCGCTTACAGCGCTCGAGAAACTGCCAGAACGCTGGGGAAACCATGAATTGCATATCGAAGTAGCGCAGGCGGCAAAGAAACAATACCCACAAGAAGCGCTTCGAATATTTGCAAAAGAGGCGGAGCGGTTTATCAATTACCGCGACAGAGGCAATTACGCGCAAGCCGCGTTATGTCTGCGTGCGGTACGTGATATCTATCGCCAGGTCAACGATATTCCATCATGGGGTAAAACCATCGCCGATATACGCGAACGATATAAAAGACTTCCCGCCTTGCAGGATGAATTGAATCAACTCAAGCTATGACTGACTTTTCATCCCCCCTCCACACCCACTTTGGCTTCACCTCCTTCCGCGCGGGACAGGAAGAAGCCATTCAATCTCTCCTCAACAAACAACATACACTTGCGATTATGCCCACAGGCGCGGGCAAATCGCTCATCTATCAATTTGCAGCGTTGCAACTCGAAGGTCTGGCGCTCGTCATCTCGCCGCTCATCGCATTGATGAAAGACCAGGTGGATGCGCTCAATCGTAAAGGAATTTCCGCCACGTTCATCAACAGCGCGATCTCGACCGCTGAACAGAATCAAAGATTGACTCTTCTATCGCAAGGGAAATATCGACTCGTCTACGTTGCCCCCGAACGTCTCCGCAGTGGGATCTTCCTCCGCTCGCTTCAATCCTTGACTTTGAGCCTGCTCGCCATAGACGAAGCGCACTGCATCTCGGAGTGGGGACACGACTTCCGCCCCGACTACCTCCACATTGCCGAAATGCGTGTAAAGCTCGGCAATCCACTCACTGTCGCACTGACTGCCACCGCGACTCCCAAAGTCCAAAGCGACATCGTGCGCCTGCTCGGTCTGCCCGAAACGACGACGCGTATCGTCACAGGCTTCAATCGTCCCAATCTGACGCTAGAAGTGAAATACACCGCCGATACCGAAACCAAGTTCCGCGCTTTGAGTGAACTGCTCGTTTCCACAAACCACCCGTTAGCAAATGGCTCATCCATTATCTACACTGGCACACGCCGCGACGCAGAGGAAGTCGCTGAGTTCGTCCGCGTCATCTGCAAACTACAAGCCGAGCATTATCATGCAGGACTCATTCCCGAAGACCGCACACGGATTCAAGAGCGCTTCATCAACGGCTCGACTCCCGTCATCGTAGCAACTAACGCCTTTGGCATGGGCATCGACCGCGCCGACGTGCGACAGGTGATTCACTATTCCGTGCCTGGCTCTCTCGAAGCGTACTATCAGGAAGCGGGTCGCGCGGGACGCGACGGACATCCTGCCAAAGCCGTGCTGTTGTACGATCCACAAGACCGAGCTTTGCAGGAATTTTTCATCCAGAACAGCATGGTCACTTCTAGTGAATTGCAATCGCTATATCGAGCATTGGGAAATTCCAACGACGAAGTCTGGCTCACCACCGAAGATTTCCAACGCCGCACCGAACTGCACCCCGTCAAGATCAAGGTGGGACTCGCCGAACTCGAACGTGTTGGCGCGCTGGAACATCTTGGCGACGACGGGTATCGCATGTCGCTCAAACGCCAGATGTGGAATCAAAAAGAGGTCGAAAACGCCGCGGCGCGGAGCAGGGAACACATCCGCCACCGCACCGAACAACTCGACCATATGATCCATTATGCGGAAACGAACTCCTGCCGCCGAAAAATCATGCTCAAGCACTTCGGCGATCATGGCAATGCCGATGCACCCGTGTGCTGTGACAACTGTGAAACGAGGAAGTCCCTGCCTGCTCAAACGACCAGTGAAACCATCAGTGATGTATCACAAATGGATCTTATCGAACGCGCCGCGCTCATCCTTTTGGATACTGTCCGCAGGCAGGGGACGCGAACAGTGGGACGGATAAAACTCGCTCAAATCCTTAAAGGCTCCAAAACGCAGGATATTCAGCAATTTCATTACGACAAAAATGCGTATTACGGCAAACTCGCCGCGCTGAAGCAAAAAGACATTGAAGAGATGATCCTCGAACTTGTTTCGCTTGGATACTTCAAAGTGGTCGGCGGCGAATACCCCATCATCAAACTCACTCCCAAAGGTGAAAGTGCCATCCAGCAAAAGGTATCCATTCCGCTGAAAGTCCCTCAGGGATTTTCCAAGCACAAGATCGAAAAGAAAAGGGCGCAAATGCAGGCGGGCGGAACGGTGGAATACACGGCACAACTTATCAACGAAGGTCTCACACCTGAACAAATTGCTCGTCAACGCGAATTAACCCTGATGACCATCTACGGTCACTGCGCCAAACTCATCGAAGCGGGCAAACTCGATGTAGATAAAGTCATTGCCAAAGATGTGAAAGAAAAGATCGAAGCCGCAATTCGGAAAGTCGGCTCAACCCAATTCCTCTTCCCCATCAAAAGTCTCCTGCCCGATGAGATCACCTACGAAATGATCCGTTGTGTTGCTGCGGCAAACATCCAAACATCTGCATTCAATATACCTGAGGCACATGATCCCAAATCCACAATTCATCGCATTGTTGAACTTGGTGAATCCAGATCATCCATTGCATTACCTGAATTATTCGCCGCGCTAAAAAGTGAAGTCGGAAACGTAAGAAGATTAGCCGCATCCGCTCTTGGAAAAATTAAAGATGCTAAAGCAGTTCAGCCCTTACTTGACTTGCTGGCAATTGAAGTAAAACCGCAGGTTCGCCAGTATGCTGTGAAAGCATTAGGTGATATTGGAAACCCACTCACAGTTGACTTGCTCACAAAGATTTCAGAAGATGAAAGCGAAATGTACTATACCCGTGATGCGGCAAAATCAGCACTCTTGAAATGCCGTGGTGACAAAACCGCCTCGATTTCTACAAGCACAACGCCTATTACCAATAATCGCGAAGCATCCTCGCGGGACGAAGTACGCAATAAGCAATGCGACCCTATCTCATCCTTCCTCTCATCCTCCCATCCCCGCCCACTCAAAGGCAACTGGCAAACAGGTTTTGCCCTCAACTTCCATAGTTCTTACAAAGGCGCAGACTGGAACCGAAGCGGCATTGGTGATCTTGTTTATCGTCTCAAATATGAAACGGATGCGTCCGTTCTGCCCATACTCGTCGAGCACACGCGCAAACTTTTCGCCTCCCACCCTGAAATGAGTCAGTTCGACATCATCGTCCCCGTGCCATCCTCCACGCAACGCGAGTTCAGTCCCGTGCATGAATTTTGCAAAGCAATATCAAAAGCCATCAAAAAGCCCATGCAAACTTGCGTCACCAAAACCCGCCAGACCCAGCCGCAAAAAGAAATGCACACCCTCCCGCAAAAACGCGATAACGTCGCGGGCGCGTTCGCGGTAAACGGTGATATAAATACCAAACACATCCTACTTGTTGACGATCTTTTCGACTCAGGCGCGACCCTGGAGGAGATCACCCGCTTGCTTCGCAAACATGGCGCTGCAAACATCAACGTTCTAACTCTGACTCGCACCATTCACTCCGACACCTGAAACATGGAATTTGAAACTTGACACCTTCTCCCGACTCTCTTGCCTTACTCCTGCTCTGTTCGCAACTTGGATTGGAGGATGACTCCGTCAAAACATTGACCCTGCGCGAATGGAATCCCCTCGTTCGGAAGATGCAAGCCGCCGCGCTCCGCCCCTCAGACCTGCTTCAACAGCCCGAACATGAGCTCCGCCTCAAACTCGACCTAGACCCCGAACTCGTAACTCGTATCATGCAACTTGCATCCCGCGATATCGAATCTCACCTAAACCGTCTCTCATCTCTAGGCATCTTCCCCCTCACCCGCGCCGACTCAGACTACCCCGAAAAATATCGCCAGCGTTTGAAAGACTCCGCTCCTACTGTGTTGTTCTACGCAGGAGAAAAAGCATTGCTTGGTCAACCTGGCATTGCAGTCGTTGGCTCACGTCATCTGGATGAAGCAGGACAGGAATGTGCAAAGTTTGTCGGCAATGCGTGCGGACTTTCAGGACAGGTGTTGTATTCGGGTGGCGCACGAGGCGTGGACACGATC